>NZ_JOHS01000023.1 GCF_000725625.1 Streptomyces sp. NRRL F-6676
GCGTGGGGGGTTCCGCCCCCGGTGGTGGTCTCGGGGCCGGTGCCCCGGGCCCTCGCGGGGGCTCTGCCCCCTGCGCCCCCGAAGACGTGAGGGGCTCTGCCCCCGACGGTGGTTTGGGGGCTGGCGTCCCCGGTCCCGAGGGGGCTCTGCCCTCTGGACCCCCGGAGGGGCCCGCCAGGGGCTCCACCCCCTGCGCCCCCGAAGCCACGAGGGGCTCCGCCCCCGGCGGTGGTCTCGGGGTTGTGTCGCCGGTGTCCGGTGAGGGTACCGGGGACGGGCGCGTCGGTCGGGTGGTGTTGGGGTGGCCCTCGGGGGTGCCCGACGGGGGGCGGCACGGGTTCACCGGACGGGACGGGGAGCGGCTCGACGCCGCGTTGCCCGGGATGGTCGCGCGCGTCGCCAAGGCTCTGCCCGGCGCGGCCCGGCGCGTGCTCGTGCTCGGGTTCGAGGAGTTGATGTACGCGCCGCTGCGGCTCGCGCTCGGGCTGGAGGGGGAGCTCGGTGGCGATGTCGACGTGCGGTTCTCCACCACCACGCGGTCGCCCGTGCTCGCCGTCGATGATCCGGGGTACGCGATACGCAGCCGTCTCGTCTTTCCCGCTCATGACGATCCCGCCGACGGGGCCGGTGAGCGGTACGCCTACAACGTGGCCGGGGCCGGGTTCGACGCCGTTGTCGTCGTCGTCGACTCCGTCGGGGACACCCCCGCGCTGCACGCGCCCGACGGGTTGCTCATGCGGCTCGCCGAGCACATTCCGTATGTTCTGCTCGCGGTCGTTCCCTCGTACGTGCCCCCGCTGCCCGCTCCCGCCGTCGTCGAAAGGCCTTCCATGCTGTCCGAGCCGCTGCGCGGTCCCGGCTTCTCCTCGTACGCGCCCGACGAGGTCGGCTGGCTGCTGCGGGACCTCTCCGAGGTGACGCTGGAGGCGCCCACCGAGGAGCGCGAGGAGGCCATCCAGAGCGGCGGCGCCCACTACGCCGAGTCCCTGCCGGTGGAGTACCAGCCGAGCGAGGAGTACCAGGCCCTCTTCCACGCCGCGCTGGAGACCTCCGCCGCGCGGATCGCCCGCGCCGTCGGCGTCGTCACGGAGACGGTGCTCGCCGAGCGGTCCCCCCGGCCCGTCCTCGTCTCCCTCGCCCGCGCCGGGACGCCCGTCGGAATCCTGATGCGGCGGTGGGCCCAGTACCGGCACGGTCTCGACCTGCCGCACTACGCCGTGTCCATCGTCCGCGGGCGCGGCATCGACGCCAACGCGCTGCGCTGGCTGGCCGCCCACCACGACCCCGCCGACGTCGTCTTCGTCGACGGCTGGACCGGCAAGGGCGCCATCACCCGCGAACTGGCCGACGCCGTGCGCGAGTTCGAGGCCGCGGGCGGTGCCGCCGGCTTCGACCCGGAGATCGCCGTACTGGCCGACCCCGGCTCCTGCGTACGCACCTACGGCACCCGGGACGACTTCCTCATCCCCTCCGCCTGCCTCAACTCCACCGTCTCCGGGCTGATCTCGCGCACGGTGCTGCGCGCCGACCTCGTCGGCCCGGACGACTTCCACGGCGCGAAGTTCTACCGCGACCTCGCCGGCGCCGACCTCTCCGCCGCCTTCCTCGACGCCGTCTCCGCCCGGTTCGCCGAGGTGGCCGACGACGCCGACGCCCGCGCCAAGGACCTCCTCGCCGCCGACCGCACGCCCACCTGGGAGGGCTGGGCGGCCGTGGAGCGCATCAGCGAGGAGTACGGCATCCACGACGTCAACCTCGTCAAGCCCGGCGTCGGCGAGACCACCCGGGTACTGCTGCGCCGGGTGCCGTGGAAGATCCTCGCGCGGGCCGGCGCCGGTGCCGATCTGGACCACGTACGGCTGCTGGCCGCGCAGCGCGGGGTGCCGGTGGAGGAGGTCGGCGAGCTGCCGTACTCCTGCGTCGGGTTGATCCACCCCCGCTACACCCGGGGCGCGACCGGCGCCGACGGCAGGGCGGTGGCGCGGTGACGACGCCCGCTTCCCCTGTCGTGGTCGCCAGCGACCTCGACCGCACCCTCATCTACTCCGCCGCCGCCCTCGGCCTCACCATGCCCGACGCCCGGGCGCCCCGGCTGCTGTGCGTGGAGGTCTACCAGGGCCGTCCGCTGTCGTACGTCACGGAGACGGCGGCCGGGCTGCTCGCCGAGCTGGGCGGCGCGGCGGTCTTCGTCCCGACGACGACCCGGACACGCGAGCAGTACCTGCGCGTCAGCCTGCCGGGGCCGGCGCCGCGGTACGCCGTGTGCGCCAACGGAGGGCACCTGCTGGTGGACGGCGAGCCCGACCCGGAGTGGCACGCGGCCGTACGGGCCCGGCTGGACGAGGAGTGCGTGCCGCTGGCCGAGGTGCAGGCGCACCTGGCCGCCGCGGCGGACCCGGCGTGGCTGCGCACGCACCGGACGGCCGACGATCTCTTCGCCTACCTGGTCGTCGAACGCGAACTCCTGCCCGGCGACTGGGTGAAGGAGCTCGCGGTGTGGGCGGAGGAGCGGGGCTGGACGGTGTCGTTGCAGGGCCGCAAGGTCTACGCCGTGCCGAAGCCGCTCACCAAGAGCGCGGCGGTACGGGAGGTCGCGCGGCGGACGGGGGCGGGGCGGACGCTCGCGGCGGGCGACTCGCTCCTCGACGCGGACCTGCTGCTCGCGGCGGACGTCGCGTGGCGCCCGGGCCACGGCGAACTCGCGGAGGCCGGCTGGACGGCCCGCACGGTCACCGCGCTCCCGGAGCGGGGAGTGTCCGCGGGAGAGCGGATTCTGCGGGAGTTCCTGCGCGCGGTGGGAGAAGACCCGCGCGCCTGAGAACTCGGGGGCGGGGAAAAATCCCAGGTCAACCCTGTCGCACGAACCCGCCCCCGCCGCGTACTCTCCCTACACCGCCCGTTCTTGACCATTTCTCATTCGCCGCTGACCGAAGAGTGCGCACTGGTCACTGATAATTTATGCGTGCCGCGATGAGCCGCATGTCGTGGGAGGGGGGCTCGCAGCCGCAGAACGCGGCAGCTGCATCTACCCGCGCGCGCAACACCGAGTGCGGAGGGAGACGCAGTCGTGACCCATGCCCGGCATCGAACCGATGTCCAGCAGCCCCTGGGCCGTCCCCAATCCGGAGCCGACCATGGATAGCGGGGAGGGCGACGAGCGCCCTGGCATACCCGATCCCTCCGGCGTACCCGTGCGGCCGGATCATCCCGAACGGTCGGAAGGTTCCGAACAGCCGGAAGGTCCGGAACACTTGGAACGCTCGGAAGGTGTGCAAGGTCCGGAGCGCTCCGAACACCCGGAGCGCCCGAAGCACCCGAAGCGCCTCGATCATCCGGGCCGTCCGGAACGCACCGCGCCGCGCGAGAACGCCCGGACCGGCGACCACGCCGACGGCGACCCCGGCGCCGAGAACCCGGAGTCCTCCCACGACGCCACCGACTCCCGCCGCCCCGACGAGACCATGGCCCTGCGTGTCCCGCCGCCGCCGGAGGAGACGATGGCCCTGCGCCGTCCTCCCTCCCCGGAGGAGACGATGGCGCTGCGCGTCCCGCCGCCGCCCGACGAGACGATGGCCCTGCGCGTCGTCAGCGCCGCCGAGGCCGAGGCGGCCAGACCCGGCGCCGAACCGCGGGAGCCGGCCCCGCCACGCCGCTCCCGCCGCAAGGCGAAGCCGAAGGCCGCTGCGACGGCGCCCTCCGTCGTCGCCCGCCTCTTCGCGCCCCTCGCCGCACGCCTGGGTCCCCCGCTCACCGCGGCCGGTGCCCGACTCGCCCCGTACGCCCGGCACTTCAAGCCGGTCTACCCGCGCCCCGGCCGCACCGACTGGCGCCGCTGGCTGCCGTCCTGGCGGCAGTGGCTGGGCGCCTGGCTGATAGCCGTCGGCCTGGGGACCGGCACCCTGGCCGTCGCGTACGCGGCGACGGACATACCGGAGAACCTCAACACCTATGCCACCCAGCAGGACAACGTCTACTTCTGGGCCGACGGCACCCCGATGGCCCGCACCGGCTGGGTGCAGCGGCAGGCGATGCCGCTGAAGGACATCCCCCACGACGTTCGCTGGGCGGTGCTCGCCGCGGAGAACGAGACCTTCTACTCCGACCCCGGCATCTCCTTCAAGGGCATCAGCCGTGCCGTGTGGCGCACGTTCGGCGAGGGGGACACCGAGGGCGGCTCCACCATCACCCAGCAGTACGTCAAGAACGTCTACCTGAACCAGAATCAGACGGTCAGCCGCAAGTTCACCGAGGCGATGATCTCCCTCAAGCTCGACAACCAGATGAGCAAGGACGACATCCTCGAGGGCTACCTCAACACCAGCTGGTTCGGCCGCGGCACCTACGGCATCCAGCGCGCCGCCCAGGCCTACTACGGCAAGGACGTCAGCGAACTCGACGTGAGCGAGGCCGCGTTCCTCGCCTGTCTGCTCAAGGGCGCGGGGCTGTACGACCCGACGCTGAGCCAGGCCAACCACGCGCGGGCCGTGGACCGGTGGAGCTGGACGCTCGACCGCATGGTCAAGATCGGCAAGCTGTCCGCCGCCGAACGCGCCACCTACAAGACGTTTCCCGAGCCGCTCAAGAGCAACCCGCTCTACGACACCGGCGAGCAGAGCGACTACCTCGTCGAACTGGCCGCCCAGTACGCCAAGAAGTCCGCGCACCTGACGGACAAGGAGTTCGACCTGGGCGGCTACCAGATCTACACGACCTTCGACAAGAAGCGGGAGAAGGCGCTCACCGACACCGTCACCAAGGCCCGCAAGAAGGCGCTGGACGACGACCCGAAGGCCGCCAGGACGGCTCACTACGGGGCCTCCTCGGTCGCCTCCGACGGACGGATCATCGCCGTCTACGGCGGCCCCGACCACCGTAAACAGGGCTACAACGAGTCCAACGCGACCACCGTCCCGGCCGGCAGCGCCTTCCTGCCCTTCGTCTACGCCGCCGGGCTCGAACACGGCATCACCAAGAAGCGCGACGCCCCGCGCAGCCCCGTCACCCCCGAGTCGGTCTACGACGGCGACGACGCCGTGCCCGTGACCACGCCCGAGGGGCCTTACTGGGACCGCAGCGGCAAGAAGGTCGCCGCGCACAACGACGGGAAGAAGGACTGGGGGCGGATCAGCCTGCACGACGCGCTGGCCCACTCCGTGAACACCCCGTTCATGCAGCTCGGCATGGACACCGGCCTGGACAAGGTGCGGGACACGGCCGTGGCCGCCGGGCTGCTCTCCTCCAGCATGGGCGCGCAGGTGCCCGATCTGTCCCTGGGCAGCTCCCGGCCCAGCACCATCCGGATGGCCAGCGCCTACGCCACGTTCGACGCCGGGGGCCGGCACACCGAGCCGTACTCGGTGCGCCGCGTCACGCACAACGGCTCGACGGTGCCGATGGACAAGCCGGACGTCCGCCGCGCGGTCGGCGCCGATGTGGCCACCGAGGTCACCAAGGCGCTCACCGACGCGTTCCACCTCGCACATCCCACCGCGGCCGCCGCCTCGGCCAAGGTGTCCGGCAAGGCCGGCACCTCCGCCGTCTGGGTCAAGGCGTCCGGCAAGGCCGACACCCACCAGGACGACACCGCGTCCTGGTACGTCGGAACGGACAAGGAGGTCTCGACCGCCGTGGTCGTCTACCGCATGGACCTGGCCAAGAGCCTCGAACCACTGCCGTTGAAGGGACTCGCCGGCACCGCCGACGACAGCGTCCCCTACGGCATCTGGTCGAGCGCCATGGCCCCGCTCGGCTGACGGCCGCCACGTCAACCCGCCACCCCCCTCTCCCAGATGGTGCCCCGAATGAAACAGACCTCCGGCCACCGCCGCCGCGCCCGTCCCCGCCGGGGCCCCCGCCCCGGGTTCCTGGTCATGGCGTTCCTCCTCGTCGTGGCGTCGCTGGCCGTCGCCTTCCTGACGCTCAGCCGCTCCGACGACGCCTCTCCGGCCGCCTCCACCGGCGAGGGCACCGGGGCGGCCTCCGCCAAGGCGTCCAAGGAGCCCGAGTGGGACGGGAAGACGAAGGTGCTCGGGGACGGCTCCACCTCGTACACCGGGCCGCAGCAGGACCAGTTGAAGGTTGTACCGCTGAAGAAGGGGGAGAAGCCGCCGCAGTTCGTGGTCTTCTCCTGGGACGGCGCGCTGGAGGGCAGCGACCACCTGTTCTCGCACTACCGGGAGCTGGCCAAGGAGTACGACGCCCATATGACCTTCTTCCTCACCGGCATCTACCTGCTGCCGAAGGACAAGAAGGACCTCTACGACCCGCCGATGCACGACCGGGGCTCCGCCGCGATCAGCTACCCCACCGACGAGCACATCCGCACCACCCTGGAGCAGTTGCGCGAGGCGTACGACGAGGGCAACGAGATCGGCACCCACTTCAACGGCCACTTCTGCGGCACCAAGGGCGGCGGCGACTGGAGCGTGGCGCAGTGGAAGAGCGAGATCGACCAGTTCTACGACTTCGTCGAGAAGTGGAAGACCAACACCGGTTACAAGGACATCGATCCGCTGCCCTTCGACTTCCGGAAGGAGGTCACCGGCGGCCGTGCTCCCTGCCTGGAGGGCCAGCCCAACCTGCTCAAGGCCATGAAGGACTACGGCTGGCGCTACGATGCCAGCTCCCCGGGCGACTTCCAGATATGGCCGGTGAAGAAGAACGGCATCTGGGACTTCCCGTTGCAGATGCTCCCGTACGAGAGCGGCAAGTACCAGGGCCTGTCCATGGACTTCAACTTCCTCTACAACCAGTCCGACGGGGAGACTCAGGGCGACCCCGCCAAGTTCCCGCAGTGGCAGCAGCAGACGGTCGACTCGTACCTGGCCGGCTTCAACCGCGTCTACTACGGCAGCCGGGCACCGCTGTTCATCGGCAACCACTTCGAGGACTGGAACGGCGGCATCTACATGAAGTCCATCGACCAGGTCATCAAGAGCGTGTGCACCAAGAAGGGCGTCAAGTGCGTGTCCTTCAAGGAACTCGCCGACTGGATGGACGTGCAGAAGCCGGCCACGCTGCAACGGCTGCGCAGTCTCGACCCGGGGCAGTCGCCGGACTGGTCGACCGTGGTGCAGTGACGGCCGCCCGCGGGTAGCGGATGGTGACGGGCGATCAGGTGATCACGTGATCATTCTGCCGCTTCGGACATCTCCGGAACAGATCGGTTCTGTGAAGTTTCCCGACGTCTCTTGTGCATCCCCCTTCACAGGCGATACGAGGGTCATGGCATCATTCCAGCCCCCGGCGTCCCTGTGCCGGGCAGAGGGGAAACTCAGTGAAGTCAAGGAAATTGAGCCGCAAGCGGCGACGCGCGACCATATTCACGGCGGCGGCCGCCTCGGTCGTCGCGGGCGTGGCCATGCTGCCCAACTGGAGCGCGGGCGCATCGACGGTCGAAGACCCCACCGTGGACACCCAGACCAAGGCGACGTTCCAGCGCCTGGCCGACGCGGTCTTCACCGACCGCACGGACGCGCTGGTCGCCGGCGACAAGCAGCAGTACAAGGGCCGCAAGTCCCTGTCCAAGCGCTTCCACGGCGACGTCCGGCTGTCCAAGTCCCAGACGCGCGACGAGAAGACCGCCGTCTCCCAGCTGCGCGACCGCAAGAAGCGCCTTGCCGCGCTCGGCGAGCAGTACAGCGGCGGCAAGACCAGCGTCACGCTGAACAAGACCCACGTCGACGGCCGGCACGCCACCGCCGAGGTCACCGAGACCACGACGCTGACGTACGGCGAGGCGAAGGGCAAGGAGCCGAAGACCACCGGCTTCCAGGCCCACCACAAGCTGTCGTTCACCGCCGACCGGGACGGAAACTGGCAGCTCACCGGCGTCCGTGACACCGATGACGGCGTCGCCGTCAACCAGCCCACGACGCCGACCGTCGCCGCGCCGGACACCGCCGACGACGACAACCCGCCGGAGGCCACCCGCGCTGCCATCACGCGCAACCCGGCGGCCAACCCGAAGAACCTGACGTCGGGCACGTACGACTACAAGGCCATGGCGGACTACGCCAAGAAGTACTGGAGCAACTACAACTCGGACTACCCCGACTTCAACGGGGCGGGCGCGGGCGGTGACTGCACCAACTTCGTCAGCCAGTCCCTGAAGGCCGGCGGCTGGAAGCACGTACCCGGCTACACGTACGACTTCCACAAGTGGTTCGGTAACGCCGACATCCAGTCGGACTCGTTCGTCGGCGTCAACGAGTTCTCCTGGTTCGCCCTGTCCTCGAAGCGGGTCACGAGCCTCGCCAACGTCTACCAGCTGGACGTCGGCGACGTGTTGCAGATGGACTTCAACAAGGACGGGTCCAAGGACCACACCATGATCGTCACGTCCCGTGTCAACGGCGTGCCGTATCTGACGTACCACTCGACCAACACGTACAACCGGTCGGTGGCGAGCATCATCGCGTCGTACCCGACGGCGGCGTACTACGCGTACCGCACGTGAGGTGAGCGGGTCTCCCCGCGCCCCTTTTCCTCAGGGGCGCGGGGCTGTACCGAGGTGCGGCTCCGCCGCGCGGGCGCGAGCGGCCACCCACGCACCCGCACCCGCTCCACCACCCCGCCCACCCGAGTTCCTGGGCGTCAGCTCCCCCCGGCCCGCTCGCCCCTGATGTCCGCGACGACCCCCGCCGCGGCATGCCGGACCGCATCCGTCTCCACCAGGAAGTGCCAGTAGTCCGGATGCCGCCCCTCCAACCCGGCGACCGCCCGCTCCAACCGCTCCACCGCGGCGTCCAACGGCCGTGCGTGCCGCGGCTCCGGCGTCGAACGCCCCGCCATCGCGAGCCGCTGCGCGTCCCGCACCGCGAACCGTGTCCGCTCGATCTCCGCCTGCGGATCCTTCTGCACGGCGTTGAGCCGCCGCAGCCGGTCCCCGGCCGCGGACACCGCCTCGTCCGTCGAGTTCAGCAGCGCCCGCACCGTCGCCAGCCGCGCCGTCGCGTCCGCCCAGCGCTGCTCCTGGCGGGCCGTCCGCGCCTCCGCCAGCTTCCGCTCGGCCTGCCGCACGTTCTCGGCGGCCAGCTCCGGCACCGGCTGGAGGTCCTGCCAGCACGCCGCCACGAACCGCCGCCGCAACTCGCTGAGGATCGGCTCCACCTGGCCCGCGCGCGTGGTCAGCGCCTGTGCGCGGGTGCGCAGCGACACCAGCCGGTGGTCGATCTCGGCGGCCCGCTCCGGCAGCCGTTCGGCCTCCGCCCGCACCGCCCCGGCCTCCCGGGAGACCCGCTCGGCCCGCTCCAGGGTCGCCGTGACGCCGTGCCGCCCGGCGCCCTCGTTCAGTTTCGTCAGCTCGGGGCCGAGGGCGGCCAGCCGGGCGGCGAGGTCGTCGGCGTTCAGCCCCGTGCCCCGTACGGCGTCCAGGGCCTGTCCGGCGGCGCGCAGGGCCTGCCGGGCGCGCTCGACGGCGGGGGCGAGCCGGGCGAGCTGCGTCTCGGCCTTGCCGAGCAGCGGGCCCAGACCCTGGGCGAAACGATCCAGCTCCTGCTTGACCTTCGTCAGCTCGTCCTTGGCGGCGGCGAGGTCGCGGCGGGCGCGGGCGGCGGCGGAGGCGTCCAGGTCGTCGCGGTCCAGGTCGCAGGCGTCGACGGCGGCGATGTAGCGGCCGCTGACCTCGTCTATCCGGCGCCCGAACGCCTCGAAGTCGGTGAGGGCGCGGCGGGCGGCGGGGGAGTCGTCGACGGCGGCGATGGTCTCGATGGAGATGCGCAGATCGCGCTGGGCCGTGTCCAGCTCGTAGAACGCGGCCGCGGCGGCGTCCTTGGCGGCCTGCGCCTCGGCCCGTGCGCCCTCCGAGCGCCCGCCGAACCACCGCCGGGTCCCGCCCCCGGCGAACGCGGCGGCCAGCAGGGGAGCGGCGAGCAACGGCAGCGCGAGCAGGGCGAACGCGTCACGGACGGCGGGGACCGGCGGGACAGACGCGTACGAGGACGCTCGCCGGTGGTGCTTCGACTGTGTGTACGGCTCTGGAGGTGTCGCCGTCACATCCCTCTCCCGTACTGTCGTCCGCTGCCCGGTGTTCATTCTCCCACCGGTTGAGGACGAACACACGGGTCATCCGGTTCGCCGGGAAGATCGCCTATTCCGGGGCGGGGCTCACCGTCACCGACCCGTCCTCGGTGCGGGCGCCGATCACGTGGGCGCTGGACTCGTCCCGGGGCACGGACACATGGACGGAGCCGTCCGTGGCCCTGGCCGTGACGCGGTAGGTGGCGTGCGGCAGCGTGAGGTGCAGGGAGCCGTCGTGGCTCTCGGCCGCGACCCGGTCGGGGACGGCGTTCAGGGCGAGGTGCACGGAGCCGTCCTGGGTCCCGACGCGCACGCTGCGGGAGCCGACGCCGGTGGCGCGGACCGACCCGTCGTCGGAGTGCAGGGAGAGCGGCCCGGTGACGTCGCTGACGCGCACCGACCCGTCGGCGGTGCGGATGTCGAGCCCCGAGCGGAAGCCGCGCGCGGTGACGCCGCCGTCGTCCTCCGTCACCTTGACCGAGATGCCGCGCGGCACCTCGATGCGGTGCTTGGCGGAGCAGTCCGCGACCAGGCCCGAGCAGTGCGTGCGCAGCACCAGCCGGTCGCCGTCCACCTTCCAGGACACCTCAGGGTCGCCGCCCAGTACGACCTTGCCCTTGAACCACCGGGTGACGCGGACCCGGTCGCCGTCACCGGGGACGAGGACCAGCGTGGAGTCGTCCGAGTCGACGGTCAGGGTCCGCCCGTGCAGTGCGAAGGAGCGGTGGTCGGGCGAGGCGTCGTCCCCCGCGTCGGCCCCGCACCCGGCCGCGGCGACCACGACCCCGCCCAGCACGACCGTCCACACGAGCCCCCGCCGCCGATTCGCCGTCACGCCCACCACAACCCCCCGGAATCCCGGCGCCCGCACCGCGCGGCCGCTCATCTCCGCTGTGCGACGACCGTACGAACCCCCGGCCCCCCGCGCGATCCGGCCCACCGCCCTCCCGGGGTGGGGTTAACCCCCCGCCCCGGGTGTTTGCCGCCCCGGCCCCCCGGCAGGGTAGGCTGTCCACTCACCCCGGGCGCGTAGCTCAGTGGTAGAGCGCTGCCCTTACAAGGCAGATGTCGGCGGTTCGAAACCGTCCGCGCCCACCAGTTCCCGGCGGGAAAAGGCCCAGGCAGACCGGTGTGCAACCGGGTGCCTGGGCTTCTGTGTTGTCAGGGCAGGGTGCGGTGGAACCAGCTGCCCGGTTTGCCGCCGATGGCGGCGGGGGCGGCCGGGCCGGTGAGGGTGAAGCCGGCCTTGGTGAGGACCTTGCGGGACGCGGGGTTCGCGTGGGCGGCGGCCGCCCGCAGGGTGCGCAGCCCGTACCGCGACGCCGCCAGCCGGCACAGTTCCCGGACGGTCGCCGTCGCCACGCCGTGCCCGGCGGCGTGCTCGGCGACCCGGTAGCCGAGCTCCGCGGAGCCGTCCTCGAGGTCGACCAGATTGAACCGTCCCAGCACCGAGCCGTCCGCATCGACGAGCACGTGGAAGGCGCAGACCCCGGCCTCCTGCTCCGCCAGCAGCGCGGCGAACCGCTCGTCGAACCGCTCGAAGTACTCGTCACCCCGGTCGGTGATCCAGGCGGCGAAGTAGGCGCGGTTAGCCAGTTCGAACGCCAGGACCGCGGGGGCGTGGTGAGGGCGCAGCCGTTCCAGCTCGGGCACGGCTCGACCTTACCGGGACGGGGGCGGGGGCACCGTGGGTTTTCTCCGGGGGCCGACGCGGAGCGCGATGGGGCGAGTTGGGGCTTTTGGGGGTGAGTGCGGGGGAGGGGGAGCGCGCCCGTGCGCCCCGTTTTCGCGCCGTGTGCCCCCCGTGACCCTGCTGTCACTCCCGCCGCGTACGCTGTATGGCTGTCACAGGCCGCCCTGCCGCTCCCCCGCGACGTAGCGGCTGGTCGTGTCCACGGGGGAGTAGACGGGGAGTCTCGGTGCTGGAGAGTGTGGGGCCGCTGGTCGGCAGCCCGTGGATCTATGCCGCCGTGGCCTTGTCCGTGCTGCTCGACGTGTTCGTGCCGCTGCTGCCGAGCGGGGTCCTGGTGATCACCGCCGCCACGGCCGCCGCCGCGGGGACCGCCGGCGACGCCACGGCGGCCGCGGGGGACGCCGTCGCCGATCACGTGCCCGACATCCTCGTGCTCGCCCTGTGCGCGGCCACGGCCTCGGTCGTGGGCGATCTGTTCGCGTACCGCGTCGGCCGGCGCGGCGGGGAACGGCTGGACCGGGCCATCGCCCGCTCCCGGCGGCTGACCAGCGCGCAGGAACGTCTGGGCGCGGCCCTCTCGCGGGGCGGCGGCGCGCTGGTGGTGCTGGCCCGGTTCGCGCCGGCCGGGCGCTCGGTGGTCTCGCTGGCCGCGGGTGCCGCGCAGCGCCGGGTGCGGGAGTTCCTGCCCTGGTCGGCGCTGGCGGGCGTGGCCTGGGCCGCCTACAGCGTCGCCCTCGGCTACTACGGCGGGCAGTGGCTCGGTACGACCTGGCTCGCCACCGGGGTCTCCCTCGCCGCGCTGTTCGTCGCGGGCGCGGGCGCCGCCTTCCTCGTCCGCCGCCGTCCGGCGGCCGGTGAGGAGAGCGCGGCGTAGCTCAGCCGGCCTGGGCGCGGCCGGTTCCCCGTACCTCCAGGCCGGACAGCAGGTCCGCCGTCGCGGACGCCACCGCGTCCACCGCGCGGTCGAACACCTCGCGGTTGTGCGCGGCGGGGGCGCGGAAGCCCGACACCTTGCGGACGTACTGGAGCGCGGCCGCCCGGATCTCCTCCTCGGTGGCCTGCTCGGGGAGCGCGGGCGGACGGAGCGTCTTGATGCTTCGGCACATGTGTTCAGTGTGGCATCGGGTGGGAAGGGGCGGGGGCCGGTTGACGGCCCCCGCCCCTCCGGGCCCGTTACGCGTGCGTCTTCCGCAGCAGGTCCAGGATCTCCGCCGTCGTGCCCGTCTCGCCGAGGCGGGGGAAGATCCGGTCCACGCTGCCCTGGTGGGCCTCCGCACTGCGGTCGGCCATGGCGTCGGTGGCCAGGGTGACGTGGTAGCCGTGCTCGTGCGCGGCACGGGCGGTGGACTCCACGCCGATGCTGGTCGCGATGCCGGTCAGCACGATCTGCGTGACGCCCCGGCGGCGCAGCTGGACGTCCAGTCCGGTGCCGTGGAAGGCGCCCCAGTTGCGCTTGGTGATGTGGATGTCGCCGGCGTGGCCGGAGAGCTCGTCGACGAGGACGTCCCAGCCCTCGGGGGGCGTGCCGCCGGAGCCGCCGACCTCCGTGCGGCCGGGCACGGCGTCGGCGCCGTCGGCCGCGAAGGAGACGCGGACCAGGACGACCGGCAGGTTCCGGGCGCGGAAGGCGTCGGCGAGCTCGGCCGAGCGGGAGACGACGTCGGCGGCGGCGTAGGGCTGGGTGTCCATGCCGACGATGCCGGCCTGGAGGTCGATGACGACGAGGGCGGTGGTGGGGTCGAGGGCGGTGAGCGCCATGGGGAACGGGGCCTTCCTGGTTGTTTCGTGCGGTGACGGCCCCGCGGGGCCGCCGTTTCGCCGGATCACTTCCGGCTCGTGCCGGATCACTTCCGGCTCTTGGGGGTGACCGTCCGCAGGGAACGGTCCAGCAGGGACACCGCGACGAGCGCGACCGCCCCCGCGAGCATGAACAGCGCGAGGCCGTGCAGCCCCGCCGTGTCGGCGCCGTGGGCGAAGAACGCCGCGTCGGCGGCGGAGGCGCCCAGCGCGCCGAGGTACATGAAGGTGCGCAGCAGCCCGGCGGCGGAGGCGATCCGCGCGGCGTCGGACTGCCGGTAGAGCGCGTTCTGGTTGGCCAGACCAATCAGACCCTGCGGCACGCCCATCACGGCGCCCGCGATCAGCAGCAGCCACACCGGGCTCCCGGTGCCGAGCAGCAGCAGGACGGCACAGCCGACGACCTGCACCGCCCCGCCGACGACCAACTTGGTCCGCACCGCCTCGCGCCGTCCGGTGAGGCTGGAGACGGCGAGCGCGGTCCCCGACAGGGGGAGCAGCACGAGCCCGGCGGAGGAGGCGCTCAGCCCGCGGCCCTGCTCCAGCCACTGCGTGAAGCCGTACAGGAAGGCGTACGAGGTGAGGTAGCCGAGGAACTGGCGCAGATACGTGGCGAGCAGCGGCACGTTGCCGCCGAGCACCCGCAGGTCTATGAACGGCTCGGCCACCCGCAGCTCCCGCACCGCGAAGCCGGCGGCGGCGACGGCGGCGAGCACCGGCAGGTACCACAGGGCCGCTCCCGGGCTCATCAGGAACAGCATGAAGGAGAGCAGCAGCGCGGCGAAGAGCAGCATGCCGGGCAGGTCGACGGGGCGCCGGGAGCGTTCGCCGGGCGCGGTGGCCGGCAGATACAGCGCGCCGAGCACCAGACAGGCCGCGGACAGTGGCACGTTGACGGTGAAGACGGCCCGCCAGCCGCCGAGCCCGATGAGCAGCCCGCCGAGCGCCGGGCCGACCACGGAGACGGTCTGGTTGGCGACGGCGAGCGCGGTCAGTATCCCGGCCGGGCTGTCCTTCCCGGTGCGCTCGGCCTCCCGCCGGGTGAGCTGCATGGACGCCGGGTACGCGGCGGAGGTGCCGAAGCCGAGCAGCACGCGGGCGGCGATCAGCACGCCGAGGGACGGCGAGAGCGCGCCGAGCAGTCCGGCGGCGCCGACGGTGCCGGTGCCGAGGAGGTAGAGGCGGCGGGGGCCGTACATGTCGACCAGCCGCCCGATCACCGGCTGGCCCAGCGCGGTGGCCAGGTAGAGGCCGGTGACCAGCCAGGTGGTGCGCGAGGGAGGGGCGCCGAAGGCAGCGCCGATCGGCACGAGGGCGACCGCGATCATGGAGGAGTTGATCGGGTTGCAGATCGAGCCGAGGAGCATCGGGGCGATCAGACGGCGGTCGAAGGCGGCGGGGCCGGTGCGCCGGCGTGTTCCGCCGGTGGCGCGAGCGCTTCCGTTGTCGGTGCCGTGGTCCCCTTCGGTGCCGCGGTCCCCTTCGATGCCGCGGTCCCCTTCGGCGCCGGCGTCGCCGTGGGGGGCCTTGCCGGTGCCGCCGCCCGGGCGGAGGGTGCGCAGTGCGCGGGCCAGGGTGGGGCTCACGACTGGGTGAGCCGTTCCAGGAGGGTGAGGGCGTCGAGGATCGTCTGCCGCTCCTCCTCGCTGTACTGCTCCTCCAGCGTGCGCGCCAGCCACCTGCGGCGGGCCTGCCGGTTGCCCTCGATGCGCTCCCGGCCCGCCTCCGTGAGCGTGACCAGCTGGCGGCGGCCGTCGTCGGGGTCGGGGTTGCGGTGGATCAGCCCCAGCCGGTCGAGTGCGGCGAGCGTGGTCGCCATCGACTGGGGGCGCACGCCCTCGGCCGACGCCAGGGCGCTGGCCGTGGCCGCGCCGTGCTTGCCGACGAGGGTGAGCGCGGAGACCTGCGGCGGGGTCAGGTCCTCCTCGTCCCCGGCGACCGAACGGACGCGCCGGCGCAGCCGGTTGAGGACGACGGTGAGATCGCGGGCGGCGCGGGCCGCCGAGTCGGAGACGCCGTCGGGTTTCTGCTCCATGGGGTCACGGTAGAGCTCGACAGTCGTAACTGTCCAGTTCAGACTGACGGGTTTTGGTTGCGGGGGCCCTGGAACGCTCGCCTCGCCAATTCGAACAGGCGTACCATTAGGGGGTGGCTGAGACTCCTGACTTCCCGAGTGACCTGCTGGCCGGTCAGGAGGAGCTGCATCAGATCCGGGCCGAGCTTCTGGCCCTGCTGAAGCGGCTCCCCTGGTCGGTCGAGCCGCTGGACGGTTTCCGTGACGACGACGGCTGGCGCCGGGTAGAGCGGGCGGCTTCGCCCGGGTGGACGGAGGACGAGCAGGCGGAGGTCGAGAAACTGCGGTGCCGTGAGCGGGAGTTGGCGGTGTTCGTTTCCACGCACCGGTACTGGGGGGAAGTGGCGGCGTCGGAGCGCGTCGATGCGCGGATGAGGTTGAAGAGGGTGGGTGGGGGCGGGGCCCCCGGGGGTGAGTAGGTGGGGCCCGGGGGGTGTTCCGCGGTGTTTCGCCTGTGGCGCGGTGGGGGGATTCGCGCAGTTCCCCGCGCCCCTCGGGGGTGGTGCGGGGAGTTGTTCGCCCGCAGGCCGGTGGGGGCTGGTCGCGCAGTTCCCCGCGCCCCTTCCCAAGGGCTGGTGTCGGTCGGTGGTGCTCGTGCGGCGGAGGTGCAGGTTCGATACAGTCGCGCGCCCCTGACGCGCGCCCCTTGCGGGGCGCCGTCAGGGGCGCGCCGGGTGTGGCCGTCAGGCGGCCACCGGCTCCGTCGTGCGGTCCTCCTCCGGTTCCGTGCGGGCGGCGCGGGCCGGGCGGATGAGTCGGTCCAGGGCGAAGGCGCCCGGGCCGGTGAAGACCAGGAGGAGGAACGTCCAGCAGAACAGGGCGGCCTGTTCGCCGCCGTTCTGGATGGGCCAGAGGGCGTTCGGCTGGTGAACGTGGAAGTACGCGAACGCCATCGAGCCCGACGCGAGGAACGCGGCCGGGCGGGTGGCGAGGCCGAGCAGGGCGAGGGCGCCGCAGACGAGCTGGATGACCGCGGCGTACCAGCCGGGCCATGTGCCGGCCTCGATCGTGCCGCCGTCGGTGCCCGCGGCACCGCCGAGCACACCGAACAGCGAGGCGGCGCCGTGGCAGGTGAAGAGCAGGCCGAGCACGATGCGGAAGAGCCCGACGGCATACGGCTGGGCGCTGTTGAGACGTCCTGACATGGGGGAGAACTCCTTCGGCCGATCCGAAAGTTTCGGTTCCTCAAGACACCGGTTTCGTCTCCCGGAAGCGGCCGGGCCACGTCAGATTAGGTGTGGTCGCCTTCCGCTTGCCAGATCGTCATTCAGCCATTGTTCACCTGTTGTCGGTCCGTTTTCGGGCTGATTCTCGACCGTTTCACGTGGCGGGACCGCTCAGCCGGGTCTCCATGACCGTCGTCAGCCGGCCGCCGCGCCCTCCGGAACCGCCCTGCCCGTCGCGCCCGGTGGTCTCCGAGGGGCGGGCCTGTTCGAGTCGCAGCCGGGCCGAACGGCCCCGCAGCGTCAGGGTCATCAGCTGGTTGCCGAACCAGGGCCCGCCCGTGCGGCGCCAGTCGACGGCCGGCCGGGCACAGCGGCCGTGCCGGGAGAGCAGCCGGCCGATCGCCCGCCCGGGCAGGGTCCAGCCGAACCGGAACGCCACCTTGATGGAGAGCGGCACGGAGTTGTGGACGGGGGAGCAGGTCAGCTGCACCACATGTGCGTCGGGACCGGCACCGGCCGCCCGCCAGCCCGGCTCGGCGACATAGGCGTGGTGGACGTCGCCGGACAGCACACAGATCGTCGCGGGCGCGTCGGGACCCGAGCCGGCCTTCGCGATGAGGTCCGCCAGCGCGTCGAACGACGAGGGGAACGCCGCCCAGTGCTCCAGATCGAGCGCCCGGCGCAACCACTCCCCGAACCGGCCCCAGCGCGCGCCCCGGACGCCGGTGGCCAGCGCGGCGTCCCACGACTCGACGTCGTGGATCATGTGCGGTAGCAGCCACGGCAGCGACGTGCCGATCAGCAGATGGTCGTACGATCCGGGCGTGTCCAGCGCCTGCGCGCGCAGCCACTCCCACTCGGCGGCGTCCAGCATGTCGCGCTCGCCCTCGGCCAGTACCCGCGCCGCCCTGCTGTCCGCCATCAGCAGCCGGGTCCGGCCGAAGTCGCGGCGGTAGCTCCAGCGGGCGTAGCCGAGGTCGGCGTCGGAACGGGCGCAGTGGGTGCGCAGCGCCTCCGTGCCGTCCTCGACGGCCCGTACCGCCGCGTACACCTCGTCCTTCGCGAGCTCGGCGGGCGAGAGATTGCCCAGGTGCTGATGGACCCAGTACGACATCAGCCCGCCGAGCACCCGGTCCTGCCACCACCCGGTGGCGCGCATCTCCTCGAGCCAGGAGGCGCTGGTGTTCCAGTCGTCGATGACGTCGTGGTCGTCGAAGATCATGCAGCTCGGCACGGTGGACAGCAGCCAGCGCACCTCGGGGTCGAGCCAGGACTCGTAGTAGAGGTGGGTGTACTCCTCGTAGTTGGCGACCTGCGCGCCGGGCGGTTCGTCCAGGTCACGGCGGCCGGCGAGCCAGTCGCGGGTCGCCTCGGAGGTCTCGTCGGCGTACACCTGGTCGCCGAGGAGCAGCAGCACGTCCGGGCGCTCGCCGTCCGGGTCGGCGGCGACGCGGGTGGCGAGCGCGTCCAGGGCGTCCGGGCCGACGGGGTCCTTCTGGCCGAGCGCGGGCGCGGCCCAGCGGCAGGAGCCGAAGGCCATGTCGAGCGTCTCGTCCCCGGCCGGGGGGCGGATCACGGACGGCGGGAACGGCGAGTCGGGCAGCGGCCACACGCGCGCCCCGTCGAGCAGCACCTCGTACGCCGTCGCCGTGCCCGGGGTGAGCCCGGTGACCGGCACCAGCGCGTAGTGGTGCCCGCAGATCTCGAACGTACGACTGCTTCCGCCGCCGCCGCCGTCCGCGCAGCGCACCTCGGCGGTGCACGGACGGCCCGCCTCGACCCAGACGGTCGCGGACGAGCCGTCGACGTACCTCAGCAGCGGCCCCAGCCGCAGTTCCACCATGTGATCGACCTCCTCCGTCGCCCCGTACGGTACGGAACGACGGAGGGGTCCGGGCGGGTTCCGGGCGTGGCGCCGCTGTGAAGAGTGTGCGTCAGTTGGCGAACGGGACGGCGTCGGCGGCCTTGGCGTGCCAGTTGGTGGCGATGGGCTGGTCGACGAGGACGCTGTCCTGGAGCGTGAGGCTGGTGCTGTGGGCCTCGTCACCGGCGACCGAGAGGCTGAGCTCGCCGAACTCGATGCCGTTGTTGTTGTTGGTCGTCTTGGGGTTGATGCCGGCGTAGGCGGCCTTGGCGCCGGAGAGGGTGACGCCCTCGCTGACGGCCTGCTCGGCGGGGGAGACCGCGGTGTCGGGGCTGGAGCCGAAGGACGCGGAGGGGAACACACCGTCCAGGTGGCACGTGACGCCGGGCCGCGCCTTGGTGGTGACGAGGATGTAACCGCCCGCCTGAGACTCGAAGTTGGTGGTGAAGACAAGGTCCTTGGTGACGCAGGCACGGGTGGTGTGCTTGGCGGTGGTGCTCGCGGTGCCGGCGTTGGCCGTGGCGGCCGCGGTGGTGGCGAGGCCGAGGGCGGCGACCGCGGTGAGGGCGATGCGGGCGGTGCGGGTGGCGAAGAGCGAACGCATGATGATCTCCGTATGTGTCGTGATGACGTGTGTGACGACCTGCGATGAGGTGTGCCGTCCGGCGGGCTGCCGGCCGACGACTGAAGCTTGGGCTGTGATCCGTCCCACCCGCCACGGAGGAAGGTCATCGCGGGACGCTGGAACGCTGGAACGGGCACTGACCTGCGGGAACCTCGGTGGCGTGGAACGGCGGGCCGGGACGCGAGGGGGCGGCCGGCGGGTGCGGGACGCGCACGGGGTCGCGTACGATGGGCCGCGTTGGAGGGGAGTAGCCCTTCGCCGGACCGTCGACATACTGCTCAGCCAGCCTGAGCCGGCGCCCGGAGGCAGATCCCGCGGACCCCTGGGTTCCGGATCGGCCGGCGAGACCTTCGGCAAGCAGTGCACCACCCGTGCCGCCCGGCGCGGGTGCGCGAGTGCGCTGCCGTGCCGGGGTGTCGTGAGCAGTGCACGCGGACTCTCGGTGGGCGGCGCCCCGACCGATTGAGGAACTGTGATCAGCCCGACCGTGACGGCGCTCGTCTTCGGCGTCGTCTTCCTCGCCGAACTGCCGGACAAGACGGCCCTGGCCGGCCTCGTCCTCGGCACCCGTTACCGCGCCTCGTACGTCTTCGCCGGCGTCGCCGCGGCCTTCACCCTGCACGTCGTGCTCGCGGTCGCGGCGGGCAGCGTGCTCACGCTGCTGCCGCACCAGCTGGTGCAGGCGCTCACCGGCGTCCTCTTCCTCGGCGGCGCGGCCGTGCTGCTGCTGAAGAAGGACGACGGCGAGGAGGAGATCCGCCGGCCCGAGGACCAGAGCTTCTGGAAGGTGGCCGGGGCGGGCTTCATGCTCATCCTGGTCGCCGAGTTCGGCGACCTGACCCAGATCATGACCGCCAACCTCGCCGCCCGCTACGACGACCCGCTCTCCGTCGGCCTCGGCGCGGTCCTCGCGCTGTGGGCGGTGGCCGGGCTCGGCATCGTGGGCGGCAGGGCGCTGATGCGGAAGGTGCCGTTGACGCTGATCACCCGGATCGCGGCGGTACTGATGGTGGGGCTCGGGGTGTGGAGCCTGTACGAGGCGATCGCCGGGTAGGGCGTGGGCGCGGGCGCGGGTTCGTGAGTGGAGTGGGGGTTCGCGGGGTACGGGGGTCCTGCGTGCCGCGCAGTCGGTCGTCGTGACCCCGTGTGGTGCGTCGTCGCCGTGCGTGTTGTGCCTGGTCACGGGTGGTGGCGTGGCGGTGGGGTGTTTTGTATCGTGGAGGAACAAAGTGGCTCCCGCCCGTACCCCCTGACCTGCGGGCGGGGCCGCCTTGTTTCCCCTGGGGCATCCCCCTTTTCCGCATTTGGAGCATGCCGATGACGGCCACCACCGTTCTCACCGCACGGGCCCTCCTGCTGGACATGGACGGCACCCTCGTCAACTCCGACGCCGCCGTCGAGCGCGTCTGGCGGCGCTGGGCCGACCGGCACGGGCTGGACGGCGACGAGGTGCTGAAGGTCGTGCACGGCCGCCAGGGCTACGCCTCCATGGCCCTGCTGCTGCCCGGCCGGCCGATGGAGCAGAACCTCGCCGAGAACGCGCGGATGCTGGCGGAGGAGACCGCCGACACCGAGGGCGTGGTCGAGGTGCCCGGCGCGGCGGACTTCCTCGCCTCCCTGGCCGGGGTCCCGCACGCGCTGGTGACCTCGGCGGACGTGGCGCTGTCCACCGCCCGGATGGAGGCGGCCGGGCTCGCGCTGCCCGCGGTGCGGATCACGGCGGAGTCCGTGGGCGCGAGCAAGCCGGACCCCGAGGGGTTCCTGAAGGGGGCGGCGGAACTGGGCGTCGCGCCCGAGGACTGCGTGGTCTTCGAGGACTCCGGTGCGGGGGTCGCGGCCGGGCGCGCGGCGGGGATGCGGGTCGTGGGGGTCGGGGCGCGGGCGGGGCTGCACCGGCCGGACGCGGTGGTGCGGGATCTGCGGCGGGTGCGGGTCGAGGTGCTGGCGGATGGGGCGGGCGTGCGGTTGCACGTGGGGTGAGGCGGGGCGTCGGTTCGTCCTACGGTTCGTCCGTCTCCGCTTCCAGGCGGGTCCGGGTGGCCTTGCCGTAGACGCCGCTGGGGTCGTCCGTGATGCCCCGGGTCCGCTGGTAGTTCGCGACGGCCGTCTCCAGGTCGTCGTCGTACTCGCCGTCCGCGCTGCCCAGGTAGAACAGTCGCTGGCGGAGGCGGAGCTGGAGCTCCTCGACCTCCGGGCCGTCGTCGCCGTTCCGCAGGACCGGGGGGTCCTCGTGGGCGTCGTCGCCGCCGGGGGCGGGGTCGGCGGAGCGGGTGGCGTCCGCGGTCGCCCGGGTGTCCTTCGCGGTGCGGGTGGCGGTGGGCGAGGGGGACGACGTGGCCGTGCGGCCGGCGGAGGCGGTCGCCGAGGCGGAGGCGGTGTCGCTGGGGGACGGGCTGCCCGTCCCTGTCGACGCGGACGACGTGCCCGTCGGGCCCGTCGCGGTGGGGGTGGCCGAGCCGGCCGGGACGCTGGGGCGGACCTCGTCGGGCAGGGCGTCGTTGCGTTCGGGTTTGCCGTAGCTGAAGAGGCCGGTGGCGAGGGCGGTGGCGGTCAGGACGGCGATGACGGCGCCGCCGGCGGCGAGGACGACGGTGCGGCGGGGGGTGCGGGAGGGTTTTTCGCCCCCGCCGCCCCTTCCCGTCCCGACCTCCAGGGGCTCCGCCCCTTCGACCCCGGAGGGGGTGACGAGGGGGAGCTCGTGGAAGGTGCCGAATTCCTGCGCGGGGCGGTCCTGGGGCTCCGCCCCGACTCCCGAGGGGGCTTTGCCCCCTGGGCCCCCGGGGGTGAGGAGGGTTGCGTCTCCTGGGCCCGCGGGGGTGGTGGGGGTTGCGGGGGTTGCGTCCTCCGTGCTCGTGGGTTGCTGTGCGGGGTGGTTCTGAGGCTCCGCCCGGGCAGCCCCCGAGGAATCCCCGGGGGGTGCCGGGGTTGTGTCCTTCGCCGCTTCGCTTCCGTGGCCTGCCACGTACGGGCGTATCCGCAGTGGGTCGAAGTCCTCCGCCGCTGCCGCCTCCGCCGTGCGGGTCTCGCGGAGGGCTTCGGCCGTGCGTTGGGTGCAGGTGCACGTCGGCGAGCCGTCGGGGTCGCGTGGTGCCGCGCACTTGGGGCACGCCTGTTCGTTCGTTCCGCTCACGCCTGGGTTCCCTCCCTGCGAACTCCAGGAATTATGCAGACCTCCCGCACAACTTCTCCGGCGATCCCCCCGGAATCCCGCCGTCCAGCAGGACTGAACGTGCCATAACTGGTCACACCGAACAGGAGGGAAGACGGCGGGAGGTCTCATGGCCGAGGACGTGCTCCGGAACGGCGGCGGTACGGGAGGAGTGGACGCGGGGGGTGAGGGTGCCGCCGCCCAGCCCGGCGGCAGCGTCCTCGTCTCCATCGGTGCCCTCCTCCTCGGCATGCTCCTCGCCGCCCTCGACCAGACGATCGTCTCCACCGCCCTGCCCACGATCGTCAGCGACCTCGGCGGCCTGGAGCACCTCTCCTGGGTCGTCACCGCCTATCTCCTCGCCTCCACCGCCGCCACCCCGTTGTGGGGCAAGCTGGGCGACCAGTACGGGCGCAAGAAGCTGTTCCAGACGGCCATCGCGATCTTCCTCGTCGGCTCGGCGCTCTGCGGCGCCGCGCAGGACATGGGCCAGCTCATCGCCTTCCGCGCGCTCCAGGGCCTCGGCGGAGGCGGGCTCATGGTGCTGTCCATGGCGATCGTCGGCGACCTCGTACCGCCCCGCGAACGCGGCCGCTACCAGGGCCTGTTCGGTGCCGTCTTCGGCGCCACCAGCGTGCTCGGACCGCTGCTCGGCGGGCTGTTCACCCAGCATCTGAGCTGGCGCTGGGTGTTCTACGTCAACCTGCCCGTCGGCGTCGTCGCCCTCGTCGTGATCGCCGCCGTCCTGCACATCCCGCGCCGTGCGGCCAAGCACGTCATCGACTACCTCGGCACGTTCCTGATCGCCGCCGTCGCCACCTGCCTGGTCCTCGTTGCCTCCCTCGGCGGCACCACCTGGGGCTGGGGCTCGCCGCAGATCATCGGGCTCATCGTGCTCGGGGTCGTGCTCGCCGGCGCGTTCGTGGCCGTCGAACGCCGGGCCGCCGAACCCGTCCTCCCGCTCAAGCTGTTCCGCGTCCGCACCTTCACGCTCTCCGCCGTCATCAGCTTCGTCATCGGCTTCGCCATGTTCGGCGCGATGACCTATCTGCCGACGTTCCTCCAGGTCGTGCGCGGGGTCTCGCCGACCATGTCCGGCGTGCACATGCTGCCCATGGTGTTCGGACTGCTGCTGTCCTCCACCGTCTCCGGGCAGATCGTCAGCCGTACCGGCCGCTGGAAGGTGTTCCCGGTCGCCGGCACCGCCGTCACCACCGTCGGACTGCTCCTGCTGCACCAGCTCGACGAGCACACCTCCACCGCCGGGACCAGCGCGTACTTCTTCGTCTTCGGGCTCGGCCTCGGCCTGGTCATGCAGGTCCTCGTACTGATCGTGCAGAACGCGGTGGCGTACGAGGACCTGGGCGTCGCCACGTCCGGGGCGACGTTCTTCCGCTCCATCGGCGCCTCCTTCGGCGTCGCCGTCTTCGGCACGATCTTCGCGAGCCGGCTCGGCGACAAGCTCGCCGGCGTCCTCGCCGGGCGCCCCCTGCCGGCGGGCGTGAACGCGGACAGTCTCAAGGCCGACCCGCGCGGCATCGCCGGGCTGCCGCCGACGCTGCGGCCGGCCGTGCTGCACGCCTACGCGTCCTCCATCACCGACGTCTTCCTCTACGCCGCGCCCGTCGCCGCGGTCGCGTTCGTCCTCGCCTGGTTCCTGCGCGAGGACCGGCTGCGCGGGTCGGTGACCGCGCCGGACGGCACGGAGACGTTCGCCAGCAACCCGGTGCAGCGCTCGTCCTACGACGAGGTCTGCCGCGCGCTGTCGCTGCTCGGCTCCCGCAACGGACGGCGGGAGATCTACGAGCGGATCACCGCGCGCGCCGGGTACGACCTGCTGCCGGCGGCGAGCTGGCTGCTGCTGCGGACGCGGAAGCACGGCTGGACGGAGCCCGCCGTGCTGACCGAGCGCAGCGCCGTGCCGCTGCACGTGATCATCGACGCGGCGCGGCAGGTGGAGGAGCGGGGGCTGGCCGCGCGGCGCGGTCCCGACCTGGTGCTCACACAGCGGGGCGCGGAGGTCGCGGAGCGGCTGGCCGCGGCGCGGCGGGAGTCGCTGGCGGAGCTGCTGGGGGACTGGTGGGGGCCGGAGCGGCCGACGGATCTGAACCGGCTGGTGGAGGAGCTGACGGGGGAGCTGTGCGGGTCGGACGCGGAGCGGCCGCACGCGGCGAAGCGGGGCGCCACCGCCGTGCGGTGACATGGCCTGCGCCCGGCGCGGGGGTCTTGATGCGGCCCCGCGCCCCTTGAAGGCCAACCCCGGGCCGTCGGGCGGGCGTTCACCTCGCGCCCCCGGTCGTGTCTCTGCGTGAGCGGGTGCCGTTTGGGGGACGGGTTGCGGGCAACCCGGTTGAGGTAGGGGTTCGCCGGGGCCGTTGGTTCCGGGGCCCTTGGGTCTACCGGAAGGCATTCATGTCCACAGGCGTGATCATCGCAATTGTGATCGTGGCGGCCGTGGTCGTTGCCGCGGTCGTACTGTTTCTGCTGCGAGCCCGCGGCGCGCAAGGCGGTCACGGGCTGAAGCGGCGCTTCGGCCCCGAGTACGAGCGGACCGTGGCCCGCCACAACGGGGACACCAGGGCCGCCGAGGCCGAACTCGCCGAACGCGTCGAACGCCACGGCTCGTTGAAGAGGCGTCCGCTCACGGCCGACGCCCGCGCACGCTACGAGGCGCGCTGGGCGGCGGCCCAGGAACGGTTCGTCGACTCGCCGCGGGACGCGGTCGCCGACGCGGACCAGCTGATCGCCGAACTGTCCAAGGAGCGCGGCTTCCCGGACGGCCGTCACGAGGACCGGCTCGACGCGCTCTCCGTCCACCACGCGCACCAGGTCCACGGCTACCGCCGTCTGCACCGGGCCGCGCACGCCCCGGCGGACGGTGCACCGGAGAGCCGGCCCGGTACGGAGGAACTGCGCGCATCCATGGTCGAAGCCCGCGCGCTCTTCGAGCGGTTGACGGGTGACGACGACGGCCACCGGGCGCCGCGTACGGAGACGGAGCGGTCCGGCGCGACCGGCGAAGCCCGGGGCACGCAGCCGGCCTGGGCCTTCGGCCGGCGCCATGTGAAGGGGAGTTGAGGGGTGATGGCAGAGGTGACACCGTCCAACGAGGACCGTGACGTGCGCGACGACCGACTCGTGCGGGAGGCACGCGAGGCGCGCGCCGCACACGAGGCGGCGGGCGACCCGGACGCCGGTCCGGCCGCGGCGCCCATGCACAAGACCGAGCCGCCCGTGAGTACGTCCACTCCGGGCAGGGGCACGGGCACCGGTGCGGGTACGGGTACGGGTACGGGTACGGGTACGGGTACGGGTACGGGTACGGGCAAGACGCTGGCGGATTCCGCCGCCAGTGGCAGCGAGGCCGGTGTCGGTACCGCCGGTACCGGTTCCGCGCACGGTCCCGTCTCCGGGTCCTCCCTCATCGGAGGGCGCGCCGGCAGTGCCACCGACGACGCGCTCACCGGAGGCACCGGCGTCCACCACGAGACGCGGCACGGCCACGGCGGCGAACCCCACGCCGCGCACACGCCGTTGCTCGCGCACGGCGACACCGAGAAGTTCTCGGCCCAACTGCACCACGCCGTCGGCGGTTTCGTCGACGCGCCCCGGGCCGCCGTCGAGGAGGCCGACCACGTCCTGGAGGAGGTCGCCGACCTCTTCGCCGACGCGCTGAACCGCCGCCGCCGGGATCTGCGCGCCGCCTGGCAGGCCGGTGACGGCAACGACGGCGACACGGAACGACTTCGCGTCGCCCTGCGGGACTACCGCGAGTTCGCGGAGCGCCTGCTGCACGTCTAGGGCACGTCCAGGGCCCGTTGTGGCCTGCGGCCCGGGAAGCCTTGTGCTCCCGGGCCGTTGTCGTGCGCGTGCGGCGGGCCGTGCCTTCGTCGTCGCTCCGCCCGGTGGGCCGTGCCCTCGCCGTCATCCCGCCCGGCGGGCCCGCCATTCACGGACCACCGCGTCCGTGTCGTACGGCTTCAACCCCAGCGGCGGGCCCGGCGGCGGCTTGAACATGACGTCGCGGATCTTGACGTTGACGCCGTCGATCAGCCGCCGCACCACCGCTTCCGTCGGCGCCGCGTACGCCGCCGCCAGGGTGTCCTCGGCCTCCTTGCGCAGGGCGAGCGTCGGCGGGAGCACGGAGACGCCCTCGCGGACCAGCTTCTGCTTGATCCACCACATCTCGTCGTACGCGGTGTCGGAGACCGCGCGGGAGGGCTGGCCCGCGCCCGGCAGATCGTCGAACTCGCCGCGGTCCTCGGCCTCGCGGATCTGCCGTTCGACGAAGGACTCGAAGCTCACACCGGGAGGTTTGCGCTCGGTCATAACGCCCATTGTGCAGGAGACCGCCCACCCGGGCCATGGCGCGATCTATCATGCGGCGGCGGTGCGGGGGCCCGGCCCCCGTGCCGGGTTCCGTGACAGCCGCGACATCCGTCGCCTCCAGAAGGAGCGCACCACGTGCTCGAACTCACCATGGCCCTGGTCTCCGGGGCGGACGCCGGGGCGACGGCCGGCATGCTGATGGCCGACGCGCCCAGCCGGCCGGAATCCGTACTGCGCGTGGGGCGCGACCGGACCGTGTGCCGGCTCGTCACGCCCGACGACTGGCTGTTCATCTCCCGTGTGCACCTGGAGTTCGTGTACGGGGCGGACGGTGCCTGGCGGGTGACCTGGCTGCGGGGATCGCAGCCGGATCCGTCGTCGCAGGTGTTGCTGACGCTGGCCGGGGGGCAGTCGCAGCCGGTGCCGTACGGGGGGACGGCGGTTCTGCCGCTCGGTGGCTCGGGGGAACTGGTCGTCCTGGACCGGACGGCTCCCAGGAGCGTGAACGTGGGGTTCTTCCACGAGGTCTAGGGTCCTTCTGACGGATCTCCGTGGGAGAAGGAGCGGCGTTCGGTGCGTGCTCTCGCCGTGCCGTGTGGAAGCCCTCGTAGCGGCGCTACTTGGGCTTTCGCGCGGTGCGGCGCCTGAGAGCCCCTGGAAGCCGGGGCTCACCCCAGCTCGCTCGGCTCCACCGACGGCTTCGACCCCGGCAGCGGCCTGCCCGCCGACTCGCGCATGAACCAGACCGCGGCTCCGCCCACGACCGCCGCCGCCATCATGTAGTACGCGGGCATCATGACGTTGCCCGTCGCGCCGATCAGGGCGGTGACGACCAGCGGGGTCGTGCCGCCGAAGAGGGACACCGAGACGTTGAACCCGATGGACAGCGAGCCGTAGCGCACCCGGGTGGGGAAGAGGGCGGGCAGCGCCGCCGGCATCGCCGCGGTGAAGCAGACCAGGAGCAGGCCCAGCGCGCCCATGCCGAGCGCGATGGCGAGCAGGCTGCCCTGGCGGATCAGGAGCAGCGCCGGGACGGAGAGGAGCAGGAAGCCCGCGCAGCCGGCGGCGATGACGGGGCGGCGGCCGACGCGGTCGCTCAGCGCGCCCGCGAACGGCTGGACG
This sequence comes from Streptomyces sp. NRRL F-6676, assembly GCF_000725625.1. Classification (GTDB taxonomy): domain Bacteria; phylum Actinomycetota; class Actinomycetes; order Streptomycetales; family Streptomycetaceae; genus Streptomyces. The sequence continues at coordinate 27,839 of NZ_JOHS01000023.1, forward strand.
ATCATCATGAGGGCCATCACGCCGAGCACGACGAGGAGGCCGTGGGTCTCGTCGTACTCGAGTTCGCTGGTCAGATAGCTCGGCATGTACGACAGCAGCATGTAGTCGGTGACGTTGAAGACCAGTACCAGGCCCATGCACAGCAGCAGCGTCCGCCACTGGCCGGTGATCATTTCGCGCAGCGGCACCCGCTCGCGGTTCCGCTCCGCCTTGCCGATCTCCGCCGCGAACGCCGGGGTCTCCTCCAGCCGCAGCCGCAGATAGAGGCCGACGATGCCCATCGGGCCCGCGATCAGGAACGGGATCCGCCAGCCCCAGGAGAGCAGGTCCTGGTCGGAGAGGAGCGCGGTCAGCACCGTGACCAGGCCCGCGCCGCCGATGTACCCGGCGAGCGTGCCGAACTCCAGCCAGCTGCCGAAGAAGCCGCGCCGCCGGTCGGGCGCGTATTCGGCGATGAAGGTGGAGGCGCCCGCGTACTCGCCGCCGGTGGAGAAGCCCTGCACCAGCCGGGCGGCCAGCAACAGCAGCGGGGCGCCGACACCGAGGGTGGCGTACGACGGGATCAGGCCGATGGCGAAGGTGCCCGCCGCCATCATGATCATGGTGACGGCGAGGACCTTCTGGCGGCCGACGCGGTCGCCGAGCGGGCCGAACACCATGCCGCCCAGCGGCCGCACCAGGAAGGCCGCGGCGAAGGCGCCGAACGTGGACATGAGCTGGGCGGTGGGGTTCCCGGAGGGGAAGAACACCTTGCCGAGGGTCACCGCGATGTAGCTGTAGACCCCGAAGTCGAACCACTCCATCGCATTGCCCAGGGCGGCGGCCTTGACCGCGCGCCGGACGAGCGCCGGGTCCGTGACGGTGACACCGGGATCGGACGGGTACGGGGTGCGACGGGAGCGGTGATCGCGGCCAAAACTCGGCTCGCCTGCCTTTCGACGGGGACAGGGACGGTGACCCGCGCTCCGTCGAGCAGGCCGGAAATCGACCATACGAGGTGAGGTCGTGGTGACGCGGCGTGACAAAGTAAGTGCAGACGGCACCTAAAAGTGGTCCGGCCAGGGGGTTCCGGGACGTTTCGGCCCCCTCGTCCGGTTCCCGGATGTGAGCCTTCTCGCGCCCCGGAGGGCCGAAAGGATGTTCGCGGACTATCGTCATCCGGACAAAATGCGGTCGGCTGTCAGGTGAAGAGGGGGTTGTCCGCATCTATCCAAGGAGACGGGTGCGAGTGTTGGCACAGCGGACATATGGGTGACGGAGCGGGAGGCCGACGGGGCGTGGCGAACGCGGAACACGGTGGACGAGCGGGCGACGTATTCAGTGACACGTTCGGTGACACCTTCGGCGACACGGAGGAGTCGGCCAGAGCCGGGATGAGAACGGCCCGTGTCGTCCTGTGGCTCGTCGCCGCCGTGCTGGCCGTACGGCAGGTCGCCGCCGTCCTCGGCACCCCCGAGGCCGACCGGCTCACCGCTCTGGAGACCTGGGTCGGACCCGACGGCGTCCTGCACGTCAAGGGCTCCCTCTACGACTCGACGCGGTTCACCGGCACCCCGTTCAGCGGACTCGTCCTCAAGCCCCTCACCCGCGCCGCCGAACAGGCGCTCGGCTGGGGCTGGACCTTCGGCACGCTGCTGCTCGTCGTCGCCCTCGGGGTGATCGCCGCGCGCGCCCTGCCCGGACCCGTCTCCCGCCGCACCTCGCTGCTCGCCGCCCCGGTGGCGATCAGTCTGCTGATGCTGTCGCTGCCGGTGCGCAACACCCTGCACCTCGGGCAGACCAGCATCATCCCGGTGCTGCTCGTCCTGCTCGGCTGCTTCACCGTGCGCGACCAGCGGGCCGCCGGCGCGCTGATCGGCGTCGCCGCCGCCTTCCAGCCGACGGTGCTCCTCTTCGCCCCGCTGCTGTGGTGGACCGGCCGCCGCCGTGCCACCGCCTGGACCGGCGGCGCCTTCGCCGCGTGCACGGCGCTCGCCTGGGCCGCGCTGCCGCACGACTCGAACACCTACTGGGTGCACCACATGGCCGGCGTCGGCCTGGGCGGCGCCGCCGACGGCCTCGCCAACCAGTCCCTGCACGGCGCCCTGCTCCGCCTCGGCCTGAGCGGCCCGCCCGAGATCGCCCTGTTCCTGGCGCTCGGCGCCGCCGTCGCCGTCCTCGGACTACGCCGCGCCGTGCGCTACGCCCGCGACGGACAGCTCCTGCTCGCGGTCGCCGTCACGGGGTGCGTCGCGGTCGCCGTGTCGCCCACCGCCTGGCAGCACCAGCTGCTGTGGGTGCTGCTCGCGGTCGTCGGGCGGGTCGGCCGGCGCGCCTCCGACCGGCCGATGTGGCCCGTCGCCGTCGTCCTGGTGATGTCGCTGCCCGCGAAGATGCTGCTGCCGAACATGGCGGTCCTCTTCCCGCTGCGCGACAACCTCGTCCTGCTGGCCGCGCTCGCCGCCGCCACCGTCGTTCCGTTCCAGGCGCGCTCCTCGCCGTACTACGACCACCCGGTGCCCACCGAGTCCGCCCCCGCCGTCCCGGCCCGCTTCCGGCACGTGCCGCTGGTGCCCTTCCTGCGCCGGGTCCTCACCCGGCCCAACCTGCTGCTCGAACTGCTGCTCATCCGCGTCACCTACGCCGCCTACTCCCAGGTACGGCTCGCCGCGACCGGCGGCTCCAACTCCGCGGGCCGGGCCACCGCCGAGCACCACGGCCACCAGATCCTCTCCGCCGAGCGGTTTCTGCACCTCGACATCGAGCACTGGGCCAACCACGCGGTCGTGAAGGTCGACTGGCTGCGGAACTTCTTCGACTTCTACTACGAGTCGTTCCACTTCGTGGTCCCGCTCGCCGTCCTCGGCGTCCTGTACTGGCGCCGCCCGGTCGACTACCGCTGGGCCCGCACCTCCCTCGGCTTCGCCACGCTGCTCGCGCTCGTCGGCTTCTGGCTCTACCCGCTGGCCCCGCCGCGGCTGATGCCGGGGCTCGGCATGATCGACACCGTGCACGGCGTGCAGGACTTCGCCAAGCCCGACTACGGCACGCTCACCCACCTCACCAACCAGTACGCGGCCATGCCCTCCCTGCACTTCGGCTGGGCCCTGTGGTGCGGTGTGGTGATCGCGGTCCTCGCGCCCCGGTGGTGGATGAAGGCGCTCGGCCTGCTGCACCCGCTGTTCACCGTCTCCGCGATCATCGCCACCGGCAACCACTGGGTGCTCGACGCGGTCGGCGGCGCGGCCGCCGTCGGGGCGGGCCTCGGCCTCTCCTACGTCCTCCAGGGGCCGCGCGCCCGGACGGTGCGGGCGGCGGCGCCGGCCGGACCGCCCTCGCCACCGCCGCCGGCGCCGGAACCCGAGGTCGCGCGCGGTTGACGCGGGGCGCGGGCGGTCCCGGCCGCCCGCACCGCGTCCGACCTGCGGTTTCCCCGCCCTCCTCGCCCCGGGCGCGGGGCCGATCCGCCGGGTGGCGGTCAAGCCCGCGGGCGGATCTGCCGTTCTCCTGAGCAGCGGCAGCGGCAGCGGCAGCCGCAGCGGCCGTGCGCCCCGAGGCAGCTCAGGAGGAGACCATCAGCACGTCCCCCGGCATTTCGCGCGCTTCCGGTGTTCCGGGGGCTTCCGTCTCCGTCCTCACGGTCGCCGAGGGGACGCGCGCCCCGGCGCCCGCGCGGGCGCTCGCACCGGTTCGGGTGCGGGCGGTCCGGCGGGGCGCGGCCGTCGTACCGGCTCTGCTCGCCACGGCGGCCGGACTGTGGGGGATCGACCGGGGGCACAGCATGTGGCGCGACGAGGCGGTCACCTACGAGGTGGCCCACCGCCCGCTCGGCGAACTCGGCGAACTGCTCGGTCGTATCGACGCCGTGCACGGCCTGTACTACCTCCTCATGCACGCCGTCTTCGCCCTCTGGGACGGCGGGCTCACCGCGCTCCGGCTGCCGTCGGTGGCCGGGGCCGCGCTGGCCGCCGCCGGGATCGGCGCGACGGGCGCGCGGCTAGGGCCTGTCTCTCAATTCCCGTCGTCCGCCCGGAGGGCGGGCCGGGCGGCGTCGGGTGCGTGCTCTCGGCGTGCCGGCCCCTGGCCCTCGTACTGGATGTACGTGGGGCAGGGGCCGGTGCGGCGAGAGTGCGTGCATGGCGTCGCCCGGCAGACGGGAATTGAGAGACAGGCCCTGGCCGGATGGCGCGCGGGCGTGTGCGCCGGTGCGGTGTTCGCCGTGCTGCCCGCCGTCCAGCAGTACGCGCAGGAGGGCCGCTCCTACGCCCTGGTCTGCGCGGCCGTCACCTGGGGCGGGTACTTCCTGCTGCGTGCGCTGGCGCGGCCCGCCGCGGTGGGGTGGTGGTGCGCTTACGCCGCCGCGCTCGCCCTCGCCTGCTGGCTGCACGAGTTCGCCGTTCTGGCGCTGCTCGCCCATGGCGTCACTCTGCGCCGGCTGCGGGTGCCGGCGTGGGTGGGGGTGCGGTGGGGGCTCGCGGCGGGGGCGGTGGTGGTGGCCGTTTCTCCTTTGGTGCTGGTCAGTCTCGGGCAGTCGGAGGAGCAACTGGGGTGGCTGGGGCGGCCGGGGCCCGAGGTGTGGGCGGGGTTCCTGCTGGTGGCGGGGGCGGGCGTGCTGCTCGCGCGGTGGGCCGGCCGCCGCCCGGGCGGGGGCGCGGGCTCGGGGGCGGTGTTGGCGGCCTGGGCGGTGCCGTTGCTCGTGCTGCCGGCGGGGGTGCTGCTGCTCGTCTCGCTGGTGCGGCCGTACTACGTGGACCGCTACGCGCTGTACGGGCTGGCGGGGTTGGCGTTGCCGGCGGGGGTGGCGCTGGGGCGGGGGGGGGCGGGGGCGCGGCGGGGGGGGGGGGGGGGGGTGTGGCCGGCGGGGGGGTGCGGTGGCGGCGGCTCTGGCCGTGCTGGTGCCCTGGTCGGTGCATGTGCGGGCGCCGGAGAGCCGGAAGGACGACGTGGTGGCCGTCGCGGGGGCGGTCGCGCGGGTCGCGCGGCCGGGGGACGCGGTGGTGTTCCTGCCGGGGCGGCGGCGGGAGTGGTTGCTGTGGGCGCCGGCGGTCTACGGGCGGCTGGACGATCTGGCGCTCGGCGAGAGTCCGCGTGCCTCTCGGTCGCTTCAGGGCACCGAACTGTCCGCGGACGCGGTGCGTCGGCGACTGCTCGGCGTCGACCGGGTCGTCGCCCTGAGCGATCCGCCCGACGAGCCGCTCGATCCCGATCGGCGAGAGGCGGTCAAGCGGGAGGTGCTGGGGCGGTGGTTCGTGGTGTGCGGGCGTACGGGGGTGTGGGGGGCTCGCGTCACGGTGTACGCGCGGCCGGGGCACTGCGGGGATGTTCCTCGCCCCCGCCGCCCCTACCCTTCCCGTCCTCAAGGGGCGCTGCCCCTTTGACCCCGGACGTGCGGATGGGTGGGTGGTCGCTCGCGCAGTTCCCCGCGCCCCTACAAGCGCGGGGGCGCGGTCACTTCTCGCGCCCCCGCGGCGGAGCCGCGCAGACAATACAGTCCCGCGCCCCTGGAGGGGCGCGGGGAACTGCGCGACCAGCCACGACGCACCCGCAGGCGCCGTACAACACACCCCCCCGAGCCATGAGGGGCCGCATGGCGAAGGCGGCGGTCCCGGGGATCGGGGGACCGCCGCCTTCGGCTGAGGTGGTTCTGCCGTCTTCCGCGGAGCGGAAAAGGCTTAGTACCAGTGGTGGGTCTGCCAGAAGTTCCACGCGCCGACGGGGCTGCCGTAGCGGGAGTTCATGTAGTCCAGGCCCCACTTGATCTGCGTGGCCGGGTTGGTCTTCCAGTCGGGGCCCGCGGAGGCCATCTTCGAGCCGGGCAGCGCCTGGACCAGGCCGTACGCGCCGGAGGAGGCGTTCGTCGCGGAGACGTTCCAGCCGCTCTCGTGCGAGACGATGTTGCTGAACGCGGCGTACTGCGCGGCGTCCGGGATCATCTGGTGGGCGATCGACTGCGCGCTGGAGGACGTCGCGGCGTGCGCCGGAGCGGCGGTCATCGCCATGCCGGCCGTGGCGGCGGCCAGGGCGACACCGGTGAGGGCCTTCTTCGGGGAAGCGATGCGGCGGAGCAGGGAGACGGACACGTGAAACCTTTTCTTCGGGGACGGGGGGCCGTCGGCGGCACACGGTGACCACGCGGTGCGTGGGGCGGATGTGTGCCGGGCGCCGGGGCCGGTGGGCCCGGCAGCGCCTGACGACTGCTCCAGAGAAACAGGCCCGACGGATCGTCCGCAAACACCCCTTTTACTAGTTGTCGTCGCATCCGACGGGCCGACCCCTGCTGTGACCTGGCTCTCAAACCCCAGGTCGGCGCCTGTAATGAGGTGTCCGCGTCACGCCCGATCCGCTACGAGGCCGGGTCGTAGGTGACGTGGGTCATGTGGGGTGCTTCACCGCTCAACCGTCTCGGTGTGACGGTTCGCGCGCGCCGTCTCACCCTCCGGGGTCGTTCCGGGGCCCTCGAACGTGACCGGCGTCTCGAAGGCGGCCCGGCGCGTGGCCCGGCGCAGTGCGCGCAGCACCGCCGGGCCGAGGGTGAGGGTGAGGACGGCCGTGACGACGGCCCGGCCCAGGTCCCAGCCGAGCGACGTGGCCACGCAGTACGCGACGAAACGGGCCAGGTTGGCCGGGACCGCCGCGTGCGGGTCGAAGGCGACGCCCGAGGCGAGGCCGCCCATGAAGGGCCAGCCGGCCAGGTTCATGACCGTGCCGTAGGCGAAGGCGGCGAGGAAGCCGTAGAGGGAGAGCAGGAGCGATTCCCCCCGGCCGCGCAGACTCCCCCAAGCTCTCGACTTCTCCCCCAAGCTCTCAACTTCGTTCGAGCAGGGGGGACCCCCACGAGCAGGGGGGACGCCCATCGGGGCCGGCAGCAGGCCCGCGCCCATCGTGAACCAGCCCATCGCCAGCATCTGGAACGGCATCCAGGGGCCCACCCCGCCGGTGAGCAGGGCGGAGGCGAGCATCGTGACCGAGCCGAGGACGAAGCCGAAGCCGGGGCCGAGGACCCGGCCGCTCAGCACCATGAGGAAGAACATCGGCTCGATCCCGGCCGTGCCCGCGCCCACCGGCCGCAGCGCCGCGCCGGTCGCCGCCAGCACGCCGAGCATCGCGACCGCCTTCGGGCCGAGCCCCGACTCCGAGATCGTCGCCGCCACCACTCCGACCAGCAGCACCAGCAGCCCCGCGAACAGCCAGGGCGCGTCCTGTGCGTGGGCGCTGAGCTGCGACTCGGGCGGCGCGAGGAAGGGCCACCCGAAGGCGGCCACGCCCACCGCGCCGGCCAGCACCAGCGCGGCCACGGAACGGGGGCCGAGGCGGACGGCGCGGGGGCGGCGGGTACGGCGGTCCGGCGCGGTCATCGCAGGGCCTCCCGGACCTGGGCCACCGTGAGCCACGGCCGCGGGGCGAGGATCTTGGTGACCTGGGGCGCGAAGGAGGGGGAGGAGACGACGACGTCGGCCGTCGGACCGTCGGCGATCACCTCGCCCTCGGCCAGCAGCACCACCCGGTGGGCCAGCTCGGCGGCGAGCTCCACGTCGTGCGTGGCCAGCACGCTCGCGTGCCCCTCGGCGGCCAGCCCCCGCAACACCGTGACCAGGCGGGCCTTGGCCGCGTAGTCCAGGCCCCGGGTCGGCTCGTCGAGCAGGAGCAGCGGCGGGCGGGCGGTCAGCACGACGGCCAGCGCGAGCGCGAGCCGCTGCCCCTCGGAGAGGTCGCGGGGGTGGGTGTCGTCGGTGACCCCGGGCAGCAGGTCGGAGACCAGGGCCCGGCAGGTGCCGGAGGCGGCCCCGGCGTCCTGGTCGGCGGCGGCGCACTCGGCGGCGACCGTGTCGGCGTACAGCAGGTCGCGCGGCTCCTGCGGGACCAGGCCGACCCGGCGCACCAGCTCGCGGGGCGCGGTGCGGTGCGGGACCGCGCCGCCTACGCGCACCGCACCGGCGGACGGTTCCACCAGTCCGACCAGGGTGTTGAGGAGCGTGGACTTCCCGGCACCGTTGCGGCCCATCAGGGCCACGGTCTCGCCGGGCGCGACGGTGAGGTCGACGCGGTGCAGCGCCCGCACCCCGCCTCGGCGTACGGCGAGAGAGCGCACCTCGGCGGCGGGGGCGCCGGCGGACGGCACCTCGGGGGCGCGCCGGCGCAGGAACCGGCGCCCGGGGGAGTACGGACGGGGAGCGGGGGGCTTCGCGTGGGCGTGCGGAGGGCCGCCGGGCGCGGGCTCCCGGTCGGCCAGTCGTTCGCGCAGTGCGCCGGCCCGGCGCCGGGCGTCCCGGACGGTGAGCGGCAGCGGGGACCAGCCCGCCAGCCGGCCCAGGTCCACCACCGGCGGGAACACCGGGGACACCGCCATCACCTCCGCCGGGCTGCCGAGCACCGGCGCGGCGCCCGGCGACGGCAGCAGCACGACCTGGTCGGCGTACTGCACCACCCGCTCGAGCCGGTGCTCGGCCAGCAGCACCGTCGTGCCGAGGTCGTGCACCAGCCGCTGGAGGACGGCCAGCACCTCCTCGGCGGCGGCCGGGTCCAGCGCGGAGGTCGGCTCGTCGAGGACCAGCACCTTCGGGTGCGGGGTGAGGACGGAGCCGATCGCCACCCGCTGCCGCTGGCCGCCGGAGAGCGTCGCGATCGGACGGTCCCGCAGCCCGGCGAGGCCCAGCAGATCGAGGGTCTCCTCGACGCGCCGCCGCATCACGTCCGGGGCCAGGCCCAACGACTCCATGCCGTAGGCGAGTTCGTCCTCGACGGTGTCGGTGACGAAGTGCGAGAGCGGGTCCTGGCCCACCGTGCCGACCACGTCGGCCAGTTCGCGCGGCTTGTGGGTACGCGTGTCGCGGCCCGCGACCGTCACCCGGCCGCGCAGGGTGCCGCCGGTGAAGTGCGGGACGAGCCCGCTCACCGCGCCGAGCACGGTCGACTTGCCGACGCCGGACGGGCCGACGAGAAGGACGAGTTCCCCCTCCGGCACCTCGAAGTCCACGCCCCGCACGGTGGGTCCGGCGGCGCCGTCGTATGTCACGGAGACGTTCTCGAAGCGGATCACGACGGCTGCTCCTCGGCGGTTTCCGGCGGCGGTGAGGTGGGCCGGGCGGGTGCGACGAGGGCCGGGAGGAGGCCCAGGAGCACGGCCGCCGCCGGCCACAACGGGAGCGTGGGCGCGACGAGCGGCACCACGCCGGGGTGCAGGGCGGCCGGATCGGCGGACGCGGCGCACGTGAGCGCCACGGCGACGGCGGCACCGGAACCGGCGACCAGCAGGGCACGCGGCGTCCAGGTGTCCGGACGGTAGCGGGTGCGCGGGGAGCGCCGGCCGCCCAGCCACAGCCCCCCGAGCGCGGCGGCCGCCCCGGCGAGCAGCACCGGCAGCCCGTACGTGCCGCCCGCCGCGGTGAGCAGCCCGTACGTGCCCGCGCACACGCCGAGCAGACCGCCGAGGGTGAGCGCGGCGGTCGTACGGCGCACCGGGGCGGGTACGTCGGCGGTGCGGCCGTAGCCGCGCGCGTCCATCGCGGCGGCCAGCGCGACCGACCGCTCCAGGGCGCCCTCCAGCACCGGCAGCGCGACCTGGAGCAGACCGCGCAGCCCCCGGTCCGGGCGGCCCCGCAGCCGGCGGGCCGCGCGCAACCGCCGGGCGTCCGCGATGAGGTGCGGCGCGAAGGTGAGCGCGACGACGACGGCGACGCCCACCTCGTACAGCGCGCCCGGCAGGGACTTGAGGAGGCGGGCGGGGTTGGCGAGGGCGTTGGCGGCGCCGACGCACACCAGCAGCGTGGCCAGCTTCAGCCCGTCGTACAGCGCGAACAGCACGCCCTCGGCGGTGACTCGGCCGCCCAGCCGGATGCCCTGCGCCCAGTGCGGGAGCGGGACCTCGGGGAGGGTGAGCAGGGTGTGCGTCCCGGGGATCGGCGAGCCGAGCACGACGGCGAACGCCAGCCGCAGCAGCAGTACGGCCAGGCCGAGCCGCAGGAAGACGGCGTAGGAGCGGGACCAGGGGGCGGCGGTGCGGTGCGTGGCGACGACGTACCCGGCGACGGTGAGGAGGAGGGCGAGGAGAAGGGGGTTGGTGGTGCGGGTCGCGGCGGTGCCGAGGGAAAGGGCCCAGATCCACCATGCGGCGGGGTGCAGGGTGCCATGACCGAGGGCAGCGGCTCCCTCACCACCCTCACCCACGACGCCTGGCCTGCCAGACCCCCGCAGCCGCCAGCAGGATGATCACGGCGCCCCCGGCGAGGAGCCCCACGGAGGGGCCGCCGCCGCTGTCGCCGTCGGACTCGCCGGCGCCCGAGGCGGCACCCGCCGCCGCGACCTGCTCCCCGCACCCCTTCTGCGGATAACCCGAGATCGCGCACAGCAGCGCGTTCGTGTCGTACCGCAAGGGCTTCGCCACCGACGCCAGCGCCTCGGCCGTCGTCGCGTCCGGCGCCACCCGCGCGCACGCCACCCGCCGCGCCGGGGGTGTCTCGCCGGAGGGCGCGTCGGCCGCCGTACCGAAGTCGAGGACGAGGGCGACCCGTTTCGCGCCCGCTCGCGCGGGCGTCCTCGCGCAGATGTCCGCGAAGGCGGCGTCCCCGCGCGGCCGGGTCGCGTCGGCGGAGTCCTCGCTCACCGCGAACCGGAACCCCTGCACGTCCCCGTCGGAGGGGCGGGCGAGGGAGGGGCCCTGCGTGGCGTACGTCCAGTGGTCGCCGTCGCGCTCCCAGAAGGACCAGTAGCGGTACCCGGCGGCCCGCGCCTGCCCGGCGCCCGCGAGCAGCAGGAACGCCGACAGCAGCAGGACGGCGGCGCGACGGCGGCGGCTCACGACCCCTGCCCGGCCTTGCGGCGGCCGCTGAGCAGGAAGCCCATGCCGATGCCGGCGACGAGGCAGACGCCGACGAACCAGTAGACGCCGTAGCTGTCACCGTCGTCGCCCTGCTGGGCCGAGTCCTTCGCCCCCGCTCCCCGCGCCTGCTTCTGCGGGGCCGGGCCCGTGGCGTCGAGGAGCGAGACGAGGTTCTCGCCGCCGAAGTCGTGCGGGTCGGTGCCGGTGGCGTGAGCGGCGAAGATCAGCTGGGCGTAGGCGCCGGGACCGTTCTGCTTCGCCCAGGCCGCGGAGTTCTTCTCCAGCCAGGCGAGCGGCTTCGCGGCCCGCGCCGCGCCGCCCTGTGCGGCGAGCGCGACGACGGCGTCGGCGGTGTTGCCGACGTCGGGCTGGTCGGTGGAGCCGGGCAGCGCGGAGATCAGATGGCCGTCCTTCGCCATCGCCCCGGCGAGGTAGGAGGCCCCGTTGGCGGCGGCCTTGGCGGGCGTGAGGTCGCCCGCGTCGGAGCAGGAGGCGTCCGCCTTCTTGCCCGCCGGGGCGGCGAGGCCCTTGCCGAGCGCGCCGAGGACACCGGCGGCGGTCGCGTCCGCGTTGGCGGCGAGCCTGCCCTTCTTGTCCGGCTGGAAGGCGAAGGCGCCCTCGCCCTCGCCGTCGCAGGGCAGGGAGAAGGTGAGCAGGGCGTCGTAGGAGGCGTCGAGGTCCTTCTCCCCGGCGGCGGTCAGCGCGCCGAGCACGACGGCGGTGGAGTTGGCGTCACTCGCCCCGCCCGGGGAGTAACCCCAGCCGCCGTCCTTGTTCTTGTTCGCCGTCAGCCAGTCCACGGCCCTGCCGACCTCGGTGCCGTGCCCGCCGAGGGCGACGAGGGCCTGCACGGCGGCGGCCGTGCTGTTGGTGTCGACCATGGTTCTGGCGTCGCAGGCCTTCGACGGCTCCGCGCGGAACGCGGCGAACGCGCCGTTCGCGCACTGCTGCCCGGTCAGCCAGTCCACGGCCTTGGCGGCCGGCTTCACACCCACCGTGTCCTGTGCGAGCAGGGCGAGGGACTGCCGCCAGACGCCGTCGTAGGTGGGGTCGGAGGTGCCGTACAGCCCGGAGGGCAGCGCCACCGAGGGCGACGGGGAGGGGGAGGCGGCGACGGCGGGCGCGGCCCCGGCACCGATCACGGCGACGGCGGCCAGAGCCGTGGCGCAGCGGCGGACAAACATGATCGGCGGGTGCCTCTCCCTGCGGGGAGCCGGGCAGCACGGGACGGACGGACCTCCCGGGCGGCTCGACTCCGCAGACCTCGACGGTGTCGTACGCCGGCGGACGGCCGACGCACCTGAGCCGGTCACGGCGGGTGCGGGGCAATCCGGCTCACCGGCCCCTGTGGGGGACGGCATACGGCTGCGGGTCAGCGCCGGATTCGCACCGGCTTTCCCCCGTACGGGCGTGATGACGACGCGGCCACTGTACCGGCCCGCCCCCGGGGCCTCGGCCTGGGTCCGCCGTGGTGCGAATCACCCGGGCCACCGCTCACAGCGAGGCTACCTGCCGGTAGATTCGGAGGCTCTTGAACGATCAAGTCTGAACTTGTTCCGGATTATCGTCCCGGCGTAAGGTCGCGGGACCGCGCAGGCAGGAAGGGGCCCGGAGTGACCGCTGAGGCCAGTCAGGCGGGTTCCCCTCCCGGACCTGCCGCCGACGCCGGGCGACCGCTCAGCATCGCGCTCCTCACCTACAAGGGGAACCCGTTCTGCGGAGGCCAGGGCGTCTACGTCCGCCACCTCTCCCGCGAACTGGCCCGCCTCGGCCACCGGGTGGAGGTCATCGGGGCGCAGCCCTACCCGGTCCTCGACGTGCTCGACGAGGGGGCCGACGGGCCGACCCTCACCGAACTGCCCAGCCTCGACCTCTACCGCCAGCCCGACCCCTTCCGCACCCCCGGGCGGGACGAGTACCGGGACTGGATCGACGCGCTCGAGGTCGGCACGATGTGGACCGGCGGCTTCCCCGAACCGCTCACCTTCTCCCTGCGCGCCCGCCGCCATCTGCGCGCCCGGCGCGGCGAGTTCGACGTCGTGCACGACAACCAGACGCTCGGCTACGGCCTGTTGGGCGACGTCGGCGCGCCCCTGGTCACCACCATCCACCACCCCATCACCGTCGACCGGCAGTTGGAGCTGGACGCCGCCGAGGGATGGCAGCGCCGCGCCTCGGTGCGCCGCTGGTACGGCTTCACGCGGATGCAGAAGCGGGTCGCGCGGCGGCTGCCGTCCGTGCTGACCGTCTCCGGCTCCTCCCAGCAGGAGATCGTCGACCATCTCGGCGTACGGCGGGAGAGGGTGCACGTCGTGCACATCGGCGCCGACACCGACCTGTTCGCGCCGGACGCCTCCGTCGCCAAGGTGCCCGGCCGGATCGTCACCACCTCCAGCGCGGACGTGCCGCTCAAGGGCCTGGTGTTCCTCGTCGAGGCGCTGGCCAAGGTGCGCGCCGAGCACCCCGGCGCCCACCTCGTCGTCGTCGGCAAGCGGCCCGGGGAGGGGCCGGTGGCGCAGGCGATGGAACGGTACGGCGTCGAGGGCGCCGTCGAGTTCGTCAAGGGCATCTCGGACGCGGAACTCGTCGACCTGGTGCGGTCGGCCGAGGTGGCGTGCGTGCCCTCGCTGTACGAGGGGTTCTCGCTGCCGGCGGCGGAGGCCATGGCCACGGGGACGCCGCTGGTGGCCACCACCGGCGGGGCCATCCCGGAGGTCGCCGGACCCGACGGCGAGACCTGCCTGGCCGTGCCGCCCGGCGACCCGGGCGCCCTCGCCACCGCGCTGGCCCGCCTGCTGGGCGACCCGGAGCTGCGGGCCCGGCTCGGCGCGGCCGGCCGCGACCGCGTGCTGCGGCACTTCACCTGGGCGCGCGCGGCACAGGGCACGGTGGCCCACTACCGCGAGGCGATGGCCCGAGCCGCGCACGGCGGTCGTTCCGCGGCGCGGGCGGCCGCCGCTCGCCACGCTCCCGCTCCTCTCACCGTCCCCCTCCCCGCCCCCGACGACCCCGACCGCGAAAGCAGGGCCACGTGCTGACCGTCGACTTCTCCCGGTTCCCGCTCGCCCCGGGCGACCGGGTGCTGGACCTGGGCTGCGGTGCCGGCCGGCACGCGTTCGAGTGCTACCGGCGCGGCGCCCGGGTCGTCGCGCTGGACCGCAACGCCGAGGAGATCCGCGAGGTCGCCAAGTGGTTCGCCGCGATGGAACAGGAGGGCGAGGCCCCGGCCGGCGCGACCGCCACCGCCATGGAGGGCGACGCCCTCGCGCTGCCCTTCCCGGACGAGTCCTTCGACGTCGTCATCATCTCCGAGGTGATGGAGCACATCCCCGACGACAAGGGCGTCCTCGCCGAGATGGTCCGCGTGCTCAAGCCCGGCGGCCGCATCGCCGTCACCGTGCCGCGCTACGGCCCGGAGAAGGTGTGCTGGGCGCTGTCCGACGCGTACCACGAGGTCGAGGGCGGCCACATCCGCATCTACCGCGCGGAGGAACTCCTGGCGAAGATGCGGGAGGCAGGGCTGCGCCCCTACGGCAGCCACCACGCGCACGCGCTGCACTCCCCGTACTGGTGGCTGAAGTGCGCGTTCGGCGTCGACAACGACAAGGCGCTGCCGGTGCGGGCGTACCACAAGCTGCTGGTCTGGGACATCATGAAGAAGCCGCTGGCCACGCGGGTCGCCGAGAACGCGCTGAACCCGCTCATCGGCAAGAGCTTCGTGGCCTACGCGACCAAGCCGCACCTGCCGGCCGAAGCCGCCAAGGGCACCGAACCGGTGGGCGCTTCGTGACCACTCCCCGGACAGAACACCTCGTCCTGCCCGGGGTCCTCACCGCCGAGCAGGCCGCCGAGACCGTCGCCGGCATCCTCGCCGTCCAGCGGGAGGACGGGGCGATCCCGTGGTTCCGCGGACACCACCTCGACCCCTGGGACCACACCGAGGCCGCGATGGCCCTGGACGCGGCGGGCGAGCACGAGGCCGCCGCACGGGCGTACGAGTGGCTCGCGCGCCACCAGAACCCGGACGGCTCCTGGTACGCCGCCTACGCCGACGGCGACTTCTCACGCGTCACCGACCGCGGCCGGGAGACCAACTTCGTCGCCTACCCGGCCGTCGGCGTGTGGCACCACTACCTGTCCACGGGCGACGACACGTTCCTGGACCGCATGTGGCCCATGGTGTACGCGGCCGTCGAGTACGTGCTCGCGCTCCAGCAGCCCGGCGGCCAGATCGGCTGGAAGGGCGAGGACGACGGCGGCGCCACCGCCGAGGCCCTGCTCACCGGCTCCTCCTCCGTCCACCACGCACTGCGCTGCGCGCTCGCCCTCGCCGAACAGCGCGAGGAGCCGCAGCCGGACTGGGAGCTGGCGGTGGGCGCGCTGCGCCACGCGATCCGCCGGCACCCGGAGCGGTTCCTGGACAAGGCCCGCTACTCGATGGACTGGTACTACCCGGTGCTGGGCGGCGCGTTGACCGGTGCCGAGGCCACGGCGCGCATCCAGGAGGGCTGGGACCGCTTCGTGGTGCCCGGGCTCGGGGTGCGGTGCGTCGTCCCCAACCCGTGGGTGACGGGCGGGGAGTCCGCCGAACTCGCCCTCACCCTGTGGGCGACGGGCGAGTCCGACCGTGCGCTGGACATCCTCAAGTCCATCCAGCACCTGCGGGACGCGGAGTCCGGGCTCTACTGGACGGGCTACGTCTTCGAGGACGCGACGGTGTGGCCGCGCGAGCTGACGACATGGACCGCCGGCTCCCTGCTCCTCGCGGTCGCGGCCCTGGGCGGCGACGAGGCGACGTGCACGGTGTTCGGCGGCGCGCACCTGCCGAGGGGCCTCGACCCGGACTGCTGCGGGGCGTGAACCCCGCAGCGGTCGAGGGGCCTAGTGGCGCTGCATCCGGTGGGCGATGGCGTGTCCGATGAACAGGTAGACGACCGCCGCCAGGCCGTAGCCCGCCACGACGCGTGCCCACGCCTCGTCGAACGTGAACAGGTCACGTGACCAGCCGGCCAGCCAGCGGGCCACGTCGTGGACGAACTGCACCAGGTCGTTGCCCGGGTTGGCGTCCAACAGGTACATCAGGATCCAGAGACCCAGTATCAGGGCCATGACATCGGCGACGATCGCGATGACCGTCCCGGCCCCGTTCGCACTGCTGTGATATCGAGGGGACATACCTTGCGGATTGCCGCCGTCCGCCGTATGAAACCCAACCGCTCCCGCGCGGGCGGCAGTTGCGGGTGAGGACGGCGACGGCCCCCCGCCCGGGAGGGCGAGGGGCCGTTCGGTGGTACGGGGCGGTCGTGCCGCCCGGTGGTCCGGGGCGGACGTGCCGCCCGGTGGTCCGGGGCGGACGTGCCGCCTCAGCCGCGCTGGATGCCGCTGGTGTCCTGGAGGACGCCGCGCCGGCCGTCCTGCGTCTGCGCCACCAGCGCGGCACCGCGCTGCTCGACCGCCAGGTACCAGGTGCCCGGCGCGAGTTCGGCGATCTGGCCGCCGGAGTTGTCCTCCGCGAACAGCGGCCGCGTCACCGGCACCGCGAACCAGAACGGCGAGAAGTCCCCGCCCGGCTGCGGCGCCGCCTGCGCCTGCTGCGGCTGCGGCTGGGGAGCCGCGGGGCCCGGCTGCGGCTGCCCGTACGGCTGCCCCGGCTGCGGCTGCCCGCCGAACGGCTGCTGCTGCGCGCCCGGGTAGCCGTAACCGGCGGGCGGCTGGGCACCGTAGGGCTGCGGGGCGGCCGGGCGCGGGGCGCCGACGAGCGCCCCCTTCAGCGCCGGCACCAGCGGCGTGGCGACCGCGGCGGCGGCCATCACGAGGGTGGCGATGAGGCCGAGGATGAGACCGACACCGGGGTCGAAGTTGCTGTCCGCGCCCTCGAAGTTGTCGAGACCGCCCACCGGGTCGAAGATGTTGCCGATCGCGCTCCACGCGGCGAAGACCGTGAGCGCGATGCCGAACTGGCCGAGGTCCAGGCCGACGACCTTCGGCACCTGCGGCAGCCCCCGGGCGAGCACGATGAGGACGGCGCCGATGACGCCGGCGAGGAACACGCTCAGCAGGAGCGGTCCGTTGCCCCAGGCGCTGGGGATGTCGACACTGTCCGGGGCGCCGTCGATCGAGTAGTTGTCGAGGAACGACGCGATCAACAGCAACACCGCTGCTCCGATCACCACGCCGTCGCCTCTAGTGAGGGAGCGGATATTCACTTCAGGTCCTTCGTCAGTCGTCTCGTCACCGGCATCGTGGGAGGCGTCGCTGTGCACCGTGTAGCCAGGGCCTGTCGGCCGCGGGGTGAAGCGCGGGGGGTGGCCCCCTCATCGTAGGGAGGACACTATCGTCCGTCTGACGTGCGTGTCCGCCCGGTGCCGTGCGACCGCCACTACCCCCGCAGGAAACTCACGATTCCCTCAGAGATTCCCTCCGCCGCCTTCTGCCGCCAGGCCCCGCTGGTCAGCAGCGCCGCGTCCTTGCTATCGCGCATGTTGCCGCATTCGATGAACACCTTGGGAACCGTTGACAGATTGAGACCCCCGAGATCCTCCCGTACGTCCAGGCCGGTACCGCCGCCTATGTAGTTGGAGGGAGCGGTGCCGGTGGCGCGCGCGAAGCCGTCCTTGATCCCGACGCCCAGGTCGCGCGAGGGACCGGCGATCGCGCGGGTGTCCGCGGCGCCGGAGTGCACCGCGCCCGGCAGGATGACGTGGAAGCCGCGGTTGCCGGCCGCCGAACCGTCCGCGTGGATGGAGATCGCCGCGTCCGCGTGCGCCTTGTTGCCGATCTCGGCGCGCTCGGTCACGCACGGCCCCCACGGCCGGTCGCCGTCCTGCGTCAGCTTCACGGTGGCGCCCCGCTCCTCCAGGAGCGTGCGCAGCCGGCGGGAGACGTCGAGGGTGAAGTCGGCCTCGGGGTAACCGGCGTTGGTGGCGGTGCCGGTGGTGTCGCACTCCTTGGCGTTGGTGCCGATGTTCACCTGGCGGTTGATCTCCGCGGAGTGCTTGAAGTTGCCCGGGTTGTGACCGGGGTCGATCACGACGACCTTGCCCTTGAGGGAACGTCCGCCGGAGCCACCCGTTCCGGCGGACGCGGACGGGGAGCCCGTGCCGTCCCGGCCGCCCTTCGCGTCCGGTGACGACGGGCCGGCGGAGTGCCCCGAGACGCCCGCCGCCTGCGCGGACGGGCCGGAACCGCCGGATCCGCCGGAGTCGCCCACCACCTCGTAGACCAGCCAGCCCGCCAGCGCGGCCGGCACCAGCGCGGCGAGCGCCACGGTGAACGGACCACGCCGGGAACGGCGTTGCGGAACGGGCTCGAACTCTGGACCGACGTACGACACGACAGCGAGCCTATCGGCGCGCGGCGGCGGCGTCGTGCGAACCGGACGGGGCGGGCGCCGGTGCGGGTACGGACGCGGTCCGACGCAGCACGCGCAGCGAACCCGTCACCGACACCTCCGTGAACCCGCCCGACTCCAGCGCGCGCAGATACACCCGGTACGGGGCCTGCCCGGTGAACTCGTCCTCCGCCACCGGGAACACGTCGTGCAGGACGAGGAGGCCGCCCTCGGCGACATGGGGCGCCCAGCCCGCGTAGTCCGCGCCCGCGTGCTCGTCGGTGTGGCCGCCGTCGACGAAGACCAGGCCGAGCGGCGAGTTCCACACCGCGGCGACCTGCGGGGAGCGGCCGACGAGGGCGACGACGTGGTCCTCCAGGCCGGCCCGGTGCAGGGTGCGGCGGAAGGTGGGCAGGGTGTCCATCAGGCCGACCTCGGGGTCGACCGTCTCCGGGTCGTGGTAGTCCCAGCCGGGCTGCTGCTCCTCGCTGCCCCGGTGGTGGTCGACGGTGAGCGCGATGACGCCGGCGTCCCGGGCGGCGTCGGCGAGGAGGATCGTCGAGCGGCCGCAGTACGTGCCGACCTCCAGCAGCGGCAGCCCGAGCCGCCCCGCGTCGACGGCCGCCGCGTACAGCGCGAGCCCCTCGTCGGTGGGCATGAACCCCTTCGCCGCCTCGAACGCGGTCAGGATCTCGGGCTTCGGTGCCGGCGGCATGGGGCCTCCCTCGGTGGTGCACGGGGGCCCCATGCTGCCGCACCCCCCGCCGGGGGACCGACGGGGGGTGCGGGGCGCGTGCGGGGGACGGGATCAGGCGGTGACCGTCTCCTCCGGCAGGGTGCGGCCCTCGCCGGGCAGCGGCAGCGCCAGGTCCAGGTCGACCGGGCGGTCGTCGCCCGCGTGCGTGGCGCGGGAGGCGTGCGGGCCGTGCCCGGCGGCCTTCGCGGCCAGCACGTACGGGCCCTCGGCCGGGACGGCGAGCGTGTAGCTGCCGTCGGCGCCGGTGAGCGTCGCGCCCGCCTGCCGGCCCCGGCGGTCGATCAGGGTGACCCGGGCGCGCGGGACCGGGGCGCCGGCGGCGTCCAGGACCCGGCCGCGGAAGCCGCCGAGCAGCTCCTGCGCCCGCTTCAGGGCCGCGTCCTCCTCGCTGTCCGCCACCAGGACCGGCGCGGTCGCGGGCCGGCGGCCGGGCAGGAAGAGGGCCAGCACCACGCCGACCACGACCGCGCCGGTCGCGATCAGGAACGAGACCCGGAAGCCGTGCATCGTCGGCAGCACCGCGCCGCCCGCGTGGGTGGCGCTGTTGGCGAGGACCATGCCGATGACCGCGCTGGAGGTCGAGGTGCCGATGGAGCGCGCCAGGGTGTTGAGGCCGTTGGCGGCGCCCGTCTCGGAGGCCGGGACCGCGCCCACGATCAGCGCGGGCAGCGAGGAGTAGGCCAGACCGATGCCGGCGCCCAGGACGACGGAGATGATGATCGTCTGCCAGGGCGCGCTCATCAGGCCCAGCCCGGCGCCGTAGCCGACCGCGATGACGATCATGCCGAGGATCAGGGTGAACTTGGGGCCGAACCGGGCGGACAGCCGGGCGTAGACCGGGGCGGTCAGCATCATCGTCAGACCCAGCGGCGCCACGCACAGACCGGCGACGACCATGGACTGGCCGAGGCCGTACCCGGTCGACTTCGGCAGCTGGAGCAGCTGCGGCAGGACCAGGGAGACGGCGTAGAAGGCGACACCGACCATGACCGAGGTGAGGTTGGTGAGCAGCACCTCGCGGCGGGCGGTGGTGCGCAGATCGACCAGCGGTGCCTTCAGCCGCAGCTCCATGAGGCCCCACAGCAGCAGGACGACGAGGGCGGCGGCGAACAGGCCGAGCGTCCGGGTCGAGGCCCAGCCCCAGTCGCTGCCCTTGGTGATCGGCAGCAGGAGCAGCACGAGGCCGACGGACAGACCGAGCGCGCCCGCCACGTCGAAGGTGCCCTTGGCGCGCATCGGGGACTCCGGCACGGCGACGAGCGTGAGCACGATGCACAGGACGCCGAGGGCGGCGGAGCCGAAGTACAGGGCGTGCCAGTCGGCGTGCTGGGCGACCAGGGCGGCGGCGGGCAGCGCGAGTCCGCCGCCGACGCCGATCGAGGAGCTCATCAGGGCCATCGCCGAGCCGAGCCGCTCACGGGGCAGCATGTCGCGCATCAGGCCGATGCCGAGCGGTATCGCGCCCATGGCGAAGCCCTGGAGCGTACGGCCGACGATCATCGGCAGCAGCGCGCTGGTGAAACCGCTGATCAGCGCGCCGACGACCATCACGGCGAGGCTGAACAGCAGCATCTTGCGCTTGCCGTAGAGGTCGCCGAGCCGGCCCATGATCGGCGTGGCGACGGCGCCGGAGAGGAGGGTGGAGGTCAGGACCCAGGTCGCGTTGCCCGCGGAGGTGTCCAGCAGGACGGGCAGATCCTTGATGACCGGGACGAGCAGCGTCTGCATCACCGCGACGACGATGCCCGCGAAGGCGAGCACCGGGACGACCGCGCCTCCGGTCGCTGCCCGGGAAGGCCGGTCGGTCGACGTGTGCGTCATGAAAGGGGGCCTCCAGGCCGGTAAAGGGGTGGTGGTGCGCGTGGGTCGGGTGCGCGTGGATCTGGTGCGCGCCGGTCGCGTACGCGTCGGTCGCGTACGCGGGGTGCGTGCAGGATGAACCTTGTATGCATGGGCAACTATTCCGATGCTTCGGGTCACTAACGAAATCTTGACCGACTTTAACCTTTCATGGTGATCTGACGATCTGTCAGGTCGCGAGGTGGGGCCGTGGGGCGAAATGTCGATGCGACTGTCAGTGGTCACTGCGAGCATGGCCGCATGCTTCGAGCAGTGTCGGACACCCGTACGCCGTCCCTGACCGCGCCGCCCGCCTGGGTGGTGGTCGCGCTCGCCTGCGCCGGCCAGTTCCTCGTCGTCCTGGACGTCTCCGTGGTCAACGTGGCGCTGCCCTCGATGCGCACCGACCTCGGGTTGAGCGCGCCCGGGCTCCAGTGGGTGGTCAACGCCTACGCCATCGCCTTCGCCGGGTTCATGCTCCTCGGCGGCCGGGCCGGGGATCTGTACGGGCGCAAGCGTATGTTCGTGGTCGGGCTCGGTCTGTTCACGCTGGCCTCGCTCGCCGGGGGCCTGGCGCAGGAGGGCTGGCAACTGCTGCTGGCCCGGGCGGTGCAGGGCCTGGGCGCGGCCGTCCTCGCGCCCTCCACGCTCACCCTGGTCACCGCGGCGGTGCCGGAGGGCGCCGCCCGGGCGCGGGCGATCGCCACCTGGACGGCGGTCGGCGCGGGCGGCGGCGCCGCGGGCGGGCTCGTCGGCGGGGTCCTCGTGGACGCGCTGTCCTGGCGCTGGGTGCTGCTGATCAACGTGCCCGTCGGCGCGGTCGTCCTGGCGGGCGCGGCCCGCGGACTGCGGGAGAGCCGCGCGGGGAACGGCCGGCGGCTGGACGTGGCGGGCGCCCTGCTGGTCACGGCCGGCCTGGCGACACTGGCCTTCGGGATCGTACGGAGCGAGTCCGACGGCTGGACGGCGCCCGGAACCCTGGCTCCGCTGGGCGCCGGCCTCGCCCTGGTCGCGCTGTTCCTGGCGGTGGAGGCGCGCACGGCGGCGCCGCTGATGCCGCTGACGCTGCTGCGGCTGCGGTCGGTGGCCTCGGCGAACGTGGCGATGTTCGTGTG
Source organism: Streptomyces sp. NRRL F-6676 (assembly GCF_000725625.1). Lineage (GTDB taxonomy): Bacteria > Actinomycetota > Actinomycetes > Streptomycetales > Streptomycetaceae > Streptomyces. The sequence goes on from NZ_JOHS01000023.1 coordinate 49,675, forward strand.
CGGCTCGGCGATGTTCTGCATGTGGTTCTTCATGACCCTCTACGCGCAGAACGTGCTCGGCTACAGCCCGCTGGAGGCCGGGGTCGCCCTCATACCCAGCTCGCTCGCGGTCCTGCTGGGCTCCAAGGGGGCGCCCTGGCTGATGCCGTCCCTGGGCGCGCGCAACGTGGCGGTGCTCGGCACGCTGGTCGCGGCGGCCGGCTTCGGCCGGCAGTCGATGATGACGGCCGACGGCGGATACGTCACCTCCATCATGCTGCCGGGGGTGCTGATGATGCTGGGCGCCGGCCTGGCGGCCACCCCGCTGGCGTCCCTCGCGACCTCGGGCGCGGCGGCGGACGACGCCGGCCTCGTCTCCGGACTGGTCAACACCTCGCGCACGATGGGCGGTTCGCTCGGCCTCGCGGTCATGTCGACGGTCGCCGCGACCCGCACGGGGGACCGGACCACGGGCGCCGCCCTCACCGAGGGCTACGCGCTGTCCTTCCGGGTCAGCGCCGTCGTGCTGCTGGCGGGGGCGGCGGTCATGGCGGTGTGGCTGCCGAGGAGGCGTGCGACGGCGCATGCGTGAACGTGCGGCGGCGGCCGGCCGCGGCGGGCCGGGGCCGGGTCACAGCCAGCCCTGGTGGCGGGCCTCCCGGAGGGCCTCCGTACGGTTGCGGGTGTTCGTCTTGCCGATGACCGACGACAGGTAGTTGCGCACCGTCGACTCCGACAGATGGAGCCGGGCCGCGATATCGGCGACCGTCGCCCCGTCCGCCGAACTGCGCAGCACGTCGCACTCGCGCGGTGTCAGCGGACTGGGCCCCGCGCTCAGGGCCGCCGTGGCGAGCGCCGGGTCCACGACGCTCTCGCCCGCCAGCACCCGGCGGATCGCCGCGGCCAGTTCCTCCACCGGACCGTCCTTGACCAGGAACCCCGCCGCGCCCGCCTCCATGGCCCGGCGCAGATACCCAGGACGCCCGAACGTCGTCAGTATCAGCACCCGGCACCCAGGCACCCGCACCCGCAGCTCCACCGCCGCGTCCAGACCGCTCATGCCCGGCAGTTCGATGTCGAGCAGCGCCACGTCCGGCCGGTGCTCCAGCGCGGCGGCCACGATCGCGTCGCCCGTCGAGACCTGGGCGACCACCTCCAGGTCGTCCTCCATACCGAGCAGCAGGGCGAGTGCGCCGCGCATCATCCCCTGGTCCTCGGCGAGCAGCACACGGACGGGCTCGGTACGGGGTGTCTCGTTCACGGCCCAAGAGTAGTGAACGGGCGAGAGCAGGTAACGGGGCGAGAGCAGGTAACGGGCGAGAGCTGGGAACGGGCGTTTGACCGAGCGAGCGGCACGGCCGGCTGGTCACACGGCCCCGGGCGCCGCGGCCGCGGTCGCACCCCCCGTTCCGCTCCATGACGGCTCCGCCAACCCCTCCGGGTCCCGGGGGAGTTCGGCGGTGACCGTGAAGCCGCCGCGCGGTGAGGGGCCGGCCCGCAGCGAGCCGCCCGCCGTCGCGAGGCGCTCGGTCAGCCCCTTCAGACCGGTACCGCCGCCCGGAGCCGCGCCCGCGCCCCCGCCGGCCGCCTCCCCGCCCTCGTCACCGCCCCCGCCGGCCGCCTCCCCGCCCTCGTCCCCGCCCCCGTCGTCGGTGACCGTCAGCCGGATCCGCTCGGCCGACGACGACCCGTCGACGGCTATCTCGCACCGCCGCGCCCCGCTGTGCCGCACGGCATTGGTGACCGCCTCGCGCACCACCCAGCCCAGCAGCGCCTCCGTTGCCGGTGCCAGCGGCGGCCCCGACCGCCGGACGACGGGCTCGATGCCGGCCGCGGTGAGCGCCGAGGACGCCCGGTCAAGCTCGGTGGCGAGACTGCCCTCGCGGTACCCGGTCACCGCCTCCCGGATCTCGGTCAGCGCCTGTCTGCCGACCGACTCGATGTCGGTGACCTGCGCCAGCGCCGCCTCCAGGTCCCGCGGGGCCAGCCGGCGCGCGGCCTCCGACTTGACGACGATCACCGACAACGTGTGCCCGAGCAGATCGTGCAGATCGCGGGAGAACCGCAGCCGCTCCTCCTCCACCGCCCGCCGCGCCAGCTCCTCGCGCGCCGCCCGCAACTGCCGCACCGCCTCCGACAGGGAGAGGATCGCGGCCGTCACCATCGTCGACAGGAACGTGCCGTAGGCGATGCCGATGGCGTCCCAGCCCTCGCGCAGCCCGGCGACGACGGTCGCCAGCGCGGTCAGCCCGAGGGCGTATCTGCCGAGCCACGGCCCCCGCACCACCGCCCCCGTCGCCAGCCCGAGCAGCGGGAAGAACAGCAGCCAGTTGCCGCCGTACCCGATGGCCAGGCCGCAGGTCACCAGCCCCATCAGCACCAGCGCAAGGCGGGTGGAGCGGGCCTCGCGCGTCGCCGCGTGGAAGGCGCGGAACACCACGTAGATGTAGAGCGAGTTGAAGGCCAGCAGGCCCAGGGCCCCGATCCAGGCGTTGGGTGTCTCGCCCTGGAACAGATTGGAGAACGCGCCCATCCCCATCAGCAGCCAGGGGAGGAGGGTGAAGCCGGTGGGCGGGGGACCCGGGGTCTCGGGCGACCGCCCGGACTTCCGGGCGGCCCGGTACTCGGTCCGCGTCCGCTTCCAGTCCTCCCGCCAGGCCGCGCGTGCCGCCCGCCACGCCCGCCATTGGCAGGAGACGCTCCGCATCCAGCTCATGTTCCGTGCTCCCAGGCAGGTCGGGTCGGTGGGTCGGTCGGGTAGGTCGGGTCGGTCGGGTAGGTCGGGTCGGTCGGGTAGGGACGGGCAGGGAGGGGCAGGTCAGACGGTCCGTCCGGTCCGGCGGTAGGCCAGTACGGCGTATCCGCCGAACACCAGCAGCCAGGCCGTCAGGACGAGCACGGCCCCGGCCGCCGGCGCGTGTCCGTCGGCCACCGCCGTACCGAGCTGGGCGAAGCGGTTGGTCGGCGTGTACGCGGATATCGAGCGCAACCAGTGCGGGAACAGCTCCACGGGGAACCACAGCCCGCCCACCACCGCGAGCCCCAGATTGCACACCATGTTCGCCACGCCCGTGGTCTGCGCGGTGAGCCGGTAGCCGTTGCCCAGTCCGAGGAGCGTGAACGGCACCGACCCCAGCCACAGCAGCAGCGCGATCACCGCCCACTGCCACACCCCGAGCCGTACGCCGTTGACGAGACCGCCCGCGAGCAGTACCGCGACGATCGCCGGCAGCACCGTCACCCCGCCGGTCAGCGCCCTGCCCAGCACCACCTGGCGCGGTGTCATCGGCGTCACCCGGAGCTGGCGCAGCCAGCCGATCGCCCGGTCCTCGGCGACCCCGCCACCGGTGTTGAGCGCGGAGCCGACCGCGCCGTACGCCGCCATGCCGACCATCGCGGCGGCCTTCCAGTCGCCGTCGGCGGCACCGCCGATATTGGTGAAGAGCAGGTACATCATCACCGGCATCACGACCCCGCCGATGACGAAGCCGACGTCACGCAGCGTCCGGCGCACCTCGAGCCGCAGGTAGTCCCACATCAGTCCGTCTCCGTCCCCCGTCGCGGCCCGCCCTCGCGAGCCACGTCAGCCTTGTGAACCGCCTGAACCGCCTGAACCGGTTCGTCCCCCGTCCCGGCCGCCGCTCCGTCCGGCGTCTCGCCGGTCGTTCCGTCCGCCGTCAGGGCCAGGAATGCCTCGTCCAGGGAGGCCGGGACGACCTCCAGGCGGCGTATCGCGTTCCGCCGCGCCAGTGCCACCACCGTCGCGTCCGAGTCGTCGGTGCGCAGCCGCGCCCGCTCCCCGCGCACCTCCACCGACCGCACGCCCGGCAGCGACTCCAGCCCCCGGACGTCGTCCCCCGCCAGGTCGAAGGCGACGAGGGTGCCGCCCGCCGCGCGCTTGAGCTGCTCGGCGGTGCCGTCGGCGACGATCCGGCCGTGGTCGACGACCACTGTCCGGTCGGCGTGCGCGTCGGCCTCCTCCAGGTAGTGGGTGGAGAACAGCACCGTCCGGCCGTGCCGGGCGCGGGCCCGCATCGACGCCCAGAACGCGTGCCGTGCCTCCACGTCGAGCGCGGCCGTGGGCTCGTCGAGGACCAGCAGCTCGGGATTGCCCGCCAACGCCACGGCGAACCGCACCCGCTGGGTCTGTCCGCCGGACAGCCGGTCCACCCGCCGCCCGGCGAGCTCCCCGATCCCGGCCAGCTCCAGCGCCTCGGCGACGGGGAGCGGAGCCGGGTACCGGCCGGCCACGAAGGAGACCAGCTCCCGCACCGTGACCCGGGGCACCGCCCGCGCCTCCTGGAGCATCGCCCCGACCCGACCGGCCCGCACCGCGGCCTCCGGGGAGCCGCCGAACAGCTCGACCGCGCCGCCGTCCGGCGTGTTCAGCCCCAGCAGCAGGGAAATCGCGGTGGACTTGCCGGCGCCGTTGCGGCCCAGCAGCGCGACGGTCTCGCCCCGCCGTATCTCCAGGTCGATCCCGTCGACGGCACGGACCGCCCCGAAGGTCTTGACGGCTCCGGTGAAGGAGACGGCGGCGGGCCCCGCCGGGATGCCCGTCCGCGCGGCGGCGTCGTGCACCCGCGCGGCGGACATGGGTGCGGCTGCGGGTGCACCGGCCGCTGTCGTCGTCGTGCCCTCGGTCGTGCCCTCGGTCGTGGTCATGATTCGAAGGTAGGGGCGCCGAGCGGCCGGCGGCAGTGTCGGTCGTACGCTCTTCGCCGGGACAAATGTCATGGGTCCCCGGGAGAAATTCCCGAAGCGCCCCCAGCTTCCGAGGCTTCCCGGCCCGAAGGCTTCCCCACCCCCGGAGTCCTCTCACCCCAGGAGTCCCCCTCACCCCAGGAGTCCCCTCCCATGCCCCTCGACGCCGCCCGGGCCCTCGCCGCCGCGCCCCGCACCCGCGAGCTCGCCTGGACCGCCAAGGACGTGCAGCTCTACCACCTCGCCCTCGGCGCGGGCGCCCCGGCGACCGACCCCCGCGAGCTGCGCTACACCCTGGAGACCCGGCTGCACGTCCTGCCGGGCTTCGCCACCGTCGCGGGCGGCGGTGAGCCCGGCGTGATCGCCGCCCTCTCTGTCCCCGGCGTCGACGTCGACCTCGCCCACGTCCTGCACGCCGGCCAGCACCTCACCGTCCACCGTCCGCTCCCCGTCGCGGGCCGTGCCGTCGCCACCTCGCGGATCACCGCGGCGTACGACAAGGGCCGTGCGGCCCTGTTGGTCCTGCGCACCGACGTGGCCGACGCCGAGGGGCCGCTGTGGACCGACGAGGCGCGGGTCCACGTACGCGGGGAGGGCGGCTGGGGCGGCGAGCGCGGCCCCTCCGCCCGCCCCGCACCGCCGTCCGGCACCCCGGACCTGACCGTCGACCGCCCGGTGCGCGAGGACCAGGCGCTGCTCTACCGCCTGACCGGCGACCTCAACCCGCTCCACGCCGACCCGGAGTTCGCCGCCCGCGCCGGATTCGAACGGCCCGTGCTGCACGGGCTGTGCACATACGGCATGACGCTCAAGGCGGTCGTCGACACGCTGCTCGACGGCGACGTCACCCGGGTCCACGCGTACACGACACGGTTCGCCGGGGTGGCGTACCCGGGCGAGACCCTGCGCGTCCGCATGTGGCGGGCGCCGGGCGCGGAGGGGTCGGTACGCGTGACGGTGAGCGCGGTGGACCGGGCGGAGGCCCCCGTCCTCGCGGACACGACCGTCACCCACTCCTGAGATCCTCCCGACGAGCCGACGAGCCGACGAGCCGACGAGCCGACGAGCCGACGAGCCGACGAGCCGACGAGCCGACGAGCCGACGAGCCGACGACATGCGACGGCCCCGCCCGTGACGAACGTACGAGCGGGGCCGAGCGGTGTCGGGCGGGGCGGCGTCAGGCCGCGTGGGACGACTCCTCGCCCTCCCGGCGGTGCCGGCCACGCGGCTGCGTCTCCGCCTCCTGCGCGGAGACCGGACCCCGGTGCCGGCCGTGCCCCGTCGCCTCGTCACCCTCGGTGCCGGGCGGCTGCGTGCTGGTGCTGATGTCGTTCATGGGAAGTCTTCACCCCGTAGAAAAGATCCTTCGTACAGCCGGGTGATCCTATCCGGCGTCACTGACGACCGCAGCGACGACCACATGGCGGGCAGGCTTCGGCGAGCCCCCTCCGGACGGCCCCGACTCTCCTTCCGCCGGGGCCCGTCGGGGCGACTCGGGGGGCCGCGCCGCACCCAGCGGGGCCTGCTGCAACGGCACCGGACGGGTGGTCGGACCGGTTGCCTCCGGGGGCGCTTGGGAGCCCTCGGGCGCGCGGGGTTCCGGGCCGTGCGCCGCCTCCTCGCCGCCCTCGGACGGGGACGAACAGTTACGGCGCTGTGACGCTTCCGCGACGGGACCGGACGGCGCGGGCGGCGCCACCGGCGCCGTCAGCCGGGCCACCGAGCAGGGGGCGGCGGCCGTCGTGCAGGGCAGGTGCAGCTCGCCCTCACGGGTCCACCGCCCGGTGCCCGGCAGCCAGCCCTCGGGCGCCGGAACGTGCTGGAGCCGCCGCTCGGCCGGCCGCCACAGGCCGAGCCAGGAGCCGCCCGCACCGTCGACCCGCAGCGCCACCGCACAGGCCTCCGGCGTCAGGATCTGCCCCGGCTGGATCGCGAACGGCGTCACCGCGCACCCCTCGACCCGCAGCGACTCCGGGAACCTGACCGGCAGCGTGCTGCCCAGCACGCCCCAGCCGAGCCGCTCCCGGCCGGGGGAGGGCGCGTCGGAGCGGATCAGCAGCAGTCCGCTGTCGGCGTCGGCGAGCAGCAGCCGGTCGTCGCTGTCGTCCGCGATCTGCAACAGCGGCGACATCTCGCCGCCCCGCTCCAGGTCCACCACCACCGTCTTCGTACGGCCGTCCCGGGTGCGGTCCAGGGCCAGCATCCGGCCGGTGGTGTCCAGCCACACCCCGCCCGAACAGTGGCCCGGTACCTCGGCGAGGTGCTCGGGTCCGAAGTCGCCGTCCGCGATCAGCCACACCGCCGTGGACTCCGGACCGGCGGCGAGGGCGTAGGCCCGGGTGCCGGCCGGGGAGGGCGGCAGCAGCCGCAGGACGGTGCCGGGGCCCGGGCACTCGACCGAGCCGAGCGCGAGCTCTCCGGTGCCGGGGCCGGTCGGGTACAGCAGGGAGAACGTGTGCCGGGTGCCGTCCGCGACCCGGTGCACCAGCACCCGCCCGTCGGTCAGCGGCAGCACCTCGGCGCCGGGCTCCTCCGGCTGCTCGGTCGGGAGCGGCACGGCGTACGGCTCCGGGCCGTCCAGCGTCCAGCGCTCGGCGTACCGGGACGCGGGGTGCCCGGCCAGCCGGGCGGCGTAGGACCCGTCGGCGGCGAGCACGCAGGAACTCGGGGACCCGGTAGGGGGCGGTGGGGGAGACGGTGCCTTCGGGCTGGGCGAAACGGAACCCCCGGACCCGCGTACGGCGACCCCGGGGGAGGCACTGGCCGTCATCATTCGGTCACCTCCGGCAAGGACGCTAGTTTTCCCACCCGCCCCCATGTCCCGCCGACCCCCCGCTTTCACACATACGGGTACCGAAGAACGGTTTCTCCAGAGAACGGCTCCCTCGTGTGCTGGGGGTCGCCTACAAGGGGCGCGGGTCCGTACAGGGGCGCGGGCCCGCCCCACCGCCGGGCGAGCCCCTCCCCGCCACCCCCGGCGCCGGCGGCTGGGTACGCTTTGCCCGTGCCCCGTCTCTCAGAAGTCATCGCCGCGCTGGAAAACCTCTGGCCCGCCACCCGCGCGGAGTCCTGGGACGCGGTCGGCACGGTCGTGGGCGACCCGGACCGCGAGGTCACCCGCGTCCTGTTCGCCGTCGACCCGGTCCAGGAAGTCGCCGACGAGGCGGTCCGCCTCCGCGCCGACCTCCTCGTCACCCACCACCCCCTCTATCTGCGCGGTACGACGACCGTCGCGGCGTCCACCTTCAAGGGCCGCGTCGTGCACACCCTGATCAAGAACGACGTCGCCCTGCACGTCGCCCACACCAACGCCGACACCGCCGACCCCGGTGTGAGCGACGCCCTCGCCGGCGCACTCGACCTGCGCGTCGAACGCCCCCTCGTACCGGACCCGTCCGACCCCGGGGGCCGCCGGGGCCTCGGCCGGATCTGCGCGCTCGACCACCCGCTCACCCTCCGCGAGTTCGCCGCGCACGCCGCCGCACGGCTGCCCGCGACCGCGCAGGGCATCCGCGTGGCCGGCGACCCGGAGGCGACGATCCGCACGGTCGCCGTCAGCGGCGGCGCGGGCGACAGCCTGTTCGACGACGTCCGGGCGGCCGGCGTCGACGCGTTCCTCACCGCGGACCTGCGCCACCACCCGGCGAGCGAGGCCCGCGCCCACAGTCCTCTCGCGCTGCTCGACGCGGCGCACTGGGCCACCGAGTGGCCCTGGTGCGAGCTGGCCGCCGGCCAGCTCGACGAGATCTCCGACCGGCACGGCTGGGACCTCCGCGTCCACGTCTCCAAGACGGTCACCGACCCCTGGACCGCCCACGCGGCATCCACCCCGCCCACCTCTACCACCGCAGGAGCCCCCAACTGAACGCCGCGCCCGCCGACCAGATCCGTCTCCTCGACGTCCAGGCCCTGGACGTCCGCCTCCAGCAGCTGGCGCACAAGCGGAGGTCGCTGCCCGAACACGCCGAGATCGAGACGCTGACGAAGGACCTCGCCCAGCTGCGCGACCTGCTCGTCGCCGCGCAGACCGAGGAGAGCGACTGCGCCCGCGAGCAGACCAAGGCCGAGCAGGACGTGGACCAGGTGCGCAGCCGCGCCGCCCGCGACCAGCAGCGCCTGGACTCCGGCGCCGTCACCTCGCCCAAGGACCTGGAGAACCTCCAGCGCGAGATCGCCTCGCTCGCCAAGCGCCAGGGCGATCTGGAGGACGTCGTCCTGGAGGTCATGGAGCGCCGCGAGTCCGCGCAGGAGCGGGTCGGCGAGCTGACGGAGCGGGTCTCCTCCGTCCAGTCGAAGATCGACGACGCGACCGGGCGCCGGGACGCCGCGTTCGAGGAGCTCGACGGCGAGGCGGCCTCGGTGACGAAGGAGCGCGAGGTCGTCGCGGGCGCGGTCCCGGCGGACCTGCTCAAGCTGTACGACAAGCTGCGCGAGCAGCAGGGCGGCATCGGCGCGGCCAAGCTGTACCAGCGCTCCTGCCAGGGCTGCCGGCAGGAGCTGGCGATCACCGAGCTGAGCGAGATCCGCTCGGCGGCGCCCGACACGGTCGTACGCTGCGAGAACTGCCGCCGCATCCTGGTGCGGACGGCCGAGTCGGGACTGTAGGGGACGGCGGGGGCGTGGGGGAGGCGCTCAAGGCGGCCACCGGCGGAGCGGACGGTGGCCCACGGGGCAGTGGCCGTGACGCCGACGGTGGTCCGCGGGGCAGTGGCCGTGACGCCGACGCCGCCACCACGCCGCCCCCCGACCTCGGCACCCCCTGCGCCCTCCTCCTGCTCCGCCACGGCGAGACGCCGCTCACCCCGCTCAAACGGTTCTCCGGCAGCGGTGGCGACGACCCCGCGCTCTCCGCGACCGGCCGTCGGCAGGCCGGACTCGCCGCCGTCGCGCTCGCCGTCGCGCCCCGCACGGTGGACGCCGTGGTCTCCTCCCCGCTGGCCCGCTGCCGCGAGACCGCCGGCGCCGTGGCCGCCCGGCTCGGGCTCGACGTCACCGTCGAACCCGGCCTGCGCGAGACCGACTTCGGCGCCTGGGAGGGGCTCACGTTCGGCGAGGTGCGCGCGCGGCACCCCGAGGACATGGACGCCTGGCTGACCGACCCCGGGGCCCGGCCCTCCGGCGGCGGCGAGAGCTTCGCGCAGGTCGCCCGCCGGGTGGACGCGGCCCGGCAGCGGCTGGTCACGGCGTACGCGGGCCGCACGGTAGTGCTGGTCTCCCACGTGACGCCGATCAAGACCCTCGTACGGCTCGCCCTGGGCGCCCCGCCCGAGGCGCTGTTCCGCATGGAGCTGTCGGTGGCGTCGCTGTCGGAGGTGGCGTACTACGCGGACGGCAACGCGAGCGTCCGCGTCCTGAACGACACCTCACACCTGCGCTGATCCGAACGACGGGCCCCGGATCACCGCCGCAGCGCCGCCGCCTCCCGCGCCAGCCGTTCGACGCGGGCCCAGTCACCCGCGGCCACCGCGTCCGCTGGCACCATCCAACTGCCGCCGACACAACCGACGTTGGGCAGGGCGAGGTAGGCGGGCGCGGTGCCCGGGCCGATGCCGCCGGTGGGGCAGAAGCGGGCCGCGGCGAGCGGTCCGGCGAGCGACTTGAGGTAGGCGGTGCCGCCCGCGGCCTCGGCGGGGAAGAACTTCATCTCCGTCACCCCCCGCTCCAGCAGCGCCACGACCTCCGAGGCGGTCGACACCCCCGGCAGGAACGGCACCCCGGCGGCGGTCATGGCCGCCAGCAGGGTCTCCGTCCACCCCGGACTGACCAGGAACCGCGCCCCGGCCTCGACGCACCGCGTCACGTGCGCGGGAGTCAGTACGGTGCCGGCGCCGACCACCGCGTCCGGCACCGCGTCGGCCACCGCGCGGATCGCGTCGAGCGCGGCGGGGGTCCGCAGCGTCACCTCGATCGCGGGCAGCCCCCCGGCGACCAGCGCCCGCGCGAGCGGTACGGCGTCGGCGGCGTCGTCGACGACGACCACGGGCAGCACGGGCGCGAGGTCGAGGACGGAGGCGGGCAGGGCGGTGGGCGGCGGGGGCAGGGCGGAGGACATGCCCTCATCCTGCCGAGCGGACGCACCCTGCGCAAAGGTCATTGCACAGCATGCAACGCACCGGATCCGTCGAGCGTCCTCTCAGTGCACCTGCTCCACCAGCACGTCCAGTGACCAGCCCCGCCCCTTCTTCTCCGGAGCCGTCGCCTCGACGACGTACCCCAGGTCCCGCAGCGCCGTCACCAGCCCGGCGGGGTCCTTCGGCGCGGCCCCGTCGGTCAGCAGGCTCCGTACGATCCGGCCCTTGGTCGCCTTGTTGAAGTGGCTGACCACCTTCCGGGTGGGCGCGTGCAGCACCCGCACGGACGCCGTCCGCTCCGCCACCTCGCCCTTGGGCTTCCAGGCCGCCGCGTACGCGGCCGACCGCAGGTCGAGCACGAGCCCGTCCCCGGCGGCCTCCGGCAACGCCGACGCCATCGGCGCACGCCAGTGCGTGCCCAGCGCGCCGATCCCCGGCAGCCGTACGCCCATCGAACAGCGGTACGGCGGAATCCGGTCGGTCACCCGCACGGCACCCCACAGTCCCGAGAAGACCAGCAGCGACCGCGCCGCACGCCGCTTGGCGGCCGCGTCGAGGGAGGCGAGGCCGAGGGCGTCGTACAGCACGCCGGTGTAGATCTCCCCGGCGGGCCGCGCCCCCGCCGTGCGCAGTCCGGCGTTCTTGGCGACCTCGCCCCGCAGCCCCTCGCTCAGCCCGAGCACCTCGCGCGCCTTCTCTCCGTCCTCGGCGGCCCCGGCGCACAGGTCGACCAACGCGTCGAGCACGAGCGCCCGCGCCTCGGCGAGCCCCGGCAACGACAGCGACTCCGGCTTCAAGGGGGCACCGCGCCCCGCATCGGCCTTGCCCTCGGAGGGCGGCAACAGGACGAGCACGGCTTCTTTCTCCTTCACACCTGAGCACTTGAGCTCCGTGCCAGCGTACGGGGGCGGTACCGCTGCGCCACGATCGAGGGAACGGTTCCCGACCCCTTCGGCCCCGACCCGGACACCGCCGGCTTCCTCCGACCGTCCCGCGCCCCCACCCCGGGATGAACAGCGGCCCGCCCCGCGTTGCATCCTGGTGGACGACGAGGGGGCACGGGGCCGATGGGCGCACGGGAACAGGCACGGTGGACGCGGGCGCGGCTCGGGCGGGGCGGGCCCGCGCTCGATCTGCTGACCGCGCGGTTCGACCGGCACGTGTACGCGCCGCACGCGCACGCCGAGTTCACCATCGGCGTCAGCATCGGTGGCTCGGAGAGCATCGACTACCGGGGTGGCCGGCTCCGCACCGGTCCCGGTTCCGTCATCGTCCTCGGGCCCGGCGAGATGCACACCGGCGGCCCGTCCGCCCCGACCGGCGGCTACGCCTACCGCGCCCTGTACGCCGCGCCGGACCTGCTCTCCGACGGCACCGTCGGCGCCGGTCCGCCGCACTTCCGCGAGGGGCTGGTCGACGATCACGAGCTGGCCGACGCGCTGCGCGCCGCGCACGCCGAGCTGAGCGCCTGCCCCGACCCGCTGGAGGTCGAGTCGCGGCTGCCCTGGCTGCTGACCGCGCTGGCCCGCCGCCACTCCACGGCCCGCCCGGTCGACGGCACCGTCCCCGGCGCCGAGCGCATCGCCCGTGCCGTACGGGACCGGCTCGCCGACGAGCTCACCGCCCCGCCCTCCCTCGCCGGACTCGCCGCCGAGCTGGACCTCTCCCGCTACCAGCTCCTGCGCGCCTTCCGCACCGCCACCGGCATCCCGCCGTACGCCTGGCTCGCCCAGTACCGGGTGAGCAGGGCGCGCGGCCTGCTGGAGTCCGGGCTGCGCCCCGCCGACGTGGCCCCGCTGGTGGGCTTCGCCGACCAGGCGCATCTCACCCGCTGGTTCCGCCGGGTGCTCGGGGTGACCCCGGCGGCGTACCGCAACAGCGTTCAAGACGACGGGCGGCGGGCCGGGCCACAGTAGGCCGCATGACTGCACGCGGCTGGTTCCTGTTCTCCCTGATGGGAGTGGTCTGGGGCATCCCCTATCTGATGATCAAAGTGGCGGTGGACGTGCTGTCCCCGTCCGTCGTCGTGTTCACGCGCTGTGCGCTCGGCGCGGCGCTCCTGCTCCCCTTCGCGCTGCGCCAGGGCGGTCTGCCCCGGACCGTCCGCGCCCACTGGCGTCCGATGCTGGCCTTCGCGTGCATCGAGATCATCGGCCCCTGGTGGACCCTGACCGACGCCGAACGCCACCTCTCCAGTTCCACGGCCGGGCTGCTGATCGCGGGCGTGCCGATCGTCGGCGTCGTCCTGGCCAGGTTCTTCGGCAGCGCGGAGCACCTGGGCCCGCGACGGCTCACGGGACTGCTGCTGGGGCTGGCGGGCGTCACCGTCCTCACGCTCCCGCATCTGACCGGCGGCGACACCCGCTCGCTGGCGGAGGTGCTGCTGACGGTCCTCGGCTACGCGACGGCGCCGCTGATCGTCGCCCGCCACCTCAAGGACGTGCCGACGCTTCAGCTCACGGCCCCGTGCCTGGCGCTGGCCGCACTGGTGTACGCCCCGGCGGCGGCGGTGGGCATGCCCGAGACGATGCCGTCCGCGCAGGTCCTGACCGCCCTCGCCGGGCTCGGCGCGATCTGCACGGCGCTGGCGTTCGTCGCCTTCCTCGAACTGATCAAGGAGGCGGGCCCCACCCGCGCCACGGTCTTCACCTACGTCAACCCGGCGATCGCGGTCGCCGCGGGCGCCCTCTTCCTGGACGAACACCTCACGGCCGGCGTCCTGGCCGCGTTCGCCCTCATCCTCGCGGGCTCGGTCCTGGCGACGACGGGCCCCCGCGTCGTACCGCCGGCACCGGCACCGGAGCCGCTGCCCGTCGTTCCGCCCGGTACCATGGTCGACACGGCAGACGAGCCGGGCGGGCGGCCGCGTGAAGACCCTTCGGGGGCTTCCCGAGGAACGTCCGGGCTCCACAGGGCAGGGTGATGGCCAACAGCCACCCGGGGTGACCCGCGGGACAGTGCCACAGAAAACAGACCGCCCGGCGCTTCGGCGCCGGGTAAGGGTGAAACGGTGGTGTAAGAGACCACCAGTGCCCAGGGTGACCTGGGCAGCTAGGTAAACCCCACCCGGAGCAAGGTCAAAAGGAGCGCCGTGAAAAGCGCTCTGCGCGGACGTTCGAGGGCTGCCCGCCCGAGTCCGCGGGTGGACCGCACGAGGCCGGCGGCAACGCCGGCCCTAGATGGATGGCCGTCGCCCCGGGGTCCGCGAGGACCCCGGGGAACAGAACCCGGCGTACAGCCCGACTCGTCTGCCGCTTCGCGTTCTCGCGATTCGGGGCCGCCTCTGGTCCGTCGAACGCCGTCGGCTCAGACGGCCGTGATCGTGCCCGAGGCACGGTTGCGGCCGCGGCGGCGGTACAGGGCGAACGCCGTGGTCGTCCCGGCGGCCGTGAGGAGGCCGGCGCCCATGACGATCGGCAGGGACGGGCCGGCGTCGCTGCTGGCAGCGACGTTCTGGGCCCTGAGCTCCTGGACGTACGGCGGGTACGCGGCGGAGGAGGCCGTCGTGGCCGTCCGGCCGTAGTGCGGGAGCCGCTTCACCGAGCCGACCGAGCCGTCCGAGTTGAGCAGCACCTGCTTGTTGTTGGGGTGCCGGAAGTCGAACATGCCGGTGAGGCTGCCGGCCCGCTGGTCGAAGGAGGCGTCACCGATGCGGCCGGTCGACCAGTTGTCCTCGATGAACTTGGTGATCGAGGCCTGCTCGGTGGCGGCGTGGTCGACCTTGTTGACCTTGCTGTACGGGGAGATGACCAGCAGCGGCTGCCGGGTGCCGGGGCCGCAGCGGTCCGCGTAGCCGCCCTTGGCGGCCGGGCCGGACTGGCAGGCGGGGCTGTCGAGGGACTTGCCGTTGGACCCGACGGTGGAGTCCTTCGAGCCGTTCAGCACCTTCGAGGTGACGTGGTCGTACCAGCCGTCGGAGTCGTCGTAGGCGACCACGACCGCCGTGGACTTCCACTCCGGCGACTTCTGAAGCGCGTTGATCTCCTTGACGAGGAAGTGCTGCTCGTCGATCGGGTCGGAGTAGGCGGCGTGGCCGTCCTGGTACTCGGCGGCCTTGAGGAAGCTGACCGCGGGGAGATTGTTCGCCTTCAGCGCGGCGTCGAAGTCGGTCAGGTCGTAGTTGTGGTTGGCGCGGCCCGAGTGCCCGATCTCGGCGATGCTCTTCGGGGCCAGGTGGTGGGGGTTGGACGTCGACTTGTAGTACTGGAACGGCGAGTGGTGCGGGCTGTAGTCGACGACCGCGGCGCCGCCGACGTTGGTGTGGGTGGTGCCGCCGCACTTGGCGTAGTCGCCCTGCTTGCCGTCCCAGACGGTGCTGGGCCGGAAGCCGCCCTGGAACCAGCCCCAGCTCACGCCCTTGGCGTTGAGCAGGTCACCGATGTTCTTGCCCCGCATCGCGGCGAGCGCGTTGGTGCTGGTGTGGTCCTTGTCGGAGCAGTCGTCGTAGGCCGGGTCGGGGTCGTTGATGACCGTTCCCACACCCTTGGCGTCGGGGGAGAGGACCGTGTACGAGTCGGGCGTGGCCGTCTGCTTCGGGTTCTCCGTGCCGGAGGCCGGGTCGACCGAGACGACACCGTGCGTCTGGCCCGAGATCAGGTTGAGCGCGCCGGGCGTGGAGGGGCCGTAGACCGAGCTGAACGAGTTGTCGCTCATCGCGTACTGCTGGGCGTAGTTCCACAGGCCGGTGACGGTGTTGCCGTCGTAGTAGTCCATGGCCAGGCCGGGCTCGCCGAACAGCCCGGTGCACTTGCTGACCTCGGTGTTCTCGACGTATTTGTCGGCCTTGCCATTGTCGGCCGCGTACTGCTCGGGCCCGTAGGAGTGGTTCTGGTCGCAGGTCATGGCCTGCGACGGCGTGAGCCGCTTGGGCGTGTAGAGGTTCGGGTTGGTCTTCAGCAGACCGGCGTTGAGCAGGTTGTCGGCCTTGGGGGTGTGCCTGTCCGCCTTGAAGGCCGTGCCGTCGGTGTTCGCGGCCTTGGGGTAGGTCGCGAAGTAGTGGTCGAACGAGACGTTCTCCTGGTAGATCACCACCACGTGCTTGATCGGTGTGGCGGTGCGCGTGCCGGAGTGGCCGTGGCCGTGGCCGCCGTGCCCGGAGCTCGCCGCCGCGGGGACGGCCCCGCCCGCCGCTGCCAGGGCGGCGGCGCCGAGGAGGGCGCCCACGCGCGCCAACCGGCGCCGCGCGCCAGGGGTTCTGCCTGTGCCGATCATGCTGTCTCGCCTTCCGGGAGCGCTGAGTTCCGCTGCCACGTCATCCGTGGCCTGAATGTCTATGGCCGGATCCTGGTCCATGCCGGCGGCGGAGCGGGGGAGCGGCAATGACCGGCGAGCGAACGTACGGTCAGGAAGTTCTCATGGACTTTTAGTCATATCTTGACCCGCGTGGGTCGGCTCCCGTCCCACGTGGGTCGGTTCTTGACCCATGTGAGTCGGCTCCGGGTCGGTTCTCGGCCCGTCTGGGTCGGCCGTATCAGGCCAACAGGGTGCGCCCCAGCCAGTCCGAGTCGTCCCGGGCGCCCGGCAGGGCGAAGAAGTAGCCGCCGCCGAACGGGGAGATGTAGTCGACCAACGGCTCCCCGGCCAGCCGCTTCTGCACGGTCGCGAACTGCCGGGCCAGGTCCTGCTGGTAGCAGCAGAACAGCAGGCCCATGTCGAGGTTGCCGTTGTCGTCCACACCCCGGTCGTAGTTGTAGGCGCGACGCAGGATGCGCTGGTCCGCGGTGGCGGCGGTACGGGGATTGGCCAGGCGGATGTGGCTGTCCAGCGGGATGATGTCGCCCTTGGGATCCTGGGCGTACCGGGGTGTGTCCGTCTCGTGCCGGCCGTCCAGGGGAGCGCCGGTGTCCCGGGCGCGGCCGAACATCCGCTCCTGCTCGGTGAGCGAGACCCGGTCCCAGAACTCCACCAGCATCCGGATGAGCCGCACGACCTGGTAGCTTCCGCCGGTCGCCCAGTCCGGCTCCCCGCCGCCCGCGCCCACCCACACCAACTGGTCCATCTCCCGGGAGCTGGTGACGTCCGGATTGGCGGTGCCGTCCTTGAAGCCCAGGTGGTTGCGCGGGGTACCGGAGGGACGGGGCGGGCTGACGAAGCCGTCCATGCGCCAGCGCACCTGCATGCCGCCGCGGGTGTGCCGGGTGACGTCGCGCAGGGCGTGCAGCACGGTGTCCGTGTTGTCGGCGCTGAACTGCACGCTCAGATCGCCGTGGCACCAGGCGGCGTTCAGGTCGTCGTCGGGGAAGGACGGCATGGCGGTGAGCCGGCGGGGCCTGCGGTCCGTGAGGCCGTACCGCTCGTCGAAGAGCGAGGCGCCCACGCCGACCGTGACCGTCAGCGCATCGGCCGGGAGAGTGGGGCCGAGGGTGCCGGAGTCGGCCGGCGGGGCGGTGATCCCCGACTCCCGAGGGTTGCCGCCGGCGGTGAGGAAACGGGCCCGGTCGGTCAACGTCCGCAGCAGTTCCGTCAGTTCGGCGCGGTTCTCGGCGGTGGCGTCGAAGGACACGAACGCCGTGGCGCGCCGGGGCGGGGTGAGGATGCCGGCCTGGTGCCGACCGTGAAAGGCCACGCTCGCGCCCGTGACGGACGGCGCGGCGGACGGCGACGTGGACGGCGCGGCGGACGCGGCACCGTGGTCGGCGGCCACGAGCCCGGCACCGGCGACGGCCGCGGCGCTCGCCAGGAAACCCCGGCGCCCGACCTCGTCTCTCCGCTTCACGCGGTCCTCCGTACGTCCGTGAGGGCGGCCACGTCGGCCAGCCGCTCGGCCAGTTCACCCATGTCCGCGTCGACCTTCTCCCGTTGTCTGCGGGTGAGTCGGTCCAGCGGCGTCCAGCGTCCGTCGTGGCCGAAGGCGTCCAGTGTGTGCCGGGCCCGGTCCATCGAGGCGTCGAGGCCGGCCAGCCGGGAGTCGCGGCCCTTGAGCAGCGGACGCAGACGGGTGAGCAGTTCCCGGCTGCCGTCGAGGTTGGCGCGGGCGGTGGCCAGGTTGGTGCCGCTGCCGTAGTCGGTGCGGCCGGTCAGCTCGAACTGCACGGTGTTCTCCACGATCTCGTGCGCGCGCAGCCCGACGTCGGCCGGGTCGATCCGCTGGTCGGGCCAGCCGTCGCGCAAGGCGTGCACGGCCTTGGCGAGCCGGTCGGCCGGGCCGCGCAGACTGCTCACCGGTTCCCCGTGCCACAACCCGTACTCGACCCGGTGGAACCCGGCGAAGTCCGCGTCGTGGACCCCGCCGGACAGCCCCGCCGTGGTGCCGTTGATCTCGCCGTCGGCGTCGCCGAAGGTGCCGTAGGCGGCGCCCATCCGCTCGTACACCAGATGCGCCGGCAGCCAGGCGGCGCGGGCGGCCGAGAGGTCCCCGCGGTCGATCGCGTCGCGCAGTGCGTCGGTCTTCGTCGCCAGCTCGACCGTACGGGTCCGGATCCACTTCTGGTAGCCGAGGGTGGGCGGGATGAGGTCCTGCTGGGACACGGGAACGGCGGCGGGGCCGCTCTTCACCGTGCCGCCTCCGGTGATCCGCACGGTCGGGCCGGTCACGGCGTCCGCGTCGTCGGGCAGGCACTTGAAGGCATACGAGCCGCTGCCGAGCGTCACCCGCAGCGGGCGGACGGTCCCCGGGGCGAGCCCCTCGACCTCGCCGTAGACGGCGCCCGTCCTCGGGTCGGTCAGATACACCTCGGCCGCCGTGCCGGAGGTGTTGTTCAGCTCGAAGACCTGTTGGCCGGGTGCCGGGTGGGTCCAGCCGCGTCCGCATCCGGCGGGTGTCACCTCGACGACGGTGTGCCGCAGACCGTCGGACGCGCGTGCCTGACGGTCGCCCCCGCCGGAACTGCCGGCCGCCAGCAGCCCGGCCCCGACGGCTGCCCCTGCCACCAGGGTGCCGGCCACGACCAGTACCAGCACTGTCCGTCGACGGGCAGCCCGGCCGGGCGGCGCCGGTAGGGGACCGGGCGCGGCGTCGGCGCCGGCGTCGGTATCGGCATCCGCGTCGGCGTCGGCGTCGGCGTCGGTGGGGATTTCGGGCACGCCGGTCCTCCAGGGGAAGTCGTACGAACGAGGCGGCACCGATGATCCTAGGCAGGCCACAGGGACGAAACGGCCTCCTCCGTCACCTTCTGACCAGAGGAAAAGCCAGAATTCGTCCGCAGTTCACCCACGTGTCGCGCCGCACCGCGCCGTACCGCGCCGCGACGGACTCGCGGGTCTTGGAGGACCGGCCGTCGCGGCTGCTACGCGGACCGTGTCACCGCGGCGTGGAGTGCGCGCACGCCGCTGGTACGGGGCGAGCGGGGAAGGTCTGGTCGCCGTCGCGCAGCGCGACGAGTTCGTTCCCCTCGGTGGCGGCGACGCCGATCAGCCGCTCCGGGTCGCCGTCGGGGCTTTCGACGGCCGGTCGGTGTCGGCCGACATGCGACCAGAGGTTGCCTGGCGGTGGGCCCCGTCCTGTACGAAGCTGGAGACGACGGGGACGGGCCGGTGGCAGCGGTGCCGTTCCGCCGATCACGAGAGAGGGTGACGACCATGCGAGCTCAGGTCGGCGACCAGCTCGTCGTCGAAAGTACCAAGTCGGGCGCGACCCGCCGGGACGGGGAGATCGTGGGGCTCCACCACGGGGACGGCACCCCGCCGTACGACGTGCGCTGGTCGGGCACGGACGAGGTGTCGGTCGTGTTCCCCGGGCCCGACGCGCACGTCCACCATGCCCGTCACATGGAGCACGAGGCGTACGGAATCCCGCGCGGGGACGGCGGGATCTAGACCCCCTCACGTCTGTGGCCCGCTCCCCGGCTCCGGACGACGTAGTCGCCCTGTTCCGCCACCTCGCCCCGCACTCACCGCGCACGCCGTTCGCCGCGTGGGGCCGGTGGGGCGGACGCGGGCCGGTCCGGGCCGACAGGCTTCGGTCTCGGCCCTCGGGCGGGCACACAGCGTAAGGTCCTGCGGTTAGACTTCGACGAACCGAACAAGCCCTGTCCTACGTGTAGTTGGGGAGGCGGGCGCACGCTTCGGCGGGCGGTGGGGGTGGAAGGGGACCTCCCGGCACGGTGAACCCGCCCACGCCCGACAGACGAGGGAGAGTCGCCCCATGCAGGACCAGGACGCGGTGTCTCCGGACCTCGCCCCCGAGCGGGTGGTGGCCGGCCGTTACCGTCTGCTGTCCCCGCTCGGCGAGGGCGGCATGGGGACCGTGTGGCGCGCCCGCGACGAGATGCTGCGCCGCGAGGTCGCGATCAAGGAGGTGCGCGCGCCCGCCGGGATGCCCGCCGCCAAGGTCGAGCGCATGTACACGCGGCTGGAGCGGGAGGCGTGGGCCGCCGCCCGCATCGCCGCGCGCAACGTGATCACCGTGCACGACGTGGTCACCGAAGCCGGCCGTCCATGGGTCGTGATGGAACTGGTCCGCGGCCGGTCGCTCGGCGAACTCATCGCCGCACAGGGTGCGTTGGCGCCTCGGGAGGCCGCCCGTATCGGCGCGGAGGTGCTCGCCGCGCTGCGCGCCGCGCACGACGCGGGGGTGCTGCACCGCGACGTCAAGCCCGCCAACGTCCTCCTCAGCGACGACGACCGGGTGATCCTCACCGACTTCGGCATCGCCATGGTCCAGGGCGACACCGCGCTGACGCTCACCGGGGAGGTCGTCGGCTCGCCCGAATACCTCGCACCGGAACAGGCGTTGGGCCGTACGCCGGGGCCCGCGACCGACCTGTGGTCCCTCGGCGTGCTGCTGCACACCGCCGTACAGGGGCGCTCGCCCTTCCGGCGCGAGAACACGCTGAGCACGCTGCGGGCCGTCGTCGACGAGGAGCCGCCCGCTCCGCACCGGGCCGGGCCGCTCGGCCCCGTCATCGAGGGCCTGCTGCGCAAGGACCCCGAGCAGCGCACCTCCGCCGAACGGACCGCCGAGCAACTGCGGCTCGTGGCGGCCGGGGGGACGGCGGACGGGGACCTGGGATCGACGGCGGAGGGGGCGGTCGGGGGACCGGTCGAGAGGGCGGTGGACACGGCGGCCCCGACCGATGCCGTGACGATGGATGCGGCGACGACGGACGCGGTGACGGCGGATGCGGTGACGGCGGACGCGGTGACGACGGACGCCGCGACGACGGATGCGGTGACGGCGGACGCGGCGACGGTGGATGCCGAGCCGACCGCCGTCGCGACGGATGCCGGGACGGCCGCCACGGTGACGGACCCCGAGCCGGCCGTCACCGCGACGCATGCCGGTTCGACCGCCGCCGCCGTCGACCCCCGCACCGCCCTCGCCCGCGTCGTCACCACCCACGCCGCCGAAGCGACCCCCGGGCCGCGCCAGACCCCGGCGCCCGCCGTCGAAGCGACCCCCGGGCCGCCCCAGAACCCGTCGCCCGCCACCGGAGCGACCCCCGCGCCGCCGTCGGACCCGTCACCGTCCGCTGCCGCGACCGTCACCGCCGGCTCGCTGCCCGCGCCCCACCTCGCGCCCCCGCAGGACCCCCCGACACCCCCCGCCACCGTCATCGGCAACCCCGCGCCGCAGCCCGCCGAGCGGCGGCGCGGGGTGTACGTGTGGGGCGCGGCCGCGGCCGCGTTCGCCGTGCTCGCGGGCGGGCTCGGGTACGCCCTGGCGAACAGCGGCGGCGACGACGGCGACAAGGGCGGCACGGACGCCAAGTCCGCCACCGCCACCGCCTCCGGTCAGGCACAGGACGGGGCGACCGTCGAGAACGACGGCGCGGCGGCCGCGGGGCCGCCGGTCACCGTCTCCGTCACCGGCACCCACACCACGTACGCGGGCACCTGCCCGCCCCCGCAGGGCGAGGCGCCCACCTTCACGGCCACCTTCGCGGTGAGCGAGCTGCCGACGACGTTCACCTACCGCTGGGTGTCCTCGGGCGGCTCGGTGGTCGACCGGACCTGGCGGAAGCTGTCCTTCGCCGCGGACGGCCCCCGCACCCACGAGGAGTCGGTGAGCGTGACGACGTGGGCCGAGTCGGGGTCGCTGTCCAGCGCGATGGGCGTGGAGATCAAGTCGTCGCAGCAGACGGTGTCCGACACGGTGCCGTTCACGCTGACGTGTCAGTAGGCACCCCCAGCGCCCTCACGCTTGCCCCCACGCCCCACGCCCCCCAAGCCCCCACGTTCCCCACAACCCCCTGCCTTCATAGGAGAATCGCGTGTCGTCGGTCATCGTGGGACAGAGCGGTCCCTTCAGTGGTCAGAGTGTGCTGCTCGGCACCGCTCCGCTGCGGTTCGGGCGCAAGAGCGACAACGACGTGATCATCGTCAGCACCAGCGCCTCCCGGCTGCACGCCGAGATCGTCGAGGAGAACGGCGCGTACGTCCTGCACGACCGGGACAGCAGGAACGGCACCCACGTCAACGGCCGGCGCGTCACCCGGCACGTACTGGAGTCCGGCGACGTCATCCGGATCGGCGACGAGACCTTCCTGTACGAGACGCAGGAGGCGATGGAGACGGTCATGGACCTCTCCCAGGCCGACCTCCCGCCCGCCGTCGCCCACCCCGGTGAGCTGCGGGTCACGGTCGTCGGCGGCGGCCCGGTCGGGCTCGCCTTCGCGCTGCTGCTGGAGGACGCGCTGCCGGGGAACGTCGCCGTCACCGTCTACGACGGGCGGTGGACGCGCGCCGGGTCCGACGTGGTGTGGAAGGACGAGACGCAGGGCAACGTCCGCCGCCAGCAGGTGGTGACGGTCCAGAGCCGGCAGTACCTCGCGCTGACCGAGGAGATGCGCCAGGCGCTGTTCGGCGCGGGCGAGTTCTCCGAGATGTGGCCCGTCGGACCGGACTCCGTGGCAGGCCGGCCGCCCCGCAACATCCGTATCGCCTACATCGAGGACCGGCTCCTCGAACTGGCCGCGCGCAAACCGGCGATCCGGCTCGTGCCCCGGCGGTTCGACGTGGCCGAGCACGAGCACCGGCTCGCCCAGGAGCACGTCCTGGTGATCAGCGACGGCGGCCGCTCCCGCACCCGCGAGCACTACGCCGACCGCTTCGGCCGGGCCGACGCCTCCGTCTACTCGCTCGACGGCGAACACCTGCACGACCTGGTGCTCGGGCTGCGGGTCAAGTCGCCGCTGCCGGACCCGATGAGCGTCCTGCTGACCGTGTCGCAGAACAGGTTCCTGCTCAACTCGCTGCGCGGCGAGGGCTTCCTGAACATGCGGCTCACCCGCGAGGAGGCCAAGGCGGTCGTCGGCATCGACCCCGTCCGTCAGGTCTTCGAGGACTGCGTCGCCGCCCGCCCCTGCGTGATGAGCCGCCAGGACGGCAACGAGTTCGTCTGCCCCACGCACGGCACCCTCTTCCTGCCCGCCCTGCTGCGCGGCTCCGCCCTGTGGAAGCGGATCCTGGAGGGGCTGAAGCTGTTCGGGGTGCCGGAGGAGGACCTGAGCGCCGTCACCTCGTTCCGCCTCGACATGGTGCAGCGTCCCCGGTTCACCGCGCAGCTCAGCCGCGCCACCGCGAACGGCCCGGGGACGTACGGCTTCCTGCTGGGCGACGCGGCCAACGCGATCCACTTCTGGCCGGGGCGGGGCCTCAACAGCGGGCTGGCCTCCGCCACTTCGCTGGCCCGTTCGCTCGGCCGGGTCTGGCGGGGCCGGCCGCTGCGGGACGCCGACTTCATCCGGCACGAGGCGGCGATGTCGATGCTGCAATACCGGCACAAGAGCCGGGCGTGGAACGCGATGGTCGCCACCGACGACAGGGGGGTCACCCGCGCCATCAAGGACATCATCGCCCGCAGCACCGAGCCGCTCCCGGACACCGGCGCGTCCGCCGGGGACGCGGACCTGGACGCGCTCCTGGAACGCGTCCGCGCCATCCGCGAACGCCTCGCCCCCCGGCTGCCCGGCATGCCCGGCGACGAGGAACTGCGCGCCCACCTCGCCGCGCTCACCCCCGGGACACTGCGCACGCTGCGGGAGAGCGGCGCGTGGGACACGCTGATCGTCGGCGGCGAGGAGGTCGACATCGACCTCTTCTACCAGTCCGACGCCCCCGTCTACGTCGCCCGCCCCACACCCCCGCGGGACCCCCGCACCCCCCTCGACCCCGACCCCGGCCCCCCGGAACCGGTCGCGGGCCCCCACGCCTGACGGCCTGTGGAGGGGGCGCGCGGTCGGTGCGGCACCCGTCCGCACGCGGTATCGGCGTGCGCGACGGGGGGACCGTTCGCTCCCCTCTCCGCGCGCCGACCTTCCTCGGCCACCAGCGTTCGGCAACGCGCACCGCGGCGGGCGCCCGCGGCGCGGTACTGCGGGAACACCGCGAAGAAGGGCCCGAGTTCGGCCAGCAACGTCTCGGGCGGTGGGGTGGGTGACTCCCGCATACGGGCTCTCCCCAGGCCGCTTCCGCGATAACACACAAGCCTCCGGACATCCACAAGACGACGCCCCTTCCACACGCGTGTTGCGATTCGTCTATACCGTTCTGCTGGGACGTCGGCCGTGGGCTGATGCTGGGTGACGATTCAGGGGGAATGATGATCGACTACCGCAAGGCAACTGTTCCGGTTTGGACGCTGGCGACCGGCGACGTCCAGGTACCGGCGGGGATCGGGGACGGGCCGATGACGGCCGAGCGCCTGGCCGAACTGCGCGGTGTGCTGGCCGCGTTGGCCGACCGGCCGATTGCCACGCTCGAGAGGTATCCGCTGCCGGACAAGTCCGACCGCAGCCGGGGCATTCCGCTCGATGCAGCCAGCCCGTTGGCGCAGCACCTCTCACAGCTGATTACGCAGTCGGCGCGCGGCTCCGCGGCGGCGGCCCAGACGACGGCCGCCGGAGAGGGCCTGTACCGCATGGTGATCCCGGCGAAGGTCGCTGCCGAGTTCGGGAAGGGCCTGGTTCGCCCGATGGTGCCGAAGGGCGCGACCGGCGAGATCTTCGGTGATCTCGTGCGGTCGAGTGGCCAGATCGCTGCCAAGGCGAAGTTTGTGCCGGTCGGAGGAGCCGCAGCGGCGGGCACCGTAGGTGGAGCCGGTGCGACCGCCGGCGCTGCGGCTGCCGGAGGGACGCTGCTCACCGTGGCCGCGCCGCTCGTGCTCATGGCGGTGGCGGTGGGCGTGAGCGCGCACGCCGACCGCAAGCGGCAGCAGGCCATCGCCCACATCACGGAACTGCTGGAGCAGCTTCAGGCGGACAAGCTCGACGACGAGCAGAGCGCGCTCAACGGCTGCCGTCCCGCCATCGACAAGGCTACGGCCGTCCTGCTCGACCAGGGCAAGCTCGGTGTTTCGCTGGGACTCGACTCGGCGGTGCACGCCATCGACACGGCGCTGAGCAAGGCCGACATCCGGTTGGCCCGGTGGCAGAGCGCGCTCGACAAGCTTCCGGGCGACGAGCCCGTCGAGATCGCCACACTGAACGAGTCGTTTCCCGGTGTGGACGACGAGGGCGGCGGCACTTTCCGTACCCATCTGGAACTGGCCTCCCTCGCCCTCGCGTTGAAGCGGCGGGTCAACGTCCTCCAGGCGGTCGAGGCGGCCCAGAGCGACCCCGGCAACCTCTTCGAGAACTTCACCCGTACGCTCCGGGACGACGAGCAGCGCCTCGACGAGCTGGAGTCGGGCCTCGCCAGTGTCCTGGTGCGCCTGTCGACGCTGGAGCTGGCACGTCCGAACGGCAAGCGCCCCGTTTTCACGGCCGGTGAGGTCGACCGGCTGATGCGCGCGGCCCACCGCATCCGCCACCTCGGCGACGGCATCGCGGCCGACGGCCGCCCGGCGGACGTGGCGATCGATATCGCCCGCGACACGGACGGCTCGGTGGTGGTGTACCCCGCGCTGTCCGTGGTGGCGTAGGCGCCCGCCTCTGCCCTGCCCGGCCGACGCCCTCATATGAGGAGGGGGTGCCCTCGGTGTCAGCGGGCCGAGGCTTCGGGGTCCCTCGGTCCTTGGCCGGGGGCTGCGGTGTGCTCTGGGCTCCGGGCGGGGGTGGGGACGCGGTCCGCGGTGGTGGGGTCGACGAAGATCTCGTCCAGTGCGGTGGCGTCGATGGCGCGGTCGAACCAGAGGTCCAGTAGCGGCATGTCCGCGCAGGTGGTGACGCGCTGCCGGATCTCGTCCGTCACCGAGAAGCCGCGACGCTCCATCAGGCGCAGCAGTTGCTCGGTCTTCGCGGCTACGCGCCCTTCCTTGAGTCCTTCTTGCTGTCCTGCGAGGCGGGCGTCGCCCACGATGGTGCCTCGCCTGGGGGTGAAGAGGGTTTCCATCAGGTTTCTCCAGATCTTCCGGGCGTGCTCGCTGCTCAAGCCGTCCTCGATCAGTCCCGCCAGATCGTCCCGGGCTTCGCGGTCAGTGTCTTGGGCCAGTGCCTCGCCCACCACCGTCAGTATGCCCTCGATGTCCGGGTCATTGCTGTGGATCCACAGGCAGAACGCGGCGAAGTCCAGGTCGGCCGAGGCGTCCTGGACGCGGCTCATACGGGGCACGTTGGACGGGCCCAGCACGTGCGGAACCGTCACCTGGGTGGGGCGTCCCAGACCGGTACGCAGAGGTCTGGCCGCCCATGCCGCCGTCGCCGTGTCCACGCACAGGACAAGCAGGACGACCTCGAGTTTGTACCGGTCACGCAAGTAGGCGATGTAGTACGGCCACGAGGTCTCCTTCTTCGTCTCGATGCCGGTCTGCGCCTCGACCAACAGGATGAACGGGTCATGCCCGTCGGGGCGAGCCACCCGCAGCACGGAGTCCATCTGCCGGGTGAACATCTTCGGGGCGCTGGACGCGTCCGTCGGGAGTGTCTCGGTGGTGACACCGGGCGGGATCCCGAGATCCAGGAGTTCCAGCGCACGGTTCAGCGCCTTCGGACGCCCCGGCAGGAAGCCGTGCAAGGTGTCGTGACTGACGTTGGGCATGACGTGAAACTACGAGCGACGCAAGAACTTTCGTGGGTTTATGGGGCGTGATCACCCGTTCGAAGGGGCTCCCTGAACTGGCTGACGCCGGAGCAGGCAGTGCCGCCGGCAGTACAAAGCGCGCTGCGCGCCGTCCGGCGTTGCCATGGTCACGATGGAGGCGGTGGGCCCAGGGAGCGTCGGGTCACCTTTGTCACATGGGACTCGAACGTTTCGCGGGCGTCCGGGGTCAGGGTGCGCAGGGCGATCAGGGCCGTGAGGGCGACGTCGCAGAGTTCCGCGTGGACGTCCTCCCAGGTGTGGGTGGTGCCCTTGCGGGGGTTCTGGCCGAGGGCGCCGATCACTGCCTCGGCGACCTCGCCGACCTCCTCCGAGAGTTTCAGCATCCGCAGCAGCAGGCCCTCGCGGCCGCCGACCGGGCTCTCGGCCTCCAGCCACGTCCACAGGTCGTCGACGGACCGCCACAGGCGGTCCGCCGCGGCCTCGTCGCTCACCGCTTGATGCCGACCCCGGTCCACAGGCTGACCTGGGCGTCCGTGGGGGGCTCGGAGTCCGGTTCGGTGTCCGCGCCGGTGTCGGGGCCGGCGTCGGGGCGCCAGTGGTGGCCGACGGTGATGCCCGGGTCGAGCAGGTCGAGCCCGTCGAAGAAGCGGGCGACGTCCTTCTGCGCCCGGAACTGCACCGGCGTCCCGGCGTTGGTGTAGATCGCGGTGACCTTCTCCCACGTCTCCGGGTCGAAGTCGGGCGTGCAGTGGCTCAGGGCCAGTGCGCTGCCCGCCGGCAGTATCGCGAGCAGTCCCTCCACGATGCCGTACGGGTCCTGCGCGTCGGTGACGAAGTGCATCAGCGCGTTGAGGGAGAGCGCCACCGGCTGGTTCAGGTCGAGGACCGCGGCCAGCTCGGGGGAGTTGATCAGCGTCTCGGGGCTGTTGACGTCCGCCTCGATGTACGTCGTGCGGCCCTGCGGGCTGCTGCGCATCAACCGCTCGGCGTACTTCAGCACCAGGGGGTCGTTGTCGGCGTAGACGACCCGGGCCTCCGGCACCACCGACTGCGCCACCTGGTGCAGGTTCGGCTCGGTGGGGATGCCGGTGCCGATGTCCAGCCACTGGCGGATGCCGTGTTCCCGGGCGAGTACGCGGGTCGCGCGGTGCATGAAGGCACGGTTCTCACGGGCGCACACGAAGATGCCGGGGTAGGCCTCCGCGACGGCCTCGGCGGCCTGCTTGTCGACCTCGAAGTGGTCCTTGCCGCCGAGGTAGTAGTCGTACATCCGGGCGGAGTGGGGCCGGCTGGTGTCTATCTCCCGGGCCGTGTGCGAGGTGTTCATCCTGTCCCTTCCCTCTGTCCCTTTCGGTGTCGGTGGTGGTCGGTCCGGCGGTCAGCCGGCCGCCAGATGGTCGGCGAGCCCCCGCTTGACGCCCGCGACGAACGCGGCCATCTCCTGCGGGGTGTAGATCAGGGCGGGCCCGGCCGGGTCGGTCGACTGCCGCACCGCGACCCTGCCGTCGGAGAGCTGCTTGGTCTGCACGCACTGACCGCCGTTGGGGCCGCTCCACGGAGACTCCCAGCCCTGCTCGCCGAGGTCGAGGGCGGGCATGCCGTTGTAGACGCGGCCGTGGGCGCCGGGGGTGCCATGGGTGCCGTGGGTCGTGTGTGTGCTGCGGGCACTGCTCTTGCTGGTGCTCATGAGTATTCCTTGCGCATCTTGTTCAGGAGCGCTCTGCTCTCCGCGGACGAGGTCAGAAGGGACATCCGGTTGTGCGCCTCGAGGTGTGTCACCACGTCGGAGCGCTGGTCCAGGTACACGCCGGCGGACAGGATCTCGCTGTAGACGATGTCGGGGAGTTCGGGTTCCTGGAAGCGGAAGTAGGTGAAGGGCGCGCACGCGCCCGTGTGGGCGCCCGCCGCGAACGGCACGACGTCGATGCTGACGTGCTCCAGCTCCGACACCTCGAGGAGCCGCTCGATCTGCTCCCGCATCACCTCCGGACCGCCCACCGCCCGGTGCAGCACGGCCTCCTCCAGGACCACCCACAGCGTGGGCGCGTCCGGCCGCTCGAGCAGGCTCTGCCGGCGCAGCCGCAGATGTATGCGCCGGTCCAGGTCCTCCTCGCTGTCGTTGGGGAAGCCGCCGCGCAGGATGGCCTTGGCGTACGCGTGGGTCTGGAGCAGCCCCGTGACGTACTGCGGCTCGTAGGTGCGCAGGGTCCGCGCCCCGGTCTCCAGGCTGACGTAGGCGCTGAACCAGTTCGGCAGCACATCGCGGTACGGGTGCCACCAGCCCGGTTCGTTGGCCTTGTCGGCCATGCCGACGAACTCGTCGATCTCCTGCCGGTCGGCCCCGTACGTCTCGAGCAGCTTCTCCACGTAGAGCGGTTTGAGCGCGACCTCCGCCTTCTCCAGCCGGCGGATCGTCAGGGACGTCACACGCAGCGCCTTGGCCGCCGCCTCCAGCGAGACGTTCGCGTCCTGTCGTCGCTCCTGCAACCGTCGGCCGAGGATCATCCGGAGAACGGTGGGCGCACTCGTGCCCGAACCGCTCGCACCCGAACGGGAATCACTCACGACCAACCTCCTGAACAACCGTCACCGGTACGAGCATGACAGTGACTTGGCTGATTGCGCCAGACCGAAAACAACTGTCCGACATCTACCGGGTGAAATTATCAGCGAGTCGGTTGCAGGGTGAACTGCCCCGCGAGCATAGTTACTTGAGTGACGCCGCCCGACGGACACCGCCTGTCCGGCGTGCTCCGTCGCGCACCCGCTCATGCCCCGACGCTTGTCCCGCGCATCCGGACCACCGGCTCCGACCGCGTCCGCCGGCCCGACGGAAGGCGACCACCGTGTCCCCCCACGCGATTACCTCCCCCATGACCACGTCCTTCGAGCTGTTAGACGTCGTCAACCCGGACCGCACCCACTGGCTGGAGCTTCCGGCGTACCGCTCCAGCGTCAGAGTCGCCCGCCGCACCATGGGCACGCGGCTGGCCGGGTGGCGGCTGCCGGAGGAACTCTGCGACGACGCCGTGCTGCTCGTCTCCGAGCTGGCCACCAACGCCGTACGGCACACGCTGAGCGCGCGGATCCTGTGCGGGGTCGGGCTCGTCGGGGACGGCCGCGTCCGGCTCGAGGTGCACGACCACGACTACGGGGGCGGCAGCGGCGACATGACGGGGTCCCGGCCGGGCGGCGACGCCGAGAGCGGCCGGGGGCTGTTCCTCGTCGAGCAGCTCGCCGACACGTGGGGGGTCTGCCGGTCACGGCTGACCGGCGGCAACGCGGTGTGGGCGAACCTCAGCGTGTGAGGACGGGGCGCGGACGACCCCGCGCAGCTCCGTCGGAAGGGCCCTGGGTTCCCCTCACTCCTCGAACAACGGCGCCTGATCCCCCAGACGTTCCGCCCGCTCCCGCTCGCGCACGCGCCTGGTGCGGGCGCCGACCACCGCCGCGGTGACCGCCGCCGTCGCGCCGAGCGCGGCCGGAACCATCCAGTTCCGGTTCACCGCGTGGCGCAGCACATGGTCCAGGGAGAGCCGGCCCGGGCCCGCCACCGCGAGCCCCGCCGCCGTCAGCCCGAGGGAGGCCGCGTACTCGTAGCCGCCGCCCTGGGCGAAGAAGCCGTTGGGCGCGTGCACGGCCGCCGCGCCCGCCATGGCCCCGGCCGCCGCGGCACCCGCCGCCGGGGTCGCCAGGCCCAGCGCCAGCAGCGCGCCGCCGCCCGTCTCGGCCACCCCCGCCGCCGTCGCGCTGGCCCGGCCGGGCGCGTAGCCGACGGACTCCATGAACTGTCCGGTGCCCTCGAGCCCGTGGCCGCCGAACCAGCCGAACAGCTTCTGCGCCCCGTGTGCCGCGAGCACCCCTCCGGTGCCCAGGCGGAGCAGCAGCAGTCCCACATCACGTCGGTCGCACAGCGTCACGATCACTCCCGGAACGGCAACGGTCCCTCTTGTGCCTCCACCGTTCCACGCCCCCGCCCCCCGGGGCCCGCCCCGCGCGGCCGTACGGGTGAACAGCGGGACGGCGCGGCCGCTTGCCCTCGCGCGCACTTCAACTCCTAGCGTCCCGGAACATGCGAGACACGCGAGACATGCGAGACACGCGAAACGCGCGAACCGACGCGCACGGCAACGCCACCACCGCACCCCTGGAGAGCCGCACCCTCGGCCGCAGCGGCATCGAGGTCAGCGCCCTCGGCTTCGGCTGCTGGGCCATCGGCGGCGAGTGGTCCGCCGCCGACGGACAGCCGCTCGGCTGGGGCCGGGTCGACGACGAGGAGTCCGTACGGGCCGTCCGCCGCGCCCTCGACCTCGGCGTCACCTTCTTCGACACCGCCGACAACTACGGGACCGGACACAGCGAACGCGTGCTCGGCCGCGCCCTCGCCGGCCACCGGGACGAGGTCGTCGTCGCCACCAAGTGGGGCAACCTCTTCGACGAGCGCGCCCGCACCGCCGACGGCCAGGACGACTCCCCGGCCTACGTCCGCCGCGCCCTGACCGCCTCCCTCACCCGCCTCGGCACCGACCACGTCGACCTCTACCAGCTGCACCTGAACGACGCCGCCCCCGAGCGCGCCGCCGCACTGCGGGAGGCGTGCGAGGAGCTGGTGGCGGAAGGGCTGATCCGGGCGTACGGCTGGTCCACCGACGACCCGGCCCGCGCCGCCGTCTTCGCCGAGGGGCCGCACTGCGCCGCCGCGCAGTTCCAGCTCAATGTCCTCCAGGACGCCCCGGAGATGGTCGCCCTGTGCGAACGGCTGGGCCTCGCCGGCATCGCCCGGGGCCCGCTCGCAATGGGGCTGCTGACCGGCCGGCACGGCGCCGGGCGCGTCCTGGAGCCCGGCGACATCCGCAGCCGCCCGCCCGTCTGGCTCCAGGGCTTCGGCGACGGCACCGGCGCCGACCCCGCGTGGCTCGCCCGCGTCGACGCGCTCCGCGAGATCGTCACCAGTGACGGCCGGACGCCCGCCCAGGGCGCCCTCGCCTGGCTGTGGGCGCGCAGCCCGCACACCGTTCCGATCCCCGGCTTCCGCTCCGTCGCACAGGCGGAGGAGAACGCGGCGGCCATGGCGAAGGGGCCGCTCACCCCCGCCCAACTGGCCGAGATCGACGAGTTGCTGGGGAGGTGAACGGCCCCGTGGGGCGGCGTCGGCTCAGTGGGCCGACTGCGGTTCGGCGTGCCGGGTGGGGTTGCCGTCGCGCTGGTCCTTCAGCGTGATCCGGCCCGAGCGGATCGTGGCGAGGCGGGGGGCGCGGCGGGCGATGGAGGAGTCGTGGGTGACCATGACGAACGTCAGCCCGTACTCGTGCCACAGCCCTTCGAGCAGGGCCATGATGTCGTCCCGGGTGCCCTCGTCGAGGTTGCCGGTCGGCTCGTCGGCGAGCAGCACCTTCGGCCGCTTCACCAGCGCGCGGGCGATCGCCACACGCTGCTGCTGACCGCCGGACAGCTCCGAGGGCACATGGCCGAGCCGTTCGCCGAGGCCGACCGAGCGCAGTGCTTCGGCCGCCCGCTCGCGCCGCTCGGCGGCCCTGACGCCGAGCGGTACGAGCGCGGTCTCGACGTTCTCCTGCGCGGTCAGCGTCGGGATGAGGTTGAACGACTGGAAGATGATGCCGATCTTCTCCGCGCGCAGCCGGGTCAGCTTCGCCTCGCCGATCGTGCCGAGGTCGACGCCGTCCAGCTCGACGCTGCCGGACGTGGGGCGGTCCAGGCCGCCGATCATTTGCAGCAGCGTCGATTTGCCGCCGCCGGTGGGGCCCTGGATGACGAGCTGGTCGCCGTCCTCGATGGTGAGGTCGATGCCGCGCAGCGCCTCCACCGTCTCCTTGCCGCGCGTGTAGCGCTTGGTGACGCCGGTGAGTCTGTACATCGGGTGCTCCGTGGGGTTCGGACGGGAGAGTGGGAAGGGGGCGCCGCCTCCCGGGGGAGTGGAGGCGGCGCCCCTGTTCAGGGGGACGGGGCGGCTACGAGACGCTGCGCAGCGCGTCCGCCGGGCGCATCCGGGAGGCGCGCCAGCCGCCCATCGCACCGGCGATCAGACCGCCGGCCACGGCCAGGCCCACCGCCAGCGCGATGGTGGTCGCCGACACCGGCGCCGACAGCGCGATCTCCAGCGTGTTCTGCGCGCTCTGCCCGCCGGGGCCGCCGCCCGGGCCGCCGCCCGTCCCGCCCCCGCCGCCGGCCCCGCCGCCGAGCTGCGCGGTCAGGGTCGGGCTGATCGCCGTCACCGCGTACGCCGCCGCCAGGCCGAGCGCGATGCCGAGGACGCCGCCGAGCAGACCGTTGACGACCGACTCGCCGACCACCTGCCGGGTCACCCGGCGGCTGGGCCAGCCCAGTGCCTTCAGCGTGCCGAACTCACGCACCCGGCGGGAGACGGCGGAGGAGGTCAGCAGCGCGGCCACCAGGAACGCGGCCACCAGCACCACCAGGGAGAGCCACTTGCCGACACCGGCCGCCAGATCGGAGGCGGTGGACAGCGAACCGGAGACCGTGTCGGCGAGGTCGGCGGAGGTGGTGACCGTGGTGCCCGAGATGTTCTTCTGGATGGTCGACTTGACGGCGTCGATCCGCTGGGAGTCCGTCGCCTTGACGTAGATCGTGGTGACCTTGTTCTTGGCGTCGCCCAGCGTCTGCGCCTGCTTCAGCGGCAGATAGACGTCGGTGGTGGAGTCGCTGCTGTCGGGGGTGGCGATGCCGATGATCTCGTACTTGGTGCCGGAGATCTTCAGCGTCGAGCCGACCTTGTACGTGTTCTCCTTGGCGTACGACTTGCTGACGACCGCGACCTTCGCGTCGGTCTGCGCGGCGGTGAACGTCCTGCCGGAAGTGATCTTCGACGCGGCGAGCGGGCCGA
Organism: Streptomyces sp. NRRL F-6676; assembly: GCF_000725625.1. GTDB lineage: Bacteria > Actinomycetota > Actinomycetes > Streptomycetales > Streptomycetaceae > Streptomyces. The sequence goes on from NZ_JOHS01000023.1 coordinate 83,150, forward strand.
GGTCCTGGTCGGTGACGTCGACACCCGCGACCGCGTACGAGTTCACGTCGAACGAGGCCCCGCCGCCCTGCACCTGCGGCTGGCCCTGCCCCTGCTGCTGGCTCTGGCCGCCGGGCCCGCCCTGCTGCGAGCCGGACGACCCTGAGGTGGAGCTCTGCGCCTCGCCCTGGGTGAACGAGCCGTCGACCTTGGTGACGTTCAGGGACAGCGCGCCCACCGCGCTCGCCACGCCCTGCTGCGCGGCGACCTTCGCCACCAGCGAGGACTTCAGGGCCTGGCCGCCCTGCGTCATCACCCGGTCGGAACTCTGCGTGTCGCTGTCGTCCGACTTGGCGTCGAACTCGAACTTCGGTCTCTCCGTACTGTTCCCGGAGGGGGCGGTCCTGGCCTTGGTGACCGTCATGTCCGTGCCGAGGCCGTAGAGGGACTCCAGGACCTTGTCCTGAGCCCGCTGCATTCCGGCCGACACCGAGTTGACGGTGATCACCAGCGCGATACCGAGCGCCAGACCCATCGCGATGACCAGGGCCGCCTTCTTGCGGCGGCTCAGTTCGCGCCTGAGATAGATGCCAAACATCTCGTTCCTCGTAGGTTCATGGCGCCCTGGTCCTGGTGGGGTGGGCGCGGCCACAACGTAGGGAGGAACCTTTGACAGGAGCTGGGTGCGAGGTGTGCGTGAGCTGAGAAGTATGGGGAGTTGGGGGGAAATCGGTGCTTTGCGGGGCGGGGCGACGGGTGGACTTTGCCAGGGCTTGGGGACCCCGATGTGGGCGTGGTGTGCGGGACTTTGTACGGTCCCGGGATGCGTGACTCTTCTCCGCTCTCCCGTCGTGCGCTGCTCGGCCTCACCGCCGCCGCGCCCCTGGCCGCCGCCGTTCCCGCGGCCACCGCCACCTCCGCGTACGCCGCGACCGCCATCGGCGGTGAGCTGCTGGGCCGTTCCGGGTTGCAGGTGCGGGGCGGGGTCGACGTGCCCGCCAAGCTCACCGCCCGCGCCTGGCTGGTCGCCGACCACGAGAGCGGCGAGGTCCTGGCGGCCTTCAACGCGCACCGGCGCCTGGCCCCCGCGTCCACCCTGAAGATGCTGTTCGCGGACACCGTGCTGGGCAAGTTCGACCGCACCGAGCGGCACAAGGTCGCCCCGGAGGAGATCGCGGACGTCCCGGCGGGCTCCAGCCTCGTCGGCGTCAAGGAGAACTACACCTACACCGTCGAGCAGCTGTGGCTCGGCGTCTTCCTGCGCTCGGGCAACGACGCGGTGCACGTGCTGTCCCACATGAACGGCGGCATCGACAAGACGGTGGCCGAGATGCAGGCCAAGGCGGTCGACCTCCAGGCGCTGGACACGCAGGTGCGCAGCCCCGACGGGTTCGACCACAAGGGGCAGGTCTCCTCGGCGTACGACCTGACGCTGTTCGCCCGGCACGGCCTGAAGAACGACGACTTCCGCGCCTACTGCGGGACGAGGACCGCCGACTTCCCGGCCGGCGGCAAGAAGACCTTCCAGATCCAGAACACCGACCGCCTGCTGACCGGGGCGTGGGGGATGGAGACGTACGACGGCCTCATCGGCGTCAAGAACGGCTACACCAGCCACGCGGGCAACACGTTCACGGGCGCGGCCACGCGGAACGGCCGCACCCTGCTGGTGAGCGTGCTGCACCCCCAGTCCGGCGGCAACGGCGTCTACAAGGAGACCGCCAAGCTGCTCGACTGGGGCTTCGCCAACGCGGACAAGGTGAAGCCGGTGGGCGTGCTCGTCGACCCGCTGAGCGAGGGTGGAGCGAAGCGGACGCCCGCGGACAAGGCGGCCGGCGCCAAGGGCGCCGCCGGCTCACAGGCGGCCTCGGCCTCCGGCGACGGCGGCCCGTCCTGGGGCCTGATCGGCGGCGCCGGCGCGGCAGTGGCCCTCCTGGCGGGCGGCACACTGGCCCTACGGGGAAGGCGCAGGCGGGCGGTCGCCGGGGGGACGACGGAGTCCGACGCCCCCGAAAGCGGCCGATCCGGGCGCTGACGGGCAGGGCGCAGACCTGTCTCGTGCGCCAGTCGCGGTGGGTTTCGCTGTCGGTCGGGCAGCGGATCGCCAACCGCCTGTCCGAGGCGACTCCCCAGGCCAAGGAATCCACGCCACGACTTCCTGCTCTGCTTCAGCTACCCATATATGGTGAACGCGACCAAGATCGGGAACATCGCGAGAACAGTGCAGCTCAAAGGGAATACGATGCTCTTCCTGCCCGCTCTTTCCGCATCCCAGGCCAACGCCAAAGCTGCCGACAATCCCAATATAAGGCCGTAGAGGAAGGAGTTCACAGATGCCTCGATGTATTGAAGTTGAAGCGGCGCCGACGACAGGGGCCCCCGAACGCCGACGCCATGACGGGCGAGCAGCTGCTGGACGCCACTCATGCCAGCCGTAATATGCCGTAATATCCTTCGATCGTTCTCAGCTTATTAGGGACTTGACGTGCCGCTGTCCTCGACCTGACGGTTGCGACTACATTCGCAATAAATCCGGCGATTGTCGTCTTGTGGTTCTTTTCCGATCCCAGGCGCGATCCGAACGGCAGGCCCTCGTGTCACGTCGCGAGGTCCGCACCCGTGGTGGCCGGTGTCGGGCGGTCGGTGGCGGTGACGACCGGAACTCATCCGTCCGCCATGTGGCTGTTGTGTACGTGACAGGTGGGAGTCGATCCGGGTCGTTCGAATGGCGGGGTCCGCAACCGCCAGGGGAGGCCCCGGATGACACCCGCGTCCCATCAGCCGTCGCAGCACGCTCCCGAACTCCGCGCCGCCGCCCGCCACTTGGGGCGCCGTCGCTTCCTCACCGTGACGGGCGCGGCCGCCGCGCTCGCCTTCGCGGTCAATCTGCCCGCCGCCGGTGCCGCGAGCGCCGCCGAGCTCGACGCCCGGAAGATCACCGCCGACCCGTTCACCCTCGGCATCGCCTCCGGCGACCCGCAGCCCACCTCCGTCCTGCTGTGGACCCGGCTCGCCCCGCGGCCGTACGAGGCCGACGGCGGACTGCCCGCCTCCCGCGTCACCGTGCACTGGGAGCTCGCCCACGACGCCCGCTTCCGCCGCATCGCCAGACGCGGCACCGCCACCGCGCACCCCGAGTTCCGGCACAGCGTGCACGTCGAGGTGCCCCACCTCGCCCCGGGCCGTGAGTACTACTACCGCTTCCGCACCGGCACCTGGACCAGCGACACCGGCCGCACCCGCACCGCCCCCGCCACCGGCGCGCACACCTCCCGGCTCAAGCTCGCCGCCGTCTCCTGCCAGGCGTACCACGACGGCTACTACACCGCGTACGGCCACCTCGCCGAGGACGACGTCGACGTGGTCTTCCACCTCGGGGACTACCTCTACGAGTACGCCGTCACCTCCGTCGGCGGCGCCCGCCAGTACACCGACCGCGTGCTGCCCGACCTCTTCAACCACGAGACGGTCACCCTGGAGGACTACCGGCTGCGCTACGCCCTCTACAAGACCGACCCCGACCTGCGCGCCGCCCACGCCGCGCACCCCTTCGTCGTCACCTGGGACGACCACGAGACCGAGAACAACTACGCCGACGACGTCTCCGAGAACGAGGACCCGCCGGAGGAGTTCCTGCTGCGCCGGGCCGCCGCCTACCGCGCGTACTGGGAGCACCAGCCGCTGCGCCGGACCCAGCTCCCGCACGGCCCCGACGCCCAGCTCTACCGCCGTCTGTACTGGGGCCGGCTCGCCCAGTTCGACGTGCTGGACACCCGCCAGTACCGCTCCAACCAGGCGTACGGCGACGGCGCGCACGTACCCGGTCCGGAGTCGGACGACCCGGCGCGCACGATCACCGGCGCCACCCAGGAACGCTGGCTGATCGACGGCTGGCGCACCTCCCGGGCGCTGTGGAACGTCGTCCCGCAGCAGGTCACGTTCTCCCAGCGCAAGCTGGACCTCAACCCCGCCGCCAAGCTGTCCATGGACGCGTGGGACGGCTACCGGGCGTCCCGGCAGCGGGTGCTCGCCGGGGCCAAGTCCGCCGGCGTCGACAACCTCATGGTGCTCACCGGCGACGTCCACGTGGGGTACGCCTTCGACATCAAGGACGACTTCGACGACCCGTCGTCCAGGACACTCGGCACGGAGATCGTCGCGACCTCCATCACCAGCGGCAAGGACGGCTCCGAGAAGCCGTCCAACTGGGCGACGTACACCAAGGCCAACCCGCACCTGAAGTTCTACAACGGGCAGCGGGGCTATGTGACGGTGGAGCTCGGGCGGTCGCAGGCGCGGGCCGACTTCAAGACGGTCGCCGCGGTGACCACCCCCGGAGCGGCGATCAGGACCGCCGGCTCCTTCGTCACGGAGGTGGGGGAGCAGGGGCTGCGGGAGGTGTGACCCTCAGCTCTCTTCCCCCGGGTACCGCACGCCGATCTGCGCCCTGATCGTGTCCAGCGTGCGCATGATCGCCAGGGTGCCCTCCAGGGGGACCAGCGGGGACTCCTTCTCTCCCGCGCGCAGGGCACGCATGACCTCCCGCGCCTCGTGGCGGAAGCTGGTGCGGGGGCCGTCCGCCGGGTCGGCCGTGAACTCCTCGGGGTCGCGGCCGTCCCGGTGCAGCACGAAACGCTCGGGGTGGAAGAAGCCGCTCGGGATGTCGATGCGGCCCTTCGAACCGGTCACCGACGCCACCACCGCCGTACCGCCGTTGATCGAGCAGTGCAGCGAGGCCAGCGCGCCGCTGTCCCAGGTGAACAGGGAGCCCGTCTGGAGGTCGACGCCCTCCTCGGAGAGCACCGCACGCGAGGTGATCCCCGTCGGCTCGCCGAGCAGCAGCTGCGCGAACGACACCGGGTACACCCCGAGGTCGAGCAGCGCGCCGCCGCCCTGCGCGGGGTCCCGCAGCCGGTGCGCGGGCGGGAAGGGGCCCGCCAGCCCGAAGTCGGCCTGTACCGTGCGGACTTCGCCGATCGCGCCGTCGTCGACCAGCGCCTTCAGCCGCCGTACCAGCGGGTTGCAGTACATCCACATGGCCTCCATCAGGAAGCCGCCGTGCTCCTTGGCCAGCGCGACCAGTTCCTCGGCCTCGCGCAGGTTCAGCGTGAACGCCTTCTCGCACAGCACGTTCCGCCCGGCCTCCAGACAGAGCCCGGCCGCCGCCCGGTGCGCCGCGTGCGGGGTGGCGACGTAGACCACGTCCACGTCCTCGTCCCGCGCCAGGGACTCCCAGTCGCCGTACGCCCGCCCGATGCCGAACCGGTCCGCGAACGCCTTCGCCGACTCCGTGCTGCGCGAGGCCACCGCGACCACCTCGGCATCGGGCAGATCCACCAGATCCGCCGTGAACGCCGCGGCGATCCCGCCGGTCGCCAGAATGCCCCACCGCACGCGTCCGTCCGCCATGTCCGTCCCTCGTTCCGTCCAGCCAGTGGATTGCCCACTCGGCGTGCCGACCACCCAATGGTCCAACCAATGGGCAGCATCCTCGATCAGTCGTTCGAGCTGAGAGCATAGGCGGGGGGACGGAAGAACCGCAGAACAGGGAGGGGACCCATGTCGGAGCGTGGCGGCACCACGCAGGTACCGGACGGCCTGGAGGAGCACGGGGGGAGCGGCGGTGTCACCAGGACACCCCCGGCACCCGCCCCCGCCGCCCGCGCCGGACTGTTCGTCACCTTCCTGCTCGGCGGGCTCACCGCGACCGCCCCGCTGGCGATGGACATGTACCTCCCGTCGCTGCCCGAGGTCACCCGGTCCCTGCACGCCCCCGCCGCCACCGTCCAGCTCACGCTCACCGCCTGCCTGGTCGGCATGGCCGTCGGCCAGCTCGTGGTCGGCCCGATGAGCGACCGGTGGGGCCGGCGCCGGCCGCTGCTCGCCGGGCTCGTCGTCAACGTCGTGGCCACCGCGCTGTGCGCGCTCGCGCCCACCGTCGGAACGCTCGTCGCCTTCCGGCTGGTGCAGGGGCTCGCGGGCGCGGCGGGCATCGTGATCGCGCGGGCCGTCGTGCGCGACATGTACGAGGGCGTGGCCATGGCCCGCTTCTTCTCCACGCTCATGCTGATCTCCGGGGTCGCCCCCGTCGTCGCCCCGGTGATCGGCGGCCAACTGCTGCGGTTCACCGGCTGGCGCGGGGTGTTCGTCCTGCTCACGGTGGTCGGACTGGTGCTCGGGGCGCTGGTGTGGGCGCGGCTGCCCGAGACGCTGCCGCCCGCCCGCCGGCACGAGGGCGGCATCGGCGACACCCTGCGGGCCATGCGCGGGCTGCTCGCCGACCGGGTCTTCGTCGGCCACACCCTCACCGGCGGCTTCGCCTTCGCCGCGCTGTTCGCGTACATCTCCGCCTCCCCGTTCGTCGTGCAGGACATCTACGGCGCCTCCCCGGGGACCTTCAGCCTGCTGTTCGCGCTGAACTCCGTCGGACTGATCACCGTCGGCCAGATCAACGGCAAGCTGCTGGTGGGCCGGGTCCGGCTGGAGAAGGTGCTGGCGGTCGGCCTCGCCCTCGTCACCGCCGCCGCGCTCGCGCTCCTGCTGCTCACCACCGGCGTCTTCGGCGAGGTGGGGCTCGCCCCGGTCGCCGCCGGGCTGTTCGTCCTGATGTCCGCGCTCGGTCTGACCATGCCCAACGCCCAGGCGCTCGCCCTGATGCGGACGAAGAGGGCCGCCGGGGCCGCCTCCGCGCTGCTCGGCACCTCCTCCTTCCTCATCGGCGCCCTCGCCTCGCCGCTCGTCGGACTGGCCGGCGAGCACACCGCCGTCCCCATGGCCGTCGTACAGGTGGGCGCGGCGCTGGTGTCGGTGGTCTGCTTCATGGCACTGTGCCGTCCCTGGAACGGACCGGCCGGCACGGAGGGAACAGAGCACTGAGCGCGCCGAGACTGCGTGTCGACAGCCCCGAACGGGCCGGACTCGACCCCGGCGAACTGCGCCTGCTGGTGCGCGACGTGCGCGCGGCGGTGGAGCGGGGCTGGGCCGCCGGGGCGGTGGTCGTCGCGGGGCGCGGGCCCGTCGTCGCGGTCGAGGAGGCCGTGGGATGGGCGGTCCGTTATGCCCGCTACGACGAGAAGACGGACACCGGCGTCGAACTCCCGCCGGAGATACGGGTCCCGATGACCGTCGACACGCCCTTCGACCTCGCCTCCCTCACCAAGCTGTTCACGGCCGTCGTCGCCGTGCAGCAGTTGGAGCGCGGCACGCTCGGCATCGACGCGCGCGTCGGGGCGTATCTGCCGGACTTCACCGGCGCCGCCGCGCACGGGCTGACCGTACGGCAGCTGCTCACCCACACCTCCGGCCTGCGCCCCGAACTCCCGCTGTACGACGCCTCCGACGGGGCCTCGCGGCTGGCGCTGCTGCGGGCGGAGGAGCCGGTCGGCGCGCCCGGCACGTACCGCTACTCCGACCTCAACATGCTGTTGTTGCAGCACGTGCTCCAACGCCTGACCGGGCGGCCGCTGGATGTCCTGATCCGGGACGGCGTCACCCGGCCGCTGGGCATGAACGCCACCGGCTTCGGACCGTGCCCGGGGGCGGCGGCGACGGAGGACCAGCGGCGGCCGTGGGCCAAGGCGGAGCGGGGGATGCTGCGGGGGACCGTCCACGACGAGAACGCGTGGGCGCTCGGGGGCGTGGCCGGGCACGCGGGGCTGTTCTCGACGGGGCGGGACCTCGCGGTGTTCTGCCGGGCGCTGCTGAGCGGGGGGTCGTACGGGCCGGCCCGCGTCCTCGGGCCGGACTTCGTGGAGCTGATGCTGACGGCACCGGGGCTGGGGTTCGCGGTGGACCAGCCGTGGTTCATGGGGGAGCTGGCCGGGCGGGGGGCGGCGGGGCACACGGGGTTCACGGGCACGTCGCTGGTACTGGACCCGGCGACGGGTTCGTTCCTGGTGCTGCTCTCCAACGCGGTGCATCCGCGGCGACGGCCCGCGGACAACACGGTGCGGGCGACGGCCGGTACCCGTCTGTACCGGGCGGTACGACCCCTTTGACCGGGGGGCGGGTTCACGCCCCCCGGCAGACGGGAATTGAGAGACGGGCCCTAACCCCGTGCGACCTCGGCGGTGTGCGCGGGGGTGTAGCGCTCGCCCCTCACCTGGTCGCTCAGCGGGTCCAGCGCGGCCAGTGCCTCGGCGTCCAGGGTGAGTTCCAGCGCGGCCGCGTTCTGCTCCAGCCGGGCCGGGCTGCGGGTGCCCGGGATGGCCGCCACCGTCACCCCGAGCCGCTCGGCCTGGGCGTACACCCAGGCCAGCGCCACCTGGGCCGGAGTGGCGCCCAGCCGGCCGGCCACCTCGCGCACGGTTGCCGCGATCTTCTCGTTGGCCTCGCCCGCCTCGCCGGCGAAGCGGGGGTTGGTGCGCCGGAAGTCCTTCTCGCCCAGCGTGGAGCGGTCCAGGGCGCCGGTCAGGAACCCCCGCCCCAGCGGCGAGTACGGCACCAGCCCGACCCCCAGCTCGGCCATCACCGGGGTGAGCGCCTCGACGTCGCGGGTCCACAGCGAGTACTCGCTCTGCACCGCGGTGATCGGGTGCACCGCGTGCGCCCGGCGCAGCAGTTCGCCGTCGACCTCGGACAGGCCCAGATGGCGGACCTTGCCCGCCTCGACCAGCTCGGCCATCGCCCCGACGGTCTCCTCGATCTCCACGTCCTGGGGCGGACGGTGGGCGTAGTACAGGTCGATCACCTCGACGCCCAGCCGCAGCAGCGAGGCGTCGCAGGAGCGCAGCACGAAGTCCCGGGCGCCGCGGATGCGGCGTGCCCGGTCGCCGGCGCTGCGGTCGATGCCGAACTTGGTGGCCAGCCGCACCTGGTCCCGGCGGCCGTGGACGGCCCGGCCGACCAGGACCTCGTTGTGCCCGGCGCCGTAGGCGTCGGCGGTGTCCAGGAACGTGACGCCCAGCTCCAGGGCCCGGCCGATGGTGGCCAGGCCGCCGTCCCAGTCGGCGGCGCCGTAGCTCTCGCTCATTCCCATGCACCCCAGGCCCATCGCGCTGACGGTGAGACCGGACGAGCCGAGCGGGGTTCGGGTGATCATGCGCGGACACTCCTCCTGCCCGGTGGACCGGGCGGTACGGTGAGCACTGACGAACGCCTTCGACGCTAGGACTTCGCGCGCGCTCGAAGTCAAGTGGAGCCGCCGCCCGTTCAGGGCAGGAGTCCCCGGGGGCGGGGAGGGCGGGGGCGGCTCCCTACAATTCCGCAGGTGAACCCCGCCGCCCCCGCCGCCGCCGAGGACACCCTCCGCGCCACCCTCGCCCGTCTCCTCGACGGTCTCCCGCCCCGCCAGGCCGCCACCGCCGTCGACCGGCTCATCGCCAGCTACCGGGGCCGTACCCCCACCCACACCCCCGTCCTGCGCGACCGCGCGGACGTCGTCGCGTACGCCGCCTATCGCATGCCCGCCACCTTCGAGGCCGTCCGCTCCGCCCTCGGCGCCCTCGCCGCGGCCGCGCCGGACTGGGCCCCCGACAGCCACACCGACATCGGCGGCGGCACCGGCGCCGCCACCTGGGCCACCGCCGTCACCTGGCCGCGGGAACGCCCGGTCACCGTCCTGGACTGGGCCGAGCCCGCCCTCGCGCTCGGCCGGGAGATCGCCGCCGCGCACCCCGCGCTCAAGGCCGCCGAGTGGCGGCGCACCCGCATCGGGCAGACGCTCGCCGTCGACCCCACCGACCTCGTCACCGTCTCGTACGTCCTCGGCGAGCTGACCGACGCCGACCGCGCCCACGTCGTCGACGCCGCGGCGGCCGCCGGGCGGACCGTGGTGATCGTCGAGCCCGGCACCCCGGACGGCTACGCCCGGATCATCGAGGCCCGCGACCGGCTGATCGCCGCCGGGCTGCGCGTCGCCGCGCCCTGCCCGCACAGCGCCCGCTGCCCGATCGTCCCCGGCGAGGACTGGTGCCACTTCGCCGCCCGGGTCAGCCGCTCCTCGCTGCACCGCCAGGTCAAGGGCGGCTCACTGCCGTACGAGGACGAGAAGTTCAGCTACGTCGCCGCCACGCGCGAGCCGGCGGCTCCGGCACCCCACCGCATCGTCCGCCGCCCGCAGATCCGCAAGGGCCAGGTGCTCCTCGACCTGTGCGCCCCGGACGAGGCGCTGCGCCGCGAGACGGTCACCAAGCGGCACGGCCCCCTGTACCGGGCGGCCCGCGACGCGGACTGGGGCGACGCCTGGCCGCCCCCGCACTCGGACGAGTGAAGCGCGCCCGGCGGACCCCCGCAAAGCCCACCGGATACGGACTCCGGCCACCGAAGGCGGAGGATGGTGGGACCATGGAGCATGTCTGAGCATGCCGAGGCATTCCGCACCGAGGTGAGGAGATCGATGAGCGCAGGGTTCGGCCGCCGCACGGGCGGGCAGGGCAGGTTCGCCCGGATCTCCCGGTGGCTGCGCGGGCGCCGCACCGAGGAAACCGCCGTCGGCGACGGCGGCCGGGAGGACCTGCTGCTCGCCACGGCCGCCGCCGGACTCCCGCTGGCCCCCGCCGCACACCCCGTCGGCTACCGCTGTTCCTGCGACCGCGTCGGCTGTCCCACCCCCGCCCGGCACCCCGTCTCCTGGGCCTGGCAGACCCAGTCGACCACCGACCGGGCCCAGGTCGAGCGCTGGGCCCGGCACCAGCCGGACGCCAACTTCATCACCGCCACCGGCATGACGCACGACGTGCTCGACGTGCCGCGCGAGGCCGGCCAGGAGGCCCTGGACCGGCTGCTGGCGGGCGGCGTCGAGGTCGGCCCGGTCGCGGTCACCGGCGGCGGCGCCGGGACGGGGGAGGGGCGGATGATGTTCTTCACCCTCACCCGCGGCACCCCGGAGGACGAGGACGAGTGGTGGCCGTGCGCCCTGGACTGCCACCCCGAGACGATGGACGAGCACCCCGGACTGCGCTGGCACTGCCGGGGCTCCTACGTCCTCGTACCGCCGGCCGCGCTGCCGGGCGAGGAGCGCGTCGCGTGGGTACGCGGCCCCGAACACCCGCTGCCGGACCCGCTGAGCCTGCTGGAGGCGCTCACCGACGCCTGCGCCCGCCACCACCTCGGAGCCGAGGACGCCGACGCGTTGCCGGCCCGGAACCACCACGGCTGACCGCCGCCGGGACCGGTCAGCCGCCCTTCGCCGCCGTCAGCCCCGCCACCCGTCCCAGGAACCGGACCTTCCCCTTGTCGCCCGCGCCCTTCGCCGGGTCGAGGACCGCCTGGTTCGAGACGTACCCCAGCGTCAGCGACTGCTTCGGCTCGCCCTTCATCAGTGCCTTGATGCTGGGGTCGGTCACCGTGAGGCTGACCCCTTTCGCGGCCGTCTGCTTCTCGTAGTGCCGGGTGGCGAAGAACACCAGCGCCCCCCCGTCCTTCGTCCGTAGCCCCAGCGGGGTGTACGCGCCGCCGGTCAGCGCCTCGTCCTGGTACTGGCGGGCGAGCCCGGGCCGGGCGGCGTTCTTCTTGCGGGCGTCCCGCAGCGCGCTCGTGAAGGGGCCGGGGGCGAACGTGTCGCCGCCGTCCCGCAGTTGGTCCGCGTACCGCGCCGGGAGCTTCCCCGGCGCCACCGCGAGCGCCGGGTCACCGGCCGGTACGGGCTCCGCGAAACCGTCGGCGTCCTTCTTGAAGACGGGTACGTCGTCGGCGGCGGCGACCGTCAGATACGTCACCCGCCAGGCGTCGTCCGCGCCGGTGCGGGTGAAGACGAGCAGCCAGCGGCTGCTGCCGCGGTTGGAGGCCGAGTCGGCGACGAACCAGCGCGGCCAGCCCGCCTTCTTGGGGATCGTGTACGTCGTGTCGGTCAGCTCCAGCGCCTTGTACGAGGAGTTGCCGTCCGGGGCCGTCGTGTGCCCGGCCTTCAGCTTGGCGTCGTCGATGTCGGCGAGCGCGCCGGAGACATGACCGGCGTCCAGGGCACGGTCGTTGGCCCGCTGGGCCTTGTTGTAGGAGGTCAGGAAGGCCTTCAGCGCCTTCGCCGCCTCGCCCTTCGTGGCGGCCGGGAGCAACTCGCGCTCCCCGTGCACCACCACGCACCCGCTCGCCGTCAACGACAGCACGGTCACCGACGCCGCGAGCAGCGCGCTCCGGTCAAGCCTGCGAAGCCTTCGAGGTCCGCGATCCCTGGTCATCAGGCGCCTTCACCTTCCCCTTCCCGGAGGCGAACCCTACCGGGGCCAGGAACAGCGCGAGCGCCGGGACCAGGTACAGCACCCACACCACCGACTGGAGCACCGTCGGGTCGGGCTGGAAGTTGAACACGCCCTTGAGCAGGGTGCCGTACCAGCTGTCCGGCGGGATCGTGCCGCTGATGTCGAAGGCGAGGCTGGTCAGCCCGGGGATGATGTCGGCCTCCTGGAGGTCGTGGACGCCGTACGCGAGCACGCCCGCGGCGACCACGACGAGCATGCCGCCGGTCCAGGTGAAGAACTTGGCGAGGTTGATCCGCACCGCGCCCCGGTAGAACAGCCAGCCCAGCAGCACCGCGCTGGCGAGGCCCAGGGCGACGCCGATCAGCGGGCGCGGGGTGCCGTCACCGGCCGCGTGCACCGACGCCCACACGAACAGCGCGGTCTCCAGGCCCTCCCGGCCCACCGCGAGGAACGCGGTGGCGACCAGCGCGCCGGTGCCCATCGCCAGGGCGGCGTCCAGCTTGCCGTGCAGTTCGGACTTGAGGTGACGGGCGGTACGCCGCATCCAGAAGACCATCCACGTCACCAGGCCCACCGCGACGATCGACAGCGAACCGCCGAGCGCCTCCTGCGCCTGGAACGTCAGTTCCTGGGAGCCGAACTCCAGCACGCAGCCGAAGCCGAGCGCGAGGGCGATCGCGATGGCGATGCCGGTCCAGATGGGCCGCAGGGCGTCCCGGCGGCCGGTCTTGACCAGGTAGGCGATCAGGATGCAGACGACGAGGCTGGCCTCCAGCCCTTCGCGCAGACCGATCAGATAGTTGGAGAACACGGTGCTACGCCTCCTCGGAGAACAGCGCCCGGCCCCACCAGTCGTCCGCGTCGCGGACGCCGGGCGGGATCGCGAAGACCGCCGAACCCACGTGCTGGATGTACTCGTTGAGCGCGTCGGACGCGGACAGCTTGCGCTGGAGCGGGATGAAACCCTTGCGGGGGTCGCGCTGGTAGGCCAGGAAGAACAGCCCGGCGTCGAGCCGGCCGAGGCCGTCGGTGCCGTCGGTGAAGGAGTAGCCCCGGCGCAGGATGGTGATGCCGTCGTTGGCGTCGGGGTGCGCGAGCCGCACGTGCGCGTCGGGCTTCATCGCCTTCAGGAACGGCGGATCGTGCTCCTTGGCCTTGCCGACCGGGGCGCCCTCGCCCTTGTCGCGGCCGAAGACGTCCTCCTGCTCCTGGAGCGAGGTGCGGTCCCACACCTCGATGTTCATCCGGATGCGCCGGGCGACGAGGTACGAGCCGCCCTCCATCCAGGCGTCCTTCTCACCGCCGTCGCCGTCCCCGACCCATACGTACTTCTTCAGCCGGCCGGTCTCGTCCCCCGCGATGTTGCGGGTGCCGTCCTTGAAGCCGAAGAGGTTGCGGGGGGTCTGGGCGCCCGGGGTGGTGGAGGAGGTCTTGCCGAAGCCGAGCTGGGACCAGCGGATGGCGACCTTGCCGAAGCCGATGCGGGCGAGGTTGCGGATCGCGTGCACGGCGACCTGGGGGTCGTCCGCGCAGGCCTGGACGCACAGGTCGCCGCCGGTGCGGGACTTCTCCAGGTTGTCGCCGGGGAACTTCGGCAGGTCGACGAGGGCCTCCGGCCGCCGGCCGGCGAGGTCGAACTTCTCGAAGAGGGAGGGGCCGAAGCCGATGGTCAGCGTCAGCCGGGAGGGCTGGAGGCCGAGCGCCTCGCCGGTGTCGTCCGGCGGGGCCTCGGCGAGCCCGCCGTAGGCGCCGTCGCCGACGGTCCTGCCGGCGGTCATCCGCCGCGCGGCGGCCGTCCAGTCCTTCAGGAGCTGGACGAACGCGGCCCGGTCCTCGGTCTTCACGTCGAACGCGGCGAAGTGCAGCCGGTCCTGGACGGCGGTGGCGATGCCCGCCTGGTGCGTGCCGTGGAAGGCGACGGCGCCGCCGGTGTCGGCACCGGCCGGGTCCATGTCGTCCCCCGCCTCGGCCAACGCCACGGCACCCCCGGCCACGGCGGCCCCGAGCGCGAGCCCGGCCCCGCCCCAGCCGAGCAGGGCCCGCCGAGAGGGTGCGGAAGCGGCGGGGCCGGACCCCGCACCGCTGTCCGTGTCCGGTCCCGGCTCCCCGGAGATCTCCGCCATCCCGCTCTCTCCCACTTCTGTGTCGCTGCTTCTTCGTGCCCTACTTGACGACGGCGGCGGCGAGCTTGGAGAGCGGCTCCGCGAGCGCGTTGACCGCGTCCGACAGCTCCTTGCGGTCGCTCTTGCCGACCTTGTCGTAGGAGGTGAAGTCGTAGGAGTCCGTGTTCGGGCGGTACTTGTCGAGCAGCTTGTTCAGCGCGGCGAACTGCTTGTCCAGTTCGGCGGTGAGCGCGGAGTCGTTCTTCTCGGCGACCGGCTTGAGCAGCTCGTACGACTTCTGCGCGCCCTCGACGTTGGCCTTGAAGTCGACGAGGTCGGTGTGCGAGTACCGCTCCTCCTCACCGGTGACCTTGCCGGTGGCGACCTCGTCGAGGAGTTCCTTGGCGCCGTTGGCCATCGAGGTGGGGGTGATCTCGGCCTTGCCGACCCGCTTCTGCCAGTCGGTGAGGTCGGTGACGAGCTGATCGGCGAGGCTCTTCTCGGTCGCGCCGATCTTCTTGTCCTGCCAGAGGGCCTTCTCCAGCCGGTGCCAGCCGGTCCACTTCTGGCCCTCTTCGAGGCCGTCGGCGCGGACGTCGACCTTGGGGTCGATGTCGCCGAAGGACTCGGCCACGGGCTCGGTGCGCTCCCAGCCGATGCGGGAGGGCGCGTACGCCTTCCTGGCCGCCGCGAGGTCGCCGTCCTTGACCGCCTTCACGAAGGTCTCGACCTTGGGCAGGGTGGCGTCGGCCTGCTCCTGCGCGTACTCGCGGTAGGCGGCGACGGCCTTGTCCAGCTTCGGGTCGCGGGTGGCGGTCCTGCCGCCGCCGGTGACGGTGAGCTTCTGCCGGACGCCGTGGCCCTTCATGCCGGGCCGGCAGGCGATCTCGTACGAGCCCGCCTTGACCTCGGCGGTCAGCGTGTACTTCGTCCCGGGCCCGATGTTCTCCTTCTCGGACACGATCCGGTCGTCCGGGAAGAGGATCTCGACCTCGGTCGCCTTGGACCCCTTGTTCTCGATCCGCAGCGTGACCTGCCCGGCGGGCACGGACGTGGCGGAGGTGTCGCAGGTGGAGTCGGCGGCCGTCACCTGGATCGCGTCACCGTCCTTGGCGTCGCTCTTCTCGGTGCAACCCGTGACGGCGGTCAGGGCCGCCGTGGTGGCGACGGCGGTGACGACGGAGAGACGGACGGCTCGCATCAGGGCTCCAGGCTCCAGGACAACGGATCGGCGACACGACAAGTGAGGCTGACCTAACTTAACTGAGGATTACCTCAGTCATACCCGCAGGAGTCGTGATTCACCTCTCACGGAAGGATCACAGCCACGGCTTGATCTCACTGGCGAAAAGTCGCCCCCAAGCCCAGGTCAAGCAGAGGTCAAGTCCCCTGGTGGCGCGTCATCTCGGGTGACACACATCACAGAGGGCGCGTGCACCCCCGTAAGGGGCGCGGAACTGTGTTGTCCGCGCGGCTCCGCCGCGGGGGCGAACCTCCCTCACCCGGACCCGCGATGGTTGAATCCCCCCGTGACCGACTACGACGTCCTCCGCGTCTTCTGCGGACCGACCGGCGGCTACGGCAACGAACTCGCCGTCGTCCGCGACGGCTCGCTGCTCCCCGGCCGCGAGGACCGCCAGGCCCTCGCCGCGAAACTCGGCTTCAGCGAGACCGTGTTCGTCGACGACCCCGAGCGCGGCGTCCTCGACATCTACACCCCCACCCTGCGCCTCCCCTTCGCCGGCCACCCCTGCGTCGGCACGGCCTGGCTCCTGGACGTCCCCGAACTGGTCACCCCCGCGGGAACGGTCGGCACCCGCCTGGACGGCGAGTTCACGTGGATCGAGGCCCGCCCGGAATGGGCCCCGCCCCGCACACTGCGCCAGTACGCGACGGCGGCGGAGATCGACGCCCTGCCCGTCCCGCCCTCCGGGGAGTGGATCTACGCCTGGGCCTGGCAGGACGAGCCGGCCGGCCGCGTCCGCGCCCGCGCGTTCCCCGGCCGCGACGACGGGATCGAGGAGGACGAGGCGACGGGCGCCGCCGCCCTCCTCCTCACCGCCCGACTGGGCCGAGCCCTCAACATCACCCAGGGCAAGGGCTCCCAACTCCTCACGGCCCCCCAGCCGGAGGGGTGGGTCGAGGTGGGCGGCCGGGTGGTCCTGGAACGCTGACCCGGCGTCAGCCGATGCCACCGCCGACGAAGGCGTTCCGGGCGTCCCGCCCGAACGGCAGCGCGTCACCGGCGCGCGGCGGCGCGGCCGTCACGGCAGCGTCAGGATGTCCGCGCCCGTCTCCGTGACCACCAGCGTGTGCTCGAACTGGGCCGTCCGCTTGCGGTCCGCCGTGACGACCGTCCAGCCGTCGTCCCACATCTCGTACTCGTGCGTGCCCAGCGTCAGCATCGGCTCGATCGTGAACGTCATCCCCGGCCGCATCACCGTCGTCGCCTGCGGGCTGTCGTAGTGCGGGACGATCAGGCCGGAGTGGAACGAGGTGTTGATGCCGTGGCCCGTGAAGTCCCGTACGACTCCGTAGCCGAAGCGCTTGGCGTACGACTCGATGACCCGCCCGATGATGTTGAGCTGCCGGCCCGGCCGGACCGCCTTGATCGCGCGGTTCAGGCACTCCCGGGTGCGCTCCACCAGCAGCCGCGACTGCTCGTCGACGTCCCCGACGAGATACGTGGCGTTGTTGTCGCCGTGCACCCCGCCGATGTACGCCGTCACGTCCAGGTTGACGATGTCGCCGTCCCGCAGCACCGTCGAGTCGGGGATGCCGTGGCAGATGACCTCGTTGACGGACGTGCACAGCGACTTGGGGAAACCGCGGTAGCCGAGGGTGGACGGGTACGCCCCGTGGTCGCACATGTACGCGTGCGCCACCTCGTCGAGCCGGTCCGTGGTCACCCCGGGGGCGATGTGCTTGGCCGCCTCCTCCATCGCGCGCGCCGCGATGCGGCCGGCGAGACGCATCGCCTCGACGGTCTCCGGGGTCTGCACCTCCGGGCCCGTGTACGGCGTCGGCGCGGGCTTGCCGACGTACTCGGGGCGGCGGATGTTGCCGGGGACGGAGCGGGCGGGGGAGAGCTCTCCGGGGGCGAGCAGCGACTGACCAGACATGTCGGCGAGTGTATCCAGCGGGGTTGGGGGGACGATGGCGGTGGTGAAGTGGTGAAAGGAGCTGTGACCATGGCCCTGTTCAAGAAGCGGACCGCCGGGAAGCCCGGAGAGTGGTTCTACTGCTTGCAGCACAAGAAGGTGGAGGAGGGGCCGGAGTGTCCGGCGAAGGACCGCTTCGGGCCGTACGCGTCGCCCGAGGAGGCGCGGCACGCGATGGAGACGGCGCGGGAGCGGGATCTGGAGTGGGAGACCGATCCTCGGTGGCATGACGGAGGCGAGGGAACCGACGGGGGTGCTTCGGGGCGGGGGTGAGTGAGGGTCGGCACGGCCCCGCACTCCTTAATCAGGGCGAGCCTGCCGCCCGGCGGCTCAGCGCGTGTTCGTTTGTGCGGGCGTCGTAGTGCATCAGGGCCGGGAGGAACACGGCCAGCGCCCCCACCGCCGCCACGCATGCCGCGCCGCCCGTCCAGACCGAGGCGCGGACGCCCAGCAGTGCCGCCGCGCCGCCCGCCCGTACCTGGCCCAGCTGCGGGCCCGCCGAGTACGACAGGAGTTCGATGCCGGCGAGGCGGCCGCGCAGGGCGTCGGGAATCGTCTGGTTCCAGATGGCGCCGCGGAAGATGCCGCTGACCATGTCGCAGCCCCCGGCCACGGTGAGGAACAGCAGCACCAGCCACACCTCGCGCACCGTGCCCGCCGCCACCACCGCGAGGCCCCAGCCGGCCGCCGCGACAACCACCATCCGGCCGTGCCGGTGCACCCGCGAGGTCCAGCCGCTGGTCAGCGACACCAGCAGCGAACCGGCCGGCAGGCTCGCGTACATCAGGCCCAGCGACCACGCGGCGTCCAGCTCGTCCGCGAGGAACGGCAGCACCGCCAGCGGCATCGCGAAGAACATGGCCGCGAGGTCGACGGCGTACGTGCCCAGCAGCTCCTTGCGGCCCCACGCGTACCGCGCGCCCTCCGCGATCGTCCGCAGCGACGGCCGGGCCGCCTCCCGCGCGGCGGGCGCGGCGGCCAGCCGCCACCCCAGCGCCACGGACACCGCGAACGTCAGCGCGTCGGCGGCGTACGCCCAGCCCAGCCCCGCGTACGCCACGACGATCCCGGCCACCGCCGGGCCGGCCACCCCGCCGACCGTCCACCGCAGACTGTTCAGCGAGACCGCCGCCGTGAGGTGCTCGTGCGCCACGACCCGAGGCAGCAGCGCGTCCAGCGCCGGCCGCTGCACCGCGGCGAGCGCGGAGGACAGCGCGGCGACGGCGTACAGCGGCCACACCAGCGGCCGGGGCAGCACCGCGTTCACCAGCAGGACGGCGCTCAGCAGGCCCAGGCCCGCCTCGGTGCCGAGGATCAGCCGCCGCTTGTCCAGCGCGTCCGCGAGCGCGCCGCCGTAGAGTCCGCACACGATCAGCGGAACGAGTTCGACGGCGCCGATCGCGCCGACGGCCGCCGCGGAGCCGGTGAGCTCCTTGAGCTGCACGGGGAGTGCGACAAGGGTCAGGAAGCTGCCGAAGTTGGTGACAAGCCCGGCCAGCCACATCCGGCGGAAGTCCGCGGAGGCGCGCCAGGGCGCCAGGTCCGGCAGCAGCGCCCGCCGGCGCGATCCGGGGCGCGTCGGCGGCGTGACGGGAGACGCCGGTGGGTCCTCGGCCCCGGCCGGGACCGGCGGCGCGGTGGCGGGCGCGGGGGTGGCGGTGTCGTCGGTCACGACGGGCCATGTTCGGGCCCCGGCGGGCGGGGGACAACCGAATTACCGCCTGCCCCGGACCCGTGGGGCCGAGCACGTAGAGTCGGCGCATGACCTCCAGCGACAGCGCACCCCCCGCTTCCGACGCGTCCGGGAAGGCCCCCGAGCAGACCCCCGCCAAAGCCCCCGCCAAGGACCCCTGGGACCTGCCCGACGTCTCCGGGCTGGTCGTCGGCGTCCTGGGCGGCACCGGGCCCCAGGGCCGCGGCCTGGCCTACCGGCTCGCCCGGGCCGGCCAGCAGGTGATCGTCGGCTCCCGCGCCGCCGACCGGGCCCGGGCCGCCGCCGCGGAACTCGGCCACGGCGTCGAGGGCGCCGACAACGCCGAGTGCGCGCGGCGCAGCGACATCGTCATCGTCGCCGTGCCGTGGGAGGGCCACGGCGACACCCTCGCCTCGCTGCGGGAGGAACTCACCGGCAAGCTCGTCGTCGACTGCGTCAACCCGCTCGGCTTCGACAAGAAGGGCGCCTACGCGCTGAAGCCGGAGGAGGGCAGCGCCGCCGAGCAGGCCGCCGCGCTGCTGCCGGACGCGCGCGTCACCGCCGCCTTCCACCATCTCTCGGCCGTCCTGCTCCAGGACCCGGACGTCGAGGAGATCGACACCGACGTGATGGTGCTCGGCGAGGTGCGCGCGGACGTGGAGCTCGTCCAGGCGCTGGCCTGCCGCATCCCCGGCATGCGGGGCATCTTCGCCGGGCGGCTGCGCAACGCGCACCAGGTCGAGTCCCTGGTCGCCAACCTGATCTCGGTCAACCGCCGGTACAAGGCGCATGCGGGGGTCCGGCTGACGGACGTGTGAGGGGGGCGGGGGACACCCGGGGGCATGGGGGACACTGGAGACCGCAGCAGCAATACCCGCGGTCCCCGCCTTTTCGGTACCGCAGTGTCGTCACGTCCCCGACAGGAGACCCCGTGCCCCCCTTGCTCCCACCCGACCCGTCCCGGCGACTGGCCCTCTACGCCCTCGTCGTCTGCGTCCTCTCCGTGGCCGCCGCCGTCGTCTCGTTCGTCCGGGGCAGCTGGCTGGGGATCGTATGGGTGCTGCTCGCGGGCCTGTCGTCGAACATGACGTGGTACTACGTCCGCCGCGACCGGGCCGCCGCGCGCGAGCAGCGGTCCGTCACCGGCTGAGTCCGCCACCGGGCGGCCGCCAGCCACGGCCGCCTCACTGACCGACCGCGCAGTACGGGTCGCTGTCGCGCCAGAAGCGGAACAGGTCGTAGCCGCAGTACGTCGAGAAGTCGTCGATGCCGAGGCCGCGCAGCAACGCGTTGATCCCGTCGAAGAACGTGTCGTTCACGGACGGGATCCACAGCACCACGAACACGAACAGCAGTCCGAACGGGGCGAACGGCTCCATCTGGCGCCGGGCGTTGTGCGACAGCCACGGCTCGATCACGCCGTAGCCGTCGAGCCCCGGCACCGGCAGCAGGTTCAGGATCGCCGCGGTGACCTGGAGCAGCGCGAGGAACGCCAGCGCGTAGCGGAAGGCGCGCGGCACGCCGTCCAGCGCGTCCAGCCAGAACGGGACCGTGCACAGGACGGCGAACAGGACGTTGGCCAGCGGGCCCGCCGCCGAGATCGCGCTGTGCTTCCAGCGGCCGCGTATGTGCCCGCGCTCGACGAAGACGGCACCGCCCGGCAGGCCGATGCCGCCCATGATCATGAAGAGCACCGGCAGCACGATGCTGAGCAGGGCGTGCGTGTACTTCAGCGGGTTGAGCGTGAGGTAGCCCTTGGCGCCGATGGTGAAGTCGCCGCTGTGCAGGGCGGTGCGGGCGTGCGCGTACTCGTGCAGACAGAGGGAGACGATCCAGGCGGCCGTCACGAACAGGAAGACGGCCACGCCCGGCTGCTCGGCGAACCCGGTCCAGGTGGCCCACCCGGTGACCGCGGTGACGGCCAGGATGCCCAGGAAGACGGGGCTGATCCTCCGGTCGCTGCGGCGGGCGGCGGCGGTGCTCATGGGGAAGGGGCTCCTGGGGTGCGTCGTCGGGACGTCCGTGGGTGCGGAACGTGCGTGGGCGGAACGACCGTACAGGTGATGCGGCGATGTGGGGAGAACGATCCGGGAGGCGGTGGGGGTTCCCCGCGGTGGCCGCGGCCCGGCGGGGCGGACCCTTGGTGAAACCCGGGGGCGGAGGGAACGCGTCCCCAGGGACAATGGACCCCGTGCGCTACCGCATCCTCGGCACCACCCAGGCACTCCGCCCCGACGGCACGCCCGTCCCGGTCGGCGGGGCGCGGCTGCGTGCCCTGCTGACCGTGCTCGCCCTGCGGCCCGGGCGGGCCGTGCCGGCCGGGCTCCTCGTCGAGGAGGTGTGGACCGGCGCCCCGCCCGCCGACGCGCCGGGCGCGCTCCAGGCGCTGGTGGGGCGGCTGCGGCGGGCGCTGGGCGCGGGCGCGGTGGAGTCGGCGGACGGGGGCTACCGGCTCGCGGCGGTCGCCGACGACGTCGACCTGCACCGCTTCGAACGGCTCACCGGGGAGGGGCTGCGGGCGCTGGCCGACGGCGACGCCACGAAGGCCGCCGCCGTCCTGGACGACGCGCTCGCCCTGTGGCAGGGGCCGCCGCTGGCCGACCTGCCGGACCGCACGGGGGAGTCGGCCCGCTGGGAGACCCGCCGGCTCGACGCCCGCCGCGCGCGGCTGACGGCCGCGGTGGCGCTGGGCGAGGCGGAGCAGCACCTGCCGGAACTGACCGCGCTGTGCGATCTGCACCCGCTGGACGAACCGTTGCAGGCCCTGCGCCTGCGCGCGCTGCGGGCGGTCGGCCGCCCGGCGCAGGCCCTGGCCGCGTACGAGGCCGTACGCCGTCTGCTCGCCGACCGCCTGGGCTCGGACCCGGGCCCGGAACTCCGCACCCTGCACGCCGAACTGCTGGCCGTCGCCGACGACGGCGCTCCGGCCCGTGCCCCGGGCGCCGTCCACCCCGATGACGCCGGATCCGGGACAGCGGAAACCGCCGCGGGCACCGCTCCCGGGTCCGCGAGCGCTGCCCCCGCCGAGAGCCCCCGTACGCCCCCGCCGGGCAACCTCCGGGCCCGGCTCACCTCCTTCGTGGGGCGGGACGGGGACATCGCCGCGTTGCGGCGGGATCTCGGGGCGGCGCGGCTCGTGACGCTGCTCGGGCCCGGCGGGGCCGGGAAGACGCGGCTGTCGCAGGAGGCGGGGGAGGCCGTCGCCGGAGAGCTGCCCGGCGGGGTGTGGCTCGCCGAACTCGCCCCCGTGCGCGACCCCGACGCCGTGCCCGAGGCCGTGCTCACCGCGCTCGGCGCACGCGAGACCGTGCTGCGCGGGGCCGGCGCCGAGGAGATGCGCGCCGCCACCGACGCCCACCGCGACGACCCCGTCACCCGGCTCGTCGAGCACTGCGCCCGCCGCCGCATGCTGCTCATCCTCGACAACTGCGAGCACGTCGTGGACGCCGCCGCCCGCCTCGCCGAGGAACTCCTCGCCCGCTGCCCCGGCCTGACCGTCCTCGCCACCAGCCGCGAACCCCTCGGCATCGCGGGGGAGTCGCTGCGCCCCGTGGAGCCCCTGCCGCAGCCGTACGCCCTCGAACTGCTCGCCGACCGCGGCGCCGCCGCCCGCCCCGGCTTCCGGCCCGAGGACGACCCGGAGGCCGCCGCCGAGATCTGCCGGCGCCTCGACGGACTGCCGCTCGCCATCGAACTGGCCGCCGCCCGGCTGCGCATGCTGACGCTCCGTCAGATCGCCGACCGGCTCGACGACCGCTTCCGGCTGCTCACCTCCGGCAGCCGCACCGTACTGCCCCGCCAGCAGACCCTGCGTGCCGTCGTCGACTGGTCCTGGGAACTGCTCGACGACGAGGAGCGCGGCGTCCTGCGCCGGCTGTCGGTGTTCGCCGGCGGCTGCGACCTCGCCGCCGCCGAGGCCGTCTGCGGCCCCGCCGCCCTGGACGCGCTCGGCTCCCTCGTCGACAAGTCCCTCGTCGTCGCCGCCCCCGCCGAGACAGGCGACGGCGCCGAGATGCGCTACCGGCTCCTGGAGACCGTCGCCGAGTACGCGGGCGCACGGCTCGACGAGTCCGGGGAGCGCCCGGACACCGAGCGCGCCCACCTCGTCCACTACCGCGAACTCGCCCGCACCACCGACCCGTTGCTGCGCGGCGCCGGCCAGCACACCGCGATGGGACGGCTCCAGCAGGAGTACGAGAACATCCGCACCGCACTGCGCCGCGCGGTCGCCGCCCGCGCCGAGCAGGACGCCCTCTGCCTGGTGCTGTCCCTGATCTGGTACTGGCAGATACGCGACCTGCGGATCGAGGGGCGGACCTGGACCTCCGCCGTGATGGAGCTCTTCCCCGACCCCTTCGCGGGGCCCGTGCGGCCCGTCCCCGACGTCCTGGAGAGCCCCGTCGGCGCCCGCCCGCCGTTCGCCCCCGGCCTCCTCGACGAGGCCCGGCGCGGCGTCCACCTGGCCCATCTCGCCTACATGGACATCGAGCTGGGCTCCTGGCAGACCGAAGAGGCCCAGCGCAAGCTGCGGACCATCGCCGGCACCTACCGGCCGGGCCAGCCGCAGGTCTGCCGCATGCCCGGCAGTCTGTGGTTCTTCGCCGTGCTGCTCACTGGCGAGCTGGACGACATCCGCGGGGTCGTCGACGCGACCGTGGACACCTGCCGCGCGCTGGGCGACGACTGGGACCTGGCCCAGGCGCTGGAGACCCGGGCCAACATCCTCGCCAACCGCTCCGACTGGGCGGGCGACGCGACCCGTGACGCGGAGGAGGCGCTGGAGATCTTCACCCGCATCGGGGACGCCTGGGGCGCCGCCGAGGCGCTCTCCGCCCGCGGCGAGTCCCTGGAGCACACGGGCGCCTATCTGCGCGCCGCCGCCGACTACGAGACGGCGATCGAGCACGCCGACCGGCTCGGTGCCCACGCCCAGGTCGGCGTCCTGCGGTCCCGGCTCGGCGCCGCGCTGATCGAGGCCGGCCAGGGCGAGCGGGGCGAGCGGCTGCTGCGGCAGGTGATCGAGGAGAACGCGGGGTCGGTGTCCGAGGGCATGCCCACCGCCCGGCTGTTCCTGGCGCTGTGGCTCGGGCACACCGGCCGGACCGGCGAGGCCCGCGCACAACTGGCCCTGCTCCGCGTGGAGTTCAAGGCGGCGGGCTTCCCGGTGTTCGACGGGCTCGTGCTCACCCTCGAAGCCTGGCTGGACGCCCTGGACGAGCGGTACGACGACGCACTGGAACGCGTGTGCGAGGCGCTCGACCGCGCCGGCGACCGGCTCACCCATCTGATGGCGCCCCAGCTGGGCTCGACGGGCCTGATCATCGCCGCCCTCGTCCTGACCGGCCTCGACGGCCGTGACCGCGCGGACGCCGTCCGCTGCCTGGGCGCCGCCGACGCCCTGCTCCCGCCCCGCCAGCTGCTCAACATCGCGGAACGCGCGAACCGGGAGACCGCCGAGCGGCAGCTCCGCGAGCTGCTCGACGCACCCGCGTACGAGACCGCGTACGCCGAGGGCGGCGGCCTCACCCTGGAGGAGGCCACCGCCCTCGTACGACGCGGACCGCGGGCCCCCGGCGAGGGGCCCTGACGACGGGCGGACCCGCCGCCTCACGCCTTGGTGGAGAACTTGCGGACCGCGATCGGCATCATGACCGCCGTCAGCACCGCCGACCAGGCGACGGTGATCAGGATGTCGTGGGCCACGGGACCGCCGTTCATCAGCCCCCGCGCGGCGTCCGCCAGCGAGGACAGCGGGTTGTAGTCGGTGAACGCCTGGAGCCAGCCCGGCATGGTGCTGGTCGGGGCGAAGATGGACGAGCCGAACTGGAGCGGCATCAGCACGAGGAACCCCATCGCTTGGACGGCCTGGGCGCTCTTCATCACCACACCCAGGGTCAGGAAGATCCACATCACCCCGAAGCCGAACACCATCGACAGACCGATGGCCGCGAACAGGCCGGGGACGTCGGACACGGACAGACCGAGCAGGAAGCCGACCACCAGCAGGATCGCGGTGGCCACGAGCATCCGGCCGATCTCCACCACGATCTTGGCGATCAGCACCGAGGCCCGGCCGATCGGCAACGACCTGAAGCGGTCCATCACCCCGGTCTGGAAGTCCTGGTTGAAACCGGTGCCCACGCCCTGCGCGATGTTCATGCCCATCATCGCCATCAGGCCCGGCACCAGGTAGTTGACGTACTCCTGCCGGTTGTCGGCCCCGCTGATCGCGCCGCCGAAGACGAACACGAACAGCAGACAGAAGACGATCGGGAAGAGCACCGCGTCGAACATCGACTCGGGGTCCTGCCGGATCCACAGCAGATTGCGGCGGATCAGCGCGCCGGTGTGGCGCAGATGGCCGCGCAGCCCGATCCGGCCGTCGCCGGAGAGCGGGGCGGGCGCGGTGGGGCGCGGGGCGGCGGTGGCGGCGCTCATACGGCGACCTCCTCACGGGTGGGGACGCCGTCCTGCGCGGCGGCACTGGCCTTGTGGCCGGTGAGCGACAGGAACACCTCGTCCAGGCTGGGCAGTTCGGTGGTGATGGAGGACAGCGTGATGCCGCGCGCGGTGAGCGCGCCGACGACCGCGGTCAGCTGCTCGTCGCTGAGGATCGGCACCAGGACGCTGCCGGTCTCGGCGTCGACGGTGGCGCTCCCGGCGCCGGTGAGCCCGAACTCGTCGAGCGCGGTGGCCGTCGGGCGCAGCTCCAGCGGGTCCGCCGGGCGGATCCGCAGCGTACGGCCGCCGACGCGTGCCTTCAGCTCGTCGATCCGGCCGCCCGCCACGACCTTGCCGCGGTCCACGACCGTCAGCTCGGAGGCCAGGTACTCGGCCTCCTCCATGTACTGGGTGGTGAGCAGCACGGTGGCGCCCTCGGTGACCATCCGGCGCACCTCGGTCCACACCTCGTTGCGGGTGCGCGGGTCCAGACCGGTGGTCGGCTCGTCGAGGAACAGCACCGCCGGGCGGCCGATCATGGAGGCGGCCAGGTCGAGCCGGCGCCGCATACCGCCGGAGTAGGTGCCCGCCGGGCGCCGGGCGGCCTCGGTGAGCGAGAACCGCTCCAGCAGACCGTCGGCGCGGGCCCGGGCCTCCTTGCGGGGCAGATCGAGCAGCCGGCCGATCAGATAGAGGTTCTCGAAGCCGGACAGCTTCTCGTCCACGGAGGCGTACTGGCCGGTCAGCCCGATCACGCGGCGGGTCTGCCGGGGCTGGCGCAGCACGTCGTACCCGGCGACGGTGGCGCGGCCGGCGTCCGGCACGATCAGGGTGGACAGGCAGCGGACCAGGGTCGTCTTGCCGGCCCCGTTGGGGCCGAGCACACCGAGGACGGTGCCCTCGCGCACGTCGAGGTCGACGCCGTCGAGCGCCTTCGTCCGGCCGTAGTGCTTCACCAGCCCCCGCACGGTGACGGCCGCGTCCCGGGCGGCGTCGGGGTTCTTGTCGATTCGCGTCATGCCGATGACGGTGCCAGCCCCCACCGACAGACCGCCTACAGATCACCGACAGGAGAACCGACGGGAGAACCGACAGGGCACCGACACGGCGCCGATCCGACGTCGGTCCGGCGCCGGTACGACGTCGGTACGACACCGATCCGACGCCGGTCCGGCGGAGCCGCGCACGGGCACGGCCCCGCGTCCCTTCCGGGCGCGGGGCCGTACACCCGCACTCAGTGAACCGAGTGCTCCTCCGTCGGGAACGTGCCGCCCACGACCTCCTCCGCGAAGGACTTCGCCGCCTCGCCCATGGTGCGGCGTAGTTCGGCGTACTGCTTGACGAACTTGGGGACCCGGCCGGAGGTCAGGCCCATCATGTCCGTCCAGACCAGGACCTGGGCGTCGGTCTCGGGGCCGGCGCCGATACCGACGGTCGGGATGTGCAGCACCCGGGTCACCTCGGCCGCGAGCTGTGCCGGGACCAGTTCGAGGACGACCGCGAACGCGCCCGCGTCCTGCACCGCCTTCGCGTCCCGGAGCAGCTGCGCCGCGGCCTCCTCGCCGCGGCCCTGCACGCGGTAGCCCATCGCGTTGACGGACTGCGGGGTCAGGCCGATGTGCGCCATGACCGGGATGCCGGACTCCACCAGCAGTTCGATCTGGCGGTGCGAGCGTTCGCCGCCCTCCAGCTTCACCGCGCCGGCCCCGGCCTCCTTCACCAGCCGGGTCGCCGAGCGCAGCGCCTGCACCGGGCCCTCCTGGTACGAGCCGAACGGCAGGTCGGCCACGATCAGCGCACGCCGGGTGCCGCGCACGACGGCGGCGGAGAGCATGGTCATCTCGTCGAGGGTGACGGGGACGGTGGTGTCGTACCCCAGGTGGCAGTTGCCCGCCGAGTCGCCGACGAGCATCACCGGGATGCCGGCCTCGTCGAACACGGACGCGGTCATCGCGTCGTACGCGGTGAGCATCGGCCACTTCTCGCCGCGCTCCTTGGCGGCGGTGATGTCGCGGACGGTGATCCGCCGGGTGCCTTTGCCCCCGTACAGCGCCCTGCTGTCGCCGGACGGCTTCAGCGCGCCCGGCGCGGACTGCTCCTGGGCAGCCGAGAACTGCGTCATCGCAACGGCTCCTTCTGTCATCTCGAGGCGCCCTGACGGCGTCCCCGGACCGTTTTCCATGGTGGCACCTCGGGGTGCGGCTCACCAGAGTGGGGCGGGCGATCCTCGTCTCACGCGACGCGGCCCGGGCCGCTCGGAGCACGCGCCCGTACGCGGGGCCGCCCCGTCCGGCTCCGTAACGCCTCCGTAAAGAGTTCCGATACGAGACGGTGCCGTATCGAAATTCGTCCTACGCTCGTTCCATGACAACTCCCGCTGCCCCGGCCGAACGCCGGGTGCCGGAGGCGGTGCACCGGCGACGGTGGGCCATCCTCGGCGCCCTCATGCTGAGCCTGTTGATCGTGGTGCTCGACAACTCGATCCTCAACGTGGCCATCAAGACCATCTCCACCCCGGCCCCCACCGGCCTCGGCGCCACCCAGAGCGAGCTGGAGTGGGCGATCAACGCCTACACCCTCGTCTTCGCCGGGCTGCTCTTCACCGCCGGACTGCTCGGCGACCGGCTGGGCCGCAAGAAGACGCTGCTGGCCGGTCTCGCCGTCTTCGGCATCGGCTCCGCGCTCGCCGCCGAGTCCGGCTCACCCGTCCAGCTCATCGTCTTCCGGGCGATCATGGGCCTGGGTGCCGCGTTCGTCATGCCGGCCACCCTCGCCATCCTCATGAACGTCTTCGAGCGCGACGAGCAGCCCAAGGCCATCGGCATCTGGGCCGGCGGCGTCGGCCTCGCCATCGCGATAGGCCCGATCACCGGCGGCCTCCTGCTTGACCACTTCTGGTGGGGCTCGGTCTTCCTGGTCAACGTGCCCATCGTCGTCCTGGCGCTCGGCCTGATGATCTGGCTGGTCCCGGACTCCCGCGACCCGCGCCCCGGCCGCGTCGACCCGCTCGGCGTCGTCCTGTCCGTCATCGGCCTGGTCCTGCTCGTCTACGGCATCATCAAGGGCGGCCAGCTGGCCGACTTCACCGACCCCAAGGTGCTGGCCAGCAGCCTCGGCGGGCTCGCCGTGCTGGTCCTCTTCGTCCTCCACGAGAAGCGCAGCGACCACCCGTCCATCGACATCACCTACTTCAAGAACAAGGTCTTCTCCGCCGCCATCGTCGCGATCACCCTGGTCTTCTTCGCGCTGATGGGCGTGACCTTCTTCTCCGTCTTCTACACCCAGAGCGTGCGGGGCTTCTCGCCGCTGGAGACCGGTCTGCTGATGCTGCCGCTGGCCGCCGCACAGATGATCTTCGCCCCGCGGGCCCGGCTCCTCGTCGACCGGTTCGGCAACAGGGCGACGACCACCGTCGGACTGCTGCTGCTCGCCGCGATGCTCGCCGCGTTCGCCGCGCTCGACGCCGACACCCCCATCTGGATCCTCGAGGTGATCTTCTTCCTCATGGGCACCGGCATGGCGCACATCATGACCCCGACCAGCGTGGTCATCATGCAGGCCCTGCCGCGCGAGAAGGCCGGCTCCGCCTCCGCGCTCAGCAACACCTTCCGCCAGGTCGGCGGCGCGCTCGGCATCGCCGTCCTCGGCTCGGTGCTCTCCACGGCCTACCGCAACGGCATCGAGGGCAGCCTGACCCGCGTCCCGGCCGGCCTGCGGCACACCGCAGGCGAGTCCATCGAGGCCACCCTGGGCGTGGCGCACAAGCTCGGCCCGCGCGGCGACGCCCTGGTCGGCCCCGCCAACGACGCCTTCCTGCACGCCATGCACGTCACCGCCCTGTGGGGTGCGGGCGTCGCGGTGCTCGGCGCGGTCGTGGCGGGCGTCTTCCTGCCCGGGAAGGCACCCAAGGAACCCGAGGGCGAGACGGAACCGGAGCTCGTCACCAGCCGGGACTGACCGGCCCCGAGCGCGGGGGGCGGCGCGGATACACACGGGGGCAGTGGGGGATCCTGGCAGCACAGGAGACGAACGGAGCACCACGTGACCCTTGCCGACAGCACCGCCGGACAGCGGGGCACGCCCGCGCGCGGGCGGCCCCGCAGCGAGGCGCTGGAGCACGCCATCATCGAGGGGGTCCTCACCCTCCTGGAGGACGGCGTGCCGCTCGCCGAGCTCTCCATGGAGCGGATCGCCCGCACGGCCGGCGTCGGCAAGGCCACGATCTACCGGCGCTGGAGCGGCAAGGAGGAACTCTTCGTCGACGTCGTGCGCGCCGCCGAGCCCGCCGAGCCCGTCCTGCCCGGCACCTCGCTCCGCGACGACCTGGTGGTCATGCTGGAGTGGATGCGCCGGCGCGGGCTGGCCGGCCGGTCCTCGGCGGTGCTGCGCAACGTCCACGCGCAGATGAAGTCCAGCCCCCGGATCTGGACGGCCTACGAGACGTCCGTCGTCAGACCCCGCCGCAACGCCCTCGTCGAGGTGCTGCGGCAGGCGCAACTGCGCGGCGAGATCCGCGCCGACGTCGACGTGCGGCTCGCCTACGACCTCCTCACCGGTCCCATGCTCCTGCGGTCCGTCCTGCGGCCGGACGGCGACCTCCCCGAGGACCTCGCCGAGCGCATCGTCGACACGGTCATGGAAGGACTGTGCCCGCCCGCCGGAGAACCGCCCCGCTGACGGCCCGTCCGGGGCCGGCCGGCGGCCCGGCCGGTGCGTGGCGGGTGGCCCGGCCGACGGTCCCGTCCGGCCTTCCGGTTGTCCGGTGGCCGAGCCTCCCACATGCCGTCAGAAGGCAGTTCCCGACTGGGCCGTGTGCGCATTTCGTCACAAGAATCGCCCGTTCCGCTTCCGTTCGGAACGCGGGACGCCGACTTCGTCGTCCTTGTGCGGGTACGGCCGCCCCGGCGACTGCCGTACGGAAGCGATCATCCCCTAGGGTTTTCCTCCACGGGGACGACGACGTGCACGGGCAAGGTGTGAGGCGACGGTATGGCGCAGGCGCAAATGACGGAGACCGGCAACGACGACGGGAACGGGGACGGCCGTCGGGGAGCCCGGTTCCGGCGGCTGTGGCACCGCCTGCGCACCGACCGCGGCATCTGGCGCCGGGGCATCGTCCTCGCCGTCCTCGCGGTGCTCCTCGGACTGCTGATGGCCCTGCACGAGAGCGTGCCCAACCGGATCGGCAACTTCGGCAGCCTCCTGGAGACCTTCCTGCCCTGGCTGGGCGTCCTCGTGCCGGTGCTGCTGGTACTCGCGCTGGTGCGCCGTTCGGCGACCGCGCTGATCGCCCTGCTGGTGCCCGTCCTGGTCTGGACGGACCTCTTCGGCGGACTGCTCTCCGACAAGACCGCCGAGGGCGGCGGCGACCTGACCGTCGCCACGCACAACGTCAACGCGAACAACGCCGACCCCTCCGGCACCGCCCGCTCGATCGCCGCCGCGGGCGCCGACGTGCTCGCGTTGCAGGAACTCAAGGCCTCCGCGGTGCCCACGTACGAGAACCTGCTGGCGCCGACGTACAAGTACCACGCGGTGGTCGGCACGGTCGGGCTGTGGAGCAAGTACCCGATGAGCGGCGTCAAGGCGGTCGACATCAAGCTCGGCTGGAAGCGCGCGATGCGGGCGACGATCGCCACGCCCGAGGGGCGGCTCGCCGTCTACGTCGCCCACCTGCCCTCCGTACGGGTGAAGCTGCGGGCCGGGTTCACCGCCCGCGAGCGCGACCGCAGCGCGGACGCGCTGGGCGACGCCATCGCGCACGAGAAGCAGTCCCGGATCGTCCTGCTCGCCGACGCCAACGGCACGATGAACGACCGCGCGCTCACCGCGGTCACCTCGCAGCTGCGCTCCACGCAGGGTGCGGTGGGCAGCGGCTTCGGCTTCAGCTGGCCGGCGTCGTTCCCGATGGCCCGGATCGACCAGATCATGGTCAAGGGCGTGAAGCCGGTGTCGTCGTGGTCGCTGCCGGCAACCGGCAGCGACCACCTCCCCATCGCGGCGAGCCTTGAGCTCGCCGGGGACGGGGAGTAGGGCGCGACCTAACCTCGTTCGCGCCACGCGTTGGTGATGGGCAGGCGCCGGTCCTTGCCGAAGCCCTTCGCGGAGATCTTCGTGCCCGGCGGGTACTGGCGTCGCTTGTACTCCGCCGTGTCCACCATCCGCAGCGTTTTGACGACCAGTTCCCGCTCGAACCCGGCCGCGACGATCTCGTCGGCCCCCTGGTCGCGATCCACGTACCGGTCGAGGATCGCGTCCAGGACGGGGTAGTCCGGCAGCGAGTCCGTGTCGACCTGCCCCGGCCGCAGCTCCGCGCTCGGCGGCTTGGAGAGGGAGTTCTCCGGGATCGGCGGCGTCTCGCCCCGCTCCTGTGCCGCCCGGTTCCGCCACCGGGCCAGCGTGAAGACCGACGTCTTGTACACGTCCTTGATCGGCCCGTACGCGCCCACCGAGTCCCCGTACAGCGTCGAGTACCCCACCGCCAGCTCGGACTTGTTGCCCGGGGCCAGCACGATGTGGCCCTCCTGGTTGGAGATCGCCATGAGCAGTGTGCCGCGCAGCCGTGACTGGAGGTTCTCCTCGGCGAGCCCGGTCAGCTCCGTGGCCGACATATACGCGTCGAACATCGGCGCGATCGACACCGTACGGAAGTTGAGCCCCGTACGCCGGGCCAGCTCCGCCGCGTCGTCGCGGGAGTGCTCGGACGAGTACTTCGACGGCATGGAGACGCCGTACACGTTCTCCGGGCCCACCGCGTCGCACGCGAGCGCGGCCACCAGCGCGGAGTCGATGCCGCCGGACAGACCGATCAGCACCGAGCGGAAACCGTTCTTCCTCACATACGCGCGCAGGCCGACGACGAGCGCGGAGTAGACCTCCTCGTCGTCCTCCAGCCGGTCCGCGTAGCCGCCGGTCAGCTCGGGCTCGTAGGCCGGGAGGGGCTCCTCGGAGACGACCAGGCGTTCGATGCGCAGCCCGTCGTCGACGACGTCCCCGTCGGCCGGCGCGTCCGCGGAGACGCCGGGCAGGTCGAGGTCGAGCATCACCGCGCACTCCTGGAACTGCGGCGCCCGCGAGACGACCTCCCCCTCGCGGTCGACGACGATGGTGTCGCCGTCGAAGACCAGCTCGTCCTGCCCGCCCATCATGGCCAGGTAGGCGGTGGTGCAGCCGGCCTCCTGGGCGCGCTTGCGCACCAGCTCCAGGCGGGTGTCGTCCTTGTCGCGCTCGTACGGGGAGGCGTTGACGGAGAGCAGCAGCCCGGCCCCGGCCGAGCGGGCGGCGGGCACCCGGCCGCCGTCCTGCCACAGGTCCTCGCAGATGGCGAGGGCGATGTCGACGCCGTGCAGCCGCAGGACGGGCATGGTGTCGCCGGGCACGAAGTAGCGGAACTCGTCGAAGACGCCGTAGTTCGGCAGATGGTGCTTGGCGAAGCGGAGCGCGATCCTGCCGCGGTACAGCACGGCGGCGGCGTTGCGGGGGGTACCGGCCGGCTGGCCGTACTTCGGCTGCGCGGACTCCGAGCGGTCGAGGTAGCCGACGAGGACGGGCAGCTCGCCCAGGCCCTCGTCGGCCAGCCGCGCCGCGAGCTCGCGCACGGCGGCCCGGCTGGCCTCGACGAAGGAGGACCGCAGGGCGAGGTCCTCCACGGGATACCCGGTGAGCACCATCTCCGGGAACGCCACGAGATGCGCTCCCTGCCGGGCACACTCCCGGGCCCGCCGAAGCACGGCCTCCACGTTCCCGGAGAGGTCACCGACGGTCGAGTCGATCTGATTCAGGGCGAGACGTAGTTGAGGCACGCCCACCAGTGTAATCGTCACACCGACACGATGGGCTCCGCCGGTCCGCGGGGCGCCTGGTGGCTCGTGGCTCCCGTGGTTCGGCGGCTGCGGAGGCGTCGTGGCCGATCGCGCAGTTCCCCGCGCCCTGTCAGGGGCGCGGCCCCCGGGGACGGGAAGGGCAGGGGCGGCGGGGGCGAAGACACCCCCGCAGGCACCCCCCTCAGTACCGCAGCAACGTCATCATCCCCGCCTCCTGGTGGTACGCGTTGTGGCAGTGCAGCATCCACACCCCGGGGTTCGCCGCGTCGAAGTCCACCGCCACCGTCCTCCCCGGCAGCACGGCGACCGTGTCCTTCCGCGCCCCCGGCCCGTCCTGCGTCCCGGTGAGCGCGAACGCGTGCCCGTGCAG
Organism: Streptomyces sp. NRRL F-6676; assembly: GCF_000725625.1. GTDB lineage: Bacteria > Actinomycetota > Actinomycetes > Streptomycetales > Streptomycetaceae > Streptomyces. The sequence goes on from NZ_JOHS01000023.1 coordinate 116,856, forward strand.
ATGCACCGGATGCCACATCTTCGTCGCGTTCGTCAGCAGCACCCGCACCCGTTCCCCCGCCCGCACCTCGTGCGCCTTCTCCGGGTCGTAGCGCTCCCCGCCGAACGCCCAGTCGTACTTCTTCATGGTCCCGGTCAGCCGCAACCGCAGCGTCCGGTCCGGCCGCCGGTCGTCCATCGCCACCGCGTCGTCCGCCAGCAATTCGTCCGCCGACACCAGCCGCCCGTCCAGTTCCTTCGGCCGCACCGACGCCTTCGGCGCCGCCCCGCTCGCCGTGCGCAGCAGCGCCCGCGCCGCGCCGCCCTTGCCCTCGGCGAGCGCGGTCAGCGGGAAGACGCCGTCTCCTGCGGTGACCAGGACGTCGTACCGCTCGCCCATGCCGAGCAGCAGCGCGTCCGTGTCGGTGGGCCGCACCGGGTGGCCGTCGGTGTGCGTCACGGTCATCCGGTGGCCGCCGAGCGCGACCCGGAACGCGGTGTCGCCGCTCGCGTTGACCAGCCGGATCCGGACCCGCTGCCCGGGCCGCGCCGCGAAGACCCGGGGGGCGTTCGCCGTACGCCCATTGACCAGGTAGTACGGGTACTTGACGTCGCCGCCGACCCCGCCGAGCAGCGCACTCCTCCCACGCTGCGGCCGCCGGCCGGCCCGGTCGGAACCGTGCGGGGCGGAACCGTGCGCGTCGCCCTCCGCGCCGTCCCCGTCCTTGCCGCTGTCCCCGTCCCCGTCCTTGCCGTCGTCGTCGGCCATGCTCATGCCGCCGCCCCGGCCGCCGAGGAGCTTCTTCAGCTCCGCGTCGGGGGTGCGGCCGCCCACCCCGTCCAGCCAGTCGTCGAGCACGACGACCCACTCCGTGTCGTAGCCGAGCGGCTCGTGCGGGTCCTCGACGATCAGCGGCCCGTACAGGCCGCGGTCCGCCTGGACGCCGGCGTGCGAGTGGTACCAGTACGTGCCGGGGGAGTCGAGCGGGAACCGGTAGACGAAGTCGGCGCCCGGCCGGACCGCGCGCTGGGTGATGCCGGGGACGCCGTCCATCGCGTTGGGCACCCCGAGGCCGTGCCAGTGCAGGGTGGTCGACTGCGGCAGATGGTTGGCGAGCGTGACGGCGAGGGTCTCGCCCGCGGTGACCCGGATCTGCCGCCCGGGCAGCTCGTCGCCGTAGCTCCACGTTCTGACGGTGCGTCCGCCGAGGTCGGCCGTGCCGGAGACGGCGGTGAGCCGGACGGTGCGCACGGCACGGGCGCCGGACGCGGCCCCGCCGGACCTCGTGTCGTCGGCCGGCGCGGGAAGCGTGGAGGCCGCGGCGCCGCCGGGGGCGCCGGCCGGGGCGGAGCAGGACGGGTCGGGCAGCGGGCGGGCGGCGGCGAGGGCACCGGCCCCGGCGACCGCGAGGGCGCTGGTGCGGAGCAGAGCGCGGCGGGTCTGGACAGAAGTACGCATGCCCGAATTGCACTACTTGGGATGGTGTGCATGCGTGCACGAAACGCGTGTTGCTCCGGCCGGGTGAGCGGGCGGCCTCCCGCCCGCCCCCGCCGGCCGGACAGCGCGAACGGCCCCCGTGCACCCCGCCGGTGGGCAGGGGGCACGGGGGCCGTGCGGGTGGGACTCAGCGCCGCCGGTACGACGACACGTAGCCGTCCGCAGGCGAGCCGACGCCCGTCACCGGGTCGTAGCCGCGCACGGCCGTCAGCGAGCTGTCCTTGCCGAGGCTGCGCACCGAGGTGATCAGACCCTCGGAGGCGTCGTAGGAGTTGGCGAAGTCCACGCGGGCCACCGCGAGGTCCTTGCCGGTCGGCTTGTCCACCACGTCGTGGTAGACCTTCGAGCCGTAGCGGTCGTAGATCGCCGGGTTGGCGAAGCCGATCGCCCGGCCGCCGCGCTCCTGCTGCGCGAGCGCCTGGACGCCCGCGATCACCGGCGCGGCCAGCGAGGTGCCGCCGATCCGGTACTCGGAGTAGCGGTAGGAGCCGTCCGGGAAGGTCTGCGTCTGGCCGACCTTGAAGCCGGTGTTGGGGTCGGCGATCGCCGAGATGTCCGGAACCGTGCGCATCGGCGCGGCCGTTCCGTTCGCCTCGGCGAGCGAGGACGGGACCACCCCGCGCTGGTAGTACGGCTGCGCCACGGTACGGCTGGTGCCGCCGCCCGCGCCCGAGGTGAACTCACCGGGGAAGTCGGCCCAGCCGCGGCCGTCGTCCGACAGGGCGGCCCGCTCGGTGCCCCAGCCGGTCTCCCAGAGGTACTTGTCGTGCTTGCCGACGGCGAGCGAGGTGCCGCCGACCGCCGTCACCCAGGCGGAGTTGGCCGGGGTGTCGACCTGCTTCGTCCCGGTGTTGGCGACTTCGTCGCCGTTGTCGCCGGAGGAGAAGTAGAAGCCGATGCCCTCGATCGCGCCGAGCTGGAAGACCTGGTCGTAGGCGGCGGCCAGGTCCGGCGTCTGGTTGGCCTCGATGTCGCCCCAGGAGTTGGAGACGATGTCGGCCAGGTGCCCGTCGACTATCTTGCTCAGCGAGTCGAGCAGGTCGTTGTCGTAGCAGGAGGCGGCGCCGACGTAGACGATGTCCGCCTTCGGCGCGACCGCGTGCACGGCCTCGACGTCGAGGGTCTCCTCGCCGTACCAGCCGGCCGCCCCGCACTCCTCGGTCCGCGTGTAGTCGCTCGGCAGCACCTGGCTCAACTGGCCGCGCCGGTAGGAGGCGTCGCCGTGCTTGCCGGCGTAGGTGGCGGCGTCCGAGGCGATGGTCGGGGAGGCGTAGGCGTCGGTGATGGCGACGGTCACGCCCTGGCCGGTCGCGCCGCCGGCGCCGTAGGCCGCGCGCAGCTGCTTGCCGGTGTAGCCCTTGACCGCGTACGGGATCTTCTGGCCGTACGCCTTCGGCAGCGAGGAGGCCGTGTTGGAGCCGTAGTAGGAGGAGAACGGCCCGGAGTTGCGGAACACCGCGTCCGGCGGGGGCAGGGTGTCGCTGTGGCTCGCCTTGTGCGGGGCGTTGTCCAGGCCGGTGACGGTGAGGACGGCGCCGTCCAGCGCGGCGGGCACGGAGGCGTTCTTCGCCGGGGCGCGGTAGGTCTTCTTGCCCTTGGCGTAGTTGTGGAGCTGGGTGCCGAAGGCCTTCTCGGCGGCGGCCACGTCACCGGTGACGGAGACGTAGTGCCGGGTGGTGCCGGTGACCTCGAGACCGGCCGACTTCAGCCAGTCGGTGACGGCGTCGACCTGGGCCTTCGTGGCGCCGTAGCGGGCGTCGGCCTGTTTGGCCGACAGGTACTCGCCGTACGAGGCGGAGTCCGGGTCGGAGACGGCCTTCGCGTACGCCGCCAGGCCCGCGGCGTCGCGGCCGGCGAGGTAGACGCGGACGGAGACCTTGGTGCTGTCGCTGGTGGCGCCCTTGTCGGTCGAGCTCTTGGCCCAGACCGGTTTGGTGCCGGCGAGCGAGTCCCGGCCGTGGCCGTCCGCTGCGTGGGCCGCGGGCGTGCCGAGTGCCAGGGCCCCGGCGAGCAGCGGCAGTGTCGCTGCCAGGCTCAACCCGGCGCGCGCGGTGGCGCGAGTGGATCTCATAAAACCCCCTGCGATGCGGTTCTTCGCATGTTTCGTCGCATGTCGATCGCACGATCCCGGCCACTCTGTCGATGATCGGTTCATGTCAGGGTGATGGAATGGCCAAGAAGAGCCCAAGTGCCGGGGATTGGTGGGGGTTTGGGAGAGATGAGGAGGAGGACCGGCCAAAAAGTTGAATGCCCGATGCGCATTATCTACGCTGGTGGTATGCGGCTTCTGCGCTCCACCGACCTGGCGCTGCGCGTCCTGATGAGGCTCGCCGTCGCGGGCGAGTCCAGCCCCACGACCCGGGAGGTCGCGGCGGACATGGACGTGCCGTACACGCATGCCGCGAAGGTCGTCGCCGAACTCCAGCACCGGGGGCTGCTCGCGGCACGGCGGGGGAGGGGCGGGGGGCTGTCGGTCACGGAGGCGGGGCGGACGGCGTCGGTCGGGGCGATCGTGCGGGCCTTCGAGGGCGGAGGAGAGGGCGATGGCGCGGCCGACGTGGTCGACTGCGACGGCGCCGGGCCCGGGACCCCGCCGTGTCCGCTCCGCTCGGACTGCCGCCTGCGGGGCGCGCTGCGCCGTGCCCAGGAGGCGTTCTACGCGACGCTGGACCCTCTGACGGTGGAAGACATGATCGCCTCCCCCACGGGCCCCCTCCTCCTGGGCCTCCCGGGCGTCGGCGCACCGGCGTAGGGGGCGCCCCCGGGGTTTTCGCCCCCGCCGCCCCTACCCTCCCCCAAGCTCTCAACTTCGTTCGAGCAGGGGGGACCCCCATCGTCCCTTCAAGGGGCTCCGCCCCTTGGAGCATGGTGACACAGCCCCGCGCCCCTGTCGGGGGCGCGGGGGCTCGCCCCCGGGGACGGGAAGGGCAGGGGCGGCGGGGGCGGGGAGAACCGTCAGGCCGCGGCCGCCGCGTCCTTCGCCAGCCACAGGTCCGGCCCGAACACCTCGTAGTGGATGTCCGCCGCCGCGACCCCCGCCCGGAGCAACTGCTCCCGCACCACCCGCATGAACGGAAGCGGCCCGCACAGATAGGCGACCGTCCCCGGCGCCACATCGACCTCGCCGAGGTCGACGAGGCCCGGCCGCCCCGCCCCCTCCGCGTCCTCCTCGTAGAAGAACACCGCCTCCCCGTCCGCCAGCTTCGCCGCGTACGCCGCGTGGTCACCCCGCAGCGCGTGCGCCGCGGGCGACCGGTCCGCGTGCACCACGGTCACCCGCCCCGCGTGCTCCCCCTGCGAGAGCTGCTCCAGCATCGCGATCATCGGGGTCACCCCGATCCCCGCGGACGCGAGCAGCAACGGCGCGTCGGTGTCCTCGAGCACGAGGTCGCCGTACGGCGCCGACAGCTCCAGCACGTCACCCTCGCGCACCTGCGCGTGCAGGTGGTTGGAGACCTCGCCCTCCGGTGTCACGGCGTCCCCCGGCACCCGCTTGACCGCGAACTGCCGCACCGGCGAACCCGGCGCCGCCGTCAGGCTGTACTGCCGGATCTGCCGCGCCCCGTCCGCGAGCCGCACGCCGACCGAGACGTACTGCCCGGCCCGGTACGCCGGCACGGGTCCGTCGTCGGCGGGGCGCAGCCGGAAGGTGGCGACGTCGGCGGTCTCGTCGATCCGCTCGACGACCTTCCACTGCCGCAGCCCGCTCTCCTCGCTTGCGGCGTAGAGCGTCTTCTCGATGGCGATGAGGGCGTTGGCCATCAGCCAGTAGACCTCGGTCCAGGCCGCGGCGACCTCCTCGGTGACCGCGTCGCCGAGCACCTCGGCGATGGCGGCGAACAGGTGCTCGTGGACGACCGGGTACTGCTCCGGCCGGATGCCGAGCGAGGCGTGCTTGTGGGCGATCCGACGCAGCATCAGGTCGGGCCGCCGGTCGGGGTTGTTCACCAGGTGGGCGGCGAAGGCGGCGATCGACCCGGCCAGCGCCTGCTTCTGGGTGCCGGCCGCCTGGTTGCCGCGGTTGAACAGGTCGCGCAGCAGCTCCGGGTGGGCGGCGAAGAGCCGGCTGTAGAAGCGCTCGGTGATGTCGCCGATCGCCGCGCCGACGGCGGGAAGCGTGGCGCGGACGGTGGCTGCGGACTGCTCGGAGAGCATCGGGACTCCTCTGAGGAACGGAGTGACGGTCCTTCGGCCCCGGTGAGGACCGGCGGACCCGTGGGAGGGGCCGTACGGCCCGGGGGAGAGCCGTACGGCCCGGCCAGGGCCTTTCGGCCCTGGTGGGCGCCGGCGGAGGGAGTGGATCGTGGTGGCTCCGCCGGATTCCGTGGGCACCGTAATAAAACTTGCATCAGAGATGCAAATTAAGAACGGGGCGGAGGGCGAGGATCGGCCATTCACGAAAGCGCAGTTCAGCGGGCAAGATGGCCTCGGAGTGGGGCACCCGGGTGGACACCTGCCGTACGTGTGACGTTCGGAACAGGACCGCCGGGCCGCCGGGGGTCCGCAACGCGGATGAAATGCTGGTGTGGTGGGATGCTCAGGTGCCCGACCGCCCGCTCCACCATCACCGGGAACGGCGGCCTGACCAGCGAGGATGGGGAACGGAAGATGGACAAGCAGCAGGAGTTCGTGCTCCGGACCTTGGAGGAGCGCGACATCCGGTTCGTACGCCTGTGGTTCACGGACGTACTGGGCTTCCTCAAGTCCGTCGCCGTGGCCCCGGCCGAGCTCGAACAGGCATTCGATGAGGGGATCGGCTTCGACGGTTCCGCGATCGAGGGCTTCGCGCGGGTCTACGAGTCCGACATGATCGCCAAGCCGGACCCGTCCACGTTCCAGATCCTCCCCTGGCGCGCGGAGGCCCCCGGCACGGCCCGGATGTTCTGCGACATCCTGATGCCCGACGGCTCGCCGTCCTTCGCCGACCCCCGCTTCGTCCTCAAGCGCGCCCTGAACCGCGCCTCCGACCTGGGCTTCACCTTCTACACCCACCCGGAGATCGAGTTCTACCTGCTCAAGCACAAGCCGGTGGACGGCACCCGGCCCACCCCCGCCGACAACTCCGGCTACTTCGACCACACCCCGCAGGCCATCGGCATGGACTTCCGCCGCCAGGCGATCACCATGCTGGAGTCGATGGGCATCTCGGTGGAGTTCTCCCACCACGAGGGCGCCCCCGGCCAGCAGGAGATCGACCTGCGCTACGCCGACGCGCTCTCCACGGCCGACAACATCATGACGTTCCGCCTGGTCATGAAGCAGGTCGCGCTGGAGCAGGGGCTCCAGGCCACGTTCATGCCGAAGCCGTTCTCGGAGTACCCCGGCTCCGGGATGCACTCCCACCTCTCCCTCTTCGAGGGCGACCGGAACGCGTTCTACGAGTCCGGCGCGGAGTACCAGCTCTCCAAGGTGGGCCGCTCCTTCATCGCGGGCCTGCTGCGGCACGCGGCGGAGATCTCGGCCGTCTCCAACCAGTGGGTCAACAGCTACAAGCGCATCTGGGGCGGCGCCGCCCGCACGGCCGGCGCGGGCGGCGAGGCGCCCTCGTACATCTGCTGGGGCCACAACAACCGCTCGGCCCTGGTCCGCGTCCCCATGTACAAGCCCGGCAAGACCGGCTCGGCCCGCGTCGAGATCCGCTCGCTGGACTCCGGCGCGAACCCGTACCTCTCCTACGCCGTCCTCCTCGCCGCCGGCCTCAAGGGCATCGAGGAGGGCTACGAACTCCCGGCCGGCGCCGAGGACGACGTCTGGGCCCTCACCGACGGCGAACGCCGCGCCCTGGGCATCGAACCGCTCCCGCAGAACCTCGGCGAGGCGCTGGACCTGATGGAACGCAGCGACCTGGTCGCCGAGACCCTCGGCGAACACGTCTTCGACTTCTTCCTGCGCAACAAGAAGCAGGAGTGGGAGGAGTACCGCAGCGAGGTCACGGCGTTCGAGCTGAGGAAGAGTCTGCCGGTGCTGTAAGCGCTGGTCAGAGCAGGTTTCCCGCTGATCAGGTGTGTGGGGCCGACGGATGCGAGCCGTCGGCCCCACCTCGTGTCAGTGCCCGTGGGCCGTCTGTGGGCCGTCCGGCGCCGGATCGGTGGCCGTGTACAGGCCGTCTACGGCGCTCCGGGCCCGTGCGTCGCTACTCGGCATGAGGTGCGTGTACACCCGCAGCGTGAACCCCGGATCGTTGTGCCCAAGGTAGTGGCTCAGCGCTTTGATGTTCTCCCCGGCGTTCAACAGGACCGACGCGTAAAAGTGCCTCAGGGCGTGCATGCCGTGCTCACGAGCTGCCTGGTGACGCTCACCCGGCTCCGGCTCGGGGAGCACCCCCGCCTTGACGAGAGCGGGCTTCCAAGTGCGGTCGTTGAAGTCGGTCCGCCGGACCGCGCCCGCGCCATCGAGGCGGGTGAACAGCAGGTTGCGCGTCACCATGCGGCCGTCCTTCCGCAGCCACGGCAAGGTGATCGGGACCGGCGGGAACTCCTTCATGTGGCGCTTGAGGACGTCCGCGATGCGATCGGGCAGAGGAACGTCACGGAGCTTGTCCCGCTTCGGGGGGCCGAAGACGAGACCTCCGGTTGTCACCTTCACCTGGTTCACGATGTGCAGCCAGCCGGACTCGAAGTCGATTTCGTCGACGGGGAGTCCGAAGATCTCCCCTTGCCGTAGACCGCATCCCGCTCCGAGGTCGACCGCCGCGCGGAAGCGCTCCGGCAGCGCCTCCCGGACGCCGAAGACGCGCTCAGCCGTCCACGGCACTACGCGGCCGGTCCCTGGCGCGGGAGGGCGTACGGATTGCGCGCGGCACGGGTTCTTCGGCAGGTGGCCGTCGTCAACGGCCGCGTTGAGGATGGTCGACACGTTGTTGTAGATCACGCGTCGGTACGACGTCGCGGGTACGGCCCGCTCCAACTCGCTCAGCCAGTCGCGGATGTGCTCCGGCTTGAAGGAACCGAGGGGGCGCGACCCAAGGTAGGGGATCGCGTGACCGCGAACGGTAGAGGTAACCGTCTCTCGGGTCGTCAGGTCGGTGGTCTGAGTCTTCAGCCACTTTTCGGCGTACTGCCGGAACGTCGTTCGGCCGGCGGCCGGGTCGACGTAGTTGCCGCTGTCCATGTCGGCCTCAATCTTCGAGAGCCATTTCTCAGCGAGGCGCTTCTGTCCGTCGGGGTAGCTCTTGGACTTCTCGGTGCCGTCGGGGCCGATGTAGCGGGCCCGGTAGCGGAGGCCAGTGCCGTAGCGGTCGGAGCGGACGCGCACGGTCTTGCCGTTGGCGTCGGTCTCGGTCTTGTACCAGCGGTCTTGGATGTGGCCAGCCATGAGGGGCTGACTCCCTTCCGGTAGCAGGCGCCGGTGGGGCCCGGGTGGGTCCTGTCCGGCCGGTTTCGGGCAGTGCTGAACCGAGCCCGCTACTCGCTACGGGCCTGGTCATCGGGGGTTTGGGGTGCTAGTGGGGGTGCTACCGGTAGCGGGTGAGGGTGCTACCGGTAGCACCCGGTTGGAGCCCGTTTCATGGGCCGCCGGGGCGGTGCCTCTATCGGCTAACGGCCTGGTCAGTGCGGGTTGGGGCCGCTAGCGGGAGCTCTAGCGCTAGAGGGTTGAGCCTCTAGCGCTAGAGGCGCCGTGGCCGGTCTCAGGGAGGCTGCGACAGGGGGTGCCGGTGGCTTCGAGAGGGGGTTTTCGGGGGTGCCGGGGGTGTGCCTCCCTGCCTCCCTGTGAGGCCGTTTGCGCTGATCAGGTGGAGGGAGGTGGGCCAGGGAGGCGGTGAGGGAGTTCTCCCTGTCTCCCTGGGCCGGCGGGCGGTTTCTCCCTGCCGTTCGTGGGTGGGTGGGGGCGAGCCGTCCGGGCGCCATTCGCGCTCGGGTGGCGGGCCGGGGTGAGGGGCCGCTAGGTGCTAGGTGGCAGGTCGGTGGTGGTTTTGGTCGCTAGCGGGGTCGCTAGACCTAGCGGGGGAGGCCGCTAGGTCTAGCGGTCGTTCAGGCCGCGTCGTTGAGGGCGGTCCGCTCGGCCTCCCACGCTCGTACGGCGGCGGGGTTGAAGCGGAGGTAGCGGCCGACGCGGAAGCCGGGCGGTCCGATGCGCTTGCGGCGCCACTGGTAGACGGTTTCGACGCTGGGGAGGCTGAACATGGTGACCAGGTCTTCGGGGGTCAGGTAGCGGTCCGGGAGGCCGCCGCGCAGGGTGGCGCGCGGGTCGGCCGGCTCTTCGGTGGCCATGGCGGTGATGACTCCTCGTGTCCGTCGGGCGGTGCGTGGGAGTGGTGCCGGTAGCCGTCTTGGAGAGTTGCTGTATTCCAGCGTCCGCAGCGTCCCAGCGTCCGCGCGGCTGCATTGCCGCAGGCCGGTTGGGGTGAGGGGCGCGGACGCTGGGGCGGACGCTGCGGACGCCGGACGGCTGTAGCGTCCGCAGCCTTGGACGTGTCCGGGCCGCTGGTGTGCGGCCCGGCCCGGTGGGTGTTCCGGCTACGTCAGGGCTGGTCGGGCGGGGTCCGTCCCTGCCCGATGGGTGCCGTCTCCGGCCAGAGAGAGGCTTGGTCGGGTGCGGACGCTGCGTCCTCGTTGGCGGGGGCGCGGGAGAGGATCAGGAGCTTGTGCCGGTGCCGGTCGGGGCTACGCTGCGTGTCGTCCACCGTGATCCCGATGGACCGCAGGAGCGGGGCGAGCCGTTTGACCCTGCCACCGGCGCGGGTGGCGTCCTTGGGCCAGCCCTGCGGCCGGATGCCGCCCGGCACGGGCAGGACTTCGAGCAGTTGGGCGGCCGTGCCCTGCCAGGTGCCGCTCTGGTCTACCAGGGCCGCGAGGGCGGCGCCGAACGGGTCGCCCTCCAAGGCGTCCGTGGCGACGTTCGTCGAGGTGGCCAGGTAGTCATCCAGGGTGTGCCAGTCCATGACCTGGTCGACGGCCGCGAGCACGCGGGCGAAGTCGGCCATGCGCGGCATGGTGTCCAGGCGTACCGACGGCAGTACGGCGAGCACGCACGCCAGCAGGTCGAAGAGAGCTCCCAGGATGGCGGGGCGGACCGCTTCGAACGCGGCGTTGAGTTCTTCCTCGGTGCGGCGCCGGTCTGCCTCGATCAACTGGAGATCGAGCATGAGGAGCCGTTCGGCAAGGTCCCCGGCGAGAGCTCCGGCATCGATCGTGGTCATGGCCAGCACCCGGCGGAAGCTCAGCACGACCACGTCGTCATCGGTGTACAGGGCCCGGTCAACGATCCCGTCCCCGGTCACGGCCTTGCACAGTGTGTCGGAGAGCCACGGCGGGATGGTGGAGATGTTGTCCAGGCACAGGGCCCAGGAGTTGAACGCCTGCGCGGCCCACGCCTTGACGTCCCGCGGCTGGCTCCGCTTCGTGGCCGGAGACGGATCGATCAGGTTCACCACCATCTCGGCCGTCTTCGACTTGCCCGTGCCCTGCTCGCCCTTGAAGGTGAGCACCGGGTGCGGGATGTGCGGAATCCACGCCGCGACCAACCACGCTGCGAGCTGACGGAAGGTGGGTTCGTCCATGTTCAGCAGCGCGTGCAGCTTGGCCAGGCCGTCGCCGTCCAGGACCGGCGTGGGCATCGGTCCCATGGCGCCGGAGCGGCGGAAGAGCACCGGGGAGCGTTCCACCACGTTCCAGCCGGTCGGCGAGACGGTGACCGCGCGGCCGTCGGCGGTGCCGAGGTCGACCACGATCACGCCGGCCGCCTCGCTGCCCACCCGCAGGCTCACCGGGGCGGGGTCCCCGCCGTCCGCGATGCCTTCCAGCACGGTCATGGCGTCGGCGAGCGCGGACTGTGAGGCCACCTCCCCCTCGTAGGTGTCGGCGTACAGCCGGGCGAGCCGCTGACGTAGACCGGCCTTGCCGCGCAAGGGCAGCGCCAGGTTCGGGCCGTCCACAGCGACCGCGTAGGGGCGGCCGTCGGTGGACATCACGAACCGGTACCCCTGGCGGGCGAGCGCCACGAGTCGGGAGGCGGCCGACGGCTTCTTACCGCTTCCGTCGTCGCCGTGGTCGGGTCGGCGGCCGGTCGACCGGGTCGGGTCGACTGCCGCCCGACTCTTGCCGGGGCGGGTGTGGCCGTTGACGGGCCGGTCGGATCGGGTCGCGGTCACGCGGACACCGCCTCTCCAGTCGAGCCCGCGCACGGCCGCACCGGTCGGGGCGCGCGGAGACAGTCGGGCCGCACGGCCGTCTGCCGGTCGGGCCCGTGCGGGGGCGATTCGGGCAGGCTGCGGGTAGACCGTGAGCCGATCGAATCGGCCGACCCGGCGGCCGTCGGCCGGGGCGTGACGCCGGGCGTGACGCGGGCCGTCACGCTGGTCAGCGCCGCGCGGTGGGCGTGCGCGAGTCGGGCCAACAGCGGCCAGTCGACCGGCCGGACGATCGGCCGACCCGGGTCGGCCCACCCCAGCAACACCAGGGCGAGCGAGAGCGGGAAGCGGTCGGCCTTGGCCTGGTTGCAGTCCCAACACGCCAGCACGAGCGAGGTGACCGACCACGACCGCCACAGCGACTGAGGGGCGACGTGGTCCAAGGTGGCCTCCCGCAGACCGGCGAACGGCTGGCGGCAGTAGGCGCAGCGCTTCCCGTCGCGGCGGGCAAGCTGCTGTTTCCGCAGCCGACGCCGCCGCGAGTTCAGCGGGTGTCCCTGCCTCATGCCGCCTGCTCCAGCGCGCCCACGGTGGCCGGAAGGTCCATGACCACCACCGCGTTGGCCCGCATGCTCGCCAACGCCTTGGTCATGACGCGGCGGGCCGTGGTCTTGCTCAGCCCCATACGCTTCTCGACCTCGACCATGGGCAGGCCGTCCAGGAACCGCAGCACGATCAGCTCACGCTCGCGCTCGCTCAATCCGTTCACCAGGTCCAGAGCGCTCAGGTAGCCGGTCACGGTCTCCTCAGGGCGCGACAGCTCATCACTGGCTGCCCAATCCGGCAGACGCCCCTTGTCGTCCTCCTTCATGAGCAATTCGCTCTTGGAGTAGTTCACACGCTTGATCCGGTAGTAGTCGGACAGCACCCAACGGGCCTGCCGTCCGAGCCATCGGTACGCGTTGTCGATCTCGATGCTTTCGTCCACCGCCTCAGCGGCCTTGATGAACGTCTCGCTCGTCAGGTCTTCCGAAAGGTGCCAGTCCCCCGTACGCCTGTAGTGCCAGTTCCACACGAAGCTCCGATAGCGGGCGAAGAGCTCGGCCAGCACCTTGGAGTTCATGGAGAGCTGCGGCTTCAGCTCCGGCAGACCCAGCGCCGTCGGGGACGTGCCGTAGACCGCCGTCAGCAGCCGCACGTACACCTCACGCGGGGCGCGCCGCCCCAGCTCCCACGCGATGATCAGTGCCCGGACCGACGACGGATGCGTACCGATCCGCACTTCCTGACGGTTCGCTTCGGCCCAGAGCCGCTCAACCAGGTCCTTCAGGCTCCAACCCCGCTCCAAGCGCGCCGCACGCAGCGCCGTCACCTGCTTGTCCGTCCGTTCCGCGACAGTTCCAGGCATGATGGATGTGCCCCTTCGAGGGTCAGGGAGCGGCTATCTGCTTGGCGGTAGGGAGCCGCTCCTTGCTGTTGCCTGGCGTTCACCAGGACTTTCACGGTTCTGCGCACGCCGGACTGGTGGTCTCCGAGCGGCCGTCCGACCGGCGGGCACATCCCTAAGGTTCCCTAGGGCACCCTAGGGTGTCAAGCGGTACGCTAGGGAACGCAACCGCTGAGACGAGGGAGCTAACGAGATGTCGGATCAGGCCGACAATCGAGCGCCGTACGCGCAGATTGCCGCCCACTACACGGAGCGGATCACGTCCGGCGAACTACAGCCGGGCTCACTCCTGCCGAGTATCAAGAGCATTTCGCAGGAGTGGCAGGTCAGTACCGCGACTGCTGAGAAGGCGTTGCGGAAGCTCCGCAGCGAGGGACTGGTGAGGGGGATCCACGGGATTGGCACGGAGGTTCTGGACCGCCCCTCTCCCATGTCCTCGGGGTCCCAGCGTCAAGACCGAGGGCGTCGGAGCGGGTCAAGTTGGGGATCCGGCGAACGGTCCGACTCCCATGAGGCGGCAGTGGTGCCGGCGCCTACGGACGTGGCTCAGGCACTGGACATTGCGCCCGGCGCAGACGTGATCAGGCGCTGTCGCGTGTACCGCGACCGACACGGGATCGTCGCGCACTCCACATCATGGATCCCCGCCCGGTACGGGAAGCTGATCCCCCAGTTGGCGAAGAGCGAGCGTCTGACCGGCGGCACGTCGCTACAGCTCATCGCTCAGGCCACCGGTCGGCCGATCACGCATCGGATCGATACCGCGTCGGCCCGCTTGCTGACGCCGGCGCAAGCAGAGCTCTTGGAGCTGGACTCCGCCCAGCCGCCGACGGAACCGGTGGTCGTGATGACAGCCCAGTTCGTCGACAGCGAGAGCAACGTCGTGGAGTACGGCGTAGATCTCGGGAGCCCGGGCCGTACGTGGCGAACAGAGTCGGAAGTCACCGCATGACGGCCACTGGCGACGCCTCCCGGCCGTTCTGCGTCCTGATGGCCGGGCTCCCCGGTTCAGGCAAAACGACGCTATCCCGCGCGCTTACGGCCCGGGGGTTCGTCAGGCTGTGCCCGGACGAAGAGATGTACCGCAGACACGGCGTGTACGGCGTCGACTTCCCCCGGGGGGTCTTCCCCACCCTCGAACGCCCCGTTCTTGATGAGATCTCCGCAGAGCTCCGTGACCAACTTCGAGCCGGGCATGACGTGGTGGTGGACCACGGCTTTTGGACGCCGGAGGACCGTGCACGGTGGCGCTCGATCGCGACCGGCGCCGGCGCAACCACGGCACTCATCTACCTCGAAGCGAGCCACGAAAAACTCTGGGCCCGCGTGAGCAAGCGGAACGCGCGTCATGAGGCCGATCCGAACTCGATCTACTTCGCAGAAAGCGACCTGCTTCGCTATCGCACCCGGTTCGTACCCCCAGGGCCGGACGAACCTCACATCGTGTACAACAGCGATCCCGACTCGGTACTGAAGGCACTGGACGAAGCCAGCCATCAGAGCAGGGACTAGAAGGGGCGTCCTTCGGCCGCACGACCCTTGGCAGCTCGCTGCGCTCGCGCGCGACGGCCGCCGTACGTCGCTCGGAACCGTCGCGCACTTCCGGCCGGTCTGCCGGACAGACGCTGTAACACCCTGGGTGTTGCAGCCCCTCGTGCCCCGTCGGCGGCGTTGAAGAGACCACCCCGTCCGCGCGGGGTGGTCTCTTCGTCTTCCCCGGCGTCCGCCAGCGTCCGCACTTCGCTCCCTGCTAAGAGCTGCTCTGAGCTGCGGGAAGAGCGCTCTTAGCGGCGGAGTAGGTGTGGACGCTGCGGACACTAGCGGACGCTAATCACTGCGTTCAGCGTCCGGCAGAAAGAGTGCAGGTCGGATTGGGCGAGCGAAGCTCAGCGGACGCTGCGGACGCTGTTTTCCCTCAACTCTCTAGGGCGGCGGGGGACGGCTCTTCAGAGGGGGGCAGCGGGCACGAACGCCCCCTCTGAAGAGCCGTGGTGATCCGCCTAGACCGGGAGAGGCCGGGTGGCGCGCGCCGCGTCCTGCCGTCCGCCCCCTGGAAGGCTGCTGAGGTGGCCTTCCAAGAGGAGCACCCGGGCGGACGCGGGTGCTCCTCTTGGAAGCTGTCAGGGACCACTGGCAGAGGGTGTCAGGCAGCCGTCAGACCAGCGGCGGCCGACGCGAGCGCAGCGAGCCCAAAGACGCGCGGCCGTAGGCCGCCCCTTCTTGCTCTTCCCGCCGACGGGCCCCAACAGCCGGACGCGTTCCGGTCGGGCCGTATAGCAGCCCGCCGGCGCCCCTCCCGAGAGCGCGGAACTGGACGAATCCGGGGACCGCCGACACGGGCCGCTATCCACTAACGTGCTGGTCACCTACGGTTCGAGCCGCTAGCACAGCCGCTATCGTTAGCGACCTCTGCCGCTAGCGATAGCGGCTCAGCCGGGCCCAGGCCCGGGCCGTCTGTGGGCCGTCCGAGGGTGACCAACGACGACAGACGACGACAGTCAACGACTGCTCCCATGCTGGTCAGCGCGAGGTTCGCGTTAGCGGCCCTGGTGGATCTGTCGGTGCGTCACTTCCTGCGCAACAAGAAGCAGGAGTGGGAGGAGTACCGCAGCGAGGTCACGGCCTTCGAGCTGCGGAAGAGCCTGCCGGTGCTGTAACCGGACGGTGAGGGCCCGGGAACCGGACGGCGAGAGGCCGGGAAGGTGAGGGCCCGGGAACCGGACGGTGAGGGCCCGGGAACCGGACGGGTGAGGGCCGGGGGCGGTGGCGCACGGCCGCCGTCCCGGGCCCTCCGCTGTGTCTACTCCGCTTCAGCGTCGGCCCTCGGCGAAGCGGGCGAGGTCTTCCGCCGTCGGCCTCTCCAGCAGGGACTCCGCCGCGCCGTCGAGCATGCGGGCGATCTCCGTGGAACGGGGGAGCATCGTCTTCTCGTAGGCGTGTACGGCGTCGTCGACCGTGGCGGAGCGGGTGAGCGCGAGGGCGAGTTCGCAGGCGTCGAGCATGGCGAGGTTGACGCCGACGCCGAGCGGCGGCATGAGGTGGGCGGCGTCCCCGAGGAGCGCCACGGTGGGGGAGTGCTCCCAGGTGTGCGGGACGGGGAGGGCGAAGAGCGGGCGGTCGACGTAGGGGCCGTCGTTGTCGGTGAGCATCCGCAGCAGCTCCGGTGACCAGCCGGCGTACTCCCGCAGCAGGTGGGCGCGGACGGACTCGGTGTCTTCCGGGCGCAGCCCTTCCCGGGTGAGCCAGTCCACGGGGGTCTTCCGTATGACGTAGACGCGCATGTGGCCGCCGCTGTTGCGCTGCGCGAAGAGGCCGCGCTCGCCGTCGGCGATGTGCGCGTTGCCCTTGCCGACCAGGGCGGACAGTTCGGGGTGCGCGGTCTCCATGTCGTCGAACCACGCTTCGAGGAAGCCGACGCCGGTGTAGCCCGGTTTCGCGGACGAGACGGCCTCGCGGACGCGGGAGAACGCGCCGTCCGCGCCGATCACGAGGTCCGTCTCGACGGTCGTGCCGTCGGTGAACGTCAGCGTGCGCGGGCCGTCGGCCGGTCCGCCGACCGAGGCGAGCGCGCGGCCCCACTGGACGGTGCCGGGCGCGAGGGAGCGGAGCAGCAGGCCGCGGAGCTGGCCGCGGTCGATCTCGGGGGCGGCGGTCTCGCCCTCGGCGGGCAGGTGGTGGCCGATCAGTCGGCCCGCCGGGTCGAGGTGGCGCATCTCCTGGCTCTCGGGCCTGGCGAGCGCGAAGAACTCCTCCAGCAGGCCCGCCTCGCGCAGGGCGAGCTGGCCGTCGTCCTCGTGCAGGTCGAGGGAGCCGCCCTGGTTGCGGGAGCCGGCGTCCGGGTCGCGGTCGTACACGGTCACCGCGAGGCCGTGCCGTTGCAGGACGCGGGCGCAGGTCAGACCGCCGGGGCCGGCGCCGATGACGCTGATGCGGGCGTGGGCAGGGGTGGGTGAGGGCATGGCGGGCTCCTTGGGATCGGGATCCGGATGGGGATCGAGGTCGACGCGGTCGGGCGTCGAGCTGTGCCGTGCCACCACCAAAGCAGAAGTGAGTAAGAAAGTGCAACCAGTACAGTTTCTATGTCGGTCCAGCTATGGGGTACGGTGAGGCCATGCCCGACGCCACGTCCCCGGATCGCATCTCCGCCCGCCCCGCCGTCGGCCGTCGCGAACGCAAGAAGGCGGCGACGAGGCAGGCCATCGCCGACGCCGCGCTCGAACTGTTCCTGGAGCACGGCTTCGACCGCGTCAGCGTCCGCGACGTCGCCGAGAAGGCCGACGTCTCGACGACGACCCTCTTCGCGCACTTCCCGAGCAAGGAGTCCCTGGTCTTCGACCGCGAGGAGGACGTGGACGCGCGGCTGCGCGCCTGCGTGCGCGAGCGGCCCGAGGGCCAGGGCGTGGTGGAGGCGCTGCGCGCGCACGCGCTGACGGCGTGGATCCCGATCGCGACGGACCCGCGCCGGGAGAGGTTCGCCGCCCTGGTCGACGGCACGCCGGCGCTCCGCGAGTACGGCGAACGCATGTGGATGCGTCACGCGGACACCCTCGGCACGGCGATCGCCGAGGCGCTGCACCGCACCCCCGACGACCTCGCCTGCGCGGCCCTGGCGAGGTTCGTCCTGGAGATCCCCACCCTCACGAGGGACCGCGAGGACCCGGAGGCGAGCGTGGAGCAGATCTTCGACCTGCTCCTCAACGGCTGGCGGTCGGAGGCGGGGTGAGGGCGGCGACGGTGCCGGAGCCGCCACCGCCCGGCGATCCGGGGCCGGCGTCCGGATGCCCGTTGCCGCAACCCGCCCCCGCATCGCGACGTCCTACACGGCGGACGGCTGCCGAGCACCCGGGAGAGCACATGGCGAAGAAGGACCGGCCGACGGACGCGGTGAAGGACAAGGACGCCGAGAAGTGGCTGGCGCGGTTCCAGCTGAAGCTGGTCACGCAGCCGGGTGTGGACCGCGAGGTCATCCTGCGGGCCCTCAAGGAGGTCACGTTCCACTGCGACGAGACGGGGGAGGACCCCCGGACCGCCTTCGGTGACCCGGACGACTACGCCGTGAAGGCCGCCGCGCGGCTCGTGTCGCCGGAGCGGGCGGAGCGGGACCGGCGGCAGAACCGTCTGCTCAAGGCGATCAGGTCCGTGGGCCACAAGGCCGAGAACATCCCCGACTTCTGACCCGGCTTCTGAGCCGACTTCTGAGCCGACTTCTGAGTCGGCTTCTGACCCGGCTTCTGCGTCGAGGGCATCGCTGACACGTCCGACCCGCCTCGCCCCGGCCGGCCGGGGTGAAGGGCGTCATGGGCGTCACGGTCCGCCACGCGGATCGTGACGCCCTTCGCCGTTCGGCTCAACGCGGCTCCTCACCCCGCCCCGCCCCGTGCGCCAGGCCCTCCACGATCAGGGTCAGACCCGCCTCGAACGCCGCCTCGTGGTCGATCGGCGGGACGCCGGGCGGCCCCGCGGAGCCGTCCTCCGCCTGTTCCTCCAGGACGCTGCCCACCGTGAAGCGGCCGGCGGCCAGCATCGCCATCCCGGCCTCCCGTTCGGGCAGGCCGGACGCGACCAGGAACGCCATCTTGTGCGCGATCCGGTCCAGATCCCCCGCGCCGGGACTGCTCCCCGCGTGCAGCCGCGCACCGTCCCGGCGCAGCAGCAGCGTGCGCCGGAAGTTCCGCGTGTTCTCGCGGAACCACTCCCGCCAGTCCTCCTCCGGCGCCGGCAGCGCGGCCGTCGCGTGCGGGGCCATGGCGGCCTGGGCCATCGCGCCGAGCAACTCCTTCTTGTTCTTGAAGTGCCAGTAGAGCGAGGGCTGTTCGACGCCCAGCCGCTGGGCCAGCCGGCGCGTGCTGACGGCGTCGAGGCCCACCTCGTCGAGCAGGTCGAGCGCCTCGGCGACCACGGTTTCGCGGTTCATCTTTGCCACCTTGACAATCTATCGCCGATAGGTGGACTTTGGAAAGGCACCTATCACCGATAGAGATTTGGGGTTCCGGGATGAAGTCCTCCCTGCGCGTCCTCGTCTGCGGCGGCGGCATCGCCGGGCCGGCGCTCGCCCACTGGCTCGCCCGGGGCGGACACCGGGTGACCGTCGTCGAACGGTTCCCGGCGCTGCGCGCCACCGGCGCCCAGGTCGACCTGCGCGGCCAGGGCATCGAGGCGATCGCGCGCATGGGGCTGCTCGACGCCGTCCGGAGCCGCCTCGTCGACGAGCGCGGCGTCGCCTTCGTGGACGCGCGCGGCCGGACGCGGGCCACGATCATGGCCAACACCTCCGGCCGGGGCCGGCAGACGCTGACCTCCGAGTACGAGATCATGCGCGGCGACCTGGTGCGCATCCTGCACGAGGCGACGAAGGACGACGTGGAGTACGTCTTCGGCGTGAGCGTGGAGCGCTTCGAGCAGGGGGACACGGAGGTCGTCGCCCACCTCTCCGACGGCACCTCCCGCACCGTCGACCTCCTCGTCGGCGCCGACGGCCAGGGTTCCCGCGTCCGCCGCGCCCTCCTCCCGCCCGGCGCCCCCGACCCGTACCGGCGGGTGGGGATGCACATGGCCTACTGGTTCGTGCCGCGCATCGCCTCGGACGGCGCCGTCCGCGACACCTATCTCGCCCCCGGCGGCCGCATGATCATGCGCAGGAGCCACCACCCGGACGAGACGCAGGTCTACTTCGTGCTGCGGGAGGAGTCCGCGGCGGCCTCCGCCGTGCACCGGGAGCCCGTCGAGGAGCAGAAGCGGTTCTGGACGGACAGGTTCCGCGACGCCGGCTGGCAGACGGAGCGCTTCCTCGACGGCATGGCGACGACCGCGAGCTTCTACTCCCAGGAAGTCCTGCAAGTACGCACCGACACCTGGTCCCGCGGCCGCGTCGCCCTGGTCGGGGACGCCGCCCACTGCGCCTCCCCGTACAGCGGCATGGGCGTCTCCGGCGGCCTCGTCGGCGCCTACGTCCTGGCCGGCGAGATCAACCGGCACCCCGGCGACCTGCCCCGGGCGCTGGCGAACTACGACACCGTGCTGCGGCCCTTCGCCGAGGAGATCCAGGCCGCCGTCAAGCCGCGCCTGCTGCGCCTCGGGCTGCCGGCGAGCCGGCCGGCCATCGGCGCCTTCCACTCCGTCACCGCGCTGGCCTCCTTCCTGCGCGTCCCCGACCTCGTCGCCCGGTACGCCAAGGAGGACCGGGGCGGGGCCTGGCGGCTCCCGGAGAGCCCGGTTCCGGTGCCGGCCGCCGGATGACCCCGCCGGACGGGGCCCACGGGGGATCACCCGGGGCCGCCCCGGGCCGGTGCGGATAGGCTCGCCTCCGGACGGGCCTGATCAGGCCGCCGTACGGTCTGGGACAGGCCCTCGGCGGTGCCGTACGGCCCGTGCGGCGGCCGGGTGAGCGAGGGAGGCTGGGATGACGGTGCCGGGGCGCAGGAGCAGTACCTTCACACGGCTGCTGCGGCACGGGTTCACCGATCCGTCCGCCTCCGAACGGCTGCTCGACGCCCCCGAACTCGCCGCCGTGCGCGCCGACCCCGTCCTCCTGGAGGCCCTCGGCGCCACCGCCGATCCCGACCTCGCGCTGCTCGGCCTCGTCCGGCTCCTTGAGGCCCAGCCGGACGACACCGCACGGCACGAACTGCTGGACACCCTGATAGCGGCCAAGCCGCTGCGCGACCGGCTGCTCGGGGTGCTCGGCGCCTCCACCGCGCTCGCCGACCACCTCGCCCGCCACCCCGCCGACTGGCGGGCCCTGGTCACCTACGAGGCACGGGACCTGCACCCCGGCGTCCCCGAGTTCGAGCGGCGGCTCGCGGACGCCGGGGACCCGGTCGCGCTGCGCGTCGCCTACCGCCGCTGTCTGCTGTCGCTCGCCGCGCGCGACGTGTGCGGAACCACCGACCTCGCCCAGACCGCCGCCGAACTCGCCGACCTCGCCACCGCCACCCTGCGCGCCGCCCTCGCCCTCGCCGAGGCCGCCGCGCCCGAGGACGCCGCGCTCTGCCGGCTCGCCGTCATCGCGATGGGCAAGTGCGGCGGCCACGAGCTGAACTACGTCTCCGACGTGGACGTCATCTTCGTCGCGGAACCCGCCGAGTCCCCGGGCGGCGACGGCGACGGCGAGACCCGGGCGTTGCAGGCCGCCACCCGGCTCGCCTCGCACCTGATGCGGATCTGCTCCGAGACCACGATCGAGGGCAGCATCTGGCCCGTCGACGCCAATCTGCGCCCCGAGGGCCGCAACGGGCCCCTCGTCCGCACCCTCAGCAGCCACCTCGCCTACTACCAGCGGTGGGCCAAGACCTGGGAGTTCCAGGCGCTGCTCAAGGCCCGCCCGGTCGCCGGGGACGCCGAGCTCGGCGCGGCCTACGCCGACGCCCTCCAGCCGCTGGTCTGGGAGGCCGCCGAGCGCGAGAACTTCGTCGCCGACGTGCAGAAGATGCGCCGCCGGGTGATCGAGAACATCCCCGCCGCCGAGATCGACCGCGAACTCAAACTGGCCCCCGGCGGACTGCGGGACGTCGAGTTCGCCGTCCAGCTCCTCCAGCTCGTGCACGGCCGCTCCGACACCTCCCTGCGCAGCCGCACCACCCTCGACGCGCTGGCCGCCCTCGCCGCGGGCGGCTACGTCGGCCGCACCGACGCCGAACAGCTCGACGCGGCCTACCGCTTCCTGCGCACCATGGAGCACCGCATCCAGCTCCACCGGCTGCGCCGCACCCACCTCGTCCCCGAGGACGAGGCCGATCTGCGGCGCCTCGGCCGCTCGCTCGGGCTGCGCACCGACCCCGTCGCCGCGCTCACCCGCGAGTGGAAACGGCACGCCGGCGTCGTACGGCGGCTGCACGAGAAGCTGTTCTACCGGCCGCTGCTCGACGCCGTCGCCCAGCTCGCCCCCGGCGAGGCCCGGCTCAGCCCCGGCGCCGCCCGCGAACGCCTCGTCGCCCTCGGGTACGCCGACCCCGGCGCCGCCCTGCGCCATCTGGAGGCGCTCGCCTCCGGGGTCACCCGCAAGGCCGCCATCCAGCGCACCCTGCTGCCGGTGCTCCTCGGCTGGTTCGCCGACTCCGCCGACCCCGACGCCGGGCTGCTCAACTTCCGCAAGGTCTCCGACGCGCTCGGCAAGACCCCCTGGTACCTGCGGCTGCTGCGCGACGAGGGCGCCGCCGCCGAGAACCTCGCGCGTGTCCTGTCCGCCGGGCGGCTCGCGCCCGACCTGCTGATGCGCGCGCCCGAGGCGGTGGCGCTGCTCGGCGACGGGGACGGGCGGCGCGCGGGCGGCGGGCTCGCCCCGCGCTCCCGCGCCCAGCTCGAACAGGAGATCGTCGCCGCCGTGGGGCGGGCCGACGGCGCCGAGCAGGCGGTCACCGCCGCGCGCGGGGTACGCCGGCGGGAGCTGTTCCGCACCGCCGCCGCCGACATCGTCGGCTCCTACGGCACCGAGGAGACGCCCGTCGAGGCGGACCAGGGGGCCCTGGTCGACCTCGTCGGCGGCGCGATCTCCGACCTCACCGCCGCCACGCTCGCCGGAACGCTGCGGGCCGTGGTGCGCGAACGGTGGGGCGACACGCTGCCCACCCGGTTCGCCGTCATCGGCATGGGCCGCTTCGGCGGCCACGAACTCGGCTACGGCTCCGACGCCGACGTCCTCTTCGTGCACGAGCCGCGCGAGGGCGTCGACGAGACGGAGGCGGGGCGGGCCGCCAACGCCGTCGTCACCGAGATGCGGCGGCTGCTGCAACTGCCGAGCGCGGACCCGCCGCTGCTCGTCGACGCGGATCTGCGGCCCGAGGGGAAGTCCGGGCCGCTGGTACGGACGCTGACCTCCTACGCCGCGTACTACCGCCGGTGGTCGCTGGGGTGGGAGGCGCAGGCACTGCTGCGGGCGGAGCCGGTGGCGGGGGACGCGGAGCTGGGGGCGCGGTTCCTGGAGCTGGTCGACCCGCTGCGGTATCCGCGGGGCGGGCTGGGGGAGGACGCGGTACGCGAGATCCGGCGGCTGAAGGCGCGGATGGAGGCGGAGCGGATGCCGCGGGGCGCCGATCCGACGCTGCACACGAAGCTCGGGCGGGGCGGGCTGTCCGACGTGGAGTGGACGGTGCAGTTGATGCAGTTGCGGCACGGGTACGAGGTGCGGGAGCTGCGGACCACCCGGACGCGGGCCGCGCTGTCGGCGGCGCGGGACGCGGGGCTGCTGTCGGGGGAGGACGCGGCGACGTTGGACGAGGCGTGGGTGCTGGCCACGCGGGTGCGGAACGCGGTGATGCTGGTGCGGGGGAGGGCGGGGGACACGTTTCCCTCCGACGCGCGGGAGTTGGCGGCGGTGGGGCGGTACCTGGGGTACGGACCGGGGCATGTCGGGGACATGCTCGACGACTACCGCCGCACGACGCGGTTGGCGCGCGCGGTGGCGGAGACGCTGTTCTACGACGCGTGAGGGTGCGCCTCGGGATTCCCCCGCCCCCGCCGCCCCTTTCTCAGGGGCGCGGGGAAGCCTTCACCGCCGCCGCCGTCGAACCCCGTACCACCAGTTCCGGCATGAAGACGAACTCGCTGTGGGGGGCCGGGGTGCCGCCGATCTCCTCCAGGAGGGTGCGGACCGCGGCCTGGCCCATCGCCGGGACCGGTTTGCGGACCGTCGTGAGGGGCGGGTCGGTGAACGCGATCAGCGGGGAGTCGTCGAAGCCCACCACCGAGACGTCCGTCGGCACCCGCAGCCCCCGCTGCCGAGCCGCCCGTATCGCGCCGAGCGCCATCATGTCGCTCGCGCACACCACCGCCGTGCAGTTCCGGTCGATCAGCGCGGTGGTCGCCGCCTGGCCGCCCTCCAGCGTGTAGAGGGAGTGCTGGACCAGCTCCGCCTCGATCACGTCCGGGGCCAGTCCGAGCAGGTCCTGCACCGTCCGCACGAACCCCTCGATCTTGCGCTGCACCGGCACGAACCGCTTGGGCCCGAGCGCCAGCCCGATCCGGGTGTGGCCGAGGGAGACCAGGTGGGTCACGGCCAGGGCCATGGCCGCCCGGTCGTCGGGGGAGATGAACGGCGCCTGCACCTTCGGCGAGAACCCGTCCACCAGGACGAACGGCACGCCCTGCGCCCGCAGCCGCTCGTAGCGCTGCATGTCGGCGGTGGTGTCGGCGTGCAGCCCGGAGACGTAGATGATGCCGGAGACCCCGCGGTCCACCAGCATCTCGGTGAGCTCGTCCTCCGTGGAGCCGCCGGGGGTCTGCGTGGCGAGCACCGGCGTGTAGCCCTGCCGGGTCAGCGCCTGGCCGATGACCTGGGCGAGCGCCGGGAAGATGGGGTTCTCCAGCTCCGGGGTGATCAGCCCCACCAGGCCCTCGCTGCGCTGCCGCAGCCGGACCGGACGCTCGTAGCCGAGCACGTCGAGGGCGGCGAGGACGGACTGACGGGTCGTCGCGGCGACGCCCGGCTTGCCGTTCAGGACCCGGCTGACGGTCGCCTCGCTGACCCCCGCCTGCGCTGCGATGTCGGAAAGCCGTGTGGTCACGGGATGCGACTGTACCGGCCCCCTCGCCCCTCGCGCACCGGGCGCACGCCGGGTGCGGGCGGGCGACCGGCCCGCGGCGGGCTGCTGCGTCATCGCGCTCCCTCGTGAGTGTGCGTAGGTGTCCGCACGGGTGAGTGGGGTCGGGGTGGTGACCCTCTTTCAGCGGCCTTCACCCACCGCCTGCAACGGATGATCCCCCGCCCGACCCCCTTGCGGCAAGAGCTTGCAGAGACTTGCACAACCCGCCACGGCTCGTTCCACCCCCGGAAACCCCCTACCGCAAGGCGACCGCGCGCACATCACGGACCCGTAACTGTCACCGGTTCTTGCACTTTTTTGCTGCAAGGTCTTTCGCGCCGCTTACATCGCTGTTACGTTCACGTCGCCCGGCGGCCTTGCCGAGGTGCCGGCCCCGCGGGGCCGGCGGCAGGGACGGCGGGCGGGACCGTCCTCCCTGGCCCGCACGGGCACTTAAACCCTCAAGGAGAACTCATGCGGCGTGGCATAGCGGCCACCGCGCTGGTGGCGTCCCTCGCCCTCGCGGCGACGGCCTGCGGCGGAAGCGACAGCGACAGCGGCAAGGCCGACGGCCCGGTCACGATCACCTGGTGGGACACCTCCAACGCCACCAACGAGGCGCCGACGTACAAGGCCCTCGTCAAGGAGTTCGAGGCCGCCCACAAGGACATCAAGGTCAAGTACGTCAACGTCCCCTTCGACCAGGCGCAGAACAAGTTCGACACCGCCGCCGGCTCCAAGGGCGCCCCCGACGTGCTGCGCTCCGAGGTCGGCTGGACCCCCGCCTTCGCCAAGAAGAGCTACTTCCTGCCGCTGGACGGCACCGAGGCCCTCGCCGACCGGTCCAAGTTCCAGGCCAGCCTGATCAAGCAGGCCCAGTACCAGGGCAAGACCTACGGCGTCCCGCTGGTCACCGACACCCTCGCGCTCGTCTACAACAAGGCCCTGTTCAAGAAGGCCGGCATCACCGAGGCCCCCACCACCTGGGACGAGCTGAAGGCCGACGCCGCGAAGATCAAGGACAAGGCCGGCGTCGACGGCTACTGGGGCTCCACCGCCGGCTACTACGGCCAGCCGTTCCTCTACGGTGAGGGCACCGACACCGTCGACGCCGCCGCCAAGAAGATCACCGTCGACTCGCCCGCCGCCAAGAAGGCGTACGGCACCTGGCTGAGCCTCTTCTCCGGCAAGGGCCTGCACAAGGCCGACACCACCGCCGACGCCTATGCCCACATCCAGGACGCGTTCGTCAGCGGCAAGGTCGCCGCCATCATCCAGGGTCCCTGGGAGATCACCAACTTCTACAAGGGCAGCGCCTTCAAGGACAGGAGCAACCTGGGCATCGCCACCGTCCCGGCCGGCTCCACCGGCACGGCGGGCGCCCCGACCGGCGGCCACAACCTCTCCGTCTACGCCGGCTCCGACAAGGCGCACCAGGCGGCCGCGCTGAAGTTCGTCAACTTCATGACCTCGGCGAAGTCCCAGGAGACCATCGCCCTGAAGAACTCCACGCTGCCGACCCGTGCCGACGCCTACACCGACAAGGTCAAGGCCGACCCCGGCATCGCCGGCTACCAGCAGGTGCTGCCCGCCGCCCAGCCGCGCCCCGCGCTGCCCGAGTACAGCTCCCTGTGGACCCCGCTCGACACCGAACTGCCCAAGATCGCCGGCGGCAAGGAGTCCCTGGACAAGGGGCTGAGCAACGCCGAACTCGCCTTCACCAAGCTGGTCCCCGACTTCAGCAAGTGAGCCGCGCCGGCCGCCGGGCCCCCGCAGCGGGGGAGGGGCCCGGCGGCCGGGGCCCCTCCGCTCCGGCCGCACATTCCGTCGTACCGCAGAACTTTCCAGAAGGTGTCGAACCATGACAGTCGCCATCGACCGCGCGACCGGCAAGCGCCACGGTGACCGCGCGCCGCGGCCCGGCCGCACCGGGCGCCTGCGGCGGGCGTACCAGAAGCACTGGTACGCCTACGCGATGATCGCCCCCGTGGCGGTCGTCCTCGGCGTGCTCGTGCTGTACCCGCTGGTGTACGGCCTCTATCTCACCCTCACCGACGCCAACAGCCTCAACACCGCGCGCACGATCGGCGTCAACCACATCGACGCCACCTACACGTTCATCGGCCTCGACAACTACCAGGACATCCTGTTCGGCCCGACCGCCTACGACCGCTTCTGGTCGCACTTCCTGTGGACTGTCGTCTGGACGGCCGTCTGCGTCGTGCTGCACTACGGCATCGGTCTCGGCCTCGCGCTGCTGCTCAACCAGAAGCTGCGCGGCCGCACCTTCTACCGGCTCGTCCTGGTGCTGCCCTGGGCCGTGCCCACCTTCGTCACCGTCTTCGGCTGGCGGTTCATGCTCGCCGACGGCGGCATCGTCAACGCCGCCCTGGACGCCCTGCACCTGCCGAGCCCGCTGTGGCTGGAGGACACCTTCTGGCAGCGGTTCGCCGCCATCATGGTCAACACCTGGTGCGGCGTGCCGTTCATGATGCTCTCGCTGCTCGGCGGACTGCAATCCATCGACACCACCCTGTACGAGGCCGCCGAGATGGACGGCGCGAGCGCCTGGCAGCGGTTCCGGTACGTCACCCTGCCGGGGCTCAGGTCGGTCAGCTCCACCGTCGTCCTGCTCGGCATCATCTGGACGTTCAACCAGTTCGCGATCATCTTCCTGCTGTTCGGCAACACCGCGCCGGACGCGCAGATCCTCGTCACCTGGGCCTACCAATTGGGCTTCGGACAGCAGCCGCGTGACTTCGCGCAGTCCGCCTCCTACGGCATCCTGCTGCTGGCCATCCTCGTCGTCTTCACCTCCTTCTACCGCCGCTGGCTGAACCGCAACGACCAGCAGCTCGCGATCTGAGGCAGGAGCTCCCATGAGTACGACCACCGCAGAGACCTCCGCCCCGGTCACCGGCCGGCCCGCCGCCGACACCCCCCGACGACGGGTGCGCCGGCGCGGCGAACGCGGACCGCTCGCCTCCCTCGCCTCCCACGGCGTGCTGATCGTCGCCAGCCTGATCGCGTTCTTCCCGGTCGCCTGGCTGCTCTTCCTCTCGCTCGGCCCCGGAAAGGACGACTATCTGCACCCGGGCCGCATCTGGCACACGATGACGCTGGACAACTACACGTTCGTCCTGCAGCACACGAGCTTCTTCGACTGGCTCAAGAGCACGCTCGTCGTGGTGCTCGGCACCACCGTCATCGGAGTGGTGATCGCCGCCACCACCGGCTACGCGGTCTCCCGCATGCGCTTCCCCGGCTACAAGAAGTTCATGTGGCTGCTGCTGCTCACCCAGATGTTCCCGATCGCCGTCCTCATCGTGCCGATGTACCAGATCATGTCGGACCTGGGACTCATCGACACCTACCTCGGGCTCATCCTGATCAACAGCACGACGACCGTGCCGTACTGCGCCTGGCTGCTCAAGGGGTACTTCGACACGATCCCCTTCGAGATCGACGAGGCCGGCCGCGTCGACGGACTCACCCCGTTCGGCACGTTCCTGCGGCTGATCCTGCCGCTGGCCCGGCCCGGGCTCGCCGTCGCCGCGTTCTACTCCTTCCTCACCGCGTTCGGCGAGGTCGCCTTCGCCTCCACGTTCATGCTGAGCGACGACAAGTACACCTTCGCCGTCGGCCTGCAAAGCTTCGTCAGCGAACACGACGCCCAGCGCAACCTGATGGCCGCCACCGCGGTGCTGATCGCGATACCCGTCTCGGTCTTCTTCTACCTGGTCCAGAAGAACCTGGTCACCGGGCTCACGGCGGGCGGCACGAAGGGCTGACGCCCGCCTCGCGCCGGCGCGGGGTGCCCGGCCCATCCGCCGCCGGGCACCCCTCCCCGCGCCTCGCCCGCCCCGCACTTCGAACTCCACGACGCCCCAAGGACGCCATGACCCAGCACTCCGCCGAAACCGCCCCGGCCGCGCAGCCGGCCCCCCTCGCCCCGGCCACCGTCCCCGAAGCCGTCACCACCGTCCCCGCCGACCGCCCCGACTGGTGGCGGGACGCGGTGATCTACCAGGTGTACCCGCGCAGCTTCGCCGACAGCAACGGCGACGGCATGGGCGACCTGGAGGGCATCCGCACCCGGCTGCCGTATCTGCGGGACCTCGGTGTGGACGCCGTGTGGCTCAGCCCGTTCTACGCCTCCCCGCAGGCCGACGCCGGCTACGACGTGGCCGACTACCGTGCCGTCGACCCCATGTTCGGCAACCTCCTCGACGCCGACGCGCTGATCCGCGACGCCCACGGACTGGGGCTGCGGATCATCGTCGACATCGTCCCCAACCACTCCTCCGACCAGCACGAGTGGTTCAAGCGGGCGCTCGCCGAGGGCCCCGGCTCCGCGCTGCGCGACCGCTATCACTTCCGCCCCGGCAAGGGGGAGCACGGCGAACTCCCGCCCAACGACTGGGAGTCCATCTTCGGCGGCCCCGCCTGGACCCGGGTCACCGAACCCGACGGCCGCCCCGGCGAGTGGTACCTGCACCTGTTCGCGCCCGAGCAGCCCGACTTCAACTGGGAGCACCCGGCGGTCGCCGACGAGTTCCGCTCCGTCCTCCGCTTCTGGCTCGACATGGGCGTCGACGGCTTCCGCATCGACGTCGCCCACGGCCTGGTTAAGGCCGCCGGACTGCCCGACCTCGGCTCCCACGACCAGGTGAAGCTGCTGGGCAACGATGTCATGCCGTTCTTCGACCAGGACGGCGTGCACGCCATCTACCGGCAGTGGCGCACCATCCTCGACGAGTACGCGGGCCACCGCATCTTCGTCGCCGAGGCGTGGACGCCCACCATTGAGCGCACGGCGAACTACGTGCGCCCCGACGAGCTGCACCAGGCGTTCAACTTCCAGTATCTGAGCACTCATTGGGACGCCGCCGAGCTGCGCGAGGTCATCGACCGCACGCTCGACTCGATGCGCCCCGTCGGCGCCCCCGCCACCTGGGTGCTCTCCAACCACGACGTCACGCGGCACACCACCCGCTTCGGCAACCCGCCCGGCCTCGGCACGCAGATCCGCCTGCCCGGCGACCGCGCACTGGGCCTGCGTCGTGCCCGCGCCGCCACCCTGCTGATGCTGGCGCTGCCCGGCTCGGCCTACGTCTACCAGGGAGAGGAGCTGGGCCTGCCGGACGTCACCGACCTGCCCGACGAGGTGCGCCAGGACCCGGCGTACTTCCGCGGCGCCGGCCAGGACGGCTTCCGCGACGGCTGCCGGGTGCCGATCCCGTGGACCCGTACGGGCTCCTCGTACGGCTTCGGCGACGGCGGCAGCTGGCTGCCGCAGCCGGCGGACTGGGCCGAGCTGAGCGTCGAGGCCCAGACGGGCGCCCCCGACTCCACCCTCACCCTCTACCGCACGGCCCTGGCCGCCCGCCGCGCCCACCCGGACCTGGGCGCGGGCGATGCGGTGGAGTGGCTGACGTCCCCCGAGGGCGTCCTGTCCTTCCGCCGCGGCGACTTCGTGTGCGTGGCCAACACGACGGGGGAGCCGGTGAGGGTCCCGGCGTACGGCCGCGTCCTGCTCGCGAACGGCGAGGTACGGGCCACGGGCGAGACGGCCGAGGTACCCGCCGACACGACGGTGTGGTGGGCGGACTGACCGTCCGGTGACCAGCGGACCGGGGCCCGGTCACCGCTTCGGCGGTGGCCGGGCCCCGGTGCGTGAGGGCCGGGACGGCCGGGCCGTTCGACCCCATCAGCGAAACGTTTGCGTTTCGATGTCGAGGCGTCTAGCCTATCGGTACGAAACCGTTTCGTTCTTTGTGTCGTGCGAAGCGGTCCCGAGCAGCCTCGAACCGGAGTGAGTCCCATGCCCCAGACAGCCGCGTCGCCAGACTCGGTGTCGCTCAGCAAGAAGACCGGCACCCGGCCCGAACGGGCCGGGGCAAACCACCGGTGGTGGGTCCTCGCCCTGATCGGGCTCGCCCAGCTGATGGTCACGCTGGACGCGACGATCGTGAACATCGCCCTGCCGTCCGCTCAGGCCGACCTCGGCTTCTCCGACGGCGACCGGACCTGGATAGTCACCGCCTACTCACTGGCCTTCGGCAGCCTGCTGCTGCTCGGCGGCCGGATCGCCGACCTCTTCGGCCGCAAGCTCGCCTTCCTGACGGGCGTGGGGGGATTCGCGGCCGCCTCGGCCGTGGCCGGCGCGGCCACCAACTTCGAGGTCCTGGTCACGGGCCGCGCCCTCCAGGGCGTCTTCGGCGCGCTGCTCGCGCCCGCCGCGCTCTCCCTGCTGACCACCACGTTCACCGACGCCAAGGAGCGCGCCAAGGCGTTCGGCATCTTCGGCGCGATCGCCGGTTCCGGCGCGGCCGTCGGCCTGCTGCTGGGCGGTGTCCTCACCGAGTACGCCGACTGGCGCTGGACCCTCTACGTCAACGTCGCCCTGGCGGCCGTCCCGCTCGTCGGCGGCTGGCTGCTGCTCAGGCGCACCGGCCGTGAGCCCGGTGCCAAGCTCGACATCCCCGGCACGGTCCTGGTCACCACCGGCCTCTTCGCCCTCGTCTACGGCTTCTCCATGGCCGAGTCGCACGACTGGAGCTCCCCGCGCTCCTGGGGCTTCCTCGCCGCCGGTGCCGTACTGCTGACCGCCTTCACCTGGTGGCAGACGAGGGCCACGCACCCGCTGCTGCCGCTGCGCGTGCTGCTGGACCGCAACCGTGGCGCGAGCTTCGCGGCGATGCTCGTCTCCGCCGCCGGAATGTTCGGCGTGTTCCTCTTCCTCACCTATTACCTGCAGCTCTCCCTCGGTTTCTCCCCTGTCAAGACCGGACTGGCCTTCCTCCCGATGGTCGGCGCGCTGATGGTGGCCGCCACCCTTTCCACGAGCGTCCTGATCCCGCGCATCGGGCCGAAGGTCGTCGTCCCGCTCGGCATGGCCCTGGGAGCCGTCGGCCTGATCTGGCTGACCCGTCTCGGCCTGGACAGCACGTACGCCGCCGATGTCCTGCCCGCCGTACTGGTCACCGGTCTCGGTATCGGCCTGGTCATGGCGCCGGGCATGAGCCTGGCCACCAGCGGTGTGGCCGCCGAGGACGCCGGGGTCGCCTCCGCCTCCGTCAACACGATGCAGCAGGTCGGCGGCTCGATCGGCACGGCGCTGCTCAACACCCTCGCGGCGGGCGCCGCCACGTCCTACCTGAGCGGCAGGGACGCCACCAGCAAAATCGTCCAGGCCCACGCCGCGCTGGAGTCGTACTCCACGGCCTACTGGTGGTCGGCCGCCTTCTTCGCGGCCGGCGCGCTGATCACGGTCCTGCTCTACCGCCGCGGCACCCCGACGCCGGACGCCGAAGACGCCCCTGCGGTCCACATGTGACCAGCGTGGGACGACCACGCCTGCGACGGGGCCCGGTACGCCAAGTACCGGGCCCCGTCGCCGACTTCGTAACCTGGCTGTCCGACAAGCCTGCCGAGGAACGACAAGTGAGCGGACGCCGGGAGACCGTGACGATGAGAAGGCACTGGCGGGGCACGGCCTGCGCCCTCACCCTGTTGGCGACCCTGAGCGCCTGTGGCGGAACGAAGACCGAGGTGGTGCCCCTGCCCGACGCCCGGAAACCGCCCTGCGTGGCGGACGACGGGGTACTGGTGGGCTGGCTGGACGGCGACGCGTACCCGGACCGGGTGACGGACCGCGACCAGGGCAGGGCCACGACGGTGGAGTGGGGAACGTCGGAGGGCGGCTTCGAAAAGCCCGTCGGCATCCGCTCCCTCATCGGCGCACGGAACAAGGAAGACGCGGCCGGAGTCGCCGCCGACATCAACGGCGACGACGAACTCGACCTGGTTGTCGTCGCGTTGACCACTCCGCTCTATGACGACCCGGAACCCGCACGGATCAAGGAACTGCGGATCGGCCCGCTCCACCGCGACGGCAGGAGCGGCCACACCCTCGGCCTCGACCTCCGCGGCAACGGAGGACTCTCCCTCACCGACTTCAAACACGACCGCCGCCCCGACGTGGCCGCGTGGGACTACCAGGGCGACGGGGTGTACGGCGTCCTCCGCCTACTGAACACGGGCAAGGGCCTGTCCCGTGACGAGACGTACCACGAGAACGACGAGTGGGGCCAACACGACCCCGCGAACCTGCCCCGGACCCCGCTGGACGAGTTCTACGCGCACTGCGGTTCCGACGGCTCGACAACCCCGGCCCCGCCCACCTCGCGAACGCCTGCACGGACGCGGTCGTAGGGCCTGGAGCGGGAGTACCGGCTCCCGTGCTGCGTGGGTTGTCCCTATCCTGGCGTCATGAGCACCTTGCGCGAAGAGCTGCACGAGCTGATCGACAGATTGCCGGAGTCCCAGGTCGCGCCGATACTGGCTCTCGTGCGGGAGAGCACACCGGCCGAGGACGGTGGGGAGGACTGGCCGCTGCCCGACTTCGTCGGCGCGCTGTCGAGCGGCAAGGGTGACCTGGGCGCCCGTTCCGGCGAGATCCTTCGTGCCGAGATGGGGCGGGAGACCGAGTGATCATCTGGGACACCGGTGCGCTGGTCGCAGCCGCCGATGCCAACGACCAGGACCACGCCCGCTGCGTCGAGCTGATGCGTCGCACACCCCGCCCGCTGCTGGTGCCGTACCCGGTGCTCACTGAGGTCTGCTACCTCTTGGAGCGCGAACACGGCACCCGCGCGGAAGCCGCATTCCTGCGCTCCGTCCGCACAGGCTAGATCAGCCTTGTCCCCCTGGCTGCCCAGGACGTCGACCGTATGGTCGAATTGGTGGAAAAATATGCGGACTTCCCCCTCGGCGCGGTGGACGCCTCCGTCCTCGCCATCGCCGAACGGCTCGGCGCGGATGCCATCGCCACCCTCGATCGCCGTCACTTCAGCGTCGTCCGCCCCAAGGCACCTTTTTCCTTCACCTTGCTGCCGTAGCCGCGGCTGCGGTCGTGATCGGCAGGGCCCGTAGGGGACCGCACGGGCCGGAATCCCGGAGGGGACCGCTGCGTGGTCGTTCGACGCGGGGCATACCGGATCACCGTGCAGGCGGTCGGGCGGGTGAGCCAGCTGGACACGGTCCTGGAGGCCGACGGCGACCTCGTCGCCCTCTGGGGCCACATCAAACGGACCCCGATCCCGGACTGGGCGCGGAAGTTGATGCGGCGGTGCGAGGCGCACGCGACCAAGATGCTCCAGGCCAAGGCGCTGCCGCCCGACGAGTCCCTGGCCGTGATCCGTTCCGCGATGGAGGGATACAGCACATGCGCGCCACGCAACCGGACCTGAGACACGCCCACTGGCACAAGAGCACGCACAGCAACGGACAGGGCGGCGACTGCCTGGAAATAGCCACCAACATCCCCCACACCGTCCCCGTCCGCGACAGCAAACACCCCACCGGCCCGACGCTGCTCCTGGGCCCCTCGGCCTGGAGCGCGTTCGTCGCGGACATACAGCAGACCGCACACCACGGCTTGGGGTGATCCACCTGGCGATACTGGACATGGGCTCCGTTGCCCTCATCATTCCCGGCCGGCCCGACGTGATGGGGCGCGCCGACGCCGTCCAGTCCGGCTGCACCACGCGCATCGGCATGAGCGGGTTCTGGTGGGATCCGCCGGCGTCCGTCGTTGGCAGGTCCGGTGGCCGGCTACTTCAGGTGCGCTTCGAGATCGTCGACGGTCCAGTTGGCCTGGCGGAGGATGGAGCGGAGGGTGCCGGGTGCGAGGCTGCGGTGGAGGGGGACGATGACGGTCCGTTCTCCCCTGCGGTACTTGGCGTGACTGCCACGTGCGGAGACGTACTCGAACCCGCCCCGTTCCAGGGCCTTGGCCACTGCGGCTCCGGAGAGACCCGTGGGGACGGCGGGACTCACGCGACGCGCCGCACTTCGACGGGGGCCGTGATCACTTCGGTGACCTCGGGAGCGGGGGCGTCCTCGAAGTAGAGCTCCAGCGCTTCGCGGAGGTTCTCCAGGGACTCTTCGATGGTCTCACCCTGGGAGGTGACCTCGACCTGAAGACAGCGCGCCACGTACCACTCGCCCTCGTGGGTGATCGCGGCGGTCAGGTGCAGTGCGTCAGTGGTCATGCTGCTCAGTCTGGCATGCACCGCCCCCGTCGGGCGGTGTTTGCCCTCGCTGTCACTCGCGTCTGTACCCATGTTGACCGGACGGAGCCGGCCGCACGGACACGCCCACGTCGGTGTCACCGCCGCCGTCTCCGCCCCCGTCCGCTCCAGGTCTTCAACCGGCCCGGTTGACGGTGCTCTGCCGGTTGGCCTCGTTCACCTTGGCGAGGAGCTCGGCCCGGCGGCCCCGTAGGACGGCTGCCAGTTTGCGTGCCGTCGCTGGGTTGCAGCGGCCGAGCTCCACGAGGGGTGGCAGGTAGTCGCTGGCGAGGCAGACCGCGTCCAGCCCGAGTGAGGGCAGCACGACCCCCGCCCCCGAGAGCGCCTTCTCCAACTCGTTCTTCGCCGCCTCCGTGTCGCGGATTCGGGCGATCCGGGTTTCCAGGGCGTCCTTCGGGCTGCCATCCATGTGCGCCGCACCTTCCTTCGTTGTGACCGATGTTCTGCTTGCTCCCACGAGCATCGGTGCGTGCCGCTACGATTACAAGGAGTAACTGTTTTCGCGGTACTTGAACGAAAACCGGGGTCAACGATGCCCGCGCCGAAGGAACTCGACCCTTCCACGTCCCTCACCGCGCTCTACGGCGCGAAGCTGCGCAAGCTCCGTGTGCGGTCCGGGCTCACCCAGCGCCGGCTGGGCGACCTGATCCCGATTGCCCACAGCCGGATCGCCCAGTACGAGTTGGGCAAGGAGATCCCACCCGAGGACGTCAACGCCAAGCTGGACACGGTCCTGGAGGCCGACGGCGACCTCGTCGCCCTGTGGGGCCACATCAAACGGACACCGATCCCGGACTGGGCGCGGAAGTTCATGGAGTACGAGGCCAAGGCGATCGCCATGCACAAGTACATGGCGCACAGCGTGCCCGGCCTGCTCCAGACCGCCGCGTACGCGCGCGAGCTGCTGCGCCTGGGGCAACCCTGGTGCACGGCAGAGGAGATCGACGCGAAGGTAGCGGCCCGGCTCGGTCGGCAGGGCCTGCTGCGCAGGCCGCAGCCGCCGCTGCTGTGGGTGGTACTGGACGAATCGGTGATCCGTCGGCCCGTGGGAGGGCCGACAGCCATGCGCGACCAGTTGAATCATGTGCTGGAGATGGCGAGGACGCCGCACGTCGAGGTGCAGGTGATCCCCTTCGCGACCGGCGGCCACTCGGCGATGGGCGGCTCACTCACTCTCCTGTCCTTCGAGAAGGCGTCGGACGTGGCGTACCTGGAAGCCGGGCACTCGGGCGAACTGGTGGAGGACAGGGCCATGGTGGCCCGTCACTCCTATCGTTACGATCTCGTGCACGCCCAAGCCCTGCCGCCCGAGCCGTCAGCGGCCCTGATCCAGCGGGCCATGGAGGAATACGAGACATGCGCAGCACACGAGCCGACCTGACGTCCGCCACCTGGCGCAAGAGCACGTACAGCGACGGCGGCGGCGGCGACTGCCTGGAAATCGCCACCAACATTCCCCACACCGTCCCCGTCCGCGACAGCAAACACCCCGCCGGGCCGGTGCTGCTCCTGGGGCCCGCTGCCTGGGGCGCGTTCGTCGCGCAGATACGACTAGGACTTGTCCGGCCGATCAAGTTCGCAGCCAGATGATTAGAGCTCGTAACACGATCATGGTGAGACGCGGTCTACCTTGTTGGGGTGTCGTCCCTCGCTGTTACTGCTTCTTCGCACTCATCGGCGTCTGCCGCCAT
>NZ_JOHS01000024.1 GCF_000725625.1 Streptomyces sp. NRRL F-6676
GGTGGGGTGCGTGGGCGGGTGCGGGTGGGAGGTGGCTGGTCGCGCAGTTCCCCGCGCCCCTTACGGGCGCGGGTGCTCGCGCCTGTGCGGCGGAGCCGTAGATCCGGCACAGCCCCGCGCCCCTTACCGGCGCACATGCCCAGCGCCCGACCCGGCGGTAGCCGCAGATTCAGCGCAGCCCCGCGTCCCTTACCGGCGCCCCCTTGTCACGCCCCCCCCCCGCAGCTCGCGCCCCCCCTACCCCACCGCCTCCCGGAACAGCTCCAGGTCGAATGCCTTTGCGATTGCCTCGTTGCCGGCGTCGTTGGGGTGGATGTGGTCGCCGGAGTCGTAGGTCGGGTGCAGGTGGGTCGGGGTGGAGGGGTCGCGGAGGGCTGCGTCGGTGTCGACCACCGCGTCGAACTCGCCGCTGCCGCGGATCCACCCGTTGACCTCCTGGCGCATCCGCTCGCTCTCCTCCCCGTACACGAACGTGCCGCCGAACGGCGTCACCGTGCAGCCGATGACGCTCAGGCCGTGCAGCTGTGCGCGGGCGATCAGCATGCGGTGACCGGCGATGACGTCCTGGGCCGTCGCCCGCTCGCTCGCCGGCATGCCGGGGATGAAGCCGAAGCCGATGTCGTTGCCGCCCTCCGCCAGTACCACCCAGCGCACGCCGGGCCGGGCCAGTACGTCGCGGTCGAAGCGGGCCAGCGCGCTCGCACCGAGGCCGTCGGTC
Source organism: Streptomyces sp. NRRL F-6676 (assembly GCF_000725625.1). Classification (GTDB taxonomy): domain Bacteria; phylum Actinomycetota; class Actinomycetes; order Streptomycetales; family Streptomycetaceae; genus Streptomyces. The sequence goes on from NZ_JOHS01000024.1 coordinate 719, forward strand.
TCGCGCAGGACGCGGTTGCCCGCGATGCCCGCGTTGACCACCGCGCGCGGCGGCAGGTCCGGCCGGGCGGCCAGCCGGCGGGCCAGCACCGAGGGCCACGGCCGGTCCGCGCCGGGCGTGGTGCCGGCGCCGTCGGCGAGGGAGTCGCCGAGGACGACGACGGTCGCGGCGCCGGGCGACGCGAGTACGTCGATGCCGGCGAGCCACAGATAGGACGCGAACCCGGTGGCGGCCCGCAGGTCCTGCGCGTCGGTCTGGTCGCCGGGGGCGAGCCAGGCCGGGCGCAGCCCGAGGTCGTGCGTCGTGGGGGTGACGTCCTGGTCGGGGACGTGGAGGGAGACGGCCAGGTCGGTCCCCGCCGGGACGTCGTACGCGACGGGGTCGCTGTGCAGCTGCGCGCCGGTCGGCAGGACGACCTCCTCGCGTCCGCCGAAGGTGAGCGTCCGGGTGCTGCCGGCGCGGATCGCCGCGCCGCCGTCGTACCGTGCGATGCGTGCGGCGGCGATGCGTACCGGCGCGTGACCGAAGGAGTTCGACAGCGCGATGCGTACGGCGGTGCCGCCGGCGGTGGCGCGTGCCACCATGCGGACGGTCGCCGCGCCGACCTTCGCCGGCGCGGCCGGGGCTTCCTCGGCCGTCGCCTCGTCGACCGCCGCCTCCTCGGGCGGCTCGTCCGGCAGCTGTGGCCCTCCCCCGGGCTCGGCGGGTCGCGCCAGTTGCTGCGCCGTGCCCCAGGTGGCGATCCAGTGGTCCATGTGCCTGTCCCTGCTGTTGTCGTCGTCGCTGTCGTCGTCGCTGTCGTCGTCGCTGTCGTCGTCGCTGATGTCGTCGATCTCGTCGATGCCGTCGATCTCGTCGATGCCGTCGCTGAGGTCGTCGCTCTTGCCGCTGCGCTCCGCCATGACCTCAACCCTCCCGTACGGCAAGGGAGTTCAGAACCAGCGACCCAGCGCCTCCTCGAGCGACGCCTCCGACGCGTCCGTCCACGCGACGCAGCCGTCGGGGCGCACGAGCAGCGACGGGCCCTCCTTGGTGTGCGCGTGGTGCACGCCGCGCGGCAGCGGGCGTACCGAGGGCGAGACGAGCAGGCCGCCGCCCTCCTCCATCAGCACGTAGAGGTACTCCACCGTGCCGTCGGCGAGGGTGAGGAGCCGGTCGGCCGCGAGGGTGCCGACGAGCGGGTCGTCGTCGCCGAGGTCGTAGCGGATACCGACGCCCGACAGCATCTCGCCGACGAGGCGGTTGCCCTCGGGGACCCTGATGAGGTCGGCGACGATGGTGCGGAGCGCGTCGGTGAGCGGGTCGGGGCGGACGAGCGCGACCTGCGCGCGGGTGTTCTCCAGGACGCGTGCCCCGACGGGGTGGCGCTCGGCGGTGTAGGAGTCGAGCAGCTCCTCGCGGCCCCCGACCGCCGCGGCCAGCTTCCAGCCGAGGTTGGCCGCGTCGACGATGCCGAGGTTCAGCCCCTGGCCGCCGAAGGGCGAGTGGACGTGCGCGGCGTCACCGGCGAGGAGGACGCGGCCGTCGCGGTAGGTGGCCGCCTGGCGCGCGTGGTCGGTCCAGCGGGTCGCCTTCTCCATCGACAGGACGCGGACGTCCGTGCCGCTGACCCGCTGGATCGCCGCCTCGACCTCGTCCTTGGTGAGGGGCGCGTCGCGGTCGGCCGGCGGGCCGTCGAACTCCGCCGTGAAGACGCGTCCCGGGATGGAGGTGATCAGTCCGCGCGGCGTGCGCTGCCAGCCCGGCGTGAGCTTCTCGGGCGCGTCCAGCTCGACGGCGGCCTGGTAGCCGGTGAGCGTCGGGTCGGTGCCGGGGAACGCGAAGCCGGCGAGCTTGCGGACGGTGCTGCGGCCGCCGTCGCAGCCGACGACGTACCGTGCGCGCAGCGGGCCGGCGGTCGTCCCGACACGCACGCCCTCGTCGTCCTGCGTGAGGTCCTCCACGGCGACGCCGCGGCGGATCTCGATGCCGAGTTCGACCGCGCGGGCGGTCAGGATCCGTTCGAGCGCGTCCTGCGGCACCATGCGGCTGTGCCGGTCCGGGTCGCGCTGGAGGTCCTGGTCGATCACGAACAGCGCGGAGAAGTGGCCGCCCGGCTTCCGCGCCTTCCCGGGGCGGGCGCGCGCCGCCTTGGCCATCGGCAGCGTCACCTCGGCCTTGTCGAGCGCGGGCCCGAGGCCGCGCCGCTCCAGCGCCTCGGCCGCGACCGCGCCGATCGCGGCCGCCTTGATGCCGAGGTCGGGCTCGGCGAGCCGCTCCAGTACGACCGGGCGCACACCGGCGGTCCGCAGCTCGGTCGCGAGAAAGAGCCCGACCGGCCCGGCGCCCACGACGACGACGTCGTACGTGCCGTCGAACGTGCCGTCATGCGCGTCCCCGTGCGCCGCCTCCCGCACGGGTGGCTGCTCCCGCATGCCCTGCTGCTCGTGCCTGCCGTGCGCTGCCGCGGAATCGCTCATGGTCCTCGTGTCTCCGTCCTGGTTTCCCGTGCCGGGGCCGTACGGGCCCCGCCCTCGGCACCCACGGTGCCGGGGCTCCCTGGCACCGCCCGCACACGGGGCTGTCATGCACTGAGACGGTTGGTGGCACGTGCCGTCTCAGTGGCCGCACGGGCAGCTTGCGGCTCCCCCGCCACCGGGCACAGGGACACGGGGACAGAATCGGGGGCACCGGGCCCTGTCTGACGATTCCCGCCCGCTCGCCCCGTCCGGCCCGTCCGACGCGAGCGGGCCGCCTCCCCGGCCCGGGCCGGCAGCGCCTCCCCCGCCACCGTGAGCAGCGCGACGGTGGGGCTGAAGGGGGGCGCGGGAGGGGCGGTGTGACCATGGCGGCAGGCTGTCGGCGCCCGGCGTACCCTGTACGCCGACGACGCCCGCGCCACCGGTCGGGCCACCGGTCGGGTGAGCGGCGGTCCACGGCCCAGTGCGGGGCACCGAACCGGGAAGGACCGGCACAGTGATCATCTTCGGCACCAGGGGATACCTGTACCAGCTCGCGATACTGACGCTGGTGTGCGGGCGGTGCGGCAACCCCGCCGCGCACACGCTCAGGAAGCGCGTCACGAAGTTCACGCTGTTCTTCGTCCCGTTGTTCCCCGTGTCGGTGAAGTACGCGACGCAGTGCACGTTCTGCGGTGCCGAGCAGAAGATCATCAAGGAGCAGGCCGACCAGCTCCTGGCCCACGCCGCCGCCGGCCAGGCCGCCGCCCAGCAGCCGCAGCAGTCCCCGCAGCAGGCGCAGCCGCCGTACCAGCCCTGAGCGCGGCCGGCGGCCGGGCGGACCCGGGCGCCGCGAGCGCCAGCGAGGCCGTCACGGCGAGCGAGGCCGCCGCCATCGCCGTCATCGCCGTGGCGGGGGACGTCAGTTGGGCGAGCGTGCCGGCCGCCGAGGCGCTGACGCCCTGCATCGTCAGCATGCCCGCCGAGTGCAGGCCGAGGGCGTGGCCGGTGAGGGCGCCCGGGGTGAGGGACATCAGACGTTCCTGCTGGAGCAGGCTCGCGCCGAAGCCGACCGAGGCCAGCGCCGCGCACGCCGCCGCGACCGGCACCGCCGGGTGCAGCGCGAACAGCAGGTAGGGGGCGGCCAGGAGGAGCAGCAGCGGTGTGACGAGACGGGCGCGGGCGGCCGGAGGCAGAAAGCGGCCCGTGACGACGTCCCCGGCGAACATGCCGCACGCCCCGCACGCGAACAGCAGACCCGCGCGGTCCGGCGCGTACGACACGTACAGCGACTCGCAGCCGACGATCAGCCCGTTGGGGACCCACAGCCCCATGTAGACGAGCCGGCGCGGGCGGTCGGCGAGCAGCGTGACGTTGGTGCGCCAGGTGCGGGCGAGCGACGGGCGGCCCGTCGCCCTCGGTTCCCGGCGGGACAGTCCCGTACGGGTGAGCAGCGCGCTCGCCGCGTACAGCGCCGCCGAGGTCAGCAACGTCGTACGGGGTGACAGCACCGTCACCAGGACGCCGCCCGTGGCGAAGCCCGTGATCTGGGTGAGGCCGCTCATCATGTTGAACGTCGAACGCCCCAGCAGATAGCCGCCCTTGACGACGTCCGCGGCGGAATCCTTGGCAGTCTCCGCGGCGGACTCCTCGGCGGACGACTCGGCGACGCCCGCGGAGAGGATCTCGTTCAGCAGGCCCCAGCGGACGCCGCCGGCCAGGGACTGGACCAAACCCTGGACGAGGAGCAGCGCGAAGAGGGCTCCCAGCGGCAGGCCCGGCGCCGCCATCGACGCCGTGGCGAGCGCGAAGCACAGCGAGACGCCGGTGAGCGCGGTGCGCGGCGGCAGCCGGTCCGCGCCGGACAGCAGCGTCGACGCGCCCACCACCTGGGCGAGTTGAGGGCCGAACATGCTCACCGCGGAGAGCAGGGGCGAGGCGGTCGCGCGGTACACCAGCGTGCCGAGCGCCAGGCCGCCGATCGTGGACGCGGCCGTCTGGAGGGCGGTGGAGAGGAAGAGGGGCGTGAACTCCCGGGTGCGGAAGAGGGCGGAGTAGCCCGCGGAGTGGCTGCGCATGTCCGGAAGTGTGGGGAGGGGGGCGGTGAGGTGGTTATTGTTTCGCCGTTCCGCGAAACGTCAGGGGGAAGGGGGCGGCTGCCGTGGGCTGGTGGGAGGTGAACGCCGACACGCTCGCCGGGAGCCGGTTCATCGTCTCGCCGCTCGCCGAGACCTTCGCCGCGCTGCGGCTGCTGCACACCGGGCAGGCCCGGCACCCGGGCGAACGGGCCTGGCTGGACGCCCGGCTGCCCGCCCACCGGCGGCGGCTGGCGGCCGACCCGGTCACCGCGCTGCTCGTCCGCGCCGGGCTGGGGCCGGACTGGATCGCCGACTTCCTCACGCCCACGCCCCGGGGCGGCGAGACCTTCGAGCAGGAGGTCGCACGGGTGCGGGAGGCCCGCCCCGACGCCGCCCGCGCCCACCTCCGGCGCGCACTGCGCGGCGCCCCGCTCCCCGCCGCCCTCGACCGCGACGATCTGCCCGCCCGCGCCGCCGCCCTGCTCACCGCCGTGTGGACCGAGGCCGTACGGCCCGACTGGGACCGGCGGCGCCGCGTGCTGGAGGCCGACGTCGCCACCCGTACGGAGCAGGTCGGCCGGGGCGGCTGGGCGGCGGCGCTGGACGGGCTGGGGCCGGGCAAGCGGTGGCTCGGCGGGAACCGGCTCCAGGTCAACACGCACGCGTATCCGCCGCAGGAGATCGCGGGGGCCCGGCTCGCCTTCGTTCCGGTCACGCCGCAGCGGATCGGGTGGGTGTCCTGGGAGGAGCCGGAGCGGTACGCCGTCGTCTACCCGTGCGCCGGGGCGCTGGCCGATCCCGGCGGGGCCGTCGTGCCCGAGGGGCTCGGCGCGCTGCTCGGGACCGCGCGGGCGCGGGTGCTCGTCCTGCTCGACTCCCCGCACAGCACGAGCCGGCTGGTCGCGCTGACGGGGCAGGGGCTCGGCTCCGTCGGCCGGCATCTGCGGGTGCTGCGGGATGCGCGGCTGGTGGAGCGGCGGCGGGTGGGCAGGTCGGTGCTGTACGGGCGGACGGGGGCGGGGGAGGCGCTGGTCGCCGCGCAGCGAGCGGGGGACGCGTAGGGGGCGGGGGGCGCGTACGGGGTAGGGGGCGCGTGGAGGGCGGGGGGGCGCGTGGAGGGCGGGGGGCGCGTGGAGAGTTAGCATCCGGGCATGACGACCGTAGAGAATTCCGGGTCCCCCACGTCCTCCGTCCTCGATGTCGAGATCGGTGCGCTGCAAGGCGGCTCCGCCGATCTGGCGCAGTACGCCGGCCGGGCCGTCCTCGTCGTGAACGTCGCCTCCAAGTGCGGGCTGACGCCGCAGTACGAGGGGCTCGAGCGGTTGCAGGAGCGGTATGCCTCGCGGGGGTTCACCGTGCTGGGGGTGCCCTGCAACCAGTTCCTCGGGCAGGAGCCGGGGAGTGCCGAGGAGATCGCGGAGTTCTGCTCGGCGACGTACGGGGTGACCTTTCCGATGACCGAGAAGGTCGAGGTGAACGGGGAGGGGCGGCATCCCCTGTATGCGCGGCTGGTGGATGTCGCCGACGCGGAGGGGCACACCGGGGACGTGCGGTGGAACTTCGAGAAGTTCCTGGTGGGGAGGGACGGGGCGGTCGTGGGGCGGTTCGCTCCGCAGGTCGAGCCGGAGTCGGCGGAGGTGGTGGCCGCGGTGGAGGGGGCGCTGGGGTGAGTTCTTCGCCCCCGCCGCACACCGACACAGCCCCGCGCCCCTGAAAGCCGAGAGCCCTCAGCGCAGCTCCTCCGGGCACGGTGTGCCCCGGGGGAGTTGGTACGGGGCGCCCAGGCGGTAGACGCCCGGCTTCGGGGCCAGGAGTTCGGTCCATTTGTCGCCGGAGGCGTCTTCCGGTGTTTCCAGCAGGCAGCCGTTGACGTTGTCGAACGACTTGGGCTCGCCCTCCGCGCGGTGCTTGGACGCCTCCGTCTCCTGGGGCGGCTTGACGCCCTTGCCGTCCGCGTCGACCAGGCCCAGCCACGGCGAGTACGGGATGCGGATGAGGACCCGGCCCGCCTTGTTGACCTCGATCGTCAGCTCGCCCTGGTCCGCGCGGTCCACCACGGCCGGCGGGTCGGCGAGCGGCATCGGGTCGGTCACGGCGAACAGCTGCCAGTTGGTGTCGCCCCACACCTGCTTCAGATACGGCATCCCGCGCTGCACCAGCTGCCGCTCCCGCTCGCCGCCGTCGCCGTCCGGCTCGTCCTTGGGCAGGACGACGTAGTGGACGGCCCAGCGGCGCAGCCACTCGTGGTAGTTGGCCGAGTTGAGCGTGTCGTCGTAGAAGAGCGGGTTGCGCTCCATGTCGGCCTGGCGGTTCCAGCCGCGCGCGAGGTTGACGTAGGGGGCCAGCGCGGACGCCTCGCGGTGCGAGCGGGCCGGGACGACCTCGACGCGGCCCTTGTCGGCGTCGACCGTCTGGAGCTGGTTGACCAGCGGCGCCAGCTCGCGCGCCCAGGACGCCGCGGGGGTGGTGTGGACGATGTCGTCGACCGACTTGAACCCGATCCACGTCGCGAAGCCCACGCTGGCGATGACGATGGCGTACCACTTGCGGCTGCGCGGCACGGTGAACGGCAGCGCGGCCAGCAGCACGGCGCCGCCGAACAGCATCGCGAGCCGTGTGATGTTCGAGCCGATCTGCGAGTTGATCAGCCAGACGAGGACGACCGAGACGCCGTACACCGCCGCCGTGATCCGTACCGTCTTCCACTTCTTCGGCACCAGTGCGTAGACCAGTGCCGCGTACACGAACGGCAGGATCACCGAGCCGATCGACATCGGCTGGGTGCCGGAGAAGGGGAACAGCCACGCCGACAGCGCCACCACCAGGCTCGGCGCGAGACCCAGCGCCCAGGCGCCCGGCCGGCGCTTCTGGAGGAACAGCGCGACCGCCACCAGGCCGACGAACAGCCCGGCCACCGGTGAGCCCATGGTCGCGAGCGCGGCGAGCGGTGCCGCGCACAGCGCCTTCGCCCACCGCTTGTAGCGCCAGCGGTGGGGCCAGCAGAACACCACGGCGGTCGCGCCGAGCCCGAACATCATGCCGAGGCCGAAGGTCACCCGGCCCGAGGCCGCGTTGCACAGCAGCGCGAAGACGCCCGCGAGCGCGGGGCCCAGGGGGTCGCGGACCGCGCGGCTGCGGATCAGGATCATGGTCAGCAGCCCGGCGGAGAGCGTCCCCGCGATCATCATCGTCGTACGGACGCCGAGCACGGACATCAGATACGGCGAGACGACGCTGTACGACACCGGGTGCATGCCGCCGTACCAGGCGAGGTTGTACGCCGAGTCGGGGTGCCGGCCGACGAACTCGGCCCACGCGTCCTGCGCGGCGAGGTCGCCGCCACTGTTCGCGAACGTGAAGAACCAGACGAGGTGCAGCACCCCGGAGAGCACCGTGACCGCCAGCACGGGGCGCCTGCGGAAGACCCGGACGAGGGGCGCGAAGGCGACGGCGAAGCGACCGCCGCGCCGGTCCTCGGCCCCGGGGGCCGCCGGTCCGTCGGCGGGCAGCGCTATTCGCGAAGGGGGCCGGCTCCCCGGACGGGAGTCGTCGGCATGTGTCGGCTCCGCTGCGGCCACGTCAAGGCACTCCCCGTGTCCCGTCTTCCTGATGTCCATCGGGCCCCCGCCCGACCGCTCCCCCGGTGTTCCCCGGCCTCTCCCGGTCTCGCGACGCTAGCACGCACCACCCCCGCCGCCTGAACCGGACAGGATCCGGACAGGACCCCGACGGGGCCCGGACAGGACCCGGACAGCGTCCGTGCCGGGCACCGCGCGGCTCGCGCCCTCCACCAGGAGAACGTCTTCCCCGCCCCTGTCCGCACCACACGGCGGTGGCGCGGACAGGGACACGGGAGGTCAGCTCACGCGCGTGAGCTTGTCGGTGAAGCCGGGCTCCTCGAGGTTCCGCTGGAGGCTGACCGGCACCTTGACCGCGCTGCCCGTGCCGTCACCGACCGTGAGCGAGCCCACGGTGGCACCGGTCTTCGCGGTGTGCGGCAGGTCGTCGTCCGCGGCGAACCGCAGCTTCACCGTGAGCCCGGGCCAGCCGACCGCCTTGACGTCCTTGGTGATCACCACGGGCGTACGGCCGCCGAGACCGTCGTCGACGGCTCCGACGACGGTGCCCTTCTTCAGGATCGTCGCCGACTCCAGCGAGTCCTGCGCGGCCCGGATCAGCTTGTCGCTCGCGTCCAGCGCGCCGCTGAGGATGGTGTTGTCCTCGCCGCCCGGGCCCTGGCTCAGCACCGCGCCGACGATCGTGCGGGTCTCGCCGCCGACCTTCTTGACCGCCGCGAAGACCAGGTTGCCGCCCGCGGCCGTGGTGGTGCCGGTCTTGATGCCGACGACGCCGTTGTAGCCGACCAGGCGGTTCCAGTTGCTGTGCTTGTCGCCCTTGTAGTCGGTGTACTGCATCATCGCCGCGATCTGCCGGAAGCTGTCGTTCTTCATCGCCTCCTTGGCCAGCTTGACCTGGTCCTTGGCGGTGCTGACGGTCGTCTTCTCCAGCCCCGAGGGGTCGGTGTACGTCGTGTTCGTCATGCCGAGCTGCTTGGCGGTGGTGTTCATCTTGGCGACGAACGCCTTCTCGGAGCCGGCGTCCCAGCGGGCCACCAGCCGGGCCACGTTGTTGGCCGAGGCGATGAGGAGGGCCTGGAGGGCCTCCTTCTCGGTGATGCTGTCACCGGCGTGCACCTTGACCGTCGACTCGCCGTCGTTGGTCGCCTGGTCCTCGGCCGGCTGGTCCACCTTGATCTTCTCGCCGTCGCCGCCCTTGAGCGGGTGGTCCTTGAGGATCAGGTAGGCCGTCATGACCTTGGTGACACTGGCGATCGGCACCGGCTTCTGCTCGCCGGAGGAGCCGTAGGAGCCGATGCCGAGGACGTCCAGCGCGGCCTGGCCCTCGGACGGCCAGGGCATGTCCGCCGCGCTGCCCTTGAAGGCGTAGGACGACTGGGCGGTGAGGTCGAGGGTGGGCTCGGGGAGCGGACGCAGACTCTGTGCGACCGCGAAGATGATCGCGAGCAGCACGACCAGCGGCGTCCAGATCTTGACCCGCCGCACGAGCGTGCGCACCCGGGTCTCCGGGGGCGGCGGGGTGTTGGTCAGCTCGGCGAGCAGATCCAGCGGCGGCTTCGGGGGAAGCGGCTGCTGGGTGGTGCGCTCGGGCCCGACCCGCGGGAACGCGCCGGTCGGGGCGGGGGGCGGGACGGGGGTGGCGGCGGCCTTGGCGTCCTTGGGGGCGGTGCCCTTGGCGGCCGGCGGAGCCGCTGGGGACTTCGCGTCCTTGGGGGCCGTGAGGTTGTTCTTGGTGTCGGTCCGGCCGGCGGTGGCGGAGGGGGTCGGGCGCGGCTTGCCGGCCTCGGGGTCGTCCAGCGATCTGAGCGGGACGAAGGTACTCGTACGCTCGGCCTCCGACGCGGGCTCGTCGGCCGCGTCGACCGCGTCGGCCGCGTCGACCGCGTCGGCCGCGGGCTCGGCGGAGCCGGGCTTGCCGGCCGTCGCCGGCTTGGCGGTGCCGGAGTCCTTGGGCCTGCGCAGGGTGGTGGTCTTGGTGTCCTTCGGGGGCGCCTTGTCGGCACTGTCGCCACCACCGTCGCCGTCGCCGCGCTTCAGCGTGGTGGTGGGACGGTCCACTGCGGGCCGCGGCGCCTTGAAGACGGCGGTGGCCTGATCGACGGCGGGACGGGGCTCGGGCTCGCTCCCGGGCTTCGACTCGGTCTCGGTCTCGGATTTGGTCTCGGCGTTGGTGTCGGACTTGGACCCGGTGTCCTTGCGGTCGCCGTCGGCGTCGTCGGACGCCTCGGCGGCGTCAGCCGCGTCCGCGTCCGCGTCCGACTCCGCCTCCCCGCGCTCGTCGCGCACGCCGTCCCCGTCGCCCCCGTCGTCCTCCCGGTCCGCGCTCCGCACCCACGACGCCACCGCGGCCTTGCGGTCCTCCTCGTCGGCCCCCGCGGGCTTCCCGGCCCCGCCGGGAGCCTTCGGGCCGCCGGAGGCCCCCTCGGCGCCGTCCGCGCCGTCCGTGCCCTCGGCGCCGTCCTCCGCCTCCGCCCCCGCCCCGGAGGGCCGTACGGCCTCCTTGAGCGCGCGCGTCGAGAAAACAGCCGTCGCCTGGTCGACCCGTACCCGCTCGCGGGCCACCGTCAGCCGGGGGTCCGCCGGTGCCGGGGCCGTCCCGCTCTCCGACGGGCGGGCCGGGCCCGGAACCGCCGACCCACTCCCCGACGTCGGCTCCTTCGACGACTCCTGCTGCTTCGACCTGTCGGGGGACTCGCCCGCCACCGATGCCTCCTCCATCGCGCACACTCACCCGTGCGCCCTGACCCGAACCGTGAACCGCCGCCCGGACACCGCTGTCCGAACCATGTACCAGTGTCCTGTGTGGGGGCTCGCCCCCCGGTGTAGATGGAAACGACATACCTACTGGTTCCACTACGAACCGGTCACGCACCCTCGACAGACCAATGTGAGAGGGGTCACCCTGTCATTCATCCACGCGGGGAGGCATGGATGGGCAGGAGCCGCAGAACACTTCCGGAGGAGCTTCTGTTGCTCGCACTGGACCCGGCCACGGGTACCACTGCGCAGCCGCAGTCGCTCGACCTGGGTCTGGCCGGAGCACAGCTAGTGGAGCTGGCGCTGGCCGGACGGATAGCCCCGGACGGGGATCGTATCGCCGTGGTGGTACCACGGCCGACAGGAGATCCGACTCTGGACTGCGCGTTGGAGTTGCTGCGAAGGCGCGGCGCTCCGGTGCGCGCGGTCCACTGGATCGGCGGGCCCCGGCTGGGGCTGCGTCAGACGTATCTCTCGCACCTGGAGCGGTGCGGCATGGTGCATGCCGTGGCGGGCCAGATGTGCGGGGTGCTGCCGACGACGCGCTACCAGGCGACGGACAACGCGATCAGCCGGGAGATCAGGACCCGGCTGGACTCCGCGATCCGCACCGGCGTACCGCCGGACCCGCGGACCGCGGCGCTCGCCGCGCTGGCCCACGCGGTCGGCCTCGGCAAGCACCTGTACCCGGGCAACGAGGGACGCTCGTCCCGTTCCCGGCTGCGGGACCTGATCCGGCACGACCCGATGGGCGGCCTCGTGGCGCACGCCGTGATGGACGTCCAGAACGGGGCGGCCGGACAGCCCCGCCGGGGCCCGGCGAACGGGCGGCCGGCCGGTGGCCCCGCCGGTCCCGAGCCCGCACGCGGGGTGCCGATGCAGCCGCACCGGGGCTCCAGCCCCATGGCACGCGTCGTGGCGCACTGACAAGCGCCACGCCACCGCCGCACCGCAGTCCCCACGACCCGTTCCGGGAGCCGCAGGCCCGCGCGGGGCGGTGGGGCCGTACGTCCCCGGACGCACCGCGCGTCCGGGGCGCCGTCACGGCACCGCCGCCCCCGCGCGGGCACGTCCGCCCGGCCCCGTACGGCGTCCCGGGCCCCGGGGGCCCCACGGGTTCCCACCCGGGCGTGTGCGGTGCCGAACTGGCGTGTACGTGCCGCATATCCACCGTTTCCCAGCGGTAGTAAGCACCTTGGTGGCAATCTGCTCAACAGCAGATACGCATAGTCAGCCTTGCAGGCAGCCGGAGGTGCACGTCCCGTGGCGTCCAATGTCAATCCCACCGTCCGGCGCCGCCGGCTGGGCCAGGAGCTGCGCCGGCTCCGCGAGTTGAAGGGCATGACGGCCGAGGAAGTGGCCGAGCGGCTGCTGGTCTCGCAGTCGAAGATCAGCCGTCTGGAGAACGGACGGCGCAGCATCAGCCAGCGCGACGTGCGGGATCTGTGCGGGGTGTACGAGGTCGAGGACGTCCGGATCGTCGACTCGCTGATGCAGATGGCCAAGGACTCGCGCCAGCAGGGCTGGTGGCACTCCTTCGGCGACATCCCGTACAGCGTCTACATCGGTCTGGAGACGGACGCGGCCTCGCTGCGCATCTACGACCCCCAGGTCGTCCCCGGGCTGTTGCAGACCCGCCCGTACGCCGAGGCGCTGATCGCGGGCGCGCTGCCCGAGACCGCGCAGGCGGACATCGACAAACGGGTGCAGGTGCGGATGCGCAGGCAGGACCGTATCTCCGCGCCGGAGAACCCGCTGCGTCTGTGGACGGTGCTGGACGAGGCGGCGCTGCACCGGGTGGTCGGCAGCCGGCTGGTGATGCGGGAGCAGCTGGAGCACCTCATCGAGCAGTCCCAGCTGCCGCACGTCACCGTGCAGGTGATCCCGTTCGAGATGGGCGCGCACCCCGGGCTCAACGGGCAGTACGCGATCCTGGAGTTCCCGGACGCGGCCGACTCCAGCGTCGTCTACATCGAGGGCGTCACCAGCGACCTGTATCTGGAGAAGGCCGCGGACGTGCAGAAGTACAGCGTGATGTACGAGCATCTGCGGGCGCAGGCGCTGAACGTGGAGCAGTCCCGCGAGGTCATCTCGCGCCTCGCCAAGGAGTACGCGCGGGAGTACCGGGGCTGAGGCGGGCCGGGGGGCCGACGGGCGCGGGGCGAGGAAAGGCCGGACGGTACACCTTGGGTGGTTCCGGCGTAAGTCCCTCTGGAATATGCCACCCGGTCGAGTGAATGGTCACTCCGCCCGCCGATCGTGACGAGTAGCGTCGATCACGCCAATGGAGCAGCAACGTTGGCGAAAACCGTGCCGTGGGTCCGCGAGGCGGGTCCGCGGCACGGAGACAGCACCTCACGACCGGCCGAACAGCACTAGCGGAGCGAACATGGCAATTCAGCAGGGCGCCACCGAGACCTGGACCAAGTCCTCGTACTCCACGGGAAACGGCGCGTGTGTCGAGGTCAAGTCCCCGGTTCCGGCGGCGATGGCCGTACGGGACTCCAAGGTTCCCCAGGGTCCCGCCCTGGCCTTCCCGGCGGACGCGTGGAACGCCTTCGTGACGGAGGTGGGCCGGCGCACGCCGGACATGGGCTGAGCGCACGTCACCGTAGTCACGACACACGCACCACCCTTTTCACGCACCACCGCTGACGCCCTCTCGACTGGCCGCCGTCCCAGCCGAGGGGGCTTTTCCCTGCCCGACAAACGTCCTTTTCAGGACAACGCCGGTTCCGCGGGCTGTTCCCGTGAGGGAAAATTGTTCATGGATGCGAACTATTTTACTGCGACTTGACCTTCCGCTCGCTTGCCGCCCGCCGGGCCCCGAACCCAGGATGAGCGGGCACTTCACGGCCTTCCGCGGTCTCCAGCGGCTACTTCCGGTTCTGCCGGCCCATGAGGCGAAGTGCCAGCCCGTTGAGCGATGTTCAGAAGACGGACCCTGGAAGGGGGCACATGAACGGTCTCGACTGGGCCGTCCTGGTCGCGTACTTCGGTGTGATGACGGCGATCGGCGTCTGGTCCCACAAGCGCGTGGACAACGTGAGCGACTTCTTCACCGCGGGCGGCCGTATGCCCTGGTGGCTCTCCGGCATCTCCCACCACATGTCCGGCTACAGCGCGGTGATGTTCACCGGCTACGCCGGCATCGCGTACACCTACGGCGTCACCTCGTACGTCACCTGGGCGCTGCCCATCGCGATCGGTGTGCTGGTCGGGGCCCGGCTGTTCGCGCCCCGGCTGAACCGGCTGCGCTCCCGGCTGCACGTGGCCTCGCCGCTCGAGTACCTCAAGGACCGCTACAACGTGCCGACGCAGCAGGCGCTGGCCTGGTCCGGCATCCTGCTGAAGATCGTGGACGTGGGCGCCAAGTGGGCCGCGATCGCGACCCTGTTGAGCGTCTTCACCGGGGTCACCCTCACCCAGGGCATCATCATCACCGGCGGCATCACGGCGGTGTACTGCACGATCGGCGGGCTGTGGGCGGACGCGCTGACCGAGCTCGGGCAGTTCGTCATCCAGGTGCTGGCGGGCCTCGCCATGCTGGTGATCGCGCTGCACGAGATCTCGAAGCAGGGCGGTCTGGGCGACGCGCTGGATTCGCCGAAGCTGCACGGGCACGGCAACGGCTTCGCCGGGCCGTACCTCACCGTCTTCTTCATCGCGTACCTGTTCATCAAGCTGTTCGAGTACAACGGCGGCATGTGGAACCAGGCGCAGCGCTACATGGCCACGGGCGATGCGCGGATGGCGCGGAAGTCGGCGTATCTGTCAGCCACGCTGTGGTTCGTGTGGCCGGTGATCCTGTTCACGCCGATGTGGCTGTCGCCGCTGCTGGTGACCGCGCAGAAGCCGGACGGCTCCGACTCCTACGGGCTGATGGCCGAACAGCTGCTGCCGCACGGGCTGCTGGGTCTGGTGGTCGTCGGGTTCTTCTCGCACACCATGGCGATGTGCTCCTCCGACGCGAACGCGATCGCGGCGGTGTTCACCCGGGACGTGATGCCGGTGCTGTCGCGGGCGGCGCGGGCATGGGACTCGCGGGCCGGGCTGATCGCCGGGCGCATGACGACGCTGGCGTTCCTCGGGCTGTCCATGGCGGTGGCGACGCAGGTCAACTCGCCGACGTTCAAGGACATCATCACGGTCGTCATCAAGTGGGTGGCCGGCCTGATGGGCCCGATCGCGATCCCGTTCATCCTCGGCCTGCTGCGGCCGCTGCGCCGCTCCGGCCCGACGGCGGCCCTGACGAGCTGGGCGGCGGGACTGCTGGCGTTCTTCCTCGTCAACTACGACCTGGACTTCTCGCAGCGTACGGACGTGCGCCTCGAGTACCAGGTGGCGGTGCCGATGGTGATCTCCCTGGTGCTGTACGTGGGACTCGGCTTCCTGAAGGCGGAGGACACCCCGGAGCGGGTGGCGGTCATCGACATCCTGAACACGGACGACGACGGCGCGCATGCCGCGGTGCCGGCCCCGGCCGAGCCGGCGGGCCCACCGGAGGGCAAGCCGACCCTCGACTCGACGGTGCGGGACTGAGGGGGCGGCGACACGTCCGCCTTGCCCCGCGGCCGTCAACCCTGACGATCGTCAGGGTCCGGGGTTGCCGTTCGGCCCGGGTGCCCTCCTGTTCCCGGTTCTACGTTCGGGCCTCATGGAACGAGAACCGCTGGAGAAGGTCCGGGCCGGCCGGCTGCTCGGGGCGTCGGGCGTCCTGGGCGCGGGTGCGGGAGTGGTGACATGGCTGTCCCCCGGCGGGCTGGGCGAGGCCGGTCCGGTCGAGGTCACGGGTGGGGCTTCGGCAGCCGCGTACCGCTCGCTGACCGGGGTGGTGGCGGACGCGCCGTCGTGGCTGGGCACCCTTCTGGACCTGGCGACCGAGGGCACTCTGGTGCTCCTCGGGCTGCTGCTGGTCTGGAAGGGGTGGACGGCGGTCCGCCGCGGGGACGCGCGAGGGGTCGCCGGAGCCGTGCTGACCGGACTCGGCACCGTCGCGGCCTACGCGGTGAGCGAGGCGGTGAAGCTGGTGGTGGACGAGGAGCGGCCCTGCCGTGCGGTGCACACGGGGGCCGGCCCGGTCGCGGAGTGTCCCGCGGTGGGTGACTGGTCGTTCCCGAGCAACCACGCCACCCTGGCCGCCGGGCTGGCCGTCGGCCTCGCCGTGCTGTGGCCCCGCCTCGCCGCGCTCACGCTGCCGCTGGCCGGGGCCGCCGCGCTCCTGCGCGTGCTGGTGGGGGTCCACTACCCGCACGATGTGCTCGCCGGTGCGACGCTCGGTGGCACCGTGGTGGCGGCCGTGCTGCTCGTGTGCGTGCCGGGTGCCCGGTGGGCGGTGTCCCGGCTGCCAGGGTTGTCAGGGATGTCAGGACCATCAGGACTGTCAGGACCGTCAGGACTGGGGCGGAACGATCCCGGCCTCGTGGGCCACGACCGCGGCAGCGGCCCGGTTGTCCACACCCAGCCTCGCCAGGATGGAACTCACATGGGCCTTGACCGTTCCCTCCACCACGCGCAGCCGCCGGGCGATCCGCGCGTTGGACAGGCCGCTCCCGAGGAAGGCCAGCACCTCCCGTTCCCGGGCGGTGAGGGCGGCGACCCGGTCGCGGGCGGCGGAGCGCCGGCCGGCCAGGGTGCCCGCACCCGTGGCGGCGAGGTGCGTGATGACCCGGGCCGCGACCTTCGGTGACAGATAGGCGGCGCCTTCGGCCACCGCGCGGACCCCGGTGATCAGTTCCTCCGGCTCGCCCGACTTGATCAGGAAGCCCGCCGCACCACCGCCGAGCGCCTGGAGGATGTAGTCGTCCTCGCCGAAGGTCGTCAGCATGAGGACACGCGTGGCCGGCACCGTGCCGCGGATCTCCGCGGCCGCCTCGATGCCGTTGATCCCCGGCATGCGGATGTCGAGCACGGCCACCGCGGGACGGTGGCGCCGGACCAGCTCCACGGCGTGGTGCCCGTCGACGGCCTCGGCGACGACGTCGATGTCCGGGTCCGTGGCGAGAACGGCGCGCACCCCCGCGCGGATCATCGGCTCGTCGTCAGCGATCAGCACCCGGATCACCGGACGCTCACGGGGTGATCGTGTCCAGGGACACCAGGGTGTCCTTCCGGAAGCAGAGCCGGTAGGCGTCGCCCGACCGGTCGTCGAAGCGGTCGGCCGTCATCGCGTAGTACTCGCACGTCGTGCCGTCTCCTGTCGGCTCGGGAGTCAGCGGTCGGTAGTCCGTCTGCCGGTCCGGCAGGAAACGCCGCACCTCGGAGCGATCCTGCCCCACGTGCAGGCGGGCGTAGTCGCGCGGTTCCAGGACCGACCGTGACGCCGAGAACATCTCCCAGCCCACGAGCGCGCCGCTCAGCAGCGCTCCCGTCACGAGGGGCACCATGACCGCGGCGACCAGGGCCCGGTGGACGCGGCGCCGGGCGCGGCGGTGTTCCTTCGGGACCCCGTCACCGCCGGATGCGGCGGGCGGCGGTGGAACGGAGGAGAGGGGCGAGGGCGTGTGCGGGATGCGCGCGAGGACCTCGTAGCCTCCGTCGCGCGGGCCGTGGGCGAACGAACCGCCGGCCAGTCGCAGGCGTTCTTCGAGACCGATCAGGCCACGCCCTCCGGCGCGGGGCCGGGGCTGCGGATCGGCCGCCGAGGACGGCGGGCCGTTCTCCACCACGACCCTCGTCTCCGTCGCCGTGTGGGTCACCTGGACGGTCGCCCTCGCGCCGGACGCGTGCTTGGCGACGTTGGTCAGCGCCTCCCGCACGACCCGGTGCGCCGTCCGTCCGGCCACGGGCGGCAGGTCGTCCGCCGTGCCGTCGATGCGCAGGTCCACCGCGAGACCGGCCGTGCGTGCCTCGGAGACCAGCCTCGTGAGCCCGGCGCCGCCCGGGTCCCCCGGCGCGGAGTCGTCCTCCTCGCGCAGCACTCCGATCACCTCGCCGAGGCGCTCCACCGCGGCCGCGGCTCTGGCCCTGATGTCGCCCGCGGCCCCGCGGTGGTGTTCTTCGAGGTCCGGCGCCAGTTTGAGGGCACCGGCCGACAGGGCGATGAGGCTGAGGTCATGGCCGAGCACGTCATGCATGTCCTGGGCGATACGCGCCCGCTCGCGCAGCCGGGCCTGGTCGGCGATCAGCCGCTGTTCACGCCGCAGTTGCTCGGCACGCTCCCAGCCGGCCCGGACGAGCTGCCGGTACTGGCACCAGAACCGGCCCGCGCACCACGGCAGCATCGTGGCGAGGACCACCACCGTCACGAACCGGCCCGCCAGCGGGAGCCAGGCCGGCGCGACGGACAGCGCCACCACGCCGGCCGCGAGGATCGCCGTCAGGGCGAGCGCCGTCGGCGCGGTCCGTCCGGGCCGCCGCCCCGCCAGGAACGCGGCGACGGCGGTCGCGACGGCCCACCACGGATTCACCACGCTCAGACCGGCGGCCGCCGCGGCAGCCGCCGTCAGAAGGAGCCCGGGGTCCCCAGCCCGCCGCAGCGCGGCGGTCCCGGACGCCGTGTCACCGTCGCTCGTCGTCCTGTGCACGAAGGCGACGGTACGGACATCGGGCGCCGTCCGACACTGCCGAAAGTCGTATGCGCTCCGGCGGACGGCGTGCCCCGGAGCCCCTTTCACGGGGTCCCCTCACGCCCGCGGGTAGCGGGCCAGCCAGCCCGGGGCCGCCCCCGTCGGTGTGTGCAGGGACGGGCCCTGGGTCATCTCCATGGCGAAGTCGTCCGCGAGGACGAGCATCGTGGGGCGGCCCTCCAGTTCCACCAGCCATGCCGGGGGCAGCGCCGTCTCTCCGTAGAGCGCGCCCAGCATGCCCCCGGCCAGCGCGCCCACCGTGCCCGAGGCACCCCCGTGTCGTACCGCCAGGCGCAGCCCGTGCCGTACGTCCTCGCCCACCAGCGCGCAGTACACCGCCGCCGACAGCACCCGCTCCGCCGAGCCGCCGTCCGCCAGTTCCTCCACCCGCCCCGGCGACGGCAGCCCCTGCCGCACCGCCCCCAGTGCCCGTTGCAGCGCCTCCGCCACCGGCGCCTGCCCCGGCCGTACGGACAGCAGGTGCAGTGCGCGCTGCACCCCGGCGTCCACGTCCTCGCCGCGGGCCAGCGCGTGCACGACGACGGCGTACGCGCCCGCCGCGAGGTACGCCGTGGGGTGCCCGTGGGTCTGGGCGGCGCACTCCAGGGCGAGTTGCAGCACGAGCTGCGGCTCCCAGCCCACCAGCAGCCCGAACGGCGCGGACCTGGCCACCGCCTCGGGGCCCACCGCCGCCGGGTTCTTGGGGGTGGCCGGGGTGCCCATCACGTCGTCGCCGAGGCCGAGCAGACAGGCCCGGGTCGGGGCGCGGCGGGCGTACAGCCACTCCTCGTGGGCCAGCCAGCCGTCCTCCGCGCGCCGCAGGTCCGGGCCCCAGTCGCGCTGGGTGGCCGCCCAGCGGCGGTACGCGCGGTGCAGGTCGGTCGGCGGGTGCCAGGCGCCGGTGTCCCGGCGGACCTGGGCGCGGATGAGGCCGTCCAGGGTGAACAGGGTGAGCTGGGTGAGGTGCGAGACGGTGCCGCGCCGGCCGTGGTGGACGGCGAGTTCGACGGGGCCGTCGGTGCCGTACTCCTCGTGGATGCGGGTCGTGGACAGGGCGTCGAGGGGGGTGCCGAGCGCGTCGCCGAGGGCGGCGCCGAGCAGGGTTCCGCGTACCCGGCTGCGGAAGTCCTGCTGTTCGGTACGGCCCCAGACGGCACCGGCTGTCGCACCCACCCAGGCCTCCTCACGGCCACCGTCCGCATGCCCGACGGCAGGCACTGTAATCGAACGGAGACGCTGTGCTTCGGCCCCCCGGCCCACCTGCGCCACACCCCCACATCGGCGGGGGCGCGGCGCGGTGGCGTGCCGTCAGGTCAGCGCAGGCGGGGCAGGAGGACGAGGCGCGCGGCGCAGACCAGCGCCGAGAGCAGTGCGGCGGCGCGGAGGGCCGTGGTCGTGCCCATGATCAGGCCCACGGCGCCCGCCAGGCCGTAGAGACACGTGAGGACCGTGCTCACCGCAGGCGTTCCGCGAGGCGGGGAAGGATACGGAGCGCGTTGTCGCCCGCGACGCGTCGTGCGGCGTCGGCCCCGAGCAGGCGCGTCAGGTCGTGCTCCCCGGTCCGTGCGTGGTCGAACAGCTTGTCGGCGTAGATCCAGTCGGTGCCGAAGAGCATCCGGTCGGTGCCGACGGCGTCGGCCATCGTGTTGATCTGGACCTGGGAGTCGGCCACCGCCACGTCGTAGTGGACGGAACGCAGGTACTCCGGGATCGGACGGCGGACGAGTTCCCGGTAGGCCGCGACGACCCGGGGAGCGGCGGCGAGCCGGTGGCCGAGGTAGGGGACGGTGCCCCCGCCGTGCGACAGGATCCAGTTGATGTGGGGATAGCGGTCCAGCACGCCGTTGAACACGAGGGTCATGAAGACGCGCGTGGTGTCGAAGACGTACTCGCCGATCCAGTGCTGCCAGGGCAGGTCGGGCGTCTGCTTCGGTTCCACCGGGTGCAGCAGGACGGTGGCGCCCCGCTTGTCGAGCGCGTCGTACACCGCCTCCCACTTCGGGTCCCCCACATAGGTCCCGTCGACCTGGGAGACCACGTACACCCCGTCCAGGCCGAGATCGTCGTAGATGTGGTCGATCTCGGCCAGGGCGGAGTCCACCGCCGGCAGCGGGACCGCGCCGAACACGCCGAAGCGCTTCGGGTGCCTGCGGACGACGTCGGCGCCGATGTCGTTGACGTTCCTCGCCAGTTCGTCGGCCTCCCGCTGGTCGCCGAAGTAGACGCCGGTCTCGGCGAGACAGGACAGCACGCCGACGTCGATCCCCCAGTCGTCCATGAAGCGCAGGTGGGCTGCCGGGGTCCACGGTTCGAGGTCGACCCCGCCGGTCCAGTTGATGTCGTGCCGGACCAGCGTCTCGATGTAGGGCTCCGGCAGGAAGTGCGTGTGCACGTCGATCTTGGGCATGAGCAGCCTCTCGGTTTCTGGGTTGATCTATCCAAAAAGCTAGCACCGGGTTTCTGGGTAGGCAACACCAGAAATTTCGGTAGGCTGTCCGGGGAGAAGGAGACGACGTGTCCGAAGGATGGACGGCGAAGGGGGCCGCGACCCGGTCCCGCATCATCGACGCGGCCGCACGGCTGATCCATGAGCGCGGCATCGCGTCGGTGGGGATCAACGACGTGCGGGCGGCCAGCTCGACCAGCCACGGCCAGATCGCCCACTACTTCCCCGACGGGCGGGCCGAGTTGCTCAGAGCCGTCGTGGAAAGACAGGCGCGGCAGGCGCTGGACGACCAGGGCCCCGAACTCCGGGCGCTGGACTCCTGGGAGTCCTGGCAGCGGTGGCGCGATCACCTGCTCGCGGTGCACACGGCCCGTGGCGCGGCCGGGGGGTGTCCCCTGGGCTCGCTCGTCCCGCAGCTCGCGGAGAACGACCCGGCCGCGGCGCGGCTGATGGAGGCCGGGTACGACGCGTGGGCCGCCGCGTTCGAACGGGGGATCGCCGCCATGCGCCGCAACGGCGACCTGGCGGCCGACACGGACGCGCGGCAGCTCGCGGCCGCCGTCCTGTCCCTCACCCAAGGGGGCCTCGTCCTCATGCAGGCGTCCCGGTCGGTCGAGAGGCTGAGGCAGTCCCTGGACGCCGCACTGCGGCTGTTGCGCGCGTGCGCACCGGGCACCGGCGAGTGAGGCCCGTGCGCGGTGCGGGCCCGCCGGTGCCGGCGGGCCCGCGTCCGCCTCTCGTCGGCCGCGGGTACTACTCCAGCACCGGCAGCAGCTCCGGCAGATGGCCGTCCGAGGACGCCGCCGCCTGTTGGCGTTCGGGCGGGACCTCGCCGTACAGCGTGGTGCGGGGTCTGGCCGGCCGGCCGGCCGTCTCGGCGACGGCGATCAGGTCGCGTACGGACTTGTAGGAGCCGTAGGAGGAGCCCGCCATGCGGGAGATGGTCTCCTCCATCAGCGTGCCGCCCAGGTCGTTGGCGCCGGAGCGGAGCATCTCGGCGGCGCCCTCCGTGCCCAGCTTCACCCAGCTGGTCTGGATGTGGGAAATGTGGGGGTGCAGGAGGAGCCGGGCCATCGCCGTGACCGCGCGGTTGTCGCGGTTGGTCGGGCCGGGGCGGGCGATGCCGGCCAGGTACACCGGGGCGTTGGTGTGGATGAACGGCAGGGTGACGAACTCCGTGAACCCGCCGGTGCGTTGCTGGATGCCCGCGAGGGTGCGGAGGTGGCCGAGCCAGTGCCGGGGCTGGTCGACGTGGCCGTACATCATCGTGGACGAGGACCGGATGCCGAGTTCGTGGGCCGTTTCGACGACCTCGATCCACGTCGCCGCGGGGAGCTTGCCCTTGGTGAGGATCCAGCGGACCTCGTCGTCGAGGATCTCGGCGGCCGTGCCGGGGATGGAGTCCAGGCCGGCCTCCTTCGCGGCGGTCAGCCACTCGCGGATCGAAAGCCCGGTGCGGGTCGCGCCGTTGACGACCTCCATCGGGGAGAAGGCGTGCACATGCATGCCGGGGACGCGTTCCTTGACCGCCCGCGCGATGTCGAAGTACGCCGTGCCGGGCAGGTCGGGGTGGATGCCGCCCTGCATGCAGACCTCCACCGCGCCCACGTCCCACGCCTGTTGCGCGCGGTCGGCGACCTGGTCCAGGGAGAGGGTGTAGGCGTCGGCGTCGGTGCGGCGCTGGGCGAAGGCGCAGAACCGGCAGCCGGTGTAGCAGACGTTGGTGAAGTTGATGTTGCGGGTGACGATGTAGGTGACGTCGTCGCCGACGGCCGCCCGGCGCACGTCGTCCGCGATACGGGTGAGGGCGTCCAGGGCCGGGCCGTCGGCGTGGAGCAGGGCGAGGGCCTCGTCGTCGGTGAGTTTCGTCGGGTCGTCGGCGGCCGTGGCGAGCGCGGCGCGGACATCGGTGTCGAGGCGTTCGGGTGCCATGCCGGGGACGGCGGCCTCGCGCAGGGCGCCCCAGTCGCCGTAGACCTCGTCGAAGTCGTCGCGGCGGTCGGCGGTGCGGCCCTCGGTGTCGATGGTGCGGTGCAGGTCGGTGCGGCCGGTGGCGGTGAAGGCCTCCTCGGGTTCCTGCCAGGGCAGGCCGCGCGGGAGGGCGTCCGCCAGGGCGAGCCCGGTCTCCGGGTCGGCGAGGGCCGCCACGTGCGGGCGCAGCCGGGGGTCGAGCCAGGGCTCGCCGCGGCGCACGAACTCCGGGTAGACGCACAGGCGTTCCCGCAGCGTGAACCCGGCGCCGGCGGAACGCTCGCGCAGCAGATCGATCTGCGGCCAGGGGCG
The DNA here is from genome assembly GCF_000725625.1 of Streptomyces sp. NRRL F-6676. Taxonomy (GTDB): domain Bacteria; phylum Actinomycetota; class Actinomycetes; order Streptomycetales; family Streptomycetaceae; genus Streptomyces. The sequence goes on from NZ_JOHS01000024.1 coordinate 23,867, forward strand.
TTCGGGGTTGACGTGGTCGATGGTGAGCGGCGAGACCCCGCCCCAGTCGTCGATCCCGGCGGCGATCAGCCGCTCGTACTCGTCGTCGACGAGGTTGGGCGGCGCCTGGAGGCAGGCGGCCGGCCCCATGATGTGCCGCGCCACCGCCACCGTCGCCACGAGTTCGTCCAGTTCCGCGTCGGGCATCCCGCGCATCGCGGTGTCGGGCTTGGCGCGGAAGTTCTGGATGATCAGTTCCTGGATCGAGTGGTACGCGCGGGAGACGCGGCGCAGCGCGAACAGCGACTCGGCGCGCTCCTCGTACGTCTCCCCGATGCCGATGAGCAGCCCGGAGGTGAACGGCACGGAGGAGCGGCCGGCGTCCTCCAGGACCCGCAGCCGGACGGCGGGCTCCTTGTCCGGGGAGCCGTGGTGGGGGCCGCCGGGCTCGGACCACAGGCGGGTGGCGGTGGTCTCCAGCATCATGCCCATGCTGGGCGCGACGGGCTTGAGCCGCTGGAAGTCCGTCCAGCTCAGGACGCCCGGGTTGAGGTGGGGCAGCAGCCCCGTCTCCTCCAGGATGCGGATGGAGATGGCGCGGACGTAGGCGATCGTGTCGTCGTAGCCGTGCGCGTCGAGCCACTCGCGGGCCTCGGGCCAGCGGTCCTCGGGCTTGTCGCCGAGGGTGATCAGGGCTTCCTTGCAGCCGGCGGCGGCGCCCTTGCGGGCGATGTCGAGGACCTCGTCCGGCGACATGAACATCCCGTGCCCGGCGCGGCGGAGCTTGCCGGGGACGGTGACGAAGGTGCAGTAGTGGCACTTGTCCCGGCAGAGCCGGGTGAGGGGGACGAAAACGCTTCTGGAGTACGTGATGACCCCGGGCCGGCCGGCCGCCTCCAGCCCCGCGTCCCGCACGCGCCCGGCGGAGGCGACGAGATCGTCGAGCGCCGCGCCACGCGCCCGCAGCAGCACGGCGGCCTCGGCGACGTCGAGCGCGACGCCGTCCCGGGCGCGCCTGAGCGCGCGACGCATGGAGTTCTCGCTGGGGTACCCGGTCCCGAAGGTCGCGGAAGTCGTCATCCTTCGAGGATACGTAGGCGGTGATCAGGGGGAACGGGGGCGGCGGGGCGAGTGGGCGGGCGGAGTGCGCGGGTCATCGTACGAGTGACCGGGGAATGCGTAGGGTGGCCGTACGGTCCCGTCCGCGTCCGCCGCCCCGAAGGAGCCGTAAGGATCATGACCCGTGACGTCGATCTCCGTTTCCGTCTCACCACCGCCTTCCAGCGGTACGTCGCCAATCCGCTGACGCGGCGGATGCCGGGTCAGGTGCTGCTGGAGACCACCGGAAGGGTGTCCGGGCTGCCCCGGCGCACACCGGTCGGGGGGCGGCGGGTGGGGGACGCGTTCTGGCTGGTGTCGGAGTTCGGGGAGCGCGCGCAGTACGTGCGGAACATCCTCGCCGACCCCCGGGTCCGGGTACGTCTGCGCGGGCGCTGGCACACCGGGACCGCGCACCCGCTGCCCGACGACGACCCCGTCGCCCGGCTGCGCACGCTGCCCCGGGGCAACAGCGGCGTCGTCCGGGCGCTGGGGACGAACCTGCTGACCGTGCGGGTGGATCTGGACGGCTGACCGGCCTCACACGGGCTCGCCGCAGAGGGCTCAGTCGCCCGTCGTGCCGTCCAGCATCTCGCGCAGGATGTCCAGGTGGCCGTTGTGGCGGGCCGTCTCCTCCGTGAGGTGGAGGAGGATCCAGCGCAGGTCGACGTGGAGGCCGTCGCGGACGGGGCGCCGGGCCCGGTTGCCCAGGGCGTTGCGGACCACCAGATCGCGGTACCGGGCGCTCTGTTCCGCGTACTCGTCGAGCAACTGCGGCAGCGGGAAGTCGACGGCGATCCGCATCTCGCGGTCGGGGTCCTCCTCCGTCCAGGGGCCCTTGTCCTCCTCGCCGAGGAAGACCACCTGGAACCAGTAGTACTCGACCCAGCGGAGATGGTTGATCACCCCGCTCATGGTCATCAGCGGCGAGCCGGGCAGCAGTGCCTTGCGCGCGTGCTCCGCGGAGACCCCCTGGCACTTCACACGGGCCGTGTCGCGGGCGTAGTCGAGGAACGTGGTGAGCTGGGTGCGCTCGTCCCACGCGGGAGGCGTGTCGTCGATTCTGGTCATCGCGCGAAGGGTCCCCGATCCCCGGGCCCGCTGTCGAGGCATTTCCCGGCCCGGGCGGGACAGCCGTCCCCCACTCGGGCCCCACGGGCTCCATTTCCACGTGCGAACGTGTGGGGAGCGTGTGCGGGTTCGGTGGTATGCCGTACGGCCGCCTGTGATCGCGGTCTCGCACGGCTGACGCATTCGCCAAGGACAGGGCAGACTTGCCTCGTTGACATGATGTCGGTGGCGCAGGGGGGCGGAGGCGGCGATGGACGGTGGACCGCGGGTGCCGGAGCAGGGGCGGGCCGAGCAGACGGCGGCGCTGCGCTTCGGCGTGCTCGGCCCGGTGCGTGCCTGGCGCGGCGGCGAACCGCTGCCCACCGGCTCGCCCCAGCAGCGCGCCCAGCTCGCCGCGCTGCTGCTGCGCGAGGGCCGCACGGCGACCGCGTCCGAACTGATCGACGCCCTGTGGGGCGACGAACCGCCCTCCCGCGCCCTGGCCACCATCCGCACCTACGCCTCCCGGCTGCGCAAGACGCTCGGCTCCGGGGTGCTGCACAGCGAGTCCGGCGGCTACGCGCTCAGGCTGTCCGAGGGCGACGAGCTGGACCTGCTGCGCGCCCAGGAACTCGTCGCCGACGCCGAGAAGGCCCGTTCCTCCGGTGATCTGGCCCGGGCCCGCGCGCTGCTCGACGAGGCGCTGGCCCTGTGGGACGGCGAATCGCTCGCGCACGTCCCGGGCCCGTACGCCGAGACCCAGCGCACCCGCCTGGAGGAGTGGCGGCTGCAACACCTGGAGTCCCGGCTCGACATGGACCTGGAGCAGGGCCGCCACGGCGAGGCCGTCTCCGAGCTCACCGCGCTGACCGCCACCCACCCGCTGCGCGAACGGCTGCGCGAACTGCTGATGCTGGCGCTGTACCGCAGCGGCCGGCAGGCCGAGGCCCTCGCGGTCTACGCCGACACCCGCCGCCTCCTCGCGGAGGAGCTCGGCGTCGACCCCCGCCCGGACCTCAGCGAGCTCCAGCAGCGCATCCTGCGCGCCGACCCCGCCCTCGCCGAGCCCCCCGCGCCCGCCCAGGAACCGGCCGCCGCCCCCGTACGGCCCGCCCAGCTCCCGGCCACCGTGCCGGACTTCACCGGCCGCGCGTCCTTCGTCAACGAGCTCGGCGACGTCCTCGCCTCCGCCGAGGGCAACGGCCGGGTGATGGCCGTCTCGGCGCTGGCCGGCATCGGCGGCGTCGGCAAGACCACCCTCGCCGTGCACGTGGCGCACCAGGCGCGTGCCGCGTTCCCCGACGGCCAGCTCTACGTCGACCTCCAGGGCGCCGGACCCCGCGCCGCCGAACCGGAGACCGTCCTCGGCTCCTTCCTGCGCGCGCTCGGCACCGCCGACTCCGCGATCCCCGACTCCCTCGACGAGCGGTCGGCCCTGTACCGCTCGCTGCTGGACGGCCGCCGCGTCCTCGTCCTCCTGGACAACGCCCGTGACGCCGCCCAGGTCCGCCCGCTGCTGCCCGGCACCGAGGGCTGCGCGGCGCTGATCACCTCCCGCATCCGCATGGTCGACCTGGCCGGGGCGCACCTGGTCGACCTGGACGTGATGTCCCCCGAGGAGGCGCTCCAGCTCTTCACCCGGATCGTCGGCGAGGAGCGGGCGGCCGGCGAGCGGCAGGCCGCGCTCGACGTCGTCGCCGCCTGCGGCTTCCTGCCGCTCGCCATCCGCATCGCCGCCTCCCGGCTGGCCGCCCGCCGCACCTGGACGGTGTCGGTGCTGGCCGCCAAGCTCGCCGACGAGCGCCGCCGGCTGGACGAGCTGCGCGCCGGCGACCTCGCCGTCAAGGCCACCTTCGAACTCGGCTACGGCGCCCTGGAGCCCGCCCAGGCGCGCGCGTTCCGGCTGCTCGGCCTGGCCGACGGCCCCGACCTCTCGCTCGCCGCCGCGGCCGCCGTACTGGACCTGCCGGCCGACGAGACGGAGGACCTGCTGGAGTCCCTCGTCGACATGTCCCTGCTGGAATCGGCCGCGCCCGGCCGCTACCGCTACCACGACCTCGTCCGGCTCTACGCGCGTTCCTGCGCCGAACGCGACGAGAGCGCCCCCGGCGAGCGGGAGGAGGCGCTGTCCCGGCTGCTCGACTTCTACCTGGCCACGGTCGCGGGCGTGTACGCCATCGAGCGGCCCGGCGACCGGCTCGTGGACCACCTGGAGCGGGCCGCCTATCCGGGGCTGACCTTCTCCGACCGGCACGCCGCGCAGGACTGGCTGTACGCGGAGGCCGTCTGCCTGCTGGCCTGTGTACGGCAGTCCGCCCGCCCCGGCACCCTGCGCCGCGCCGCCGACGTGCTGTGGGCGGCGGTCGACCTGGCCGAGTCGGGCGCCAACTCCCGCGAGTACAAGGCGGTCGCGGCACTGCTGCGGGACGTCGCCGAGGAGACCCGGGACGCGCGCACCCAGGCGCGGGCGCTGACCGCGCTGGCGTTCGTCCACCACATCTCCGGCAGCCGCTTCGACGTGGCGGTGGAGGAGGCCCGGCGGGCCACCGAACTGGCCGGGGCCGCCGGGGACCCGCTCACCGGCTGCTGGTCGTCGAACATCAGCGGCGTCGTCGCGCTCTACCAGAACCGCCACGACGAGGGCGAGGAGCACTTCACCCGCGCCATCGAGAGCTTCCGCGCGCTCGGCGACCGGCCCGGCGAGGCGAGCGCCCTGTGCAACCTCTCCCGCATCCACCTGGCCACCGGCCGCACCGGCAGCGCGGTCGCGCTGGCCCGCCAGGGCACGGCGATGTACGACGACATGGGGCACGCCCTCAAGGGCGCCAACGGCCGCTACGCGCTGGGCCTCGCGCTCACCGCGAGCGGCAAGCTGGTGGAGGCGACCGACTGCCTCCAGCAGGCGCTGCTCGTCTTCCGGGACTCCCGGCAGCGGCTGTGGGAGGGCATGACCCTCTTCCGGCTCGCCGAACTCGACCTCACCGCGCGCCGCCCCGCGCAGGCGGCGTCCAACGCCGAGATGGCGCTGACGCTGCTGCGCGGCATCGGCGGCGACTGGCGACGCGGCAACGTCCTGACCGCCCTCGGACGCGCGCTGCACGGCATAGGGCAGCACGGCCGCGCCGAGGTCTGCTGGCGCGAGGCGCTGGACCTGTTCGAGGCGCTGGGCGCACCGGAGGCGGACGAGGTGCGGACGCTGCTGAACCCGGCGTCGGTCGCGTGAGCGGGGCGTTCGCCGGGCCGGGTCGGGGCCGGCGGCGGACGTTCATCGTTCGTTTATCGCCGTACGGCACTCTCGACATGTCGAGCCGTCGCGTCGGGGGGCAGGCGGACCGGCGAGTGGCCGGGTACTCATGGTGAACCGGCCAGGCGGGAGCCGTCCGGCAGTCCACGGGGGAGTTGCCGGGCGGATCCCGCCCTCCACCGCACAGTTGTTCCGCAACATTCAGGGGAGGAACTCGAGATGAGCGACGAGAACACCACGGACAACGTCCACGCCACCGGCGAGCCGGTCGCCGAGCCGCAGGGCAACGTGCACGCGACGGGCGAGCCCGTGGCCGCGAAGAACGTCCACGCCACGATCGAGCCGGCGAAGCTCGGCGACACCGGCGAGGCGTCGACGGACAACGTCCACGCCACGGACGAGCCGGTCTGACCGAACCTCTCCCGCACGGGGGAAACCGGCCGCGGCACCGCTTGGGGGAGCACGCCGCGGCCGGGCGCAACCGGGTCCCGCACGGGGAGGGACCCACACGGGGATCGGCCCCGGCGTCTGGGGAGACGCCGGGGCCGAGGTGTGTCCGCGGGACGGTGGGTCAGGAGGCTTCCGGGGCCCGCGGTGCGGGGTCGCACTCCTCGATCTCGGCGGCGAAGGAGTCGTCGCTGGGTCTCACCTTCGCGGTGACCGTGCCGTTGGCCGGCACCTCGACGTCCTTGCGCACGGTGTCGAGTTCGTAGGTCAGGTCGGCCTTGAAGACGACGGTGACGGTGAACGTGCCCTTCGTACCGTTGGGGTTGGTCACCCGGACCTTGGTGTACGGCCTGCTCGTGGTCGCGCAGTCGACCAGTTCCACGGTGGCGTCGTCGAGAGAGGACGCCGTGCTGCTGCCGCTGCCGTCGCCGTAGTAGTCGTCGTCGTTGTCGTCGTACGGATCCCGGTCCCGGTACCCGCCGGAACTGCCGCCGTACGAGTCGTCGTCGCTGTCGTCGTCGCTGCCGTGGTAGCTGTCGTGATCCTGACTGGAACTACTGCAACCGCCGCCACCGCTTCCACCGTGCCCGTGCCCACCGTGCCCCCGGCTCGAGAACCCGGTCAGGGCGAGGACGACGAGCGCCAAGACAGCGGCAAGCCTGAGTGTGGTCCCCCGTATACGCATACGACCACCCTAGGTGCCTTTAAGGGGCGCGGGGAACTGCGCGACAAGCCACGACGGCCCCGCACCCGCGCTGTCAGGCGCACCCCCACCCCACTAGGCGCCCAAAGCCGACGGCACGTCACGCCGTACGCGCAGTACCGGTCCCCTTCTCCGCGTCGAGCGCGTACACGCACCGGTCCTTGCTGCACGCGTAGACCACCCCGTCCCGCACCACCGGCGACCCCGTGATCTCCCCGCCCGTCGCCAGCTTCCACCGCAGCCGGCCGTCGTCGGCCTTGAGCGTGTACAGCAGGTGGTCCGTGGAGCCGAAGTGGATGCGGCCCTCCGCGACCACCGGCGCGCCCACGACGTCGCCGCCCGCCTGGAACCGCCACTTCGGCGTGCCGGTCACCGCGTCCAGCGTGTAGAGCCCCTTGCCGCTGCCGACGTGCACATGCCCGCCGGCCACCAGCACGGGCTCGATCGAGGCCCGCGCCTCCGTGGCGATCCGCCAGCGGTCACGGCCGTCGGTGGCGTCGAGGGCGTAGACCGTGCCGAGGTAGTCGGCGAGGTAGACGCCGCCGCCGGTGACCGCCGGGCCGGGGACGAACATCGGCGGGCACAGGAAGACGGCGGGCGCCTCGAAGTGCCAGCGCACATGCCCGCCGGCCACGTCGAGGGCCATCACCCGCGTGCCGGCCGAGACGTAGACGAAGCCGTCCGGGGCGTGGGTGAGCCGTACCGGCACTCCCCCGCAGGACGCGGCGTCGCCGATCGGGTACGACCAGCGCTCCTCGCCCGTACGGGCCTCGAGCGCGCGCAGCCGGGCGTCCTTCCAGACGTACACCGTGCCGTCGTGCACGGCGGGGCCCGCCTCGGGGGCCTCGAAGTCGGTCTGGGCGCCGGTCAGTTCCCACAGCTTCTGCCCGGTGGACGCCTCCCAGGCCTGGACGCCGCCGCCGCGCGTGCCGGTGACGACCGTGCCGCGGTCGGCCTGGAGCGAGTAGACCCAGGCGTCGGTGGAGACCCGCCACAGGTCGCCGCCCTCGCGGGCGTCGAGCGCGACGAGCGTCGGCCCGTCGGAGGCGTGGATACGGCCGTCGGCGACCGTCATCGACCAGGCGACGTCGCGCGTCTTGAAGCGGCGGCGGCCGGTGGCGACGTCGAGCGCGTGCACCTCGAAGGAGGTGACGTAGACGAGGTCGCCGGCGACGGAGGGGGTGCCCCACACGTCGTTGGACATGCGGAAGCGCCACGGCCGCCAGCCGGCGGGCGCGGCCTCCGGCGGGGCGGGCGGAGCGGCCGTCGGGGCCGGGTCGGCGCCGTTGACGCCGGGGCGCGGCTTGGACCAGCTGGCGGTGAGCGCGGACTCGGGCGGCAGCGGCTTGATCGCGGTGGCCCGCATGTCGACGACGCGGGGGCCGGGCCCGATCGGCACCGGGACGCCCGCGAGCCGCACCGGACCGGTGTCGGGCGCACCGCCGGGGCCGGGGCCGGGGGCGGTCGCCGGCAGCGGCACGGGCGCCGGGTCGTGGGAGGGCGGGGGCGGCACCACGGGGGCGGCCGGTCCGCCGCCGCGCGGGGCGGGCGGTGCCGGGGGCCGTACGGTCGTCCGTCCGCCGCGCCGGGTCTCTATCAGGCCGACGGCCGACTCCGGGAGCCACGCCGAGGCCGTACCGCTGTCGTCGGTGCCGGCGCCGAACAGGTGGGGCGCGAGCTGGGCCTGGAGGTCGGCGGGGTTGGGGCGGGCGGTGGGCTCCATCCGCATGCAGGACTCGATGAGCGGGCGCAGCTCGTCGGGGAGCCCGGACAGGTCCGGGCCCTCGCGCAGCAGCATGAAGACCGTCTCGACCGGGTTGGCGCCGTGGAAGGGCGGATGGCCGGTGGCGGCGAAGACCAGCATCGAGCCGAGCGAGAAGACGTCGCTCGCGCCGGTGACGCTGCGGGAGTCCTTGGCCTGCTCGGGCGACATGTAGGCGGGGGTGCCGACGGCGACGTTCGTCATCGTCAAACGGGTGTTCGAAACGCCGGAGGCGATGCCGAAGTCGATCACCCGGGGGCCGTCCTCGACGACGAGGACGTTCGACGGCTTCAGGTCGCGGTGGACCAGTCCGGCGCCGTGGATCGACTGGAGCGCCTCGGCGACACCGGCGGCCAGCCAGCGCACCGCCTGGGCGGGCAGCGGCCCGCAGTCGTTCACTATCTCCTCGAGCGAGGGCGCCGGCACGTAGGCGGTGGCCAGCCAGGGCACCGCGGCGCGCGGGTCGGCGTCGACCACGGCGGCCGTGTAGAAGCCGGAGACCGCGCGGGCCGCCTCCACCTCGCGCGTGAACCGCACCCGGAACAGCTGGTCCTCGGCCAGCTCCGTGCGCACCGTCTTGATCGCCACGCGCCGCCCGGACGCCGAGCGCGCGAGATAGACCAGCCCCATGCCGCCCGCGCCCAGCCGCCCGAGTACCTCGAACGGCCCGATACGCCGCGGATCGTGCTGCGTCAGCTGATCCACCACTTGCCTGCCACCTCCCCGTACGGCCCGCGTGACCCTCGTCCAGTACGCGACCCCGTGCAGCGTCTCACCACCGCACCGCCATGGCGGCACGCACCCCGATTCTTCCTGTCCGGAGCCCCTGAGGCGAACCCGCGGGCGGAACGGGGTGTTGTCGGACAAAAGGGCCGGGCGCGGCCCCGCGGGCGCGTCCGGTGAACGTCGGGGAGCGCCCTACCGTTCCAGCAGGGCGAAGGACGCGCCCTGATTGTCGGTGACGACCGCCACCGTGCCGTACGACGTCCCGAACGGGCCGGCCTGGGTACGGCCGCCCAGACGGTGAACGGTGGCGAGCGTCTTCTCCACGTCGCCGACGCCGAAGTGGACGAGGAAGTGCGGGGGCATCTCGGGCGGGAACACGTCGGCGACGGCGGCGCGGCCGAAGTCGGGGGCGGCGCCGGGGCCGAACAGGGCGTCGTGGAAGAGCCCGGCGTAGAAGTCGTTCGCGGTGCCGGTGTCCCGGGTGTACAGCTCGGCCCAGGTGAAGGTGCCGGGCTCGTGCCGGCACGCGAACCCGGCGTGCGTGCCGGGCTGCCAGAGCCCGAAGACGGCGCCCTCGGGGTCGGCGGCGAGCGCCATGACGCCGAGCGCGCCCACCGCGCTCGGCCCGGTGATCACCTGACCGCCGGCCGCACGGATGCGTCCGGTGAGGGCGGGGAGGTCGGGGGCGGCGAAGTACACGGTCCACACGGTCGGCATCCGCCCGTCGCCCTTGGGCGCGAGCGCGGCGACGGACCCGCCGTCCCGGCAGGCCCACCACACGTCGTCGTCGGCCGCCTCGAAGCTCCACCCGAAGAGCTCCCCGTAGAAGCGCCGCCCGGCCTCGACGTCGGAAAGCTGCACTTCGATCCAGCAGGGAACGCCTTCGGCGAAGGCGGGACCGGCCTCGGAGTCTCGCGCGTCGGTGCCGGGGGGCGGGTTTTCGGCCATGTGGTGAACGTAGCCGCGCGGGCGCCGACTCGCGCGCGGGGTTGCTCCGGGCCGGCTCCCACCCGGCCGCGCGACCCCCCGGAAAGGGGGTCACAAAGACCGCACTCCCCATTTGCAGTCGGCCGAATCGCGCTCCGATCACCCCTCGGTAAGCTGACGACATGACAGGACAAGTGCGTACCGTCGACGGCCGCGTGGCCGGTCGACGCGGGCAGGCGACGCGGCAGAAACTGCTCGACTGCCTCGGTGAGATGCTCAGTTCCTCGCCCTACCGGGACGTCAAGGTCATCGACGTCGCACGGAAGGCGGGCACGTCACCCGCGACCTTCTACCAGTACTTTCCGGACGTCGAAGGCGCCGTCCTGGAGATCGCCGAGCGCATGGCCGGCGAGAGCGCGGTGCTGGGCGAGCTGGTCGAGGGACGCTCCTGGGTGGGCCGCTCCGGCTGGGGAACCGCCCAGGAATTCGTCGATGGCTTCCTCGACTTCTGGCGCAAAAACGACGCCATCCTCCGGGTGGTCGAACTCGGTGCCGCGGAAGGGGATAAACGTTTCCACAAGATCAGATCGAAGACCCTCAACGCGCTGCACGGCTCGCTCTCCGAAGCGATCGCCGAACTCCAGTCCAAGGGCCGCGTCGACAAGGACGTCAGCCCCGCGGCGATGGCCGGCTCCATCGTGACGATGCTCGCGGCGGTCGCCTCACACCAGAAGGGCCCCCAGTCCTTCGGCATCAAGGCCGCCGAACTGCGGCCCAACCTCGCCCTGTTGGTGTACCTGGGCGTCACCGGCAAGAAGCCGACGAAGTAGGACGCGGCAAGGCGGGGCAAGAGCGGCAACAGCGCGCCCGGCACCACCGTCCGGACGTCCGAGTCCTGTCATGCGGACGGCCGGACGGACGACCGCCGAGACCGCCCGGGTAGCCCAGGCAGCTCAGGTAGTCCAGGCAGCGCAGGTAGTCCAGGCAGCGCAGGTAGACCGGGTAGCTCAGACAGCCGTCGGCTCAGCGCTCCACCTTGACCCTCGCCGTTTCGTTCCCCGGCCGCGGATCGCGCCGGTCGAGGGCCGTCCTCCCCGGCCGCAGCGCCACCGTGCCCTCCCCCGCCCGGTCCGGATCGAGCGTGAAGTCCAAGGTGCGGCTCTCGCCGGGAGCAGCGACCCGCCCAGCGCCACCCCCGCCGTACGCCCTCGCCCTCGCCCTCGCCCTCGCCGACCGTCACCGGGTCCCCCGCTGTTCGTCCAGTGATACTCGACGCATGACCGAAGACCTTCAGGCGTTGCTGAGATCGTTGCGGGTGTGGGACCCGGAGGTCACCGAACTGCGGGGGTTCGACCCGGCCGGGGCGCCCGGCGAACCGCTCGCGCTGTTTCACGCGTGGTTCGCGGAGGCGGTGGCGGCGGGTCAGCGGGAGCCGCACACGATGTCGCTGGCGACGGTGGACGAGGAGGGGCTGCCGGACGTCCGCACGGTGATGCTGCACGGCGCGGACGCGGCCGGCTGGTCGTTCGGCACGCACGACACCAGCCGCAAGGGCCGTCAGCTCGCCGCCCGCCCGCAGGCCGCGCTCGGCTTCTACTGGCCGGCGCTGGGCCGTCAGGTCCGGCTGCGCGGCCCGGTGACGCGGGCCCCCGCCGCCGAGGGCGCGGCCGATCTGCACGCCCGTTCGACGGGCGCGCTGGCGGCCGCGCTGGTGGGCCGGCAGAGCGAGGTGCTGGGCTCGCCGGAGGAGCTGGCGGCGCGCTCGGACGCGGCCTGGGAGCGGGCCGCCGCGGAGCCGGAGGCCCCGGCCCCCACCTGGACCCTCTACCGGCTGGCCCCGGTGGAGGCCGAGTTCTTCCAGGGCGACCCGCGCCGCCGCCACGTCCGCCTGCGCTACCGGCGCGAGGCGGGGGCGGCGGCGGATGCGGGGGCGTGGGTACGGGAGCTGCTGTGGCCGTGACCCGGGGCGCGGACGCCGGTCACGGCCGGTACGGCTGCCGGAACGCGTGCGCCGGTCACCCCAGTACGGGTTCCGGATCGGTGGCGAGGCGGGCGTGCAGATGGACGTCGCGGAAGGCGTCGTGCCGCTCCGCCTCGAACATCGCGCCCCGCAGCGTCCCCTCGTAACGGAAGCCGCACCGCTCGGCGACCTTGCAGGACACCTCGTGCCCCAGGGCGTGGCCGAGTTCGAGGCGGTGCAGTTCGAGGTCGGTGAACGCCCAGCGCGCGGCCAGGGCGAGCGCCCGGGTGGCGACCCCGCGCCCGCGCGCCTCGGGCAGCACCCAGTAGCCGACGCGGCCGCAGCGCACCACGGGCTCTATCTCGTTGAGGCCGATGTGCCCCAGCACCGCACCGCTGTCCTCGTCGGTGACGCAGTACGCGACGCTCGTCCCCTTGGCCACGCTCTCCGCCCGCGCCCGCAAGGACTCCATGGCGCCGTCGATGTCGCGGACCGGGCGCAGCGGGGTGTTCCAGCGCCGGAACTCCGGGTCGGTGTGGCCTCGCAGCCAGGCCTCGGCGTCGGTGTCGGAGCCGGGGTCCCAGGACCGCAGGCGCAGACCGTGGCCGCGCGGGCCGGGAGAGGACGGGCCGGGAGAGGACGGGCCGGGAGAGGACGGGCCGGGAGAGGACGGGCCGGGAGAGGACGGGCCGGGAGAGGACGGGGCGGGAGAGGACGGGGCGGGAGAGGACGGGGCGGGGTCACCGGGCCGGGCCGGGACGTGTGCGTCGATATGGGGCATCGGTCCATTGAAACCCGTACCCCGCGAGGTGACACGTCCGGGGAGCGGTCCGTGGACTCCCCTCCTCCCACCCGTGATCGTTTCGCAACCGATTCCGGTCTTGACCGATACCCATCAAGCCGGGGCGTCATTACGCTCGCCCTCATGGCCGACTCGACTGCTTCCTCCGCTTCTTCCGGGCCGCGCGCGGTGCCGAGCCAGGAGGACCGTCCCGTCTATGTGATCGGCGGCGGCCCGGGCGGCCTGGCCGCGGCGCAGGCGCTGCGCGCGCAGGGCGTACGGGCGGTGGTGCTGGAGAAGTCCGACCGGGTCGGCTCGTCCTGGCGGGGCCACTACGACCGGCTCCATCTGCACACCACGCGGCGGCTGTCGGCACTGCCCGGCCTGGCGATGCCTCGCTCCTTCGGGCGCTGGGTGGCGCGCGACGACGTGGTCCGCTACCTGGAGAAGTACGCGGAGTACCACGAGCTGGAGATCGTCACCGGGGTCGAGGTCTCCCGGGTGGAGCCCGCGCCGGACGGCGCCGGCTGGCTGCTGCGCGCGTCGGGCGGCCGCGAGCTGACCGGGCGCGCGGTGGTCGTCGCGACCGGCTTCAACCACACGCCGTACGTGCCCGAGTGGCCCGGACGGGAGGACTGGACCGGCGAGTTCCTGCACGCCGGGAGCTACCGCTCGGCCAAGCCGTACGCCGGGCGCGACGTGCTCGTCGTCGGGGCCGGCAACACCGGGGCGGAGATCGCGGTGGACCTCGTCGAGGGCGGGGCACGGCGGGTGCGGCTGGCGGTGCGGACGGTGCCGCACATCGTGCGCCGGTCCACCGCGGGGTGGGCCGCGCAGTACAGCGCGGTCCTGGTGCGGCGGCTGCCGGTGCGGCTGGTGGACCGGATGTCCGAGGTGATGTGCCGGATCAGCGTCCCGGACCTCGCCGCCCAGGGCCTGCCGCGCCCCGACACGGGGCTGTACAGCAGGGTGAAGCAGGGCGCGATCCCGGTCCAGGACGTCGGCATCATCGACGTGGTCCGCACGGGGAAGGTCGAGATCGTCGCGGCGGTCGAGTCCTTCGACGCCGACGGCATACTGCTCGCCGACGGCAGCCGCGTCGTACCGGACGCGGTGATCGCGGCGACGGGCTACGCCCGCGGCCTGGAACCCCTGCTGGGCCACCTCGGCGTACTGGACGGACGGGGCCGCCCGACGGTGAGCGGCCCCCGCACCCCGAAAACCGCCCCCGGCCTCTACTTCACGGGCTACACGAACCCCATCAGCGGCATGCTCCGCGAGATGGCCCGGGACGCGGAACGGATCGCGCGGGCGGTGGCGAAGACGGTACGGGCGGGGGGCTGAGCGCAGGGCCGCCGCGTCCGCCTCCGGACCGCGCCCACACCGAGGTCACCCAACGAGGTCACCGGGGCTCGGCCCCCGGCAACGGGTCCGCGACGAAGGTCCCGAGCCCGACCTCCCCGCGCGTCCACCCCTCCTCGCGCACGTGCCGCATGGCCTTCGCCGCCGTCGCGTTCACGACGTCGAACTCGCGGGCGATCTCCAGCGTGGACGGCACACGGCTGCCCGGCGGATAGGTCCCGTTCTCGATCCGGCGGATGATCTCCGCCGCGATCTGCCGCCACAGCGGACGTATGCGATCAAGCTCCATGCCTCCAAGCGTGGGTGACCACGGGTTCGCACGCATCCGTGGATAACTGCGGATAACTACGGGTATGGTGGCCCAGGAAACGCAAACACCCCAGGGCGGACGGGCAAGGTCCGGCACCTGGGGCTGACCGGAAGGGAACTCCGGCTGATGACGACCCTACTGCGCGCACTTCTTCGCGTGCTCGACCCCGGCAAGGGAAGGCACCGCGCACCGCACCGCACAACCATGGGGGTGTCGGCATGAGGGGCCTTCGCCGCATGCCGCCTGGTGCGGACGGGCGCACGGGCTTCTGCCAGCCCGGCGGAATGGTCGCGGCGTTGAGCGACGCCATCGAGAACGACTTGATCGAGTCCGCGGCCGTCGTCCTGAGGCTGGTGCGCGCCGTCCTCGACGGACCGCACCTCACGGCGGACGAGAGTGTGGTCATGCTGCGTCGAACGGCGGAGTGCCTGGCGGACGCGGTGAACGTCGCCGAGCTGCGCGGCGAACGGCTTGCGGCAGCGGACGACTGAGACCACCTCACGGCCGGACGCCGCCTCCTACCGACGGCCCCCGTACGACCAAGGCAGCGTCCGGCCGCGGGCGCGCGGCAAGAGAAGGAGGGTCAGGCCGCCAGGGCACGGACGAGCATCGTGCCCACGGCCCTACTCTCTGGCGGGTCGATCAGAGACACGCGTACGTCGGAGAAGCCGTGCCCGGTCAGGATGCGCTCCCACTCATACGGGGTTCGGTCGTGCCGCGGTCCGGCTGCGGCAGGCATGGGCCCCTGGCCGGCCGGAGGCAAATGCGAGAAGGCCAGGATGCCGCCCGGTGCCATGCGCGAGTGGATCAGCGGGAGCAAGGTGTCCGGATCGACGAACCACACGGCGCCAAAGATCGAGAGCACAACATCGAAGGTCTTGTCCGTCTCGCTCAGGAACGCCGTCGCCTCCGCCGTACGGAACTCAAGGCCCGGCAGATGGCCCCAGCGCTCCCGCGCGACCGCCTCGCGGGCGGGGGCGATGTCCACCCCTTGACCGGTCGCGCCGAGCGTCACGAGGTGCGCGAGGTTACTACCGCTCCCGGAGCCGAGTTCCAGCACCCGGCGTCCGGTCATGGGGCCCAGAACGCTCTCGTTCGGGCCGTGATCGGCGTACTGAGTCCAGTTCAGCCAGGTCGTGTCGCCCGTGGCGTTCACGGCCCGTCGCGGCTTGCTCGCGACCGCGTACCTGTCCCAGGACTCAACCAATGACATACGTGATCCTTCCGGCAAGAGAGGCCCACCCCCAACGTACGGGGACAGGCCCCAACTCACAGGCCGCTCACTACTACTTGGGCGAGTCGTGGCACCCGGCGTGGCACTGGTTGCAGTCGGCAGCGTCCTCCATGCCCCAGAGGGAGGGGTCGATCTCGAACCCGGCCGCCTTGATGGCCCTGATCGTCTGTTCCAGTACGAGCGGGCCGCCGGTCTTGGAGTCGTGCCCGTCCTGCGTCACCTCGTCGTCGGTGACGCACAGGACTCCGACCGCCGCCCCCGGAAGCTCCGGCACGTGGTGGATGTACCGGCCGAAGTGCCGGCTGGTGAAGTGGTGGTACGGGATCGAGTCGAGCATGAACGAGTGCCATGCCTCGTCCACCTGCTTGGACGGGCCCATGAGAAGGTCCGGGTTCTCGCCACACGTGACCAGGTAGGCGATGGCTTGTCCGAACGTGGCCTCTGCCAGTTCGCGCGTGTTCTCCGGGTTGCGGAGGAGGAGGGCCACCTCCCGCTCCCACACGTCCGGGGTGACGTACGCCTTCGGGTCGCGGATCACTACTGCCGTGCTCATGCTGGCTTGCCTCCACGCAATTGGGGGTCCGTGGTGCTGCGGTCATTTCGCCCACCCCTGCACTTGGGGCACAGGCACGGCGGCATCAGGCCGGTAGCGAGGGGTTCCCCGCCCTCACCCTCGTACAGGGTTCGCGGCTTGGTCTGGGTGCCGTCGGCTCTCACCGTGTAAGCGCTGATGCGGATGGACATGACGACCATGTTCCGGATCGATCACGACCATTGCGGCGACGTTCAAGGCGCCCCTCGGGCGTCATGTCGGTGCCACCCCAAGGGCGTCAAACCGGTGTCATTGGAGGCGTGACATGGCTACCCTCGGATCATGACGACTCCGGCCGAGCGGGAGCGAATCCCGAACGACGTGCTGACTTCGTTGCGCAAGTCGATGAACCTCAGCCAAGACGAGTTCGCCCGGGGCTTACGCGGCGCAGGCGAAGAGTTGGGGGAGCCGAACGACGCCTCCAAGCGACTCGTGCAACGCTGGGAGTCCGGGGAGACCAGGACATGCCGCCCGCTGTATGCGCGGGCGCTGAAGCAGTTCACCGGCCGTTCCCCTGAGTCGCTGGGGTTCGCGATCCCGATGGCACGCGTCCACTCAGACGGGTCAGGAGGCCACGACATGGAAGCTGAGGCAGTCGGCACGGCCGACTCTGTCACCATCCCGGAGACGGAGCCGCAGACCGAGTACGCGGGCATCTGGCTCTCCCGGTACGAGTTCTATTCGTCCAGCCGCGACGAGACGTTCGACTGCAAGCATCACGTCGTGCTCATCCAGCACGGCAACCGGCTGACAGCTCAGAGCCTGCCCGGAGCATCGACCAACCCGGACAGCCCATTGTCTCTGGATCTCACCGTCGAACGGAACGTCGTCACCGGTACGTGGACCGAGCAGACGGCGACTGACGGCTACTACCAGGGCGCCCGGTACCACGGTGCGATTCAGTTGCTCATCGAGCCGACGGGCCGACGTATGGCGGGCAAGTGGGTCGGGTTCGGCAAGGACTTCGATGTGAACACGGGGCCGTGGGAGCTGCACCTGCTCGACCGGTCTACGGGTCGCGCAAGCATCGAACGGTACTCAGCCGTACCGACGTGAGCTCGACGCGCTGCCGAGGGCGCGGGGCCCGGCTGGTCGCGGGGGCGAGGTGATGTTCACCCAGGTCGTCGGCCCCGGCATCGGCGTGATCCACAGCCGCGTCGGCATCCTCATGCCGGGCGAGGAGCAACCGTCGCGCAGGCGTTCGTCGATGCGGCTCTTCGTCGTGGTGTGGCGGGAGGACCGCTGGGTGGTCGAGGCGCTGCACAATGCACGTCTGCTCTCCCCGGAGAGTATGGCGGTCCTGGAATCCCTGCCCCACTGACGTCGGTGGCCGTACGGCCCCCGGGGCGCGTACGCGGTCACGCCGGCACCGCGAGCCCCGGGCGCCGCTCGCCGCGGACGCGGCGGATGGTCAGGGACATCAGCGCCGCCACCGCGCACAGGGCGCCCGCCGCGTACCAGACCACGTCGTACGAGCCCGTCGCGTCCCGCACCACGCCGCCCGCGTACGCCACCGCCGCCGCGCCCACCTGGTGGGAGGCCAGTACCCAGCCGAAGACGATCGCGCTGTCCTCGCCGTACTGCTCGCGGCACAGGGCCAGCGTCGGCGGTACCGTCGCCACCCAGTCGAGGCCGTAGAAGACGATGAAGAACACCATCGGCGGGTGCACCGACGGGCCGAGCAGCACCGGCAGGAACATCAGCGACACGCCCCGCAGCGCGTAGTAGAGCGCCAGCAGGCGGCGCGGTTCGATGCGGTCGGTGAACCAGCCGGAGGCGATCGTGCCGAGCACGTCGAAGACCCCGATGACCGCGAGCAGCGAGGCGGCCGCCGTGATCGGCATGCCGTGGTCGTGCGCGGCCGGCACGAAGTGCGTCTGGACCAGGCCGTTGGTCGTGGCGCCGCAGATCGCGAAGGTCCCGGCCAGCAGCCAGAACGGGCCGGTGCGGACGGCGGACGCCAGCACGCCCACCGTGCGCCGGGCGGCGCCCCGTACGGGCTCCGGCTTCGGCACGAACTCGGCCGCCCCGTACGGCGCCCGGCCGACGTCGGCCGGGTGGTCGCGCAGCAGCAGCCAGACGAAGGGGACCACCGCGAGCGCGGCGAGGGCGACCGTCACGGCGGCCGGCCGCCAGTCGTGCGTCTCGACGATCCAGGACAGCACCGGCAGGAACACCAGCTGCCCGGAGGCGGACGCGGCGGTCAGGATGCCGGTGACCAGCCCGCGCCGCGCGGTGAACCAGCGGTTGGTGACGGTCGCGGCGAAGGCCAGCGCCATCGAACCGGTGCCGAGCCCGACCAGCAGGCCCCAGCAGAGCAGCAGTTGCCAGGCGGCGGTCATCCACACGGTGGCGCCCGAGCCGACGGCGATGACGACCAGCGCGCCCGCGACGATCCGGCGGATGCCGAAGCGGTCCATGAGCGCGGCGGCGAACGGCGCGGTCAGCCCGTAGAGCGCGAGGTTGATCGAGACGGCGGCGCCGATCGTGCCGCGCGACCAGCCGAACTCGGCGTGCAGCGGGTCGATGAGCAGCCCCGGCAGCGACCGGAAGGCGGCCGCGCCGACGATCGTGACGAAGGTGACGGCGGCCACGAACCAGGCCCGGTGCACCCGCGCCCGGGGGACGGGGCGCGGACTCACGGGGGCGCTCTCGGCGGCTTCGGCGACGCCGGCCGCATCGGCGACACCGGTTGCTTCAGCGGCTTCGGCGGTGTTGTCGGCTGTCTGACTCACGTCACAGAGCTTCCGTGAGACGGCCGTCCCGAACGAGTGGCCCGAAAGCCAGCATTCGCTAGGATCGGGCCATGGCCACCGCCGGCACGCCCTTCCGCCCGCACCGCGTCGTCGTCCTCGCCCTGGACGGACTGCTCCCCTTCGAACTGGGCATCCCGCAGCGCATCTTCCGGCGCGCGCGGGACGCCGAGGGCCGGCACCTGTACGACGTGCTCACCTGCTCGGTACGGCCGCCCGGCCCGGTCGCCACCGACGCCGACTTCGACCTCCTCGTCGCCCACGGCCCCGAGGCGCTGGCCACCGCCGACACCGTGATCGTGCCCGCCTCCTACGAGCTGGGCCCGGTGCACGAGGAGGGCAGGCTCACCCCCGAACTGGCCGCCGCCCTCACGCACATCCGGCCCGGCACCCGGCTCGTCGCCATCTGCACCGGCGGCTATGTGCTCGCCGCCGCCGGGCACCTCGACGGCCGGCTGGCGACCACGCACTGGGCATCGGCCGAGCACTTCCAGCGGCTCTTCCCCAAGGTTCGGGTCGACGCCGACGTGCTGTTCGTCGACGACGGCGACGTACTCACCTCCGCCGGGGTCGCGGCCGGCATCGACCTGTGCCTGCATCTGCTGCGACGGGACCACGGCACGGCCGTCGCCAACGAGGTCGCGCGGCACACGGTCGTACCGCCCTACCGGGACGGCGGGCAGGCGCAGTACATCCAGCGGCCGCTGCCCCAGCCGCAGCAGGCGGGCACGGCGGCGGCGCGCGCGTGGGCGCTCGGCCGGCTGCACGAGCCGATCCAGCTGAGGGACATGGCGGAGCAGGAGTCGATGTCGGTACGGACCTTCACGCGGCGGTTCCGTGAGGAGGCCGGGATCAGCCCGGGGCAGTGGCTGACGCGGCAGCGGGTGGAACGGGCCCGGTATCTGCTGGAGTCCAGCGATCTGTCCATCGACCAGATCGCCCGGGACGCGGGCTTCGGCACGGCCCAGTCGATGCGCCAGCACCTTCAGGCGGTTCTGGGGGTGACCCCGACGGCGTACCGCAGGACGTTCCGTACGGGCGGGACGGACACCGCGGCGTAGGCCCGCGCGGTGGCGCGAAGTTGTCCACAGGGTGTGGACAACGCGTCGGCGTCACCCCGTACGGTCCGGCCGGCGGCGCGCTGCCGGCCGCCCCGAGCACGGGACCGCGCGCCGCCGAACACGATCCGCACTCGCCGAGGGTGCTCCGTCACCGGGACCCTCGCCGTCCCCTCGCCGCGAATCGCTCACCACAAGCGTGATCAAACGGACACCTGACGTCAACACCCATTGCGTGAATGGTCCGTTATGTACTTTTCGTGATTCCGCGTACGGAAGCACACCCGGGCGCATCCGGCTCGGGTTCGCGGCGCGGGAGGGCGCCCGTGCGGTCGCATGCCCAGGCGCGCGCCTCCCGGGAGCGCCCCCGGGGAGCGCCGGACGCCGCTCCTGCGACCGGTCCCCGGAGCGTCTAGACCGCCTCGTAGGCGAAGCCCCCGTGCGTCGCGGCCGTGCCGTCGGGGCTGCCCGGGCCGTCCGCGGGGTCCCCGGCCGTCGCACGGTCCATCTCGCACCAGATGCGCTTGCCGGTGCCCTCGGGGGCCCAGCCCCAGCGGTCGGCGAGGCCGTCGACGAGGGCGAGGCCGCGGCCGCCGGTGGCGTCGCCGTCGGCGTGTCTCGGCACCGGCGCCCGGTCGCAGGAGTCGGCCACCTCCAGCCGTACCGTCCCGGCCGGACCGCCGGCGTCCTCGCGCACGCCCGTCAGCAGCAGCCGCAGCACGGCCGGGCATCCGGTGTGCACGACGGCGTTGGTGACGAGTTCGGAGACGAGCAGCACCAGCGTCTCGGCGACGGGCTCGTCGGCGCTTATGCCCGACCCCGCGAGCCGCGAACGGGCCCACTTCCGGGCCCGCCCCACCTCAGCGGGGTCGGGCCGGATCTCCAGCTGCACTTGAAGCACCTGCACCGCTCACACCATCCGAACCGGCGGACACATCGCCTCGCGCCCCATGGGCGCCACGGTCGTGGTCATCCTCTGCACGCACGGAACCGGGATCACGGACCGTGATTCCCTTGCACGGCAGCATGGTTGACGTACAGTCACCTCAACAAGCGCTTCGGGCATATTCCAGCGCGAAGGAGTACGCGTACGGCATACTGTGCGACGCCTGCTCCGGTGAGTCGAACAAGCAGTGGCGACGGTCCGCCCTGCCCTGCGAGCGGCGTACATGGCGCGATCCGGCGCCGTCCGCGGCGCCGCGCCACGACGGCTCGGCCTGTGCACCACTCGCATCCACCACAAGGTACCGGAGACACCCGCCGGCGACGGTCCGTGACGGGTCGGAGGCGGGTGGCGGTTCCGTGGCTACGTTCCGTCACCACATCCGGCCCTCGCCGCGGAACCGGTCATTCCGGGACGGTGAAGTAGCGCGCGAAGGCCGTGACGACGTCCGGTTCGGCGATGCGGCCGTCCGCGTCGGGGTCCAGCGCCGCCGCGGCCGTCGCGGCCATGGGCTCCGGGACGCCGAGCGCCCTCAGCACCCGTACGGTCTCCTCGACCGTCGCCGCGCCGTCCCCGTCGCCGTCCGCCACCGCGAACGCCGCGTGCAGGAAGGGGCGGGCGATCTCGGCGAACCGCTCGGGGTTGTCCCGCAGCCGCTTGACGGCGCCGCCGACGAACTCCTCGCGCGTGATGCGCTGGTCACCGTCCCGGTCCGCCATCCCCGCCATGCCCTGCCAGAACGCCTCGGCCCCGGCGTAGAGGGCCTGGCCCTTGTCGCAACGGGCCGTGGTGCCGAACTCGGCGAGCAGCGCCTTGGCCGCCGCGTTGAAGTCCTCGCGGTCGATCCAGCCGTTGCCGTCCTGGTCGAAGCCGGCGAACCGGGCCGCGATCCTGCGCTCGTACTCGGTGCTGACCATGTGTTCTGCGCCGCCTCACATGACGTCGGGTCCTTCTCGCCCGGAGCGTACGACGCCGGGGCGGCCCGGGGAGCGGGAAAACCACGCTTGTGCCAGGACCGGGGGAATTCCGCGACAACTCTGGGGAAAACCCGCACACGCGTGTGACGCGCACCGCCGGGAGTGGCGGCGGCGGTGGGGCCTGTCGGCTCAGACCGAGAGCGGGTCGGCGTCCTCCGTGACGGCGACGGTGACGTCCGGGTACACGTCGAACAGCCGGCGCACACCGAGCGCGGCGAGGACCCGGTTGACGTGGGAGCCCTCCTCCGAGCCGTGCGCGGGCAGGATCAGCCGCAGCCGTCCCCGGCAGGAGCGGATCAGACGGCGGGCGGCGATGAGTACGCCGACGCCGCTGGAGTCGCAGAAGAAGACCCCGGAGAGGTCGAGGACGAGCCGGTGGCGGCCGTCCGCCACCACGTCGTGCACGCGCCCGCGCAGCGCCGGCGCACTCACCAGGTCCAGTTCGCCCGTCACACGGAGCACGGCCCACTCGCCGTGCCCGGCCTCCGTCACCGTGAGCGCCACCGCCAACGCCTCCCGCTCGCCCGCCCGTCCACCGACCGTCGGGGCGGGCGCCCTGGTCCGCACTCTCAACCGGAACCCGCCCCTACGTTTTTCGTCGGCGCGCCTTCCCCACCGCCTCACCATGAAACACCTGTTCTCGATCCAATGCCTGTGGTATATGAGCCATTCCGAACAACTTCGGTCGCGTACGGTCATCTTTGGGCAGAGTTGATCTAGGTCGGCTCCGGCGGACGGCCCTGCGGGCGGGCCCCCTACCATCCGTGGTCGGCAGGGGGGCGCGCATTGTCACAAAGGGGCGTGCGCCGTCGGACGTGCCGACTACATTCGAGAAGGCCTTGGGCACAGGCTGGACCAGGACAGGGCCGCGGGCAGCACCGCGGACCGCACCGGGGAGGGGGCGGAACCGGATGGCGACGAAGGACGCACCACCCCGCTGGGACCGGCGGATGCAGCAGCGGCTGGCGCACGGCGAGGCGGCGGCGCTCGGCGAGCTCTACGACCGGTTCGCCTCCCTCGTGCACGGGCTGGCCCACCGCGTCCTCGGCGACGACCGCGCCGCGGACGCCCTCACGCGCGAGGTGTTCGTCCACCTCTGGGAGCACCCGGACACGTACGACCCCAAGCAGGGGCCGCTGCGCTCCTGGGTCGCGGCGGTGACCCACCGGCTCGCGGTGCGGCGGCTGCGGGCGGGCGGGGCCCGCGCCGGTGCGGAGCCGGAACCGGAGCGGGACCTGGAACTGGAACCGGAACCGGAACTGGAGCGGACCGTGCGCCACGCGTCCGTCGCCGCCCGCGCGGACTACATCGTCACCTCCCTGCCCGCCCCGCTAAAGGCGGCGCTGGAGCGGGCGTACTTCCAGCGCCGTGACTACCGCCAGACCGCCGCCGACCTCGGCATCACGGAGGACGAGGCGCGCCGCCGGCTCCGGCTCGGCCTGCAACTGCTGGCCACGGCGCACGACACGGGCGGCCCGGGCACGCCGGGCGGAACCGGCTTCTCCGGCGGTACCGACTTCTCCGGCGGACCCGGCGGAACCGGTTTCTCCGGCGGACCCGGCGGACCCGGCGGCCCCGGCTTCTCCGGCGGCCCCGGCGGCCTTCCGGAACCCGGGGGTCCGGTGTGAACGGCGGCGGACCGGGGAACCCCGAGGAGTCACGCGCGCACGGCGACGGACGGGACGGCGCGCCGCGCATCCCGCCGCCGCGCACATCCGTCGAGGACGGCGGCCGCCCGCTGCCCCCGGCGCCCCGGCCGGCCGCCGTGCCCGTGCTGGAGCACCGGGTACTGATGTCGCTGCTCGGCGCCTGGGCGCTGGCCGCCTGCTCGCCGGAGGAGACGGCGGCGGTGGAGGAGCACCTCGGCGACTGCGGCGCCTGCGCCGAGGAGGCCCTGCGGCTGCGGGACGCCGTCGGGCTGCTGCACCCGCCGGAGAGCCTCGACCTCGACCCCGGGCTGCGCACCCGCGTCCTGGACACCTGCCTCGAACGCCGCCGGCCGCGCATCCCCGTGCCCGGCTGGGCGGCCCCGTACGACGCGGAGACGGCGCGCCTCGACGCGCTGTTGCAGGACTTCGGCGACGCGGAGTGGCACGCGCCGGTGCGGCTGCGCTGGTTCGACGGGCGGGCACCGGCCACCCGCCGCACGACGGTCGCCGGCGTCATCACCCATCTGCGGTGCGTCGACGGGCTGGTGGCGGCGGCACTCGGCCTGGAGGACCCGCTCGCGGAGACGGAAACGCAAGAGGCCCCGGACGAGGACACGCACACGGCCGCGCACACGCACACGGCCGCGACCGGTTCCCCCACCGGGCGGACGGAGGCGTACTGGAACGCCGCACGGGTGCCGCCGACCCGGGCCGTGCGCGGGCCCTGGCGGGAGCAGAGTCACGCCGTCGTGCGCACGGCCGCGTTCGCGGGCGGCAGCAGCGGCGAACTGGCCGTGCCGTACGGCGACTTCACGCTGCCGCTGCGGGACGCGCTGCTGGACCGCGCCTTCGAGTGCTGGGTGCACGCGGACGACATCGCGGAGGCCGTCGACTACCCGTACGTGCCGCCCGCGCCCCGGCATCTGCACGGGATGATCGACCTGGCCGCCCGGATGCTGCCGCTGTCGCTCGCCGCACGACGCCGGGCGGGGCTGGCGGAACCGGCGCCACGCGGCCGCCACCTGGTGGCGGCGGGCGCGCCGGGCCGGAGCCTGCGGCTGGAGATCGAGGGACTGGGCGGCGGCGAGTGGCTGATCCCCCTCGACTCCCCCGGCGCGGCGGCGTCCCTGGACCACACGGTGGCCCACATCGCCCTGGACGGCGTCGAGTTCTGCCGCCTGGCCGCGGGCCACGTCCCCCCGGCCGAAGCCGCCGCCGGCCGCTCGGGCGACCGCACGGCCATCCAGGAGGTCCTGTTGGCGACGGCGTCGTTGAGCCGGTTGTAGGGGCCCGGCGGGACTACGCGAAGATCACCGTGCGGTGGCCGTTCAGGAGGATGCGGCGTTCGGCGTGCCACTTGACCGCGCGGGCCAGTGCCTGGCACTCCACGTCGCGGCCGATCGCGACCAGCTGGTCCGGGGTCACGTCGTGGCCCACCCGCTCGACCTCCTGCTCGATGATCGGGCCCTCGTCCAGGTCCGCCGTGACGTAGTGCGCCGTCGCACCGATCAGCTTCACGCCCCGGGCGTGCGCCTGGTGGTACGGCTTCGCGCCCTTGAAGCTCGGCAGGAAGGAGTGGTGGATGTTGATGATCCGCCCGTTCAGCTGCTTGCACAGGTCGTCGGAGAGGACCTGCATGTAGCGGGCGAGCACCACCAGTTCGACGTCCGCCTCGCGCACGATCTCCAGCAGCCGCGCCTCCGCCTCCGCCTTGGTGTCCCGCTTCACCGGCACGTGGTGGAAGGGGATTCCGTACGACGCCACGAGCTCGGCGAAATCCGTGTGGTTGGAGACGACGGCCGCGATCTCGACCGGCAGCGCCCCGGTCCGCGCCCGGAACAGCAGGTCGTTCAGGCAGTGGCCGAACTTGCTGACCATGAGGACGACGCGCATCCGCTCGTCGGCCCGGTGGATCTGCCAGTCCATCTGGAAGGAGTCGCCGATCGCGGCGAAGCTCGCCCGCAGCTTCTCCGACGTCACGGACGGCTCCGCGGAGAAGTGGACCCGCATGAAGAACAGCCCCGTGTCCTGGTCACCGAACTGCTGGCTGTCCACGATGTTGCAGCCGGTCATGAAGAGATAGCTGGACACCGCGTGCACGATGCCCTGCTTGTCCGGGCAGGAGAGGGTGAGGACGTACTGCTCACCGGTGTCGGCGGCGGCGCCTGCGTCTCGCGTGGACTGCTCAGTCATGCAGCACAGGGTCGCACACGGCCGACGGCGGTGAACAACTGTCCCAAGGGCCGGAACCTCCGTGGGCCGGATCCGGTCACGCCGGCCGGTCGTGTCACGCCGGCCGGTCCTGTCACGCCGGCACGGCCGCCGCTCACGCCGAGCGCGTCATGATCCGCAGTACCTCCAGCGAGCGCGGCGGCGCCTCCGGGTCCTCCCCGTCCGCCGTCGCCAGCCGGACGTGGGCCTCCCGGGCCGCCCGTACCGCGTCCGGCCAGGACGGGTTCTCGAGGTACGTGGAGACCGGCGCGTCGGGCCCGACCTGGTGCATGATCCGCAGCACCCGCAGCACGGCGGTGTCCACCAGCGCCGCCTCCTGGGCGTCGCGGAAGATCGTCCCGACGTACTTCTCGGCCGACCAGTTGTCCAGCCAGGTGTCCTCCACCAGCCGGTACACGGCGTCGGTCACGTCCCCGTACCCTTCGGTGCCCGCGAGCCAGACGTCCCGCTGGAAGGCCGGGTCGGAAAGCATGTGCAGCGCGGAACGCACGTTGCTGCGCCAGCGCCACCACGGCATGTCGTTGAGGGGCATGGCGCCCATGGTGGACGAGCGACGCCCGCGACGGGAAGGGTTCTCCGGAGCTTGCACGGTCATCGATCGTACGTTCCGCCCGCCGGAGTGATCACCGGCCCCCGCAATTCACCTCCCCGTCACCCTGCGTTGCCCTTCGCTCACTCTCCAGTTGACGATGTGCCGGAATCGTGCGGAACCATGACCGGCAGGCGACGCACGTCCACGACCACCCCCCGCTCCCGCCGCACCCGCTCCGTGCGGACCGCCCTGCTCTCCGCGGGCGCGCTCGCCGTCTGCGGGGCGGTGGCCGTCGGCTGCGGTGCCGTCCCCGGCGTCATGGGCGGCGGGAGCGACACCGTGACCGTCATGACCTGGGCGCCCCAGGACACCTCCGCCACCAACAAGCCGGGCATGCCGGCGATGGCGCAGGCCTACGCCCGCTGGGTCAACGCGCACGGCGGTCTGGGCGGCCGCACGCTGAAGGTGCTGGTCTGCAACGACCACAACAGCTCGGCGGACGCCGCCGCGTGCGCCCGCCGCGCGGCCGACGAGCACGTCGTCGCCGTCGTCGGCTCCTACAGTCAGCACAGCGACTCCTTCCTCGGCCCGCTGGAGTCGGCGGGCATCCCCTACCTCGGCGGCTACGGCCTGACCCAGGAGGAGTTCGAGAGCCCGCTGTCGTACCCGGTCAACGGCGGGGAGCCCGCGCTGCTGGCCGGGCTCGGCGAGGAACTGGGCCGCAGTTGCGGCCGGGTGGCGCTGGTACGGCCCGACACGATCGCGGGCGACGAACTGGCCGTGCCCTTCAACGCGGGCCTGAAGGCCTCCGGGCACGCCGCCGCGACGGACGTACGGGCCACCGAGGGCGCCACCGCCTACGACGACCAGGCGAAGCAGGCGCTGGCGACGGTCACCGGGGACACCACGGGCACCTCCGGCAAGGGCTGCGTCGTCCCGGTGCTCGGCGAGCGCACGGACACGTTCGTGGACTCCTTCCGCCGGATCCGCGCGGACTACCCGGAGGTCCGCACGGCCTCCGTCCTCGGCAGCGTCGACCAGTCGGTGGTCGACGCCGCCGGCGGGGCGTCCGGCCCGTACGAGGGGGCGTACGCGACGAGTTGGTACCCGGTGGCGAGCGACGCCCGCTGGAACACCATGAAGAAGGTCATCAAGGACAACGCCTTCGGCGACAACCGGATCGACCCCGCCGACGCGGGCGTCCAGACGACCTGGCTCGCCTACACCGCGCTCCGCCAGGTCGTACGGTCCCTCGGCGACGGCGAGGTGACCGCCCGCGCGGTGCAGCACGCCCTGGACGGCGGTGCGAAGGTCACCACCGGCGGTCTCACCCCCGCCCTGAGCTGGCGCTTCGAGGACCTGGCGGCGGTGATCGACTACCCCCGCCTGGTCAACTCGGACGTCACCTACCAGGTCGTGCGCGGGGGCCGGCTGGTCTCGGCCCGCAAGGGCTTCGTCAACGTCTCCAAGACGCTGGAGACGCCGGCGTCGTCGTAGAGCCTCCGGCTCGGCGCCACCGCGCGCTCAGAGCTGAGTGGGCTGACGCTGGGTCAGTCCGTACTTGCTCGCGATGGCGTTCCACAGCGCGGCCGCCTTCTTCTTCTGCTCGGTGGCCGTGCCGCTCGCGGTGTTGCCCGCCACGGTCTGGTTGGTGGTGCGGGCGTGGCCCTTCTTGCACACCTTCTTGCCCTTGGCCTGATCGGCCCAGGCCGCGTAGTGGTTGTCGGCGGAGGCGGAGGCCCGCCAGGCGGCGGTGAGCGAGGCGGTCAGCGCGGCATGGTCGGGGAGCTTGTCGACGGCGAGCCCGGACAGCTTCGTCACCAGGCCGTTGCGCTGCTTGGCGGCGGAGCGCAGATCGGTGGCCGACTGGTCGAGGTTCTTGCACGCGCGGACGTTCGCCACCGCGCCGATCACGCTCTGCCTGCTGTTGCCGCTCTCCGCGAGCAGCTTGTCCAGGGCGTCGGCCTGCGCCTTCGCCGGGTCGGCGGCGGGTGCGGAGGAGTCGGCGGTGGCGGGGCCGGTCGCCGACACGTTCTTGCTGTCGTCGCCCTTGCTGTCGCCACCTCCGCCGAGCAGCGCGCCGGCGCCGATGCCGAGGACCACGATGCCGACGCCGATGGCGGCGATCAGCGGCACGCGCGACCCCGAACGGCCGCCGCCGACGCCGCGGTTGCCGCCGCCCTCGTCGCCGCCCCGCCGGGCGCCGGCGCGGCCGCCGCCCGGGGGCGGTACGGAGACGGCCTCGCCGATCTGCGGCAGCTGCTCGGTGGCGGGGGCCGGGGCGGGGGCGCCCTCGGTACGGAACAGATTGTCGAACTCGGCCGGCGGGGCGGGCTGCGCGGGGGCGCCGCCGCCCGGGACCGGCGGGAGGTACTGGGTGGCCTGCGCGTCCGGCCCCGCGGCGGGCGGCATCGGGCCCGCGCCGCCCGGAACCGGCGGAATGTACTGGGTGGCGCCCTCGTCGGTCACCGGCGGTATGTACTGGGTCGCGCCCTCGTTCATGACGGGGGGTATGTACTGCGTCGCCCCCTCGTCCGCGGGCGACTGTAGGTACTGCGTCGCTCCCTCGTTCGTGGCGGGCAGCGGAGCGGAGGGGAAGGCTCCGGAACCGGAGGGGTACGGCTGCGGCTGCGCGCCGGGCGGGGCGGCCGGGGGCAGCGGGGCGGAGTAGCCGCCGGTGGCGGCTGCGTGCCCGGCGTGCGGTGCGACTCCGTGCCCGGGGTGTGCGCCCCCTGGGGACGCCTGTGCGCTCTCCGGGGGCAGTTGTGCGCCGCCCGGCGCCCCCCACTGGGGGCCGGGGTCCTCGCCCCAGCCCGGGGCGGGGGGCGGTGCGGGGGCGGCCTGCTGGTCCGGGCCCCAGGGCCCGCCCCAGGACCGGCCGCCCGCCGGGGCGGGCGGCTCGGCCTGGCTGCCCGGCAGCAGGGGGGCACCGCCGTCGGAGGGCAGCACGATGCCCTCTCGCGCGGGCCGCGCCGAGGGCTCCCCACCCTGTCCACTCTGCGTCACCGGGACTCCTCCGACTGGGCGACCAAGAGAATCAGCGGCTCACGCTACCGGGTCTCTGCGCGGGCATGCCATGCGGAGTGCCTCCGGCGGTCACCCGGGACTCGGGGGAACCGTCACGACGGTTCCCCCGAGGGCCGGTTCGGCACGTAGTCGGCCGACGGCCGGTGGGGGCCGGTCGCGCAGTTCCCCGCGCCCCTCAAAGGCATCCGCGGCTCCGCCGCGTGGGCGCGTGCGGCTGCGACGCGCCCTGATCGAGGGGCGAAGCCCCGAGTCTTCAGGGGCGCGGGGAACTGCGCGAGAAGCCCCACCGGCCGTCAGCCGACAACGAACCCCCGGGGTCCAAGGGGCGGAGCCCCTTGAAGGGATGGGAAGGGTAGGGGCGGCGGGGGCGAGAAACATCACGCCGCCCGCAACTCCAGCCGCGCCCCGAACTCCCGTACCACCGCCTCCTCCCCGAACGGCTCCAGCCTCTGCTGGAAGTCCTCCAGATACTCCGCCCCCCGATTCGACCGCAACCCCCCGAGCAGCTCCACCGCCTTCATCCCGGTGTGCACCGCCTGCTCCACCTCCCGCTTCTGCACCTGCGCCGTCGCCAGCAGCACAAACCCGATCGCCCGCCGCCGCACCCGCCCCTCCGGATGCCCCGCGAGCGCCTCCCGCGCACACCGCTCCGCCGCGTCCGCCTGCCCCAGATCGCGATGGCAGTGCGCCAACTCGTCGGCGAGATACGCCTCGTCGAAGTGCGCGATCCACACGGGATCGTCCCCGGACCCGGCGTCGGCCGGGGAACCGGCACCGGAGGCGCCCCCCGAACCCCCCGCCGCCTCCATCGCCGCGACCGCCCGCCCCGCAGCGGCCTGCGCCCCCCGCACGTCCCCCATCAGCGCATGCCCCCGCGCCTCCGCCGCACAGAACATCGACTGCGCCCGCGCCGGCACCTGCCCCCGCGCCCCCTCCTGCGCCGCCCGCGCCAACTGCGCGATCTCCCGCGGATTGCCGAGCTGCGCCGCCAGATGGCTCATGGACGCGGCCAGCACATACCCTCCGTACCCCCGGTCCCCCGCCGCCTGCGCGAGCCGCAGCGCCTGGATGTAGTACCGCTGCGCCAGCCCCGGCTGCCCCGTGTCCACCGCCATGTACCCGGCGAGCTCGGTCAGTCGGGCCACCGCCGCGAACAACTCCCGCCCCACGGACTCCCGGTAGGACCCGGCGAGCAGCCCGGAGACGACGCTGTTGAGGTAGTGCACGACGACCGGACGCACATGCCCGCTGCCGTAGGTGTGGTCGAGGTCGACCAGCGCCTGCGTCATCGCCCGCACCGCCGCGACGTCGGACGCGCCCACCCTCGGCCCGCCCGTCCGCCCCACCTGGGCGTCGGGCGTCGAGATCAGCCAGTCCCGGCTGGGCTCGACCAGCGCGGAGGCGGCGACGGAGGACCCGGACAGGAAGTCCCGCCGGCCCACGTCACTGCGCCACAGCTCACACACCTGCTCGATGGCGCCGAGCACCGTCGGCGAGAACTGCAACCCCACACCGGACGCCAGGTTCTTGCCGTTGGCCATGCCGATCTCGTCGATCGTGACCGTACGGCCCAGCTTGCGGCCGAGCGCCTCGGCGATGATCGCCGGGGCGCGCCCGCGCGGCTGCTGTCCGCGCAGCCAACGGGCCACCGACGTCTTGTCGTAGCGCAGATCGAGCCCGTGCTCCGCGCCGCACATGTTGACCCGGCGGGCCAGACCGGCGTTGGAGCAGCCCGCTTCCTGGATGAGCGCCTGGAGCCGT
The DNA here is from genome assembly GCF_000725625.1 of Streptomyces sp. NRRL F-6676. Taxonomy (GTDB): domain Bacteria; phylum Actinomycetota; class Actinomycetes; order Streptomycetales; family Streptomycetaceae; genus Streptomyces. Next base: position 54,974 of record NZ_JOHS01000024.1, read on the forward strand.
TCGTTCGGCTGCCTGGCGACGAGAGGCCTTGCGGCCATGGCGAAACCCCCTGTTTCTGGCGGCTGCGGTGCCTGCCCACGCACCGTTTGACGTGCCTTCGGCGGCCGGCGCCTTCCGTCGGGCACCGCAAGGATCCGGCCGTGAAGATCAATGCCCCGCCCGCACGCACTGCATGCGCTACATGCCGACAATGCGGGACATGCCAGGCTTGCCGGGTAATGGTGACGGCCCGGGCCGTCGTCCCTCCCCCACCCGGCCCTTGTCTGCCCTTCCTGGCTACCCGTTCGACGGTGTCCTTCCTCGTACGCGCCCCCGTACGTGCATCCGTGCGCCCCGCCGCTCGAAGGGGTGCCCCTCCCCCGCGCACGGGTGGGCGTAACCCCCAGTGACGGCGGGAGTTGTGTTCCTCGTGGAAGAGACCATCGCGGGCGCCGAAACCGCCCCCACCCAAGCTGCCCACATCCCCCAGCAGCGCGGCGAATCCCTGCTGGAGACCGCCGTGCGCTATGCCGAGGAGCGCCACTGGGACGTCGTCCCGGGCACCTGGCTGCAAGTCGTCGACGGTGTGCAGCGCTGCTCCTGCGCGGACCCCGCGTGTCCGGAGCCGGGCGTGCACCCGGCCCGCGAGGACTGGACGACGCAGGCCACGGGCAGTGCGACCGTCGCGCGCCGGCTGTGGTCCCGGCAGCCGACGGCCTCGATCCTGCTGCCCACGGGGCGCACGTTCGACGCGGTCGACGTCCCCGAGACGGCCGGGTTCCTGGCGCTGGCCCGAATGGAGCGGATGCAACTGACGCTCGGCCCGGTCACCTTGGCCCCCGACCGCCGGATGCGGTTCTTCGTCCTGCCGGGCGGCGCGGCCAAACTCCCCGAGCTGGTGCGGAAGCTGGGCTGGACGCCGGAGTCGCTGGACATGGCCGGGCTGGGCGAGGGCACGTACGTGGCGGCGCCGCCGTCGCGGTTCGGGGCGCGGGGGGCGGTGCAGTGGGCCTGCCGGCCCACCGCGGTGAATCGGTGGTTGCCGGACGTGGAGGAGATGGTCTCCTCCCTCTCCTACGCGTGCGGGAGGGATCGATAGGGCGGTGTGAGGGAGGCGTGGCGGGGTCGCGTCCGCGGGGTCGGGGTTCGTTGCCGGGTACGGCGCCGTCGTGGCTTGTCGCGCGCACGCGGCGGAGCCGCAGATCGGACACAGTCCCGCGCCCCCGAAGGAAGGGCGTTGGCCCCTAGGGTGTTGGTATGGGTGAGGGAGTGGTGGCGAGCGAAAGCGGGCGTCCGGCCGTGCGGGTCCAGGGGCTCTGGAAGCGGTTCGGGGAGCAGATCGCCGTGGGCGGGGTCGATCTCGTGCTGCCCGCCGGGAAGTTCGTCGGGCTGGTCGGCCCGAACGGGGCCGGGAAGACCACCACCCTGTCCATGGTCACCGGGCTGCTCCGCCCGGACCGGGGCACCGTCGAGGTCGTCGGGCACGACGTGTGGCGCGACCCGGTGGCCGTCAAGGCCCGGATCGGCGTGCTCCCCGAGGGGCTGCGGCTGTTCGAGCGGCTGTCGGGGCGCGAACTCCTCTCCTACACCGGGCGGTTGCGCGGGCTGCCCGGTGCCGAGGTCGACAAGCGGGCGACCCAGCTGCTCGACGTCCTCGACCTCGCGGGCGCCCAGCACAAGCTCGTCGTCGACTACTCGACCGGCATGCGCAAGAAGATCGGCCTCGCCGCCGCCCTCCTCCACAACCCCGAAGTCCTCTTCCTCGACGAGCCGTTCGAGGGCGTCGACCCGGTCTCCGCGCAGACCATCCGCGGTGTCCTGGAGCGGTACACCGGCTCCGGCGCCACGGTCGTCTTCTCCTCCCACGTCATGGAGCTCGTCGAGTCCCTGTGCGACTGGGTGGCGGTGATGGCGGCGGGCCGGATCCGCGCGGACGGGCCGCTCGCCGAGGTGCGCGGCGGGGCGTCCTCGTTGCAGGAGGCGTTCCTCGAACTCGTCGGGGCCGGCGGCCGGTCCGCCGGTACCGACCTGGACTGGCTCGGCGGCGGCACCCGATGACCGCCGCCACGGAAACCGCCGCCCCCGCCGGCCCGGGCACGGTGGCGCTCACCCCCGTCGTCGTACGGCTGAAGCTGTCCCTGCTGCGCAACGGGCTGCGGCAGTCCGGCGGACGCCGGGCCGTGTACGTCACCTCGCTCGTCCTCGTCCTGCTGTTCGCCCTGCTCCAGCTGGCCGGGCTGATCGCGCTGCGCGGCAACGCGCACGCGGACTCCGTCACCGTCCTGCTGCTCGCGGTGCTCGGGCTGGGGTGGGCGGTGATGCCGCTGTTCTTCCCCGGCGGCGACGAGACCCTCGACCCGACCCGTCTGGTGATGCTGCCGCTGCGGCCCCGGCCGCTGGTCCGGGCGCTGCTGGCGGGCTCCCTGATCGGCATCGGCCCGCTGTTCACGCTGTGCCTGCTGGCCGGCTCGGTGGTCTCCGTGGCGCACGGGGCGGCGGCGTACGCCGTCGGTGTCGTCGCGGTCGTACTGGGGCTGCTGGTGTGCGTGGCCCTGGCGCGCGCGGTGGCCGCCGCGAACATCCGGCTGCTGACCAGCCGCAGGGGCCGCGACCTCGCGGTGCTCAGCGGGCTGGTGATCGCGGTGGGCGCGCAGTTCGTCAACTTCGGGGCGCAGCGGCTCGGCTCGGCGGGCGGCCTGGAGCCGCTGGACCCGGTGGCCGCCGTACTGCGCTGGGTGCCGCCCGCCGCCGCGGTCGGCGCGGTGGACTCGGTGAGCGACGGGTCGTACGGCGTCGCGGCGGTGCAGCTGCTGCTGTCGGCGGCCGCGCTCGCCGGGCTGCTGGCGCTGTGGACGCGGACGCTGACCCGGCTGATGACGGCCCCCGACGCCTCCACGCTGAACGCCGCCGAGCCGGCCGCCCGCGAGAAGGCCGGGCGCGCGGGGGGCCTGGCCCGGCTGCTGCCCGCCGGGCGCACCGGCCCGGTCGTGGAGCGCGGCCTGCGCTATGTGTGGCGCGACCCGAAGACCAAGTCGGCCTGGGCGACGTCGCTGGCCATCGGCCTGATCGTGCCCGTCTTCAACGCGCTCCAGGGCACCGGCTCGGTCTACTTCGCGTGCTTCGCCTCCGGGATGCTCGGCATCCAGATGTACAACCAGTTCGGGCAGGACACCTCCGCGTTCTGGACGGTGGCCATGACGATCTCCTCCCCCCGGGACGCCCTCGCCGAACTGCGCGGCAGGGCGCTGGCGCTACTGCTGATCACCCTGCCGTACACCGCTCTGGTCACCGTCCTGACCACGGCGATGCTCGGTGCCTGGGCGAAGCTGCCGGAGGTGCTGGGGCTGTCGTTCGCGCTGCTCGGGGCGATGCTGGCGACGGGGGCGTGGACGTCGGCGCGGTTCCCGTACTCGATCCCGCAGGAGGGCTACAAGAATGTGGTCCCCGCGCAGGTGGGCGTCGCCTGGCTCTCGGTCTTCGGCGGCATGATCGCCGCGGCACTGCTGTCCGCACCGGTCATCGCGGCCACGATCTGGCTCAACGTGAGCGCCGGCGGCGACGACTGGGCCTGGCTCCTCCTCCCCGGCGGCGCGGCGTACGGCACGGCTCTCACGGTCGCGGGCCTGCGCCTGGCGGCGCCCCGCACGGCGGCCCGCCTCCCGGAGATCCTGACGGCGGTGAGCAAGGGATGACGGCCGGCACCCCGCCCCCGCCCCCCTGTGCGCCGAGGGCGCACACCGGTGGCACGGCCGCCCCCCATGAGACCCCTCGTGCAACGATTGCCTCCCACATTGCGGGAACCCGCTGTGTGCTGAGTCACGTTCACGTTGAATGATTGCGAGCAACGAACCAACGCGACCGCGGACGCGGAAGCGGCCGGCAGGGGGTCCAGGTGAGTGCTTCCCGGCGTAGTGGGACCACCGACGAGCTGGGGCCGGACGAGCCCGAGCCCACCGGCCCTGGCGGCGGCCCCCGCCCTCCCGATCACGGCGAGTCCGACCCCGGACCCGAACCCTCGGGCCCGGACGGCTCCGACCTGCTCGCCGCCCTCCTGGACGGCATGGACGCCGCGCTGTGCGCGTTCGACGCGGACGGCGTCGTCACCCACTGGAACCGCGAGGCCGAACGCATCCTCGGCTGGACGGCGGCCGAGGCCGTCGGCCGGCAGGGCTTCGCCGGCTGGGCGGTGCGCAGCGCGGACGCCGAGGAGGTCGAACGGCGGCTGATGGCCGCGATGCGGGCGCCAGGACGCCAGGTGCACGAGTTCGCGCTGGTCACCAAGGACGGCGGCCGCGTCCTGGTCCGTACGCAGTCCGCCGCCGTGCGTGGCCCGGACGGCACGCCCGCCGGGGTGTACTGCGCGTTCAGCGAGGTGCACACGCAGATCGACCTGGAGCGGTCGATCGCGCTGAGCGAGGCGCTGCTGGAGGAGGCCGGCTGGGGCGTGGTCCTCGTCGACGCCGATCTGCGGCCCGCCGTCGTCAACGCGCACGCCGCCCGGCTGCTGGGCGTCGGCCGCACAGCGGTGCTGGGCCGGCCGCTGGGCGAGCTGCTCGCGCAGGGCGTGGAGGAGCTGGAGAGCGCGCTGGCGCATGTGCTGAGCGAGGGCGCGCCGCCCGCGCCGGCCGAGATGTGGGTGAGCGTACGGACGCCGGAGGGCGAGCAGCGGCGCTGCTGGCGAAACGGTTTCCTCCGGCTGGCCTCGCCGCTCGCGGAGGAGCCGGTGCCGCTGGGGGTGGGCTGGCTGTTCCAGGACGTCACCGAGGCGCGGCGGCGCGAGCAGGAGGCGTCGCAGACCCGGTTCCGGGCCAACCAGTCGCACCGGGCGGCCCGGACGGCGGCGGAGTGCGAGGACCCGTGGGAGGCGGCCACGGTCCACCTCGACTTCGCGCTCGCCGGCTTCGCCGACCACGCGCTGATCGACCGCGTCGCGGGCGCCCCGGCCGTCGACGACCCCGAGGTGCCCGTACGGCTGGTCCGCGCCGCGTCGACCCCGTCGGGGACGCCGGGACCGGGCGTCCTCGCGGGCGCGTCCGGGCTGCCGGTGCACTACGGGGAGACGCACCCGGCGGTGCAGTGCGCGGAGCGGGCGGGCTCGGTCCGCGCGAGCGCCGGCCGGGCCGACGCGGAACGGGCCCGCGCGTGGGCCCGCTCCCGGCAGTGGCCGGAGGACACGGTGCACGCTCTGTGCGCGGTACTGCGCAGCCGGGGGCGCACGCTCGGCGTGGTGACGTTCCTGCGCGCCGCCGCCCGCGCCCCCTTCGAGCGCCCCGACGCCCTCTACGCGGAGGACGTGGCGTCCCGCATCGCCCTCTGCCTGGACCTGGCGACGACGGACCCGCCAAAGCCGGACTGAGGCCGAAAGCCGGGCCACCCGCCCGAAAGCCGGCCCGCCCGCCCGAACCCGACCGGCAGACCGAACCCAGCCGGCGGGCCAGGCCCGAGCGCCGGGCAGGACCCGGCCGGCAGCCCTACCGCGTCACCGCCCCGCCAAAGCCGGACTGAGTCGAAAGCCGGGCCACCCACCCGAAGACCGGCCCGCCCGCCCGAACCCGACCGGCAGGCCGAACCCGGCCGGCAGGCCGAGCCCGAGCGCCGGGCAGGACCCGGTCGGCAGCCCTACCGCGTCCCCGCCCCGCCGTCCCCGATGCCCTCGAACCCCGCCACCTCGCGCGGGCTGCGCGGTGCCGGGCCCACGTAGCGGGCCGACGGGCGGACCAGGCGGCCCGTGCGCTTCTGTTCCAGGATGTGCGCCGACCAGCCGGCCGTGCGGGCGCAGGTGAACATCGACGTGAACATGTGCGCGGGGACCTCCGCGAAGTCCAGCATGATCGCGGCCCAGAACTCCACGTTCGTGGCCAGCACCCGGTCCGGGCGGCGGTTGTGCAGCTCCTCCAGGGCCGCCTTCTCCAGCGCCTCGGCGACCTCGAAGCGCGGCGCGCCCAGCTCGCGCGCCGTGCGCCGCAGCACCCGGGCGCGCGGGTCCTCCGCGCGGTAGACCCGGTGCCCGAAGCCCATCAGCCGCTCGCCGCGGTCCAGGGCGCGCTTGACGTAGCCGGCCGCGTCGCCCGTCCGCTCGATCTCCTCGATCATGCCGAGGACCCGCGAGGGCGCCCCGCCGTGCAGCGGACCCGACATCGCGCCGACCGCGCCGGACAGCGCGGCGGCCACGTCCGCGCCGGTGGAGGCGATGACGCGGGCGGTGAACGTGGAGGCGTTCATGCCGTGCTCGGCGGCCGAACTCCAGTACGCGTCGACGGCGGCCACGTGCTTCGGGTCCGGCTCGCCCCGCCAGCGGATCATGAACCGCTCGGTGATCGAGTGCGCCTTGTCGATCTCCCGCTGCGGCACCATCGCCCGCCCCTGGCCGCGCGCGGACTGGGCGACGTACGACAGCGCCATCACGGCGGCGCGGGCCAGGTCCTCGCGCGCCTGCTCGGCGTCGATGTCGAGCAGCGGTTTGAGACCCCACACCGGCGCCAGCATGGCCAGCGCGGACTGCACGTCCACCCGGATGTCACCGGAATGGACGGGGATCGGGAACGGCTCGGCGGGCGGCAGACCGGGGTCGAAGGCGCCGTCGACGAGCAGTCCCCAGACGTTTCCGAAGGACACCTGGCCGACCAGCTCCTCGATGTCGACGCCGCGGTACCGGAGTGCGCCGCCCTCCTTGTCCGGTTCGGCGATCTCCGTCTCGAACGCGACGACTCCCTCGAGCCCGGGTACGAAGTCGGACATCTGGCGGCTCCTCGATAGGTGCGGACCGGAAGCAGCACGATATCCCCGAGTGCCACCTTTGGGGAGTACTCGCGGCACTCAGTGCCAGGGAGGTGACGGAACCCACCGCTCCCCCCGGACGACCGCTTCCATGCGGCAGGATAACCGCGTGAGCGACCACTTCCCGGACGAACCCGTGATCGAACCCCTCGTCGAACGCGCCGCCGCCGAAGCCGCACAGGAGGCCGGGGAACGCGAGCCGTCCGGCCCCGCCCCGGAAGGGGAACCGGCCGCCGACCCCGCCGCGATGCGGGCCCATTACCGCGCCGAGGGGTTCGACGAGACCGACCTCGCCCCGCACCCCATGGACCAGTTCGACCGCTGGTTCAAACAGGCGGCGCGGGCGGCCGTGCGGGGCATGCTCTACGAACCCAACGCCATGGTCGTCTCCACCGCCGACGCCGGCGGCCGCCCCAGCTCCCGCACGGTCCTGATGAAGGGCTACGACGCCCGCGGCTTCGTCTTCTACACCAACTACGACTCCCGCAAGGGCCGGGAACTGGCCGTCAACCCGTATGTCTCGCTGCTCTTCCCCTGGCACCCGATGGCCCGCCAGGTGATCGTCACCGGCACCGCCCGCCGCACCGGCCGCGACGAGACCGCCGCCTACTTCCGCACCCGCCCGCACGGCTCCCGTCTCGGCGCCTGGGCGAGCGCCCAATCCGCGGTGATCCCCTCGCGCACGGTCCTGGACACGGCGTACGAGGAGCTCGGCGCCCGCTATCCGGAGGGCGAGCAGGTCCCGGTCCCGCCGCACTGGGGCGGCTTCCGCGTCGCCCCGGAGTCGGTCGAGTTCTGGCAGGGCCGCGCCAATCGCCTCCACGACCGCCTCAGGTACACCGCCGCGGCGGACGGCACCTGGCACGTGGACCGGCTGAGCCCCTGAGGAACGGCCCCGGACACGCGGACGACCCGTGGGCTCAGGTCCTCGTCTGACGACGAGGAGCCGGCCGGACGTACCGGCGAGCCCACGGGCCGGGTGACTGCGTTGGATTGGGCCGGTTGCGCGCTTCGAACACGCGCTGGTCCGGCGCCGAACCGAGTACGACGGCGGGCTACTGGCCCGCAGCCACCTCACGCGTCCGGTATGCATACATCTGCCGAACCACCTCCCTTCAGTGTGCTCACCACACTAGGAACCGTCCGCGCCACGTTCAACCGTTTTTTTCGGGACCCGGCTCGGAGCCTGTTCGCGAGCGGGGTTCGGCTCCCGGTTCCGGCCCGGCGCGGAGCCCCGGTGAGGCGCCCGTCAGTGCCGGTAGAAGATGCGGTCGGCGTACGTGTCGAAGACGTGGTCGTTCCATTCCAGGCCGCCGTCGACGTTGCCCGAGCGGAGCATGGGCGGGGTGAGGCCGCGGGCGGCCAGGGTGGTGGCGGCCGTGGCGATCATGGCCTGCATCAGGGCGCTGGTGACGACCGTGGAGGCGGGGGCGAAGGGGGCGTCGATGCCGTCCTGGGTCAGAACGGTGTCCCCGAGCGGGATGCGCGAGTCCAGGACGACGTCGCAGTGGTCCTTGAGGAACGTGCCCGAGGAGTGGCGGGAGGCGGTCCGCTCGGCGTACGCCACCGAGGTCACGCCGATGACCTTCACGCCGCGCGCGCGGGCGTGCGTCGCCATCTCGACGGGGAGGGCGTTGCGGCCGGAGAGGGAGATGACCACCAGCAGGTCGCCGGCGCGCAGGGGGCCGACGTCGAGCACGGCGGCGGCGAGGCCGTCGACGCGTTCCAGCGCCGAGCCCAGCGTCGCGGGCAGCACGTCGACGCCCGTCACGCCGGGCACGGTGAGCAGGTTCATCAGGGCCAGTCCGCCGGCGCGGTAGACGACGTCCTGGGCGGCGAGCGAGGAGTGCCCGGCGCCGAAGGCGAAGAGCCGGCCGCCGGCGGCGACGGTGTCGGCGATCAGTTCGCCGGCCGCGGTGATCTCGGCGGCGTCCCCGTCCCGCACCTGCCGCAGCAGCTCGATCGCGGCGTCGAAGAACCGCTCGCCCGGCCCGTCCGCGCCCCCCGTCCCCTGGCTCATCGGCGACGCTCCTCACCTTCGCAACGCTTCGTCCGGCGGCCGGGACCCGGCAGGGCCCGTCCGTGTCGCGGATCACGGTGCGGTCTGGACCAGTGCCGTGTCAATACGGCCGCCGCGACGGGGCCGGCGGTGGCCGTTCTTCTCGCACGGCACGGTTGTCGGTGGGATGCGTCAGAATTGAATCCAGGGCCAGCGCACACGCCGGTGAGGCCGCCGAGCCTCCGGCAGATCTCAATCGAGGGGCACGTATGTCCGGACTGATCGACACCACGGAGATGTATCTCCGCACCATCCTCGAGCTCGAGGAAGAAGGCGTCGTGCCCATGCGCGCCCGTATCGCCGAGCGGCTCGACCAGAGCGGTCCGACGGTCAGCCAGACGGTCGCGCGCATGGAGCGCGACGGGCTGGTGTCCGTGGCACCGGACCGGCACCTGGAGTTCACCGACGAGGGCCGCCGCCTCGCCACGCGCGTCATGCGCAAGCACCGGCTCGCGGAGTGCCTGCTCGTCGACGTGATCGGGCTGGAGTGGGAGCAGGTGCACGCCGAGGCGTGCCGCTGGGAGCACGTGATGAGCGAGGCGGTCGAGCGCCGCGTCCTTGAGCTGCTGCGGCACCCCACCGAGTCGCCGTACGGCAACCCGATCCCGGGCCTGGAGGAGCTGGGCGAGAAGGACGGCACGGTTCCGTTCCTGGACGAGGGCATGGTCTCGCTGGCCGACCTCGACCCGGGCCTGGAGGGCAAGACGGTGGTCGTCCGCCGCATCGGCGAGCCCATCCAGACGGACGCGCAGCTCATGTACACCCTGCGCCGGGCGGGCGTGCAGCCCGGCTCGGTCGTCAGCGTGACGGAGTCCGCGGGCGGCGTCCTGGTCGGCAGCAGCGGCGAAGCCGCCGAACTGGAGTCGGAAACCGCCTCCCACGTCTTCGTCGCGAAGCGCTGACGGGGGCGGCGCCCCGGCGGCCGGCTGCCCGCCCCCGCGCACATTCTGTGCGCCGAATGGCAGCGCGAACCCCGTTCCCGTGCCACGCTGTCGGGTGAGGCATATGACCTGAGGGCTCTGGGCCGGCGCGGAGAGCGGGAGCCGTGCGGCCGGGGAGGGGAGCGGGACGATGTGCCGCAGACATGGAGAGGGCCCCGGCGCTCGATGGCGCCGGGGCCTGTCCTCCCCTGTGCTGACCCGGAGCCCCGAGCTCCCAGGGTCATCCCCCTCGGACCGTTTTTCCCCGAGCGGTCCGCCCCCCGCTGAAGATCTCCCCTCGGTGACGTCGGCCAATCCCCGACCGGTGTCACTCGAAGGAGGGGTGTTGGCGACCGAAAGCCCATTTTCGAATGAGCTTTCGATAGCGTGACGACCACAGCAGGACGAACCAGCACGGCGGCAACAGCACGAGGAGCGTCCGGACCGTCTCCGCGACACGCACGGACGGTCCGGGCGGAGCCAGGGGGGTGCCAGAACGATGGTGCGGCGCATCGACGTGACGGGAACGGACGGCGTACGCCTCGCGGCATGGGAGTTCGGCGACCCGCCCAAGGGCGACGACCCGGCGGCCGGCGCCGACCGGCCCGGCGTGCTCTTACTGCACGGCCTCATGGGCCGCGCCTCGCACTGGGCGTCCACCGCCCGCTGGCTCGCCGAGCGGCACCGCCCCGTCGCCCTGGACCAGCGCGGCCACGGCCAGAGCGAGAAACCCCCCGAGGCCGCGCACACCCGCGAGGCGTACGTCGAGGACGCGGCCGCCGCGCTGGAGCAGCTCGGGCTCGCCCCGGCCGTCGTCATCGGCCACGCCATGGGCGCCCTGACCGCCTGGCAGCTCGCCGCCGCCCGCCCCGACCTGGTGCGCGGCCTGGTCATCTGCGACATGCGGGCCTCGGCGCTGGGCGCCGCCTCGCAGCGGGAGTGGGAGGACTGGTTCCGCACCTGGCCGCTGCCGTTCGCCACGCTCGCCGACGTCCGCAGGTGGTTCGGCGAGGACGACCCCAGGGTGGAGCGCCCCAACCCGGCGCGCGGCGAGTTCTACGCCGAGGTGATGCACGAGTCGTCCGACGGCTGGCGCCCCGTCTTCACCCCCGCGCAGATGCTGAGGTCCCGCGAGACGTGGGTGTACGACGCGCACTGGGAGGAGCTGGCGCAGGTGCGGTGCCCCACGCTGGTGGTCCGCGGCCTGGACGGCGAGCTGGGCCGGGCCGAGTCGCAGGAGATGGTCCGCGTCCTGCCGCGCGGCCGCTACGCCGAGGTCGCCGACGCCGGCCACCTCGTCCACTACGACCAGCCGGAGGCCTGGCGCGCGGCGGTCGAGCCGTTCCTGGAGGGGGTCCTGACGGGCGCGGACGCCTGAAGGGCCCCGCCGCCCCGGTGTCCGCCGCCGGGGCCCCGTCACCCCAGCACCCCGTCCAGCACCCCCGCCCACTGTTCGATCACCCGTTCCCGGCGTGCCCCGTCGTCCGTGAGCAGGTTGGCCAGGCCCAGGCCGCGGGCCATGTCGAGGAGGCCCTGGACGGTTTCGCGGGCGCCGGGGCGGGACTCGTCGACGCCGAGGAGTTCGACGGCGACACGGTGGGTCTCGCGGCCCACCCGGGCCTCCAGTTCCGTGACCCGGGCGCGCAGTTGGTCCTCGTTGGACGCGGCCACCCACAGATGCAGCGCGGCGCGGAAGAGCGGGCCGGTGCAGCCGTCGACGAGGGCGGCGACCACCGCGCGCCGGTCGGCCGCGGCCCCCTGCGGGAAGAGGGCCCGCAACGCCTGGCAGCGTTCCTCGGCGACGTACTCGACCGCCGCGGTGAACAGGTCCTCGCGGGTGGGGAAGTGGTGCTGGGCGGCGCCCCGGGAGACGCCGGCGCGCAGCGCCACGGCGGAGACGGTGGAGCCGGCCCAGCCGCGCTCGGCGAGGCAGGCGACGGCGGCGGCCAGCAGCCGCTGCCGGGTGGCCCGGCTGCGGTCCTGCTTGGGCGCCCGGTCGACCGCTGTCATCTCCATGCCGCGCCCCTTCCGCCCGCGCCGGTCTCCCTCATGTGAAGTCCATCCATACCGGGTCCCGTCGTTCGAGGAAGGCCGTCATGCCCTCGCGCGCCTGCGGGGAGGCGAACAGCCGTGCGGTGAGTGCCGTCAGGGCGGTCGCGTCCCGGTCGAACGCCTCCCGCACCCCGGCCGTGAGCAGCCGTTTGGTCTCCGCGAGCCCCTGCGGCGAGGCCCGGCGCAGCCCGTCGAGGACGGGGGCGAGGACGGTGTCGACGTCGTCGCCCGCGAGGGTCAGCAGCCCGGTGCGGACGGCCTCGGCGGCGTCGAAGCGGGCCCCGGTGAGGCAGTGCAGGGCGAGCGCGCGCGGGTCGGCGCGGGGCAGCAGCGGCAGGGAGACGACGGCGGGGGCGACGCCGATGCGGACCTCCGTGAAGGCGAAGTCGGCGGTGCCGGCGGCGGCCGCGATGTCGCAGGCGGCGAGCAGCCCGAGGCCGCCGGCCCGGACGTGCCCGGTCACCCGGGCCACCACAGGTGTGGACAGCTCCACGATCCGCCGCAGCAGCGCGACGAGCGCCTCGGGCGGCGGTGGGTCGCGCAGGTCGGCGCCCGCGCTGAACGTCGTACCGGTGTGGGTGAGGACGACGGCCCGTACACCGGGGTCGGCGCCGCACTCCTCCAGCGCGGCGGCGAGTTCGCCGACGAGGGCGCCGGACAGGGCGTTGCGGTTGGCCGGGGAGTCGAGGGTGAGGGTGGCGACGCCCCGGTCCCGGGAGCGGCCCACGAGGGCGGTCGTGGTCACGGGCGCTCCCTGGGTTCGCGGCGGCGGATCGTGCCGGAGACGGCGCGCGGCACCCGGTCGGCGAAGGCGACGCGGCGGACGCGTGGGTACGGGGCGACGCGCTCGGCGTCGTACCTCATGGCCGCCGTCCCGTTGCGCGCGTCACCGGACCCGGCGGCGCGCCCCGGGACCGCCTCGTGCGGGGGGAGTCCGGGGACGGGTACGTCTGCGTACTGGCTGCGGAACACGGTTCCTCCTCGTGCCGGCCCCGGTCCTCAGTAGGACTTCGGCAGGCCCAGGGTCTGGTGCGAGACGTAGTTGAGGATCATTTCGCGGCTGACCGGTGCGATACGGGCGACCCGGGCCGCGTTGACGAGGGAGGCGAGGCCGAACTCGCTGGTCAGGCCGTTGCCGCCGAGGGTGTGCACGGCCTGGTCGACGGCCTTCACACAGGCCTCGGCGGCGGCGTACTTGGCCATGTTGGCGGCCTCCCCGGCGCCGGCGTCGTCCCCCGCGTCGTACAGCTGTGCGGCCTTCTGCGTCATCAGCCGGGCCAGTTCGAGTTCGATGTGCGCCTGGGCGAGCGGGTGCGCGATCGCCTGGTGCGCGCCGATGGGCTGCTGCCAGACGGTGCGTTCGCGTGCGTAGGCGACGGCGCGGCCGAGGGCGTAGCGGCCCATGCCGATCGCGAAGGCGGCGGTCATGACGCGCTCGGGGTTGAGTCCGGCGAACAGTTGCAGCAGGCCCGCGTCCTCGTCGCCGACGAGCGCGTCGGCGGGCAGCCGGACGTCGTCGAGCGTGAGCTCGAACTGCTTCTCGGGGGCGCTGAGTTCCATGTCGATACGGCGCCGGGTGAAGCCGTCGGCGTCGCGCGGGACGATGAACAGGCAGGGCTTGAGGCGGCCGGTGCGAGCGTCGTGGGTGCGGCCGACTATGAGGGTGGCGTCGGCGATGTCGACGCCGGAGACGAAGACCTTGCGGCCGCTGAGGATCCAGTCGGCGCCGGGTCCGGTGCCGTCGCGGCGGGCGGTGGTGGTGAGGCGGTGCGAGTTGGAGCCGGCGTCGGGTTCGGTGATCCCGAAGGCCATGATCCGGCTGCCGTCGGCGAGGCCGGGCAGCCATTCCCGTTTCTGCTCGTCCGTCCCGAACCGGGCGATCACGGTGCCGCAGATCGCCGGGGAGACGATCAGCATGAGCAACGGGCATCCCGCCGTGCCGAGTTCCTCGAGGACGAGGGAGAGCTCGACGATGCCGGCGCCGCCCCCGCCGTATGCCTCCGGCAGGTTGACGCCGAGGTACCCGAGGTCCGCGGCCTCCTTCCAGAGTTCGGTGGGGGCGCCTCCGGCGGTGACGGTGCGGGTGAAGTACGGGCGGCCGTAGCGGTTGCCGAGCGCGGCGACAGCCGCCCGGAGGGCCTTGTGGTCGTCGGTTTCCATGAGGGGGGACATGGGGGCTCCTAAGGGGGAGGGGGTGAGTGTTGTCGGGAGGCTGCGGCTGGTTCGTGGTTGCTCGCGCCCCTGGAAGACGGGGGGCACCCCCTGGCTTTCAAGGGGCGCGGGGAACTGCGCGAACGGCCCCCACCGGCCCGCAGCCGACCACGCACGAAAAGGGGGTCCGGGGGCGGAGCCCCCGGGGATGGGACGGGTAGGGGCGGCGGGGGCGAAAAAACAAGGGCGCGCCCTCACTCCTCCCGCACCACCGCCAACAGGGAGCCCAGCCCCACCTGTTCACCCGGCACGGCGTGCAGCACCGACACCGTGCCGGCGACAGGCGCCGCGACCCGGTGCTCCATCTTCATCGCCTCCAACCACAGCAACGGCTGCCCCGCCACCACCCGCGCCCCCACCCGCACACCGTCCGCGACCCGCACCACCGTCCCCGGCATGGGCGCCACCAACGACCCGGGAGCCTGCTCGACGGCGGCGTCCGGGAACCGCGGCAGGGGTTCCACCCGCGTGTTGCCGACGTACACGGCCTCGCCGTACCGCGCGACGGCGAACGCCCGCCGCACACCGGCCACCTCCAGCACGACCTCCTCCGCCCCGACGCGCACCACCCGCACGCCACCGCCGCTCTCCACCACGGCCCCCTCCCTCCCCCACCGGTACCGCACCTCGCACTCCTGGCCCGCCACCCGGAACCGCTTCACCCGCGGTTGCGACGGCACATTGCGCCACCCCCCGACACCCCCGCCGAACCGCGACCGCCCGACCCCGTCGGCCAGCGCGGCCGCCACCGCCACGCACGGATCGACGTCCGGCACCGTCAGCGCGGCCAGATGCCGGTCGTAGAACCCGGTGTCCATCCGCCCCTGGGCGAACTCCTCGTGCCGCAGCGACCGCACGAGAAGCTCGCGGTTGGTGACGGGCCCGTGCACCTCCGCCCGCTCCAGCGCCCCCGCGAGCCTGCGCACCGCCTCCGCCCGTGTCGCCCCGTGGGCGACGACCTTGGCGAGCAGGGCGTCGTAGTGCACGCCGACCTCGTCCCCGTCGGCGTACCCGGTGTCCAGCCGCACGCCCTCCGGCACGGTGAGCCGGTGCAGCGTGCCCGTGCCCGGCGTCCACCCCCGGGCGGGGTCCTCCGCGTAGAGGCGGGCCTCGACGGCGTGTCCGCGCGCGGGCGGCGGGGACTTCTCCAGTGCGTGCCCCTCGGCGATCCGCACCTGGAGCGCCACCAGATCGAGGCCGAACACCTCCTCGGTGACCGGGTGTTCGACCTGGAGCCGGGTGTTCATCTCCAGGAACTGCGCCCGCCCGTCGGCGACGAGGAACTCGACGGTCCCGGCGCCCGTGTAGTCGACGGCGCGGGCGGCCCGTACGGCCAGCTCGTACAGCTCGTCGGTGAGTTCGTCGGAGAGGCCGGTCGCCGGGGCCTCCTCGACGACCTTCTGGTGACGGCGTTGCAGCGAGCAGTCCCGGGTGCCGAGCGGCCAGACCGTTCCGTACGCGTCGGCGAGGATCTGCACCTCCACATGCCGGCCGCCCTCCCTGTAGGGCTCGACGAACACCTCGTCGTCCCCGAAGGCGCTCAGCGCCTCCGCGCGCGCGGCGGTCATCTCGGCGTCGAGCGCGTCGAGTGCGCGGACGATGCGCATGCCGCGCCCGCCGCCGCCCGCCGCGGCCTTGACCAGTACCGGGAGGTCGGCCTCGGTGATCTCGCCTGCGTCCAGCGGCTTGATGCCCATCAGCTGTTTCGCGCGCGTCTTGGAGGCCATCGCCTCGATCGCCTCCGGGGAGGGACCGATCCAGGTCAGCCCCGCCTCGCGCACCGCGCGCGCGAAGCCCGCGTTCTCGGAGAGGAAGCCGTAGCCCGGGTGGACGGCGCCGGCCCCGGCGGCGAGGGCGGCCTCGACGATCAGGTCGCCGCGCAGATACGTGTCGGCGGGCGCCGCGCCCGGCAGCCGTACGCACGCGTCGGCCACGCGCGCGTGGAGGGCGTTCTCGTCGGCGTCGGAGTGCACGGCGACGGTGCGGATGCCGAGGTCGCGGCAGGTGCGGAAGATCCGGCAGGCGATCTCGCCCCGGTTGGCGACGAGCAGCGAGGTGATCATCACTGGTTTTCCTTCGCCTCTCACATGCGGAAGACGCCGAAGCCGCCCCGGGCGCCCTCGTAGTCGGCGGTGTGGATCGCGGACAGGCAGATGCCGAGGACGGTGCGGGTGTCGCGCGGGTCGATGACGCCGTCGTCGTACAGGCGTCCGGACAGGAACATCGGCAGCGACTCGGACTCGATCTGCTGTTCCACCATGGCGCGCAGCGCGGCGTCGGCCTCGTCGTCGTAGGGGCGGCCCTTGGCGGCGGCGGACTGGCGGGCGACGAGGGAGAGCACGCCGGCGAGCTGCTGGGGGCCCATGACGGCGGACTTGGCGCTGGGCCAGGCGAACAGGAACCGGGGGTCGTAGGCGCGGCCGCACATGCCGTAGTGGCCGGCGCCGTAGGAGGCGCCCATGAGGACGGAGAGGTGCGGGACGCGGGAGTTGGCGACCGCGTTGATCATCATGGCGCCGTGCTTGATGATGCCGCCCTGTTCGTACTCCCTGCCGACCATGTAGCCGGTGGTGTTGTGCAGGAACACCAGCGGGATGTCGCGCTGGTTGGCGAGCTGGATGAACTGGGCGGCCTTCTGCGACTCGGCGCTGAACAGCACCCCTTGGGCGTTGGCGAGGATGCCGACGGGATAGCCGTGCAGGGCGGCCCAGCCGGTGACCAGGCTGGGTCCGTAGAGCGGCTTGAACTCGTCGAAGTCGGAGCCGTCGACGACGCGGGCGACGACCTCGCGCGGGTCGAAGGGGATCTTCAGGTCGCCGGGAACGATGCCGAGAAGTTCGCCGTTGTCGTATTTGGGCGGCTCCGCGAACGGGGGATCGGGATGGGCCTTGCGGTGGTTGAGGCGGGCGACGACACGGCGGGCGCGGCGCAGCGCGTCGGGTTCGTCGACGGCGAAGTGGTCGGCGAGGCCGGAGACGCGGGCGTGCATGTCGGCGCCGCCGAGGGATTCGTCGTCGCTCTCCTCGCCGGTGGCCATCTTCACCAGCGGCGGGCCGCCGAGGAACACCTTGGCGCGGTCCTTGACCATGATCACGTGATCGGACATGCCGGGCACATAGGCGCCGCCGGCGGTGGAGTTCCCGAAGACGACGGCGATCGTGGGGATGTCGGCGGCGGACAGCCGGGTCAGATCGCGGAAGAGGGCGCCCCCGGGGATGAAGATCTCCTTCTGTGAGGGCAGATCCGCGCCGCCGGACTCGACGAGGTTGACGCAGGGGAGCCGGTTGGCGAGGGCGATCTCGTTGGCGCGCAGGGCCTTCCGCAGCGTCCAGGGGTTGCTGGCGCCGCCGCGTACGGTCGGGTCGTTGGCGGTGATCACGCACTCGACGCCCTCGACGACGCCGATGCC
The DNA here is from genome assembly GCF_000725625.1 of Streptomyces sp. NRRL F-6676. Taxonomy (GTDB): domain Bacteria; phylum Actinomycetota; class Actinomycetes; order Streptomycetales; family Streptomycetaceae; genus Streptomyces. The sequence continues at coordinate 72,381 of NZ_JOHS01000024.1, forward strand.
GGTGACGAGCGAGGCGCCGACGGTGTGGTCGCTGCCCCAGGCGGCGAGCGGGGACAGTTCGAGGAACGGGGTGTCGGGGTCCAGGAGGAGTTCGACGCGCTCGCGGGCGAGCAGCTTGCCGCGCTCGCGATGGCGTTCGACGTACTTCTCGCCGCCCCCGGCGAGCGCCTTGGCGTGCTCGGCGTCGAGCGCGGCGAGCTTCTCCAGCATGGCGGTGCGGTTCTGGGCGTATTGGGGGGTGGAGGTGTCGAGGGCGGAGGTCAGGACGGTCATCGGGGGTCCTCCGGAGGGTCGGTCGCCGCGGGCGGGGATTCCGGGGTTGCCGTCGGCGGGGGTTCCGGGGTGGCCTTCGGCGGGGCGTCGGGGTCGTCCGGCGGGGCGTGGGGATCGTCCGGCGGGGCGTGGGGATCGTCCGGCGGGCCGCCCAGGGCCTCCGGGGTGTCCAGCAGGGTCTCCGGGATGTCCAGGTGGCGGGAGCGCAGCCATTCGCCGAGCGCCTTGGCCTGGGGGTCGAAGCGGGCCTGCGCGGCGACGCCCTCGCCGAGGATGCCGCCGACGACGAAGTTGAGGGCGCGCAGGTTCGGCAGGACATGGCGGGTGACAGCGAGACCGGGGGCCCCGGTGCCGCCCTCGGCCCCCGTCCCCGTCTCGGGGAGGAGTTGCCGCAGCCGTTCGGTGGTCAGTTCGTGCGCGAGCCAGCGCCAGGCGGCCTCGGTCCGCACCCAGACGCCGATGTTGGCGTCGCCGCCCTTGTCGCCGCTGCGGGCTCCGGCGACGAGACCGAGCGGCGCCCGCCGGGTCGGCCCCGGCGGCAGGGGCGCGGGCAGCGGCGGCTCGGGGACGGCGTCGGGTACGCGGCTGTCGGCGGGCGGGCCGACGGCGATCCGCCGCCCGTCGGGCAGGACGGCGAGGTGCGGTACGGCGCCCTGGTCGGCGCGGGCGGCCTCGAAGACGCCGTAGGGCGTGCCCTTGGCGGGTGGGGCGAGGACGTGGAAGCCGGGGTAGCTGGCGAGGGCGAGTTCGACGGCGGCGCCGCTGAACGCCCGGCCGACCGCGTCGGCGTCCGGGTCGCGGACGACGAGCCGCAGCAGCGCGCTCGCGGTCTCCTCGGTGCGGGCGTCGGGCCGGTCGGTGCGGACGAGTTCCCACCGCACATGCCGGGGGCGGCACGTGGCGACGGCGAACGCGTCCTCCATCTGTGCGCGCACGAGGGCGGCCTTGGCCTCCACCTCCAGCCCCGTCAGGACGAAGACGACCTCGTTGCGGAAGCCGCCGAGGCGGTTGAGGCCGACCTTGAGGGTGGGCGGCGGCGCCTCCCCGCGCACGCCCTCGACACGGACCCGGTCGGGGCCCTCCTGGGTGAGGCGCACGGTGTCGAGGCGGGCGGTGACGTCGGGCCCCGGATACCGGGCGCCGGCCGTCTCGTAGAGGAGCTGTGCCGTGACGGTGCCGAGGTCGACGACGCCTCCGGTGCCGTCGTGCTTGGTGATCACGGCGCTGCCGTCGGCACGCAGTTCGGCGAGCGGGAAGCCGGGGCGGCGCAGCCGGGCGCGCGGGTGCTCGGTGAAGAAGGCGTAGTTGCCGCCGGTGGCCTGCGTGCCGCACTCCAGTACGTGCCCGGCGACGACCGCGCCCGCGAGGGCGTCGTACGCGTCCGGCGCCCAGCCGAAGTGCGCGGCGGCGGGCCCGGTGACGAGCGCGGCGTCGGTGACCCGCCCGGTGACGACGACGTCGGCGCCCGCGCGCAGACAGGCGGCGATGCCGTGGCCGCCGAGGTAGGCGTGCGCGGCCAGGGTCCCCGGGTGCGCGGCGGTGAGGTCGTCGCCCTCGACGTGCGCGACACGGACGGGGATGCCGAGCCGCCCGGCCAGCGCGCGGACGGCGTCGGCGAGCCCGGCGGGGTTGAGCCCCCCGGCATTGCTGACGATCCTCACGCCCCGTTCGTGCGCGAGGCCGAGGCACTCCTCCAGCTGGCGCAGGAAGGTGCGGGCGTACCCGGCGACGGGGTCCTTCAGCCGGTCGCGGCCGAGGATGAGCATGGTCAGCTCGGCGAGGTAGTCACCGGTGAGGACGTCGAGGGGGCCGCCGGTGAGCATCTCGCGCAGGGCGTCGAAGCGGTCGCCGTAGAAACCGGAGGCGTTGCCGATGCGGAGGGGGGCGGTCGTGGGCGCGGTGGGCGGGGGCTCGGTCACGGACGGGCTCCCCCCGCGGACCCCGCGCCCCCGGGCGCACGCCCGGTGCCCGGCGGTCCCGCGAACGCCTGGGCGATGTCCAGCCATCGGTCGGCGTCGGCGCCCTCCGCCCGTAGGGCGAGGTCGGCGCGGTGGGCGCGCTGGGTGACCAGGAGGCAGAGGTCGAGCGCCGCTCCGGTGACCCGCTGGGCGGCGTCCTCGGGGCCGTAGGTCCACAACGCCCCGCCCGGTGCGACGACCTCGACGCGGAACTCCTCTGCCGGAGGCGTGAGTCGGTGCGCCATGAAGGAGTAGTCGCGAGCCCGTACCCCGATGCGCACGACGTGGCGCAGCCGGTCGGTGGGGGTGCGGGTGACGCCCAGTGCGTCGGCGACGTCCTGGCCGTGGGCCCAGGTCTCCATCAGCCGCCCGGTCGCCATGGAGGCGGCCGACATGGGCGGCCCGTACCAGGGGAAGCGCGCGCCGGGGGGCGCGGCGCGCAGCGCCTTCTGCAAAGCCGCGCGCCCCTCGCGCCAGTGGGCGAGCAGCGCGTCCGGCGGGCGCGCGGCCCCCTCCTCCGCGCCCCGGTCCACGAAGGCGTCGGGCGCGGCGAGCGCCTGTTCGACGAGCGGGCCGAAGCCGTCCGGATCGGTGACGGCGACGAGCGCGGAACGGTCGGTCCAGGCGAGGTGCGCGATCTGGTGGGCGATGCTCCAGCCCGGCGCGGGGGTGGCCCCGCCCCACCGCTCCCCCGGCAACCCCGCGACGAGCCGGTCGAGCTCCTCGCCCTCGTCGTGCAGATCGTCGAACACGGGCGTCGGATCGGACACGGGGCACTCCCCTTCCGGTACGGCACGGCACGGACGGACACGGTCACGGCACGGCGGTACGACACCACCGGCCGTCGGGGCCCGGCGGTGTGCGAGGGAGCATGGCAGCGGCACGGAAAACAAGCAAGCGTGCTTGCATGATTGCCGGACGGGAAGCGCCCCGGCCCGCAACCGGCCACCGCCCACGCACCGACGGCTCAGGCCGGCGGGGCCAGCGGGACCGACGGCCCAGGCCGGCGGGGCGGAGCCGCCGACGCTGCCGCGCGGGCCGGTGGCTCACGACGGACTGCCAGGGCAGGCCGACGGCTCAGGCCGGCGGGCCGACGGGACCGACGAGACCGGCGGGGGCCGGCGGGGGCCGGCGGGACCGACGAGACCGGCGGGGGCCGGCGGGGGCCGGCGGGGACCGGCGGGGACCGGCGGCTCAGGCCGGCGGGGCGGCGGGGGCGTGACCGGCGGCGCTGCCCCGGTACAGCCCGTCGACGAAGACGTCGACGATGCGCCGGGTCTGTTCGGCGCTTCGGCCCGGGACCGGTTGGGAGAGCTGGGCGAGGGCGTGGAGCAGGTCTTCGGCGTCGATGTCGTCGCGGACCGTGCCGTCGGCGACCGCCGCGGCGAGCAGGGCGGCCAGGGCCGGGCCCAGGCGTTGCAGGAAGTAGTCGGGCAGGCCGGCGAAGGCCGGGTCGCCCGAGTGCAGTGCCGAGGCGAGGCCCCGTTTGGTCGCGAGGAGCGCGGTGAACCGGTGGGTCCAGCGGGCGAGCGCCTCCGCCGGGGGGTGTGCGGCGCTCAGCTCGGGACCCGCGTCCGCGACGGCGTCGATGCCGCTCTCCACGACCGCCTTGACCAGGTCGGCGCGTTGCGGGAAGTGCCGGTACAGCGTGCCGACGCCGACGCCGGCCAGGTCGGTGATCTCCTTCGCCGGGGCGTCGACCCCGGAGGTGGCGAAGACGGTGCGGGCGGCCTCGACCAGCGCGTCGACGTTCCGCCGCGCGTCGGCACGGCGGCGGCGCTGCCGGGGGGCCGGGTCGGCGGCGTCCGGTGCGACGCCGGGGGGTTCCTCCGTCGTCGTGCCGGGCTCCTGGTTACCCACCTGTGCGGGCTTTCCCGCCCGTGCGGGCTTTCCGGCCTGGGCCGGCTTTCCCGCCTGTGCCGTCTTTCCCGCCCGTGCGGTCTTCTCCCGGGGCACCACATCACCTCCGTCCGCGCCCGCGTGACCGGCGACGGCTCCCTCGCGACCAGTAACGGAAAGAGTTTCCGCTTTGCGCAGCCTACGGCATTCGGCCCCGCGGACCAACGGAGCGGCCAAGTATGCGCGGGTCTGCCCGAGTTGGCCGGTGACTGGGTAACCTGATCCACTCACCAGCCGCGTACGCGGTGGCCGGTGGCGAGGTGTGCGCCGGTGCGAGACGCGGCAGGGGCTCTCGGGCGGAAGGGGGACGTTCGTGAAGCGTGATGTGCAGGGGGAGGGGAACACCGGGGGGAACACAGGGGACGGAGACATCCGCAACGAGTTCTCGGGCGCCGGCGGACCCGTGATCCAGGGGCGGGACTTCCTCGGTGACGTCACGATCAACGGATTCGTCGGTCCTCCGGCCTCGTCCGCCGAGGACGCGGCACTGACCCGGGCCGCGGACGACCTCGCCTTCGCCGTCAGACGTCAGTGGCGGGAGGAGGCGGCGCTGCGGCGGCTGAACGATCCGTATCCGCTTCCGGTCCGGTGGCGGCCCGCCCCTCCTGAGCTGATGGAGCCCTGGCGCTCGCTGGTCCGGCTGGCCACCACCGGAGTCGGCCGTGCCTCCTCGGCCTCACCGTCCGGCTGGGCCTCCGGGCCGGAGGCGCTGTCCGGAGGCGGCGGCGATCTGGTGAAGGTGCTGACCAGGGTGCCCACGGGCCGCCTGGTCGTGCTCGGGGAACCGGGATCCGGCAAGAGCATGCTGCTGGTGCGGCTCGTGCTGGACCTGCTCGCGCACCGCCGCCACGGGGACCCGGTGCCCGTGCTCGTCTCGCTCGCCTCGTGGGACCCGGACCGGGAGGATCTCGATCTGTGGCTGGAGCAGCGGCTGGGGATCGACTACCCGTGGCTCGGGGAACCCGGCCGGACGGGAACCAAGAGAGGGCGGGAACTGCTGGATGCCGGCGCAATCATGCTGGTGCTGGACGGTCTGGACGAGATCCCCGATCGCGTGCGCGGCCGCGCGATCGCCCGGATCAACAACGCGCTCGGCCTCCGCCCGGACCTCGGAATGGTCCTCAGCTCCCGCAGCGCCTCCTTCGCCGCCACCGTCCGCCCCCGCGAAGGGCCCGAGGTACGGGTGACGGGAGCGGCGGGCGTCGAGATCGAGCCGCTGGCCCTAGACGTCATCGCGTCGTACTTACTGGACTCCGCCGGCGGACCGACCAACGAGGCCCGCTGGCGGGAGGTGTTCACGGCGCTGGCCGCCGAGCACGACCTTCATCCCCTGAGCCGGCTGTTCACGACGCCGCTGATGGCCTACCTCGCCCGCGTCGTCTACAACCCCTCGCCGGACGCGGCGGAGGACGTCGAGCACCACGCACCCGGCGGACATCCGCTGGAACTCCTGGACCGCTCCCGGTTCCCCACGCCCACGGCGATCCGGGCGCATCTGCTGGACGCCTTCGTCCCCGCCTCCTACGCGCGGCACCGGACCTCGGCCCCGGCCCCGGCCGGGCCGTCAGGATCACGGCACGGATGGACACGGGGCCAGGCGGCTCATTTCCTGACCTTTCTCGCCCATGACCTGGAACATCGCCAGCAGGGCACCACCGACCTCAGATGGTGGGACCTCGCCGACGCGGCGCCGAGGATGCTGGTGGGAGCGGCCATTGGACTCATGGCGGTGCCGGCCGGTGTGCTGATGCCGTTCGGCGCCTGGCTCGGGGTCGGCATGCTCGTCGGCGTCACCGTGGCAATGATCGGCCGACGGTGGAGTCCGCCCGCCCTGAGCTTCAACCGTGGGCTGGCGGGAGGTCTGACCGGCAGCGTTCTCGGTTCCGCGTTCGGGCTCGGCATGCGTTTCGCGCTCGGGATCCACAGCCCCGCGGGGTATTTCGTCAGCGGGCTCGCGCTGGGCCTGGTGCCGGGGTTCCTGGGCGGTTTCCGGGCCGGGCTGGCAGGCGGCCTCGCGGCGTCCTTCGTCGGGGCGTTCGTCGGCGAACCCGAGATGGGGGACTCTGCGCCGCTGGTCAACAGCGTCGGTTTCGGCATCGCCGCCGCCTGCGTGGTCACCCTGGGCCACAGCCGCCTTCCGGCGCGAGGGCTCCGCTGGTCACCGCTCGGCATCCTCACCGGTCTCGGGGGCGGTGTGGCCATCGGGATCGCGGTCGCCCTCCAGGCAGGTCTGCTCGGCGGGCTCGTGTCGGGGCTGGTCGCCGCCGTCGGCGGTTCCTTCGGCGCGGGGCTGGAGGCCAAGCCGGCCGAGGCGACGGTCGCGGCGGATCCGCAGACCGTACTGGACCAGGACCGCGTCACGTTCCTGACCACCGCCATGGCGGGTGGCCTCGCCATCGGCCTCGCCGCCGCGGTCGTCATCTCCTCGGTCCTGGGGCCGTGGCGGGGGACCCTGGCCGGGGTGGCCGACGGGCTGGCCACCGGTCTGGCCTGGGGCTTCCTCCAGGCCAGATACGGATCGTTCACGCTCGCCCGCTGGTGGCTCGCCCTGCGCGGCCGGGTGCCCTGGCGGTTGATGTCGTTTCTCGCGGACGCGCACCGGCGGGGAGTGCTGCGGCAGGTCGGAGCCACCTACCAGCTCCGCCACGCCGAATTGCAGCGCCGCCTCGCCGGAAGGACGTGAGCCGGTTCCCGTCGGCGGCGCCGGTTCAGTCCTCCTGCGTGTCACCCGTGGCCGGAGGCGTCGCGTGCGCGGTGATGGTGAGACCGGAGAAGTCCCTGCCCTGGACGACGGGGCCGTACTGCGTGCCCCCGCTGATCTGGTTCGTCACCGCGCCTTCACCCGTACAGGCCGGCTCCGCCTGCCGCCACCAGCTCTCCAGGGCGAGGCGGAACTCCGCGTCCAGCGCGGCGCGCACGGCGAGGGCCGTACTCAGCCGCTGAGCTCGCTCCGACTCGCCGGGGCTCCGCGTCAGCGCCGTGAGTTCGGCCTCGCCGGAACTCACCACGGGCGCGCCGTCGGCCTCACCGTGCCGGAACGGGCGGCGGATCAGCGCGCTCAACGCCTGCCACGCGTTCCGGCCGGCCTCGCCGCCGACACCCCCGGCCAGAGCCGCCAGCGCGGCCGCCGAGATCGGATCCATCGCCGCTCCCCTCACCCTGTCGGCCCACCGCGCCCGCTCGCTCACGCACGGGGGTCGACACGTCCACGGACCGTCAAAGGTAACGTGCCCGCGGCCGGCGATCGCCCGGTTTCCGCTCAGGCGTTCACCCCGGACTCCGGTGTCACCCGGCCCTCGCGCCGGGCGCCGCGGCCCACCTGTGTGCGTACCGCGCCCATGCTCGCCGCGATGACCAGGGTGATCGCCAGGACCTCCGGCAGCGACAGGGACTGGTGCAGGATCAGGAACCCCGCGAGCGCGGCGAGGGCCGGCTCCAGGCTCATCAGGATCGCGAACGTCGACGCGGGCAGCCGGCGCAGCGCGAGCAGTTCCAGGGTGTACGGCAGGACGGAGGACAGGCACGCCACCGCCGCGCCCAGCCCCAGCGTCGTCGGCACCAGCAGCTTCGACCCCGACTCGGCGATGCCCAGCGGCGTGATCAGCGCCGCCGCGACGACCAGCGCCAGGGCGAGCCCGTCGGCCTGCGGGAAGCGGCGGCCCGTCCGCGCGCTGAAGACGATGTACGCCGCCCACATCGCGCCCGCACCGAGCGCGAAGGCGACACCGGCGGGGTCGAGGCCGTCGAAGCCGCCCCCGCCGAGCAGGAAGACGCCCGCGAGGGCCAGCCCGGCCCAGACGACGTTGACCGCCCGGCGCGAGGCCAGGACGGACAGGGCCAGCGGGCCGAGCACCTCCAGGGTGACGGCGGGGCCGAGCGGAATGCGGGAGACGGCCTGGTAGAAGAGGCCGTTCATCGCACCCATGGCGACACCGAACGCCACGACCGTGCCCCAGTCGGCGCGCGAGTGGCCGCGCAGCTTCGGGCGGCAGACGACGACCATCAGCACCGCCGCCATCGCCAGCCGCAGCGTGACCACGCCGAGCGCGCCGGCGCGCGGCATCAGGTTCACCGCCAGGGCGGCCCCGAACTGCACGGACACCCCGCCGGCGAGGACCAGGCCGACGGGGCCGAAGGACCCCCACCGGTGCGGGGAGTCGCCGGCCGCTCCGGACGACGGGCCGACGGCCGGGTCGGCGGTCGTGCGCGGGGCCGGTGAGGGCGTGGAGGCGGCGCTGGGGGTGCTCACGGGCGGTCCAGGGGCTGGGAGTAGCGCGGCGGACGGGTCCGGATGGGAGGCGTCCATCGCGATGTACTGACGGGTCCAGGGTAGTGGACTGGGTCAGGTGTGTGTAGGGGTGATGGGGCTGTCACGGACTGCCTGCCCAGCGCGGCCGCACCGGGCACGGCGGCTCGGTCCGTCCGGATATCCGGCCTGTCCAGGCGTTCAGTCCTCCAGGTGCTCCGCCAGCACCTCCGCCAGATGTCTTCCCTCCCGGCCCGCGAGCCGGCCGAGCTGGGTACGGCAGGAGAAGCCGTCCGCGAGCAGTACCGTCTCCGGACCCGCCGCCCGTACGGACGGCAGGAGCTGCTCCTCCGCGCAGGCCACCGACACGTCGTAGTGCCCGCGCTCGAAGCCGAAGTTCCCCGCGAGGCCGCAACAGCCGCCGCTCAGCTCGCCGGTGAGCCCGGCCGCCGCCCGCAGCCGGCGCTCGGCCGCGTCGCCGAGGACCGCGTGCTGGTGGCAGTGGGTCTGGCCGGCCACCGGACGGTCCACCACCGGCGGCCGCCAGTCCGGGGCGTGCCGTTCCAGCGCCTCGGCGAACGTGACGACGCGGGAGGCGAGCCGGGCCGCGCGCGGATCGTCGGACAGCAGCTCCGGCAGGTCGGCGCGGAGCGCGGCGGCACAGCTCGGCTCCAGGACGACGACAGGTGCGCCGCCCGCCGTCACCGGTTCCATCAGGTCGAGCGTGCGGCGCAGCACCGTACGGGCCCGGTCGAGCTGGCCGGTGGAGATGTACGTCAGCCCGCAGCAGACCCGGCCCCGGCGCGCCCCGGCGGCCAGTGCCCGCACGGTGCGCGAGCCGCCGTCGCCGATCGCCGCCCCCCACCGTGCCCGCGGCGGCGGTACGACCCTCAGCCCCGCCGCCTCCAGCACCCGTACGGCCGCCCGGCCGACCGAGGGCGAGAAGTGCTCGGTGAAGGTGTCGGGCCACAGCACGACGAGCGCACCGCGGGCACCACTGGCACTGCCGGCACCATCCTTGACCGGCCCGCGCCTCCGTATCCACCGCCCGAACGTCTCCCCCGCCAGCCGCGGCACGTCCCGCTCCGAGGCGATCCCCCCGAGCCGCTTGGCGACGGCGGCCAGCGGGCGCACCCCGGCCAGGGCGTTGACCAGGCCCGCCGTGCGCGTACGGGAGACGAGCGCGAGCCAGCGCGGCAGCCACCCCAGCGTGTAGTGCGCGGCCGGGCGGCGGCGTCCGGCGTAGTGGTGGTGGAGGAACTCCGCCTTGTACGTGGCCATGTCGACGCCGACCGGGCAGTCGCTGCGGCAGCCCTTGCAGGACAGGCACAGGTCGAGCGCGTCCCGGACCTCCGTGGAGCGCCAGCCGTCGGTGACGACCTCGCCCGCCAGCATCTCGTGCAGCAGCCGGGCCCGGCCGCGCGTGGAGTGCTCCTCCTCCCCTGTGGCCCGGAACGAGGGGCACATGACCCCCGAACCGGCTTCCGTCGTACGGCACTTGGCGACGCCGACACACCGGCGCACCGCCGCCGTGAAGTCCCCGCCGTCGGCCGGGTAGCCGAAGGCGACGTCCACCGGGCGGCGGGGCAGCGGCGCGAACCGCAGGTTCTCGTCGAGCCGGTGGGGGCGGATTAGTATGCCCGGGTTGAGCAGGCCGTCCGGGTCCCAGACGGCCTTGGCGCGGGCGAACAGCTCCACCAGTTCGGGCCCGTACATCGCGGGCAGCAGCTCCGCGCGGGCCTGCCCGTCGCCGTGCTCCCCCGACAGCGAGCCGCCGTGCGCCACGACGAGCGCGGCCAGTTCCTCCGAGAAGCGCCGGAACCGCGCGACACCGCCCTCCGTGAGCAGGTCGAAGTCGATGCGGACGTGGATGCAGCCGTCGCCGAAGTGCCCGTACGGCGTGCCGCGCAGACCGTGGGCGGTGAGCAGGCGGCGGAACTCCTTCAGATACGCCCCCAGCCGCGCGGGCGGCACCGCGCAGTCCTCCCAGCCGGGCCAGGCCTCTCTGCCGTCCGGCATACGCGTCGCCGTACCGGCGGCGTCCTCGCGGATCCGCCACAGCGCGCGCTGCCCGGCCGGGTCGGTGACGACGACGGCCTGCGTGACGTCGGCGGCGCGCACGAGCGCCTCCGCACGCGCGCGTGCCTCGCCCGCGCTGTCGCCCCCGGCCTCCACGAACAGCCAGGCGCCGCCCCGGGGCAGCCCGGCGGTGTCGGGCACGAGGTCGGCGGCCATGCCCTCCACCGTGAGCGGCCCGTACGGCAGCAGACCGGCCGCCGCGTCGGCCGCCGCGCTCTCGTCGGCGTACCCGAGCACGGCCAGCGCCCGTGCGCGCGGCGCCTCGACGAGCCGTACGACCGCCTCGGTGAGCACCCCGAGCGTGCCCTCCGAGCCGCACAGCGAACGGGCCACGTCGGCGCCCCGCTCGGGCAGCAGCGCGTCGAGCGCGTACCCGGAGATGCGGCGCGGCAGCTCCGGGAAGCCGGTGCGCAGCCGCGCCAACTCGCCCTCCACCAGCGCCCGCAGGCCGTCCGGCGCGCCCCGCCAGTCCCGCCCGGCCCGCAGCCGGTCGCCACGCACGGTGCGGACGGACAGCTCCTCCACGTTGTCGGCGGTGGTGCCCCAGGCGACCGAGTGGGAGCCGCAGGAGTTGTTGCCGATCATGCCGCCGAGGGTGCAGCGGCCGTGCGTGGAGGGGTCGGGGCCGAAGCGCAGTCCGTGCGGGGCGGCGGCCTCCTGGAGCCGGTCGAGCACCAGCCCCGGCTGCACGACGGCCGTACGGCTGCCCGGATCCAGGTCGAGGAGGCGGTTCATGTGCCGCGTGAAGTCCAGCACGACGCCGGTGCCGGTGGCCTGCCCCGCGATCGACGTACCGCCCCCGCGCGGCACCACCGGCACCCCCAGCTCCCGGCAGACCGCCAGCGTCGCCGCCACGTCGTCCGCGTCCCGCGGCGCGACGACGCCGAGCGGGACGCGGCGGTAGTTGGACGCGTCCATGGTGTGCAGGGCGCGTGCGGTCGCGTCGAAGGCGACCTCGCCGCGCACGGCCTTCCGCAACGCGTCCCGCACGACACCGGAGGACGGCACGGCCGCCCCCGCACCGACCCCGAACTCCCCGTGATCCGTCATGCCCCCACCATGCCACCGACCACTGACAGTGACCGGTTCAGTACCGTGCGACGTGCTCCCGGACGAACTCGGCGAAGGTGCGGGGCGGGTGTCCGGTCAGGTCCAGTACGGCGGTGCTGACCTGGTCGTCGCGGCCGTCCCGAATGGTGGCGTCGACGGCGGCGAGCGAGGCCGCGAAGGCGTCCGGCAGGCCCGTGGCCCGGTAGGCGGCCGCCAACTCCTCCTGCTTCACGGGCACGACCCGCACCGTCCGGCCGATGTGCCGGGTGAGGATCTCGGCCGCGCCCCGGTAGCTGAGCGCCGCGGGACCGGTGAGCAGATAATCGCTCCGGTCGTCGGTGTGGCCGTGAGGAGCGTCCTCCGGTGCGGTCAGGACCGCGGCGGCCGCCGCCGCGATGTCCCGTGCGTCGATCCAGCCGACCCGGCCGTCGCCCGAGGCGGTACGGATCTCGCCCTCCCGCCGGATCCGCTCCCCCATGGGGTGCGGTGCCAGGAAGTTCTGCATGAACCCGGAGGCGCGCAGCACCACCCCGCCGGGCCTGGCCCGCACCCGCGCGGCCAGTTCCAGGGCACCGGGGGCGCCGGGGAACACCAGGGCCGAGCCGAGCAGCACGATCTGGCGCACGCCGAGCCGGTCGGCCTCGGCCAGGAACGGTTCGACCAGCGGCAACGGGTCCAGGGTGTTCACGGGGGGCACCAGGTGGACCCGGTCCGTGCCGCGCAGCGCGGCCCGGTGGGTGGCGGGGTCGGCCCAGTCGAACCGGACGGCGTCCGGGTCGTCGGCCGCCGGGGTGCGGCTCGCCACCCGTACCGGCACGCCGTCGGCGCGCAGCAGCCCGGCCAGGGCGCTGCCGGTCTTCCCGGTACCGCCGGTGATCAGTACGCCGGTCATCGGACGGCCTCCGTACGCAGCGCGCCGAGCAGGGCGGGCAGCGCGCCGGCCGCCGAGGCGACGGCCAGCGGGTTCCAGTAGTCCCGGTAGCGGGTGATCAGGCCCTCGTGGGTGGTGACCACCGTGATGTAGTCCAGCCGGTAGGGCTCGCCGGTGGCGACCGTGCGGCCCTGCGCGGTGAACTCCACCACGACGGTGTCCGGCCGGTCGGTGCGGTGCACGGTGACGGCCGGGATCTCCCGCACGTCCACCAGGTCCGGGTAGCCGGCCAGGTACGCGCGTACGGCCTCGCGTCCGTTCAGCTCGCGCGGCGCGTCCCCCACGGCGAAGGGGAACTCGGCCGTGCCGTCCGCCGCCCACAGGTCGGCGACGGCGTTCATGTCCTTCGCCCGCAACAGCTCCAGCAGCCGGCGGAAGGTCTCTTCGGGTGTGCGTTCGGGTGTGCGTGAGGGCACGGCGGTTCTCCAGTGTTCGGCGAAACGGGATGACCACCTCAGACTGGGCGCCCGAGCCCGGGCGTGGCACCCACGGCCGAGCCCCGGACCACTGGTCCGTGGCTACGCGGCGGGCCGCTGTGCCAACCTGGCCGGATGAGCAGAGCGGAACTGGCCGACTTCCTGCGCCGCCGGCGCGAGGCGCTGCACCCCGGGCGGATGCCGGCCGGGGCCGTCCATCCGCCCGGCCGCCGCCCCCGGCGCACGCCCGGACTGCGCCGGGAGGAGGTGGCCGCCCTGGCCGGGATGTCCACCAGCTACTACGAGCGGCTGGAGCAGGCCCGCGCGCCGCGCCCCTCGCCGCAGGTGCTGACCGCGCTGGGCACGGCGCTGCGGCTCACCGCCGCGGAGCGCGAGCACCTGGCGCGGCTGGCCGGGCAGATTCCGCCCCGCACGGACGACGCGGTCCGCGCACCCGTGCCCGACGCCGCCCTGCGGCTGCTGCACCGGCTCGGTCCGCTGCCCGCCTATCTGGTGGACGAGCACGAGGACATCGTCGCCTGGAACACGGCGGCGGCCGCGCTGATCACCGACTTCGGCCGGCTGCCCGTCCGTGAGCGCAACACCGTGCGCCTGGCCGTGCGGCTGGGCGGCACCCTCTGTTCGGCGCCCGCCGGCGCGGAGGGCGGCTTCGCCCGGCAGTCCGCCGCCCAGCTGCGGGCGGCCAGTGTCCGGCTGCCGGGCGACCGCGTGCTGGGCGAGCTGGTCAACGCGTACGCCGCGCACGACGCGGACTTCCGCGCCGGCTGGCGCAGCCACGAGGTGGACCCCCGGCCGGCGCTGCGCAAGCGCCTGCACCATGCCGAACTGGGCGAGCTCGACCTGGACGTGCAGACGCTGCTCGTGCCCGGCACCGAGCTGCGGCTGGTGCTCTACAGCGCGGAGCCCGGCAGTCCGAGCGCGGCCGCGCTGGAGCGGCTGCGCGTCGACGGCACGGGGGCGTGAGCGCGCCTCTCCGAAACACCCGAAGCACCCGCACACCCGCACACCCGCGCGCACGCCCGCGTGGGTCCGGTGGCTGCCGACCTTGGCCATCAGATCCTCGCGCGCACGCCCGCGTGACCGCACCCCCGCACCCCCCTCGAACCCCCACGCGC
>NZ_JOHS01000025.1 GCF_000725625.1 Streptomyces sp. NRRL F-6676
CGCCAACTCACCCCGGAGCCGTTCCACCTCCCCCAACCTCATACCGAGAAGATGCCCAACACCAGGCGAGATCACCCAACGTAACGAAGCACTACTAGTCCGGGGGCTCCGGAACCGTCCCGTCCAGGTCCCGCGTTCCGGGGGCGACGCACTCCGCGACGGCGCCGGGCGCGAGCCTCGGCAGCGCGCGGTGGTGGAAGGGCACGGCGTGCGCGTCGCCGTGCCGGGGGCCGCCGTTGTCGACGGCGGACCGCTCGCCCCGCAGCCCGGACGGGTCACCGCCGGGCGACTGGGGCAGGGGCGCGGGAAGCTGCCCGGCGCGTGCGGCGGACTCCGCCGCCCGGCCCGCGCTCCCCGCCTCGGCCAGGGCCGCCACCTCGGCACCCCCGGGCCACGGCCCGTGCGCGACGGACACCACCGGCTCCGCCCGCTCCCGCGGTTCCGCCACCGCCCGCTCCGCCACCGCCCGCTCCGGCGCCGACGACGCGGGCGGCTCCCGTACGAGCCCGGCTGCCGGCTCCGACGGGGTGACCGGCACGGGCACGAGCGGTACCGAAGCCACGGGCAGCGGAAGCGGCAGCGCCGGGACCTGCGGCAACAGCACCGTCACATCCCCCAGCCCACCCGTGACCGCTTCGATGACCCCGCCGACCGGCGCCACGGCCTCCTCCACCACCGGTCGCACCAACCCGCCGGCAACCGGCACGACCACCTGCCGCACAGCACCGCTCACCCCGGCCACGGCATCTCGGAGGCCGGGAGCGGCCGCCGCGCTGGGTGCGGCCGGTGCGTTACGACGGCTGTGCTTGTGAGGCGTGCTGTCGGCACCGCCGCCCCGCGCCGCGCTCGCCGCGCTCGTCGTACTCGCCGCGCTCCCCGTACTCGCCGCACGGGAAGCAGGCGCCGCACCGGGCGCCGCCTCGACCACGGCCGACGTCGCCTGGGCCACGACCGCCGGCACGTCGGTCACCGGCGCATCCGTCACCGTCACCGGCCCGTCGGCCACCGGCACCGGCGCCCCCTCCGCCGCCTGTGCCCTCCCCCCGTACAGGAGCCCGAGCACCACCAACCCGCCCACCAGCAGCGCCAGTCGCAGCGCACGTCGGACGGCCGCCGTGCGCGCGACGCGCAGGACGGCGCCTGCGGGGTGCGGCGCGGCGGGCGGGACCAAGGCGGGACAGCCTCCGTGGGACGGGCGGAACCAGAGGGGTACGAGCGAAGGAGCACCGATACTCGCACGCCGCCTCCGAGCCCGCGCAAGCCCCTCGCTTCCTCGCTTCCTCGCCTCCTCCCCTCCCTCAGCCCACGTCCGGTATCGGCAGCGGCCGTTTCTCGAGCGCCGCCGCCATCACCTCGGGGAACAGCTCGGGCGTGCACGCGAACGCCGGTGCCCCGAGCGCCGCGAGGGCCGCCGCGTGCTCGCGGTCGTAGGCGGGCGCCCCCTCGTCGGACAGCGCGAGCAGCGCCACGAACCGCACCCCCGACGCCCGCATCGCCGCCACCCGCTTCAGCATCTCGTCGCGTATCCCCCCTTCGTAGAGGTCGCTGATGAGGACCACGACCGTGTCGGCGGGCCGGGTGATCCTCGACTGGCAGTAGGACAGCGCCCTGTTGATGTCCGTGCCGCCGCCGAGCCGCGTGCCGAACAGGACGTCGACCGGGTCGTCGAGCCGGTCCGTCAGATCGGCCACCGCCGTGTCGAAGACGACGAGCCGTGTGGCGATCGACCGCATCGACGCCAGCACCGCCCCGAACACGGACGCGTACACGACGGACGACGCCATCGACCCCGACTGGTCGATGCAGAGGATCACCTCCTTCTTCACCGACCGCGACGCACGCCCGTGCCCGACGAGCCGCTCCGGCACGACCGTGCCGTGCTCGGGCAGGTAGTGCTTGAGGTTGGCCGCGATCGTCCGGTTCCAGTCGATGTCGCCGTGGCGGGGCCGGGCGACCCGGGCGCCGCGGTCGAGGGCGCCGGTGAGCGCGGCCCGGGTGCGGGTGGCGAGCCGCTTCTCCAACTCCTCGACCACCTTGCGCACCACCGCCCGTGCCGTCTCCCTCGTCGTCTCGGGCATCGCCTTGGTGAGGGAGAGCAGGGTGCCGACGAGGTGGACGTCCGCCTCCACCGCCTCCAGCAGCTCCGGCTCCAGCAGCAGCGTGGCCAGGCCGAGCCGGTCGATCGCGTCCCGCTGCATCACCCGCACCACGGAGGCCGGGAAGTACGTCCGTATGTCCCCGAGCCAGCGGGCGACCGACGGCGCGGACGCCCCGAGCCCCGCCGAACGGTCCCGGCCCGACGCCGGTTTCTCCTCCTTCCCGTAGAGCGCGCCCAGCGCGCCGTCCATCGCCGCGTCCCGCCCGGCGAGTTCTTGCCCGGTGCCGTCCGCACCGCCCCCACCGAGTACGAGCCGCCACCGCCGCAACCGCTCCTCCGCCGCGCCCGGTGCGCCCGGTCCGTCCGGTCCGTCCGGTGAGGCCGGCCCGTCCGGTGTCCCCGGCGCCCGCGGCACCTGCTGTTCCGCCGTCATACCGCCGCCTCCCCGTACCCGTTGAACGCGTCCCGCCCGCCGTCGCGCGGGAGACCGGCGTGTGGAAGGCCGGTGCGCGGGAGACCGGTGCGCGGAAGTCCGGCGGACGGCGGCTCCTCCTTCTCCTCCGTGCCGGGGAGGCCGGGGAGGCCGGTCAGGCCGAGGAGCAGCCCCAGCACCGGCAGTACGGCGTCCGCGCGCTCCGCGTCGAGGCCGTCCCCGAACCCCGGGACGCCCGCGCCCCCGTGCCCCGCGCTCCCCCGCGCCCCGGGACCGCGCCGCACCAGTTCGCCGAGCGTTCTGCGCACCCCCGCCTCGTACGCCGCGAACGTGCGCCGCAGCAGGGGCAGTACGTCGTCGAACGCCTGCGCGGGGACCCCCGTGAGCCAGGCGTCCACCAGCCCCCGCAGCCGTTCGTCGTGCACGAGCAGCATTCCGCCGCCGGAGCCGCCCCCGAGGAACCCCTCGATCCATGCGGCCGCGTCCGCCGGCGGCGTGCCCGGCGACAGGACGAGCCCCATCAGCCGGGCCGCCTCCCCCTCGGCCAGCACACCGTCGTCGAGCAGCAGCCGTACGGCTCGGCCGCGCACGAGCCCCGCGACCGTGTCCCGC
The DNA here is from genome assembly GCF_000725625.1 of Streptomyces sp. NRRL F-6676. Taxonomy (GTDB): domain Bacteria; phylum Actinomycetota; class Actinomycetes; order Streptomycetales; family Streptomycetaceae; genus Streptomyces. Next base: position 3,144 of record NZ_JOHS01000025.1, read on the forward strand.
GCCGACAGCACCCGCAGCACCGCGTGCCAGCGCCGGCGCAGGCCGCCGCGGCCGACCGGCGGCCCGGTCCCCTCGGCCAGCAGCGCCACCGCCCCGTGCACGGCGTCGACATGGCCCCGCAGCTCCGCCGCGGCCTCGGCGTCGAGCGCGGCACAGGCGGGCGGGAGGCCGACGAACACCCGCTCGGCCAGGCCCCCGGCGACCTCGGCCAGGGCCCCGGCGTCCGTGCCGCGCACGTCGCCGTAGCGCAGGGAGCGGACGAGCGCGGGCAGGGCCTGGGCGAGGTGGCCCACGTCGGTGTCGAGTGCCGCGCGGTCGGTGAGGACCCGCATCACCACCGGCAGCGCGTCCGGGAGCGAGGCGAGCAGACACCGTTCGGCGAGCGCGGTGACCTCGGCGAGCCCCCGCGCGGACAACGCCTCCGCCTCGGCCTTCGCGGTCGCGGCGGCGAGCACCGTGGTTCCCCACACCCCCGCCTCCGCCACCCGCACCGCCAGTTCGGGTTCCCAGCGCAGCCGCCAGGTCTCCCGGAAGGTGCCCGTGCCGGCGCGGCCTCCGGTCGGCTCGCCCCAGCCGATGCCCAGCAGTCGCAGCCGGTGCAGCACCCGGCTGCGCCCCGCGTCGGTCTCCTTGCGCAGGTCCAGTTCGGCCTCGCGCGCCGACGGTTCGGGTTTCAGCCGCAGCCGCCGCTGGTGCCGGGCGAGGTCCCGCTGAAGGGGCACCGCGGGCGCCGAGTCGGGGACCTCTCCCAGCACCTCCCCGACCACGAGCCGGTCCCGCACCAGCGCCAGCGGCACGTCCGAGCCCTCGCACAGCACCGCCCGCACGGCGTCGAGCGTCTCGGTCAGCCCGGGCAGCGGCCGGCCGCGCAGCACCGCGAGCGTCTCCGCGAGCCGTACCGCCTCGATGACGTCGGCGGACGACACCATCCGGTCCTCGGCCCGGAGCAGCCCGGCCACCTTGGTCAGCCACCGTTCGACGGGCCGGTCCGGGGCGGCGAAGAGATGGCCGTACCAGCCGGGTGACTCGATGCCCGCGCCGTAGCCCCCCGCCCGGGACAGTCTGCCGTGGGTCCACGGCACCCACGTCATGTCGGCCCTCACCCGGGGCAGGCCCTTCACCAGCGCCCGGTCGGCGGCCAGGGTGGTGCGCTCCCGCAGCGCGGGCACGTGCCAGGCCCCGCACACCACGGCCACCCGGTCTCCGAACTCCTTGACCGCCGCCCGCACCTGGATCCGCATGTACGCCTCGCGGACCAGGTCCCGCGCGTGCCCGCCGTCGCCGTAGGTCTCCCGGAGCGCGGCCATCGCCTCGCCGAGCGCCGCGAACGGCGCGAGGGCGTCCCCCGCGGCGCCCCGGTGTTCGACCGCGTCCTCCCACCAGCGCTCGGGATCGTCGTACCCGGCGGCGTCGGCGAGCACGGCGAGCGGATCGACCCGCACGCGCTGGGCCTCGTCGGTCTCCCCGGCGCCGTCGGTCTCCCCGGCCTCGTCGGCGTCGTCGGCGTCTTCCCGCTCCCAGGCCAGGGTGTGCGCGGCCGGAAGGTCGATGAAGCGGGCGGGCACGTCGTGCTCCAGCGCCCAGCGGAGGGCCACCCACTCCGGGGAGAACTCGGCCAGCGGCCAGAACACCGAGCGCCCCGGTTCGTCCACCGCGTGGGCGAGCAGCGCGACCGGCGGCCGCATCGCCTCGTCCGCCGCGAGCGGGATCAGCGGATCGGCCTCCGGCGGCCCCTCGATCAGTACGGTTCCGGGAGCCGCCGCGTCGAGCGCGGCCCGCACCGCCCGCGCCGAGCCCGGTCCGTGGTGACGGACGCCGAGCAGCAGCGGCCCCGTGCCGGTCATGGGCTCACCTCCCGGCAGGCCCGGTAGAAGTCCGCCCACCCCTCCCGCTCCCGGACGACCGCCTCCAGGTACTCACGCCAGGCGACCCGGTCGGCCGCCGGGTCCCGGACGACGGCGCCCAGGACGCCCGCGGCGACGTCGCCCGGCCGCAGTACGCCGTCACCGAAGTGGGCGGCCAGGGCGAGCCCGCCGGTGACCACGGAGATCGCCTCTGCCGTGGAGAGAGTGCCGCTGGGCGACTTCAGCTTCGTCCGACCGTCCGCGGTGACGCCGTCGCGCAGTTCGCGGAAGACGGTGACGACGCGGCGGATCTCGTCGATGCCGTCGGGCGCCGCGGGCAGGTCGAGTGCGCGGCCGATCTGGTCGACCCGGCGGGTGACGATCTCGACCTCGGCCTCGGCCGTCTCCGGCAGGGGCAGCACCACCGTGTTGAAACGGCGGCGCAGGGCGCTGGAGAGCTCGTTGACCCCGCGGTCACGGTCGTTGGCGGTGGCGATGAGGTTGAAACCGCGGACGGCCTGCACCTCCTCTCCCAGTTCCGGTATCGGCAGAGACTTCTCGGACAGGATGGTGATGAGCGAGTCCTGGACATCCGCGGGAACGCGGGTCAGTTCCTCGACGCGGGCGGTCATTCCCGCGGCCATCGCGCGCAGCACCGGGCTCGGCACCAGCGCCTCCCGGCTGGGGCCGCGGGCCAGCAGTTGCGCGTAGTTCCAGCCGTAGCGGATCGCCTCCTCCGGGGTGCCGGCGGTGCCCTGGACCAGCAGCGTCGAGTCGCCGCTGACGGCCGCGGCGAGGTGTTCCGACACCCAGGTCTTGGCGGTGCCGGGCACGCCGAGCAGGAGCAGGGCGCGGTCGGTGGCGAGGGTGGTGACGGCGACCTCGACGATGCGACGCGGGCCCACGTACTTCGGTGTGATCACCGTGCCGTCCGCCAGCGTCCCGCCGAGCAGGTACGTCGCCACGGCCCACGGCGACAGTTTCCAGCGGGGCGGGCGCGGGCGGTCGTCCCGCGCGGCCAGTGCGGCGAGTTCACCGGCGAACGCGTCCTCGGCGTGTGGCCGCAGTACCCCGGCGGCCTTCGTCGCGTGCACGTTGTCGTCGTCGGTTCCGCCGTGTGCGGTGGTCGTCTCTTCCACGGGCGCAGGCATGGGCAGGTCCCCCTCCAGCTCGGCCGGTCCGGATCTGGTTCCACCCTGCACCACCCCACTGACAATCGCTCTGACCTGCACAGACGCTCGCGCAGGGCGGATTGTCAGTGGCGGGATCTACCGTCGTTGGCATGAGTGATGCGGGGGTGCGCCGGGCCACGGACCAGATCCCGGCACCGACGTCCGGCGCTGTGCCGGGCGCGGCGTCCGACGCCACGCCGGGCGCGGCGGATGCCGCGTCCGGGGCGGCCGGTCCGCGCCCGGACGCGGGCAGTGCACGGGAGGGGGCGGCCACGGTTCGCGGAACGCGGCGGGCGGAGGAAGAGCGGACGGCGGACTACGGCGGAAGCTCCGGTCCCAGGATTTCCGGGCTCACGGGACCCACGCCCACCGACCCCGTGCCCACCGGTTCCACGCCCACTGATCCGGGGCCCGCCGGATCCGGGCTGGCCGGTTCCGGGCCCGCCGGTTCCGAGCCGGCCGGTTCCGAGCCCGCCGGGTCCGAGCCCGCCGGATCCGAGCCGGCCGATCCCGGGCCCGCCGGGTCCGGGCCGGCTGATCCCGGGCCCGCCGGGTCCGGGCCGGCTGATCCCCGGGCGGCCCGGCGCCGGGCGGAGCTGCGGGCGGCCCGGATCACGGCGGGGGCCACGGAGTTGGAGCAGCGGCTGGCCGATCTGCTGCGCGGGGGCCTGGCCGCCGCCGAGGAGAAGGGGTACGGGCTGTGGGAGGAGACGGCGGCCCGCATGGTCGACGCGCAGGCGCCCGGACTTGCCGCGGGTGTACGGGAGTTGGGGGCGATACCGGGGTCGGGTCCCGGCTGGCCCGCCCGGCTGCTGGAGGAGTGCGCGCTGCTCCACCTCCTCGACCGGGGCTGGCTGCGCCACGGCGAACTGCCCGACGGCCTGGCGGCGACGGTCCGCTCGCGGATCGGCCTGCCCGCCTCGCCCGCGGAACCGCCGGTGCGGGACCGCTGGCTGGTGCTGGCCCAGTACGACACACAGGACAGCCGGCTCACCACCCGCCGGATCTGGCTGCACGGCACCGCATCCGGCCGTACGGCGCTGGTCCTGTCGTACGGGGGCGGGGGCCGGGCGCCGGAGCTGTCCCTGCCGGTGGGGCTGGCGCTGGACGCGGAGACGGTGGCGTACCCCGGGGCGGGCCGGCTGCGGGTGGCCCTGGGCGAGCGGTTCTCGGCCCCCGGCCCGGTGCCGATACGCCCGCCGGGCAGCGGTCCGGCCGAGGCCGCCGCCCGCTACGGCGAGGCCCTGCGCGACGATCCGTGGCTGGACGCCTGCCCGGTGACGCTGCGCCGCGTGGTGCCGGTCCCGGCCGGGGAGGGCGCCTGGCAACTGGCCGACGCGGACGGCGACCTGGCGCTGCCCGTCACCGCGGCGGCCGTATCCCGACCTGGCCTGTGGCGCCTGGTCGCCCTGTCGGGCGGCGCCCCGGTCACGGTCTTCGGCGAGTGCGGCCACCGCGGCTTCACCCCGCTGACGGCCTGGCCGGAGGGGACCGGAGAGGCGGTGGCGCTGTGCTGACCCCGGCCCCGCGCACAGCGCCGTCTGCCTCCCTCGCCCGCCCCCTCTTCTCCTCACGGAAGGAACGCGTATGAGCAGCACCCGCTCCGCTCCCGGCCCGCTCCGCTGGGAGGAACTGGTGACGGCGGCCCTGCTGGGCACCGACCGCCGGACGCCGCCGGGGCTGCCGCCCGGCCGCGAGGCACCGGCGGCCCTGCTGGACGCCGCGGCCGTGGCGACCGTACGGCGGCGGGCCGGGCTGCGCGCCGCGCCCGCCGCCGCCCGGCCGGCGCCCGCCGAGCCCGACCCGCGCCCCCCGCTGCCGCCCGCGGCGGCGCGCCGGCTGGCGGCGCTGCTGACGGACCGGCCCGGGACGGCGGGCGGTCGTCGGGGAGCGGCGCCGGATCTGAGGGAGCTGCTCCCGCAGTGGCTGTCGCTGGCGAACGAGCGGGGTTTCGCGGCGCCGCCCGAAGCGCTGCCGGCGCTGCTGGACGCGGCGCGGGGGCGTACGGACCTGCGCCCGGCGGCACTCGCCTTCGCGGGACCGCGGGCGCTGTGGCTGGCCCGGCTCAACCCGGACTGGCGGTTCGCCCTGCGGGCCGCGCCGGGCGGCGGTGCGGAACTGCCGTCGGCCGAGGAGTCCGACCGGGTGCGGGAGCTGTGGCAGAAGGGCCTGTTCGCCGAGCGTGTGGCACTGCTCACGGCGCTCAGGGCTCGCACGCCCGCCGCCGGCCGTGCGCTGCTGTCGACGACGTGGCCGACGGAGCGGGCCGAGGACCGGCTGATGTTCCTCGACTCGCTGCGGACGGGGCTCGGACCCGAGGACGAGCCGTTCCTGGAGCAGGCCCTCGCCGACCGCAGTCGCAACGTACGGGCCACGGCGGCGGAGTTGCTGTCGGCGCTGCCGGGGTCGGCACTGGCCGCGCGCATGGGCCGGCGGGCGGCCACGTGCGTGGCGGTCGACGTGACCGGCCGGGTGCCGACGCTGGTGGTGGAGGCCCCGCACGAGTGCGACGCGGGCATGGAGCGCGACGGAGTGGTGGCCCAGCCGCCGGCCGGGCGCGGCGAACGCTCCTGGTGGCTGGGCCAGTTGCTGGACGCCGCACCGCTCGCGACCTGGCCGGCCCGGTTCGGGGGCCGTACACCGGAGGAGATCGTCGCCCTGCCCGTGGCCGACGACTGGCAGGGCGAGCTGCACGCGGCGTGGTGCCGGGCGGCGGTACGGCAGCGGGACCCCGGGTGGGCGCGGGCGCTCCTCGGCATACCGTCCGCGCCGGAGGCCGGGGGCCCGGGCGCGGTGTCCCTGGCGGAACGGGCGAAGCTCCTCGGCACGCTCGGGGCGGCGGAGCGGGCGGCGTGGGTGGCCGGGTTCATCGGAACGCACGGGCTGTCGGAGGCGTTCCAGCTCCTCGGCGTGTGCGCGGTCCCGTGGGCGGAGGAACTGGGAGGGGCGGTGGTGGACGCGCTCAACATCGCACGGGATGCCGGGAGTTACCCGTGGAGCTTCAGCGGGGTGATGGGCCTGGCGGAACGCTGCCTGGCTCCTGCGGAGGCGAACCGGCTGGAGTCGCTCACCGCGACCCCCGACGAGACGGAGGGCTCGGCGCCGGGGGCGGGGGGCTACTGGGCGGAGGCGTTCCAACGCCTGACGGCAACGTTGCGACTACGCGCGACGATGGCCGACGAACTGACCCCTCCGCCGGCACGGACCGGCCACTGACTTCCGGTTGCGCGAGAGGGGGTGAGGGCGAAGTCGTACGGCGAGTGCGGCCCCGTGGCGGCGGGTCGCGCAGTTCCCCGCGCCCCTGAAGGGGGTGGCCGAGCCGCGTGTTCGGGTGCGGGTGAATCGTGGTTGCCCGCGCAGTTCCCCGCGCCCCTGGGTTGGCCGGGCGATCCGGGGATGCGGGGGCGCAGCCCCAGGCGTTTTCGGGGGTCCAGGGGGCGGAGCTCCCTTGGGGTGGGGGCGGAGCGCCGTGGCTGCTCCGGGGGCGGAGCCCCTCACGTCTTTCGGGGGGTGCAGGGGGCGGAGCCCCCGCGTCCCACCCACCTCCGGGGTCGAAGGGGCGGAGCCCCTGGAGGGCGGGAAGGGCAGGGGCGGCGGGGGCGAAAAAACCACCGCCGTCACACGCCCCGCACCCCCGCCCTACGCCCCCGCCGGCTGCCGCACATTCCCCCGCACCCACTCCACGATCGACGCCGTCGTCGCCCCCGGCGTGAAGATCTCCGCAACCCCCTTCTCCTTCAACGGCACGATGTCCGCCTCCGGAATGATCCCGCCCCCGAACACCTTGATGTCCTCCGCGTCCCGCTCCTTCAACAGCTCGATCACCGCCGCGAAGAGCGTGTTGTGCGCCCCGGACAGAATCGACAGCCCGATCGCGTCGGCGTCCTCCTGGATCGCCGTGTCGACGATCTGCTCCGGCGTCTGGTGGAGCCCGGTGTAGATGACCTCCATCCCCGCGTCCCGAAGCGCCCGCGCGATCACCTTGGCCCCGCGATCGTGACCGTCGAGCCCCGGCTTGGCCACCACCACACGGATCGGTCCCGCTGCCACACCCACCACTCCCTCCATGACGACAAGCGACTACCAGCGACGACTGCCCGACGTCGAACAACCTCCCGAACGAGGCCGGCCGACGCCCGAACGACGTCCAAACGAAGTGAACGAACGTTATCTACAGCATCCCGCAACCAGCCGATCCCCGCCGCACACAGAGGGGGAAATCACACGGCGGGACACACCTTCACCCTCCCCCACCCCGCCAGCCCCGTTTCCCCCGCCGGCCACGCGCACCCGCACCCGCGCGAACACGGCTCGCCCACCCACGCGAGCCCCGCCCATGTAAGCCCCGCCCAGCCAGTCGGCCCCTGACCGACGCACCGCGCACCACGACCGCCACACTCGAACGCGCCTCGAACATAAGGCCAAGGCCGTGTCCAACGCCCCCCGAAAGACGGTCGAATGCCCGTTTCCCCCGGGGGCGAAACCCGCAGAAGATTGTCGCGCCCGCATACCGCCGGGTACAGTCGCCGCACTGCTCTGCCAGCCCCTGTTGTCGAGGCGAAAGAGAAGTTGGTGAACGACCGTCACCCGTCGGGGACCACTACCTCCCCGGCCCCGGCTTCCGAAGCGGCCTCGGCGTCCTACACGCCGTACGGCGGAGAGGAAGCCCGGTACGGCGAGTTCACCCCCTACGGTGATCCCTCCGCCACCGCTTACCCCACCGCGACGACGACGGGACCGAGCGGCGGACAGCAGTCCGTCCCCTTCGGCAGCGACCCGCTCTTCGGCGACTTCCCCGGCACCGGCGCGTACGGCACCGACCAGTGGGCCGACCCCGGCCAGACGTACGGCACCGACCTCCACCACCTGCCGCCCTACGATCCGTACGCGGCCCCGCAGCAGTCCCTCTACGACTCCGGCGCCCACGACGCGTCCGCCTGGACCGACGGCTACCAGCCCCTGAACGGCATCCCCGCCCAGGGCTCGGCCCCCGAGGCGACCGGGCAGTGGAACGCACAGGCGTGGCAGCAGGCGGAGCAGTCCGACGGCGCGGGCGCCACCCAGCAGTGGGCGTGGGGCACCCAGACCTTCGACAGCGGCGTGTACGACGCCACGCAGTGGAACGGGGGCGCCGGAACCGGCGCGCAGGAACAGCACGAGGGCCTCGCACAGGAAAGCGCGTCGGCCGAGGAACCGTTCGGCCGCCAGGCGACCGCCGCCTTCGAGCCGGCGGACTCCTTCGACCACCCGGCCACCGCGGTCTTCGAGGCGGCCGAGCCGTTCGACCACGCCGCCACCGCCGTCGTCGAACAGGCCGTCCCCTTCGACCAGCAGGCCACCGCGACGTTCGAGTCGTTCGAGGAGTTCGGGGCGGCCGGGCCGGACGGCGGCGAGGACGTTCCCCCGCTCCTCGACGGCCAGGAGGAGCACGCGTCCGCCCCGCTCACGCGGACCGCGGCCCGTGCCGCCTCCCGCTCCCGCCGTCGCGCTCCGGCAAAACGTTCCGCGCTGCTCACCGTCGCGGTGCCCTCGGTCTGCGTCATCGGGGTCGCCTCCATCGCCGCCGCCACCGTCGACTTCGGCGGGGACGACGGCAAGGAGACGACGGCCGCCGGTTCCTCCGAGGCCACCGCGGTGCAGCCGGTCGCCGCAAACAACAAGCTGGACACCCAGCTCAAGAGCCTCTCCGCGGGCGCGGACGACTTCGCGGACCGGGCCAGCCGCACCCAGGAGCGCATGGACCTCAAGGCCCAGCAGGCGGCCCAGAAGAAGAGGGCGGCGCAGGAGGCGGCCCGCAAGGAGCGGCTGCGCCCCAAGTTCGTCCTCCCGGTCACGCAGAAGGGGCTCAGCGCCTACTTCGGCCAGGCCGGCGTCAACTGGATGTCCGTACACACGGGCATCGACTTCCCGGTGTCGTTCGGCACCACGGTGATGGCGGCGACGGACGGCACCGTGCGCACGCAGTGGAACAGCGCGTACGGCAACATGGCGATCGTCACCGCGAAGGACGGCACGGAGACGTGGTACTGCCACCTCTCCAGCTACCGCGTCGCCTCCGGTACGACCGTGAAGGCCGGCCAGCCGATCGCGTACTCCGGCAGCTCGGGCAACTCCACCGGCCCGCACCTGCACTTCGAGGTCCGGCCCGGCGGCGGCTCGGCCATCGACCCGCTGCCGTGGCTGCGCAGCCACGGCCTCAACCCGACGTAGGCCCCGCCGCCACTCGCCGTGGACCCCGCCGCCGCGCGACGTAGACCCCGCTGCCACTCGACGTAGACCCCTCCGCCGCGCGAGGCGGCCCGGTCCCGCCCTCCCGGGCGGACCGGACCGCTCCTGCTAGAGCTTCTCCACCGGCGCGTACCGCAGCAGCAGCCGCTTCGGCTTGGTGTCGCCGAAGTCGATCGTCGCCTCCGCCTTCGCGCCCGCGCCGGAGACCGAGACCACCGTGCCGAGGCCGAACTGGTCGTGGGTGACCCGATCGCCGACGGACAGGTCGACGGCCGGCTTCTCCCCCGCGCCGCCCCGGCCGGTCGCGAACCCCGCGCCCCCCGCCGCCGAGGAACGCGAACGGGACGGGAACGAGGAGGACAGCGACGACGACAGCGAGGCCGCCACGCCCGAGCCGCGCCCCGGCCTGCCGCCCCCGGCCGGCGCACCGGCCGACCCCGTCCGCTTCCACTCCACGTGCTGGTCGGGGATCTCCTCCAGGAAGCGGGAGGGCGGGTTGTACGACGGCTGTCCCCACGCACTGCGCAGCGCCGAGCGGGTCAGGTAGAGCCGCTCCCGCGCGCGCGTGATGCCGACGTACGCCAGTCGCCGCTCCTCCTCCAGTTCCTTGGTCTGTCCGAGCGCACGCATGTGCGGGAAGACGCCGTCCTCCATGCCGGTGAGGAAGACGACCGGGAACTCCAGACCCTTGGCGGTGTGCAGGGTCATCAGGGTGATGACGCCCGAGCCGTCCTCCTCGTCCGGGATCTGGTCGGAGTCGGCGACCAGGGCGACCTGTTCGAGGAAGTCGGCGAGGGTGCCACCGGGGCCCGCGCCGGCACCGGCACCGGCATCGGCATCGGCAGCGGCAGCGACGCCTTCGGCGCCCGCGCCCGCGTCCCCGGCATCCGCTGCCGCACCTGCGGCATCCGCTCCCGCTCCCGCGCCCTCGGCCGCGGTGGCGTCCGGTGCTGCCGCCGCGCCCCCCGCGCCGTTCCCCGCGCCGCGCTCCTGTTCGAACTCCAGGGCGACGGCGGCGAGTTCCTGGAGGTTCTCGATCCGGGTCTCGTCCTGCGGGTCCGTCGACGCCTGCAACTCGGCGAGATAGCCGGTGCGTTCGAGGATCGCCTCCAGGACCGTCGCCGGACCCGCCCCGGACTCGACGACCGTCCGCAGTTCCTCCATCAGCACGTTGAACCGCTTGACGGCGTTGGTGGAGCGGGCCGCCATGCCGTACGCCTCGTCGACGCGCCGCAGCGCCTGCGCGAAGCTGATCCGCTCGCGCTGCGCGAGGGCGTCGATCATCGCCTCGGCGCGCTCGCCGATGCCCCGCTTGGGCACGTTGAGGATGCGGCGCAGCGGAACGGAGTCCTCCGGGTTGGCGAGGACCCTCAGATAGGCCAGGACGTCCCGGACCTCCTTGCGCTCGTAGAAGCGGACACCGCCGACGACCTTGTAGGGCAGGCCGACGCGGATGAACACCTCTTCGAAGACACGGGACTGGGCGTTGGTGCGGTAGAAGACGGCGACGTCGCCCGCCTTGGCCTCGCCCGCGTCCGTGAGGCGGTCTATCTCGTCGGCGACGAACTGGGCCTCGTCGTGCTCGGTGTCGGCGACGTAACCGGTGATCCGCGCGCCCGTGCCCGCGTTGGTCCACAGGTTCTTGGGGCGGCGGGACTCGTTGCGTTCGATGACCGCGTTGGCGGCGGAGAGGATCGTCTGCGTGGAGCGGTAGTTCTGCTCCAGCAGGATCGTCGTCGCGTCCGGGTAGTCCTCCTCGAACTGGAGGATGTTGCGGATGGTCGCACCGCGGAAGGCGTAGATCGACTGGTCGGCGTCGCCGACGACGCACAGTTCGGCGGGCGGCACCTGGGCCTCCGGCGGGACGTCGACCGGCTGTTCGAAGGTGCCGACCAGTTCGCGGACGAGGGCGTACTGGGCGTGGTTGGTGTCCTGGTACTCGTCGACCAGGACGTGCCGGAAGCGGCGGCGGTAGTGCTCGGCGACGTCCGGGAAGACGCGCAGCATGTTGACCGTCGTCATGATCAGGTCGTCGAAGTCGAGCGCGTTGGCCTCGCGCAGCCGCGACTGGTACATGGCGTAGGCCTGGGCGAGGGTCTTCTCGAAGCCGTCGGCGGCCTGGGCGGCGAAGTCCTCCTCGTCGATCAGCTCGTTCTTCAGGTTGCTGATCTTGGCGCTGAAGGACTTCGGCGGGAAGCGCTTGGGGTCGAGGTCCAGGTCGCGACAGACGAGGGCCATCAGGCGCTTGGAGTCGGCGGCGTCGTAGATCGAGAAGGACGAGGTGAAGCCGAGCCGCTTGCTCTCGCGGCGCAGGATGCGGACGCAGGCGCTGTGGAACGTCATCACCCACATCGCGTGCGCGCGCGGGCCGACGAGCTGTTCGACGCGCTCCTTCATCTCGCCCGCGGCCTTGTTGGTGAACGTGATCGCGAGGATCTGACCTGGGTGGACGCTCCGCTCGGCCAGCAGATGGGCGATGCGGTGGGTGAGCACGCGGGTCTTGCCGGAGCCGGCGCCGGCGACGATGAGCAGGGGGGAGCCGGCGTGCACGACGGCCGCGCGCTGGTTCTCGTTCAGCCCGTCGAGCAGCGCGGCCGCGTCGAGGGCGGGGCGGGGGGCGCCGTTGCGGTAGTACGAGTCCCGGTCCGGAGGCGTGTCGAACTTCCCGCCGAACAGATCGTCCGGAACCTGCTCCGGAGCGTGCTCGTCCTCGGGCGGTGGCGGGGGTTCCTCCTCGTGGGCCCGCGGGGCCTGGAGGTCCGCCAGGAAGCTGTCGTCAAAGAGGCTGCTCATCGCTCTCCGAGTCTAGGGCGCCCCACCGACAACCGGCCGCCCCCTCGGAAACTCCGGGCGGTACGCGGGGCGGCCGGGGCGGTACGCGGGGCGATTCTCGGCGGCACGCGGGGCGGAACGCGGCGGTACACGGGGCGGTCCTCGGCAGTACGCGGGGCGCCTGGGCCTCCCGCGTGACGAAGCTCTCAGCCGCGGCGGCGGATCCGCCGTACCGGCGGGGACCCGGCGGCACGGCCGGGCGCCGGAGCGGCGTTCCCGGCACGATCACCGCTGGTGGCCGCGCGGCGAGGCGGAAACGGGCCGGTGGACGGGCCAACTGGCGGAACGATTCCGCCGGTTGGTCCGGACCGCTCCGGCAACCGAATCCCCACGCGAAGGTCACAAAAATGTATCGGACATAACGCACTTCGACCTTCACACGAGGGACACAAGTTGGCTACGGTGCCGACAGGCCGCTCGACGCAACCGGCGAACGTCGCCGGGCCGCGCGGCCTCCGCCGAGTCCGGCCCGCCCCCACGGCCGACCGGAGCCGGGGACCCAACCGAGACCTGGGGTGAATCGGCCCAACCGCCCCGCGCGCACGGGCCGTAGGGCAGTCCTTCCGGAACCATCCGCCCGAATCCGACAGCTAACCCGGTAGGCGGAGTACGGAAGGAGTCGCCTCTCTTGGCGTCGGACCAGAAACCGCTTCCTGCCGGTGTGTACCCCGTCGTCCCCGCACGGCCGGGGACGCCCGCCGCAGGACCGGGAACGCCCGCGCTCGCCGCGGGGGCCCTGGACCCCATGGCTCTGATCCCCCCGGCGGCGGACTCCGCGCCCGGGGCCGAGCCGCCGGCGCCGAGCCGTGCGGAGGTCCAGCAGCGGATCGACAACCTGTACCAACGGGTCGAGACGGCCACCGAGAACTACAACGCGACGCGCGTCATGGCCGCGAAGGAGCGGCAGCAGCCGGGGGCCGCGGCGGAGGCGGCCAAGCGCACGCAGTGGCTCGACGCGGCGCGCGCGAAGCTTGGTCCTTCCGTGGCCGCGGTGCTACCGGCCGACCGGCGCCCGGACCGCCCGGACCGCCCGGGCCGTTCCTCGTCGGGCCGGTCCGCCGGACGTCCGGCGGACGGGCACCCGTCGCGCCTGCGGCAGTCGTCGATCGACAGGACGGTCGCCGAACTGATCGCCGCGACGGAGAAGCGGCGGCCGGGAGGGGGCGCGCCCGCGCTGGGCCCCGGCCGCGCGATACCGGCGCTCGGGCCGGGGCGTACGGGTGGAACGGACGCGCCGGGCGGCGGTGCGGGTGATGCCGGTGGTGCCCGTGGTGTTGGTGGTGCCGCTGGTCTTGATGGTGTGGCGGATGGTCTGAACGGTCGTGGTGACCGGGGTGGTCCGGGTGGCCGGGGCAGGTCAGGGCCGGAGCTGCCGGCGTTGCCGGCGCCTCGGAGGCCGGCCTCGCCGAACGCGCCGCAGCGAACGCCGCGGACGCCGCGGACGTCCAAGGACGCGACGCAGCGGAAGCTCGCCACGGCGCGCGTACTGCTGTCGCAGCGAACGGGTGCACCGCACGCGGCACTGCGGAGCGCGCCGGCCTCACAGCCGTGGACGCCCCCCGCGCCCGCGCCCGCCCCGGGACAGGGAACGCCCTCGGGCGCGTACGCGGCGGTCGGGGACGGTTCGGGGTCGTTCGGGGCAGGGGTGCTCGGGAGCGGCACGGAGTCGTACGCGGGAGGGCCGCTCACCGGGTCCGCGGCGGACAACGCCGTGCGCGCGGGCGGCACGGGTTCCTTCCCGGCTGCGGACGGCAGGGGTTCCTTCCCGGCGCCCGGCAGCGCGGGGATTTACCCGGGCGCGGGCGGTGCTGAGTCCTTCACGGCCACGGACGGCACCGGCTCCCTCCCGGCCGTGGGCAGCACCGGCTCCCTCCCGGCCGTGGGCAGCACCGGTTCCTACCCGGTGGCCGACACCACCGGCGTGTACCCGGCGGTCGGCACCGCCGACACGTACCCGGGGGCGGGCAGTACGGGTCCATCTCCTGCCGTGGGCTACAACGGCTCCTTCCCCGCCGTGGAGGGGACTGGTTCCTTCCCCGCCGTGGGCAGCACCGGTTCCTACCCGGCGGTCGGCACCACCGGCGCGTACGCGAGTGCGGGCAGTGCGGGCCCCTTCCCCGCCATGGACGGCACCGGATCCTTCCCGTCCGTCGGTGCCAGCGGGTCGTTTCCGGCCGTCGGCGACACGGGGGCGTACCCGGGTGTGGAGAACACGGGCTCGTTCCCGGCGATGGCCGGCGGCGCGGGCGCCTTCCCGGGCCTCGGCGGCGCCGGTACGTATCCGGGCGTGGACAACACCGGGTCGTTCCCCGCGATGGGCGGCACGGGGGGCTTCCCCGCGATGAGCGTCACCGGGTCGTTCCCGTCGGCGGACGGCACCGGTTCCTTCCCAGCCCTCGGCAGCGCGTACGCGTACCCCGGCATGGACGGCACGGGCTCGTTCCCGGCAGTGGACGGCATGTGGCCAATGCCGACAGTGGACGGCACGGGGCCGAGCCCGGTCGTGGACGGCACCGGCCCCTTCCCCCATGTGCACGGCACGGGCGGCTTCCCGGCCGACGCCGGCTCCGGCGCGTACCCGGCGGCGCACAGCGCCGGAACGCACCCGGCCGCGGGCGACACCGGTGCCTACCCGGCCGCCGGCCCCGGCGCGAGCAGCGGCTCCCCGGCCGACGGCGGCTCCCGGGCGTATCCGACCGCGCCCACCACCGCCGCCTACCCGGCGACGGGCGGCGCCCCCGCGTACCCCGCCGCGAGCGTCACCGGCGCTCTCCCCGCCGTGAGCACCACCGGGAGCTTCCCGGCCGTGGACGGCATCGGGTCCTTCCCCGCCGCGGGCACGACCAGCAGCGCCGGGTCCTTCCCCGCCGCGGGCACGACCGGCGGCGCCGGGTCCTTCCCGGTCGCCGGCCACGTCGACGCGTACCCCGGGGCCGGCGGCAACGGGCCCAGCGGTGCCACCGTCGCCTTCCCGGCCGCCGCGGGCGCCGGCACGTACGCCCCCACCGGCCGCGGCGACTCGCTCCCGACCATCGAGAGCACGGGCAGCCTCCCCGCCATCGGCACCCCGGGCGGCCTGCCCGACCTCGCCGGCCCCGCCTCCCCCGGCACCGTCACGGCCGGCCCCCCGGCGGCGGGTGTCCCCGCCGCCGACAAGGCCGGGGCAGCGGCCGCGTTCGCCCGGGCGCAGACCGGGCGGCCGTACGTCATGGGCGCGAC
Source organism: Streptomyces sp. NRRL F-6676 (assembly GCF_000725625.1). GTDB lineage: Bacteria > Actinomycetota > Actinomycetes > Streptomycetales > Streptomycetaceae > Streptomyces. The sequence continues at coordinate 18,439 of NZ_JOHS01000025.1, forward strand.
CGGCCCCGGCTCGTACGACGCCGCCGGCCTCGTCCAGGCCGCCTGGAAGGCCGCCGGATTCCTGCTCCCGCGCACTCCTGCCGAGCAGGCCCGCTGCGGCACGACCGTTCCGCTCGCCGCCGCCCGCCCCGGTGACCTGGTCTTCTTCCACGACGACCTCGGCCACGTAGGCATCTACACGGGCAACGGCATGATGATCCACGCCCCCCGCCCAGGCGCGTACGTACGCGAGGAGTCGGTGTACTTCGCCGGCGAGGCGGCAGTCCGCGGCGTCATACGCCTGGCCTAGGGCCGGAGTCGGACCGGCCGGCGTACTCCGCGAGTCCGTCGGCCATCCGCTGCATGAAGCCGGTCAGGTACCGCCGCAGGAGGCGTCCCGTGAGCGGAACCTTCGGTGCGAAGGTCGCCGACCAGGTGATGTCCGTGCCGCCCTGCGGCGCCTCGGCGAGTTCGACGACGCCCCGATAGAAACGGAAGGGACCGCTCACGTTCTCGTAGACGAACCTCCGGTCGGCGACCAGTTCGACGATCGGCTCCCGGGAGACCGAGCGGCCGGTCCGGAACACTCGGACGTCCCCCACCGTCTGCGGCTCGTCAGGGTTCCCGCCGCCCTCCAGTCCGGCCGCGTCGAGCGGCGACCACGACGGCCACGTACCTCCCCGGACGAGCAGCGAGAAGACGGCGGCGGGGGTCGCCCGCGAGTGGGACGTCACCTTGTAGCTGTGAGACATCACCCCAGGCTAGGAAAGCGTGACCGCACACGACATGCGCGGAATTGCCCACCCGGTTACGCGTTCTTGCGATACACCGACGGCCGGACGCCGACATGGGACAGGAACGCCGAGGACAGCGCCCCAGGGCTGGAGAACCCGCAGCGCTCCGCGATCTGACCGACGGTCAGGGCGGTGGTGGCCAGCAACTGCCGTGCCCGCTCGATCCGCAGCCGGGTGAGGAACCGGTGCGGCGTCTCGCCGGTGGCGTCGCGGAACACGCGGATGAAGTGGTAGACGCTCAGGTGGGCCTCGGCGGCGATGTCGGCGAGGGTGAGCGGATCGGCCAGGCGCTCCCGCATGACGGCGATGCCCGTGCGGACGGCCGTACGTTCGGGGCCGGGCGGGGGGTGAGCGTGGTCGCGGCCCCGGGTCAGCAGGTGCGTCGTGAGGAAGGAGGCGGCGGACTCCGCGTAGAGGTCGCTCTCGTCCCGGGCGGCCGCCAGCGCGCGCAGGACGTGTTCGACCACCGCGTCGCCCGCGCCGAGCCGGGCGGCCAACGCCTCGTAGTCCGGTTCCCCGCCGCCCAGTTGCGCCGCCGTCCGGTCGACGGTCGCCCGCGGGACATGCACCTGCGTGGTCCGCAGCGTGGACGCCGTGCGGTAGCTGCGTGTCGTCGGACGGCCGGGAACCATGAGCTCCAGCCGCCCGGGGACCCAGCGCCGCCGCACCGTCCTGCCGCCCGTGCCGGTTCGCATGACGGTGTCCCCGTTCGTGCAGAGGACGAGGTGGAGGTCGGCCGTCCCGGGCAGCTCCAGCTGCTCCGCCTCCTGACTGTGCGTGAGGCACTGCACCAGCAGCGACCGCCAGCCGGACGCCTCCCAGCTGCAATGCGTGTGCCGCACGAGCAATTCCGCGTCGACGCCCGCGTACGGCGCCAGGTCGAAGTCGGCCGAATCGAACACGCCGTAAGCGTATCGCCGCACCCGAGCCCCACGGCGCGTGCCGGAGCCCCGTACCACGGCGCTCGCGCAGGCTCCGTACCACGGCGCTCGCGCAGCCCCCGCACCGCTGCGCGCGCCCGGCCCTCCTGCCCGCCCGGCCTGCCCGGGCCCGCACCGCGGCACTTTCCGTGCTCCACGCGCGCGTGGCTCCTTTTCGTGCTCCACGCGCGCGTGGAGCTTTTTCGTCCTGTTCGTCCTCCGCGCGCGTGCCCCCGGACCGACCCGGCCGGTCCTTCCTAGCATCGAACCCATGGAACCCATGGAGCCCATGGCAGGCAGCTCCCCGCACCCCCGGCCCACGACCGTCGGTTCCGCGCTGCTGGCCTGGTGGGCGCAGCGCCCGCCCACCGCGGGGGCCGCCGTGATGGCGACGGGCATCCTCTCGGTCGGGCTGGACCTGACCGGTTACGACGTGCTGTCCCGCATCGCTCTGGCCGTCACCGTCGCGGCCTGGCTGGGGCTGGCCGCCGACTTCGTCCTACGGCTGCTGCGCGACCCGCGGCGGTGGCTGTCGGAGTCGGGCAGCCCGGCCGCCCTGAGCGCCGTGGCGGCGACGACCGTGCTGGGGTCACGGCTCTCCGCCCTGGGTCGGCAGACCCTGGCGGAGGCGTTGCTCGCCCTCGCGGTGGCCCTGTGGCCGGTCCTGCTGTTCCTTGTTCTACGGGGCTGGCGACGCGGTATGCCCGGTGCGGTGTTCCTGGGCTGTGTGGCGACGCAGGGGCCCGCCGTGCTCGGCGCGACCCTGGCCCGCGCGGTGCACACCCCGTGGCTCGCCCATGTGGCACTGGTGTTCTTCTGGCTGGGGCTCGCCCTCTACACCGCGGCCCTGTACTTCTTCGACTGGCGGCAGCTCGCGCGGGGCTCCGGCGACGAGTGGGTCGCGGGCGGCGCGCTCGCGATCTCCGCGCTGGCCGGGACCAAGCTGCTCAAGGCCGGCAAGGGGCCCGCGCACCTGTGGAGCGGCGACGACCAGGACGTACTGCACTCCATGACCATCACCCTGCTGGTGCTGGCCCTCGCCTGGTACGTGGTGCTGTGGGCCACCGAGCTGCGGTGGCCGCGCCCGCGCTACGACGTACGGCGCTGGTCGACCGTGTTCCCGCTGGGCATGACGGCCGTGGCCCTGCTGTCCGCCGCGTCGGCGCTGGAGGCCGGCTGGCTGCGGACGCCGGGACAGGTGCTGCTGTGGATCGCGGTGGCGGCGTGCCTGGCCGTCGCCGTGGGCGCGGCCGAGGGGCCCCTGCGAGCGGTCCGGTCCGTCAGGTCCACAGGACCGCGATGAAGATGTTCACCGTGGTCAGCAGGCCGACCAGCCCGAACAGCCGCTTGTCGACCGTCTCCTCGTCACGCTTGACGTAGACCAGCCCCAGGATGACGATCAGCAGCGCGAGCTTGGTGCCGATCTTGACGGTGTCGACCGAGTAGTCGTTCGCCTGACTGAGCCCCACCAGAACCGCACCCGTGACCAGCATCGTCAGCGCACCGTGCAGCATCCCGGGCACGAACCGGGCGGTGCCGCGGCCCATCGCCTTCGCCTGGGTGAGGAACCCGCCCAGCAGCGCGGCGATCCCGATGATGTGCAGGCCGACGAAGAGGTGGATGAGTACGTCCATGGGTCCGGAGCCTAATCGGGCCCTGCCCCACCCCGACCCGCCGGGGTCGGCCCCGGGCACCCGGGGCACCCCGCCCCACCGGCCCGGCGGGGGCACCCGGGCCGACTGGCGCCCCGCCCGGAGCGGCGCCGCCGCCCCCGCGCCGCGTCACACCAGCCGGCGGGCCGTCGCCCAGCGGGTCAGCTCGTGGCGGTTGGAGAGCTGGAGTTTTCTGAGCACCGCCGAGACATGGGACTCGACCGTCTTGACCGAGATGTACAGCTGCTTGGCGATCTCCTTGTAGGCATAGCCGCGGGCGATGAGGCGCAGGACCTCGCGTTCGCGCTGGGTGAGACGGTCGAGGTCCTCGTCGACCGGCGGGGCGTCCGTGGAGGCGAAGGCGTCGAGGACGAACCCGGCCAGACGCGGGGAGAAGACCGCGTCGCCCTCCTGGACCCGGAAGACGGAGGCGATGAGGTCGGAGCCGGTGATCGTCTTGGTGACGTAGCCGCGGGCGCCGCCGCGGATCACCCCGATCACGTCCTCCGCCGCGTCCGAGACGGACAGGGCCAGGAACCGCACGGGCTGTTCGGTGTCCGCCATCAGGGGTGCGCAGCGGCGCAGCACCTCGACGCCGCCGCCACCCGGCAGGTGGACGTCGAGGAGGACGACCTCCGGGCGGGTGGCGGTGATGACGCTCACCGCCTGGTCGACGTCCGCGGCCTCGCCGACGACCTCCACCCCGGTGGTCTCCGTCTGCCCGATCTCGGCCTGCACCCCCGTACGGAACATGCGGTGATCGTCGACGAGTACGACCCGCACCCGGCGTCCGGCCGCGCCCCCGCCCGCGCCCTCCGGTTCCGGCCCGGCCGCTCCGGTCGCCCCGTTCGCGTCGCTCATGACGTCTTCTCCGCCCTCTCCATCTCCAGCTCGACCTCCGTGCCGCCGTCGGGCACCGCACGCAGCCGTGCCGTGCCGCCGTTGCGCTCCATGCGGCCGATGATCGATTGTCTGACTCCCATGCGGTCGGCGGGTATCGCATCGAGGTCGAAGCCGGGGCCGCGGTCACGGACGGACACGAAGACCGTCCTGCCCTCGACTTCGGCGTAGACCTGGACCGGACCGCCGTCGCCACCGTACTTGGCGGCGTTCACCATGGCTTCCCTCGCGGCCTGCATCTGCGGTCCGATGCGCTCGTCGAGCGGGCAGTCGCCGACCACGACCACCTCTATCGGGACGCCGTGCTTGTCCTCGACCTCGGCCGCGTGGCGCCGGACGGCCTCGGCCAGGGTGTCGGGCTCCTCGTCCTCCTCCTTGCCGTTGCCCTCGGGTTTGTAGAGCCAGGCGCGCAGGTCGCGCTCCTGGGCGCGGGCCAGGCGCCGCACCTCGCCCGCGTTCTCCGCGTTGCGCTGGATCAGGGTCAGGGTGTGCAGCACCGAGTCATGGACGTGGGCGGCGACCTCCGCGCGCTCCTGGGCGCGGATGCGCATCAGTCGCTCCTCGGAGAGGTCCTGTGTCATGCGGATGAGGTAGGGACCGGCAAGCAGCGTGATGCCGACCAGGACGGCGAGGGCGGCCTGGAGGACCGAGCCGAGATGTGCGGCGGAGCCCTGGAGGACGAAGATCGCGGAGACTCCGGCGGTGACCAGCAGGACACCGGCGGCGGAGCGGAGCAGGGTCAGGGTGCGCCGGCGGCGGCCGACCTCGGCCCAGCGGGCCCGCCGTGCGTTGTCCGCCTGGCGCCAGACGAGGGCGACGCCCGCGCCGACCAGGACCGCGGGCCACAGATAGGCCTTGGCACCGTCGCCGAGATTGACGTTGCCGACGAAGACCATCGCCACGACGACCATGAGGAGCAGGGCGACGATCTGCCCTCTGTCCGGTTTGCGGGCCACGAGTCTGCGCCGGCCGTCGGGCGAGGTCTCGGTGCCGACCAGGGAGGGCGGCCGGCGGTCGTCCACCCCGCCGACGCCGAGCGGCACGAAGAACCAGAAGGCGGCGTAGAGCAGGGCGCCCAGGCCGTCCGCCATGAACAGCCCCGCGAACACCAGCCGGACCCAGATCACGGGCAGGCCGAGGTGTCCGGCGAGCCCTCGCGCCACCCCGCCCAGCCAGCGTCCGTCGCTGCTGCGGTAGAGCTTGCGCGGGGGCCGCGGAGGAGCGAGTGGCGCTGTGGCGGCTTCCGGCATGCCATCGATGGTCACACGTCCGGCGGACGGCGGGTATCAGGGATCGTCCCCGAGACTCCCCTGATCTTCGGCCCGCTGGTGATCGAACATCTCCCCGGCGGCGGCCCGGTCGGATATCAGGGTTCTGCCAGGGTCATCCCTGCTGCCGTGCGGGCGGTGGGGCGGGGACGATGGACGCATGACAGATCAGCGACACGCGGCAGCGGGGCCGGGTTCCGGCCCGGGCCCGGGCGCTCCGCGGCCGGAGGCCGGGCCGGGGCGGTCCGCGCCCGGACCGGGGCCCGGGCACGTACCGGGTTCCGGAGCGCCCGGACCGGGCCTCGGAGAGGAACCGCGCGCGCACGAGGACCCGGCAGCCGCCGGGGACGCGCCGGGCGTCGAGGTGCCGCACCGGTTCCGTCGTGACCGCCGGTACAAGATGCTGGGCGGGGTGTGCGCGGGGCTGGGCCGGCAGTGCGACATGGACCCGGTGATCTTCCGGGTGGGTCTGGCGGTGCTGTCCGCGGTCGGCGGCCTCGGTCTCCTCTTCTACGGCTTCGTCTGGCTCTTCGTCCCGTTCGAGGACGAGGAGGAGAACGAGGTGCGCAAGCTGCTGACGGGGCGCGTCGACGGCCCGGCGCTCGCCGCCGTGCTGTTCGCACTGGTCGGCTGCGGGGTCTTCCTCTCCCTGCTGAACAACGGCACGATGCTGGCGTTCGCCACGGTCCTCTCGCTGCTCCTGGCCGGCGCGGGGTACTGGTCCCGGCGGCGCGGTGCCCCCGCTCCCGACCCGCTGGCCGCCCAGGCCGCCGCCGACGCACCGCCGGAGGCCACGGCCCCGCCGGTGGCGGCGGCCTACCCCTCCTGGTGGCGGGACCCGATAGTCAAGGACGGCACGCACGAGGGAGGCACCGGCTATCTGTGGGGCCCGCCGGACGTTCCCGACCCGGACGTGAGGGCCGCGGTCAACATCGCCCACGGCATTCCGTACCGCCTGGGCATACCGCCGGTACCGAGGCTGCGGCCGCGCGGTCCGCGCCGCATGGGCGGCCGGGTGTTCCTGCTCGCCCTGCTGGCCGGGGGCCTGGGCACGTGGCTGACCTGGGACGACCACCCCCTGGGCACCAGTCTGGAGACCGGTCTCTCCTGCGCCCTGGTGGTGTTCGGCCTGGGCATAGCGATCAGCGCCTTCGCAGGGCGGACGGGCGCCGGCTCGATCATCCTGGCGGTGATCACGGCGGGGCTCCTCGCCGCCTCGGCGGCGCTGCCGAAGGACATCGGCACCCACTGGGCGCGGACGACCTGGTCGCCCGCCTCGGCGGCCGCGGTCCGGGAGAGCTACGACCTGGGCACGGGTGAGGGGACGCTCGACCTGAGCCGAATACGCCCGGCCGAGGACCGGACCGTGCGGGCCGACGCGGAGGTGGGGATCGGCCGGCTCCGGGTCGTGCTCCCACCGGGTGCCACGGTCAGGCTGGACATCGACGCGGGCATCGGCGACATACAGCTGCCGGGTGACACGTCGAAGGACGTGGACGTGGCCCCGGACAAGCACAAGCGGGTGACGCTGTCTCCCGCGGCGGGTGAGAAGAAGACCGGGGGCTCGTTCGACCTGCGGCTCCAGGTCGGCGTCGGACAGGTGGAGGTGACCCGTGCCGCGTCATGAGTTCCGGCCCGGCCGGCTGATAGCGGGACTGGCCCTCACGGCCGCGGGGATCGCCTACGCGGGCGATGCGGGCGGCTGGTGGAGCACACCGTGGTTCCTGATCATCCCGATCGTCGCGGCGGGCCTGTGCCTGGCGGGCGTGGCGGGGGTGACGAGCGGGGCGGTGCGCCGCCGCCGGCGGGGCCGTGCGGCGTCGTCCGCCTCGGCCTCGTCGGAGACACCGGTCTGAGAGAAGCGTCCGGTCCTGCCGGGCGGGAGGCCGGGCGGACGGGAACGGGTCTCGCGCGGGCCGCGCGCGTGGCGTCAGTACGCCGGGGTTCGCTGCCTGCGGCGGGTGCGGAGAACCGAGTCGAGGGAGAGGACGGAGGCACCGGCGAGGACGAGGGGGAGCCAGGCCATGAGATAGGCGAGATCGTTGCCGTAGTAGTACGGGTCGGAGGCCCAGCTCACGGTCAGCCACAGGCTGAGCGAGATCAGCGCACCGCCCAGGGCGGCGAGACGGGTCAGCAGGCCGACCAGCGTGCCGATGCCGACAGCGAGTTCGCCGAGGGCGATGGCGTAGCCGAAGCCGACCGGGCTTTTCAGGGCCAGGTCGACGAGGGCCGGAATCGCCGAGGAGTCGCGGACCGAGCGCATGGTGTCGCCGAGCGAGCCGGCGCCGGAGGCGGACATGAAGGCACTGTCGGTCAGCTTGTCGATGCCGGCGTAGATGAAGGTGATGCCGAGGAAGATCCGCAGGGGAAGGAGGGCGTACCGCGTGGCGGTGTCCCGCCAGCCGCGCTGCTCACCCACATGAAGGGTGTGCGTCTCGGAACGGATGCCATGAGTCACTGCCGGTCGCCGCCTCTCGCCCGCTGGACTGTTGAGATCTCAACCAACCATACGTACGGAAGGCGGGGACGGCTCAACGATCAGGCCCGTTTTCACGGTCCGACCGCGTACTGACATGTTTTAGACAGCTTCGGGGGTGCGGCATGCGTGGTTTGGGGGTGTTGCTCACCCCGGTGGCTCAGTCGAGGACCTCGATGGTCACGCGGTTGGTCTCCACTCCGGCGGCCGTGACCACCTGGACGTCGACGCGGCCCGGCTCGACGTCGGCCGGGACGGGGACGGTGAGGAGGGTGTCCGTGGGATTGTCGAAGCCGCCGGTCACCGGGACCAGGGGGACGTGGACGTGGACGGCGCCGATGCGGACCACCATGCGGGACAGCCGGTCCGCCGACTGGGCGCCGGCGGGGACGAAACCGGCGCCGCGGATCTCGATGTCGTCGCCGGTGCGGATCGGGGCGTCCAGGTCGCCCGCCTCCCGGGCGCGGACCACGGAGAGGACCACCGGGCGGCCGCCCTCGGCGTACTTGGCGGCGAGGTACGTCGCCGCGGAGACGAGGACGAGGACGGCGAGGCCCCAGGGCAGGTCGGGGAGCTGGTCGGGGCGGCGGGCCAGGCGCACCGCGGCGAAGGCGAGGGCCACGGCGCTGATCATCACGTACTGGATGTCGGCGAAGCTGCCCCGGCCGGAGTCGTCGGTGAGCAGGTCGGCGGCGCGCGGGCGGTGGGCGGGCACCTTTTGCAGGCGCTGGCCGAGGACACGCAGGCCGACCACCCGGCGGACGAGCACGGCGATCCCGCAGACCACGGCGACGACGGTGACCACGCCCACCCCGCGCGCGAGGTCGAGCCCGGCGATCAGCCGGTCGCGCCGGCCGTGCGCGGAGGCGGCGGCCAGTTGGCCGACCAGCACGAGCACCGCGTACACCGTGAAGAGCACCCAGCCCGCGGCCACCGCGCGCGAGGTGGACAGACGGTTGTCCTCGCCGATGACGGGGGCCAGGACGCCGCCGCGGGCCCGGTGCCAGTACCCGGCGCCGGTGAGCGCCGCGCCGACCAGCACGGCGGCGAGCAGTCCGGCGGTGCGGGCCGTGGACCATCCGGCGCCGACGGCGGTGAGCGCCTGGACCAGCAGCAGGAGCGCGATGCCGCCCCAGACGGCGCAGGCCGTGCGGTGCCAGAGCCGGGCCAGCCATGCCTCGCCCTCGGCACGACCGCGTTCGGCGACGGCGTCGGCGGACTGGGTCAGCTCGTCCGAGACCCACTGCCGGGACGCGGACGCGGAGTGCGCGACGGCCGCCGGCAGCCCCTGCCCGGAGGCGTACCCGTCCCGTTTCGCGAGGAACGCCGCCACCGCGCGCCGGTGCCCCTCGCGGGCGCCGTGCGGGCAGTCACCGCATGTGCAACCGCCCCGGTGGGCCGTGGGCTCCGCGCCCTGTCTCGCCTCCTGCACCGCCACGCCCGATGCCCGCCTTCCCCACGTCCCGTGCCTTGGTACGGCCGGTTCCGCGATGCGTCCGGCCCGTCTGCCACTCCCCAGCGACGACGAATTGTGCCGTACCCGGAGGGGTGTTCGTCGGCCAGGTCCGGTCAGTGGGAGTGAATGCGTCATACGCGGGTTGACGGACGGCGTGAAGCGGCGGTGCACGCGCGCCGGAGACCCGGTCGGAAGCCCGGCCGGGGGCTCAGCTCAGCAGGTCCGGTTCGCTGCGGCTGATGTGCTGCCACAGGGGCTGGTAGTTGATCCAGGCGACGAGGTCGCCACCCAGCTGTTCCCGGGTCGCGGTGGCCTGCCGGTGGCCGATCAGCACGGGGCGGCCGGCGGCACGGGCGGCGAGCTGCACCTGGCAGGAGCGCTCCATGGACAGGAACCACCACGCCGCGGCGTCCACGGAGTCGCCGACGGTGAGCAGTCCGTGGTTGCGCAGCACCAGCGCCTTGCGGCTGCCGAGGGCGGCGGCGATCCGGCGGCCCTCCTCGGCGTCCACGGCGACGCCGGTGTAGGCCTCGTACACCGCGTGGTCCTCGTAGAACGCGCAGCTCTCCTGGGTGAGCGGGTCGAGGAGCTCGCCGAGGGCGGCCTGGGCGCGTCCGTGCACGGAGTGGCAGTGGGCGACGGCGACGACGTCGGGCCGGGCGGCGTGCACCTGCGCGTGCACGGTGAACGCCGCCTGGTTGACGTGGTAGTTCCCCTCGACGACCTGGCCCTCGGAGTTGGCCATCACCAGGTCGCTCACGGTGACGTGCCCGAACGGCATGCCGAACGGGTTGACCCAGAAGCAGTCGCTGAACTCGGGGTCGCGTGCGGTGATGTGGCCGGAGACCCCGTCCTCGAAGCCGTGGCGGCCGAAGATCCGCAGGGCTCCGGCCAGCCGTTCCTTGCGGTGGCGGCGTTCGGCGTCCGCCGACTCGTGCTTGGGCGGCAGCGCGAACCGGAGCTTGTCGGTGGGCAGGGGCGGTGGCGGGGTGGGTCCGTGCATGTGTGCTCCCGCACTTGCTTCGTTCACGGGGCGGAAGTTACCGCCGGTCCGTCCCGGGAGGACAGAGGTTTCGGAGAAGAGTTGGCGGGCGGTGACCAGGCACCGACCGGCCCTGTGCAATACCCGACACAAGGTGTCGTCTTTGCAGGCAATGATCAGTCGTATGGACACGACGCATGCGCGCGCACGATGGGCGGAGTTCGCGGCCGCGGAGCCGGAACTGGCGCGGACGGCCCAGGAGCGCTTCGATGCCTTCACCCACCACACACTGGCGACGCTCCGCAGGGACGGTGCGCCGCGCACCAGCGGGATGGAGGTGCGGTTCCTGCACGGCGAGCTGTGGTTCGGGATGATGCCGGACTCGCTCAAGGCGCTCGACCTGCGCCGCGATCCGCGCTTCGCGCTCCAGGCCAACCAGGGCCCGGGCACGGCGATGGGCGGCGGGGACGTACGGGTCTGCGGGCGGGCGGTGGAGGTGACGGACGCGGCGGTGCGGGCCGCGTACGTGGAAGAGGTGGAACCGCCGCAGCCGTTCCACCTCTTCCGCACCGAGCTGACGGAGGTCACGCGGACGGCCGTCGAGGACGACACGTATCTGGTCGTCCAGGTCTGGAAACCGGGAGAGCCGGTGCGGACCCTCCGGCGGACCTGAGTACCGCCCTCACGGGACGGTGCTCACTCCCACTCGATGGTGCCTGGCGGCTTGCTCGTCACGTCGAGGACGACGCGGTTGACGTCGCGCACCTCGTTGGTGATCCGGGTGGAGATCTTGCCGAGGACGTCGTACGGCAGCCGGGACCAGTCGGCGGTCATGGCGTCCTCGGAGGAGACCGGACGCAGCACGATCGGGTGACCGTAGGTGCGGCCGTCGCCCTGGACGCCCACGCTGCGGACGTCGGCGAGCAGCACCACGGGGCACTGCCAGATGTCGCGGTCCAGGCCGGCGGCGGTCAGCTCCTCGCGGGCGATCGCGTCGGCGTCGCGCAGCAGGTCGAGCCGCTCCTTGGTGACCTCGCCGACGATCCGGATGCCGAGCCCCGGGCCGGGGAACGGCTGGCGCTGGACGATCTCCTCGGGCAGGCCGAGTTCCTGGCCGACCATGCGGACCTCGTCCTTGAACAGCTTGCGCAGCGGTTCGATCAGCTGGAACTCGAGATCCTCGGGGAGGCCGCCCACGTTGTGGTGGGACTTGATGTTGGCGGTGCCGCTGCCGCCGCCGGACTCGACGACGTCGGGGTAGAGGGTGCCCTGGACGAGGAACTCGACCGCCGGGCCCTCGTCCGCGATGATCTCCGCCTGGGCCTGCTCGAAGACCCGGATGAACTCGCGGCCGATGATCTTCCGCTTCTGCTCGGGGTCGCTGACGCCCTTGAGCGCGGTGAGGAAGCGCTCGCTGGCGTCCACCACCTTCAGCTGCACGCCGGTCGCGGCCACGAAGTCCTTCTCGACCTGCTCGGTCTCGCCCTTGCGCATCAGCCCGTGGTCGACGTACACACAGGTCAGCTGCGAGCCGATGGCCTTCTGCACGAGGGCGGCGGCGACCGCGGAGTCCACGCCGCCGGACAGGCCGCAGATCGCGCGCTTGTCGCCGACCTGCTCACGGATGGCGGCGACCTGCTCCTCGATCACGTTGCCGGTGGTCCAGGAGGGGCTCAGGCCCGCACCGCGATAGAGGAAGTGCTCCAGGACCTGCTGGCCGTGCGTGGAGTGCATGACCTCGGGGTGGTACTGGACGCCGTAGAGCTTCTTCTCGTCGTTCTCGAAGGCGGCGACCGGGACGACGTCCGTGGAGGCGGTGACGCTGAAGCCGTCGGGGGCGGCGGAGCAGGCGTCGCCGTGCGACATCCAGACGGACTGGTCGGCGGGGGTGCCCTCGAAGAGCGTGGAGGACGGCTTGCTGACGGCCATCTCCGTGCGGCCGTACTCGCGGGCGCCGGTGTTGTCGACGGTGCCGCCGAGGGTCTGTGCCATCAGCTGGAAGCCGTAGCACATGCCGAAGACGGGGACGCCGGACTCGAACAGCGCGCGGTCGAGGGTGGGCGCGCCCTCCTCGTAGACGGAGGAGGGGCCGCCGGAGAGGATGATCGCCGCCGGGTTCTTGGCGAGCATGTCCTCGACCGGGGTGGTGCTCGGCACGATCTCGCTGTACACCCGGGCCTCGCGAACGCGGCGGGCGATGAGCTGGGCGTACTGCGCGCCGAAGTCGACGACCAGGACGGTGTCGGGGGTGGCGGGGGACGCTTCTGACACGGGTTGCCTTCCGGCGGATGAGCAAGGGGTGTGTGGGGTCGAGTCTACCGGGGGCGGGTGGGAGGCCGCGGCCGACGGTTCGCCGGGGCGGGGGTCGCTTCCTGGCGCCCGTCTCATCATGCGGGCCCGACTGGACGTGCCGTTTGCGCACGGCATACTGGCCCCATGCTCACCACGCACCCGACCTTCCTCTTTACCTATGGCAACCGGCCCGCCGGCTGCCATGGTCGTGCTGCTTGAGCAACTGACAAGCGACTTCCCAGGCGCCCCGGGCCACACAGGCCCGGGGCGCTCTGCGTGTGCGGGACCTGTCGCCCCCGGGGCCGTCGAGAGCCACCCCCGACAAGGAGCCCCCGATGACCGCGACCCACCCCGAGACCACCGGAACCATCGGAACCACCGAGGCCGCCGGATCCACTGAGGCCACCGGAACCACCGGTACCACCGAGAAGGCCGGGAGCACCGGAACCACCGAGAAGACCGGTGCCCGCACCGCCGAGGCCGCCGGCCTCATCACCGGCGCCCGCGACCGCATCGACGCCCTCGACGACCGCATCCTCGGCCTCGTCCAGGAACGCATGGCCGTCTCCGCCGTCATCCAGGACGCCCGCATCGCCTCCGGCGGCCGTCGCGTGAACCTCTCCCGCGAGATGGAGATCCTCGGCCGCTACAGCGACGCCCTCGGCAAGCCCGGCACCACCCTCGCCATGACCCTGCTCGAGCTGTGCCGCGGCCGGGTCTGAACCTCTCTTCCTCCAGTGCGTGACCCACGCCACAACTCGTCGTTGGTAGAGGTGTCCGTGCCAGCCAGGGGCGGGCCCGAAGAAACCACGCGTGGCTCCGCTGGGGCGATGAGACGTACGGGGTTCACGCCGTACGTCGTGGGACCTCGCCCCAGGCTTGTGACCGGACGGCAGGGGACAGCAGCCCGGTCACCCAAGAGACGGCCGGTCCCGGGGACGCCCGGGGCCGACCGGCGACGAACAACCACATGTCGACGGCGCTCCCCTCCCCCGCGCCGTTCCCCCCGGCACCGATGCCGCCCTGACCACCGGTGCCGGCGCAGAGAAGGGCCCCGTGGAACATCACGCCCGCCGCACCGGCGAATTCCACGGGGCCCTTCGCGCGCGCCCTGCCACCGCTGCGCGAAACCGCCAAGTCCCGCCACGCGACTCCATGTGACCCATTCCACATAAGAATTTCGTGAAGACGGGGACAACCATTGCCGGTTGCGGTCGGTCACACCATCGGAACCAAGGGCCACACCCGCGCCCCACACGCGGAGGCCTCCGCCGTTCGTGCCGCCAGGGGGGCGGTACGCCCGACTTCTCGAGGTCTTCATGAAGCTTCGCCGCGCTCTGGTCACCGCCGCCGCGACGGCCGCCATAGCCCCGCTGTCGCTGATGGCGGCGGGCGCCGCCTTCGCCGACACCGACCCGGCCACCGGTACCGGAACGACCCAGTCCACCGAAACGACAGGCACCACGCCGACCGACGACACCACCACCGGCACGGCCCCCGCCGCGGGCGACGACGCCGACGGCTCGGGTGACACCAGTACGCCCGGCGACGACACCACGTCCTCGGACGGCTCCGACTCCGCGGGCGACGGGACCGGCGACACCGACGGGACCGACAAGACCGGTGAGCAGCCGGGCGGCACGCCCTCGTCCTCCGCCCCGGCCACCCCGAGCGACGGTTCGACGGCCAAGGAGACCCCGTCCGACGACCCGTCCGACTGCCCGGTCGACGACAACGGCGACGACGGCTCCGCGCTGACCGTCGGCGTCTCCGGGCTGCCCGGAAAGATCGTCGCGGGCAGCGGCTGGCACAAGTTCACGCTGACCGCCGCCAACCACAGCGACCAGTCCCTCGGCACCGTGCAGTGGTTCGTGCTCGTCGACAACGACTCGGCGAGCGAGAACGAGAAGGACTGGCTGAGCAACTACGCCCGCGTCCAGTACCTCGACCCGGAGACCAAGACCTGGAAGTCGATCTCGGAGGACCTCGGCGACGGCATCTTCTTCGGCGAGACCGACCTCGGCGCCAAGGAGACCGTCGACATCCAGCTGCGCCTGGACATCACCGCCAAGGCCCCGGCCGGCGACGGCTTCACCGTGGGCCTGGGCGGCTACGTGGACGAGAAGCTGAACTGCGTCCACAACACCTTCGGCTACTACGAGTTCACCGTGCTCAAGCCCGGTAGCGACAACGAGAACCCGGGCCAGGCCACTCCGGTCGACAAGGGTGACAAGGGCGAGAAGCCGGTCGGCGGCAAGAAGCCGCAGGGCGGCGCCGCCGAGCTCCCGGTCACCGGCAGCCTCGCCGAGACCGGCTCCAGCTCGATGCTGCCGACCATCGGACTCGTCGGCGGCATCGCCGTCGTCGCCGGTGCGGGCGCGGTGTTCGCGGTGCGCCGCCGCAAGAGCGGGAACGCGGCCGTCTGACGGCCGTCGGGCCTCCCCGGAGGCCCGACAGGCGGGTCTCCCCGGAGGCCCGCCTCTCGCCTCGCAGAGCAGAGAAGAAGGACCTGAGCCAGGAGGGGGGCACAGGTCCTTCTCCTCTGTCCGCACAGGACCGAAAGCACAGAACCAAAACGCAAGGTCGAAACGCAGGGCCAAAACGCAGGGCCGAGAGCGAAGAACCGAAAACCAAGGGCCTACTTCTTCGGCGGCACCGCCGGCACCCCCAGGAACGGCAGCCGCAGCGCGCCGAACGCCTCCGCCGGGACCGCCGGGTGGCGTGGCTCCACCGGGTCGAGGCGCACGTACGCCGCCCCCGGCGCCGGACGCGGGTCCGGCTCGCCCTTGTTGGGCCAGTACGCCATCGCCCGCTCGGCCTGTGCCGTGATGGTGAGCGACGGGTTGACGCCGAGGTTGGCGGAGACGGCCGAACCGTCCACGACGGAGATGCCGGGATGGCCGTGGAGCCGGTGGTACGGGTCGATGACGCCGGTGTCGGCGGAGTCGCCGATGGGGCAGCCGCCCAGGAAGTGCGCGGTGAGCGGGGTGCCCATGAGTTCGCCGACGTTGCTGCCGGCGAAACCGTTGATCTCCTCGGCGAGGGCGGTCGCGGCCTCGGACGCCGCCCGGATCTGCTTCGGGTTGGGGGCGCCGTGCCCCTGCCGTGCCGTCAGCAGCCCCTTGCCCGTGCCGCTGGGCTTCAGATACGTCGTCAGTGAGTTGTCCAGCGACTGCATGACCAGCCCGATGATGGTCCGCTCCGACCACCGCCGGTTGGACAGCGAGCGCGCCATCAGCAGGGGGTGCCGGGCCGCGTTCGCCAGCCAGGCCAGTGCCCGCGAGCCGCCCTCCGCGTACGGCACCTGGAGGATGGACAGGCCGCCCATCGAGTTGGAGCCCTTGCCGTAGCGCACCGGTTCGATGTGGGTGCTGGCGTCCGGGTGGACGGACGACGTGATGGCGACGCCGCGCGTGAAGTCGGCCCGGGGCGCGCCGTGCGCCTTGCGATAGCGGCGGTCGTCGGTCTGTGCGCCCACCAGCGCCTCGGAGTTGGTACGGGTCAGCTCGCCCAGCCGCGGCGAGAGGTGCGGCAGCTGGCGGCCGGCCTTCATGCGGTGCAGGAGGGTCTGGGTGCCGTACGTGCCGGCCGCGAGGACGACCCGGCGGGCGGTGAAGAGGCGTCCGGCGCCCTTGCGGCGGTCGTCGGTGGGGAGGGTGGCGACGGCGTAGCCGCCGCGCGAGTCGTCGGTCACGGAGACGACCGTGGTCATGGGGTGCACGACCGCGCCCGCCTTCTCGGCGAGGTAGAGGTAGTTCTCGTTGAGGGTGTTCTTGGCGCCGTGCCGGCAGCCGGTCATGCACTCGCCGCACTCGGTGCAGGCCCGCCGGGCGGGCCCGGCCCCGCCGAAGTAGGGG
This sequence comes from Streptomyces sp. NRRL F-6676, assembly GCF_000725625.1. Taxonomy (GTDB): domain Bacteria; phylum Actinomycetota; class Actinomycetes; order Streptomycetales; family Streptomycetaceae; genus Streptomyces. The sequence goes on from NZ_JOHS01000025.1 coordinate 35,015, forward strand.
TCGGGCACCTCCGCGCCCGGGGCGGCCTCGGCCTCGCCCGTGGCGTCCTTGCCGTCGCCGAAGAACACGCCGACGGGCGCCAGGTGGAAGGTGTCACCGACGCCCATCCGCTCGGCCGCCGCCTTGAGGTGGACGTCGGACGGGGTCATCGTCGGGTTGAGCCGTACGCCGAGCATGCGCCGGGCCTGGTCGTAGTACGGCCGGAGCTCCTCCTCCCAGTCCGTGATGTCGCGCCACTGGGGGTCCTCGAAGAAGGCCTTCGGCGGGACGTAGAGGGTGTTGGCGTAGTTGAGGGAGCCGCCGCCGACGCCCGCGCCGGCCAGCACCATGACGTTGCCGAGCAGATGGATGCGCTGGATGCCGTACATGCCGAGGCGCGGCGCCCAGAGGTAGTTCTTCAGGTCCCAGGAGTTCTTCGGCAGGCTCTCCCGGGCGAAGCGGCGGCCGGCCTCCAGGACGCCGACGCGGTAGCCCTTCTCGGTCAGCCGGAGGGCGGTGACGGAACCGCCGAAACCGGAGCCGACGACGAGGACGTCGTAGTCGTACGCGTGGGTGTCGGCGTGGGGGCGGACGTCGGTGCCGGCTTCCCGGTGGTGCCCGCCCGCGTCCCGGGTCCGGGCAGAGTTCTCCTGCGACACGTGCTCTCCTCGTTGAGAACGGGCGGTGGTGGGGTGGGTCAGCGCAGACGCAGCGCCTTCATCAGCCGCAGGCTCCGGCTCATGAACGCCGCGTACTTCTCGTCGTCCATGCCCAGCGACGGGGCCATCGGCAGCAGCCGCTGCTGGGCGACGGTCTGGGCCTCGGTGTACTTGAGGATGCCCTCGGAGCCGTGGCGGCGGCCGAGGCCGGAGTCCTTCATGCCGCCCATCGGCGACTGGACGCTGCCGTAGGCGGAGGCGTATCCCTCGTTGATGTTGACGGTGCCGGTGCGCAGCCGGGCGGCGATCGCGCGACCGCGCCGGGCGTCCTTCGTCCAGACCGACGCGTTGAGCCCGTACGACGTGGCGTTGGCGCGTTCGACCGCCTCGTCGTCGCATCCGAAGCGGTAGACGGAGACGACCGGGCCGAAGGTCTCCTCGCCGCAGACGGACATGGGGGTCTCGACGCCGTCGAGGATGGTCGGCTCGTAGAAGTACGGGCCGATGTCCGCGCGGGGCACGCCCCCGGCCACGACCCGGGCGCCCTTGGCGACGGCCTCCTCCACGTGCCGCGTGACGGTCTCCAGCTGGCGCTCGCCGACGAGCGAGCCCATGTCGGCGCCGTACGCGAGGGAGGTGCCGAGCCGCATGGCCTTCGTGCGGGCGGCGAAGCGCTCCAGGAAGGCGTCGGCGACCGACTCGTGGACGTACAGCCTTTCGATGGAGATGCAGAGCTGTCCGGCGGAGGAGAAGCAGGCGCGGACGGCGCCGGCGGCGGCCTTCTCCACGTCCGCGTCCTCCAGCACCAGCATGGCGTTCTTGCCGCCGAGTTCGAGCGAGACGCCGACGAGACGGGCGGCGGCGCCCTGGGCGACCTCGCGGCCGGTGCGGGTGGAGCCGGTGAAGGAGACGTAGTCCGCGTACCGGACGACCTCGGGCCCCACGACCGGGCCCTCGCCGAGCACGACCTGGAAGACCCCGTCCGGCAGTCCCGCCTCGATCAGCAGGTCACGGGCCCACAGCGCGGTCAGGCAGGTCTCGGTGTCGGGCTTCATGACGACCGCGTTGCCGGCCACGAAGGCGGGCAGCGCGTCGCCGACGGACAGCTCCAGCGGGTAGTTCCAGGGGGCGATCTGGCCGACGACGCCGCGCGGGTGGCGCAGTTCGGTGACCTTGGTCAGGGTCGGTACGGCGCCGGTGTGCCGCTTCGGCCGCAGGTAGGCGCGCGCCCTGCGGCCGTAGTGGCGGGCGGTGACGGCGACGGACTGCACCTCCTCGTGGGCGTGCAGCCGGGCCTTGCCGGTCTCCAGCTGGACGAGGTCGAGGACTTCGCCCTGGCGTTCGAGGAGCAGGTCGTGGAAGCGGAGCAGCACGGCGGCCCGCTCGCGTACCGGCACCTGCGCCCAGACGGTCTGCGCGGCGCGGGCCTCCTCGAACGCCTTCCGTACGTCCTCGGGCGTCGACTCGGGCAGGTCGGCGAGCTTCTCCCCGGTGAACGGGGTGTGGCTCGCGGTGCGGCCGGAGCCGACGACGCCCTTGGCCAACCGGGCGACCAGCTCCGGCGTCACCACGTCGGCGGCCGTGCGCACACCGTCGGGGGCGGGGGCGACGGGGTTGGTGCCGGCCGCCGCGTCCGGGTCGGACGGGGTGGTCCGGGTGGCCGTGCGGGGGGTCGGCGCGGGGGCCTGGGCGTCGGTCATGAGCCGCAGGGTATGCCGGGTCGCGGCGTTTTGGTACCCGTCGGTAACGACGATTCGCCACGCTTTCCGGGCCTTCACCGGGTGCACACATCGCGCCAGTGATCGCTGGCAGCGAAGGGGCTGATCAGGGGGTTGCGGTGGGCCGTGGCTCCCTGTCCCCGCCCGCCACGGCCAGGGCGAGCGCCGCCAGTGCCTCCGGGGCGCCGGACTGCCCCCGGATGCCGGGGAAGGCGTTGATGTCGACGATGAGCGGGGTGCCGTCGCCCGTGTCGAGGACGTCGACGCCGTACACGTCGAGCGCGAAGACCTCGCCGACGCGACGGACCAGGCCGGCCCAGCCGGCGGGCAGCCCGCCCCCGGGGAGCGGCCGGGCCGGCCCCCGTCCCTCGGGCGAGAGCTCCGACCGGCGCAGGGCGGCGAAGATCCGCTCTCCGACGGCCCACAGCTTGTGGTCGTCACCGCTGTTCGGCACGTAGTCCTGTACGACGACCGGTTCCCGCGGCATGGCGGCGGCCAGCTCCCGCAGCCGTACGTCGCTGTCGGCCCGCGCCACCAGGTCCCCTCTGCGGCTGTGGCGGCTCTTGACCACCACCGGGCCGGTGAGCGGCGGGCCGGCGGCCAGCTCGGCGAGGGTGGCGTGGGTGCGGGTGGCCGCGAACGGCAGCCCGGCCCGCAGGGCGAGGTCCGCCATGGCGGTGCGGTCCTGGCAGAGCGCGGTCGCCGCCGCCGAGTTGACGACGGGGGTGCCGCGCCGCTCCAGCGCGGCGGCGAGGTCCAGGGCGCGGGGGGTGCGGGCCTTGAGCAGATGGACGTCGGCGAGCGGCGTGGTGGTCGCGTCGGTCGTCTCCGGGTCCAGGTGCACCACCTGGTGCCCGGGAGTGAGCAGTGCGGTGGCGGCGGCGAGCAGTGGATGCCCGGGGGCGGACGTGATCAGGCCGATCCTCACGGGGTCCCCGGGCCCTCAGATGCGTTCGCGCGCGGCGGCGGTGACCTGCGCGGAACGGGGACGGGGCAGCTGCGGCGGCTCGACGGCGGTGTCGTGCCGCTCGGACGGCTGCGCGAAGGGCCGCTCGGACGGGTGCACGAAGGGCTGCTCGGACGGGTACGCGAAGGACTCTTCGGCGGCGCCGGGGGCCCGGCCCCCGTCGCGCGCCAGTTCGAGCACCGCACGGGCCACCCGGGCCGTCGCGTCCGGGACCCGGCGGAAGCTGGGGAAGTCGTTGACGTCGACGATGACGGGGCCGTCGGGTCCGAGCAGGACGTCGACGCCGTACAGGTCCAGGCCGTAGACCCGCCCGGCCCGGGCGACCACCGCGGCGACCTCCGCGGGGAGCGGCACACCGCGCTCGCGCACCGCGTGGTCCGGGTGGAGCGGGGAGCGGCGCTCGGTGGCGTAGAGCTCGCCGCCGACGCTGTAGACCTTGAGGTCCATCCCGGAGTTGGGGATGTACGGCTGGGCGATGAGCATGGACTCCCCCGCCAGTACGGGGACGAGCTCGGCGAGCCGGGCGGGCGATGTGACCAGGTGCACGGCCCGCCCCGAGCTGCCGTCGGCCGGCTTGACGACGAGGGGGTACTCCGACTCCGGTATCTCGGCCAGCAGTTCGGGCCGCGCGGCCGCGTAGGTCGGCGGGAGCGGCAGCCCGCGGCTGCGGCCGATGGCGGCGGCGAGCGCCTTGTCGCGCACGCCCCGTATCGACCGGGCGTCGTTGACGGTCGTCATGCCGACGGAGGCGGCGGCCTCCAGCAGGGTGAGCCCGGGACCGCCGGAGACGGTCTTGAGGACCCACGCGTCATGCGTGCCTGCCCATACGTCCTCGGAGACGCGCAGCAGGGAACTGCCCGGCCGCACGACGTCCACCTGGTGCCCCCAGGAGGTCAGTTGCCGGATCACCTCGACCGGCATCCCGTCGCGGCGGTATTGCTCCTCCACCAGGAAGCAGAGCCTCATCGACCTTCCCCAAACCCCCCGGACGTCCGCCGTTCCCATACGGCCTCCCGTGACGTCGCGCGACGCCACAGGATGTCATGAACCGCACGCGCGGATACCACCGGCACCGATGGCGATTCCGTACCCGGCCCCGATCACGCGCTCACGCGACGACCACCGCCGCCACGAGCGGAGTTGAGATCTCGACGGCATTGGCGGCGCCGGCGGGCGGGTTCGGCCGCCGGTGCCGCTGCGGGCGTGGGCTCAGAGCGTGTCGATGTCCAGGTTGGCCAGGGTCGTCCTCGCGACCTCGCGGCCCCTGGCGGTGACGTCGCCCTTGCCCGGGTAGCCGATCGTGACCTCGTACATGTCTCCCGCCGACGTCTTGTAGTAGAAGACGCGTTCCTCGCGGGGGCGGGGGTCGGTGCTGTCCGTGGTGGTGTAGGAGAGGGTGTTCTCCGCCGACGGTCTGCCGTGGAAGGTGGCCTTGCCGTCGGGGGCCGTGTGCGGGTTGGCCGGCATCTCGCGGCTGTAGTCGCCGTTGGCCTTCAGGTCGTCGTTGTCCGCGTACATCTCGGCCGCGGCCGAGGACTTGATGTCGTGGCCGGTGTCCTCCGCCTTGCGGGTCACGTGCAGGGTGAGGGCGATCGCACCGCTCGGGTCGGTGTACGTCACCCAGTTCTTGTCGGTGTCGTCGGCGGCCGGTTTCGTCTCGTTGTACGACGCCGGGGCCGGCAGGGTCGCGCCCAGGCTCGTCAGGTGGTGCTTGGTCCAGCCGTCGGGGAGGGGGCCCGCGAACGGGTCAGCGACGACCAGGTACGTCGCCACCGCCGCCGCGACGACCGCCGCGCCCAGGCCGCCCAGGACCCGCAGCAGGGTCTTGCGGCCGATGCGGATGCCGTCGGCGCCGTCGGCGGGCGAGGACAGCGTCACCCGCTGGGTCGGTGCCGGGGGCGGGGGCGGGGCCGCCGCCCGTTCCAGCAGGGCGCGAGCCCGGGGCTCGTCCGGGCGGTGCGCCGGGTCCTTGTGCAGCAGGGCGCCGATCAGTTCCGCCAGCGGTCCCCGCGCGGCGGCCGGCGGGGCGGGCGTGGCGTTGAGGACGGCCTGGAGCGTCGCCGGGGTGTTGCTGCGGCGGAACGGGGAGACGCCCTCCGTCGCCGCGTACAGCAGGACGCCCAGCGACCACAGGTCGGCGGCGGGGCCCGGGCGCCGGCCCAGCACCCGCTCCGGCGCGATGTACTCGGGGGAGCCGACGAAGCCGCCGGTGTCCGTCAGCCGCGTGTCGCCCTCGATCTGCGCGATGCCGAAGTCGGTGAGGACGACCCGGTCGTGACGGCCGAGCAGCACGTTGTCCGGTTTCACGTCACGGTGCAGCACACCCGCCGCGTGCGCGGCCCGCAGCGCGCCCAGCACCTCCAGGCCGACGCGCGCCGCCTCGCGCGCGTCGAGGGTGCCCTCCTGGAGCGCGTCGCCCAGGCTGCGGCCGTGGACCAGTTCCATCACGATCCACGGCCGGCCGTCGACCACGGCCACGTCGTGCACGGTCACCACCGCCGGGTGGTCCAGGCGGGCGGCGGCGCGGGCCTCGCGGCGCATGCGTTCGAAGACGGTGGCGCGGTCCTTTTCGGACAGGTGGTCGGGGACCCGCGGCTCCTTGACCGCGACCTCCCGGTCCACCGTCTCGTCCTTGGCCCGCCACACCGTGCCCATGCCGCCGTGGCCGAGGCGGGAGAGGAGGCGGTAACGCCCGGCGACGAGGCGCCCGGCGCCGGGGGCGGAGGCGGGTGGCGGGGCGGCGGGTGCGTCCGGCCGGGTCTGTGCGCCGGGGGCGGCAGGCGTGCCCGGTCCGGTTCGTGCGCCTGGTCCGGCAGGCGAACCCGGTCCGGCCTGTGCGATCGCCGGCTGCGGCTGTGGGTGCGGCCTCGGCCGCTGCTGCTCGGGCCGCTGCCGCGGCGGGTGCGGGTGCGGCTGCTGTGGCTGCTGTGGCTGCGCACTCGGTTCCGCGTACGGGTTGCCCGGGTACGGCGCAGGCGCGCGCGGTGGTTGCAGCGCGTAGCTCGTCGGCTCGTCCGGTCCCGGTGGGGCTCCCCCGTTGTCGCTCATGCCCCATGCTTAGCGCGGGAGCGGGGGGCGGCACCACACCCGTCCGAAACCGGTCACCCACCTGTGACACTGGCCGCCGTGAACGTGTCCACCGCCACGTCGAAGTACTCCCTCGCCTCCCGTACCTTGCCGACCGGCGCCGACACCCACACGTCGTACATCCGGCCGCCCTCGTCCCAGCACAGGTCGTAGGTGTGACGCGGACCCTCGGCGGCCGTGTCGAAGCCCTCCCAGGTGAACTCCCACAGCGCCGCCGGGTGCCCGCCGTGCCCGGTGCGGGTGACGCTGCCGTCGTGGTAGCCCGGGTTCGAGGACGGGCCCCCGGCGTGCGCCCGGCGCATCACCGCGAGCGGGCCGCGCGGGTCGGGGTCGGTGACCTTGATGCCGATGCGGACGTGCCCGCCCGCGGACATGTAGAACACACGCTCGCCCTGGGACCGGCGCGTGAAGCCGTCCGGTACGGCGAGCGAGAAGCCGTCCGGGTCGCGTACGGTCCGGTAGCCGGACGGGGCCGTGTGTCCGGCCGCCGTGGAGGCGGTCGTCGAAGCGGTCGGGCCGGAGGCCGGGGTGGACGCGCTCGTGGACGCCCTCGTGGATGCCCCCGGCGACGCCACCGTGGTCGTCGGCCCCGTCGCGGTCACCGACGCCCCCGGGCCCGTACGCCCGGGCTCCCCGCCCCCGCCGCCGTCCCCGTGCACCAGCAGCGCCGCCGCCGTGACGCCCGCGCCCGTCAGCGCGGCGACCAGCGCCGCCGCCAGCAGCAGGGCGCGCGTCGAGTACCGTCCCGGCGGCCGTGGGGTGACGGGGGGCGTGGCTGCGGGCGCCTGCGGCACATCCCGTTGTGTCGGGGTGTACGAGGGCGTGCGCGCCAGATACGAGCCGAGCGGCGTGCGCCCCGCCGTGCCGCGCGCCAAGCGCCCCGGCGTGCGCCCCGTCGCCGTCCCGCGCGGCGCACGCCCCGTCTCGTGCACCTCCCGCAGCAGCCGTTCCGCCTCCGTCGCGCCCATGCGCCGCTCCGGGTCGCGGTCGAGCAGTCCCCGTACGACGGGCAGCAGCGGCCCCGCCCGCTCCGGTGGCCGGATGTCGTCGAGTACGACGGCGTGCAGCACCTCGCCCAGCGAGTCCCGGCGGAACGGCGACTCGCCGCTCAGCGCCGCGCACAACAGCGCGCCCAGCGACCACAGGTCGGACTCCGGCCCCGTCCCGGCCCCGGTCATCCGTTCGGGCGCGGTGTACTCGGGCGAGCCGACGAAGGACCCGGTCTCGGTCAGCGTCGTCGCGCCGGCGACCTGGGCGATGCCGAAGTCCGTGAGGACGACCCGGCCGGTGCCGCGCTCCAGCAGCACATTGGCGGGTTTCAGATCACGGTGCAGCACCCCGGCCTCGTGCGCCCGGCGCAGCGCACCGAGCAGATCGACCCCGATGCGCGCCACCTCCCGCACGTCCAGGGGACCGTCGGCCGCGAGACGGTCGGCGAGCGAACCGCCGTCGATCAGCTCCATGACGATGTACGGGCGTTCGTCGTCCTCCACGACGTCATGGACGACGACGATGTGCGGATGCCCCAGCTGCGCGACCGCGCGCGCCTCCCGCAGCGTACGGTCGCGCCGGGCGCGGGCCTCCGTCGCGGAGAGCGAGTCGTCGAAGGGGAGCTCCTTGACCGCCACGTCCCGGGCGAGCAGTTCGTCGGTGGCACGCCAGACGACGCCCATTCCGCCGCGCCCCAGCCTGTCCCGAAGCCGGTAACGGCCCGCGATCACACGGACGTTCTCCCCCTCGGTCCCCATGCGCCCCATCATGCCGCACCCCACCGCCGCCACCCCGTGCGACGGAAGGCGGTCGGCCGACAAGCGACGTTCGGGGCCGGGCGCACGGCAGCACGGACGGTGGACTTCGGGGGCGCGCGGCCTCCGGTCGCTCCCGGCCGCCGCTCAGCCCTGGGCCGGCGGGCGCCACCCGCGCAGCATCTTGTCGAACTGCGGCCGTACCGTGTCCCAGTCGCCCGCCGGCGAGGAGAAATAGAGCACGTACTCGACGCCGTCCCGGCTGATGTACGCCTGTTCGATGGCCCGGCGCGGGCCCGGGAAGGGTCCGTCCTTGGCGAGCGCCGTCCAGGTGAAGTCCCACAGCGCGCCCTGGCAGTCGCGGTAGGTGTTGGCCACCAGGCTGACCCGCTTGTAGTTCACCAGCCGCTTCAACTGCTGTTCCAGGTCGATCTGGTGTGCGTACGCGCTGTCGAAGTCGGGGGAGTCGTCGATGGCGACGCGCAGGAAGTGCTCGCCCCCGTCGGGCGTGTAGTCGATCTGGGTGCCCTCGACCTGCCGCTTCCAGCCGTCGGGGACGACGACGCTGAAGCCCAGCGGGTCGTCGACGCGCTGCCAGCCGTCGGGGACCGCCCCGGACGCCGTGTCGTCGGCGCCGGACGAGGCGGACGCGGAGGGGGAGCCGGAGTCCGAGGGGGAGGTGGTGGCCGTGTCGGCCGCGGAGGTGTCTCCCCCGCGGCCGTCCGTGCCGCCGTTGCCGACGTAGTTCCAGGCCAGCGCGCCGCCGGCGCCGACGACCACGGCGAACGCCAGTACGAGCGCGATCGTACGGCCGCGGCGGCGCGGCCGGCCCCCGGCACCCGGGGGCGCCGACTGCGGGTGGGCGGTGGCGCCGAAGGGGGGCGTCGCGGGGTGGGCCGTGGCGCCGAAGGGCGGCGTCGCGGGGTGGGCGGGGCCGCCGGGCGCCCCGGGTATGTGCGTGCCGACGGTGGCCCGCCCGGGCACCGGCGTGGCCGTGTGCCCGGTGGCGGGCGTGTGGCCCGCGGCCGGGTTCGTGACCTGACCTGCGGCAACGCCGCCGGAGGAGGAGGAGTTGGTGACGGCCGTGCCGACACCGTTGGCGGTGGACACGTGCGGGGCCCCGGAGGCGTCCGGGAAGCCGCCGGGCGTCACCGCCGTGCGCCGCCCGTCGGCCGCGCTCCCGCTGTCCGGCCCGTCCGGTACGTCGCCTTGCGCGGTGCCCGCGCCGCCGATGTCGACGTGCCGGGTCGGGACGTACGCCTGTGCCGCGCGGGGGCGGCGGCCCTCCGCCGCCTCGGCGAGCATCTGTTCGGCCTCGGCCGCGCTCGGCCGCGTCGCCGGGTCCTTGCGCAGGAACGCCTCGATCACCGGGCCGAGCGCGGGTCCGGCGTAGCGCGGCGCGGGGGGCTCCTCGTCCACCACGGCCTGCATGGTGGTCAGCGGCGAGGTCCGCCGGAACGGCGAGCGGCCCTCCACCGCCGTGTACAGCGTGGCCCCGAGCGCCCACAGGTCGGAGGCGGGCCCGGGGTCCTGGCCGACCACGCGTTCGGGGGCCAGATAGTCGACCGAACCGACGATCTCCCCGGTGCGGGTGATGGTCGTGTCACCCTCGACCTGGGCGATGCCGAAGTCGGTGAGCAGCACCCGTCCGTCGGTGGCGAGCAGGACGTTGCCGGGCTTGACGTCGCGGTGCACGACGCCCGCCGCGTGCGCGGCGCCCAGGGCGCGCAGCACCCACAGCCCGATCCGGGCGGCCTCCGCCGGTTCCAGCCGCTCCCGGTCCCGGACGGCGTCGGCGAGCGAGCCGCCCTCGACCAGCTCCATGACGATCCACGGCCGGTTGTCGTGCTCCAGCACGTCGTGCACGGTGACGACGGCCGAGTGGTTGATCCGCGCGGCCGCCCGCGCCTCGGTCTGGGTGCGCGCCAGCAGCACCGCCCGGTCACTGTCGGTGACGTAGAGCGCGGCCGTCAGCTCCTTGATGGCGACCGACCGGTGGAGCACCTCGTCCCGGGCGCGCCATACGCGGCCCATGCCGCCGCTGCCGATCGGGTCGACGAGCCGGTAGCGTCCCGCGAGAAGCAGGCCCTGCATCTGATTCACGTTTCCCCGCAATGGTCTTGACAGAGCCAGCGTAAAGATCTGTACCCACACTGGGAACCGGCGGGGTACTACGGAAACGACACTGTGACGCTTGGGACTTGCGGGATCTGGTGTTGCGTCAGGGGTGCGAGTGACGACATAACACCCGATGCCCGACGGGTGGAGGGGGCCCAGCGGGGACCCGGCGGGGGCCCGCGGGGGCCTGTACGGCCGACGCCCGACGGCCGTTCGACGACGGCGTCGTACGGCCGGCCTACTGGCCGTCGGCCGGGGCCCCGCGCCTCGGTCGTCCGGCCGTCAGCCGGTGGCCTTGTACGTCCGTTCGGCCTGTTCGTAGAGGCGGGTGACCTCGTCCCGCTCGGCCTCCGGGCCGCGCACCTGCACCACGTGGTACCGGTTGCCGAGCAGCAGCACGAGGTTGCGCACGTACAGCTCCTTGCCGCCGTCCGTCCAGGTGAACTGGCCCTCCGCCATGGTCCGTCCGCCCACGTCGATGCGGCGCATCCCGGTGGACGTCGCCCAGGTCGAGTCCCGGAACGGCTGCGTCTCCGGTTCCTTCTCGCGCTGGTACGTCAGCAGGTCGGTGCCGTACTTGCCCGTGCTGTCCCGGCCCGGTACGACGATCAGCTCGAACTCCCCGTGGGAGTAGACGACCTGGCCGCTGCCGTTCTTGGGCGCACGGTCCCAGCCGTTGGCGACGGCGACCCGGAAGCCCTCGCTGTCCTTGCGCAGGGTGAAGCCCTGGGCGACGCCGGAACCGCCGTCGCTCTGGGCCTGCGAGTCGTCGTCGGCGGACTTCGAGGGGCTCTTGGCGGCGTCGGGTGACGTAGCGCCGCCCCCGGGGCCGCCGCCCTTCTCCGACGGTGCGGGAGCGGCGCTCGCCTCGCCCGCGGCTCCGGTGCGGTCGGCGCCCGCGCCGTCGTCGCGCGCCCCGTTCTTCGGCAGGAACACCACGGCGTACGCCACCGCCGCGGCCATCGCCAGCAGTATCAGCACGAGCAGGGTGCGGCCGAGCCGGCGCGGGCGGCCGGCGCGGGCGCCCCGGTGGCGGGCGCGGGTGGCGACGGGCAGCCCGGCCCTGCGGCGCCGGACGAGTTCGCCGCGGCGCCGGAGGATGGGCAGCCTGCGGGTGTCGACGGGGGGCGCGGACACGACGTGCGCGCCGGCCTCCGGCTCGGGCGCCGAGCGCACGAGCGAGCGCAGCCAGCCGCGCAGTTCCTCGAAGTCCGGGCGTTCGGTGGGGTCCTGGCGCAGCAGCGACTCCACGACCGGCCGCAGCGGGCCGCACTCCTCGGCGAACGCGGGCGGCTCCGCGCACACCAGCTGGACCAGCTCGGCGGTGTTCTCCTCGGGGTACGGGGCGTGCCCCTGGACCGAGCGGAACAGCAGCGCGCCGAGCGCCCACAGGTCGGTGGCGGGGCCGATGGGCGCGGCCAGCTGCCAGTTCTCGTGCACGGGGCCTGCCTGCTCGGGCGCCCAGCGCTCGGTCACGGGCCCGACCAACGTCATCCGCGCCTGCCGCGCCCGCTCCGCCTCCAGCGCGGTACCGGGCCCACGCTGGGGCGCACGCCCGGGCGCGCTGCGGCCCCAGTGCGCGGGGGGCGCGTCCTGAGCGCGCGGGGCGCCGGGGTACGGGGCGGGACGGTCACCGGCGCCGTAGGCCGGGCACGCGTCCCCAGCCGGGTCGGGACGGCCGGAGACGGCGGGTCCACCAGGGGGGCCGTACGCCGCACGACCGGCGGAGGTGCCGTACTCGACGTACCCGGCACCCTCGGCCGGGGCAGCGGGCCCGGCGGGGCCGGTGACGCCGCGCCGCGGTCCGTACGCCGTCCGGTGCGCCGAGGTGTCGTGCTCGACGGGGTCACCCGTGGGGCCGGAGGCGAGGGGACGCCCCTGGGAGTCGTACCCGGCCCGGCCGGCCGCAGAGCCGTAGCCACCGGGGCGCCCCGCGGGACCGGGCACGGGAGGACGTTCCTGGGGGCCGTGCCCCGATCGCCCCGCGGAGGCGCCGTAGCCGCCGGCCGGGACGCCGGGGGCACCGGAGCCGTCCCGGGGGCCGTACCCCGCCCGGCCCGCCGATCCGCCGTACCCCGTGGGGTCCCCCGCGGAATCGGCTCCGGAGGGACGGCCCTGGAGGCCGGGGCCATGCCCCTCGCGCCCCGCCGGCGGGCCGTAGCCGGCCGGGTCGCCCGGAGCGCCGGGGGCGGCGGGACGCCCCTGGGAGCCGTACCCGGCCCGGCCGGCCGGGGTGTCGGACGCGGCTCCGCCGCCGGGCGCGGTCCGGCCGCCCGGTGTGCGGTACGGGTTCGGGTCCTCCGCGGTGCCGGGGGCTCCCGGCTGGTCCGGAGCGGTGCCGTACGCCGCCGGGCCCTCGGGACCGGTGCCGTAGGGGCTCTGCCCGCCCGGCGCGCGGTACGCGTTCACGCCGCCGGGAGCGCCCGGGCGCGCCGGACCGCTCGCGGCACCGGGGCCGTACGCGCCCGGCCTGCCCAGGACGCCGTACGGGTCCGCGATCCGGCCGGGAGCCGGCGCCTGTTCCACGCCGTGCGCGGGATCCTGGCCCGACAGCGCCTGCGGAGGCATCGCCTCCCGGCCGCCGTCAGGGTCCGCCGCGTCCGCCCCGGACTCCGGGCGGCCGGGCGGAAGGCTGTTCGCCGGGCGCGGCGCGGGGAGCGCCGCGCGGCTGTTGCGCTCCTCCTCCTGCACGCGCGCGGCGGCGCGCGCCCCGGCGCGGTAGGCGGCGATCGCCCCCGCACGCGCCGCCCGCACGTCGTCCCCGGCCTCCAGCGCCCTGGGCCCGGGCGCCAGTACGCCCCCGGAGCCGCCCTGCGGGGTCATCGCCCCGTTCGCGCGGGCCTCGAGCGCCGCGCGGCGCGCCTCTTCCGCGTCCGCCGCGTTCATGCCGCCGGCCACGGCCCCGAGGGCGCCCTCGGCCGGTGCGCTCACCATCCCGCCGGCGGCACCCACGGCACCCCGCATCCCGGGACCCACGCCCGGGCCACCGGGTCCGCCGCCCCGGGCCCCCGGAACCAGCGGTCCCGCGCCCGCCGCACCCGGGCCGGGAACGGCCGGGCCTCCGGCCCCCCCGGGCGCCCCGGGCCGGGCGCCGGGCCCCCGGAAGGTGTCGGGCACGACACCGGGTGCCCCGGCGCCGCCCTCGCCGCCGGGCCCCGGCCCGGGCTCGACGTCCGGCGGCGGCACCGGGTCGTAGCCGCACAGCGCCTCCTCCGCCGCGCCGACCGCGAGCCCGGTGAGCATCACCCGGCCGTCGTCGCAGACGAGCACCGTCCGCGCGGTGATGTTGCGGTGCACCCAGCCGTGCGCGTGTAGCACCCGCAGGGCGGTCAGCACGTCGGAGGCGACCTCGGCCGCGCGGTAGGGCGTCAGCGGCTGGTCGGCGAGGAGCGTCGCCAGCGACCGCGCGGGCACCAGCTCGCTCACGACCCACAGCGAGCCGCCCTCGGCGAACACGTCGAACACCTGGTCGAGCCGCGGGTGGTCGGGGATCCGCGCGGCGGCCTGCGCCGCCTCGATCGCGCGCCGCACCGCCGGATCGGCGGGCCGGCGCGTGGCCCCCCGCCCGCCGGGACCGCGCGCCCCGGCACTCCGCGCACCGGCGTCCCGGGCCACGAAGCCGTCCGGCAGCCCGTCCGCGTCGAGCACCTCCGCCTCGACCACCTCCGGCAACGGCACCTGCCGGATGAGGACTTCCTGCCCGCTGTAGGTGTCGAAGGCGCGTCCGTCGGCGAGTTCGTCCTCGTCGGCGGCCGGCAGCGGCAGGCGGTAGCGGTCGGCGAGGACCCGTCCCGCGTAGTCGTCCACGATGCCTCCCCCGGCCGGCCGGCTGGTCAATTCCGCTCGCCTTGCGCCCCGTTGTGGCTTCGTACGGTTCGCAACCACTCACGATACGTGCCGTAGGCAACCCGCATGGAGGGATATGACATCTCGCCGCCCCAGAACCGTACGGAACGTAACGTCAGCCCGGCCGGCCTGTCACCGCACGTGACGACAGATGGCGCTTCGCCCCGTTATATGACGCCACCTCACGACTTGGGCTCAAAGGTGGTGTTCAGCGTCTTCCACGTGCTCTTGCGCAGGCTGGCGCCCCACCCGGCCGACTTCGCCGAGTACATCAGCGCGTAGCCCTGGTGGTCGTTGACGACGAAACCCCGGTCGATCACCCGGTACTTCGTCCCGTCGTCGGAGTAGGTGAACTCCCAGTCGGCCGTGTTCCAGCCGCGGTAGTCCACCTTCTCTATTCGGATCCGGTGGTACTGGGCCCGGGTCATGTAGCGCTCCTGGTTCTTCCAGTCCGCCACCGGGTCGTCCTTGGGCGTAGAGGTCCAGGCGATCAGCAGCCGCTGTCCGTCGGGGCCGGTGAACCGGGCCCCGGCCGAGTCCGTCGTCCTGTACTTCCATCCCTTGGGCAGCCCGATGGAGAACCCCTGAGCGCCCTTGTACGTGGTCACCTTGCCGCTGCCGGAGGAACCGGACGAACCCGAGGAGCCGTCCGACGACGAGTCCGAGGACCCGGACGCCCCGGACCCTTCCTCACCCTCGTCCGCGCTCGTGGCGGAGCCCGCCGTCGAGCCGTCCGCCGACCGCTCGTCCGCCTCCCCGCCCCCCTTGCCGGTACCGGTACCGGTGCCGCTGCCCTTCCCGCTGCCGCTCTTGCCGGAGCCGCCGCCGCTCGCCCCGCTGGAGGCGGCCGCCTTGGTGCCGGCGCCCTTGTCGTCCTTCGAGCCGTCGTCGCCCAGCGTCAGCGCGAGCACCGTGCCGAGCACGGCGAGCACCACGACCACGGCGACGACCACCAGCGCCCGCTTCGGGACCACGTCGGTGATCGGCGCCCGGGGCGGCGACGCGGGCCGCCGCGGACGGTCCGGCTCCGGCACCGCGGGCCATCCCGAACTGGTCTTCCCCGAACCGGAGTTCGACGCGACGACCGCGGTGCCCCCCATGCCCCCCGCCCGCCCGCCGGAAGCCCCGGAGGCGGTCGAGGACGAGCGCGGGGAAGAGGAGGGGGCCGGGGAAGCGGCCTGGGAAGCGGCCGGTGCCGCGGAGGCACCCGCGGCACCCGACGACACCGCCGCGCCGCTCCTGGCCGCGCTCGCGCTCGCGCCCTTCGTCGCGCCCGTACCCGCCGGCTTCGTACCGGCCGTCGCCGTCCGTGGAGAGGCCGGGGAACTCACGGATCCCGCGGCACCGGCCGCGCCGGCGGCACCCACGGCGGCGGACGCCGACGCCGGGCCGGCCCCCGCGGTGCCGGACTTCTCCTCCGTGACGGACCCGGTCCCGCTCCCGGCCGCCGGCTCCGCCCCGCCCCGCTTGGAGCGGGCGGTCACCGAGGCGGTCGCGGCACCCGCGGCCTTGCGCACCGAACGCAGCGCCCCGCGCAGCTTCTCCGCCGCCTCCTCGCCCCGCCTGCCGGTGGCACCGTCGGCGCCCGCGCCCTCCTCGGGCACCGGCGGCAGCGCCACCACCCGCGTGGCGTCCACCGGCTCCGGGCCCGCCTCCTTGGGATCGGCGGCGTTGATCACCTCGTTGAGCATCGCCCGGGCGCCCGCGTCGTCCAGCCGCTGCTCGGGGTCCTTGGCGAGCAACCCGAAGATGACGCTCCGCAGCGGGCCGGCGTTCTTGGGCTCCTCGACGGGCTCCGTCATGACCGCCGTCAGGGTGGCGATCGCCGAGCCCTTGTCGTACGGCGGAGTGCCCTCCACCGAGGCGTACATCAGCCCGCCGAGCGACCACAGGTCCGCCGCCGGCCCCGGCTTGTGCCCGCGCGCCCGCTCCGGGGAGATGTAGGAGGGGGCGCCGACGAGCATGCCGGTCGAGGTGATGGACGGGTCGCCCTCGACCTGCGCGATGCCGAAGTCTGTCAGCACCACCCGGCCGTCCTCGGAGATCAGCACGTTGGACGGCTTCACGTCCCGGTGCAGGATCCCCTCACGGTGCGCGGCCCGCAGCACGTCCAGGACCGCGAGCCCCACCTCGGCGGCGCGCCTCGGCTCCAGCACGCCGTCCTCACGGATGACCTCGGCGAGGGACTTGCCCTCGATCAACTCCATGACGATCCAGGGCCGGTCGTCCTCCTGCACGACGTCGAAGACCGTCACCGCACCCGTGTTGCGGATCCGCGCGATCGCCTTCGCCTCGCGCAGCGTCCGCGTGATCAACCGGCGCTTCTCCTCCTCGTCGATGCTCGACGGGAACCGCAGCTCCTTCACGGCGACCGTACGGCCGAGGGTCTCGTCCTCGGCCCGCCACACCGTGCCCATGCCGCCGCGGCCGAGGACCCCTCCCAGCCGGTACCGCCCGGCGAGGAGACGTCCGCTCTTGTCCTGACGGGATGACCCCGCCCGCTCCGCCTCCGACATGCGTCCCCTCATGCAACCCGCCCTGACAGAGCCTTCATTGTTACTCACGCACGGACCACCCGGCGCCCAGGGTGCCCCGTACGGCGGCCCGCCGGGGGCCGCACGGCACCGGCGGCCGGACAACCGTCCGGAGCGGGCACGCTCCCACCACCTGGTGCGCGGGGGCGGCCGGCGGTCCTCCATGATGTGCGGTGACGAAACGAGGACGCCGATGCCGCTGCGCCGGGCCTGCCGCTCCCTGGCGGCCGTGGCCCTGACCCTCCCCCTGCTCGCCCTCGCCCCCCGGGGCCCGGCGGACACGGCCGGCCCCGCGGCCCGGGCCCGCCCGGCGACGGACACGGTCCTCTCCCTCCTGGTCGCCCGCGGCGGAGTCCGCGCCGGCGCACTCCTCGCCCAGGACCCGACGGGCACTCACTTCGCGCACGCCGAGGCCGATTCGGCCCTCACCAGCACCAGCACCGGCACCGGCACCGAACCCAGGTCCGGGGACAGCCTCCACCCCGCCGACCACTTCCGCGCCGGCAGCGTCACCAAGACCTTCCTCGCCACCGTCGTCCTCCAACTCGCCGCCGAACACCGGCTGTCGCTGTCGGACGCCGTCGAGGACCACCTGCCCGGGCTGGTGCACGGTCACGGCAACGACGGCCGCACCCTCACCCTGCGCTCCCTGCTCACGCACACCAGCGGACTGGCCGACTTCACCGCGGACACCGAAGGCATGGTTCCCGTGACCCCGCGTCAGGCCGTACGCATCGCTCTCACCCACTCCCCCGCGGCACCCGGCCGCTTCTCGTACTCCAACACCAACTACGTACTGCTCGGCATGGTCGTCCGGCAGGTCACCGGAGACTCGTACGCCGACGAGGCCGAGCGCCGCATCCTCACCCCCCTGCGTCTCACGGGCACGTCCTTCCCGGGCGCCCGCACCACGCTCCCCTCCCCGCACGGGCGGGCCTACGCCGCCGACGGGTCCGACGTCACCGAACTCGACCCGCGCGTGGCCGGCGCGGCGGGTGAGCTCGTGACCACGCTCGCCGACCTCGACCGCTTCTACGCGGCCCTGCTCGGCGGCGGACTGCTGCCCCCGTACTGGCTGCACGAGATGCTCGACACCCGCACCGCACATGGGGTGTACGGCTCCGGGATCTATCCGGTGACCCTTCCGTGCGGCACCACGGTGTGGGGACACGACGGCCGGATACCGGGCAGCTACGTGCGCACCGCGGCCACCGTCGACGGTCGTCGTGTGCTCACGTACCGCGTGAACACGGACGCCTTCGCAGACTCCGGTCTCGAGCGGGCCCTGCTGTCGGCCGAGTTCTGCGTCCGCACCCCGTAGAACGACCGGGTTCCGAACGGAGATCCCGCTCCGGTCCACCCGTTCGAGTGAACCCGGCCCGGTCGACCCCACTCAACCGGACCGTCGGCCGGTCGACCCCGCTCAACCGGACCGTCGGCCCGCCGACCCCGCCCAGCCCGGCAGGCGGCCCGGCCGGCCCGCCTGCCGAGGGCCCGGCCTGCTTCGCGACTGCCCGGCGCACCGGCCACAGCGGCGGTCGGCCGCCTACAGCGGCACGATGTCCGGCGCGCCCAGCCGTGCCGCGTCGGCCGTCAGGTCGTCCGGCTGGCGCTGCGACTCGCGTTCGGCCTCCACACGCTTCTCGTAGTGCTGGACCTCGCGCTCGACCTGGTCCTCGTCCCAGCCCAGCACGGGCGCCATCAGCCGCGCGACCTCCCTGGCGCTGCGCGTGCCGCGGTCGAAGGTCTCGATGGAGATGCGGGTGCGCCGGGTGAGGACGTCGTCCAGGTGCCGGGCGCCCTCGTGCGAGGCGGCGTAGACGACTTCGGCGCGCAGGTAGTCGTCGGCGCCCGGGAGCGGTGCGCCGAGCGAGGGGTTCTCCGTGATCAGGTCGAGGATCTCCTGGGTGAGCGAGCCGTAACGGTTCAGCAGGTGCTCGAGCCGTACCACGTGCAGGCCGGTCCGCGCGGCGGTGTGCGCCCGCGCGTTCCACAACGCTCGGTAGCCCTCCGCGCCGAGCAGCGGAACGTCCTCGGTGACGCAGTCCGCGACCCGCTGGTCCAGGCCGTGCACCGCCTCGTCGACCGCGTCCTTGGCCATGACCCGGTACGTCGTGTACTTGCCGCCCGCGACGACCACGAGACCCGGCACCGGGTGGGCGACCGTGTGCTCGCGGGAGAGCTTGCTGGTGGCGTCCGACTCCCCGGCGAGCAGCGGGCGCAGCCCGGCGTACACGCCCTGCACGTCGTCCCTGGTGAGCGGCACCGCGAGGACGGAGTTCACGTGTTCGAGCAGATAGTCGATGTCGGCGCTGGAGGCGGCCGGGTGGGCCTTGTCCAGGTCCCAGTCGGTGTCCGTGGTGCCGACGATCCAGTGCCGCCCCCAGGGGATGACGAACAGAACGGACTTCTCGGTGCGCAGGATGAGTCCGGTGGTGGAGTGGATGCGGTCCTTGGGCACCACCAGGTGGATGCCCTTGGAGGCGCGCACATGGAACTGGCCGCGCTCGCCGACCATCCCCTGGGTGTCGTCGGTCCACACCCCGGTCGCGTTGACGACCTGCTTGGCGCGTACCTCGTATTCGCCGCCCGCCTCGACATCCTGCACCCGGGCACCGACCACGCGCTCGCCCTCGCGCAGGAACCCGGTGACGCGGGCCCGGTTGGCGACCCGGGCACCGTAGGAGGCGGCGGTGCGCACCAGGGTGGCGACGTAACGGGCGTCGTCCATCTGCGCGTCGTAGTACTGCAACGCCCCCACCAGGGCGTCCTTCTTCAGACAGGGCGCGACGCGCAGGGCGTGGCGGCGGGTCAGGTGGCGGTGGGAGGGCAGCCCGCGGCCGTGCCCCCGGGCCATCGACATGGCGTCGTAGAGAGCGACGCCCGAGCCCGCGTACAGCCGTTCCCAGCCCTTGTGCTGGAGGGGGTAGAGGAACGGGACGGGCTTGACCAGGTGGGGGGCGAGGCGTTCGAGCAGCAGCCCGCGCTCTTTGAGCGCCTCGCGCACCAGTGCGAAGTCGAGCATCTCCAGATAGCGCAGTCCGCCGTGGATGAGCTTGCTGGACCGGCTGGAGGTGCCCGACGCCCAGTCACGGGCCTCGACCAGCCCCGTGGACAGGCCGCGGGTGGCCGCGTCCAGTGCCGTGCCGGCGCCGACCACGCCCGCTCCCACGACCAGCACGTCCAGCTCGCGCTCGGCCATTCCCGCCAGTGCCTCGGCGCGCTGCGCCGGACCCAGTGCCGCTGTCCTCACCGCTGCCTCCCGCTGTTCGTCGCGTCGGCCTCACCCGTCCGGCGAGTCCCGGCCCACATCCCCCATGCCCGCAATTCTGACCGTCTTGCCCGACTTCGGCCACCAGCCGCCCTCAGCCTGTGGACAACCACGGGCGCCAGGACATCCGCGCAGGCCGGGGACCCCGCCCCGACCCTTCGCACACGAGCTGTCCACCGTGCCGCGACGCCCGCACCTGCCGGAACACTCATGAAGACGCGCCGAACCAATCCAGCAATTCGGTCATATTTACTCCTAGTCTGACATTGCGCTCGCTCATTCTGTCCACAGGGCTTGCGCGACTGCCCCGCTCCGGTTATTGGGAAGGACGGCCCACTCCATGCCCGCAGATCTCGCCGTCATCGGACTCGGTCACCTGGGCATGCCCCTGGCCCAGGCCGCGGTGACAGCCGGCATTCCCACGGTCGGGTACCGCACCGGGCCCGACGCCGGCTCCCTCACCGCCGCGGAGCTGCGCCGGATGCACGCGAGCGGCTTCCGCGTCACCACGGGCCCCGCCGAACTCGGCCGCGTCCGCACCGCCGTCATCTGCTCTCCCACTCCGCGGGGCACCGACGGCACGCTCGACCTGGGACAGGTGGAGGCCGCCGCCCGCGCCCTCGC
Source organism: Streptomyces sp. NRRL F-6676 (assembly GCF_000725625.1). Lineage (GTDB taxonomy): Bacteria > Actinomycetota > Actinomycetes > Streptomycetales > Streptomycetaceae > Streptomyces. The sequence continues at coordinate 55,563 of NZ_JOHS01000025.1, forward strand.
GGCCCGGCTGCGCCCGCACACCACGGTGATCCTCGAATCGGCCGTGTACCCGGGGACCACGGAGGAATTCCTGCGCCCGCTGCTGGAGAAGGGATCCGGACTGCGGGCCGGCCGCGACTTCCACCTGGCGTACTCGCCGAGCCGGGTCGACCCCGGCAACCGCGGCTTCACCCCCGCCAACACCCCCAAGGTGATCGGCGGGCTCACCCCCGCCTGCACCGAGTCGGCCGCCGCGTTCTACGGCCGCCTCACCGACAAGGTGGTACGCGCGCGCGGACCGCGCGAGGCGGAGACGGTGCAGCTCCTGGAGACCAACTACCGGCACGTCAACATCGCGCTCGTCAACGAGATGGCCGTGCTCTGCCACGAGCTGGGCGTCGACCTGTGGGACGTCGTGCGCTGCGCGGAGACCAAACCGTTCGGCTTCCAGGCGTTCCGCCCCGGCCCCGGCGTCGGCGGCCACACCGTCCCGCTCGACGACCTGACCGGCCCCCACGGACCCGCCGGCGGCCGCACGCTGCGCATGGTGGAACTCGCCCAGCAGGTCAACAACGACATGCCGCAGTACGTCGTCCAGCGCGCCGCCGCGCTCCTCAACGAGCACGGCAAGTCCGCGCGGGCCGCACGCGTGCTGCTGCTCGGCGTCACCTACAAGCCGGACGTCGCCGATCTGAAGGGCTCGCCGGCGCACGAGATCGCGGTCCGGCTGACGGAGCTCGGCGCCTCCCTCAGCTACCACGACCCGCTGGTGCACTCCTGGAGCGTGCTCGACCGGCCCGTGCCGCGCGCGGACTCGCTCTACGAGGCGGTCGCCGACGCGGACCTGACGATCCTGCTCCAGCAGCACCGCACGTACGACCTCCAGGGCCTGTCGGTCAAGGCCCAGCTCCTCCTCGACACGCGGGGGGCGGCACCGACGGGGGCGGCGCATCGGTTGTGAAGGGGGCGCGCGCGGAGACAGCGAGCTCCCGGGGCTGATGGCACACGGGCGCTACCGCCGCTAGCGTAGGAAAGCTCCTCCGGCACCCGGACCGCCCCACAGCGAATCCGGTACCGTACAAAAGGGCGGAGCCCGCCCCAGCGGGTTACTGAGGCAGGCTCCAAGATGGTTCACGGAGTGTCCACCCCTAATTGTCGTAGGGGTGGCCGCTCACCATCCGAAAATCCGCAAGATCCACCTCCTCCGGCACTGCACCGTCCGAAGACGGATCCGGTCCCAGCGGGTGGGCCTGCGGTGACGTTCCATGGGCGCCCCCTTCCACGACGCTGCCCAGAGACCCGGTGGACAGCACGTGCGAACTCGGGCCGGGCCCCGAGGGCCGGGGTCCGGAACGATGTCCTTGGAAGGGGGCGACCCAGACAACTGGGGCGCCGGAAACGGACACTACCGTCCCAGCGGCGCCGTACCGCTCGTTCTCACCGCGAACACCACCGCACGCCCCCTTCCGCGAAAACGCGCCCCCGCCATCGCAGTTGGGCATGCGAAAGGGGCCCGGTCGCCCCTCGCGGGCGGCCGGGCCCCTCTCCGTGCTCAGGCGCGGCGCGGTGTCATCGCTTGTGCTGCGAGTCCGCCACCGTCACCTCGACGCGCTGGAACTCCTTGAGCTCGCTGTAGCCGGTCGTGGCCATGGCGCGGCGCAGGGCGCCGAAGATGTTCATGGAGCCGTCCGGGGTGTGCGAGGGACCGGTGAGGACCTCCTCGATGGTGCCGACCGTGCCGAGGTCGACCTTCTGGCCGCGCGGCAGCTCCTCGTTGACCGCCTCCATGCCCCAGTGGTGGCCGCGGCCCGGCGCGTCCGTGGCGCGCGCGAGCGGGGACCCCATCATCACGGAGTCGGCGCCGCAGGCGATCGCCTTGGGGAGGTCCCCGGACCAGCCGACGCCGCCGTCCGCGATCACGTGGACGTACCGGCCGCCGGACTCGTCCATGTAGTCGCGGCGGGCCGCCGCGACGTCCGCGACGGCCGTGGCCATCGGGACCTGGATGCCGAGCACATTGCGCGTGGTGTGCGCGGCACCGCCGCCGAAGCCCACCAGGACGCCCGCCGCGCCCGTCCGCATCAGGTGCAGGGCCGCGGTGTAGGTGGCGCAGCCGCCGACGATCACCGGGACGTCGAGCTCGTAGATGAACTGCTTCAGGTTGAGCGGCTCGTGCGCACCGGACACGTGCTCCGCCGAGACCGTCGTGCCGCGGATGACGAAGATGTCCACGCCCGCGTCGACGACCGCCTTGGAGAACTGAGCCGTCCGCTGCGGGGACAGCGCCGCCGCCGTGACGACGCCGGAGTCGCGCACCTCCTTGATGCGCTGCCCGATCAGCTCCTCCTTGATGGGCGCCCGGTAGATCTCCTGGAGCCGGCGGCTCGCGCTCTCCGCGGGCAGCTCGGTGATCTCGTCGAGCAGGGGCTGCGGGTCCTCGTACCGCGTCCACAGGCCCTCGAGGTTCAGCACGCCGAGGCCGCCGAGCTCGCCGATGCGGATCGCGGTGGCCGGGGAGACGACCGAGTCCATGGGAGCGGCCAGGAACGGCAGCTCGAACCGGTAGGCGTCGATCTGCCAGGCGATCGAGACCTCCTTCGGGTCCCGCGTACGGCGGCTGGGGACGACGGCGATGTCGTCGAAGGCGTACGCCCGGCGGCCGCGCTTGCCGCGCCCGATCTCGATCTCAGTCACGTCTGTGGCCTTTCCCTGATGCGTTGCAGCGCCTTCCAGTATCCCCGACGGGTACGACAGCGCCCCCGCGCAGGTACGCGGAAGGGCGGTCCCGGGGTTCCGGGACCGCCCTTTTCGTGCCTCACGCGCGCGTGGAGCACGTCCGCACGCGCGCGTGGAACGCGTTCACGGCCTCACTTGCGGCTGTAGTTGGGCGCCTCGACCGTCATCTGGATGTCGTGCGGATGGGACTCCTTCAGGCCCGCCGAGGTGATCCGGACGAACTTGCCGTGGGTCTGGAGCTCGGGGACCGTGCGGCCGCCGACGTAGAACATCGACTGGCGCAGGCCGCCGACCAGCTGGTGGACGACCGAGGAGAGCGGGCCGCGGTAGGGCACCTGGCCCTCGATGCCCTCGGGGACGAGCTGCTCGTCGGAGGCGACGCCCTCCTGGAAGTAGCGGTCCTTGGAGAACGACTTGCGGTCGCCGCGGGTCTGCATGGCGCCGAGCGACCCCATGCCGCGGTACGACTTGAACTGCTTGCCGTTGATGAACAGCAGCTCGCCCGGCGACTCCTCGCAGCCCGCGAGCAGCGAGCCCAGCATCACCGTGTCGGCGCCCGCGACGAGGGCCTTGGCGATGTCGCCGGAGTACTGCAGACCGCCGTCGCCGATGACCGGGACACCGGCCTCCTTGGCGGCGAGCGAGGCCTCGTAGATGGCCGTCACCTGGGGGACGCCGATACCGGCGACGACCCGCGTCGTACAGATGGAGCCGGGGCCGACGCCGACCTTGATGCCGTCCACGCCGGAGTCGATGAGCGCCTGGGCGGCCTCGCGGGTGGCGATGTTGCCGCCGATGACGTCGACGTGGGAGTTCGACTTGATCTTGGCGACCATGTCGCCGACGAGCCGGGAGTGGCCGTGCGCGGTGTCGACGACGATGAAGTCCGCGCCCGCCTCGATCAGCGCCTGGGCGCGCTCGAAGGCGTCACCGGCGACGCCGACCGCGGCGCCGACCAGCAGGCGCCCCTTGGCGTCCTTGGCGGCGTTCGGGTACTTCTCGGCCTTGACGAAGTCCTTGACGGTGATGAGGCCCTTGAGGATGCCGTTGTCGTCGACGAGCGGCAGCTTCTCGATCTTGTGGCGGCGCAGCAGCTCCATGGCGTCCACGCCGGAGATGCCGACCTTGCCGGTGACGAGCGGCATCGGCGTCATGACCTCGCTCACCCGGCGGGAGCGGTCGGTCTCGAAGGCCATGTCGCGGTTGGTGACGATGCCGAGCAGCTTGCCGGCGCCGTCGGTGACCGGCACGCCGCTGATGCGGAACTTGGCGCACAGCGCGTCGGCCTCGGCGAGGGTGGCGTCCGGGTGGATGGTGATCGGGTCGGCCACCATGCCGGACTCGGAGCGCTTGACGAGGTCGACCTGGTTGGCCTGGTCCTCGATGGACAGGTTGCGGTGCAGCACGCCGACGCCGCCCTGGCGGGCCATCGCGATCGCCATGCGGGACTCGGTCACCTTGTCCATGGCGGCGGACAGCAGCGGGATGTTGACCCGCACGTTCTTGGAGACGTACGAGGCGGTGTCGATCTCGTCGGGAGCCATGTCCGACGGGCCCGGCAGCAGCAGCACGTCGTCGTAGGTCAGCCCGAGTGTCGCGAATTTCTCGGGCACTCCGTCGACGTTGGCAGTCATGACACCTTCCCCATATGGCCTTGCTCGGTGCGGATGTCCATGCTAACGGGAAGCGCGGACGCGTCATTCCACGAACGAGGCGCCCCTCCCGCTTCGTACGTTCGTACGGGCCGGGTGACCTGGGCGTTCACCGAAGGCCTTCCGGTGTGGGAGGCATCACGGCGGCAGCCGTGGGCCCGCTGCCGGGCGGCAGCGGCTACTGCTCCGCGAGCGCCCGCAGACGGCTCAGCGCACGGTGCTGGGCGACCCTGACGGCACCCGGGGACATGCCCAGCATCTGTCCCGTCTCCTCGGCCGTCAGACCCACCGCGATGCGCAGCAGGAGCAGCTCCCGCTGGTTCTCGGGGAGGTTGGCGAGGAGTTTCTTGGCCCAGGCGGCGTCGCTGCTCAGCAGGGCACGTTCCTCCGGGCCGAGCGAGTCGTCCGCGCGTTCGGGCATCTCGTCGGACGGGACGGCGGTGGAGCCGGGATGGCGCATGGCCGCGCGCTGGAGGTCCGCGACCTTGTGCGCGGCGATGGCGAAGACGAACGCCTCGAACGGGCGTCCGGTGTCCTTGTAGCGCGGCAGCGCGAGCAGGACGGCGACACAGACCTCCTGGGCGAGGTCCTCGACGAAGTGGCGGGCGTCCCCGGGAAGGCGGGAGAGCCGGGTGCGGCAGTAGCGCAGTGCCAGCGGATGGACGCGGGCGAGCAGGTCGTGCGTGGCCTGCTCGTCGCCGTCCACCGCGCGGTGGACGAGAGCACCGATCACCGTCGTCTCGTCGTCGCGCATCGGTCCATGGTGCCTTGGCGTCGCCGGCTCCGTGGCACCGTGTCCGTACTTGTGCACCGAAGCGTTATGAGCAGGTGCGCCGGAAGCCATGTCCTGCGCCCTCCCCTCCCGCTCGACCGACTCGTCCCCGAGGAACTCCACACCTCAAGGATGCGGCATCCGCGGCGAAACCGGCGGCGGGTGCCCGGTGCGCTCCGGTGCCACCCCCGCCCACCTGCTGGTAGGCGGGGATTCCCGTGCCCCCGCGGTCGTCCACCTAGCGGACCAGGCCCCAGCGGAAACCCAGGGCCACCGCGTGGGCGCGGTCCGAGGCGCCGAGCTTCTTGAACAGCCGCCGGGCGTGGGTCTTGACCGTGTCCTCGGAGAGGAACAGTTCGCGGCCGATCTCGGCGTTGGAGCGGCCGTGGCTCATGCCCTCCAGGACCTGGATCTCGCGCGCGGTGAGCGTGGGCGCGGCGCCCATCTCGGCGGAGCGCAGCCGGCGGGGGGCTAGCCGCCAGGTGGGGTCGGCCAGGGCCTGGGTGACGGTGGCCCGCAGTTCGGCGCGGGAGGCGTCCTTGTGGAGATAGCCGCGGGCGCCGGCGGCGACGGCGAGGGCCACGCCGTCCAGGTCCTCGGCGACGGTGAGCATGATGATGCGCGCACCGGGGTCGGCCGACAGCAGCCGGCGTACGGTCTCGACGCCGCCCAGACCGGGCATGCGTACGTCCATCAGAATCAGGTCCGAACGGTCCGCTCCCCAGCGGCGGAGGACTTCCTCGCCGTTGGCCGCGGTCGTCACGCGCTCGACGCCGGGCACGGTCGCGACCGCGCGGCGGAGCGCCTCTCGGGCAAGCGGGGAGTCGTCGCAGACGAGGACGGATGTCATGGCCGCCCTCCGCAGCTGATGCGCGTCACCTTGAGCCTCCAGGCTGGTACGAATCGTCACCGGTGCGGTCGACGCCCGTGGGCAGCGGATGCCACCTGCCCGGGCGCGTGTTCCTTCAACCGCCATCCGCACTCTCAACGATGGTCACTCGAAAGAGTTACGGTGCAGCGAGCCGCCTTCGGCACTGTACGTGAGGGCGCGGACACGGTGCAGACATGCGGGGCGGACCTTCGGACTTTCCTCACGAGCCGTGCCCCATTCGGCCGGTTTTCTTCCCGTTTCCTGGTGTCTGTGGCTAGATTCGCAATGAGTCATATTTTCATCTCCTTAGATCGTGGTACGTCGTCATCGCAGACATCGATGCGGTGCGAACGGTGCGGACGGTCACGAGCACGCATCCGCTCAGAACGGCAACAAGGGGACTCGCAATGGCAGATTTCTCCCGTCTTCCCGGTCCGAACGCGGATCTGTGGGACTGGCAGCTCCTCGCGGCCTGCCGCGGGGTCGACAGTTCGCTCTTCTTCCATCCCGAGGGAGAGCGCGGTGCGGCACGGAGCGCTCGTGAGAACTCGGCCAAGGAGGTGTGCATGAGGTGTCCCGTACGCGCCGAGTGCGCGGCTCACGCGCTGGCCGTGCGCGAGCCGTACGGCGTGTGGGGCGGGCTGACCGAGGACGAGCGCGAGGAGCTCATGGGGCGGGCGCGGAACCGCCTGGTATCGGCGGCGGCGCCGGCCGCGGGGCGCAGCGGGGGCCATGTCTCGCACGACGGCGTCTCGCACAGTGGCGTCGCGCACCACAGCGCCTCGAACGCCGGCGCTTCGAATATCGGCCTCTCGAACAACTGAAGGAACGTTTCTTCCGATACGTCAGCGTTTCGATCCGGTCCGTTCCGGAATTACCAGGGCTGCCGGCAGCTTCCGCTTCCGACGATTTCCACCGGGGCACGCGCGTGCGTGCCCCTTACTTTTCCGCGGGAACGTCCCGCCGGTGACCGGCCGCACGGGACAGTTCCCGCAGCGTCGCCGTGACCGCGGGGACCTGCGCCAGGTCGGGCAGGGTGAGGGCGACGACCTCGCGCCGGACCTCGGGCTCCAGCGTGACCGTGCGCGCGCCCCGAGGGCGTACCGACTCGACCGCGAGCTGCGGCAGGACGGCCACGCCGAGGCCGGCGCCGACCAGGCCGACCACGGCCGGGTAGTCGTCGGTCGCGAAGTCGATCCGGGGGGTGAAGCCGGCGGCGCGGCACACCTCGACGAGCTGTCCGCGGCAGCGGGGGCAGCCGGCGATCCACGGTTCGGCGGCGAGGTCGCCGATGGCGAGGGAGCCCGCGCCGGCCAGCCGATGGCGCTCGGGCACCAGTGCGACAAGACGGTCGGTGAGCAGGGGACGCGCGACCAGGTCGTCCCATTCCTCGGCTCCGGTCGCGCCCGCGTAACGGAACGCCAGCGCCACGTCGCAGTCGCCCGCGCGCAGCAGTTCGACCGACCGCGGTGGCTCGGCCTCCTCCAGGGAGACCCGGGTGCCGGGGTGCGCGGCGCGCAGGGCGGCGAGAGCGGTGGGTACCAGCGTGGAGCTGCCGCTGGGAAAGGAGACCAGGCGCACCCGTCCGGCACGCAGTCCGGCGATGGCCGCGATCTCCTCCTCCGCCGCGGTGAGCCCGGCGAGGATGCCGGAGGCGTGCCGGACGAGGGCCTCACCGGCCTGGGTCAGCCGCATCTCCCGGCCACTGCGGACGAGGAGCGGCGTGCCGACGGACGCCTCCAGCGCCTTCATCTGCTGGCTGACGGCGGGCTGGGTACAGCCCAGTCGGCGCCCGGCGGCCGAGAAGGAGCCGGTAGCGGCGACGGCGCGCAGTACACGGAGATGGCGGGCCTCTATCACCTGGCGAGCATAAGACTTTCTTGGGTGAGAGGGGAAATAACCCATGGACACTTTGAGGTCCGGGCGGTTACTCTGCGTGCATGAAAGTTCTCAGCCTGAACGTCGGACGTCCCCTCGCCGTGCCGTACACCCACCAGCCGGAGGGGCTGACGGGTATCGACAAATGGCCGGTGGAGGGCCCGGTACGGGTGGCGGCACCGGGGCCGAAGGGCATCGGCGGGAGCGGGCTCGCCGGTGACGCGGTGTGCGACAGACGGCACCACGGCGGAAACGACCAGGCGGTGTACGCCTACGCGCGGGAGGACCTGGACGAGTGGGAGCGCGAGCTGGGACGCCGCCTGCGCAACGGCGCCTTCGGCGAGAACCTGACGACGGAGGGGCTGGACGTCTCGGGCGCGGAGATAGGTGAGCGGTGGCGGATCGGGGGCGAGGACGGTCCGGTGCTCGAGGTCTCGTCGGGACGCATACCGTGCCGGACGTTCCAAGGTCATCTCGGAGAGCCGGGCTGGGTGAAGCGGTTCTCGCAGAAGGGGGTCACGGGGGCGTATCTGCGGGTGATCGAGGAGGGAGTGATCCGGGCCGGCGACGCGGTGGAGATCGTACGGAGACCGGGGCACGGAGTGACGGCGACGCTGGAGTTCCGGGCGACGACGACGGAGCGGGAACTGCTGCCGCGGCTCGCGGTGGCGGGGGAGGCGCTGCACACGGAGGTGCGCGAGGAACTGGAGCGGTTGCGGGCCGCTCGGGGGATCGCGCCGGCGTAGGGGGAGGCTGCACCGCACGTCCCATGTGCTGCTTTCATGCTGGTCACCGATGCGGTGACGAACGGGGGAAGAGGTGTCCGACACGATCGTCTACGACGTCTTCGCTGCGCTGCTCGCGGTCGTGGTGGTGTGGCAGATGCGGCGGCGGCTGATACTCCGCTCCCGGGGCCGGGAGATCACCGCGCGGTGCTTCGACCGTCAATGGCGCGGAAGGGGAGGTCCGCAGTACCTGCTGAGCTACACGACGCCGGACGGCGTCACGCGGACACACACCGCGGGAGAGAGCGACGTCCCACCGGGCACCCGGGAGGGCGACAGCGTCACGGTCCTCTTCGACCCGGCGTCGCCCCAGCGAGTGGAAACCGCACGCATCTCCCGAAGACCGCTCTGGAGGCATTACGACATGATGGGCGTGACGGGACTGGCCCTCGGCATCCTGCTGGTGACGCACGTCCTGTAGGCGGCCGTCATCCGGTGCCTCCGGCGATCCTTACGTGGGCCCGTCCCCTCCTTGGGGGACGTCGGGGACGGCACGGGCCCCTAGCCTTGGCGCATGACTACCGCTCTGATCACGGGATCGACCTCCGGAATCGGTTCCGCCTTCGCGCGGCGGCTCGGGGCCGACGGCCATAGCCTCGTTCTCGTCGCCCGGGACACCACGCGTCTGCGGGAGCAGGCGACCGAGTTGCACGACCGCCACGGCGTCGAGGTCGAGGTGCTCACCGCGGACCTCGCCACGGACGCCGGCACCGACACCGTGGCCGCCCGCCTCGGTGACCGTACGCACCCGGTCGACCTGCTGGTCAACAACGCCGGCTTCGGCAACAAGGGCCGCTACCTCGACGTGCCCATGGCCGACGAGCTCCGCATGATCAAGGTGCACTGCGAGGCGGTCCTGCGGCTGACGTCGGCCGCGGCGGAGGCGATGCGGGAGCGCGGGCGCGGCGGAGTGGTCAACGTGGCCTCCGTCGCCGCGTTCGTCCCGCGCGGCACGTACGGGGCGTCCAAGGCGTGGATCGTGCAGTTCACCCAGGGCGCGGCGAAGGACCTGGCGGGCAGCGGCGTACGGCTGATGGTGCTGTGCCCGGGCTTCACCCGCACCGAGTTCCACCAGCGGGCCGGGATCGGCACGGACAACATCCCCGGCTGGATGTGGCTCGACGCGGACAAGGTCGTCGCGGCGGCCCTGGCGGACCTGGCCCGCGGCAAGTCGCTGTCCATCCCCGACCCCCGCTACAAGACACTCATGGGCCTGGCCAGACTGACCCCACGCACACTGCTCGGCACGATCACCTCCCGCACGGGCCGCCGGTACGGGCCGCGGTAGCCGCGGCGGATCAGTCGGGCGCCGGCGCGCGCTGCGCAACGGAATCCGCCACCGCGGCCTCGCCCGGTGGTCCGCGGAGCGTCGCCGTCGTCGCCACGGCGTCGCGACCGATCCGTGGGCGGTGCGCGCCCGCAGGTGTGGGACAGAGGCTCTCCGCTGCGGCGGCAGGCACGCCCTTCTGTGGACGGTAGGCGCTTGGCGCCGCGATGCGGTGTGCGGCGGCCCTGCCCCTCGCGCGGGGGGGGGCAGTCGGCCGGGCCGCGGGTGTCGGGGGCGTCATTGATATGGCGCCGAACGGCCGCTGAGGGTGAGGGGTGTCACCCGAACGTGTGATCTGTCGTGGTCCGGGCCTTACGGGGTGTGCCACTGCGGCGTACGGTCCAGTCGCGGCGGCACGCCCGCGCGGAGCGGAGGAAGCCGCGGGGCGGGGCACGGGCGCGGGCGGAGACGGGTCGCGGACGGCGGGTCCGTACACAGCAGGCTTGCACACAGCAGGTCGCATACGGCTGGTCGTTCACGGTTGGTCGTGCACAGGGGAGAGGGCGGCATCGCGTGAGCGCGGACACCGGTGGTCGGGGCGAGTTGTTCGTCGGCGGCGCCGATGCGGGGGGTGCGGCGGTGGAGGCCGGGGTACGGCGGGTGCCGGGGCGGGTGTGGACGGTGCGGCTGGATCCGTTCGGCGGTCCCTCCTCGGGCGCGGTGCGGCTCAGTTGCTCCTCCCCCGACTGCGGCGATCAGCGGCTGCCCGGCGCCCCCGAAGGGCGCAAGGCCGCGGTCGCGCACGTCAACACGCATCTCGCCGGCGTCCGTGCGGGGGGCGGGCCACGCGGTGAGGCGTGGTGCGGGTGCCGGGCCGCCGACTGCGGCTGGCACTCCCCCGAGATCCTCTCGGGGCCGCGCGCGGGGACGCGGCCGGCGGCCGGCGCGGGGCGGTGCGGGGGGCCGGTGGTCCTGACGGTGTTCGCGGACCGTGCGGGGCGGCTGTGGCGGATCGCGGAGGTGTGCGCGCGGTGCGCGGCCGCCACGCAGGGGTGCCGGGTGCTGGACACGGCCGCGCCGCCGGCGGCTCCGGCTCCGGTTGCGGCTCGTACGGCGAGTTCGGGCGGGGAGCGGGAGCCGGTGGCGGGTGGTGGCGGTGGCGGTGGCGCGATGGTGGCCGTGTTTTCCGACGGCGGAGCGACGTCCGGGGCGCCGGCCGACGGGCCCTCGGCTCCGACCCCGGCTTCGGCTTCGGCTTCGGCTTCGGCTTCGGCTTCGGCTTCGGCTTCGGCTTCGGCCAGGGGTGTTGCCGAAGGTTCCGGTTCCGGTGGGGTCTCGGGGCCGGAGCCCCGGCCTGTGCCGAAGCCCGGTGCGGAGGGGCGGGCCGACGTGCCGGGGGCTCGGACCGATGGGGCGCGTGGGGCGGGTCGGCGGGCGCGGCGGTGGGGGAAGATCGCGCAGCGGATCGTGCCGTACGACCTCCAGCCCGACGTCCTGCGGCTGGAACTCATCGAGCTCGGCGACGCGTTCCGTGAGTACCAGCGCCGTCCCGACCCCGACCTCGCCCTGCTCGCCGGGCTCCACGACCGCAAGGCCCGCGCGTTCGCCCTGTGGGCCGACGTCACCGGTGACTCGACGCTGCGCGAGGAGGCGGAACGGGCGGAGAAGGCCGCGCTGGCCGCCCGGCAGATGAACGAGAACCGCGTCGGGGTGCCCATGGGCGAGGGCGGGCCGGCGGTCGAGCGGCTGCTGAGCCGTGCCCAGGCCGTGCACGCCCGTACGGTCCTCGCCCACGTCCGGGACCACTCGCCGCGCCCCGAGCCCGAGGTGCGGCTCGCGGTGTTCATGCTCACCCTGCGGGCCGCGCGCGCCGGCCTCGGGAACGTCACCGGACAGGACTTCACCGGCTGGTTGCAGGGCGATGCCGAGCGGGTGCTCGAGCAGCTCCTCGACTCCGGCTGGCTGCGGCTGCCCGAATCGGTCACCGTCGCCGACACGCTGGCCGCCCGCTCCGAGGACCCCGCCGAGATCACCGTCCCGACGCTGCTGCCCAGCGACTCCCGCCCGTTCTCCTTCGGCAAGGTCAGCCGCGCGCGGCTCTCCGGATGGGCGCAGAAGGTGGTGGGCGACCGGAAGCTGCGCAAGAAGAAGGCGGGTGCCGCGACCCGGCTCCTCGCGCTCTGGACCGCCGGTCATGTCCGCCCCGACGGGCGGCTCGGCGGCGTCGAGGACGACGGTCTCGACCTGGCCGGGGCCGCCGCGTTCTGCGGTCTGCCGCCGGAGGAGCTCGGCCCGCACGTCGAACGGCTGCTCGCCGCGGACTGGCTCACCGAGGGCGAGGCCGACACGGACGCGGGCCGGCTGCGGGGGCGGCTCTCGGAGCGGGTGCTGTCGCTGGGGGCGCTGCTCTGAAGGGGCGTCGGACGCTCCCACGCACGGGTCAGGCGCCGGTCTCCAGGACGATCTTGCCGCGGATGTGCCCCCGGGCGGCGCGTGCGTGCGCCGCCCGGGCGTCCGCGAGGGGGAACGTGCTGTCGATCGCGACGCGGAGCGTGCCCGCGTCGAGCAGCCGTCCCAGCTCGGCGAGTTGCGCGCCGTTCGCGCGGACCTGGGTGGCGGTGACCGTGACGCCGAGCGCCGCGTTCTCCTCGTCGTCGAACTCGCCGAAGTAGACCGGGTAGAGGGCTCCGCCGCGCCTGAGGGTGCGCAGGAAGCGCCTGCTGCGGGGACCGCCGACGGTGTCCAGGACGAGGTCGAGGCCGCGGACGGCCTCCTCGGGCCGTTCCTTGGTGTAGTCGATGAACTCGTCCGCGCCGAGCTCGCGCAGGAACGTCTCGTGGGCGCCGGAGGCCACGGCTACGACCCGGGCGCCCTTCCACTTGGCCAGTTGCAGGGCGAGGTGGCCGACGCCGCCGGCGGCGCCGTTGACCAGCACTGTCGTGCCCTCGCCGAGCGCCATCGGACGGTGCCGGGCCTCCTGGAACGGCGAGGGGTGGTCGTGCCCCAGTTCGATCAGGTACTGCCACGCCGTCAGCCCCGACATGGGCAGGGCGGCGGCGTGCACATGATCGACGGACGCCGGTTTGAGGGCGAGGTCGGACGCCGGGGCGGTGACGTACTCGGCGTAGGCACCGGCCTGGACAGCGGCGGGGAAGCGCAGGAGGCCGAACACCTCGTCCCCGGCCGCGAAGCCGTCGACGCCGGGGGCGACGGCCGCGACCACGCCCGAGACGTCGGTGCCGGGGATCATCGGGAGTGCGAACGGGGGCTTCAGCTCGGGAGGCACGTCGGGCATGCCCTCGCGCGCGTACCAGTCGGGAGGGTTGAGGCCGGCCGCGTGCACGCGGACGAGCACCTCGCCCGGGCCCGGTTCGGGCACCGGCACCTCCTCGTGGCGCAGCACCTCGGGGCCGCCGAACCCATGCAGCCGGATCGCCTTCATCGTCCGTGCCAGGGCTTTCGTCGATGTCTGTGCGGACATGGTTCTCTCCCGTTCCCGTCAGGGACTACGCTGAATGGATCAGCGATCCGGATATCCGGACCACTGATCCAGAAAGATACGGTTCACTGATCCGGATAGTCAAGGGAAGAGTCAAGGGACGCCATGCGGGCCGACGCCAGGAAGAACCACGACCATCTGCTCGCGGTCGCGGGCACCGCCCTCACCGAGGAGGGCGTCGATGTCTCCCTGCGCGACATCGCCCGCCGGGCGGGGGTGGGGCTCGCGACGCTGCTCCGGCACTTCCCGACCCGCGAGGCGCTGCTCGAAGCCCTGCTCCGCACGGGCTTCGACGAGCTGACGGCACGGGCGGACGTCCTCGAGACGGCCCATCGGCCCGAGGACGCGCTCGTCACCTGGGTGCGTGACTGTGTCGCGCTGACGCACGAGTACCGGGGGGTCGTGGCGTTGATGGCGGCCGCGATGGAGGACGAGGAGTCGGCCCTCCACGCCTCCTGTGTCGCCCTGCGCGCGGCCGGTACGCGGCTGCTCACGCGTGCGCAGGACGCGGGCGCCGCGCGGACCGACGTCGACGGTGTGGATCTGTTCGCGCTGATCTCGGCGCTCGCGTGGCTCGGCGATCAGCCGTCGCTCGCGCCGCGCGCCGATCATCTTTTCGACGTGGTCGCCAGTGCGGTGCTGCGGGGGGCGGGGGGCGAGGGGCGCGAGCGGTGAGCGGGGCGGGTCGCTCGGGTCGCGGTGCGGCCTCTCGCTTTCAGCGCTGTGCGGCCGGGTCCCCTTCCGTAGCGCAGGCCGCGCGTATCTCCGTCAGGAGGTCCGGGTAGTGCTCGCCGTACGTGCTCACCGCGGCGTGCACCGCGTCCAGTGCGGCACGCAGCGGGTCGGGGTCGGCGGCGGCGATCACGGCGGGGAGGGCGAAGTGCGGTGTGGAGATGCGCCTGCGGGTGCGGTCGACGGGCTGAGGGGACACCGCCGGCCCGTGCCCCGTGGTTTCCCACCGCGGCGACGGCAGCGTTCCTGACGACGCCAGAGTCGCCCTGCCCTCCTCGGGCGGCGGCGGTTCGAGCCTGCCCAAATACTTGCCAAGGCCCCGCCGGGCGCCCGGGGAGACCTCGGGTGGTGCCTCAGGCCCTTCGGCCTCCTCCGCGGGCACCCACCGCCACCCGGGTGCGGCCGGCGGCGCCGGGGGTTCGTACGGTGGGCGCTCGGGGGGTATCGCCTCCCGTACCGAGCGGCTCGGGACCCTGGGGTCGTCCCGGAGGGTTTGCCACAGCGCTGTCCGGTCGTCGAACGGCGGTGGCAGCGGGGTTCCTTCCGCCGCCGCGGTGAGCGCGTCGGCGATCCACGGGACGTCCGTCAGGCCCGCGCTCTCGCAGGCCCGGCGGGCGGCGAGCAGTGCCACCGCGCGCTGGGTTCCGGGCGGCGCGGCGTCCAGTGTGTGCACCAGGTCGGGGGCGAACAGCAGCAGGCCGCGTACGTTGCCACGCACCGTGCGCAGCCGCTCGCTCGGCAGGCGGCCGCCCCACTCCCATGCCTCCCTGTGCAGCCGTTGCTCCTCGGCCGCGCGCTCCTCCGCCTCGCGGGCCAAACGTTCGGTTTCGGCGCGTTCCTCGGGGGTGGGGGGTGGGGGGAGCCGACGTGCACTGTCGTGCGAGCGGGCGGCGCTGCGGGAGGTCTGGCGGAGCACGCGGTCGGGGGCGGGCGGGGCGGGCCAGAACTGTAGGAGGTAGCTGTC
Organism: Streptomyces sp. NRRL F-6676; assembly: GCF_000725625.1. Lineage (GTDB taxonomy): Bacteria > Actinomycetota > Actinomycetes > Streptomycetales > Streptomycetaceae > Streptomyces. The sequence continues at coordinate 70,698 of NZ_JOHS01000025.1, forward strand.
CACCTGGGGTTCCTCGTCCAGCCTGGTGTCCGTGTCGCGTGCGGCGTCCATGCCTCGGGCGCAGTACCGGACCCGGTGGTCCGTCTCCGGCAGGTCGAGGGCCCAGGAATCCCGGCCCGCCCACTCGACCAGGTAGGTGCGGGCGGAGGCCGGGTGGAAGGAGACCTCCACGACGTCCTCCCAGGTGGGGTCCAGGGTGGGGGGTTCGTCGTGGATTTCGACGGTGAAGCCGACGTGACCCGAGTGGAGGCCGGTTTCCAGGAAGAGGGCGCCGGGGACGGCGGCGCCGCAGAGGCCTGCGGTCTGGCCCGCGAAGGCTCCGTCCAGGTGCCAGGTCGCGATGTCCGGATCGCTCTCGACGTAGAGCTGCCAGTAGGCGACGTGTACCTCGCCCGTCACGGGTGTGCGCATGGTGCCCTCCCCCTGTCGTCACCTGCCCTCGCATCATGGCGTACGGCACTGACAACGGGCTTTTTTCGCCCCCGCCGCCCCTACCCTTCCCGTCCTTTCAAGGGGCTCCGCCCCTTGGACCCCGAAAGTGCGGGTGAGTGGGGCTTCTCGCGCAGTTCCCCGCGCCCCTTTCAGGGGCCCGTCCGAGCGCCCGCGCGGCGGAGCCGCATATCGGCACAGCCCCGCGCCCCTTCAGGGGCCCCGACCGAGCGCCCCCGCGGCGGAGCCGCATATCGGCACAGCCCCGCGCCCCTTCAGGGGCCCCGACCGAGCGCCCCCGCGGCGGAGCCGCACATTGGCACAGCCCCGCGCCCTCAGCGGGCGCGGGGCTGTGGAGTGCTCAGCCGGGCTGCGGTCAGTGGGCGTGGCCGTGGCTGTGGCCCGCGGCGGCCGGCTCTTCCTCTTCCTTCTTCTCGACGACCAGGGTCTCGGTCGTCAGGAGGAGGGAGGCGATGGAGGCGGCGTTCTCCAGGGCGGAGCGGGTGACCTTGACCGGGTCGATGACGCCGGCCTTGACCAGGTCGCCGTACTCGCCGGTCGCGGCGTTGAAGCCCTGGCCCTTGTCGAGCTCGGCCACCTTGGCGGTGATGACGTAGCCCTCGAGGCCGGCGTTCTCGGCGATCCAGCGCAGCGGCTCGACGGCGGCGCGGCGGACGACGGCGACACCCGTGGCCTCGTCGCCCTCCTTGCCGAGGTTGCCGTCCAGCACCTTGACGGCGTGGACGAGCGCGGAGCCACCACCGGAGACGATGCCCTCCTCGACCGCGGCGCGGGTCGCGGAGATGGCGTCCTCCAGACGGTGCTTCTTCTCCTTCAGCTCCACCTCGGTGGCGGCGCCGACCTTGATCACGCACACGCCGCCGGCCAGCTTCGCGAGGCGCTCCTGGAGCTTCTCGCGGTCCCAGTCGGAGTCCGTGGTCTCGATCTCGGCCTTGATCTGGGCGACGCGGCCCTGGACGTCGGCGCTCTCGCCGCCGCCGTCCACGAGCGTGGTGTCGTCCTTGGTGACCGTCACGCGGCGGGCGGTGCCCAGCACGTCCAGGCCGACCTGGTCGAGCTTGAGGCCGACCTCCTCGGCGATGACGGTGGCACCGGTGAGGGTGGCCATGTCGCCGAGCATCGCCTTGCGGCGGTCGCCGAAGCCGGGGGCCTTCACCGCGACGGCGTTGAACGTGCCGCGGATCTTGTTGACGACCAGCGTCGACAGGGCCTCGCCCTCGACGTCCTCGGCGATGATCAGCAGCGGCTTCGAGGAGTTGGTCTGGATGATCTTCTCCAGCAGCGGCAGCATGTCCGCGATGGAGGAGATCTTGCCCTGGTGGATCAGGATGTACGGGTCGTCGAGGACGGCCTCCATGCGCTCCTGGTCCGTCACGAAGTACGGCGACAGGTAGCCCTTGTCGAAGGCCATGCCCTCGGTGAAGTCCAGCTCCAGACCGAAGGTGTTGGACTCCTCGACGGTGATGACACCGTCCTTGCCGACCTTGTCCATCGCCTCGGCGATGAGCTCGCCGACCTGGCTGTCCTGGGCGGACAGCCCGGCGACGGCGGCGATGTCGGACTTCTCGTCGATCGGCCGCGCGGTGGCGAGCAGCTCGTCGGAGACGGCCTTGACCGCGGCGTCGATGCCCTTCTTCAGGGCGGCCGGGGAGGCGCCGGCGGCGACGTTGCGCAGGCCCTCGCGGACCAGTGCCTGGGCCAGCACGGTGGCGGTGGTCGTACCGTCACCCGCGATGTCGTTGGTCTTGGTCGCCACCTCCTTCACCAGCTGGGCGCCGAGGTTCTCGTACGGGTCCTCGACCTCGACCTCGCGGGCGATGGTGACACCGTCGTTGGTGATGGTGGGGGCGCCGAACTTCTTGTCGATGACGACGTTGCGGCCCTTGGGGCCGATCGTCACCTTCACCGTGTCGGCAAGCTTGTTGACGCCGCGCTCGAGGGCGCGACGGGCGTCCTCGTCGAACTTCAGGATCTTCGCCATGGGAGCGTGAGCCCTCTTTCGAAATCTGGGTGAAAAAGGCACTGCGCCCCGGACGCCCGGCTACTGGTAGGTCGCGGGGGGCCAGGGGCGCAGCTCACAGCACGAGTGCTGAGGTGAATTACTTCTCGATGATCGCGAGCACGTCGCGGGCCGAGAGGACGAGGTACTCCTCGTTGTTGTACTTCACCTCGGTGCCGCCGTACTTGCTGTAGAGCACGACGTCGCCGACCTTGACGTCGAGCGGAAGGCGGTTGCCGTCCTCGAAGCGGCCCGGGCCCACGGCCAGGACGACGCCCTCCTGGGGCTTCTCCTTGGCGGTGTCCGGGATGACCAGGCCAGAGGCCGTGGTCTGCTCGGCGTCCAGCGGCTGGACCACGATGCGGTCCTCGAGCGGCTTGATGGCAACCTTGGAGCTGGCGGTCGTCACGATCCGACCTCCCCCTTCGGAGATCTCACGGGGTTAACTGTCTGAGGTGGCGACCAGGTCGATCCGTCGTCGCGGGTGCCGGACCTGCCCGTCGCGTTGTTGGCACTCTCCGGTGGGGAGTGCCAGAGCCGAGACTATGACTGCGATTAGCACTCGGTCAAGCGGAGTGCCAGTTCGCTGTGCGGCTGTGTCGGACGCGGAGCCCCGCGGGAGCCTCAGAGCCGGCCCGCGGGGGTCTCAGAGATAGTCCTCCAGGCGGGCCACCGCGTACCCCTCCGCCGTGACCTTGTTCAGGAAGCGGCGCATGTCGTCGACCATCGTGCCGTCCCAGTCGTCCGTGCCCCGGAAGTGGGTGAGGACGATGTCCCCGGGGTGCAGGCTCTTGTCGTCCTCGCGGTACTCCCAGTGGTCGACGAAGACCTCCTCGTCCCAGATCGGCGCGTACTTGACGCCGCAGGACTTCGCCGCGACCAGGGTGTCCCGGTTGTAGTTGCCGTACGGCGGCCGCATCATCTCCGGGCGCTCGCCGAACTGCTTGCGCATGATGTCCTGCATCGCGCAGATCTCGTGCCGCTGCTCCTCGTACGACAGCCCCGGCAGGTAGGGGTGGTGGAGGGTGTGGTTGTTGACGCCCGCGCCGAGGTCCCGCATCTCGCGGAAGTAGCCGTAGTCGTCCTTGACCAGGTAGTCGCTGAGGAACGCCGTGTAGGGGATCTTCAGCTCGCTCATCATCCTGAGGAACTCGGGGTCCTTCTCGGCCCCGTCGTCGATGGTGAGGAAGACGACCTTGTCCTTGGTGGGGACGGTGGTGAAGACCGGCGGCAGATCGTCGCCGTCCTCGACCTCGAAGCCCTCGCGGGTGGTGATGACCGGCTTCTTCGCCGGGGGCGGCGGCGCCGTCAGCGGTGTGCCCCTCAGACCCCAGCGCTTCGCCGCCGCGACCCGTGCGGTGTGCGCGGCACGCAGCTTGTCGGCGTAGGAGTCCAGGGCGCGCGCCGGGGGCGCCTGGAGTTGCTGCTTGCCGCCCTGTGCGCCGTGCGCGCCGGGCGACTTGGGCGGAGTGGAGCATCCGGAGGCGAGCGCGGCCACCGCGAGCAGGGCGAGGCTTCCGTGCGCCAGCCGTGCACGGTTCGCACTCTTTGCGCCACATTCATCGTTTTGTCGTACGAGTCGCATGGCGCCGGATCCTCGCAGCCGCCCGCCCCCGCACCCGCCCGACACCGCGACCGGCCGCACACGGTCCACCGACTGGCCCACACCCCGGTGCCGACCCCGGCTGCCCCACAATGACCAGGTGAACGACGCCTCCTTCGCCGCCCTGCTCACCCCCGAGGGCCGCGCCCTCCTCGACGAGGTGCGGGGCACCGACCCGGCGCGCGAACTCGCCGTCGCCACCCGGCTGCGCCGCACGCACCCCGCGGAGCTGGTGTCGGCCGCCCTCGCGCAGGCACGGCTGCGACAGCGGGCGGCGGCGAAGTTCCCGGCCGCCGACGCCGAACGGATGTTCTTCACGCCTCACGGTGTCGAGCAGTCGACCCGCACCACGGTGGCGGAGTACCGCGCCCGGCGGCTGCGCGCGCTCGGCGTCACCTCCGTCGCCGACCTGTGCTGCGGCATCGGCGGCGACGCCCTCGCGCTCGCCCGCGCCGGCATCCGGGTCCTGGCGGTGGACCGGGACCCGCTGACCGCGGCCGTGGCGCGGGCGAACGCCGAGGCGCTCGGGCTCGCGGATCTCGTCGAGGTGCGCGAGGCGGACGTCACCACGGTCGACACCTCCGGGTACGACGCCGTCTTCGTGGACCCGGCCAGGCGCGGCGGACGCGGCCGGGTGTTCGACCCCGAGGCGTACTCACCCCCGCTCTCCTGGGCCGTCACCGCCGCCCGCGGCGCGCCCCACGCCGCGCTCAAGGTCGCGCCCGGCATCCCGCACGAGGCGGTGCCGGGCGAGGCCGAGGCGGAGTGGATCTCCGACGGCGGGGACGTGAAGGAGGCGGTGCTGTGGTTCGGCACCGAGCCCGGCCTCGTCCGCTCCACGCTGCTGCCGGACGGGCACACCCTGCGCGGGCGCGGCCTCCCCGACCCGCCGGTCCGCCCCCTGGGCCGCTATCTGTACGAGCCCGACGGCGCCGTCATCCGGGCGCATCTGGTCGCCGAGGTGGCCGAGGAGGTCGGCGGCGGGCTGATCGACGCGACGATCGCGTACGTCACCGCCGACGCGCCCCGGCCCACGCCGTACGCGACCCGGTACGAGATCACCGACCAACTCCCCTTCCACGTCAAGCGGTTGAAGGCGCTGCTGCGGGAGCGCGAGGTCGGCGTCCTGACCGTCAAGAAGCGCGGGTCGGCCGTCGAACCGGAGGAACTGCGGCGCAAGGTGCTGCCGAAGCCGTACGGCCGCGCGGCGGTGACCGTCTTCCTGACGCGGAAGGAGGGGGCACCGGTGATGCTGCTGGGGCACCCGGTGCCGTAGGAACACGGGAGCCCCCGCCCCGTCACACCTGTTCGAACCGCCAGCGGTGCACCGGACGGGTCACCAGCTCCCCGCCCGGCTCCGGGAGTTCCGGCAGCCCGGGGGCGTCGTAGGGCGCGTCCCACCAGGTGATGACCAGGACCCTGTCCTGCGGGGCGCGGAAGGTCTCGCGGCGCAGCGGCGCGGGCGCGAGCTCCTGCTCCCCCGCCCACGCCAGCAGCTCCTCGCCCCGGCCGGCCACCGCCCGGGCCTCCCACATCAGCGCGACGGTCACGACGACCGGCCCTCCCTCACGAGAACAGGTATCCGTTCACGAGTACAGGTTCTCCTTGCTCACCTCGTGCACGTGGTCATGACCTTCGTGACGACCGGCACCGGGCACGTGCGACTCCGTCACCGGCAGCGACGAGTCCGCCGACAGGTCCCACGCGGAGGCGGCGCGGCCCCGGGCCACCATCTCGGCGCCCAGCGCGGCGACCATCGCCCCGTTGTCCGTGCACAGCTTGGGCCGGGGCACGCGCAGCCGGATGCCGGCCGCCTCGCACCGCTCCTGCGCCAGCGCGCGCAGCCGGGAGTTGGCGGCGACACCGCCGCCGATCATCAGATGATCGACGCCCTCGTCCTTGCAGAGCCGTACGGCCTTGCGGGTGAGCACGTCCACCACCGCCTCCTGGAAGGAGGCCGCCACGTCCCGCACCGGCACCTCCTCGCCCGCCGCCCGCTTGGCCTCGATCCAGCGGGCCACGGCCGTCTTGAGGCCGGAGAAGGAGAAGTCGTACGCGGCGTCGCGCGGCCCCGTCAGTCCGCGCGGGAACGCGATGGCCTCCGGGTCGCCCTCGCGCGCGTACCGGTCGATGACGGGGCCGCCGGGGAAGCCGAGGTTCAGCACCCGGGCCACCTTGTCGAACGCCTCGCCGGCCGCGTCGTCGATGGTGGCGCCCATCGGCCGCACGTCGGAGGTGATGTCGGAGGAGAGCAGGAGCGAGGAGTGGCCGCCGGAGACCAGCAGCGCCATCGTCGGCTCGGGCAGCGGGCCGTGCTCCAGCTGGTCCACACAGATGTGCGAGGCGAGATGGTTGACGCCGTACAGCGGCTTGCCCAGCGCGTAGGCGTACGCCTTCGCCGCCGAGACGCCGACGAGCAGGGCCCCCGCGAGCCCCGGACCCGCGGTGACGGCGATGCCGTCGAGGTCGCGGGCGGTCACCCCGGCGTCCTTCAGGGCCCGCTCGATGGTCGGGACCATGGCCTCCAGATGGGCGCGGGAGGCGACCTCCGGGACGACGCCGCCGAAGCGCGCGTGCTCGTCGACGCTGGAGGCGACGGCGTCCGCGAGCAGCGTGGTGCCGCGCACGATGCCGACGCCGGTCTCGTCGCAGGAGGTCTCGATGCCGAGGACGAGCGGCTCGTCGCGTCGGGCGGCAGCTGAGTCAGCCATGGGGGTCGGTTCCTTGTACTGGTCCTGGTACGGGTCCCGGTGCGGGCCCCGATACGGGTCCGGGCAGCGGCTCCTGTCCGGTGGTGACAGCGGTGACGGCGGTGACCGGGTCGGTCAGGCGCATGACGACGGCGTCCACGTTGCCCGGCTGGTAGTAGCCGCGCCGGAAGCCGATGGCCTCGAAGCCGAAGCGCTCGTACAGCTTCTGCGCACGGACGTTGTCGACGCGGCACTCGAGCATGACCTCGGCGCACTCGAACGCGGTGGCGGCCCGCAGCAGTCCGGTCAGCAGCCGGCCGCCGAGCCCGGTGCCCCACTGGTCGCGGGCGACGGCGATGGTCTGTACGTCGCCCTGGTCGCCCTGGGCGGCGAGGCCCGCGTAGCCGACGAGGCGCTCCCCGGCGACGGCGACGTAGTAGCGGCGGGTCGCCTCCGGGCCGCGCGAGTGGGCGAGCTCGGACCAGAACATGCCGCGCGACCAGGCGTCCTCGGGGAACAGTTCGCGTTCCAGTTCGAGGACGGGGTCGATGTCCCACCAGCGCATCTCGCGCAGGGCGGGGGTCGTGGGGCCCTCGGGGGTACCGGGCGTCTCGGGTGGGGTCACTTGGGGGTGACCACCTTGTAGTTCTTGGGCACCTGCGCGTCGGGGCGGCGCAGGTACAGGGGGCGGGGCGGCAGCAGCTCGGCGCCGGCCGCGAGCCGTTCCACCGCGAGGGAGGCGAGCGCGGCGGCCGAGACGTGCGCGGGGCCCCGTACGTCGGTGAAGGTGTCGGGGTAGAGGGCGGCGCCCGCGCCGACGGCGGAGAGCCCGGCGACCGCGTCCGCGAGGTCGGCGGGGCGGTCGACGGCCGGCTCGCCCGCCCGCGTGCGGGGGTCGTCGTAGCGCGCCCAGTAGACCTCCTTGCGCCGGGCGTCGGTGGCCACGACGAAGGGGCCGGCGATGCCCGCGCCGGCGGCCTCGTAGGCGAGGGCGTCCAGCGTGCACAGGCCGTGCACCGGGACGCCGAGCGCGAGCCCGAAGGTGTCGGCGGTCATCAGGCCGACGCGCAGCCCGGTGTACGGGCCGGGGCCGACGCCCACGACGACACCGGTGACGGCGTCCAGCCGGGTGCCTGCCTCGGCGAGGACCCGGTCGACGGCGGGCAGCAGCAGCTCCCCGTGGCGGCGGGCGTCCACCTGGCTCGAGGAGGCGACGACGGACGTGCCGTCGTGCAGCGCGACGGTCACGGCGGGGGTGGCGGTATCGAGAGCGAGCAAGAGCACGCGAACAGCCTACGGCGCCGGAGCCCGCCGTACCGGCGAGCCGGTGCGGCGTACGGCTGCTGCTACCGTCACAGCGAGCAGGTACGGCCGGAGAAAGTCGTACCAGTCGTACTTCCGGAGAGGTGGGCACAGGTGGCCAGGAGCAGCTCGGGATTCGTGGCCGGGCTCACCGTGGCGGCGGTCGTCGCGGTCGGATTCCTCGCCTACCAGGCGTCGGCGAACGCGCCGGACACGCTGGGCACGCCGGAGAAGGCGACGAAGTCGCCGGCGGCCGGGGCGGAGAAGACCCCCGGCGCGAAGAAGGAGCGGGCGGTTGCCGTGCCGAAGGGCTCGGGGACGGGCGAGCGCGTCGTGTACGCGCTGGGGGACGACCGGGTGTGGCTGGTCGGCGCGGGCGACAAGGTGCGCCGGACCTTCGAGGTGATGCCGGGGACGGTGGACCCGGCGCCGGGGAAGTACACGGTGACCTCGCGGACGGCGGCGGTGACGGGGTCGGACGGGCTGCCGATCGAGCACGTGGTGCTGTTCACCTCGGCGGGTGGGGTGCCGGTGGGGTTCAGTGCGGCGGTGAACGGGTCCACGGCGGAGCCGGACGCGACGAAGAAGCTCGGCGGGATCAGGGAAGGGCGCGCGGACGGCAGCGCGATGTGGGAGTTCGCGGGGGTGGGGCGGCCGGTGGTGGTCGTTCAGTAGGTGGGGTGGGGGGTCGCCCGGGGGTTTTTCGCCCCCGCCGCCCCTACCCTTCCCATCCGTTCAAGGGGCTCCGCCCCTTGGACCCCGGACATGCGGGTGGGTGGGGCTTCTCGCGCAGTTCCCCGCGCCCCTTTCAGGGGCGCGGGGAACTGCGCAATCCTTTAACGGGGGTCCGGGGGCATAGCCCCCGGGGACGGGATGGGTAGGGGCGGCGGGGGCGAGGAGATCGCGCGGGCCGCCGCGCAGGCGGAGAGCAGGTCCCGCATGGAGATGCCTGCCGCGCCTCGCGGGGCCGGCATGGACAAGGGCGACTCGTCGTGCATGGACGCCTCCTGGAACACCTCGGCGCCGGACTTTGGTTAGGTATACCTAACCAGCCCGCAGCCGCCGGCGCAATATCAGGCCGACAGCGGCCCGAGGTCCGCCTCGGCCCACCGCTCCCCCACACCCGCGACCGACACCCGCCGCACCTCGTCCACCGTGTCGCCCACCGCCCGGTGGATCGTCACGTGCAGCCGCTCGTCCGTCAGCTCCTCGACCTTGCCCTCGCCCCATTCCACGACCACCACGGACTCCGGCAGGGACACGTCCAGGTCGAGGTCCTCCATCTCGTCCAGGCCGCCGCCCAGCCGGTAGGCGTCGACGTGGACCAGCGGCGGCCCGGCCACCAGGGAGGGGTGCACGCGCGCGATGACGAACGTCGGCGAGGTGACCGCCCCGCGCACCTGGAGCCCCTCGCCCAGCCCGCGGGTCAGCGTGGTCTTGCCGGCCCCCAGTTCGCCGCTGAGCATGACCAGGTCACCGGCGCGTACGAGCTTGGCGAGCCGGCGGCCCAGTTCCCGCATCTGTTCGGGGGAGGCGATGGTGAGCTCCGCGGTGACGCCCCCGTAGTCCGGCATGGCGCCGGAATGCCGGACGGCGCCGGAGTCCGGCGTGGGCTCACCCGCGTCGTGCGCTGCTGCTGGTGCTTCCATAAGGCCCCACGGTAGCCCCTGCCGGCACGGCCCCCGCGCGCACGAGGAGGTCGGCGAGACGGTCGGTGACGACCTCGGGATGCTCCAGCATCACCAGGTGCCCGGCGTCCGGCACGAGCACCAGTTCGGCGTCGGGGAGCAGCCGGGCGATCTCCTCGCTGTGCTCGCTCGGCGTGACCAGGTCGTCGACGCCGGCGAGGACCAGCACCGGCAGCTCCGTGAAGTGCGCGAGCGCCTCGGTCTTGTCGTGCTCGGTGAACGCCGGGTAGAACTCGGCGACGACATCGATCGGGGTGTTCTCGATCATGCGTTCGGCGAAGCGGGCGACCGCGGGGTCGATGTCCCGGGAGGCGAACGAGTACCGCTTGATGATCCCGGCGAAGAGGTCGGCCGTGGCCCGCCGCCCGCGTTCCACCAGCTCGGCGCGCTGGCCCAGCGCCTTCAGCACCCCGGGGAGTATCCGGCGTACGGCGTTGACGCCCGCGACCGGCAGCCCGAAGTTGACCTCGCCGAGCCGCCCGGACGACGTCCCGACGAGCGCGATCCCGGCGACCCGCTCCCGGATCAGCTCCGGGTACTGCTCGGCCAGCGCCATCACGGTCATGCCGCCCATGGAGTGCCCGACGAGCACCAGCGGGCCCTCGGGCGCCGCCGCGTCGAGCACCGCCTTCAGGTCCCGGCCGAGCTGCTCGATGGTGAGCGGCACCTGCTCGTCCCGCTGTCCGACCCCGCGCCCGGACCGGCCGTGGCTGCGCTGGTCCCAGTGGACGGTGCGGACGACGCCGCGCAGCGCGGCCCGCTGGAAGTGCCAGGAGTCCTGGTTGAGGCAGTAGCCGTGGCTGAAGACGACGGTGACCGGGGCGGGCGTACGGCGGCCGAACAGCCGGCGGCGGCGCGGGGCCGGGCCGCCCTCCGGCTCGGCCTCGTCCACCTCGTAGTACAGCTCGGTGCCGTCGCCGGCGTACGCCGTGCCGGGGGTGCCGCGCAGGGTGCCGTACGGGCCGGTGGAGTCGAGGGCGAGGCGGGCCTTGCGGCGCATGCCGCGGCCGACGGTGAGCCGTTCGACGGCGACGCCGGCGGCGGCGCCCGCGGCGATCACGCCGACCGCCGCGCCCGCGAGGCCGGCCAGCCGCCAGCTGCCGGTGCCGGTGCCCACGGCGGTGGTGGCGGTGGCGGTGGCGAGGCCGGTGGCCGCTTCCGCCGCGGCCGTCACGGCGTCCGCGCTGCTCTCGCTCACGTCCCGTCCCTCCTCCTCCGGGTCCGTCCGTCGCCCCGCGTGCGGGCCGGCGCGTGACTCCGCCCGTCGCCTCGTGCGTGTGGTGCCTGTGGTGCGTGTCGTGCCTGTCGTGCGTTCACTCGAACGGGGTCATGATTCCCGTTCGGCATTCACATTCACATGGACGCGGGGCACACGGGTTCCGATCCGGGTCACGATTTCGTACGCGATGGTCCCGGCCGCCTGCGCCCAGTCCTCGGCGGTGGGCTCGCCGCGGTCGCCCGGCCCGAACAGCACCGCCTCGCTGCCGACCGGGGGCTCGTCGCCGCCGAGGTCCACCACGAACTGGTCCATGGCCACCCGGCCCGCGATCGTGCGCCACTTGCCGGCGACGAGCACGGGCCCCGAGCCGGAGGCGTGGCGCGGGATGCCGTCCGCGTAGCCGACGGGGACCAGGCCGAGGGTGGTGTCGCCGGGGGTGACGTAGTGGTGGCCGTAGCTGACGCCGTGGCCGCCGGGGACGTGCTTGACCAGGGCGAGGGAGGCGGACAGCGTCATCACGGGGCGCAGTCCGAAGTCGGCGGGGGCGCCCAGCTCGGGGCTGGGCGAGATGCCGTACATCGCGATGCCGGTGCGGACCAGGTCGAAGTGGCTCTCGGGGAGGGTCAGCGCGGCCGGCGAGTTGGCGATGTGCCGCACCTCGGGGCGGACGCCGCGGTCCTCGGCGTACGCGACCATCTCGCGGAAGCGGGCGAGCTGGGGGGCGATGGACGGGTGCCCGGGTTCGTCCGCGCACGCGAAGTGGGACCACAGTCCGGTGACCCGGACCAGGCCCGCCGCCTCCGCGCGCAGGGCCTCGGCGATCAGTTCCGGCCAGTCGGCGGGGGCGCAGCCGTTGCGGCCGAGGCCGGTGTCGGCCTTGAGCTGGACGCGGGCGGGGCGGCCGGCGGCGCGGGCCGCGGCGGTGGCCTCGCGCAATGCCCACAGGGCGCTGACGCCCAGGTCGAGATCGGCCTCGATCGCCTCCCGCCAGGGGCCTCGGGGGGTCCACAGCCAGCACATGATGCGGCCCGGGAGGCCGGCTTCCCGGAGGGCGAGTGCCTCCTCGGGGGTGGCGGTGCCGAGCCAGCGGGCGCCTGCGGTGAGGGCGGCGCGGGCGCAGGCGAGGGCGCCGTGGCCGTAGGCGTCGGACTTCACGACGGCCATGAGCTGGGCGCCGGGGGTGCGGGTGCGCAGGGTGCGGACGTTGGCGCGGAGCGCCGCGAGGTCGATCCGCGCGTGGGCCCGGAGGGGGGCGGTGTCACTGGTCATCATGTTGGGGTCAGTGTCTCAAAGGGGGTGGGTGGGGGGATTCCGGCGGGGCGGGTGGGGGG
>NZ_JOHS01000026.1 GCF_000725625.1 Streptomyces sp. NRRL F-6676
TCGAACACCTCCACCAACGGCACGGGAGCCTTGTGCGTTGCGGCCCTCACCTCGGCCTGACTGACGTCACCCGATCAGTGGTCCCGTTGAAAACGCTCACTGAAACGACCGCACCAGCCGAGCGGACCGAACTTCTTCGTCAACGGTCGCACCAGCGGGAGCCGCGCCGTCTGCCGGTTGGTCAGAATCCGCGGCAGCAACCACGGCGGCCAGGAGGTCACGCACCTCACGAACCGTCGACTCATCAAGGTTGAGGGCACCCAAGAGCCGGTCGAACACATCGAAACTCGGAACCATGCGCCCGGTCTCGACCTTGGACACGGTCGGCTGCCCCACACCAGCACGCTGCGCCAACACCGCACCGGTCAGGCCGGCCTCTGCCCGAAGCACACGAAGACGCCCACCAAGCGCCCGCAATAACTCCCGCCGCTCACTCCGCATGCCCAGGGTTCTACACCACCAGCCAGCCGGACCATGATTCAAACTTTCTCTACTGGTTCAAGGCGGCTCGCTCCGCTCACCGCGCGCGGCCCGGCCCCCGGCCGGGCCTGCGCTCCTGTCTCCGCCCCGCTCCAGCCCGGCCGGCGCCCGTGCCGCGCGCACAGCAATCAGCCGCCTGATGCCAGAGAAGGGGTACGTCGTGGCTGGGGCGGTCGGCTCCGCGGCTTTACGCAGCCACTTTGGCGCGAGCCTCGAAGATCATGGCCCCAACGTCGTGCTTTACCGGGCAGGTCCACAGACTGCCCGACGCGCCGGAAGCTTACGGGGCCATGATCGCTCGCGCCAAAGCAGCTCCAGCCCAAAGCCGCTCCACCGCCCTGAGTAGGTGCGCCTTCCCTTCCGCTCCTCAGAACTGTCGGCACGGACGGACCTTGACCTAAGCTGTACTGCCACTACGCCAGTTGACGGGGCAGGGGGGCCGAGGCCGTGATGCGGATCAGTATGGTTGGCCAGGGCGCTGAAGAAGAGCTGCGCTCACTCCGCGCATGGCTGCTCGAGGATCCAAACGTTCGCCGGCACGCGAAGGTGTCTTGGGAGACGTCGCAACCCCAACCCGGAACAATGGGAGCCGACGCACTTGCCGTGCTTCAATTGGTCACAGATAACTTCTGGCAAATCACTACCTTCTCAGTTACGTACGCTGCCTGGAGGAAAACTCGGGCCCGTGCACCTCGTGTGACAATCGAACACGACGGTAAATCCGTAACGATTGAGGGAAGTGACGCAGAAACACTTGAGCGCATCATCCACTCACTGGGCGAGGAGTAGTCATTCCGTGGCCCTACCTCGCCCTGAAGACTCTCGTGCAGTACTAATTGGCGTGAGCAGCTACACGCAATTGCCGCAACTCGCTGCAGTGCAAAACAACATCGAGACACTGAGGGATATTCTCACCTCTTCCGCTTCATGGAACCTTTCGCCGGAGCACTGCACTGTCGTGCATGACCCTCGCACACCAGAGGAATTGGTGGATCCCATTTTGCATGGGGTCGAGGAAGCATCAGATACTCTTCTGGTTTACTATGCCGGTCATGGGCTAAAGGGGCCGAACAGGGGAGAACTACGCCTTACTCGGTCGACCTCTCGCGCAGGGGCTCCACACACCTCCACCGATTACAACGACATTCGAGAAACATTGTTGGGATCGACAGCAAGCCGTCGCATTGTGATCCTCGACTGCTGCTATGCCGCCAGTGCTCTCGGTACCATGGCGGACCCTGCTAACAGCATCGCCGATGACGCCCTTATCGAGGGAACATATCTCATCGCCGCCGCAGGAGAAACAGAAGCTGCCATGACAGAAGACGGCAGCGGGTTTACGGTATTCACCGGTGAACTAATCCGGCTCCTCAGTGAAGGAATTCCAGATTCTACACACGATCTATTGGATCTGGATACCGTATTCAGCTACTTATACAGCACGCTGCGCGCCAAATCCCGCCCTCTGCCGCATAAGCGAGTGCGTAACTCCCTCGGTAAACTCGCGTTGGCTAGGAACTCATTCAGGCACGCGGGAAAATTGACCATCACGGAGGAAAATCACGTAACATTCCCCGGTATCTCCGGATCTCAAAGTGAAGGCACTCTCCTCCCTGGAGGCGGTCAACGTAGTGAGCACTTAGATCTTTCCGAACCGTCTGGCACACCACTCACTCAGACTGTTGCACAGTTGCAGACTAGTGCAGCACCGCCTCTCGTGGCGTCGGCCGGAATGGCGTCAGCGCCTAGTGAGCCCACAGTCAGCCTGGTCGGAAAATCCGCAGCAACCGATCCAGCGTCTACCCCCCTTGCACCTGCCGGATCCGTCACTTGGCCAACCGCGCGACACCCTCGGTCGACAGTAGAGAAGTCGCCAAATTCTCAGCATTCGAGATACGTTGAAATCTTATGGCAAGGCATTCTGGAAAAAGTAAAGGAGCGGCGCCGCTTCGCCTGGATAATTCTTACCCAAAATGCCAAAATCTCATCCTTTGATGGCGAGACCTTGGAGCTCTCTTTCCCTAACGAGGCAGCTAGGGATTCCTACCGCTCGACCGGCATTGACGAACTCCTCAACCATGTAGTTAACGACGACCTGAAGCTGAAATGGAAGGTTAAAGTATCCGTCGCCCTCGACCCCAAGCTCGGCCAGCAAATTTTGGGGTCGCCTTCTAAGACGAGACGTCCTGGAGAGTGGCCGGCCCTGCCCGTGAACAGTGAGGCTGTGCAGCCCGCAATGGGCCAGGACAAGGAACCTCAACCGGCCCCAATTGCCTGGCCACCCGTACGCAAGCCGCCACCTCCGGAGGACTTTCAACGAATTCAAGAACTCTGGCCCAAGGTGTTGGATGAGATAGGAAAGCGTCGACGTACTTTCTGGTACCTACTGTCTCATGACTGTAGGCCTGTAGGTGCAGTAGGGAAAAAGATCTTGCTCGGCTTCAACAATGAGCAGTCGAGGCTTGCATATCTATCAAGTGGCGCTGACAAGCTACTCGAAGATGTAGCGACGGAAATTCTTCGCTTCGCTTGCAAGATAGAGCCCGTGACGCTTTCTGAGTAGCTTTTCAAGGCGCAAGCAACGTCACATTGGATGGAGCGGGGGCCTTGACACCCTGCCAGCATCAAGGCCCCGTCCGGTCGTCAGCTCAGACAGGAAGCAGCAGACCAGCTACGGACCCTTCTGCGACCGCCGCGGCCACCATTAGGACGACCTCAAGTGACTTTCGCATTCTGCTCATGATGCTCTCCCTTCGAGTAGCGCGGGCAGTTGCGTTAACTGACTTAGTGCTTCCTAGGGCCAGTGCAACGAACCTCAGTGCCAACGCGGCCGAAACGAGTACGAGGAAGGACGCAAGGGGAATCGAACCCCAAACTCCTGCCCCTAGTCTCAACTGACGACACGGCGAGCATACATGGGCCACTTCCCCGCGAGTGCTCAACCTAGCCACACTCCTGCCCTGTCCAAACGGCCGTGCCAGATGCGTGCCAGGTCGTGCGGGGAGACACGGGGAACAGCGGGTACCGGAAGCGGTGGTTAGCCAGGACGCCACGCCGTTCCGCTGCAGGTCAACAAGGCAACCCCTGCCGAGGCACCCGAGCTTCCCAAGCTCATGTCACGGTGCTGTGAGTAGCGGCATCGACAAGAGTAACTACGTCGCTGAGGATACTGGGGTGACCGATGACGAGCTTATCCTGGCGGTCCGTACGCAGGTAGCCGGCAGGGGACTGCCCGGCCCGGCATCTGCTGAGGACGTCACCGCTTTCGAACAGGTCGTGGGGCATCCGATGCCCAAGCTGTTGAAGCGGATCTATCTCGAAGTCGCCAACGGCGGCTTCGGACCGTGGGAAGTCGTGTCCGTGACCGAGACGGACGACTGGTTCAGCGACTGCTCAGACATCACCACGGCCTACCGCGGATTCACCGCCCCCGACGGCATCCTTCCGTCGGGCATCGTCCCGCTGATGGACCGAGGCTGCGCGATGTGGACGCTGATCGACTTCCGGACGGCCGAAGGCCAGATGTGGGACTGGGACCCCAACCTGTGCTGCATCCGGCATGCCCCTGAACCGATCGGACAATCACTCGCGCAGTGGCTCACCAACTGGTTGCGCGGCAAGGCGCACGAGGGCCCCTACCCAGATCGCGTGTCAGTCGCCTTCGACTGCCGCAACTCGTGAGGCCGGAGGCCCCGTCTCAATTTCCGTCTCATTCAGTGGGGTTCACGGCCGTTCAGATGAGACCACAGGCCCGGTGGGGAAAAGAGCTGCGCCGTCCATGAACGCAGGTGAACGCCCCCGTACGAGCGTCACCACCCCACCACCACAGTTGGAAAGCGTGTTGGTGCCTCGCGCCCGCGACATCGGGCCCGTGCCGACTGTCGACAGCTTCCGCCGTCCCTACCATGATTGACGAATGCCTGAGTTCAGTTGGCCGGACAGCTCACAGGTTCCGACTGCGGATGCCCTAGAACGAAACTGGTCAGCAACCGTCTCCGCACTGCCCCTTGGATCTCACGTCAGCGGTCGCGTCATCGGCCGACAGCCGTTTGGCGTCTTCCTCTTGATCGAAGGCGTGCCGAGTGCAGTCGGCCTTGCCGAGATCACCGCCATGCCTCACCACATGGAGCTGCCCGCCATGGGCGCTACTGTCGCTGGTGAGGTGATCTGGCACGCGGATCACAACCGTCAAGTGAAGATTCGCCTCGATGAATTGAACGGGTCTAGCTGAAGCTGATCATCTCCTGGACGCCGCAGCTCTGCACCACTACCGCACCAGATCCAGCGGGGAGCAACGGGGAATCACGGTGAAGACAGTCGAGCTTAGAAGGGGCGCGTACCATACGTTCGACCAGGTCAGCGCCCAAACCGGCCGTGAATGATCGCAGCTTCCCAAGCTGAGAGCGCGAGTTCGATTCTCGTCACCCGCTCTTCTTGAAGCCCCAGGTCAGCGGCCTGGGGCTTGTTTTTTGGGGGAGCCGTTGCCGCGTTTTACGGTTACTCCTGCACCCGAGATTGGGCACGCAAAGGGCACGCGCGCCTTGAGAGGGCGCCTCAATCACGTCATAGCGTGGCGCTGACCTGCACTTTCGCGTAGTTGAGCCGGCGGTGAGCCCTCAGCCCGCTGTTCCCGGGCAAGGGCGACAACCGTCCTGCACATGCTGTGTCGTGGGCGGGGCACAAGCCCCTTGTGGGGGTGGGCACTTGACGGCCGAGGGTCCTGCGTCAGAGCGGGAGGTCGTCGGGGAGTACCCGGAACGCCTTGTGGCGGCCCAGCGGGCGCACCGCCCGGAAGTCTCGTCGGTCCAGGGTGAGGATCGCGTCCGTGTCGTAGTCGGCGGCTAGCGCCACGTTCACCGCGTCGGCGAGGTCGAGGTCCAGTGCGCGGTAACGGACACGGACGGACTGGGCTGTGCCCAGGTGGTCTTCCGTGATCTCCGGCAGGACGACACGCCCGCGGCTCATCCAGCGCCGCAGGTCGTCGACCGCGCTGAGGGCAGCCTCCCTGCCCAGCTCACGCGTCGCCACGTGATCCAGTTCGGCCAGCAGGAGCGGAGACATGACCAGCAGGCCCGCCGCCATGATCGCCTCGTTCGCCGCCGCGCACTCCGGATGAGCCGAGTCCAGGGCTGCCAGAAGGCCGGACGTATCGGCGATGACAATGATCACGCGGTTGATCCGGAACCCGAGCCGCTCTCACGCCGGACGGCATCGGCGACCGTGTCGCGGACCTCCGACTTGGGCAGCGTCCGCCCCGGCCCCTCGAAGGTGCGTGAGAACAGCGGCTCGTCCCAGACCCGGTTCGCCATGGCCGCGAGGTGGATGCCCTGGCGGATGATCTCGGCCTCGCTTGTACCCCGGCGCTTGGCGGCCTCCTTGATGATCGCCAGGTCCTCGGGGTCCGCGTAGACGTTGGTGCGCTTCATTGACATGTACCAAGAGTAGTCCATGTACCGCTTTGATGTATCCGGCACACCTCTCCATGTCGTGTTGCTGAGGACCAGCCGAACTGGCCTCACACGCCCCTTTCGGGTGCCAGACTGTTCCTGGGGAGAGGGGTATGTCATGGGGTTCGGCTTCCGTGTCGGTGTGCCCGGGATGAGTGTGCGGGTGTCCACTCGTGGAGTGCGCACCTCGATCGGGCCACGTGCGGCGAGGCTCAGCGTGGGCAGCGGCGGCGCCAGGATGTCGACCGGACTCGGCCCCTTCTACGCGTCGAGTTCCCTCGGCGGCAATCGACGGGGCACCAGTACGCGGCGTACGACACGATCTCGTACGGTCGCCCCGTCAGCCGCGCAACTGGATCGGGCGCGCCGTCAGGCGGAGCGGGCTCAGCAGGAGGCAGAGCGCGATGCCGCCATCGCTCAGTTGCGGGATCTGAGGCGCCAGATGACCAGCGTTCATCTGGAGTCCTTCCCCGCGGCGCATCCGCCCGTCATCCCGGACGCCCCCCAACTGAGCCTGTCCTGGGCGCTCGCCGAAGCCCGGACGTTCCATCTTCAGGGCGTGGGGCGGCTGGCACTCGCGGAGAGGGCTGCGGCCAGGCAACGGGCGGAACAGGACGCGCCCGCCTACCTGGCCGCCGAGGCAGCGCGACTGCTGGAGATCCGCCATCAGTTGACGAACGAGGCCGAACACTGGTGGCAAGCCCTGCTCGCCAATGACGAGGCCACCGTCTGCGAAGCGGTGAACACCGCCTTCTCGGACAACCCGGCCGCCGGCTGTGCCGTAGGCGTGGACGGCTCGGTGCTGTCCGTCGTTGTGCGGCAACAGGACCTCGACTCCATCCCCGGTCAGACGCCTGGGCTCACGCCCGGCGGACGCCCGACGCTGAAGAACCTCACCAAGCGGGACCGCGTCCTGTGGTGGCTGACGTCCATGGGTTCCAACATCGTCGCCACGCTGAAGGAGGGCTTCGCCACCGCACCCGGCATCACAGCCATCGACCTCGCCGTGCTGACCCGCCTGCCCGACACCCAGCGCCTCGGCTTCGTGGCCTACGGCCGCTGGACGCGCCAGGCGATCGAGTCCATGCCCTGGCGGGAACCTGCGGACGCCCTGCGCTTCCAGGACATCGGGCAGGACGTAGCCTGCTCCGTCACCACCACCGCATCGGGCAATCTGTCCAGCTCGATCAAGCCGCTCGAGACCAGCCGCGTGCCCGGCCTCCAGGACCTGCTCGACCATGCTGAGGACGAACCCGGCGCCGGCGAACCGTCACTCGCCGACCTCGACGTCACCCTCGGCGCGGGCACCCCGCCCGACGACGGGGCCCCACTCACCGATCCCTATCGGATCAAGCCGTTCGTCGAATGGAAGCAACACAGGGCGGCAGGACCGCCTCCTGCCCCCGCCACACCGCCCGTGCTGCCCACCTCGCTCATCCCCGGCCAGACCCTCGTCCTGCCCGAGGACGCCTGGCAGGGGCTGCGCGTCGCCTTCAGCTTCGCCGGCGCGGACGCGGACCTCACCCTCTTCCTGACCGGGGAGGACGGCCGAGTGGCGGCTGACGAGGACTTCGTCTTCTACAACCAGCCCTTCTCTGCTGACGGTGCCGCACGGCTTCTGGGCAAGCAGCAGGAGGGTCGGTACTCCGTCGAACGCGCCACCATTCACCTGGCTGCCCTGCCCGACCGAGTGCGCCGCGTCGCCATCGCCATCAACATGGACGTCGACACGGGCCTGAACTGCGGCGCTCTCACCCACGCCGCCTTGCACATGGACTGCGTGACCGGGGCCGCATGGGCATTCCAGCCCTCCGCAAACCCGGAGATCCGAGCCATGGTCGTCGCCGAGTTGTACCGACACACCCTCGACGGCGTACCCGCATGGAAGCTACGGGCCCTCGGTCAGGGATGGGCGGACGGCCTCGACGGCCTCGCCCGCGCCTACGGAGTCGCCGTCGAGTGACAGCCGGAAGCCGACCCCCTACGCATCCGCAACCACACATGTCCTGGGCACGAGACGCCTGGACGCGGAATCCTCCCAAGTTCCGTCGCCCCGTCCCCAGACCTTGCTCCGAAGCCGTGCCCATAATGTGCCCGCGGGAAGGAAAATCACGGTCACCAGCGGTGTGAACCGACACCTACGATCTCGCCGCGGAAACGGCATCTGCACAGGGCAGAGCCCTATAGCACGAACCCCCAGGTCAGAGACCCGGGGGTTGTTTGTTGTCTAGATCGGTGGGCGGCTCGCAAACCACATCGGCACCATGAAGACCGGGCCCTACTAGGCGGACGCGGGCACGAAGACCGCCTCCGAGGTGGCCGACTGGAAGTTGTCGTCAGCGTCAAAGACAGCCCGGTAGTAGCCGGCACCGCTCTGGTCGAGGTCCGCGGCGAAATCGTTGCCGCTACCGCCCCAGAACGCCTCGACGGTAGTAAGCGTCGACCAGTTCGCCCCGTCGGGCGAGTACTGGACATGGACGTTGATCGAGGCGGGCGTCCACCCGTCGGGGAAGTCGATGAGCCCCTCGGCGTGGACCTGTCCCGTATCGGAGCGGACGGCCGTGAAGGCCGTGAACTTCGACGCCCTGTGCACGTGGACGACGTCGCTCGTACCGGTTCCGGCCTGGAGGAACGGGTCGTCCGAGGTGTCCAGGGCGAGCTGGAAGTAGCCGCCCTGCCAGGGCGTGTAGTCCATCGTGAAGGTGCCGTCGTCAGCGGTGGTGAAGCGGCCCACGAGGTCGGTCTGCGCGTCGTCGGGGCCGAACAGAACGCCTCCGGAGCGCCCGGCCAGCGGCACCCAGCCATCCGCGGTCTTCTGCTCGACCTTGACGCTCAGCGTGACCGGCTGACCGAAGTCGACGTCGGTCGAACTCACCGTGGACGTGAAACGGGTGGGAATCTGGTCGACACCGATCTGAACCGGCTCCGACTCCCCGTACAGCACTGCCGGCGTGCCACCGTCCATGCTGAACACGGCCTGGATGGGCGCGGCGGCGTCCAGCCTCACCGAGGTGGTGAAGTGACCCTGGGCATCGGTGGTCACGGTGGTCTGCGTCGAGTAGTCGACATTGATCTCGACCCGACGTGCCGCGAGAGGCTTCACCTGACGAGTCGGCCACCGCCCGTACAGCGTCCCCTCGACCTGCACGTCACGGTGTTCCCGGTCGATGGCGGTACGGTCGACGGTGAGCGCGCCGAACTGCGCCACGACGTAGTAGGCGAAGTCCCCCGCGGACTGACGCATCACATGGCCGCCGTCGGCGTCCGTCGCCTCCACGTCGATGCGGTACGAGCCGAAGTCCGGAAGCTTCAAAGGCTTCTTGGTACGCCAGGTGCCGTCCTGACGGGTGCCGGAGAAGAGCCGCAAGTCCTTGGTCCCGATCTCGGCGACTTCGGTCTGCGAGGCGTACGAGACAAGGTGTGCCGTGATGCTCGTGATGTCGGCCCCGGACCGGGCGCTGATCTGCAGTATCCCGAGATCGTCCGACACGCTCCCCGCATAGGTCACCTCCGGCTGACCCGCGGCGTGCACGGCTGTCGCACCTCCCATGCCGAGCGCGGCGGCCACGACGGCCACCGTGACCCATCTGCGTATTCTCCACAACAACACTGCGATCCCCACCTCTGACGCGTTCGACGGCGAGGCTCTCTTCGGAACACCCGCCCGACCGTCAGTCTTTATATCCACCGTTCAACACGGACGCACGGTATTTGGAAGCGGGCGCGGGACTTCGGCGTAGCCAAGTGAACCTGAACAGTCAGGACTTGGCGCCTCCCTGTCGTCGGGGCGGGCCGCACGAACGTCCCGAGTCTCAGCCAACGACGGAGAGCCCTGCGCGATGACTCAGCCGGGCGACCCATGTGCCACTGCAACGTCCCATCAACCTCCGCTCTCCCTGCAAGGCAGACCGTGCGCGGTTGCACAGTTAGCAGAGTCGGCCCCGGTGCTGGTCATGGCCATTCAGTCCGCCCAAGCGCCGTCGCTTCCCAAGCTGAGAGCGCGAGTTCGATTCTCGTCACCCGCTCCACAGTTAAGGCCCAGGTCAGAGACCCGGGCCTCTCCGTACCGTGGCGAGGGTGTGTCCGGTGTACCGGAGACCGTAGAAACGGAAGCCCTCCAGCATGCCGACGACATACCGGCGGCGGAGGCCGGCCAGGCCCTCCGGCCGCATCGGGCCGTAGGCCCGGAGAAGCGGGGGACACCTCCCTCACGAGGGCCAGGCATCGGCCACCACGAAGGAGACCACCGTTCCGCCGAACCGGCTGGGCCCGCGGTGCCACGAGTTGGCGATCGAGTCGACCAGCAGCAGCCCGCGCCCGTGGGCGTCGTCGGCATCCGGCTTGCGCAGCCGCACGGCCGCCGGCGCACCGGGGTTGTGTACCTCCACCCGCAGCGAGCCCCCGTCTCGGGAGCCATTCCACCCGCACCTTCCATGTCTCGTCCGCCTGCCCGTACCGGATGGCGTTGGTGACCAACTCCGAGATCAACAGCGCACAGTCGTCGATCGAACAGGCAGGGTTGTACGGGACGATGAACGCCCGGAACCAGCGCCGAGCCCGGGGCACGGACTCAGGGGTCGGGTGCAGGATCATCGCCCCCAGGCGCGGCGAGTACTCGCAGGGGTAGCGGTCGATCATGAAAGTCATCCGCGCTCACTCCTTGCCGCTGCCGTCGCAGTCGAGGCAGCGCCGCTTCGATGTGGCACGGGTGCGGTCATTGGCCGTCGAGAGCGCCAGAGCGGTACGAGAGCCCACGCGCTTCCAGCCGCGTCCTCGACACCCGGACAGCTACTGCCCCCCGTTCGGCCTCCGACTTGCCACGCCGCACCCCCTAGCTGACATGTGGCCTTGGCCACTTAGTGGATGGTGGCATTTGCCACTTGATGAGCGCAAGCAGTTCTGCGGACTACGACACTTTCAGGTCAGCGGGTAGCCCTGCCCGAAGGCCCAACGGTGCGGCGGGTAGGTCGCTTCGGCGAACTCCAGAGGCCGGTCCTGGAGGTCGTAGACGACGTGGTGGACGATCAACACCGCTGCCCCCGGCGTCAGTTGCAAACCATCTGCCTCCTCGTCCGTGGCCTCCCGCGCACACATCCGGTCCTCCGCGTAACTCCCCTGCCGACCAGTCATGTTCTCGACGTACATGAGAGTCCCCTCCTGGATGCGCTCGGCGTCCAGGAGCTTGGGCGCCCGCTGCCCGACATCCGGCGCGAACCACGACGTCGACAGGTTGATCGGGCCACCCTCGTCGTGCGTCACCCGACGCCGGTGAACAGCCCGCCGGTCCTTGACCAGACCCAGCGCCTCAGCCACGTGATCCGGAGCATCCAGCCAGCCGGCCGACGTGATGACCGCGTACTCACCGGCGGTGTAGATCTTCCCGGTCTGCCGCGCCCTGCCGTACAACTCCCGCGCACGCCGGTTGACCTCAAGGCTGCGCACGTACGTGCCGGACCCCTGACGCTTCTCGACCAGACCCTGATGGCTCAGCGCTTCCAGGGACCGGGCAGCCGTGGGCCTGGAGACGGACCAGTCGGCCGCCAACTGCCGCTCGGAGGGCACCTCGTCCCCCGGCCGCAGATCCCCCCGCAGGATCTGATCCCGGATGTAGTGAGCGATCTGAAGGTACTTCGGCTGAGTCTCCTCAATCCGCGGCATGTCCCCTCCTACGTCAACAAGTGGCTATGGCCTCTGGCCACTATAGGGTGAGTGGTCAACACCGGAGCCGTAGGCTGAGCCCTATGACGCGGTTGATCGTCGCAGCGGGAGGCGGAGGCGACGCGGTCGCTGCCGCAATGCTTGACGCCGGCCTGTACGGCGGCCAGGAGCGGGCGGTGATCCTCACGTACGCGTGGGACCGCCTGCTGATCGACCCGGTACCGGGCCCTCGAGGGGCCGCCAACTTCACCGGCCTTCTGCCGATCACCCCTGCCGTACGGGAAGTAACGGCCGAGACCCGCCCCATCGCCCCGACAGGGTCGACGCTCCCCCGACTCGCGGCAGAGCTGCCGAACACCTTCGCCCTGCTCGACCCCCACCAGGGCGCGGAAGGCATCACCCGCCAACTGGAGGAACTGATCAGCCACCTGTCCCCCACGTCCATCGACCTCCTGGACGTAGGCGGCGACATCCTGGCCCGAGGCGACGAACCCACCCTGACAAGCCCCCTGGCCGACGCACTCACCCTCGCAGCGTGCTGCCGGGTCAACGCCCCGGTCCGACTCCTCGTCGCAGGCCCCGGCCTGGACGGTGAACTCCCCCCGGACGACTTCCGCGACCTGCTCGGCACCCTCGCCCACACCTTCACCGCGGCAGACGTAGACCGGCTCAGCACAGTCCTGGACTGGCACCCCTCCGAGGCGACCGGCATGCTCGCCGCCACTGCCCGAGGCGCCCGCGGAATCTGCGAGATCCGAGACGTCGGCCTCCCCGTCCACCTCACCGACGAGAGCCCGACCGTCCACGAAGTCGACCTGGATGACGCCCTCAGCCGCAACCAACTGGCCCACGCCATCATGACGACCGAAACGCTCGACGAAGTCGAGGCACACAGCCGAGAGATCTGCGGCTACTCCGAAATCGACTACGAACGCAACAAGGCCGCATGGCTCAAGCACCAACAGCCGACGGACCTGAACCCGGACACGGTCATGACCCAACTCAAGGCGTTCGAGGCCGACGCCAGGCACCGCGGAATCACCCACACGACGTTCCGCCACCTCACCGAGGCCCTGAACCACAACGGCACCCAGCGCGCCACCCTGCGTGACCTGCTGATCAGCAGCCGACCAGAGCAGCACGAAGCCCCACTGTGGCGCATCACGACCAAGCCTGAGTAACAACCTTCTTCACGGGCTCAAGCCCCGGCTGCGCTCCGCTCCGCCGGGCGCGCTTTCCGGCTCCGCTGGGGCTGCCGCTCCTGCCTTCGGCCCAGGGCGTCCAGGTCGTCCGTACAGTGGCGCGCTCCACCAGGACGCCCTGAACCAGGCCCGCTCCACGGTGTGTGGGTCGACGGCGGACGGGATGGGGCCAGGGAAAGTGGTGGGCTGAGGCGAGAGAAGTAGGTGGCCGCTACTGAACTTGAATGGGTGATGTCGGGTTCGGTTGACGTGCCACCTCCCGCCCGTCCTGATCTTTCAGGGGCGGGTCGGTTGCAGGCGCTCGATGCGGTCGAGGTCGCCGGTGAGCAGGTCGAGGTGACTGATGGTGAAGTCTCCGTTGGGCAGAGTCTGCCCGCGGCCGTAGTGCCGGCCGACGACGGCGGTGGGGAGGAAGGCGCGCAGGCGGTGGCGCATGTCCCCGGGGTACACGACGGGTGCGCCCCAGTCGGAGGGGGCTTGGTCGGTGGAGAACAGGACCCAGTGGTCCACAGGCACGGTGGCGTCGAGGTCCGGCGCCTTTCCGGTGTGGCTGTCCAGGGCCGGCACGGTCAGCCGATCGGGGTCGAGGGGCTGGTACCACAGCAGCAAGGGCTTGGCGCGTTGCGCGTCGGCGTTGTCGAAGCAGCACACGACGATGGTGTGGTCGGGGAAGTGGTCGGCGTAGAAGTGCAGGAGATCCGGGTCGAGATCGGGGCGCCGGTGCGGCGGTACCTGCCACAGCGCGGCGGGGATCGCGGTGGGGTCGTCTGCCAAGAGCACCGTGTATACGTCGTGGTCGAAGACCTGGACGGGCTGCGGTTCCGCGCTCATCCACGCGATGCCGTCGGCTGTGGCGGCGACGTGGTCCACGGCGGCGACCATGCGGTGCAGGATGTCGCCGGCGCGCCCGGCGGAGAGGAAGTGCCGGGGGGTGAGCTGCCTGGTGGGCAGGTGCAGCAGCATGGCGTTCGGGCCGTCCGCCATGTTGACAGCCGTGTTTTGGTAGCCCAGGACATGGACGAGGCCGTGCACGCTGTGGTGCTGGCGCCCGCAGTACACGATCGTGCCAGAGAACGCGGCATCACCTGTCGAGATACACATGGCGGCAAGGTACCGCCCCTGTCCGGCGGACGCCGTGGGGGTCTGGCCTGCTGAGAATCACTATCGCCGATGGACGGCCCCGACATCACCCATTCAAGTTCAGTAGTCTCAGGCTTGCGGGCAACTGGGGGTGGGCGCTGTGCAGCAATGGCCAGAAGGACCGCACGCCGATCCGGAGGCGGCGAGAGACCGCTACAACACGGATATACGGGAATCACGTGCTGCGGTGCGGAATCTGTTTCGTGTGGGTTTGCCGGTTGCTCACTTCGGTTTGGGGACCGTGATCACTGTCAGCGTGTTCGTGGGAGTGATCTGGTCACCCATCACGGGCGCGCTCATCGGAGGAGCCTTTACCGCGCTGTTCGTTGTGGCTCTGTGCGTGGCAGTTCTGGCAGGAAGTCGAGGGCGGGACGCGGTGCGCGCCGCCTACAAGTTCACGTTCGGTTGGGCCGAATGGATCACGCTTTAAGCAACTCCACGGGGCCGGTCAAAAACGCCTCGGGAGCCTGACACCAACACCCGCGCACACCTCCGGTCGATGCCGGACCTCGATGGACGGCCGACGTAGGCCCAAGGGCGATCAGCCACCACCGACGAACGGTCGTGATCAACCGGATAAAGATTGGGCCAGACCGCAAAGCCTGCGTCAGTGATCTGTGCCGCTCCGACATCAAGAGGCCGCACCGGTTCTCACTGACACTCCGGCCTGACTGCAAGTCCATCCACTGTGCCTCGCCTCGCTCTAGAAGCGGCTAGCGGAGGCCAGGGTTCCAAGAAGGGTTTGTGCCGCTCCACTTGCGCGCAGATGTCAGACCACCGCACTGACAGTGCGGGCTGACCAGGCAGAGCATGACTACTGTCGCGAAGTGCGCGAAGGGCTGAACGAGCCAGCTAGGGGTTGCATGTGACGTATCGAAAGGCTCCTTATGGTTGGTGACCACATGTGCAGCTGCGTCGGGTCGACTGCCGCTGTACCGCGACGAAGTCCAGCAACCCAAGCCACCGCCAGCGACCGGCACCGGCCCGCGCGACCGTCTCCGCGGCCTGTATGGCCCACCAGGGGGGCAGGGAAGTCGTAGGAACGATGCGCACGAGTCCCGTCCATCTGCACTGAGTGTCTGGGACAGGGACAGGTGCGTGCGGGAGCCCGGAACTATCCGTAGGGACCGGAGGAGCCACCCTGCCTGGCGGACGCTTCCGCGACCCACGTTCGCCAGACGTGGCGCGTGTTCGGTACCTCGGGGCGATCGAGAAGCCAGAGGACGTAGCCAGCGTGAAGGCGTGCCCATGGGTTGTCCGACGCAGCGGCCGTACCGAGCCTGTGGCGGAGATCGTCACCGTCGACTGCTCTTGCGACGCGCACATACTCGCGGTCCTTGCAGCGGTAGGCCCGCCGGACGACGATCTCGACGAGGTCGATGAGCTTCGCCCTGGTCGGCTGATCATGGTCGGCGACAGCCATGCGGCGGATGAGTGACTGTTTCGTGCCCCACGCCTTTGCATACTCTGTCCACTCGCGGGGGAACCGCGCTTCCCACTCCAGGAAGAGAAGCGCATAGGGCAGACGCGGCCCGTCGGCGCCCTCGCCCACCCACAGCCCTTGAGGCAGGGTACGGCTGCACATGTCCGCGTACACCTCGCGCGCCCGCTTGAAGGCCGGCTCCTGATACTGCTCCTCCGGCCCCAGCGGCCTCGTGAGGAACCACAGCTCGTTCCACCGGTCGAGAGCCGCCCAGGCGTTCCTCCGGGCCCCGTCCAGATGCGCGAGTGCCGCCTCTCGCTCAGTGGGATCGTCGGCTATGAGGCCGAACGCCCAGCCCAATCGTCCGCGCCAGGCGTCGGCCTCGTCGCCACCCGACCCCGCCCCCTCCACCCCGTTCGTCATGCCGGAGATCATCCCTCAGCCGCGACGACGGACGTCATGCATGCCTACAACACACACATCGATGGTGACGAGGCACGGTGGCAGGTGAGGAGCACACCGGCCCAGGTCGAGCGCCCTCGCCTAAGTTGCTTCGGGACGGAAGAGGTCGCCGCATAACGTGCCACTCAAGGCGCCTGCCGTTGGGACGGGTCGGTTACCCCTGTCGCCGTTCAGTGCGGCCGTGGTGAGGGGGAAGGTGTGCCGGTGGTGGGTCTTGGTGCGGGTGGTGCGTTCTGTGGGGTGAGTTCGTCGACCAGGCCGCGGATGCGTTTCTCGATCTCGTCGCGGATCGGGCGTACCGCTTCCACGCCCTGTCCGGCCGGGTCGGGCAGTTGCCAGTCGAGGTAGCGCTTGCCGGGGAAGACGGGGCACGTGTCGCCGCAGCCCATCGTGATGACGACGTCGGACGCCTGGACCGCCTCCACCGTGAGCATCTTGGGCACCTCCGCGGTGAGGTCGATGCCCGCCTCCGTCATGGCTTCGACGACGGCCGGGTTGACGGCGTCGGCGGGGGCGGAGCCCGCGGAGCGTACCTGGACGCGGTCGCCCGCGAGGTGGGTGAGGAAGGCGGCGGCCATCTGTGAGCGTCCGGCGTTGTGGACGCAGACGAAGAGCACCGACGGCGTGGCGGTGTCAGACATGGGCGGGGTCCTCCTGGGGCGCGGGGGCGGCCGCGGTGGTGAAGTAGCGGCGCGCGTACAGGCCGACGTACACCAGGCCGATCAGGGCGGGTACTTCGATGAGGGGGCCGACGACGCCGGCGAGGGCCTGGCCCGAGGCGGCCCCGAAGGTGGCGATGGCGACGGCGATGGCCAGCTCGAAGTTGTTGCCCGCGGCGGTGAAGGCCAGTGTCGTGGTCCGCGGGTGGTCGAGGCCGACCGCGCGGCCCAGTGCCATGGCCCCGGCCCACATGACGGCGAAGTAGACCAGCAGCGGCAGGGCGATGCGGGCGACGTCCAGCGGCCGCGAGGTGATCGCGTCGCCTTGCAGGGCGAAGAGGACGACGATCGTGAACAGCAGCCCGTACAGGGCGAAGGGGCCGACGCGCGGGACGAGTTCGGCTTCGTACCAGGTGCGTCCCCTGGCCTTCTCGCCGATGCGGCGGGTGAGGTAGCCGGCCGCGAGCGGGATGCCGAGGAAGAGGAGCACGCTGCGGGCGATCTGCCACACGGACACGTCCAGGCCGGTCTGCTCCAGGCTGAGCCAACCGGGCAGGACGGAGAGGTAGAACCAGCCCAGCGCCGCGAACGCGATCACCTGGAAGACCGAGTTCAGGGCGACCAGGACGGCCGCGGCCTCCCGGTGGCCGCGGGCGAGGTCGTTCCAGATGATGACCATGGCGATGCAGCGGGCCAGGCCCACGATGATGAGGCCGGTGCGGTAGGCGGGCAGGTCCGGCAGGAACAGCCACGCCAGGGCGAACATGAGCGCCGGGCCGGCCACCCAGTTCAGCAGCAGGGACGGCAGCAGCAGGCGGCGGTCGCGGGTGACGGTGTCGAGGCGGTCGTAACGCACCTTGGCCAGCACCGGGTACATCATCACCAGCAGGCCCAGGGCGATCGGCAGGGACACCCCCGTCACGGTCACCGCGGCCAGCGCGTCACCCAGGCCGGGGACCAGGCGGCCCAGGCCGAGCCCCACGGCCATGGCCGCGAGGATCCAGACCGCCAGGTAGCGGTCGACGAACGACAGGCGTCCGGCCACGTTCCCCTCGGGTGCGGGGGTGCTCACGAGGCGGCTCCGGCCGGTGCGGTGCGCTCGGGCAGCGGCTCACCGGCCGGACGCGTGAGGAGGCCGGCGAGACGGTCGGTCGTCTCCGGGACGAGCCAGTAGTAGACCCAGGTGCCGCGCCGCTCGCAGTCGATCAGGCCCGCCTGCCGCAGCAGCTTCAGGTGGTGGGAGATCGTCGGCTGGGAGAGGTCGAAGGCCGGGGTGAGGTCGCAGACGCAGACCTCGCCGCCCGGGCGGGAGGCGATCAGCGACAGCAGGCGCAGCCGCACCGGGTCGCCCAGCGCCTTGAACACCTTCGCCAGGTCTACGGCCTGGCCCTCGTCCAGGGGAGCGGCCAGCAGCCCGGGGCAGCATGCTCCGGATTCGTCACCCTGGCCGAGCAGCACCAGCTCTTGATTCGACACACTTCTATATTGACACTCTTCGATTCGGCGCGCAATCTTGCATCGACAAACATCAATGCAAGCGGATGGGAGTCCGTCATGTCCCGCGCTCAGCTCGCCCTGCGTGTCAGTGACCTGGAAGCGTCGATCACCTTCTACTCGAAGCTGTTCGGCGCCGAACCGGCCAAGCGGCGCGAGGGCTACGCCAACTTCGCGCTCACGGAGCCTCCGCTCAAACTCGTACTGATCGAGGGGGAGCCCGGTGCGGAGACCCGGCTCGACCACCTCGGTGTCGAGGTCGAGTCCAGCGGTGAGGTCAACGCCGCCGGCGCCCGGCTCAAGGGCGCCGGCCTGGCCACCTTCGAGGAGAACGACACGTCCTGCTGCTACGCCCTCCAGGACAAGGTGTGGGTGCACGGCCCCGGCAAGGAGCCCTGGGAGGTCTACGTCGTGAAGGCCGACGCCGGCACGCTCGGCAAGAGCGCCGGCCCGGACGCCGGCGGCGACGGCTGCCGCACCGGCGAGGCCGGCGAGGGGAGCCCGGCGGCGGCCGGGTGCGCCTGCGGGCAGTGATGCGAACGGCCGGGCGACAGCGCGCGCAGGGCATCCACGACCTGCGTCTGCTCTTCGGCCGGGCGGCGGTCGACGACCGCGCGTACGACCGGGCCTGGCAGGTCCAGGAGACCCTCACCAGGCGAGGGCAGCACCGCAGCGAACGGCCGGCCGTCGTAGAGCCCGCGTTGATCCTGGGCCCTTTTCGTCGTAGAGCCCGCGTCGATCCTGGGCCCTTTTCGCGGCCGCGCGCTTCCCCTTCTCAAGCAGGCTCTTCTGCGGTTCCGCACCATGCCAGACTTCCGGGCGGGGAACGAGCGACCGGCTCATGGGGAGGGCGATCATGTCGACGTCAGCTGCCGGCTTTCTGCTGCCGCTGCTCTTTCTGGTCGGGGCACTCTGGCTCGCGTGCGCCGTGCTCGGCCTGCATGGCCTGCTCCTCGGACGCCTGCCCGGCCGATGGCTACAGCGACGCGTCCGACAGCCGAGGCTCTGGGGAGCGGGTGCTCTCCTCATCGCGTGCGCCGGGTTCCATCATCCGTGGTTGACCGTGGTCGGGATCGGTCTTGTCGCCTTGGGGCACGTGGTGCGGCCAACCGCGTAATCGTCCAGCGGGCGTTCGGCGTTCGCTGTCAGTGCCCGGCTGTACGGTCCGCTCATGGCTGAGAGACCGACGGCGATCTGGCGTGAGGGCATGGTTCAGGAGGCCGGGGAGCTCGCTGCCGGCCTCCTGGATCCTGAGTGTGCCTGTATGGCAGAGCTGTTCCCAGAAGCGTTTCTGACGGAGACGGATGCGGTGCTCGACACCTTCGAAAGTGCGCTGCCCGGGCTGGGCGAGGCCCGCGACGAGAAGGTGTTCGCTGTCGTGGAACGCGTCGTCCTGGCCCTGAACGCGGTGAACGATGCCTGCGAAGAAGCCGCCTTCGCAACCGACGAGCGTGAGGAGCTGCCGCCGCACTACAAGAGCACCGGATCGAGCGAGGAACGGTAGGGACGCGCGGTGAGCTACGACATCTACTTCTTGAACCGACGCGACGGGCAGCCCTGGGATGAGGTCCTGAAGGCGCTGGAGGACGAGGTGGGAGACAGCCGGCCGGTCTCTGCTCACCTACTTGGGGCTTGGGAGCGGATAGTGCCGCAGGCTCAGGCCCTGCTGGGCGAAGTGGAGATCACTGAATACGAGCAGGAATCGCGGGACCTGAGCCACTCGGGCACCGGCATCGACCTGTCCGTCTTCGGTGACGAGGTGAGCATCTCTGTGCCTTACTGGCATACGGGGGACGACGCTGCGGCGGTGTTCGGTCAGGTCTCCGCCCTCGCGGCCATCGTCGAGAAAGAGACCGGACTGACCGCCTACGATCCCCAGACGCGATCCCCGCTGGTGGCAACGGCCTCGGAGGACTCAGCCGGGCTGATGTCGCGAGTCACCGAGGATCTGCGCAGTCGTTACGGCGGTTGAACGCCGGGCACCGGCGGGACCGGCTCTCACCGGCATACCCGTTGCCCTTGCACGGATGACGGAGGGCGCCTCTGGCCAGTGGTGACGCCATCTCAGTGAGGGTCGGGCGCGGCCGGCGTCGGGGCGGTGGGGGTGTCGGGGGGCGGGTTCCCTTCGCTGGGTTCGATGGTGTGCGGGAGGCGGTCCTGGGGTGCTGTGGCGGTCGGTCGGGGTGTTGGGCGTACGGCGAGGAGGACTGTCAGGGCGCCCAGGGTCGCTGCCAGGGAGGAGAGGAGGAAGACGCGGTCCAGGGCGGTGGCGAAGGCCTCGTGCAGGAGGTGTTCGGCTGCGGGGCGGTGGGTGGTGGGCATCGATTCCAGTAGGTGCGGGGTCTGGCCCGCGGCCAGGGCGGAGGCGGTTCGGTCGGGGTCCGGGACGGTGCCCGATGCGCCGAGCACCTCGGCCGCGCGGCTCGTGAAGACCGCGCCCAGGACCGCGATGGCCAGCGTCATGCCCAGCTGGCGGAAGGTGTTGACCGCCCCGCCCGCCATCCCCGCCTGTCGCGGCGGTACGGCGGAGGTGGCCGCCGAGACCAGTACCGGGGTGG
The DNA here is from genome assembly GCF_000725625.1 of Streptomyces sp. NRRL F-6676. Classification (GTDB taxonomy): domain Bacteria; phylum Actinomycetota; class Actinomycetes; order Streptomycetales; family Streptomycetaceae; genus Streptomyces. The sequence continues at coordinate 20,524 of NZ_JOHS01000026.1, forward strand.
CCAGGCCCACGCCGATCCCGGTGACCACGAGGCCCGCCACCAGGGACGCGGCCCCCGCGTCGGCCGTCATCCCGGCGCGCAGCAGCGCCATGCCGGCCGCGATGCACACGAGCCCGAGGCCGATCGGCAGCCGCGGGGCGAACCGCTGGATGTGGCGGCCCGCCCCCGCGGCCACCAGGAACGAGGCGCCGGCCAGCGGGGTCAGGGCCAGGCCCGCCGCGACCGGGCCCAGGCCCAGGACCGACTGCAACCACACCGACACCAGCACCAGGCAGCCGAACGCGCCGCCCTGCAACAGCAGCGCGCCGCTCATCAGGCCCGCGAACGACGGGCGGCACAGCAGCGCCGGGTCCAGCATCGGGGTGCCCCCGCGCCGTGCCGTGCGGTGCTCGATCACGACGAACGCGGCCAGGGCCAGGACGGTACCGGCGAAGGTTCCCAGGATCTCCGGCGAGGTCCAGCCCGCCTCCGGGCCGCGGATCAGTCCGTAGGTGAGTGTGGTGGCGGCGAGCGTGAACGCCGTCGCGCCGGGGAGGTCGATGCGGACGGTGGCGGACGGCGCGTCGAGCGGCGCGTCGAGCGGCGCGTCCGGGCGTACCACCCGCACCGTCATCGCGATGGCCACCGCTGCGATCGGCAGGTTGACCCAGAAGATCGCCTGCCAGCTCAGGTGCTCGGTGAGCAGGCCCCCGAGCAGCGGGCCCGCCGCCGCTGCCGCGCCGTTGGCCGCGCCCCATACGCCGAAGGCCGTGCCCCGGTCCCTGCCCCGGTACGACGAGATCAGCAGGGCGGGAGCCGTGGCGAACATGGCGGCGCCCCCGACGCCCTGCACCACGCGGGCGGCGATCAGTACGCCGGCGTCGGGGGCCAGCCCGCACACCAGGGAGGCCAGGCCGAAGAGGCCCAGGCCACAGACGTAGAACCGCCGGTGCCCGAACCGGTCCGCCAGGGAACCGGCGGCCAGCAGCAGGGCGGCGAGGGCGAGGGCGTAGCCGTCGATCACCCATTGCAGGGAGGTGAAGGAGGCGTCGAGATCGTCGGCCATGCTGGGCAGGGCGACGTTCACGATGGTCACGTCCACCAGCAGAATGAAGGCGCCCAGGCAGACGGCCACCAGGGGCCACCACTTGCGCATGTTCTTTCTCCGTTCTCCGTAACGGGTCCGATCCGGTCCACTCCGATTCGGTCCACTCCGGTCCGGTCCACTCCGGCCCGGTCCACTCCGGTCCACTCCGGCCCGGTCCACTCCGGCCCGGTCCACTCCGGCCCGGTGTCGGTCGTTGTTCGAGGCTGGGGTTCCCACGGGGAAATCAGTGAGCCAGGGGCGGCCTGTTGCGTGGATTCGACATAATCGGCAGCGTGAAGACGTATCTCGACATCCCCGTCGATGCCGATCGCGAGCTCTCGGACGACGAGACCGCGCTCGCGCACGCCCTTCAGATCAACGGGCGGGCCTCGTTCAAGGAGATCGCCGAGGTGCTGGGGGTGTCCGACCAGACCGCCGCGCGGCGGTGGTCGCGGGCCCGGTCCGCCGGGAAGCTGCGGGTGCTGGGGCTGACCGATCCGCTGCGGCTCGGCGACTCCTCCTGGATCGTGCGGATCCGGTGCACGCCCGACGCGTCCGCCTCCATCGGGGAGGCGCTGGCGCGGCGTCCGGACACCACCTGGGTCACGCTCAGCTCCGGCGGCACCGAACTCGTCTGTGTGGTGCGGGCCCGGGGGCCCGGGCTGCGGGAGCCGCTGCTGCTCCAGAAACTGCCGCGCACGCCGCAGGTGATGGACGTCTCGGCCCACTGCCTGCTGCACATCTTCTTCGGCCGGGACCTCAGCTCGATCAACAAGAGCGGGCCGCTGACGCCCGCGCAGGTCGCGGCGCTCGAACCGCCGCCGCTCGGGCCCGAGCCGGCCGCGGACGCGGCCCCCGTGGCACTGGACGACGGCGACCGGCGGCTCCTGGACCTGCTGGCCCGGGACGGCCGGGCGGCGCCCGGGGAACTGGCCGCCGCGACGGGCCTGTCACAGTCGACGGTGCGCCGCCGGATCGCCGAACTCCGGGCCGCCCGCGTCCTCTACTTCGACGTCGACTACCACCCGGACATCCTCCAGCGGAACTTCCGGGCCGTGCTGTGGCTGGAGATCGATCCCGCCCGCCTCGCCGAGGCGGGAAGGGCGCTGGCCGCCCACCCCGAGGTGCCGTTCGCCGCCGCCGTGACCGGCACGACCAACCTCTACGCCAGCGTGTCCGTGCCGGGCGTGCAGCACTTCTACCGCTATCTGACCGGGTCGGTGGCCACCCTGCCCGGACTGCGTCACACGGCCACCGCGCCCGTCCACCGCACCCTGAAGGGCCCGGGACCCTACCTGCCGACGGCGACGGGGTGAACCTCCCGCCCGGGATGTGGTGCGAGGGCACCAGGCGACGGCGGTGGCTGGTCCGGCGGCACCAGGAGCGGTCGGGGTCCGGGGACGATGCCGGGGCCGGGGGCCGGGGGCGAGTGTGGACGGGCGCGGGGGATTCCCGCGCCCGTCCACACTCGCCTCATGGTGTCTGGAGTGATCAGCAGGTGGCGTACTTCCCCAGTGGCCGGACCGGGCGCCGATGAGCAGCGCGTCCGCATCCGAATCCACGTCCGCATCCGAATCCACGTCCACGTCCACGTCCGATTCCGCGGTCCCGTCCGAAGGCGCCGTGCCCCCCGCCCGTATGGGGAAGTTGCCGATCGCCGCGCTCGGTGTGCTGGCGCTCGCCCTGGGGGCCCTTCAGTCGGTACTGGACCCCGCGTTGCCTCTGCTGCAACGGGAGTTGGGGCTCAGTCCGTCCGAAGGGGCCCTGGTCGGCAATGTGTTACTCGTCACCGGCGCGGTCGTCGCGCCGGTCGCGGGCAAGCTCGGCGACCGTTACGGCGGCAAGCGCGTACTGGTCCGGCTGATGGCCGCGGTCTCGGCCGGCGGGCTGCTGGCCTCGCTGGCGCCGAACCTGCCGGTGCTGCTGGTCGGTCAGGTGCTCCAGGGCGTCATGGTGGGAGCACTGCCCCTCTCCTTCATCGTGGCGCGCAAGAACCTCCCGGCGGGACGGTCGCAGGCGGCGATCGGGGTGGTCCTCGCGTTCTTCACGGGCGGCGGCATGGTGGGCACGCTGTTCGCCGGGCCGGTCGCGGAAGGGCTGTCCTGGCACTGGATGTTCGCCCTCCCGACGGTCGTCGTCATCGTGGCGACGCTGGCCGTGATGCGGTTGATGCCGCACGATCCCCCGGTCCGGGCGGAGGGCCGGATCGACTGGCCCGGCGTCCTCCTGCTGAGCGGCGCGCTGCTCACGTTCATGATCGGGCTCGTGCGGGTGACGGGGTCCGGCCTGTCGCCCCTCGCCGTCATCGCCCTCACCATGGCCGTGGCCGGCCTCGTGACCGGGTGGGTCGTCGTCGAACGCCGGACGGCCGCACCGATGGTCGACCTGCGCATGCTGGCGCGGCCCGCGATGTGGCACGCGTGCGTGCTCACCCTCGTCGTCGCCACCGGTTTCGGGATGACCGCGCTGCTGGTTCCGCAGATGTTCGCGATACCGGGCGACGGGTACGGCTTCGGGGCCGACACCACCGACATCGGGCTGCTCCTGCTGCCCGGCGCCGTCGCCGGGTCGCTGGCGGACTCGGTCGGCGGAATCGCCACGCGGCGGTTCGGACCGCGGGTCGTGGTCGTCGTGGGCAGCGTCGTCGCGGCGGCCACACTGTTCGCCCTGGCGTCGCTGCACACCGCCGAGTGGCAGCTCGTCCTCGCGAAGGTGCTGACCGCGTTCGCCGCGGGCGTCGGCACCACGGCGCTGCTCGCCGGCGCCGCCACCGACGTCGAGGCCGGGGACACCGGCATCGCCACCAGCCTGCTCGTGGTGACCCGGGTGATCGGTATGGCCGTGGGCGCGCAGGTCGCCGCCGCGATCCTCGACTCCGGGGCCGATCCGGTGACGGGCATGCCGACCGAGTCGTCCTTCGTCACCGGTTTCACCGTGGCCGGACTCGTCGCCGCCGTGTCGCTGCTCGCCGTCCGGCTCACGAAAAGCCGTACCTCGAAAACCCCTACCTCGAAGACCCGCATCTCGGAAAGCCGCACCTCGAAAGCCCGTACCTCGGAAAGCCGCACCTCGAAAGCCCGTACCTCGGAAAGCCGCACCTCGGAAAGCCGTACCTCGGAAAAGGGAGCCCAGGCATGACCGTCGACACGTCCGTGAAGCGAACCGTTCTGATTTCCGGCGCCAGCATCGCCGGGCCCGCGCTGGCGTACTGGCTGCACCGGTCCGGCCGGTTCGAGGTCACCGTCGTGGAGAAGGCGGACGCGCTGCGCGACGGCGGCTATCCGATCGACATCCGCGGTACGGCGGTCGAGGCCGTACGGCGGATGGGGCTGCTGCCCCGGCTGCGCGAGGCGCACCTCGACGCGCAGCGCCTCACCTTCCTCGACGCCGGCGGCGACGTGCTCGCCTCCGTGAAGGCGAGCGCCGTGGCCGGCGGGGTGGAGGGGCAGGATCTGGAGGTGCGGCGCGGGGATCTGGCCACGCTGCTGTACGCCTCGGTCCGCGACGACGTGGAGTTCCTGTTCGGCGACTCCCTCGACACTCTGGAGGAGTCGGGGCACGGCGTCGACGTCACGTTCCGCGGCGGCTCGCGGCGGACGTTCGACCTGGTCGTGGGCGCCGACGGCATGCACTCGCGCACCCGCGGGGCCGTGTTCGGTCCCGAGGAGCGCTTCCACCGCTACCTCGGCTACTGCTTCGCCCTTTTCACCATGCCGAACGACCTCGGGCTCGACCGCGAGATCATGATGTGGAACACCCCGGGCCGGGCCGCGGCCCTCTACGCCACCGGGGACCACGACGAGGTGCACGCCTTCCTCACCTTCCACCGCCCCGAGCCGCCGTACGACGCCCTGCGGGACCCGGCGGCCCAACGGAGGCTGTTCGCCTCGATGTTCGCGGACGCCGGGTGGGAGGTCCCCGTCATGGTCGACGCGTTGCGGGAGGCGGCGGACCCGTTCTGCGACACGGCCGGGCAGATCCGGCTGCCCCACTGGTCCCGGGGCCGCGTCGCCCTCGTCGGCGACGCGGCGTACGCGCCCTCGTTCCTCACCGGGCAGGGCACCAGCCTCGCCCTGGCCGGCGCGTATCTGCTCGGCCACTCCCTGGTCACGCAGCCGGACCACACCGCCGCCTTCGCCGCCTACGAGCACGGGCTGCGCGAGTTCGTCACGCTGAACCAGGGCCTGGTCGACAACGGGGAGGCCAGGCTCTTCCCGACCACGGCCGAGGCCCTGGAGCGGCGGAACACGATGCTGCGGGGCCTGGTCACCATGCCCGCGGCCCCGGCCCGGCCGGCCCACTCGGCCCTCGTCCTGCCGGAGTTCCCCGCCTGACGTTCCCCGTCCGGCTCAGGAACCGCCGGGGCCGGCCTGGGCCAGCCCCGTCCGGTAGGCGATGACGACGAGCTGGGCCCGGTCGCGGGCCTCCAGCTTGGTCATGGCGCGCTGGACGTGGGCACGGACGGTGAACGGGCTGAGGAACATCTGTTCGGCGATCTCCTGGTTGGACAGGCCGGTCGCCACCAGGGCCACCATCTCGCGCTCACGCGGGGTGAGCACGGCGAGCCGCGCGGAGTCCCGCGGCGCGGCCTCGTCCGGCGTGGCCAGGAAACGGGCGACGAGGGAGCGGGTCGCGGCGGGCGACAGCAGGGTGTCGCCGTCGGCGATCGTCCGCACGGCGTCCGCCAGATCCTCGGCCCCGATGCCCTTGCCGATGAAGCCGCCCGCCCCCGCGCGCAGCGCCTGGGCGACGTACTCGTCGGTCTCGAACGTGGTGAGGATCAGCACGCGGCTGGCGCGCAGTGCCGGGTCGGCGCAGATCTGCGACGTGGCGGTGAGGCCGTCCACCTCGGGCATCCGGATGTCCATGATGACGACGTCCGGGCGCAGTTCACGGGCGAGCCGCACCGCCTCCCGGCCGTCGCCCGCCTCGCCGACCACGGTGATGTCGGCGGCGGTGTCGAGGAGCATGCGGAAGGCCCCGCGCAGCAGGGCCTGGTCGTCGGCGAGCAGTACGCGCACCGGCCCGGAGCGCCCGGCCCCTTCGTCGCCCGTTGCCGTGTCGGTCATCGGTCTCCTTCTGTGGACGTCTCCCTGGGCTGCGGCAGGGGCAGCTCGGCGGTGACCAGGAAGCCTCCTTCGGGGCGTCTGCCCGCGTGGAGGCGGCCCCCGACCGCGGTGGCGCGTTCCCGCATCCCGATCAGACCGTATCCGGGCGGGCGTTCCGGCACGACGGGCAGGCCCGGCGCCCGGTGGGCACCGCGTCCGCCGTCGTCGGCGACGGTGAGGACCAACCGGTCGGGGTGCCAGTCGAGGCCCACCCGGGCGCTCCCTGAGCCGGCGTGCTTGGTCACGTTGGTCAGGGCCTCCTGGACGATGCGGTAGGCGGTGAGGTCCACACCCGGGGGCAGCGGCCTGGCCGTGCCCTCCTCCCACAGCGTCACCTCCAGGCCCGCGCGGCGGAAGTTCTCCAGGAGCATGGGCAGCCGGGACAGCCCGGGCGCCGGCTCGTCGAGCCCGACCGCGTCCGCGGTGCGGTACGCGCCGCCCGCGGCCCGGTCGTCCCCGGTCTGGCGCAACAGGCCGACGGTGGCGCGGAGTTCGTCGAGCGCGTGGCCGGTGGTCTCGACGAGCTCCCGCAGGCTCTTGCGGGTCTGCTCGGGGCGGGTGTCGAGCACGTGGACGGCGACCTGGGCCTGCGCGTTGGCCAGGGTGATCTGATGGGCCACGAGGTCGTGCAGTTCCCGCGCGATGCGCAGCCGTTCCTCGTCCACCCTGCGGCGGGCCTCGCTCTCCCGGGTCTCCTCGGCCCGGCGGGCCCGCTCCTCCACCGCCGCGAGATAGCCCCGCCGGTGGCGCACCGCCTGCCCGAGCAGGCCGGCCACCAGGGGGGAGGCGGCCGCCACGGCCATCCTGCTGGCGTCCGCCCAGGAGAACCCGTCGGACAGAGGGATCGAGGAGACCAGCAGCACCACGGCGGCGAGCGACACCACGGTCACCGCGCGCCGTTCGTCGCGCGCGGTGACCGTGCTCGTGTAGGTGTAAGTGGCGATCAGGGCGGGAGCCATGAGCACGGGGGTCATCAGCAGGGTCAGCGGCTGCGCCAGGGGCGCGACCGCCATGGTGGCGGCCAGGACCGTCAGGGGCCTGCGGCGCCGCAGCGGCAGCGGGGCGCAGGACACCAGGGCGACGGCCCAGGCGTACAGGGGCGGCGGCAGGGAGGCGGTGTCGTCGGTCCGGATGCCCCCGGCCAGCAGGCTGAGCACGAAGGCGGTCGCAATGACCGCCGCCTCCCGCACCCACGCGCCGCGGGAGCGCGGGCCGCCACGCTGACGGCCGGCCCGGCTCCCACCACTCGCGTGTGCCATGCCCCGGTCAGCCCCGGCCGACGGGGAACGGTCCCCGCACCACCGCGTCCGCCTCCGGCGCGGCGGGCGCCGGGCCGTGCCCGCCCAGGGCCTCGCCCTCGATGTCCACGTTCGGCAGCACACGGCCCAGCGTACGGGGCAGCCACCAGGCACGGTGGCCGAGCAGCGCCATGACGGCGGGGACGATCGCCATGCGGACCACGAAGGCGTCGAAGGCGACGGCGGAGGCCAGGCCGACGCCCATCGTCTGGATGGTCGGGGTGCTGATCCCGACGAAGCCGCCGAACACGCTGATCATGATGATCGCCGCCGCGGCCACCACCCGCCCGCTGTGCCGGAACCCGGCGACGATCGCCTCGCCGGGGGCCGCGCCGTGGACGTACGCCTCCCGCATCCGGGAGACGAGGAAGACCTCGTAGTCCATGGCGAGCCCGAAGACGATGCCGATGATGAGGATCGGCATCAGCGACATGACCGGCCCGGTCTGCTCGATGCCGAGCAGATCCGCGGCCCAGCCCCACTGGAAGACGGCGACCAGGACGCCGAAGGCGGCACCCAACGACAGCAGGAAGCCCAGTGCGGCCTTGACCGGGACCAGGATCGAGCGGAAGACGACCAGGAGCAGGAGCACCGCCAGGCCGATGACCACGGTCAGATACGGCAGGAGCGCGTCGGCCATCGCCTCGGAGATGTCGATGTTCAGCGCGGTCTTGCCGGTGACGAAGACGTCGGCGCCGGTCTCGGCCCCGGCGTCGGAGGCCTCGTCCCGCAGGGTGTGCACCAGGTCCTTGGTCTCGGTGCTGTTCGGGGCGGTCTTGGGCACGACGGTGAGCAGGGCCGTGTCCTTGGTCTTGCTCAGCACCGGGTCGCCGACCGAGGCGATGCCGTCGATCTTCTCCACGGTCTTGACGACCCGGTCCGTCGCGGCGTCGGGGTCCTCGGACTTCGAGGTGTCCACGACGATGGTGAGCGGGCCGTTGAAGCCGGGGCCGAAGCCCTCCGAGAGCAGGTCGTAGGCGCGGCGCTGGGTGGTCTCCACGGACTTCGACTCGTCGCCGGGCAGCCCCAGATCAAGGCTCAGCACCGGCGCGGCGACGACGCCCAGGCCGAGGACGGCGGTGATCAGCACGGCCGCCGGGCGGCGCAGTACGAACCGCGCCCAGCGGGTGGCGAGCCCCTGCTTGTCGGTGGCGGCGTGCGGACGCACGGCACCCGGCCGCATCGCCTTGCGCAGCGCGCGGGGCAGGACCCGGCGGCCGAAGAGGCCGAACAGCGCGGGGGTCAGGGTCAGGGCGACGAGCACGGCGAGCGTCACGGCGCCGGCGCCGCCCAGGCCCATCTTGGTGAGCTCGGGGATGCCGACGACCGACAGCCCGGCCAGGGCGATGACGACGGTCGCGCCCGCGAAGACGACGGCGGAGCCGGCCGTGCCGACCGCGCGCCCCGCGGCCTCCTCGGGCGCGTGGCCCCGGGCGCGTTCGTCTCGGAAGCGGGAGGTGATGAAGAGGGCGTAGTCGATGCCGACGGCCAGCCCCAGCATCAGCGCCAGGATGGCGACGGTGGACGACAGGCCCAGCGGCACGGACAACGCGGTGACCAGGCCGAAGGCGATGGCCACGCCCAGCAGGGCGGTCAGCAGCGACAGTCCGGCCGCGACCAGCGAGCCGAGGGCGAGGACCAGCACCACCGCGGCCACCGCCACGCCGACCAGTTCCGTCGTGCCGCCGGGCTCCTCCTCGGAGTCCAGGGCCGAGCCGCCGGTCTCCACGGTCAGCCCCGCCTCCCGGGCGTCGCCGGCCGCGTCCTCGAGGGCCGCCTTCGTCGCGGCGGTCAGATCGACGGCGTCCACGGTGTAGGTGACCGTGGAGTAGGCGATCGTGCCGTCCTCGCTGACGGCGCCGGTGGTGAAGGGGTCGGTGGCCGACGCGATCTGCTTGCCGCCGTCCAGGGAGCCGAGCGCCTCCTCGACGGCCGCCTTGTTCTCCGTGGCGGTGATCCGCTGCCCGTCCGGGGCCCGGAACACCAGGCGGGCCTCGGCGCCCTGGGCGTTGGCGTCCGGGAACCGCTCGTCGAGCAGGTCGAACGCCTGCTGCGACTCCGTGCCGGGCATGGCGAGGTCCTCGTCCTCACCGGCCGGCGCCGTGGCGGCCGCCCCGATGGCCAGCACCAGGGCGGCCAGCCAGAGCACCGCCACGCGCCGCCGGCGCCGGAACGCCCACCGTCCGATCCGATAAAGAAACGTCGCCACCTGTGCTCACTCCAGACACCGTCGGGCAAGGAACGCGCGGGACTCCCGCGCCTCCCCACACTCGCCGCCGGCCCCCCTGCCGGGCATCGTCCGCCGACCCCGACTCCGCCTGGTGCGAGGGGACCAGCCGGCGGCGCGTTCTGGTGCCTGCGCACCACGCCGGGGGCCTCCCGCCTGGCAGAGTGTGGGGCCATCGCTGCGGAAGGGGTCGATCGCCATGACCGTGCTCGCGTGGATCGTCGAGGGCAGCTGGCCCGCCTGCGTGGATGCCGCGCGGCGCCATGCGGACGAGGGCGAGGACGTCGTACTGCTGCATGTCAGCGGGGGTGACGCGCCCGGGGTCGCGCACGGGGCGTTCGCCGGGCTGCTCGGGCGGGGCGGACAGGATCCGGGGGCGCGGGTGGCGGAGCTCGGGGCCGACTCCGCCGGGCGGCTGCTGGACGCCGCCGCCGAGCGGCTCGGGCGGCCGTGCGTACGCCGGGAGCGGCAGGGGCGGGTCGAACGGGAGGTGGTGCACGCCGCCGAGGAGGCCGACCTGCTCGTCGTCGCCCGCGACGGCGACCGCGACCGCCTCGGCCCGCACAGCCTCGGCCCGGCCGCACGCTTCGTCGTGGACCACGCGCCCTGCCCGGTCCTCCTGGTCTGGCCGACCCCGGCACCGGGGCTGGACACGATGCCGCCACCGCCACCGCATCCGCCGCGGCACTGAGTTCCGCGCGGGGGGGGCAGGCGGGGGTTAGCCGCCAGGCGCTGGGCGGCCTGCCCTCCGCGCGGACGACGGGAACCGAGAGACAGGCCCTACTCGTCGCCGGGTGTCGGGGTCGACGAGGCTGTGCCGGTGCCGTCCGTGCCCGGTGGTGGGGTGGTGTCGTCGTCCCCGCCGAACCACGCCATGCCGAGCAGCATCGCGCCCACGAACAGGGCCACGCCCGCGAGCAGCGCCACGATCCGGGTTCGCTGGCCGGCCAGCGCGCCCGCCACGGACGGCTGACGGCCGCGCCGGCCCCGGTGGGCCGAGGAGGCGGGGCCCGCGGTGGCGGTCGGGAGCTTGTACGTCGTCGGCGGCCCCGTCTCGGCGGAGCCGCCCGCGCCGGACGGCGGGCCGGGGTACGCGGGCGCGGCGCCCGGACCGGCGCCGTGCGCCGCCGCGTGCCCTCCGCGCCGGGGTCCGGCCGCGGGCACCGGCGTCCGCGCGCCCGCGCCCCCCGCCTGCTGCTGCGGGAACGCCCCCGGCTCCGGCCGCCCCGACCGTCCGGGCCGCTCCGTCCGTCCGGGCCGCCCGGGGCCCTCGGAGCGTCCCGCCCGCTCGGACCGTCCCGCCGCCCGCCGTCCCGACCCCGACGCGCCCGGGGTCCGCGACGCGCCCGGCGTCCGTGACGCCGCGCTCGGGGTCACCGCCGGGAGTGGTTCCGGGCGGCCCTGCCACGCGCCCCCGCCGAACCACTCCGCGACCTGCCGCGCCGTCGGCCGGTCCTCGGGCCGCTTGGCGAGCAGGCCGAGCAGGTAGTTCTCGAAGGCGGGCGGCAGGTCGACGCCCAGTTCGCGCGGCGGCACGGGCGGCGTGTCGAGGTGGTGGTGCAGCACGGCGACGGGGCTCTCGCCCTTGAACGGCGTGCCGCCGGTGAGGAGTTGGTAGAGCACGCAGCCCAGCGAGTAGACGTCGCTGGCCGGACCGGCGGACTGGCCCAGCGCCCGCTCGGGCGCCAGGTACAGGCTGGTGCCGACGATGTGCCCGGTACGGGTGAGGGCCGCGCCCGGGTCGTCCATGAAGCGGGCGATGCCGAAGTCGGCGATCTTCGTCGTGCCGTCGGCGTCCACGAGCAGATTGCCGGGCTTGATGTCCCGGTGCACGATCCCCTGGTCGTGCGCGACCGCGAGCCCGGCGGCGGTGTGGGCCGCGATGCGCGCGACCCGGTCGGCGGGCAGCGGCCCGTTGTCCTTGAGGATCCGGGCCAGGCTGTCGCCCGCGACCAGCTCCATCACCAGGAAGAGGCCGCCCTCGTACTCCCCGAAGTCCAGGACGCCGACGACGTTCCCGTGGTGCAGCCGGCCGGCGGTCTGGGCCTCCAGCCGGAACCGGGAACTGGCGGTCGGGTCGGCGTCCTGGCCGAGCATGAGCTTGACCGCCACGTCCCTGCCGAGCGTCTCGTCGGACGCCCGCCAGACCTCGCCCATCGCGCCGCGCCCGAGGGCGGTGTGCAACCGGTACCGGCCCGCTATCAGCACCTGTGTTCCAACCTCATCCCGTGAGACGCCGTACCGGCGCACGGATGTCCGCGGGGCCGCGCCGAGGGTCTGGGGGCGCGCCCGCGGACCGACCGTCCGTCGGACGACTCGATCGCCGCCGGCCATGACGCCGCGGGGCCGCGGGACGATGGTGGGGGTGCCGGAGCGGTCCAACCTTACTGGCCCGGGAGCGCTCCTGGATCATGATCCCGACAGGTGCGGACGGGATCACACGGCCTCACTTCCGCGCAGCGCCGCAGACCTTGGCGATCCAGGCGATGAAGTCGCCGGGGTCGGTGTTGGCGCCGTGCCCCTGGTCCCAGTAGTAGCGGTGGTCGACGTCGTCGCCGAGGCCGGCGAGCGCGGCGGCGAGGTTGGCGGAGACCGTCAGCGACGTGTCGGAGTCCTTGGTGCCGAGCCGGATCCACCAGTTCCTGGCCCGCCGCGGGTTGGCCTTCCCCACCAGGAAGTGCATCGGGTTCATCAACCGCAGCTGCTCGGGGATGTCGGCCGCGAGCCGCTTGGCGGTGGTGCCGCTGGTGTCGTGCTTCAGGCTGTACGACGTGAAGTGGCGGGCCTCGGTGGTGCCGGCGCCGAACTCGTTGTTCTCGCCCGCGGAGAGGTCGAAGGCGTCGAAGGCGGGGACCGTCTTCTTCCGGGCGCCCACGTGGGCGAGGAAGCCGGCCCAGGTGAAGGTGGCCCGCTCGCCGTCCCAGGTGAGGAAGGTGCGGGCGGCGAGGTAGTCGGTGCGCGCGGAGCCCGACAGGCTCTTGAGGTAGTCGGTCGCGGAGGGCTGGAGGTACTGCTTCAGCAGGTAGTCGTCGTAGTTGCGGGCGGTGAGCGGGCCGAAGCCGTCCCTGCCGCGCAGCTTGAGGCCCGCCTGGTACTCGGCGAACTGGGACCTGAGCCGCTTGGACACCGTCTGGTCGACCTGCTTGCCGGTGCTCAGCTCGTTGTTGCCCCAGTTCCACTCGTAGGCGCCGTCCGCGTGCTCCAGGTCGGTGATCGGGCACCAGTCGCCGCTGGCGAAGATCGCGTCGGAGGCGTCGGCGGCGCCGAGTTCCTTCAGGTGGGCGTCGTAGAGCGGGCTGTCGCCCGAGGCGCCGAGCAACGCGGAGAGGGCACCCCCGGCGCTCACCCCGGAGGAGACGATGCGCGCGGTGTTGCCGGGGATACGGCCCTCGTTGGCCCGTACGTAGCGGACGGCCGCCTTGAGGTCGACGATGGCGGCGGGGGCGGTGCCGTACCACTCGCCGGCGGAGTTCTTGAGTGTACGGCCGCGGGCGCCGGGCTCGACGACGACGTACCCCGCGACGAGGGCGAGCTTCGGCAGGCTCACCATCTCGCCGCCGTCGACCATGGCGTTGCCGCCGGACTGCACCTCCTTCGTGCCGGTCCCGCTGCCGCTCGACGCGGTGGGGGCGGGGCTGCCGCTCGCGCCCCCGGTGGGCATGCCCGTCATGCCGCCGCCGCCCACGCCGGTCGCGTCCGCCACCGAGGACGGCATGTAGCCGCCGACGGAGTTGGCGAACAGGATCGGTGCGCGGGAGGCGTCGACCTTCTCGCCGTCGATCTTCACGGGGACGCTGACGTTGAGGCTCTGGTACTTCTCGTCGACCGGCTTCGCGACGTAGGTGAGCGCCTTCCAGAAGTGGTACGTCACCTCGTGGTCGGCGCCGTCGGCGTCCGTGAGGGTGGCCGTCAGCTCGGTGTAGGCGTCCGGGTCGAAGACCAGGGAGTCCGGGGTGGAACCGGCGGCGGACGAGGACGCCGCGGTGGTCGACGCCCGGGCGTTCAGGGCGATGCCCCCGACCGCCACGGCGCCGGCCCCCGCTCCGATCCCGAGCACCACCGACCTTCGCTTCACTGCCCTGTGCTTCACGGTGTGATCTCCCTTCGCGGCACGGCGACACCCTGCGGGGTGTTGCACTCGCGAACGTAGGGAGACGTCACCAAAATCGTCAACAATTTGGCCGGGCTTCATGGGGAACCCATAGGCGGAGCGAGCGATCAGGAAGCGACCGGGTGCGCGCCCGTACGCCCGCCCGCCGACGCCATGCCCAGCCAGGTGTGCGGGTTGCCCTCCCAGCACCAGCCGAGCTTCGGGGCCCGCTTGCTGATCCACAGCGCGGGCACGCGGCGGTCGCCGCAGCGGGAGCCGCCGAGCGAGTAGCACCTGTTCTTGGCGAGTGTCCGCGGGAACTGGGTGAGCAGGGCGATCCCCTCCTCGATGGTGAGCGGGGTGCGGCCCCGCCGCGCGATCTCCGCCAGCGCGTCGCGCGGGACGGCGCCGCAGAACTCCTCGCCGCGTTCGACGTCGTGCAGGAGATAGGCCCGGCCGTCCGGGAGTCCGGCCTCCGGGGTGGCGACGAAGCGGTCCAGGGAGCCGGGCTCGAAGAGGCGGTCGACGAAGCCGGGGAGCCTGCCGCCGGACAGGGTGGTGCGTGCCATCAGCTCGTCGACGGGGACGAGTCGCCGGGTGACGACCAGCACGAACGGGACGCGTCCGGCCTCCGGTGCGTACGGCGTACCGGCACCCGCGGCCGCCACGGCGGCGGGGCGCAGCGGGGCGAGCAGCTCGGCGAAACGTTCCGGCGTGTGTCCGGCCGCCGCGGGGTGGCCGAGCGCGGTGAGCCGGGCGAGCTGCCGGTCGAACTCGGCGCCGGGGTCGCGGGGGGCGGGTTCGGGGTGGGTGGCGGGGGTGTCGGCTGTGGTGGAGGCGGTGGGTGTGGTGGAGGTGGCGGGCGTGGTGGGTGTGGTGGAGGTGGCGGGCGTGGTGGGTGTGGTGGAGGTGGCGGGCGTGGCGGGCGTGGCGGCGGCTGTCGTGGGTGTGCTGCGGGCCGTGGTCATACGCGGCTGTCGTCTCCCCTGTCGCTGCTTCTTCTCGCGGTTCCGTGGTTCTCGCGGTTGTCGTTGTTATCGCGGTTGTCGCGGGCTCTCGTGTTTCTCGCGGCGCTCGTGCTTTCTCGCGGCGCTCGCGTCTTGCGTGGCCCTCGTGGTTCCGCTTGGGGTGGGTTCTCGGTGTCATCGTGCGGAGGCCGCCCGGTGTTTCACCCTCCCCGGGGACCAAGTGGGCGTCGTGTGCCCGCCGTTGTGTGCGGCGGAGGCGCGCGGGACCGGGATGCGAGGATGGCCGTGTGAACGATGAGAGCACGCGTACCCCGGTCCTGCGCCCGACCCGGGGCGCGGCGCACTTCGCCGTCGGCGCGCTCGCCGTCGCCGGTGCCGCCTGGACGGCCCGTGCCGTCTGGCAGGTCCGGCTCGGTGCCGCGGGCATGCCGGACTCCGGCCCGCCCGACCAGGGCGGCGGCAGCCACCGCGGGCTGACCTCGCTGGAGGACGGGTACCACCTCGTCAGCGCCGCGTGCGACATGGTCACACTGCTGTGCGCGGTCGCGTTCCTCACCTGGCTGTGGGCGGTGCGGGACAACGCGCGCGCCCTCTCGGGCGAGCCACCGCGGTACTCCTGGGTCTGGGTCTACCTCGGCTGGGTGCTGCCGGTGGCCAACCTGTGGATCCCGCGCGGGATCGTCGCCGACGTCCACCGCCGCAGCGCGCCCGGCGAGCGGCTGCCGCGCGTGGTGAACTGGTGGTGGGGGCTGTGGCTGACCGGCACCCTGACCGGCACCGGCCTGATGTACACCGTCTCGACGGACAAGGTCATCGAGCGCGCCTACGACAACCTCGCCCCGCTGCTCGCCGCCGACGCGGCCGTGGTGGGCGCGGCGGTGGCCGGCATCCTGGTCGTACGAGCCCTCACGGCGGCCCAGCAGCGCCGGATCGACGGCGACGGTGGCGACGGCGGGGCCACCGGGCCGGCCGGAGGCCCCGCCGCCCCGGACGCCGGCCCCCGTGCCGCCACCCCGGCCGGCGAAACGGCCTCCTAGAGCCGGTCGCAACCGGTCGCGGAAGTCCCGCCGGAAACAATCCGGTTGTGCCGCCCGCCGGGGCCGCGATACCCATGCCGGGTGATACGTGGCGCGAAGACGGGCCTGCGAGCCCGGACCGAGGCGGATGTGGCGGTGCTGCACCGGGAGCTGTACGAGGACGTGGTGCACCGCACCCGGGTCGACGACAGGCCGTGGCAGCCGATCGCGGCGGACTCGGGGCACTCCGTGTTCGCCGTGTCCGAGCCGTCCGAGAGCGCGGCGCCGTTCTCGGTGGTGGAGCTCGCCTCGGACGAACTGGCCGGCTCCGCCGCGGTGTGGGGCATCGACACCCACAACCGGTCGGCCCACCTCGGCATGTCCCTGCGCCCCGCCTTCCGCGGCCGGGGGCTCGGCACCGACCTCGTCCGCGCGCTGTGCGAGTACGGCTTCGCGGCGCGCGGGCTGCGACGGCTCCAGGTGGAGACGCTGGCGGGCAACGCCCCGATGATCGGGGCGGCACGCTCCGCCGGGTTCACCGTCGAGGGCACGCTGCGGCGTGCGGCGTGGGTGTACGGGGGCTTCGCCGACGTGGTCGTCCTCGGGCTGCTCGCCGAGGAGTGGGCCGACGCCGACGGCAAGGCGCCCTGAACACACGCCCCAGGCACCCTGAACACACACCCCGGGTGCCCTGAACACAGGCCCCGGGCGCCCCAAACGCACCCGCACTCGCCTTTGCCCTCTCTTTACAACCCGGCGCCGGGGTGCGTCGTCTCTCCGCTCGATTCGTGAAACAGCCCGTCCGGTCTCCCGGACGGGACGACGGAAGAGAGCGATCGATGCGCCGAACTGTTCTGAGTGTCATGGCACTTGCCTGCACCGCCGTACTGGCCGGCACCGTGCAGCCCGCGTTCGCCGACGACAACCCGACCCCGCGACCCAGCAAGGCCGCCACCGTCGCCCCGGCCGAGCGGGGCGGGAAGGACGCCGCCAAGACGGGGCCGACCGACGCCCCGAACGCCCAGGTCGCCGTCAAGCCGCGGGGCGCCGCCGACACCGGGGTGGCCGACGACTCGGCGTCCTCCGGGTCGTCGAACCAGAACGCGCTGGTCGGCGGCGGCGCCGCCGCGCTCCTCGCCGCGGGCGGCGCGACCTTCCTCGTCGTGCGGCGCCGCCGGGCGACCGGGGCATGACCACCGCGCTCTCCCGGCGCGCCTTCGCCACCGCGGCCGCGGCCCTGCTGCTCGCGGGCTGCGGCGGCGGTGGCGAAGGGGTGCGCGGCGAAGGGGCGTCCGGCACGGCCCGGGGGGCGGCGGCGGGCGGCGAGAGCTCCGCCGGCCGCGACGCCGGCTCCCCGAGCCCGACCAACGCCGCGCGCCCGTCGGCGCGTTCGGCCCCCGTACGGCTGCGGATCCCGCGCATCGGCGTCGACACCCCCGTCATCCGGCTGGGCCTCGAGGCGGACGGCACCGTCGAGGTGCCGCCCATCACGGCGCACGACCGGGCGGGCTGGTACGACAAGTCGCCGACCCCGGGGGAGACCGGACCGTCCGTCCTCCTCGGCCACGTCACCGTCGGCCGGTACGGCGACGGCGTCTTCCGCCACCTGTCGGAACTGCGCCGGGGCGACCGGATCACGGCGGGGCTGAGGAACGGCACGACGGCCGCGTTCACGGTGACCCGGGTACGGACCGTCGACAAGGCGAACTTCCCGACGGACGAGGTGTACGGCGACGTCGACCGGCCGGAGCTGCGGCTCATCACGTGCGGCGGTCCGCGCTCCGGCGACGGCTACCGCGACAACGTGCTCGTCTTCGCGGCCCTCGACGGAGGCTGAGCCGAGCCCTCCCGGATGCCGGGCGCCCGGGCAACTCCCGCCGGGCGCCCGGCATCCTCCCCCACGTGCCCCCACGACCCTGGAGAGCGTTGAAACGGTCCCGTGAGAGGGCGGCGTCCGAACTGTTCGCCGCCCTCTACCCGCGCCTGGCCGGCTGGTGCCGCCGTCTCGTCGACGACGACGGGACGGCGCACGAGATCGCCTCCGAGGCGTTCACCCGGCTCTGGGCCCGCTGGACGTCCGTGGACGAGCCGCGCGGCTTCCTCTACGTCACCGCGGCCAACCTCGTCCGCGACCACTGGCGCAAACTGGAACGCGAGCGCCGCGCCGTGCGCCGGGTCACCACGGAGGCCGCGCTGCGCCCGCACGCCGAGCAGGACGACCCGTCGGTGCGGCTGCTCGTGCAGGCGCTGCCGGAACGGCTGCGGGTGCCGATCCTGCTGCACTACTACGCTGACATGCCGATCCGGGAGGTGTCCGCGCTGACCGGGCGCAAGGAAGGAACCGTCAAGGCCGACCTCCACGCGGCCCGCGAACTGCTCCGCGTCCATCTGAGGAGAAGCCTTGACCACACGCTTTGACGACGCCCCCGACGGTCCCGACGGCGTCCACGGGGGCGGCGCGGCGGGCGGCACGGGCGGTTCCGGTGGGCCGGACGACGTGTTCGAGATGAACCGGGCGGGGGCGGGCGCGGACGAGGACCCGCTCGCGGTGATCCTCCGGCCCTTCTCCGACCGGGCCGACCTGCTCGGCCCGCCGCCCGGCCGTTACGAGGCGATCCGCCGCACCGCGGCCCGCCGGCGGCTGCTGCGCGCGGCGATCGGTGCGGCGCTGACCTGCGCGGTCGCCGTCCTCGTCGCCCTGCCGCTGCGACTCGGGGCGGCCGAGGGGCCCGCGTCCCCGACGGTGCCGCTCGCCCCGCCGCCCGCGAGCGGCGGATCCACGGCCACGACCGGACCCCGACCGACCGAGAGGCCGACGACGTCCGGCACCGGCACCCCCGGCGGGCAGAACGCCTCCGCCGCCGATCCGTCGGCGAGCGCTCTCGTGCCGGGGGAGTCGGAGTCGGGGCTCCCGGAGCCGTCGGCGCGGACCGGGACCTCGAAGCGGTCCACGGCGAAGGAACGCTCGGCGGAGGCCGAGCGGTCCAAGGCGCCGGACTCGTCACGGAACCCCTCCGGCGCGCTGCCGAGCATGGCGGCCACGGACCCCGCCACCCGCTGAACCGGGACCGCCCGCACCGGCCGACATGTCACATCACGTCAGATCACGTCAGCCCGATCCAGATCACGTCAGCCCGATCTCCTCGCACTTCGCCGCGTACGCGGGCGTGCAGATGTCCCGCACCGTGTAGACGCCGTCCCGGATCACCGTCTCCGCGATGTTGTCCCTGGTGAGCGCGACCACCGGGACGAGCATCGCCGGGATCCCCTTGCGCGTCGGGCTGTCCACCGAGTCGCGGGTGAGCGCGTCGAACTCGATCGAGCGGCCCTGCACCTTGGTCACCGCCATCTCGGCGGCGCTCTCGGCCTCCCGCCGGAACGGCTTGTAGACGCTCATGTACTGCTCCCCCGAGACGATCCGCCGCACCGCCGCGAGGTCGGCGTCCTGCCCGGTCACCGGGGGTATCCGGCCGGCCCCGGCCTTCTTCAGGGCGTCGATGGCGGCGCCCGCCATGCCGTCGTTGGCGGAGTAGACGGCGTCGATGTCGTCGAGCCCGACCGCCTTGATCGCCTCGCGCATGTTCTCCGCGGCGACTTCGGGCAGCCACTCCCGGGTGTCGTACGACTTGGCGATGACGACGTTGCCCTTGATCTCGTCGAGGACACCCTTCTTGAAGCGGGCGGTGTTCGGGTCGCTGGGCGAGCCGTTGATCATGACGACCTTGCTGGTGGCCGCGTGCTCGCCGAGCGCCTTGAGCAGGGCCTGGCCCTGCACCTGGCCGACGAGTTCGTTGTCGTGCGAGACGTACGCGTCGATCGGGCCCTCGGCGAGCCGGTCATAGGCGATCACCGGGATGTGCGCGTCCTTGGCCTTCTCGACCTGCGCCGCGATCGACCCGGAGTCGACGGCGTCGACGAGGATCACGTCCACCTTGTCGGCGATCAGCCCGGCGAACTGCGCGCTCTGCCGGGACGCGCTGGCCCCGGCGTTCCGGGCCACGACCTTGCCCTTGCCGTGGGTCAGGGCGGCGATCCGCCTGGTGATGAGGGGCTGGTCGAAGTCGTCGAAGCGGGCGGTCTTGTGATCGGGCATCAGCAGACCGACGGTGAGGTCGTCGCCCTTCTTCGGTGCCGCGGCACCGTTGCTGCCTGCCTCGACGACACCACAACCGCCGGCCAGCAGGGCCGAGGCGGTCACGGCGACCGTGCCGACCCAGCGACGAACGGCGGACCCGTGGGGGGTTGGGAACATCAATCGGAGCCTTCCGGGCGGAACAGAGACGGCCCCACTGTGCTGCCCCCGCAACCCCCCATGCGGAAGCTTCCCGGACTCCGTACGGAATCTCCTCATGGGGGATGGGGGATGGGCGCGGGGGATGGGCGCCCCCTTCCGGCGCGGTCCCGCCCGGCGGGGGGGGGGCTTCGGGTTCAGGCCGCCGGCGAGGTCTCGGCGTGCAGGGCCCGCAGCAGCCAGTCGTGGGCGGTGCCGGGGGTGGGGGCCGCGTGGGGGTCCAGGGCGGTGGTCAGGTGCCAGTACTCGTCGAGGCGGGGGTCGGCCGCGAGTCGGGGGGCGAGGTCGCGGCGGAAGGTGGGGGTGTCGCGGGTGCCGTAGGCCTGGGCGTAGGCGGAGACGAAGCCGTCGAGTGCCTCGCCCGGGTGCGGTGCGCGGCCAGCGCGGAGGGGGGCGGCCGCCAAGGCGTACGCCTCGGCCAGACCGGCGTACAGCACGCCCGCCCGCGCGCCCCCGGCCCGCCGGTGCGCGTCCGGCTGGGGCTGCTCGGTGCCCGTGCAGGGGCGGGACGTCAGGGCGTGCAGCCGGGCGAAGGCCAGTACCTGGGCCGGCTCCGGGTCGGCGGGCGGCTGCGGGACCGCGACGTCCAGGAACGCCGTGACCGCGCGGGCCGGCATCCGCGCCGGCAGCCAGCCGCGCCAGAACCGGGCGATCGCGGCCGTACTCGGCGGCGTCGTCACCGCGCCGACCAGGCGCAGCCGTTCGGCGCGCTCCCCCGGCGGGCACTCCCGCACCAGCCGCAGCGCCGCCTCCCGCCAGCGCAGCGCCTCGAGCCGCGAGCCGAGCTCCCGCAGCTGCCCGTCGACGGCGTCCTCCAGGAGCCCCTCCGCCAGCACCTCGTCCTGCGGTACGCCGTCGGACGGGCCGCCCCGCGGCAGGACGCGCCGCACCTCGGGCACCCCGAGGCCGAGCCCGCGCAGCGCGCGGATCAGGGCCAGCCGGCCGAGCGCGGCGGGGCCGTAGCGGCGGTGGCCGCCCGCGCTGCGGGAGGTCTCCGGCAGCAGACCGCGGTCGGAGTAGAAGCGGACCGTCTTGACGGTGACGCCCGCACGCTCCGCGAGTTGGCCGATGCTCCACAGTCCGTCGTCGTACGGCACGGCGGCGGGCCTCCCTCCGACTCCCCCGGCGCCCGCACGCGGGGGCGCCATCCGGGTTGAACCTCCCCCAGGGGGAGTTCCTACCGTACCGGCGGGCGCGGCCGGGCGGACGGTTCCGGCCGTCGCCGACGGCGTACGACGACAGTGTGAGGAGAGGGCCGTGGCCCCCGTATTCGTCCTGGTACCGGGCATGTTCACCGACGCGCACGTATGGGAGGAGACCGCTCGCCGGCTGACCGCGGCGGGCGCCGAGGCACGGGCGGTGACGCTCGCGGGACCCGGGCGGGCGCGGGCCGGTGCCGGCCCGGTGGTGGATCTGGAGGCACACATCAGAGACGTGTGCGCGGCGATCGACGCGGCCGGTGCCCCGGACGGCCGGGAGGTCGTGCTCGTCGGGCACGACTACGGCGTCCACCCGGTGCTGGGCGCCGCCGACCGGCGGGCGGGGCGGGTGGCCCGGATCGTGTTCCTGGACGCGGGGATGCCGCAGGACGGCGTCCCGCCGCTGGCGGCGGTGCCGGACCAGTCCCTGCGGGCCCGGCTGGCCGAACGGGCGGCGGCCGGCGGGGCCGACGGCGAGCTGCCGCCCCCGGCGCGTGAGGAGTGGCCGCGGTGGGGCAGCACGGCGGGCGTGCCGGAGGAGGCCCTGGACCGGCTCACCGCCCGGGCCGCGCCCCAGCCGCTGGGCACGCTGTTCCAGCCGCTGCGGCTGACCGGCGCGGCGGCCGCCGTGCCGACCACGGGCGTGCTGTGCACCGCGAGCGGCGTGGGCATCGCCATGGTCCAGCGGCTGGTGGACCTCGGCGACCCGGCCCTGCGCGCGCTGGCCGCCCCCGGGGTGACGTTCTTCGAACTGCCCACCGGCCACTGGCCGATGCTGTCCTGCCCCGCCGACCTGGCCGACGTCCTGCTGCGGGCCGCCGCGGGCGAGGGACACGGGCTCACCGCGCCGGGCGAGGCGGAAACCCCCGCGCATCTCCATCCGTTCCCCCTCCCGGCACCCGAACTGCCGCGCGAGCGGCGGGAGAACGTGGACCTGTACGTCCCGGAGGCGGCCGCTCCGGACAGCCCCCGCCCCGCGGTGCTGTTCGTGCACGGCGGGCCGGTGCCCGCCGGGGCCGAGCCGGCCCCGCGCGACTGGCCGGTCCTGACGGGCCACGCCCGGTACGCGGCCGGGCAGGGCGTGGTGGGCGCGGTCGTCGCGCACCGGCTGCACGACGTGGCCGACTACGCGCGCGCCGCGGCGGACGTGGCGGCGGCCGTGGACCTGGTCCGCGCGGACCCGCGCGTCGACGCCGGCCGGATCGCGCTGTGGTTCTTCTCCGGCGGCGGCCCCCTCATGGCGGACTGGCTGGCCGAGCCGCCGGCGTGGCTGCGCTGCCTGGGCGCCGCGTACCCGGTGCTCGCCCCGCTGCCCAACTGGGGGATGTCCGCCGAGGGCCGGTTCCATCCGGTGCGGGCGGTCGCGGACGCCGGTCACGCGCTGCCGCCGCTGGTGCTGCTCCGGGTGGGCCGGGAGTCGCCGGAGATCGCGGCGACCGTGGCGAAGTTCCTGCGGACGGCGGCGGAGCGGGAGGCGGACGTGCGGGTGGTGGACGTCCCGCACGGCCACCACGGCGGCGGCCCCGCCGATCCGGCCGACGAGTGGCGGGCGGCGGTGCGGGAGGCGATGCGCGCGGTGGTGGCGCACGTGACGGCCTGACCGGTCACCGTCGAGCGGCTCCGGCCGTCCGTAAGCGGCCCGACCATCCGTGAGCGGCTCCCGGACGCCTGTGAGCGGCTCCGGCGGCCCGTGAGCAGCTTCGGACGCCCGTAAACGGCTCCGGCCGCCCGTGAGCGGCTCCCGGTGCTCTCGCGCTCAGCCGGCGGCCGCCACCAGCGCGTCGAGTTCCGCCTCGAAGAACAGCGCCGGGTCGAACCCCATCCCGGTGAACTGCCCGGCGAGTTCCAGGGAGAGGGCGCCGTGCAGCCGGGTCCAGAAGGACAGCGCGCGGTGCAGCACGCCGGGCGGGGCGGGCCGGTCCCCCGCCCACGCGCGGTACTGCCCGAGGTGCACGGCGAACGGCACCTCGGGGGAGCCGGGGGAGCCGGCCGGGCCGGGGAGGGCGGCCTGGGGCAGCGCCGCGCAGGCGTCGAGCACGAACGTCATGCTCTCCCTGGCGAGGCCGGTGGTGTCGTCCGGCGCGTGATACCCGGGCACGGGGGTGCCGAAGACGAGGAAGTAGCGCTGGGGGTCGGCCAGCGCCCACCCGCGCAGGGCGTGCGCCAGCGCGCGCGCCTCCGCGCCGGACGCGGCGGCTTCGGAAGCCCCGGAGGCCCCGGAGACCGCAGAAGCCTCGGAAACCCCGGAGGCGCCGGAGACCGCAGAAGCCTCGGAGACCCCGGAGGCTTCGGCGGCCTCGGAGGCCGCGCGGAAGGCGTCGACGAGGCTGCGGTAGCCGTCCCTGATCAGCTCGGTGATCAGCTCGTCCCGGCCGGCGTAGTACCGGTAGAGCGCGGGCCCGCTCATGCCCATGCGCTTGGCGATCGCGTTGAGGGAGAGCCCGGAGGCCCCCGCGTCGGCGATCTGCTCCCAGGCGTGCGCCTTGATCTCGGTCCGCACCTGCGTGCGGTAGCGCTCACGCGGCGTCGCCGCGCCCGCGGCACCCTCCGCCCCCGCCGTCTCCTGCCGCATGTCCGCCGCCTCCTTGTGCGCGATCACGCGCGCAATCCCACCACGCTTCACTCTTGTTAGAAGCTATCACGACCGCTATTGACACTCCGCCCGGGCTGGAGTTACAACTTCTAACGAAGCAGAAAGCAAGTAACTCCAGCAATCTCTACTCGCATGGCGGAGGCCCTCATGCATCCCGCGGAAACCGAAGAACTCGTCGAGATCGTCCTGCCGGGCAAGGTCGAGCCGGAGGGGCTGCGGGTCCGGCGCGGGGCGGTGCCCGCCCCCGGCCCCGGCCAGATGGTGATCCGGATGGAGGCGACCGGCGTCTCCTTCGCGGAGCAGCAGATGCGCCGCGGCAAGTACTTCGACCAACCGCCGTTCCCCTTCGTCCCCGGCTACGACCTCGTCGGCACCGTGGCCGCGACCGGCGAGGGCGTCGCCCCGGCGCCGGCCGGCACCCGGGTGGCCGCGATGGTCAAGGTCGGCGGCTGGTCCAGCCATGTCGTCGTGGACGCGGCGGACGTCGTACCGGTGCCCGAGGGCGTCGACGCGGACCGGGCGGAGACCATGGTCGTCAACGGCGTCACCGCCTGGCAGATGCTGCACCGCACGGCCCGCGTCCGCGCCGGGCAGACGGTGCTGGTGCTCGGCGCCAACGGCGGCGTCGGCTCGGTCCTCGTCCAGCTGGCGCGGGCGGCCGGGGCGAAGGTGATCGGCACCGCCTCCGCCCGCCACCACCAGGTGCTGCGCGACCGGGGCGTCACCCCCGTCGACTACCGCACCGAGGACATCGCCGCGCGCGTCCGTGAGCTGGCCCCCGGCGGGGTGGACGCCGTCTTCGACCACGTCGGCGGCCCCGGCATCGTCGACTCCTGGCGCCTGCTCGCCCCCGGCGGCACGCTCGTCGCGTACGGCACCGCCTCCACCCGGGACGACGAGGGCTCCAAGCAGCTGCCCGTCCTCAAGCTGCTCGCCCGGGTCTGGCTGTGGAACGCCCTGCCCAACCGCCGCCGCGCCCACTTCTACAACCTCTGGGCCGGCCACAGGAACCGGGCCCGCTTCCGCGCCCGCCTGCGCACCGACCTCACCGAGGTCTTCGAGGCCCTCCGCCGCGGCGACATCACCGCCCAGGTCGCCGCCCGCTTCCCCCTCACCGAGGCCGCCGAGGCCCTGCGCCTCGCGGAGTCGGGGACGGTGGCGGGAAAGGTGGTACTCCACGCGTGAGCCCGCCCGCGCCGCCCCATCGCCCCCGACTCCCGTACCGGGCGTACCGGGCAAGGGTGTTGCAAGGAGCGTGCAAGGAAAGCGCCGTACCCGCCGGGCATCCCCCCGTCGTCCGCTGTACGCAGTGACGGAGCCACGGGGGTTCGTATGTCCGTAACCACGACGAGAACGGCGTTGATCGAGCAGGGGCACTGGCTGACGGTGCGGGACTGCAAGCGGGTCCTGGTGGTCGCCCACACGGTGACCTTCGCCCAACGGCTGCGCGAGGTCTTCGAGTTGCTGGAGGCCGATCTGCGCGTCCAGCTGATCTTCACGGTGGCGCCGCACGCCTTCGGCAGTGGCACCGCCGAGTTCCTGCACGGCCTGGGCATCTCCACCGTGCCCTGGGAGGAGGCGCTGCGGGCCGAGTTCGACCTCGTGCTCGCGGCGGGCCTGCGCGGAGTGCACGAGTTGCGCGCCCCGGTGGTCCGCATCGCGCACGGCGCCGGGCACATCAAACCGCTCACCGACGTCACCGGCCTGACCCCCGGAGAGCCGAGGGCGCCCGGGATGCTGAGTCCCCGGCATCTGCTGCACGAGGGGCGGCTGGTCCCGGCGGCCCTCGTCTACGCCCACGAGCGGGCCCTGGAGGAGCTGGCCCGGTCCTGCCCCGAGGCCCTTCCGGCGGCCCAGGTCGCGGGTGATCCGTGCGTCGACCGGATCCTGGCCGGCCGGCCCGAACGCGCGGCCTACCGCCGTGCGCTGGGGATCGAGGACGGGCAGCGGCTCGTGGTCGTCACCTCCACCTGGGGGCCGGCCTCGACGTTCGCGCGGCTCGACTCGCTGCTGCCGCAGCTGCTGGGGCGGCTCCCGGGCGACGGCCACCGCGTGGCGCTGCTGGTCCACCCCAACGTGTACGCGGGGCACGGCGTCCGGCAGGTGCGCGGCTGGCTGTCCGGCCGCCGGGACCGGGCGATCGCGGTGCTGCCCCCGGAGGCCGACTGGCAGGCGCCGCTGATCGCGGCCGACTGGATCATCGGCGACCACGGGTCGCTCACCGCGTACGGCACGCTCACGGAGGCGACGCTGCTGCTGACGCCCGGGCCCCGGCGCGAGATGGCGGCCGCCTCCCCGGCGGCCCTGCTGTCCGCGGTGGCCCCGGTCCTCTCGCCGCTGCACCCCCTGGCGGAGCAGCTGCGGTACGCGGCGGAACTGCGCCGGCCGGGGCAGTACGACCACGTGGCCGCCTCGCTGTCCTCGGCGCCGGGGCACTTCCACCGGCGGGTGCGTACGGCCGTCTACCGGCTGCTCGGGCTGGGCGAACCCGCCCACCCGCCGTTCGTCACGCCGCCCCCGCCCCCGCCGCCGCTGACGCGGTGGGAGGTCACCGCCGGTGAGGGGGCGGCCCGGTGAGCGGCCCGGCGGCGGCGGTCGGCGCGTGGGTCACGGTGTGCTCCGCCGGCCCGGCGGAGCAGGGTGCCTGGGTCACGATGCGCCCCGTCGAACCGGCGGAGCACGATGCCCGGGTCACGATGTGCCCCGTCGGCCCGGCAGGGGGCCCGGCCGTCGTCCGGGCCGTCCCGCTGCCGCCGGCCGCGGTGCCGCCGGCCGCGGTGCCGTGCGCGTGCCCGTGGCCGTCCGGCTGCCGGCACGCGCCCGGTCCGTTCCCGTGCGACGTGCATCTGCGGGTGGCGGCGGAGGGCGCGGGGCCTGCCCGGCTCAGGGAGTTCGCCGACGTACTGGTCGGCCGGGTGCCGCTGCCCCCGGGCCCGGCCCGGCTGCGGGCGCTCGCCCTGCTGGCCCGGTATCCCGGGTGCCGGACCGTCGCGGTGCCGGTACGGGCCGCGGCGCCGGTCGTCGGCGTACGGGACCGCACGGGTGAATTGCGGTGGGTGCGGCCGGGCCCGGCCGGGGCCCCGCCCTCCCCGCAGCTGGCCGGTTCCCTCGCCCACGCGTGGCTGACCCGGTGCGGGACGCCCGGCGCCCCGGCCACGGTGGCCGGGCAGGTCTCCGGCGGTCACTCCCGCCGCAGCCGGGCCTCGACGCGGGCCGCGTCCTGCGGGTTCAGCGTGCGGTAGAGGTCCAGGGCGGCCGCGTAGTGCCGTAACGCTTCCTCGTGGTCGCCCCGGGCCTCGGCGGACCGGCCGAGCCACTCCAGGCAGCGGGCCTCCCAGTCCGCGGAGCGGGCGTCCCCCGCGCGGAAGCGCCCGAGCGCCTCGCGCAGCCGCCGGGCGCCGGCCTCGTGGTCGCCCGCGCGGTCCACGACGTGGCCGTGCAGGGCGAGGACGCGCGTCTCCTCGTACGTCTCCCCGAGCGCCCGCAGTTCCGCGCCGGCCCGGTCCAGGTGCGCGGCGGCCGTGGCCAGGTCGCCGGCGGCCAGCGCGGTCTCGCCCAGGCGCCGCCGGGAGAGGGCGGCCCCGCGCCGCGCGCCGGCCGCCTCCCGCAGCCGCAGGGCGTGGGTGAAGTGCTCGCGGGCCTCGTCGAGGCGGTGGGCCAGCAGGGCGAGGTGGCCGAGGCCGTTCACCGCCTGCGCCTGCTGCCGTACGTCGCCGTCGGCCGTGGCGTGTTCCAGCGCCTGCCGGTACCAGTCGGCCGCCTCCGGGTAGCGGCCGGCGTCCCGCAGTCCGATCGCGCCGGAGGTGAGCATGCGGCCCTCCCCCTGCCGCGAGCCGGCGCGGCGGGCCGCTTCGAGGCCGAGGCGGTGCGCCTCGATCCACATGTCGGACGGCCGCAGCCGCAGGAACAGCGGCCAGAGCAGATCGGTCAGGGTCCAGCAGGAGGTGTGCAGTCCGGCGTCGGCCGCGTAGCGCACCGCGCCCATCAGGCCGTGGCGGTGCGTGTCCAGCCAGGCGAGCGCCTCCTCGGGGCCGTCGAGCGGGGCCGGGGACACCGCCGTCGCGGGGAGGTCGTGGCCGGGCAGCCGGTGACTGGGGCTGAGGAGGCGCTCCGCCGACGCCGCCGTGACGAGGCACCAGTCGAGGAAACGGCGCAGTACGTCTTCCCGCGCGCGGGCGTCCTCGTCCTCCTCGCCGAGCCGGCGGGCGTGCGGCCGGACGAGGTCGTGGAAACGGTAGGTGCCCGGTCCCGTCTCCTCCAGGAGGTTCGCCTCCAGGAGGGCGTGGACGGCTGTGTCGGCGGCGTCGGCGGCCGTATCGGCGGCCGTGTCGACGGCACTCCCGGTGCTGAGGCCGGTGCCGGTGCCGGTGCCGGTCCCGGTTCCGGTTCCGGGTGGCCCGTCCCCGTCCTCGCCCCCGTCCTCGTCCCCGTCTCCGTCCCCGTCCTCGGCGAGGGCGGTCAGCAGCGAGAGGTCGTAGCGGTCGGCGGGCAGCAGCCCCATGCGGCGGTACAGGGTCCGGCCCTCGTCCGGCAGTGCCTCGTACGACAGGTCAAGCGCCGTTCGCAGCACGGACTCCCCCTCGACATGCAGCGTCTCGACGTCGCCCCGCGCCCGGGCCAGCGCGCCGGCCAGCGCGGCCACGGAGCGGTGCGGGCGCAGGGCGAGGTGGGCGGAGGCCAGGGCCAGGGCCAGGGGCAGCCGGCCGCACAGCCGGACCACCTCGCGGGCGGCGGCGGGCTCCCGCGCCACGCGTGCCCCGCCGCCGACGGCCAGGAGTGCGACGGCCGCGTCGGCGGGGAGGCCGTCCAGCCGGTGCACGGACGCGCCGTCGACGCGCAGGCCGGTCAGGTTGGACCGGCTGGTCACCACGGTGAGACCGGCCGGGGAGCCGAGCAGGAGGGGGCGCACCTGGGCGGCCGTGAAGGCGCTGTCCAGGAGGACGGCGAGCCGCAGCCGCGAGGTCAGCGACCGCCACAGCGCACCGCGCTGCGCGAACCGGGCAGGCACCGAGGGGGCGCCGAGCGCGACCAGGAAGGCCTCCAGGACGACGGACGGGGAGACGGGACCCTCGCTGGTCCTGCCGCCCAGGTCCGCGTAGAGCTGGCCGTCGGGGAAGTCGTCGGCGTGCGCGTGCAGCCAGTGGGCGGCGAGGGTGGTCTTGCCGACGCCGGCGAGTCCGCTGATCACCAGGAGCTGCGGAGCGTGCGCGGGCCACTGGGCACGCAGGGCGTCCAGCGCCCGGCGGTCGTCCTCCCGCCCGGTGAACCTCGCTGTCACCGGGGGGAGTTGACGAGGGATGGGGAGGCGGGGCGGGGGCGCCGGGGCGGACGTGTGGAAGTGGAGGCCGCCGTGGACGTCGCGGGCCTGCACGGCGGGTCCGTGGAGCACGGAGTCCCCGCCGATGACATTGGCCGTCGGGGCATGGTCGGGGTGAACCGGCGCGGAACCCGGGTGAACCGGCTCGGGACCCGGGCGGACCGGCTCGGGACCGGGGTGAACCGGCGCGGGGCCGGGGTGGTCGTTCAGCCAGGCGGTGAGGGCGTGCCGCGTCGCCGTGTCCCGCGCCGCCACCGCCGCGAGCGCACGGGCCAGCCGGCGCCAGGAATCCGTCCCGTCCGGTCGCGCTCCGCCGGCCCGCGGGGGCCAGAGCCGGGCCACCGACGGCTCCGCGCGGCCCGCCGTGTCCACCACGCGGGCGAGTTCGCGCCACGCCGCGGACTCCGGCCCGGCACCGCACGCGGCCATCGCCGGCAGCAGGGCCTCGGGTCCGCCGGACCCGTCCGGTGCGCCGAAGGAGAAAGCACGCACGTGCGCGGCCCCTTTCCGTCCCCGGGAGTCACCTCCGCCACCGGAAGGCGTTCCCCCTCTTCGGTCAGGATGTGAACGGTTGCGACTATTTACCGGTCAACTTTGAACACACAACGTCCCCTTATGGTCGTCGCTGCCAGGTCTATGCCACGCTCGAATGCTCGGCAATCACATGTCCTACCGGCGGGGAGGACGCTGGTGGAGTTCGAGATCAGGATTTCGGGGGCCGTGGAACTCCGTGCGGCGGGCCGACGCGGCGATCTGCGGTCGACGAAGACGAGGGTCGCGCTCGCCGCCCTCGCCTGGGACGCCGGCCGTACGGTGAGTGTGGACACCCTGATCCACCGCATCTGGGACGACCACCCGCCCGGCAAGGCCAGGGAGGCGCTGCACGCGCACGTCTCCCGCGTCCGCGCCGCCCTGCGGACCCTCGGGGAGGACGCGCCCACGCTCCGCGGCGGCACCAACCTGTACTCCCTGGAGACCGACCCGGACCGGGTCGACCTGCGCCGCTACACCACCGGCGTCGAGCGGGCCCGCGCCCTCCGGGACGGCGGCGACGCCAAGGGCGCCCTGCGCCTGCTGGACCGGGCGGAGGACCACTGGCACGGGGAGCCGCTGGCCGGCATCACCGGCTCCTGGGCCGAGCATCTGCGCACGGCCGCCGGCGAGACCCGGCTGGTGGCCGCGCTGACCAGGGCCGAGATCCTGCTCGACGGCGGGAAGTACACCGACGCCGTACCCGTGCTGCTGCCGCTGGTCGAGGCGCGCCCCGTGGACGAGGCGCTGGCCGAGCGGCTGGCCGTCGCCCTGTACGGCAGCAACCGGACGGCCGAGGCCACCAGGCTGCTCCAACGGGCGCGGCAGCGGGTCGTGAAGGACATCGGACTCGACGCCGGGCGCGGGCTGCACCGGATCCACCAGGGCATCCTGGCCGGAACCCCCGCCGCCGTCCTGTTCCCCCGCGCCGCGCCCGAGGAGAGACCGGCCCCCCGGCCCGCGCGCCGGGTCCCGGACAACCTGCCGCGCGACGTCCCCTGGGCCGGGCGGCGCGAGGAGCTGCGGCGGCTCACCGCCTCGCTCTGCGAGGAGCGGGGCGCCGCGGACGACGTCGTGACCGTCGAGGCGATCCACGGCATGGGCGGCGTCGGCAAGAGCGCCCTGGCCATCCACCTCGCGCACCGGCTGCGGGACCGCTTCCCCGACGGACGCCTCTTCCTCCACCTGGGCGGGGACTCCACCGGCCGGACCCCGCGGACCCCGGTCCGCGCGCTCACCGAACTGCTGCGGCTGCTCGGCACGGCCGCCACACAACTGCCGGGCGACCTCGACGAACTGGTCGCGCTGTGGCGGGCGGCGGCGCGGGACCGCCGCATGCTGGTCGTGCTCGACGACGCCACCTCCTCCGCCCAGGTGCGCCCGCTGCTCCCGGGCGCCTCCCCGACCGCGGTCGTCGTCACCAGCCGACGACGGCTGCCCGGACTGCCCGGGGTGCGGCCCGTCTCGCTCGACGTGCTTCCGCCCGAGGACGCGGCCGCGCTCTTCACCCGGCGGCTGGGCCCGCGGCCCGGCACCGACGCCTCGGACGTCGCCGGGATCGTCCGGCGCTGCGGGCACCTCCCGCTGGCCGTGGAGATCGCCGCGAGCCGGCTGCTGGCACACACCTCCTGGACGACGTCCGACCTCCTGCGCCGGCTGGCCGGTGCCGACGGCCGTCTCGCCCAGCTCCGCGACGCCGAACGGTCCCTGGCGCACGTCTTCGCCGTCTCGTACGACGCGCTCGACGCCGACCAGCGGCTCGTCTTCCGGCGCAGCGGACTGCACCCCGGGGTCGAGTTCTCGCCGCACGCGGTCGCCGCGCTCACCGGGCTCCCCGCGGCGACGGTGGAACGGGTGCTGGAGGAACTCCTCGCGCAGTCCCTCGTGTCCGAGCCGCTTCCGCACCGGTTCACCATGCACGACCTGCTGCGCGACTACGCGCGCACGCTCGTCGCCACCGGCGGGGCGGATTCCGCGGCGGAGGTACGGCGGGCCGAGCGCCGCCTCGTGGATCATTACCTGCACGCGGCGGACCGGGCGGACCGGCTGGCGTATCCGTTCCGTTCCCGCATGGATCCGGTCGGTCTCGGCATGAGTTCGGCCGGTTCCCGAAAGGATTCGGCCGGTCCCCGCATGAACTCGGCCGGTCTCCGCAGGGATTCGGCCGCTTCCCGTAGGGATCCGAACGGTTCCCGCAGGGATTCGAACGGCGGATCCGTTCCTCCTCCCCCGCATCCGGAGCTCACCGACGCGCGCTCGGCGGAACAGTGGCTGATCACCGAGTCGGCCAATCTCCTGGACCTCGCCGCGCGGCTGGCGAGCCAGGGCACCGCGCGCCAACTCGCCCTCGGCGTGCATGTCTTGGCGGGTTTCCTGGACATGGAGGGACATCTCGCCGCGGCCGAGCCGCTGCTGCGCCGTGCCGTCGCCCACTGGCACGCGGCGGGCGACCGGGCGGCCGAGGCGCGCGCCCTGCTCGACCTCTGCGCGGTGTACACCCACGGCTCCCGGTACGAGGAGGCGATCGCGACCGCGGAGACGGCACGTGCGGCCGCACGGTCCGTGGGGGACCGGTTGCTGGAGGCCGAGTGCGTGCACCGGATCGTGATATCCCTGTGGCAGACGGGGCAGTACGCACCGGCCAGATCACTCCAACAGGAGTCTCTGGATTTCCTGTCGCAAACCGGAGACGCATTGCGGATCGCGCGCTGCCGCAATGTGCTCGGCATAGCCCACCTCCATCTCGCGGAACACGACGAAGCACTGGCGTGCTTCACCTCCGCGCTGGCCGAATTCCGGGAAATAGGGGACGAGCGGGGCCGATACAGCGCATTGAACAACATCGCGGAAGCGCACAAGAAGTCGGGGCGCATGGAATCGGCGGAAAGCGCTTATCGAGAAGCGCTGACGGTCGCCGAAGGACTGGGGAATCCGAGGGACCGGGCCACGCTCCGCATCAACCTGGCCTCCGTCCTGGACGCGCTCGGCAGGACCGGCGAAGCGCTCACGCTGTACGGCGGGGCACTGCCGGTGCTGCGTGAGGTCGGGGACCGGCGCACGGAGGGTATCGCGCTCACGCGGATCGGTGCGGCGTACCGTGCGGGCGGTCGCGTCGGGGACGCGATACACCATCTCCACACCGCACTTGGGGTGCTGCGTGACATCCGCGCGGCGGGCGAGGAGGCGGAGGCCCTGTACCAACTGGGCCTCGCCGAGCGCGACGCGGGGCACCCTGCCGAAGCCGCGGCCCACCTGGAGGCCGCCGCGGCGGCGAGCCGGCGCCTGGGCGCGACGGCGGAGGAGGAGCGGGCGGTACGGGTGCGGGGGGAGCTGCGGGGCGAGACCGCCGGCTGAACTGACCCGTAGGTTCAGTTCTCAACCGGTTCTCCGCAGCCGCTGCACACGTCACCCGTATGCTGTATAACTGCGTGCGGCGGAACGCTCTTGATTCTTGCCGCCCCGCACAGGAAGAACGCCGTGAGCAAATTGCTGCAATATCTTGTCGCCTCCCCGATCGCAATGACGTGCATCGCCTATGCGATTAGCACCGCGAGCGGGTCGCCCCACCCGACCATATAAGAAAGAACCCGGTGCCCGGGTTGCCGTCGCAACGTGATGTCGAACCGGGCACCCACCCTCGGACGACGTTCCGTCGGCCGACACGGCGGTTAGGATCCGCCCATGGCCCTGACCCCGCGCGACGTGGAACGGTTCGAGGCGAGTCGGTCCCGGCTGGGGGCGCTCGCCTATCGGTTGCTCGGGTCGGCGAGCGACGCCGAGGACGTCGTACAGGAGACGTTCCTGCGGTGGCAGGCGGCCGACGTCGAACGGATCGACGTGCCCGAGGCGTGGCTGACGAAGGTGCTCACCAACCTCTGCCTCAACCAGCTCACCTCCGCCCGCGCGCGGCGCGAGACGTACGTGGGGCAGTGGCTGCCCGAGCCGTTGCTCGCCGGGGACCCGATGCTCGGGCCCGCCGACACCGCCGAGCAGCGCGAATCGGTGTCGTACGCGGTGCTCGCGCTGCTGGAGCGGCTCGCCCCGAAAGAGCGGGCGGTGTACGTGCTGCGGGAGGCGTTCGGGTACCCGTACCGGGAGATCGCCGGGATCCTCGGCATCACGGAGGCGGCGGGGCAGCAGCTCTTCCACCGGGCCAGGAAGCACGTCGCGGAGGGCAGGGTGCGCGGCGAGGTCGACGCGGCCGCCGCCCGGCGGATCGTCGAGGAGTTCCTCGCGGCCGCCACCAGTGGCCGGACCGAGCCGCTGGTCCGGCTGCTCACGGACGACGCCGTCGCGATCGGCGACGGCGGCGGGAAGGTACCGGCCCGCACCAAGGCGTTCGAGGGCGCGCTCGCGGTGGCGACATTCATGCGGGGGCTGTTCACGCCGGGCAAGGGCAAGCGCGCGCTGGTCGGCGGTTCGCCCGGGATCTGGGCGACCACCGCCAACGGCGGGCCCGCGCTCGTGGCGGTCGTCGACGGCCGGGTCGTCGGGGTGCTGTGCCTGGAGATCACGGCGGACGGCATCGCCGCGTTCCGTTCCCAGGCCAACCCCGACAAGCTCGTCCGCGCGAGCCGGCGGTGGGCGGCCGGCGACCACGGGGAGCCGCTGCTCCACGCGTTCTGAGGCCTGTCCGGCCGCGTTGTGAGGTGCTTCACATCGTGGTCCTGTCAGGAAACGGCGGGCCGTCCGGTTCAAGGGACGACATCACGGCGTCCGGCGAACGTCCGACACGGGACCGCCCGGGCGCCAGGAGCGCGCGAGACAGGAGTACGGACATGCAGCACCGCATCGTCGTCCTCGGAGCCGGTTACTCCGGGGCCATCGCCGCCGGACGCCTCGCCAGGCGGCTGCGCCGCGAGGACGTCGCCCTCACCCTCGTCAACGCCGAACCCGACTTCGTCGAGCGCGTCCGGCTGCACCAGCTCGCGACCGGGCAGGAGCTCAGGCCCCGGCCGTTCGCCGAGATGTTCGCGGGCACGGGCGTCGAGCTGCGGCTCGCGAGGGTGACGGGTGTCGACGTCGAACGCAGGACGGTCACCGTGACGGCCACGGACGGCACGGACGGCACGGAGACCACGGAGACCACGGAAGAACTGGCGTACGACTCCCTCGTCTACGCCCTCGGCAGCGGCTGGACCGACCACGGTGTCCCGGGGGTCGCCGAGCACGCCGACGAACTCGCGAGCCGGGCCGGGGCGCTGCGGCTGCGCGCCCGGCTGGCCGGGCTGACGGCGGGGCAGCCCGTGCTCGTGGTCGGTGGCGGTCTCACCGGGGTCGAGGCCGCGACCGAGATCGCCGAGGCCCGCCCGGACCTCGACGTCGCCCTCGTCGCGCGCGCCGGGCTCGGCGACTGGCTCTCCCCCAAGGGCGCCCGGCACCTGCGGAAGGTCTTCGGCCGGCTCGGCATCACCGTGCACGAGCACACCGACGTCACCGGCGTCGCGGCCGGCCACGTCAGCACCGCCGACGGCACCCGGCTGCCGGCCGCGGTCACCGTGTGGACCACCGGCTTCGCCGTCCACCCGCTCGCGCGGGACACCGGCCTGGAGGTCACCGACGACGGGCAGATCGTGGTCGACGGGACGATGCGCTCCGTCTCCCACCCGGACGTGTACGCCGTCGGGGACGCGGCCATGGCGACGGGCGCCGGCGGCAGCCCGCTGCGCATGTCCTGCGCCTCGGGCGTCCCCATGGCCTGGCAGGCCGCCGACGCGCTCGCCGCCCGGTTGGCCGGGGGGAAACTCCCGCACACGCCGTTGCGCTACTTCAACCAGTGCGTCTCGCTGGGGCGGCGGGAGGGGCTGATCCAGTACGTCACCGCCGACGACCGCGCGGTCAGCGCGGCGCTGACCGGGCGGCTGGCCGCGCTCTACAAGGAGGCCGTGTGCAGGGGCGCGGCCTGGGGCGTCGCCCATCCCACCCTCGCCGTCCCGTCCCGCCGCCGCCCCGTCGCAGGGCGGGGGGCCGCCGCCGCCCGTGACCTGCCGGTCGGGGAACCGGCGTAGGACGGCGGGCGCGGGCGGTACCGGGACCGGGGCCGGGGCCGGTGAGTGACCCGTCCGTCCGCGCTCGGGTGGCGGGGGGTGGGGGGCGCGCCTAGAAACGGTCATGTCGTGCTGTGTGTCCGTGCATCGGAGTAGAAGGCGACCGGCGACCATGACGATGAACCCTCCCCGCGACCTCCGCGACTCCTCCGGCACGGGCCCTTCCGGGCACGAGCCCGTACGCGCACTCGTGCACGCCGCGGTCGCCTCGCGCTCGATGGACGAGGTGCTCGCGCTGATCGCGCTGCTGGAGCGCAGACCCGACGGCGACCGGGCCGCCCGCGAGGTCGTACGCGCCGCCACGGCCGACCGCCCGGTCGAGGACCTGGCCGACCTCATAACCCACCTGACGAACGCGCCCCGCCCGGCCCCCGGCGAGCCCGGAGGTCCTGCGGCGCGGGGCGCCGCCCCGACGGCGGGCGGGTCGCGACCCGTCCGAACGGACACCCCGCCGACCGGCACGACACCCGCTCCGACGACCGGCCGAGGGAGCAGCCCGGCGGCCGGCCCGGGAGGCACCCCGGCAACCGGCCCGGCCGGCGGTCCGGGGAGCGGCCTGCTCAGCGGCCCCACGGACCACCCCACGGACAACACCGCGACCGACCCGACGAACGGGCCGTTGACCAGCCCGACGGCAGCCGGGCCGATAACCCACCCAGCGGCCGGACCCGTGGCCGGGGGTCCGGCGGACGGACCGGTGGGCAGTCCGCTCCCCGGGCCGGTGGACACACCGGCCACGGTCCCGGCAGCCGGCCCGGCGAACGTCCCGGCGATCGCCCCCGCGGCCGCCGGTCCGACGGACGTGCCGGTGGCCAACCGGACCGGCGGCCCAGCAAGTAGCGCTGCGCCCGGCCCGGCGAACACTCCCACGACAGACCCGGCGCACGGCCAGGTGGCCGACTCGACGGGCGGGCCGGCGGCCGGCTCGGCGCACGGCCAGGAGCCCAGCCAGGAGCCCAGCCCGGCGCACGGCTCGACCGGCAGCCCCACGCACGGCCTCACCACCCGCCCGACGGGCGGCCCTGCGGCCGGTTCGGCGAACGGGCCTGCGGACGGCCCGACGGGCAACCCGGCGGCCGGCCCGATCGCCGACCCGCTGGCGGCCGACTCGACCAGCAGCCCGGCCGAGCCCCCCACGACCGGCCCGGCGGCCGACCCCGCACCCCGTCCTGCGGACGGCTCACCGGCCGACCGGGCGACGAGCCCGTCGCACGGGCCGGTGGACGGACCCGCGACCGCCTCGGCGAACGGCTCGGTCCGCAGCCCGGCGCAGGCGCCCGCGGCCGGTCGGCCGGACGGCCCGGCGGCCGACCCCGCACCCCCTTCCGCAGACGGCCCGGCGGGTGAGCCGGTGGGCGGGACCGCGGTCCTCACCGCCCCGTCCACGAGCGAGTCCGCGAGGGACGGCAGGTCCGTGGAGGGGACGCTCCCGGCCGGGCCGGTGCGGCCGGATGCGCACCGGGAGCAACCACCGGACGCCACCCCCGAGTTCGACTGGCTCGACGAGGAGTGGGCCGCGCGGAACGGGTACCGGACACCGGAGCGCCCGGCGCCGTCCGCCACGGACGAGAAGCACACCGGAAGCGGGCGCCAGGGCGGCCGGCGCCCGGAGCGTGGGCGGCTCACGCGGTGGCTTCGTGGGGTGGGCGGGTTCGGGGCGGCCGTTCGGCCGGCCTGGATCGCCGCCCTCGCGCTGGTCGGGTGCGGGGTGGCGCATCTGCCGTTGCGCGACGGTGTGCCGTGGACGTACGCGCACGGGGTCTCGCTCGGCATCAGCACCCTGTGTCTGCTGCTCGGCGCCGCCCTGGTCGTCCGCAGGTCGGCCGTCCCCGTGCTCGCGGCGGGCATGCTGTTCCCCGCGGTGCTCGCCGTCGCGCACCTCACCGCGGGCCGGCTCGCCTCCCCCCTGCTCGCCGACGTCCTCGCCACCGGCGGCGACACCGCCACCCTCGCCGCCGCCCTGGCCGCCGTGCTCGCCCTCATCGCCCTCCTCGGCGCACTCACCGGGGAGGTAAGGACGACGCGCGAGAAACCCGGGCAGCCCGAAGCTCCCGGAACTCCCGGAACTCCCGGAGCTTCCGAGGAGCCCGTACCGGCGTCCGCGCGCGCCTCCGGCTCCTGACGTTGGCGGACGCCTCCGGGGAACGGCTGCTGCGCTACTCCGTGGAGGGCGCGGAGGACGTCGGAGGGACGTCGGTCAGGCGGGCGGGGGCTTGTGGGTCAGTAGGTGGATGCTGCGGAACTGGCGGCGGTCCGTGGGGCGGGGTTGCTGGGTGGTGCGGGAGAGCTCGGTCAGGCCGTTGGCGTGGAGGAGTGCGGAGAGGTGGTCGGGGGACCAGCGGTGGGCGAGGGTGACCGTGTGGTCGAAGGGCTGGGTCGGCACGGACGGGTCCTCGGTGGCCCAGAAGGCGAGCAGGAGGTGGCCGCCGGGGGCCAGTACGCGGGCGAACTCCGCCAGCAGGGCGGGGAGTTCCGGCGGCGGGGTGTGGATGATCGACCAGCGGGAGAGGACGCCGGCCAGCGTGCCGTCGGGGAGGCCGAGCGCGGCCATCGAGCCGACGTCGAAGCGCAGGGCGGGGTGGGCCCGGCGGGCCAGGGCGATCATCGCGGGGGAGGCGTCGACGCCGTACGCCTGGAGGCCCAGTCCGCTCAGGTGCGCGGTGACATGGCCCGGGCCGCACCCCAGGTCGGCGACCGGGCCGCCGCCGGCCGCGCGGACGAGCTCCGCGAAGGCCGCCAGCAGTCCGCGTTCCAGGGGGTGGTCGCGCAGCGAGTCGCGGAACATCTCCGCGTAGGTCGCGGCGACCTCGTCGTAGGCGTCGCGGGTGGTGGTGAGGGCGTCAGGGGCGGCCATGGTCGGGACAGTAGTCCTTGTCGAGGGGGCGTGCGGCGGCGTTGCCGAGGGCGGTGCGGAGCTGCGCCCGGCGGCGGATGCCGAGTTTGCGGTACGTGCTCGTCAGATGGGTCTCCACCGTGCGGCGGGCCACGTGGAGGAGACCGGCGATCTCCGTGTTGGTGTGTCCCTCCGCGGCCAGTTCCGCGATCCGGCGCTCGCTGCCGGTGAGCGACTCCGAGCCCGTGCGGACGGCGGCCGGCCGGCGTGCGCCGCCCTCGCGCAGGGCCGCCTCCGCCGCGGCCGCCAGCCGGACCGCGCCCCGCCGTACCGCGCGGTCGGCCGCCTCGCGCAGGGCCGCCCGTGCCTGGGAACGCTCCCCCGCCATGATGAGCAGCCGCCCGCGCGAGATCAGCGCGGCGATCAGCTCGTCGTCGACGGGTGCCGTCCGCAGCAGCCGTACGGCCTCCTCGGCGAGGTCCAGGCCGCGCCGGCCGCCGGTCGCCGCGGCCAGCACGCGCAGGGCGCGGCCCACCGTGCGGGGCGTGTTCCACACCCGGGCGAGCCGCAACTCCTCCTCGGCCAGGGCCAGCGCGTCCCGCGGCCGGCCCAGGGCCAGATGGCACTCGGCGGCGGCGGTCCGCCACGGGGTGAGCGCCGGGCTGACCTCGTCGCGCGCGGCCTGGCTGCGCCCGCACTCCAGGAAGTCGTACACCGCGGCCGCCGGATTGCCCGCGGCGACCCGCTGCACGCCCCGCGCGTACAGGAAGCGGTTGCGCTCCGGGGAGTCCGGGGTCCGGTCCAGATCGAAGGCGGCCACGTACCGCCCGGCCTCCCCGACCCGGCCGGCCGCGACGAGGGCGAGCACGGTGTGCGCGTCGGCGGGCCGCGGCTGCCGGGGGCGGCCGCCGGCCGGTGCGGGGTGGGCGCCGGCCGGTGCGGGGTGGCCTCCGGGGGGCGCGGCCAACGCCCCGGCCGGCGGGGGGAACGCGCCGGGGGGCAAGGGAAACCCCTCGGGAGGTATGGGGAACGGCCCGGGGGGCGCGGGGAACGCCCCGGCCGGTACCGGGAACGTTCCGGACGGCGCGGGGGACGCCCCGGACGGCGGCGGGAACTCCCCGGGGAGCGCGGCCGCGTACGGCCCGACGCCGCCTCCCGGGGCGTTTCCCGCCCGGGCGTGCTCCGGCGGCGCCTGCCCGTCCGGGTCGTGACCCGACGGCACCTGCCCGTCCGGCTCGTGACCCGACGGCACCTGCCCATCCGGCTCGTGACCCGGCGGCACCTGCCCATCCGGCTCGTGACCCGGCGGCACCTGCCCATCCGGTTCATGTCCCGACGGCGCCTGCCCGTCCGGCTCGTGTCCCGGCGGTACCTGCCCCTCCGGCATCTGTCCCACCGGCTGGTGCCGGTCCGGTATCTGTCCCATCGACAGGTGCCGGTCCGGTATCTGTCCCACCGGCTCCTGTCCCGCCGCCGTCTGCCCCACCGGCTCGGGTCCCACCGGCTCCTGTCCGGCCGCCGTCTGTCCCACCGGCTCGTGTCCCACCGGCTCCTGTCCGGCCGCCGTCTGCCCCACCGGCTCGTGTCCCGCTGACACGTGACCCGCTGACACGTGACCCGCCGCCGTCTGTCCCACCGGCTCGTGCTCCGCCGGGCCGTATCCCGTCGGCCCGTATCCCGTCGGCTCGTGTCCCGCCGACCCGTGCTCCGCCGGCCCGTGCGGCGCGTGCCGCGGCACGGTGTACGTGCCGCGGGCCGCCGCCAGGTCGGCGCGTACGGTCAGCAGGATCTCGTGCACCGGGTGCAGCAGATGCGCGCACTGGCCGGCCAGGCCGTGTTCCACGAGCTGGCCGGCCGAGTCGAAGTCGTCCGCCCACAGGGCGACCACCGCGGCCACCGCGACCAGGAACGGTTCGCCCTCCGGGTCGGCCGGCTTCTCGAGCAGCAGCCGCAGCCGCCGTCGCGCCTCCTCCGCCGAGATCAGCCCGGCCGCCGCCGCGTGCCGTACGAGCAGGGCACGGACCGCC
The DNA here is from genome assembly GCF_000725625.1 of Streptomyces sp. NRRL F-6676. GTDB lineage: Bacteria > Actinomycetota > Actinomycetes > Streptomycetales > Streptomycetaceae > Streptomyces. The sequence goes on from NZ_JOHS01000026.1 coordinate 61,135, forward strand.
GTACCGGCCGACTCGGGGCAGCCGCGGTCCTGCTCGGCCAGCCGGGCGTACGCCTCGCGGCGCAGCCCCCGGTCCCGTTCGGCGAGCAGTACGGCGGTGGCCCGTACGACGCGCACCAGCTCCGGGCGGTCGGACAGCGTGTCGTCGTCGAGGCCGCGCAGCGTCTCGACGGCGGCCCGGGTCTGGCCGTACCGGGCCAGCGCGGTGCCGAGGGCGACGCCCGCGCGCACCCGGTCGGCCGGCTCGCCGTGCAGCCACAGCGCCTCGGTGAGCCGCGGCACTCCGGTGGCACGGACCGCCGCGGACCGCACGTCGGACCGGGCCACGGCCGGTACGCCGGGCGGCAGCCCGGAAGGCAGCCCCACCGGCAGGCCGGACTGCGACCCGGACCACGCCCCGTACGTACCCCCGGACCACGCCCCGGACCACGACCCGGCCGGACCCCCGGACCACGACCCGGACTGCGCCGCGGCGAACTCCAAGGAGCCCAGCTCGGTGAGGACCCGTTGCCGTACGTGCTCCGACAGCGGCTCTCGCAGGACCCGGCGCAAGTAGTCCGTGGCGTCCTCGATCCGCCCGTCGCGCGCGGCCTCGTGCGCCGCGTCCCGCAGGACGTTGACGACCCAGGGCCGGTCCGTCATGTCGGTCCGCAGCAGCTGCCGGGCGACGGCCTCCGTGTCGTCGCCCCGGCGCCACAGCGTGTCGGCGGCCGCCAGGTGCGCGGCCCGGCGCCGGCCGGCGGGCCAGCCGTCGAGCACCGCGTCCCGCAGCAGCCGGTGCGCCCAGCGCGGACGGCCGGAGGCGTCCGGGTGCAGCAGGCCGAGCCCGGTCATGGCGGTGAGCCAGCCGGCCACCCGGACGGCGTCGGCACCGGTCATCTCCGCGAGCAGCTCCGCGAGTTGCGCGGTGAACGCGGGGTGGGCGGGTGCGTAGGCGCGGGTGGAGCCGTGCGGCGAGGCGGGTACGGGCGGCCCGTCCGCGCCGTCCGTCCAGGTCTCCTCCAGCGCGGCGAGCGCCCGGGCGACCTCGGTCGTACGGGGCCCGGCGCTCTCCAGCCACCAGGACACCGCCGCCCGGTACGCCCCCGGGTACAGCAGGGCGGAGGAATCCGGCACGGCGACGGCCCCGCTGCCGCCGAGGTCGTCCAACAGGGCGTGCAGCAGCAGCGGATGGCCCGCCGAGGCGCGTACGCAGCTGTCCGCGCACGACCAGTGCCCGCACCGGGCGAGCGAGCGCACCAGGAGCGCCGTGGAGCGGGCGGAGAGCGGGGCGAGGGTATGGGTGCGGACCAGGTCGGGCGGAAGGGGGTGGGCCAGCCCGGGGGCGGGCGGGGTGATGTCGTACTGGCTGCGCTCGGTCACCAGCAGCAGTACCGGTAATTGGTCGATCCGCCGGGCCGCCTCCACCAGCCAGCGGCGGGAGGCCCCGTCGGCGAGGTGCACGTCGTCGACGGCGATCAGGACGGGGGAGTGCTCGGCGAACTCGCGCAGGCGTTGCAGCAGCCGGTTGGTGATGACCCGTTCGTCGCCGCCCCGGAAGGGCGCGTACTGGCCGGGTTCGGGGCAGCCGGGGACGTCGGGCACGGGGCTCAGCAGGCGCATCAGGGAGGCGAAGGGGTGGGCACCGTCGACGGCGGAGCAGCGGGCGAGCATGACGCGCATGCCGTGCGCGGCGCCGTCGCGGGCGGCGGCCTCCAGCACGGCGGTGCGGCCGGTGCCGGTGGCACCGCGCAGCAGGACGAGCCGGCCGGTGCCGGCGCGGGCACGGGCCGCCTCGGTGGCGATCAGCTCGCTCACGTCCCCGCGCTCGGTCAGCGGTCCGGGCATGTGCGCCTCCTTTCGGTGAACGGCTCCCCCGACAGCCTCGGAAAACTCCGTGAAGACCCCAGGAGAACGGCGGGAACACGGGCGGAACTTCCGGAGATTTGAAGGGAACTCCCGAACATGGGGACGAGCAACGGGGGGCAGAGGTGCCCGGACGTGCCGTACATCACGTGGGCGGGCGGTCCGATTTCCTGTCCGGCGGGTCCATGGACGTACGGGCCGCGCCGGTGTCCAGTGAAGTGGAGCGCGCCCCGCCACCACGACGGCACGACAGTACGCCCGTTCTCGTGGTGTGCCTCGTGGTACTCCACGATTGCCCCCGCATCCCTTGCCGGGAAGCCTGGAGGATCCGCCGGGAGAGCGGCGGACCACGCGACAGGGAGTCAGGGATGCGCAGCTCATTCGGTACGACGGACGACGGCCCGGGGGGACCCGTGCACCGTGTGCCCGTCATCGTCCACGCCCCGGACCCCATCTCCCGGGAGGGCGTGCTCAGCCAGCTCCGCCGGCACCCCGAGATCGACCTGCGCACGGAGAGCGGCCCCGGCACCGTCGCCCTCCTGGTGGACGACTCCCTCGACGAGACCGACCTGACCCGGCTGCGCCGCATCGTGCGCAGCGAGGGCGCCCGCGCGGTCCTCGTCGTCGGCGGGATCCGCGAGGCGGAGCTGCTGGACGTGATCGAGTGCGGGGTCGGCGCCATCGTCTGGCGGCACGAGGCGACCGCGCACCGGCTGGTGCAGGCCGTGCTCTCCGCCGCGCGCGGCGACGGCGACCTGCCCGCCGATCTGCTCGGCCGGCTCATCGACCAGGTCGGCACCCTGCACCGCGGCGCGGCCGGCCATCCGGCCACCCCCTCCGTCGGCCTCGTGCCGCGCGAGGTGGACGTACTGCGGCTGGTCGCCGACGGGTTCGACACCTCGGAGATCGCCGGCAAGCTGTCGTACTCCGAGCGCACCATCAAGAACGTGATGCATGGTCTGACCACGCGTCTGCATCTGCGCAACCGCGCGCACGCCGTCGCCTACGCCCTGCGTGAGGGCTATATCTGACAGTCCCCGGAGGACACAGAGGCGAAAAGGGCACCTCCGGCCGGCCCCCCGGGGCACTCCGCTCTGCCCGCACGCCGTCCCCGGCGACCCGGCGGTGACCGGGACGGGACAGGCACGATGGAAGACGGCCGGCAGCGGCCGGAACAGGTACGACGGCGGGAGCGCGACGGTGATCCACGAGGTGGACGAGGTCCTCAAGGACCTGCTCGGCGGCGGCGCGCTCGCGGGATCCGGCGTCGACATCGCCCTGGACGCCCCGACCCGCGACTGGGCCGCCCGCCGCAACGCGCCCACCATCAACGCCTATCTCTACGACATCCGCGAGGACATCGGCCGACGGCACCGCGGGCACATGGCCGTCCGTGACGAGCGGGCCATCGTCGTCAAACACCGGCAGCCGCCGCGCTGGTTCCGGCTGTCGTACCTGGTGACCGCGTGGACCAAGCGGCCGCAGGACGAACACCGACTGCTCTCGGCGGTGCTGGCCACGCTGCTGCCCCGCGAGTCGCTGCCCGCCGAGGAACTCCCGGGCCCGCTGCGCGCGCTGGGGCTCGCGGTGCCGCTGTCGGTGGCCGGGGTGCAGACCGAGGCGCGCTCGCTGGCGGAGATCTGGTCCGCGCTCGGCGGGGAGCTGAAGCCGTCCGTGGACCTCGTGGTCACCGTGCCCTTCCCGGCGGTTCCCGAGTACGACGCCGGGCCGCCGGTCACCGAGGGGGCCATGGTCCGCGTGCGCGACACGTCGGGCGAGCCCGACATGGAGACGGCGCAGCGGACGGGCCGGACCCTGGAGGAACGGGGCCACCGCCCGCACCAGATCGCGGTGCGCACGGAGCGCAAGCGGTGACCGCCCCCGTCCACGGCTTCACGGATCCCGGCATCGCCGCACACCCCGCCGACCCCGCGGGAGCGCTGCTCGTCCGGCTCGCCCGGTTGCGCGAGCGGGTCGCCCTGCTGGTCGACCGGCGTGCCGCCGACGATCCCACGGCCGACGACCCGCTGCGCGGGCTGTATCTGTCCGAGGAGGCCGTCCGTCGGCACCTGCTGCTCGCGGAGACCGCCGGCGGCGAGGCGTATCCCGGACCCGCCGACGACGCTCCCCCGCCGCCCGGTGACCGGTTCACCGAGCTGGCCGTCCGGCTGGGCCTCGGCGAACTGGACGCCGCTGTCCTGCTCCTGGCCCTCGCGCCCGACGTGGACCGCTCCTTCGAGCCGCTCTACGGCTATCTCAACGACGACGTCGGCCGCCGCCGCGCCACGGTGGGCCTCGCGCTCGAACTCTGCGGGGCGCCGGCCCACCGGGCCGGGGCGCGGGCCCGGTTCCACCCCGCGGCGCCGCTGACCGCGCGCGGACTGCTGGTCGTGGAGGAGTCCGAGCGGCCCTTCCTGACCCGGTCGCTGCGCGTGCCCGACCGGGTCGTCGCCCATCTCCTCGGCGACGACACGCCCGACCCGGAGCTCACTCCCCACCTGCGCCCGCTGCCGTACGACCACCACGACGGGGCGGAGGACGGGGAGTTCGCCTCCTTCACCGGCCGGCTGGCCGCCCATCTGGCGGCGCCCGTCCCCGGCGCGGTCTATCTGCGCGAGCGGCGCGAGGGCGAGGGGAGCGCGTGCGCGGCGGCCGCCCTGCGCGCGGCCGGGCTCGACGCCCTGTGCTTCGGCGGACCCGACGAGCAGGTCGCCGGGCTGCTGCGCGAGGCCCGGCTGAGCGGCCGGGCGCTGCTCGTGGCCCCGCTGCCCGCGGACCCCGGCCCGCTGCTGCGCGAGCTGACCGCCGCCCCCGACGTGCCCGTGCTGCTGGCGGATCCCCGCCCGTACGACCCGCACTGGTGCCCGCGCGACCCCCTCGTCCTGGAGGCGCCCCAACGCCGCACCGGCACGCTCCCGGCCTGGGCGGCGGCGCTCGGCGACACGGCGGGCGCCCCCGGCTTCGACCTGGCCGCCACCGTCGCCCCGTACCGCCTCGGCGGGGAGCGGCTCGAGCGGGCCGCGCGGGCCGCCCTCGACCTGGCCGCGTTCGACGGCGCCGCGTTGGCCCCCGGTCATCTGCGGCTCGCCGCCCGCCAGCAGTCCGCCTCCGGCCTGGAGAAGCACGCCCGGCGGATCCGCCCCGACGTCGACTGGAGCGACCTCGTCCTGCCCGCCGCCCCGCTCGCCCAGCTCCGCGAGCTGGCCCTGCGCGCCCGGCACCGCGAGCGGGTCCTCGGCGACTGGCGGCTCAGCGCGGGCGGCGGCCGGGGCCGGGGCGTGCTCGGGCTGTTCGCGGGCGAGTCCGGCACCGGCAAGACGCTCTCCGCGGAGGTCGTCGCCGCCGAACTGGGCCTCGACCTCTACGTCGTCCAGCTCTCCTCCGTCGTCGACAAGTACGTCGGCGAGACGGAGAAGAACCTGGAGCGGATCTTCACCGAGGCCGACCGCACCGACGCCGTGCTGCTCTTCGACGAGGCCGACGCGGTCTTCGGCAAGCGCTCCGAGGTCAAGGACTCGCACGACCGGTACGCCAACATGGAGAGCGCCTATCTGCTCCAGCGGCTGGAGTCGTTCGACGGGATCGCGCTGCTCACCACCAACCTGCGCGCCAACATCGACGAGGCGTTCACGCGCCGGCTCGACCTGGTCGTCGACTTCCCGTTCCCCGACGCGGGGCAGCGGATGGCGCTGTGGCGGCACGGCCTGGAGCGGGTGCCGGTGGCGGACGGGGCGCACACGGGACTCGGCGCCCTCGCGCGGGAGTTCGAGCTGGCCGGCGGGTCGATCCGCAGCGCGGTGGTGACGGCGGCGTATCTGGCCGCCGGGCGGGACTCGGTGGTCACCTCGGCGGACCTGCTGGAGGGGGCGCGGCGCGAGTACCGCAAGGCGGGACGGCTGGTGCCGGGCGAGGGCGCCTGGTAGAGCGCGCCCCCGCGGGCGGGTCCGGCTCCCCCTGGGCCGGACCCGCCCGGGTCACTCCTGCTCGGCGGGGTCGATGATCATCCATTCCTGGTCGTCGTCGTTGGAGCAGTCGTACAGGGTGAGGTTCGTGCCGTCGCCCCCGACGCTGAGCCCGGCGACGTCCAGGCACTTGTCGTCGCTCGCGGCGTTGCGGATCCAGTAGGCGCCGCTGTCCTGCCGGTCCAGCCACCACAGCTGGTTGTCGCCGGTCGTGCCGTCGCACGGGAACTCGGTGATCGGTGACCTGACCGGCGCCGCTCCCTCGCCCGGCAGGTCCATGCACAGCTGGTCCTTGACGTTGCTGATCTGGAAGAGCGGGCTGTCGGCGGGGCCGCCCTTGGGGTACTTCACCTCGAGGTTCCACAGCTGGTTGTCGGCGTCGGTGCCGTCGCAGGTGTACTCCTCCACCTGGCCGTCCTGCGTGCCGTTCTCGAAGCCGGGGATGTCCGCGCACTTGGAGGTGGTCGTGTTGCGCAGCAGGATCCTCGTCGCGGGCACCACGGGTTTCGCCTTCCGCTCCGGCGCCTTGGCACCGCCGCCCCCGCCTCCGCCGCCGCCCCCGCCGTCGCCGGTGTCCTTGTCGCCGTCGGACTCGGGCGGGGCGGACGACTCCGGCGGGGGCGCGGACGACAGGGGCGGGGCGGACTCCGGCGGGGGCGCCATGGCCGCGCCCGCCTCGACCGTCTTCTCCGAGGCGCTCGACCGCACCGACGGCTGGTAGGAGATCCACAGCATGACGAAGGTGATGCCGAGGGCCAGGAAGATGCCGAAGGCGGTGGCCAGCCAGCGGGGCAGGAACCCCCGCTGGACGTACGTCCCTTCGGCCGGCAGCGGATCGGTGCCGGACCGTACGACGTTCAGCGTGTACGGCCGCTGCTCCTTGGACCCGAACCAGATCAGGCGCCGCGGCTTCAGCGTCGCCTTCACGAAGGCGGCACGGCCGGGCGCGATCCGTACGTTGCCGGGATGGATGGTGTAGGACAACTGGTCGCCGGTGTCGTGGCCGTTGACCGACGCCGTCACCTCCGTGTTGCCCAGGTTGTCGATAGCCAGCCTCGGCCGCCCCCGGAACCGCCCCTTCACGGTCGGCGGCACCAGCTCGGCGCGCAGCTCCGTGAACGGGGTGATGGTGAGGTTGCCCTCGGGGACGGTCGTGGCCTCCGGGTGCTCGGTGGGGGTGATCCGCACCGCGTACGGGTTCGGTCCGGCCGGCGCGTCGGGGGTACGGGGCGGGGCGAAGGTCAGTTCGACGGTGCCCGTCGTGCCCGGGTAGAGCCGCAGGGTCGCCGGTTCCACGACGGCCCAGGGGGCCACCTCGCCGACCGCCTCGAAGCGGTACTCGTCGACGACGTCACCGGTGTTGCGCAGGCGCAGCCGTACCCGGGTGCTGCCACCGGGGTCCACGGTCGCCGAGGCGGGTTCCAGGGAAGTCCACAGACTCATGCGGACAGGCTACGAACAGGCGCGAAATGGCACGGTGTTGGACAGGGGCGGCCCCCGTGCCCCGGGGGCCGGGCCGCCCCGGCCGCCCGGCCCTCGGCCGGGCCCCGGGAGTACCCCTGCGGCCCTTCCCCCGGGAGGGGGTTGCCGGTAAAAGGGCAGGAGGGTGCACGAGTCCGACCGCACCCGTGCGAACGCTCCGGACCGTCCAGCCGGTCTGCGGCGGCCGGCCCGGCGCGCTCTCCCCGCGCCCACCGGGACCGTGCGCCCCGGACAACGTTGCCTCGGGCGGCGGCCGGGGCGGCGGCCGCGAAGCCGGCGGGGCCGCGCTCCGCGCGCCGGGGGGCCGGAGGCCGGCCGGGGCCGGCCCGGACGCCCGTGCGCGGGGTGTCCGTCGAGGCGGCGCTGCCCCGGCGCGGCGGCGGAACGCGCACTTTCGGGCAGCTCAAGTGCCCCCGCTTCTGCACCGCCAGGCGTTTCCGGCCGGTGCTCCGCGCGCGAGGGTGGAGGGCACTCTGACTCGTACCCCCAAGGAGCGCGGAACATGCCGTCCTATCTGTCGCCCGGCGTCTACGTCGAGGAGGTGGCCAGCGGCTCGCGCCCGATCGAGGGGGTGGGCACCTCGGTGGCGGCCTTCGTGGGGCTCGCTCCGACCGGGCCCCTCAACGAGCCGACGCTGGTGACCAACTGGACCCAGTACGTCGCCGCGTTCGGTGACTTCACCGACGGGTACTACCTGGCCCACTCGGTGTACGGCTTCTTCAACAACGGCGGCTCCGCCGCCTACGTCGTGAGGGTCGGCGGGTCCGCCGAGGACGCCGCGACGACGGGCGGCTCCGCCCCCGCCGCCGTGTCCGGCTCCGCGGCCCCCGCCGCGCTGCCGCCCGGCGAGCCCCGGCAGCTCGGCACGTTCAGCGTGACCGCGGTCGCGCCCGGCCGGAACGGCGCGCTCAGCGTCGAGGTCGCCGACCCGGAGGGCGAGGGCCCGGCCGAGCGGTTCAAGCTGATCGTCAAGGACGGCGGCAAGCCCGTCGAGTCCTTCGACGTGAGCGCGAAGAAGGGCGGCCGCACCTACGTCGTCACGCAGGTCAAGGAGCGCTCCAAGCTCATCACCGTGACCGAGGCGGCCCCCACGGCGCAGCTGGTCCGGCCCGAGAACCAGACCGTCGAGCTGCCCGCCCCGGCCACCACCGCCCCGGCCGTCCCGGACCGCGCGGAGGCGGACCACCCCGGTCCGGCCCAGTACCTCGGCGACTCCGCCGACCGCACCGGCTTCGGCGGTCTGGAGGCCGTCGACGAGATCTCCATGGTCGCGGTGCCCGACCTGATGGCCGCCTACCAGCGCGGCGCGATCGACCTGGAGGCCGTCAAGGCGGTCCAGCTCGGTCTGATCGCCCACTGCGAGCTGATGGGCGACCGCGTCGCCGTCATCGACCCACCGCCCGGCCTCAACGCCCGTCAGATCCGTGTCTGGCGGCAGGAGACGGCCGGTTACGACTCCAAGTACGCGGCCCTGTACTACCCCTGGATCAAGGCGTTCGACCCGGCCACCGGCCAGTCCCGGATCATCCCGCCGAGCGGCCACGTCGCCGGCGTCTGGGCCCGCAACGACTTCGAGCGCGGCGTGCACAAGGCGCCCGCCAACGAGGTCGTGCGCGGCGCGGTGGATCTGGAGTTGCAGATCACCCGCGGCGAGCAGGACCTGCTCAACCCGATCGGCGTCAACTGCATCCGCGCCTTCCCCGGCCGCGGCATCCGCATCTGGGGCGCCCGCACCCTCTCCTCCGACCCGGCCTGGCGCTACCTCAACATCCGCCGGTACTTCAACTACCTGGAGGAGTCCATCCTGCTGGGCACCCAGTGGGTGGTGTTCGAGCCGAACGACCACAACCTCTGGGCCCGCATCCGGCGCAACGTCTCGGCGTTCCTCGTCAACGAGTGGCGCAACGGCGCCCTGTTCGGCCAGAGTCCCGAGCAGGCCTTCTACGTCAAGTGCAACGAGGAGACGAACCCGCCGGAGTCCGTGGACCTCGGCCGGGTCATCTGCGAGATCGGCATCGCGCCGGTCAAGCCGGCCGAGTTCGTGATCTTCCGGCTGGCCCAGTTCTCCAGCGGCAGCGGCGAACTGGAGGAGTAGGGAGGCGGGCGGAACCGCCCTCACCGGTCCCTACCCACCTTTGAGAAGCCCTTTCAGAAGGACAGGTAAGCGAACTCATGGCTCTCCCCAAAGCAGAAGACGTCCTCGTCGCACCGAATTTCGGCATCCAGATCGACGGCGTGATGATCGAGTACCTGAACTCGGTCAACGGCCTCCAGGTCGAACAGGACGTCATCAAGTACAACCAGAACCAGGGCACCACCGGCCGCAGCAACGTCACCCTGATGCCGGGCGTGGGCAAGGACGGCCAGGTCGACATCGAGCGCGGCGCGAGCCAGTCGGACGCGTTCACCCAGTGGATCAAGGACTCCCTGGACGGCAACATGAGTGTCGCCCGCAAGAACGCCACGATCATCCTCATGGACTACGAGGACAACCCGGTCAAGCGCTGGAACCTGCGCAACGCCTGGTGCAGCAAGATCGTGATGAGCACGCTGAAGGCGGGCGACACCTCACCGGTCACCGAGACCGTGACCATCGTGTTCGAAGACCTGGTCATCGAGTAATGCGACGTTCGGCTGTGGGTGCGCCGCGTGCGCGCACGGCTGCCGAGGCGGCCGCGGCCGACCGGTCCGCGGCGGCGGGAGCCGAGGTCCCCCCTCAGGCTCCCGCCGCCGCCCCGCCGGCGGACGTGGCACCGCGGCAGACGTTGCGTACCGAGTTCCCCTTCGAGTTGCCCCGCGGCTACGTGGACGACGCGGGCACGGTGCACCGCCAGGGTGTGATGCGTCTGTCGACGGCACGGGACGAACTCGTCCCGCTGCGCGACCTGCGCGTCCAGCAGAACCCGGCGTATCTGTCGGTCGTGCTGCTCGGCCGGGTCATCACCGAGCTCGGCACGCTGCCGAACGTGCACGACGGGATCGTGGAGAGCATGTTCGCCTCCGACCTGGCGTTCCTCCAGGACTTCTACCGGCAGATCAACGCCGAGGGCCACACCCGGGCGGGGGTTCAGTGCCCGCACTGCTCCGAGTCGTTCGAGGTGGAACTCGGCGGGAGCCGCCTGGGGGAATCGTGACGTACGCGACCGATCGGCTGCACGAGGAGATCGCGTACGTCGCCTACCACTTCCACTGGAGCCTGGAGGCGATCCTGGACCTGGAACACCACGACCGCCGCGGGTACACGGAGCAGATCGCGTCCTTCGTGACGCGGTCCGCGGCGGAGGGCTGAGCCGTGGGTCTCTTGGACCGTCTGCGTGGCCGGGGCGAACGCCCGGCCGACTCCGCGGGCCCCGCCGGGGCTCCGGCGGGGCCGGCGCCTTCGGCGTCCCCGGCGCCCGCCGCCGACGCGGCGCCCGTACCGGCGTCGCGGCCGGCCGCGTGGCCGGGGCTGCCGCCGATCCAGCGGTCCGCGGCCGGGCCCGCCGGGGTCGCCGACCGCGGCTTCGGCGGACGCCTGCCGACCTGGCGGAACCCGTCGTTCACGGCGGCGCCGTCCCTCGGTGTCCTGGACACCTCACCGGCACGGCTGCTGCCGCCGTCGCCCGAGCCGACGGGCGCCGGCGGTCCGGTGACCGGTCTGGAGCGTGCGACGAACGCCCCCTCCCGGGCGGCGGCGCCCGGTCCGGCGGTGCAGCGCGCGCCGGCCATGCCGCTGCGGGCCGTTCCGACGGCCGCGCCGACCGCGCCGGACGGGACGGGCGGCGGGCGGGCCGGTGGGGAGTCCGCGCTGCCCGTCCAGCGGGCCGCCGTGCCCTCCTTCGGCACGAACGTGCCGGTGTCGCCGCCGGCACCGGCGCAGGGCATCCGGGTGACGCCCGCCCCGGCGCCGGCCCGGACCAGCTCTCTGATCAAGGCGCCGGCCACCGCGCCGGCCGTACAGCGCCGCTCCCTGCCCGCGGCGCGCCGGTCCGCGCCCCCGGCCACCCCGCCCCGGCCCGCGCACGGCGACGGCGGGGGCCGGGACGGAGGCGGCAGGGGGGACGACAGCAGGGGAGGCGGGGCACCCGCCTCCCCCGGCCCCGTTCCGCCGCGCACCTCCCCGGCCTCCCCCGGCGCCCACCTGCCGGTGCAGCGAGCCGTCTCCCGGCCCGCCGACGCGAGCACAACCGCTCCGGGCAGCGGCCCCGCGACGGCGCCTCCGGTACGGCCCGCCGAGGGCTCGGCCGGACGTGACGCGGGTACGCCCGGCACGACGCCGGCCGCCACACCCGTGCGTCCGGTCACGCGCGATGCCGGGACGACGCCTCCGTCCACCCCCGTACAGCGCCGCACGGCCAACCCCGCACCGCCGAACCCGAGCGGCCCGCCGGCCGCACGGGACGCGGGCGGGTCCTCGCCGGGGGCGGGCGCACCGGCCCCGGTGCAGCGCCGGGCCGCCGAGCCCGTGCGTCCGGTCACGCGCGACGCCGGGACGACGCCTCCGTCCACCCCCGTACAGCGCCGCACGGCCAACCCCGCGCCGCCGAACCCGAGCGGCCCGCCGGCCGCGCGGGACGCGGGCGCGCCCGGCACGACGCCGCCTGCGGGGCAGCGCCGCGCGCCCGACGCCACGACCGCGTCCCCGCGCGAAACGGGCACACCCGCCCCCGTACAGCGCCAAGCCGCCCCCGTGAAACTCACGCGCGACCCCGGGACGACGCCCCCGTCCACCCCCGTACAGCGCCGGACGGCGGACCCTTCGGCCGTCCGCGACGCGGGCACCCCGGGCCGGCGCCAGAACACCGGCCCCGCGCAGCCGGGCACGCGGGACGCGGGTACGCCCGGCACGACGCCGGCCGTACAGCGCCGCACCACCGACGCCGCGACCGCGTCCCCGAGCACGGCAGGTGGGCCCGCCCCGGTACAGCGCCGGGCCGTCACGGGCGACGCGAACAGCTCGTCTGCCGTACGGGACCCGGGCGCGCCCGGCACGACGGCGTCGCCGCGCGAGACGGGCACCCCCGCCCCCGTACAACGCCAAGCCGCCCCCGCACAGCCCCTCACGCGCGACCCCGGGACGACGCCTCCGTCCACCCCCGTACAGCGCCGCACGGCCAACCCCGCGCCGCCGGTGACCAGCGGCACGCCGTCGGCCGCCCGGGACACGGGGACGCCCGGCACGACGCCGCCTGCGGTGCAGCGCCGCACGCCCGACGCCGCAGCAGCGGCCCCGCGCGAGACGGGCACACCCGCCCCCGTGCAACGCCAAGCCGTCACCCCCGTAAAACTCACGCGCGACCCGAGCCACACACCGGCCGCGCGAAACGCGGACACGTCCGGCACGACGCCGCCTGCGGTACAGCGCCGCACGCCCGACACCGCAACAGCGCCCTCGTCCCAGGCGGGCACACCCGCCCCCGTGAAACTCACGCGCGACCCCAGCCGGAACGCAGGCGCGCCCGGCACAACGCCGCCTGCGGTACAGCGCCGCACGCCCGACACCACAACGGCGGCCCCGCGCGAGACGGGCACACCCGCCCCCGTACAGCGCCAAGCCGTCACCCCCGTGAAACTCACGCGCGACCCGAGCCGCACGCCGACCGTGCAGCGTCGCGCCGCCGACCCCGCGGCGACGTCCCCCCGTGAGACGGGAGGGCCCTCCCCGGTGCAGCGCCGGGCCGTCGACCCCGTGCCGCTCACGCGCGACCCGAACCGCACGCCGACCGTGCGGGACGCAGGCGCGTCCGGCGCGACGCCGGCCGTGCAGCGCCAGGCTCTCGCCCCCGCGCCGCTCACCCGCGGCCCCAGCACGCCAGGCGCGCGGGACGCGGGCGCGTCCGGCGCGACGCCGCCCGCGGTGCGACCCGCCGCGACCGGCCCCGCGGCGGCGGCCTCGCCCGGGGCGGGCACCCCCGCACCGGGCGGCACGCCGGCCGTGCGGCCGCTCACCCGTGCCCCCGGCACGACGCCCTCGTCCACCCCCGTGCAGCGCCGGACGGCCGACCCCGTGCTGCCGGTCGCGGGTGCCTCGGGCGGCCCGTCCGCCGTGCCTGACCCCGGCGTGGCGCCGGCCGTACAGCGCCGCACCGCCGACGCCGCGGCCGCGTCCCCGCGCGAGGCGGGCGCCTCCGCCCCGGGCGGGGCGCCGGCCGTGCAGCGCCAAGCCGCCGCCCCCGCGACGGCACCCTCGCGCGCGACGCGCACCCCCGCCCAGCCACTCGCCCACGGATCCGGCACGATGCCCCCGGCCACCCCCGTACAGCGCCGGGCCGTCACCGGCGCCTCCGACGCCGCGACGCCCGTCGTGCAGCGCCTGGCCGCCGACGCCGCGACGCGCACCCCCGCACAGCCACTCACCCTCGCCCCCGGCACACCGCCCCCGCCCGCCCCCGTACAGCGGCAGCCCGTGGGTGCGCCGTCCCCGGCGGCGGTGTCCGTCGGGGACGGCGCCGCGCCGGTCCAGCGGGCCGTCAACGCCTCGCGGCAGGCCCGCCGCTCGGGGCTCGGAGCGCCGCTTCCCTCCGCCCCGGCCGGGCCGGAGCCGGGCGGCACGAGGAGCCCCGACGCCGTGGCGTCCCGCCGTGCCGGTCTCGGGGCGCCCCAGGTGCAGCGGGACGCGGCCGCCGGCCCCGTGCCCCTGCGGGCCTCCGCGTCCGGCACGCCCTCCGCGCTCCCGCTGACCTCCCTCACCCCGCCCGCCCCGCCCGGGGAGCAGACGGCCGTGCAGCGCTCCCAGCCGCGGTCGGCCACCGGTGCGCTCGCCGCCGCCGCGGCGGCCACCGTCGCCTCCACGCTGAGCAGGGTGCCGGCCTCGCGAGACGAGGAGCCGCCGCCGGGCTACACCGCGGTGCCGCTCGACGGGAACGAGCAGCAGCGCCCCGCGGACCCGCCGCCCGCGTACACCCGGGTGCCGGCCGGGTCCTGGGACCCGAAGGACCTGACCGACTTCCAGCTCGACGAACTGGCGCACCGGATCATCGGCCGCGTCACCCGCATGCTCCGCACGGAGCTGCGGATGGACCGCGAACGGATCGGCAGGCTCCGCGACGACCGCCGCTGACGCACCCGCTCCGCACCGAAGGCACCACAAGCACTACTTGCACCACCCGCACCACCGCACCACCCGCACCACCGCACCACCCGCACCACCGCACCACCCGCCCGAACGCACTCGAAAGGCCGCCCCCGATGTCCCGCAAGGACCCCGGTTCCACCATCTGGTTCACCCTGTCCATCGACGGCCAGAGCCTCGGCTACTGGAACGGGTGCGAGGGGCTGTCGTCGCAGGTCGAGGTGGAGCAGCGCCCCGAGGGCGGCAACAACGGCTTCGTCTGGCAGCTGCCGACCCGCATCACCTTCTCCAATGTCCGGCTGACCCGTCCGCTCACCCCGGACACCACCAAGGTCGCCAAGTGGATCTCCTCCGTGCAGACCGGGATCAAGCGGCCCACCGGGACCATCGTGGCCCGGCGCGCGGACGGTTCCGAGATCGCCCGCTGGGGGCTGCTCGACGTCCTGCCGGTGAGCTGGCAGGGCCCGTCCTTCGACGCCAGCAGCCCGGCCGTCGCCACGGAGGTCCTGGAGATCGCCCACCACGGCTTCACGGACTGACCCCTCGCCATCAGCAGGGCAACCGGCAACGCCGGCGCACCCCACCGGAACGAAAGGAGCGGCACATGGCCCCGAGCGGCGGTGCCGGCAAGAGCCTCGTCCACGCCACCCTCGCCATCCACGAGCCGCCCATCGGCGACAGTCCCACGCCGGGCGCGCTCATCCAGAACTTCACCCTCCAGTTCAACCCGGCGCAGCTGACCCTGTCCCGGCAGGCCGAGTGGAAGAACACCCCGGCCGCCAACACCCGGGACGGTTCGATTCCGGAGTTCATGGGCCCGGTGGCCCGGGAGATGACCGTGGAGGTCTTCCTGGACTCCTCCGACAAGCCCGGCAGCAACGCCGTGCTGAAGCAGGTCGAGGCGCTGATGGACTGCTGTGTGGTGACGGCCAGGAGCAAGGCCGCCGACAAGCCCTCGCCCCCCTGGGTGATCTTCCAGTGGGGCTCGTTCGCCACGGCCCGGTTCGTCTCCTACGTGAGCTCGGTCGAGGCCTCGTACACGCTGTTCGGCACCTCCGGCGTCCCCATCCGCGCCACCTGCCAGGTGTCGCTGCACGAACTGCCGCACGCCACCCCGGGGCAGAACCCGACCTCCGGCGCCCTCACCGCCCAGCGCGTGCACCGCGTCGTCGCCGGCGACACCCTCCAGTCGCTGGCCTGGCAGGAGTACGGCGACGCCTCCGCCTGGCGCGACATCGCCGAGGCCAACGGCATCGACGACCCCGCCCGGCTGGCCAACGGCACCGACCTGCTGCTGCCCGCGACTCAGGAGGTGCACCGCTGATGCCGCCGCTGACGTATTCCAACATCATCAAGGTCAAGCTCAACGGGGTCGAGCTGCGCAAGACGATCGCCCCGCTGCTCGTGGCGGGCTGGGTCGACCAGGGCGTCGGCGTCCCCGCCGCGTTCCGCCTCACCTTCCGCGACCCCAACCGGACCCTGCTCAAGCGGCTCGGCGTCAACTTCGGCACCGACGTCGTGCTGACCCCGGTCGCGGGCGGCAAGGGAGCCGCCGAGCCGCTGCTGACCGGTGAGGTGACCGCCATGGAGGCCGACTACGACGGCACCGGTTCCTTCACCGTGATCCGCGGCTACGACCTCGGCCACCGGCTGCTGCGCCGACGCCGGGTGGCCGCGTACACCAACGAGACGGCCTCCTCCATCGTCCGCAAACTGGTCGGCCTCAACAGCGTCCCGGTCGGCCGGATCGAGTCGACGAAGGCGCAGTACGAGTTCATCAGCCAGTCCAACGTCACCGACTGGGACTTCATCGCGCGGCTCGCCGACGAGAACGAGATGGTGATGTCCCTGGACGCCGACGGCAAGTTCAACTTCGTCTCGCCCAAGCCGTCCTCCGGTGCGCCGTCCCCGGAGACCGACGGCGACAAGAGCCCGTTCGTCCTCCAGGCCCGGCATGACATCCTGCGGCTGCGCACCGGCGTCACCGCCGCCGACCAGGTCGCCGAGGTCGAGTCGCGGGGCTGGGACGTCAACCTGGCCAAGGAGATCGTCGCCACCGCCCCGGCGACCACCAACCCCGGCTTCGAGATCGGCGCCACCCCCGGCAGCGCGGCCCGCTTCTTCCGGCCGACCAAGCTGGTGCAGACCGCCACGCCCTACGACAAGCAGGCCGAGGTCACGTACGCCGCGAAGGCGCTCGCCGACGACGTCTCCGCCTCCTTCGCGGAGGTGGAGGTCACCGTCCGCGGCAACCCCAAGCTGCGGCCGGGCGTCCCGGTGGCGCTCGCCGACACCGGCGCCCCCTTCGAGGGCAAGTACACCGTCACCTCCGTCCGGCACAGCTTCGGCGCCGGCCAGCACTACGAGTCGGCGCTCACCGTCAGCGGCCGTCAGTGGCGCTCGCTGTACGGGCTGGCCTCCGGCGGCACCGAGAGCGTGCCCCGGCTGCCGAGTGTCGCCAACGCCGTCGTCACCGACGTCACCGACCCGCTCAAGCGCGGCCGGGTCAAGCTCACGTTCCCGTGGCTGGACGACACCTACGTCAGCGACTGGACGCGCACGGTGCAGCTCGGCGGCAGATACGGGGGCGGGTTCTTCCCACTGGACGTCGGCGACGAGGTGCTCGTCGCCTTCGACCGGGGCGCCCTGGACCACCCCTTCGTCATCGGCGGTCTGTACAACGGCCGGGACCAGGAGACGAAGAACGACGTGCCGCTCTACAACGGCGCCCGCAACCAGGCCGCCCGGCACACCCTCTCCGACCGCACCGGCAACCGCGTCGACCTGCTCAGCGCCAAGCTGGCCCGCAAGCAGGGCGTCCGCATCCAGTCAGGCGACGACAAGCTCGTCATCAACCTGGACCGGGCGAACACCGAGATCAGCGTCGACAGCAAGGGCACGGTCAGCATCAAGGGCAGCCGCTCGGTGTCCGTCGAGGCCGGCACCAGCCTGTCGCTCAGCGCCGGGCGCTCGCTGAGCATCAAGAGCGGCGGCCCGATCAGCATCCAGGGCGGCAGCATGATCAACATGCGCAGCGCGGGCCAGATCGCCGTCAGCACCGGAGGCGCCCTGAACATGGTGGCGGGCGGCGCCGCGACCCTGACCGGCGGCGGCGCCACGAACATCACCGGCGGCGGCACCCTTCAGCTCAACTCCGCCTCCACCAGGGTCGTCGGCGCGAGCTTCTCGGTACTGTCGCCGCTGTTCAAGGTCGTCACGATCCCGATACCGGGTGCGTCATGAACCTCTCCCGCACAAGGCAGGTGGCTTACTGATGGCCGAACAGTTCGTCGGCTCCGGCTGGTCGTTCCCGCTGCGCATCGGGCCGACCGGCGGCATCGCCCTGGTCAGCGGCGAGAAGGAGATCGAGGAGTCCATCCGGCTGATCCTCTCCACCGCGCCGGGCGAGCGGCCGATGCGCCCCGAGTTCGGCTGCGCCATCCACGACCTGGTCTTCGCCCCGGTCAACGAACAGACCGCCGGCCGCATCCAGCACGAGGTCCACCTCAGCCTGGACCGCTGGGAGCCGCGCATCGAGGTGCAGGACGTGGAGGTGTCGGTGGGTGCCGAGGAGAGCAGCCTCCTGATCGACGTGAGCTACTCGATCCGCGGCACCAACAACCCGCGCAGCCTCGTCTTCCCGTTCTACGTCATCCCCTCCCACGAGGAACCGGGCGCACCCGCGCCGTCCGACGGCCCCGGCTACCTCCCCGAAAGCGACCTCTGATGCCCCTGCCCTCCCCCAACCTCGACGACCGCCGCTTCCAGCAGTTCGTCGACGACGCCAAGCGCTACATCCAGCAGCGCGCCCCGGAGTGGACCGACCACAACGTCTCCGACCCCGGCGTCACGCTCGTCGAGACGGTCGCGCACATGGCCGACCAGATCGTCTACCGGCTCAACCGGGTCCCGGAGAAGAACCATCTCGCCTTCCTGGACCTGGTCGGCATCACCCTCTTCCCGCCCAGCGCGGCCCGCACGGACGTCACCTTCTGGCTGTCCGCGCCGCAGGAGGAGGCCGTCTCCGTGCCCGCCGGCACCGAGGTCGCCACCCCGCGCACGGAGAGCGAGGACGCGGTCGTCTTCGCCGTCGAACGGGACCTGCGCATCGTGCCCAGCGCGCTGCGCCACCTGGTCGTGCAGCACAGCGGCGAGACCGTCACCGACCACACGCACGACCTCGCCGAGGGCACCGACATCGGGTGCTTCGCCGAGTCCCCGCGCCCCGGCGACTGCATGCTGGTCGGGCTCACCGCCGCCGTGCCGCACTGCGCCGTCGTCCTCGAACTCGACAGCCGGGTCGACGGCGTCGGTGTCGACCCCCGCCAGCCGCCGCTGGTCTGGGAGGCCTGGTCCGAGGACGGCTGGCAGCCCTGCGAGGTGGACCGCGACGGCACCGGCGGGCTCAACCGGCCCGGCGAGGTCGTCCTGCACGTTCCCGGGACCCACGTGCTCTCCCGCACCGGCGGCCACGAGGCCGGCTGGCTGCGCTGCCGGGTCACCGAACCGCTGCCCGACCAGCCCTTCTACACCACTTCCCCCACCGTCCGCTCCGTCGAGGCCTGCACCATCGGCGGCACCACCGGCGCCGTCCACGCCGAGACCGTCCACGACGAGGCGCTCGGCGAGTCCACCGGCCTGCCGGGGCAGCGGCTGCGCCTCGCCCACGCCCCCGTCGTCGGCGACACCCCGCCCGTCCTGGTGCAGAGCGCCGAGCACGACGGCTGGGTCGACTGGGAGGTCGTCCCGCACTTCGCGGGCTCCCGCCCCGACGACCGGCACCTCACCCTCGACGCGACCACCGGGGAGATCGCCTTCGGCCCCTCGGTGCGCGAGGCCGACGGCACCCTGCGCCAGTACGGCATGGTCGCCCCCAAGGGCGCCGTGCTGCGCGCCCGCCGCTACCGCATCGGCGGCGGCCGGGCCGGGAACGTCGCCCGGGGCGCGGTCCGGGTGCTGCGCACCTCCATCCCCTTCGTCAGCGAGGTCGTCAACCGCGAGGCCGCGCGCGGCGGTGTCGACGGCGAGACCGTCGAGGAGGCGAAGGTCCGCGCCCCCATCACGCTGCGCGCCCAGGAGCGCGCGGTGACCCTGCGGGACTACGAGGAACTCGCCCGGCGCGCCGCCCCGGAGACCGCCCGCATCACCTGCCTGGAGGGGGAGGAGAGCGACTACGGCTCCTACGCGATCCGGGTCCTCGTCGTCCCCCAGGCCGTGCCCGACCCGGGCGGCCGGCTGCGCTTCGAGCAACTCGTGCCCGGCGACGCGCTGTTGTCCCGCATCACCCGGCACCTCGACGAACGCCGGCTGATCGGCACCCGGCTGGCCGTGGGGCCGCCGTTCTACCAGGGGGTGACGGTGGTGGCCACGGTGCACGCGTTCCGCGGCGTCGACACGGACCGGGTGCGCCGGCAGGCGCACGACGCGCTCTACCGCCACCTGGACCCGCTGACCGGCGGCGCCGACGGCAAGGGCTGGCCGTTCGGCCGCCCGGTCCAGTCCGGGGAGATCTTCGCGGTACTGCAACGCGTCCCCGGCGTGGAACTCGTCGACGAGGTCACCCTCCACCCCGCGGACCCCCTCACGGGAAAGCGCGGCGACCCCACGAACCGCATCGACCTGAGCCGGCCGTCACTGGTCTTCTCGTACGACCACCGCGTCCGAGTGATCGGCGACGCGTCATGAGGCGCCCCTCCGCCGACGGCGCCCTCCGGGCGGTGGGCGTGTCCCGGGGAGGTACCCCATGAGGGGGTCCATCGACGGGCTCGGGTCGTCCGCCCCGCTGGGGCTCAACCTGCCCGCCGTCTTCGCCGACGACGACCTCGCCCAACGCTTCGTCGCCGGCCTCGACGAAGTCCTCGCGCCGATCCTCAACGTCCTCGACTGCCTCGACACCTACTTCGACCCGGCCCTCGCCCCCGTGGACTTCGTGGGCTGGCTCGCCGGCTGGGTGGGCGCCGAGACCGACGGCACCGACACCAGCCGCCCGCAGCCGGAACCCAAGCTGCGCGCGGCCGTCGCCGCCGCCACCTATCTGCACCGTGTCCGCGGCACCCGGCGCGGCCTGACGGAAGCCGTCCGGCTCGCGTTCGGTGCCGAGCCGGAGATCACCGAGAGCGGCGCCGCCGACTGGAGCGCCCGCCCCCTCGGCCCGGTCCCCGGCGCCCCCCGCCCCCGGCTCCACGTCCACCTGCGGCTGCCGGATCCCACCCCCGCGGACGCGCACCGCCTGGACGCCCTCGTCTCGGCCGCGCGCCCCGCCCACATGCCCTACACGGTTCAGGTGACCGCCGCCGAAAGGAAACCGGAGAAATGACCACCCAGAACTGCGCCGAGTGCGGCACCCGCGCGGAACCGGGCCAGTCCTTCTGCGACGGCTGCGGTGCCGTACTGAGCTGGACCGACCGCGCCGGCACGGACAGCGCCGGCGCCACCGCACGGCCGGCCGCCACCGCCCGCCCGGCCCGCCCCTCGCTGCCGACCCGCCCCGCGCCGGACGCCCGACCCGCCCCGGCGGTCGGCGCCGCGGCGACCGACACCCGCTCCGGCGACCCGACCTGGGACGCCTTCTCCCGGGCCGACCCCGCCGACCCGCTCCTGACCCGCAGGCCCGAGTCCGCCGAGCCCCCGGGGGCATCCGGGGGGTCGGGGACCCCCGAGTACCCGGGCGGCCCGCCCGCCCCCGCCTCCCGGGACGGGGAGGATGCCGCGGACACCGGCGGCTCCGGCGCCCCCGGCGCCACCGGGGACGTCGAGAACATCTACGACACCATCCCCACCCCCGCCACCCCCACCCC
>NZ_JOHS01000027.1 GCF_000725625.1 Streptomyces sp. NRRL F-6676
TCCGCCGACCTGGCCCGCCTCGCCCTCCACCCCGACGACGACCTCGCCCCCAACCGCCCCGGCGAGGCCCTCCTCGTCGCCCTGGACCGGACCCCCGCCCGCCACCGCCACCCCGCCGTCGCCCGCCTCCGCCCCGACCCCCGCCACCACGCCCTCACCGCCGAACAGACGGTCGGCGACACCCTGGACGCACTGGACGGCGCCGGCTGGCACGTGCTGCACTCCCTTCCGCTCCCCGGCGGCGACCGCATCCACCACCTGGCCATCGGCCCCGGCGGCCTCCTCTGCGTCCACGCGCTGTACGCCCACCGGCAGCGCGTCCAGGTCGCTGACCCCATGGTCACCACCGGCCGCCATGAGGCCGAGCCCCTGCTGCGCCGTCTGCGCGCCGACGCCCACCGGGCCTCGTACGCCCTGACGGCCGAGGTCACCCCGCTCCTCGCCGTCGTCGCCCCGGCGCGGCTGGAGGTCACCGCCCCGCCCCGCGACGGCCTGCGGGTCCTCCGCGCCGCGGACCTGTCCGGCACCCTCACCCGCCTGGGCGGCGTCCTGAAACCGGCGGACGCGGAGTCCCTGTACGCCCTGGCCCGCGACCGCCACACCTGGACACGCCTCTGAGGGGTCCGATGGATCCGATGGATCTGAGGGGTCCGAAGGGTCCGAGGGGACCCGTGCGTCACGGCAGTTCCGCCGCCGCCCCCTCCGTCTCGCACAA
Source organism: Streptomyces sp. NRRL F-6676 (assembly GCF_000725625.1). Taxonomy (GTDB): domain Bacteria; phylum Actinomycetota; class Actinomycetes; order Streptomycetales; family Streptomycetaceae; genus Streptomyces. Next base: position 716 of record NZ_JOHS01000027.1, read on the forward strand.
GGGCGCCATCAGATCCCCGTACTCCCGCAGCCGCGGCGCCAGGTCCGCGGCCCGGAAGGCGAGCCGCTCCGGCGCCCGGCACTCGGCGACCTCCTCCCAGGTCACCGGCGTGGAGACCAGCGGCTCGCGGCGCGCCCGCAGCGTGTAGGGGGCGGCCGTGGTCTTCTTCGCCGCGTTCTGGCTCCAGTCCACGAACACCTTTCCCGGCCGCAGGCTGCGGGTCATCCGGTGCAGCACCAGGTCCGGCATGGCCTTCTCCGCCTCCACCGCGAGCCGTTTGGCGTACTCCGTCGCCCGTTCGGACGGCACCGGCGCGATCGCCGCCAGCAGGTGCAGCCCCTTGGACCCGGAGGTCTTCGCGTACGCCGTGATCCCGTCCGCCGCCAGCCGCTCGCGCAGCCACAGCGCGACCTCGCAGGCCTCCACGACCGTCGCCGGAGCCCCCGGGTCCAGATCGAGCACCAGCCGGTCCGCCTCGCCCGGCGCCTGCGCCCGCCACTGCGGGGTGTGGAACTCGGTCACCTGGTTCGCCGCCCACATCAGCGACGGCAGGTCCTGCACGACGACCTGCCGCGCCGGTCCCTCCGAACGCGGCACCTCGGCCGTGGTGACCCACTCGGGCGTCCCCGGCGGCACGCTCTTGACGAAGAAGAGCTGGCCGTCGGGTCCGTCCGGGTACCGCAGGAAGGACAGCGGGCGGTCGCGCAGATGGGGGAGCAGGGCGTCGGCGGTGGTGGCGTAGTAGTGCAGCAGCTCGCCCTTGGTGAAGCCGGTCGCCGGGTGCAGCACCTTCTCCAGATTGCTGAGCGCGAGCCGCCGCCCCTCCACCTCTGTCATCGGCGTCATACGATGACAATCCCACGAAAACGGGGCATAACGGCTGTATGCCGTCCGCAATACCGCCGCCGTACTCGACTCGGAAGGGTGCTGTACGTGAGATCCATATGGAACGGCGCCATCTCGTTCGGCCTGGTCAGCATCCCGATCAAGCTGGTGAACGCCACCGAGAGCCACTCCGTCTCCTTCCGCCAGATCCACACGGAGGACGGCGGCCGCATCCGCTATCGCAAGGTCTGCGAGCTGGAGGACCGCGAGGTCACGTCCTCCGAGATCGGCAAGGGGTACGAGGACGCGGACGGCTCGATCGTCCCGATCACGGACGAGGACCTGGCCCAGCTGCCGATCCCGACGACCCGGACCATCGAGATCGTCGCCTTCGTCCCCGCCGACCGCATCGACCCGCTCCAGATGGGCGCGGCCTACTACCTCGGCGCCAACGGCGTCCCGGCCGCGAAGCCGTACACCCTCCTGCGCGAGGCGCTGAAGCGCAGCAACCGCGTGGCCATCGCGAAGTACGCGCTACGCGGGCGGGAGCGGCTCGGCATGCTCCGGGTGGTGGACGACGTGATCGCCATGCACGGCCTGCTCTGGCCCGACGAGATCCGCGCCCCGGAGGGCGTGGCCCCGGACGCGAACGTCACCGTCCGCGACAAGGAACTCGACCTCGCGGACGCCCTGATGGACACGCTGGGCGAGGTCGACCTGAACGACCTCCACGACGACTACCGGGAAGCGGTCGAGGAACTCATCGCCGCGAAGACCTCCGGCGAAGAACCCCGGGAACCCTCGGCCCCGCCCCGCAGCGGCAAGGTCCTGGACCTGATGGCAGCACTGGAGAGCAGTGTCCGGGCGGCCCAACAGTCCCGCGCGGAACCCTCCGGGAACGACGAGGAACACGCCGAGGTCAGAAACCTCCCGAAGAAGAAGACCCCGGCGAAGAAGACGACAGTGGCGAAGAAGTCCCCGGCGGCCAAGAAGTCAGCAACCACCAAGAAAACCGCGACGAAGAAGACCACCACCCGCAAACGCTCGGCGTGACAAGGGACGCGGGGCTGTGTCGTGTGCGCGGCTCCGCCACGGGGACGCGAGCCACCACCGTGCCCCGTAAGGGGCGCGGGGAACTGCGCGACCAGCCCCCACCCACCCGCACCCGACCACGCACCCAACGGGGTCCAAGGGGCGAAGCCCCTTGAAGGGATGGGAAGGGTAGGGGCGGCGGGGGCGAAAAACTCCCGGGCGACCCCCCGCCCAAGAGCCCCCGCTCACCCCCACCTCCGCAGAGCCAACACCGCGTTGTGCCCCCCGAACCCGAACGAGTTGCTCAGCGCCACACCACCCCCCGGCCCCCCGACTTCCCGCGGCGCGCCCCGCACCACATCCAGTCCCACCGCCCCGTCCACCACCTCACACCCCACAGTCGGCGGAATCACCCCCTCCGCCAACGTCAACGCCGTCACCACCGCCTCCACCCCGCCGGCGGCCCCCTGCAAGTGCCCCACGGCACCCTTGACGGCAGTCACCGGCACCACCCCGCCCAGCACACCCCGCACCGCCCCCGCCTCCGCGAGATCCCCCTCCACCGTCCCCGTCGCGTGCGCGTTCACATGCACGACGTCCACCGCGTGCGCCCCCGCGTCCCGCAACGCCCGCCGCAACGCCAACGCCACCCCGCTCCCGGAGGGATCCGGCGCCGCCATGTGGTGGGCGTCCGCCGACAGCCCCCACCCCGCCGCCTCGCAGTAGATCCGCGCCCCCCGCGCCCGCGCGTGCTCCTCCGCCTCCAGGAGCAGGAACCCCGCCCCCTCCCCGTTCACGAACCCGTTGCGGTCCTTGGCGAACGGCCGCGACGGCGAGGTCCCCTCCTCCAGCCCGTGCGTGGACAGCGCCCGCATCGAGGCGAACGACGCCATGATCGCCGGCGTCACCACCGCCTCCGCACCCCCGGCGAGCACCGCGTCGACATGCCCGTACCGGATCCGGTCGATCGCCTGCCCGATCGCCTCCGTGCCGGAGGCGCACGCGCTGGTCACCGTGCGCGCCTCGCCGGTGATCCGCAGCGCCAGCGACACCTGGGAGGCGGCCTGCGAGGGCACGCACATCGGCGTGGTCAGCGGCGACACCGCGCGCGGCCCCTTCTCCCGCAGCCTGCGGTCGCCACCGACGAGGACGGACGCGTCACCGAGGATCGCCCCGACCGACACCCCGACCCGCTCCGGGTCGAGCCCGCTCTCCACCGTGCCGGCGACGTCGAACCCGGCGTCCCGCCAGGCCTCCCGCGCCGCGAGCACCGCGAACTGGGCGGCCCGGTTCATCCGCCGGGCCTGCGTGCGCGGCAGCAGGGCCGCCGGGTCCACGGGTACGGTCCCGGCGATGCGTACCGGCAGCCCCGCGAACTCCTCCCCCGCCAACTCCCGTATGCCGCACCGCCCGTCGAGCAGCCCCTGCCACAGCTCGGCCACCCCGACGCCGAGCGGCGTGATCGCGCCGAGCCCGGTGACCACGACCCGGCGCGGCACCACCCCGCCCGCCGACCGCCGGGGGCGCGGGTGGTGGCGTACGAGCCGGTCGGTGCGGGCGGCCCCGGCGGCCAGCTCGCGCAACTCGTCGTCGGAGAGCGGCTGTTCGGCACGGTTCTCCAGGTCCCGGTACCAGCCGCCCCAGCGCCGTACGTACGTCTCCTCCTCGGCGCGCGGGTCCACCACCCGCAGCGTGGTGACCCGGTCGCCGTCCCGGAAGCCGACGGCGTGAAGATCGCTGGAGGTGACGAGGGGGATGCGGCTGACGTCCATGCGCCGGCAGGCGACGACGACGTCAGCGGAGCGGGCGAGCAACTCCTCGTGGTCCGTGCCGCCGAGCGGCGGGCGGAGGGTGACGCGGATGGTCTCCGGGGACTCCGGCACGGTGTGCGTCACCACGAACCAGCGGTCCGCGGCCACGTCCCGCTCGGTCAGGGCGAGCAGGTCACCGGGGACGACCTCGGCGGTGGTCACGGTGTGCGGCTGGAAGTAGGGGACGTGCGGGACGTACGGGGTGTCGGAGGAGGTCGCGGTGTCGGAGGCGGCGGTGCGGACCGGACGGCGAGGTGCGTCGTGCATGTCGTGCATGGGAAGGCTGCTTCCTGTGGCGTGGGTGGTGGCCGGCAGGGGGAACCGCCCTGCCGGGTACCCTCCTTCGCAGTGTGCGCGCCCGCCAGGACCGCTCCGTCTTCCGTACGAGGCCGCCACGCGCCCAACTCTGGCGCTTTCCGGCCAAGTTCACGCAGGGGTGGCGTGAACGGTGTGCCAGATCTCACAATCCATGACAAAACGGATCTTGACAGACCATGTGTGTCTGTCGACCTCCGTCACTTTCCGTCAACGCCCCTCGGGTGGCCGTGACTTGATCCGCATGCCCGGACGGCGGCGGTGGACGGTGACGTAGGACAGCCCGTCCGGGCCGGCGGCGAGGCGGCGGGTCGAACCGTGCGGCAGCCAGCACAGGGCGCCCTCCGCGAGGGGTACGACGGTGCCGCCGTCCCCGGGCGACTCCAGCCGGCCGCCGCCCGCGACGACGAGGAGCAGTACGTCGAGATCGGGCTCCGTGTGGGTGTCGACGCCCTGGTCCGGCGGCAGGTGCACCAGGTTGGCGTCGAGCTGGCGCCCGGACTCGGCGAGCCGCCACAGCGCGCCCGCCGGTGCGGACGGCCGCGCGGCGAGGGCCTGGACGTCGCACAGCAGACTCGGCACGGGGGGCGGCGTCGGAGCGGCGCCGGGGGCCGGGTCGGGGTCCGTCTCGTGTGCCTCGGGCGGCGTCGGCGGCATCGGCGTTCCTCTCATCCCTCTTGTCCCTCTCGTCCCACGCGTCTGAACTGCGCCTGATTATTACATGTACCATTTGGAGAAAATGAGCAGCCGGGGGCCGACGGGAAGAAGGGTGATCGCCGTGTCCGCACACCAGGAGAGCGCACCGCTCTCCCCGCGCCGTCGGGCGGTGTTCGACGCCGTGCGGGGGGCGTCCGCCCCGGTCGGTATCACCGAGGTCGCCGAGCGGCTCGGCGTGCACCCCAACACGGTCCGGTTCCATCTCGACGCGCTGGTGGCACAGGGCCGGGTGGAGCGGACGGTGGAGCAGCCGTCCGGTCCCGGCCGCCCGCGCACCGTCCACACCGCCCGGCGCGGCATGGACCGGGGCGGCGCACGCCACTACCAGCTGCTCGCCCGGGTACTGGTCAGCCGGCTGGCGTCCGCCGGGCCGGAGGCCGAGGCGGCCGCCGAGGCCACCGAGGCGGGCCGGGACTGGGGCCGCCATCTGGTCGACCCGTTCACCCCGTCCCGTCGCCCCACGGCACGGGAGTCGGTCGAGCGGGTCACCGCCATGCTCGACGACCTGGGCTTCGCCCCGCGGCCCGACGGCGACGACGCCGGCAGCCCCGACCGGATCCGGCTGCGGCACTGCCCCTTCCTCGAACTCGCCGAGGAGTACGGCAGGGTCGTCTGCCCGCTCCACCTCGGCCTGATGCAGGGCGCACTGGCGGAACTGCGCGCCCCCGTCGAGGCCGCGCGCCTGGAACCGTTCGCGGAACCGGACGCGTGCGTCGCCCACCTGACCCCCGCCCGAGCGGCGTAACGCCCCCGCTCTTCTCGACTTCTCGACTTTCTCGACCACAAAGGCAGCGACACGATGAACCCGACCTCCGCGGCCGTAGCAGGCGCCGTCACCTTCCTCTGGCTGGGGATGGTGCTGGCGATCTCCTTCCTGGAGGCGCCCCTGAAGTTCCGGGCGCCGGGGGTGACGATCCCGGTCGGGCTCGGCATCGGCCGTATCGTCTTCCGTGCGCTGAACCTCACGGAGGCGGGCCTGGCGGTGGCCGCGATCGTGGCGACAGCAGTGGGCAGCCCCTCGGCGGCGATCGTCGCGCTCGTCGCCGTCGCCGCGGTGGTGCTGGCCGGGCAGCTGCTCGTCGTACGGCCCCGGCTGAACCGGCGCTCCGACGCGGTGCTCGCGGGCGAGGACCCGGCCCTGCGCCGCTCCCGGGCGCATCTGTACTACGTGGGCCTGGAGTTGGTGAAGGTCGCGGCACTGCTCGCGCTGGGCTGCACGGTACTGGCGACGACGACCTGACGCGGGGCCCCGGCCCGGTGGCGGCTCAGTCGTCGTCCCGGACGTCGTAGACCAGCAGCCCGTCGTCGCGCAGCCGGGCGCCGGGTGTGGGCCGGTGGGGGGTGAGCCGGCCGTCGTGCATGAGGTGGCACACCTCGGTGCCGCGGGCGAGTACCGCGAAGTCCGCGATGAGCCGCCGGTGGCAGCGCCACCACACCGACTCCGCGCACATCACGGCGGTACGGGCGGTCGCGGCCTCGCGCAGCAGGTCGTCCATCGCCGCGACGAACTCCGGGTCGCGGGTGTAACCGGCGTAGCCGCGGAAGGACGCGTTCTCCCAGAAGGTGTCGGGGGAGTCGGGCGCCGCCCGCCGGAAGCCGCCCAGCCGCCGCTCCCACCGGTAGCCGAGACCGCGGCGGGGCAGCCAGCGCGCGAGCGCGTCGCGGCCGGCGTCCGGGTTGCGGCGGCTGCCGGGGGCGGTGCGGACGTCCACCACGGCGGCCACCCGGGCGCCGCCCAGCAGTCCGGCCAGCTCCTCCTCACCGGCGGTGCCGTGCCCGAAGGTGAGCAGCGGCTCGGGGGCCCCGTCCGTCACGTCAGTCGCGCTTGGCCACGGTGAGCAGTACGGCGGCGTCCTCGAGCGCCTCCAGCCCGTGCCGCGCCTGCGGGACGGTGAGCAGATCCCCGTTCCGCCCCTCCCACGAGGTATCCCCGCTGGTGAGCCGCACCCGCCCGCGCAGTACGAGCAGCGTCGCCTCGCCCGGGTTCTCGTGCTCGGAGAGCGAGGTCCCGGCGGTCAGCGCGAGCACGGTCTGCCGCAACACGTTCTCGTGTCCACCGTGCACGGTGGCGGCACTGCGCCCGGTGGAGGCGGCGGCGGCACGCTCGAGGTGCTCGCGGACAAGGGCGTCGAGTGAGATCTTCCGCATACCCACCAGTCTCCGCGCACGGGGCGACGGTTCGCCAGCGGGGCGCGGCGGAGCCACGTGGTGACCGGCCCCCGCCTGCCGGTGGGCCACGGCCCTACCGCCCCAGCGCCCCCAGTACGGCCTCCAGCTGCCGTACCGGCTCCGCACCCGCCACCCGCAGGACGATCGTGTCCGCGCCGGCGGCCGCCAGTTCGCGTACGCGGTCGGCGGCGTCCTCCGCGCGGCCGGAGACGGTGAAGACCTCCTCCGCCGGGCGGCCGAGCCAGGCGGCCTGGCCCTCCGTGTGGGGGCGGAGGGTTTCGGCGGCGTGGGCGGGGTCGTCGTCCACGCAGGTGAAGGCGAGCACCGTCAGGGTGTGCTCCGGGCCCGCGCCGCCCTTGGTGACCAGCGCCCGGGCCGACTCCACCTCGCGGGGGCCGTGGCCCTCCGCGATCACCGTGCCGTCGGCGACCCGCCCGGAGAGTTCCAGTGAGCGCGGCCGCACCACGCCCGCGACCACCGGCGGCGCCTCGGCCGGCGGATGCACCAACTGGATGCCGTCCAGCCGTACTTCCCGGCCCGCCAGCTCGACCCGCTCCCCGCGCAGCAGCGCCCGTACGGACGTGATCGTCTCCTCCAGGAGCGCGAGCGGGGAGCGCGGGGCGACGCCGACCGCCGTCATCCACTCCCGCACGCCGTGCCCGATCCCGGAGACCAGCCGGCCCGGGAACACCCGCGCCAGCGTGGCCAGTTCCATCGCCAGCAGCGCCGGGCTGCGCAGCGGCGCGGGCGTGATCCCGATGCCGACCCGCAGCCGCTCGGTCGCCCCCAGCGCCACGGCCGCCGCCGACACGCCCCCGTTCCAGCCGAGGTCCTCGACGACCCAGAGGTCGTCCACGCCGAGCGCCTCGACCTCCCGGGCGAACCCGGGCAGCCCTTCGGGCGCCCAGTCCCGGTCGTACATCACGCCGATCCGAACACCGTGTCGAACATCCTGCCGAACGTCGTGCCGATCAGTCGTCGTCATGGACGCAACCTATGTGCCGTCCGCACGAACGATCAACGCCCGGGACACCGTCGGCAACCGTTCCCGCCTCCGCCACCGCGCCCACGCCCGGCATTCACCGCGCCTCAGCACGCTCGGCACGACGTCCCGGCAGGTCACGGGCACCCCACCGCGCAGCGGGAGCTGACATGGCACACAGCGGCAACGGACACCACCACCCTCACCACCCCCATGGCCACAGCCACGGCCACGGCCACGGGGGCGCCGAAGACGACGCCGTCCCGGCCGCCTTCGACCTGGCCGTTCCCGACGAGGAGCTGTCGCCCCAGCAGCTCTCCCGGCGCGCGATGGTGCGCCGCGCCGGTCTGCTCGGCGCCGGCCTCGCCGCCGGCGGCGTGCTCGGCGGCGTCGGCGCCGGTCAGGCCGCCGCGCAGACCGCGCCCGCCTCGGACCAGTCGCGCCGGGAGTCACGCTCGGGCCGCTATCTGTGGCTGGCCGGCGACCACCACATCCACACCCAGTACAGCTCCGACGCCAAGTACCGCGTCATCGACCAGGTGCGCCAGGGCAACGCCCACGGCCTGGACTGGATGGTCATCACCGACCACGCGAGCGAGCAGCACGCCAAGATCGGTGTCGAGAAGGTCAACCCCGACATCGTCGCCGCCCGCGACGCGATCGAGGACACGCTCGTCTTCCAGGGCCTGGAGTGGAACATCCCGGCCGCCGAGCACGGCACCGTCTTCGTGCACCCCGGCCGGCACGAGGTCGCCGTCCTCAAGCAGTTCGAGACGACGTACGACGGCGGTCTGAACAAGGCCACCGCGAGCACGCCCGCCAACGAGGCCCTCGCCATCGCGGGCATCGACTTCCTCGCCGCGCAGGTCCGCCGTCGCAAGGTCAAGGACGCGCTCTTCCTCGCCAACCACCCCGCCCGCAAGGGCATCGACTCCCCGCACGAGATCCGCGGCTGGCGCGACGCGCAGCCGGACATCGCGGTCGGCATGGAGGGCGCCCCCGGCCACCAGGCCGGCGGTCTGCCCGCCCCGCACGGTCCCGGCTCCGCGCGCGGCATCTACGACAACAGCCCCAGTGCCGACTCCTTCGCCGGCTACCCGCTGGAGAGCTACCGCACCTGGGGCGGCTTCGACTGGATGACCGCCACGGTCGGCGGCTTGTGGGACAGCCTGCTCGCCGAGGGCAAGCCCTGGTGGATCACCGCCAACTCGGACTCCCACAACGTCTGGGCCGACACCGCCGTACGCGGCCCGAACAGCGACTTCACCGCCAACGGCCGCTACGACGAACCGGTCTACGGCGGTGACCTCAACCTCACCGACACCGACTTCTGGCCGGGCCAGTACTCCCGTACGCACGTCGGTGCGGCGTCCTTCTCGTACCAGTCGGTGATGGACGGCATCCGCGCCGGCCGTGTCTGGGTCGACCACGGCGCCCTCCTCAGCGGCCTCGACGCCCGGCTGCGCGGCGGCGGCCGGGAGATCACGCTGGGCGGCGCGCTGCACGTGCGCAAGGGCAGCAAGGTCGACCTCGTCGTCGAGATCAGCCTCGCGAACGGTCCCAACTGGGCGCAGTTCACGCCGAAGCTGGCCCGTGTGGACGTCATCCGGGGCGCGGTCACCGGCGCCGTCTCCGACAAGGACACGTTCACGGCACCGGACACCAAGGTGGTCAAGTCCTTCGAGGTCGACAAGGCCACGGGCACCGTCCGCCTGACGTACTCGCTCGGCCGCGTCGACCGCCCGGTGTACGTGCGGCTGCGCGGGACGGACGGCAACCGGTCGGCGGTCGGCGCGCACGGGGCGGCCGTGGACCCGGCGGGCCCGGCGCTGGACGTCGTCGGCGACGCCGACCCGTGGAAGGACCTGTGGTTCTACTCCAACCCCATGTGGGTCCTGCCCGCATGACCTCCCTGCCCCCGCTGTCGTCCGGCGTCCGCACCGTGATCGGTGTGGACGCCGGCTCCGCGCCCCTGCGCGAGGCCGACCACCTGATCCACGACCTGGCCGCCGGCCTCGCCCTCCCGCCCACGACGGTCGCCTGCACCCACCCCGTGCGCACCGGCCGCCGCCCCCACCTGGCGACGACGTTCGCCCTGCCGGACGAGGCCACGGCGCGGGCGGTGTGGCACCGCCTGGTGGCCCACCTCGCGTCGGCCGCCCCGGAGACGGGCGCGGCCTACGCCGAACTCCGCCACGGACCGGAGGAGTTGGCGGAAGCGGCGGCCGGCGCCGCCCGCGAACACGCCCACCGCGAGTCCGGCCGCGCCGTGCTCTACCCCGGCGCGGACGCCGTCACCGGCACGGTCACCCTGGAGCACCTCCTCACCCACACGGCGATCGAGCAGGCGACGGTCCTGGGCACCCCCGAGCCGCCCGCCCCGACGGCGGAGATCGAAACCCGCGCCCATGTACGCCCCACCTGGCACACGGGCCACCTCACCCTCGCCCTCACCCCGGCCCCGGCGGGCCGCCTGGCCCCGTTCGAGGTCCCGAACCCGACGCCGTGCTGCGCGGATCACGGGTGAGGCGGGCGCCCCGGCCGGCATAGGGATCCGGACGGGGCGCCCGGGGGATCCGGGCTGGGCGCCCAGGGAATCCGGACGGGGCGCCCGGGGCCCGTCGGACAGGCCTCAGCGCTTGTCGACGGCGAGCGCGCCGTTCAGGAACACCATGCGCAGAGCGCGCAGGTTGCCGATGTCCGCGGTGGGATCGGCGCCCAGCAGGAGCAGGTCGGCGCGCTTGCCCGGGGCCACCGTGCCGAGGTCCGGGCGGACGCACTGCCGCGCCGCGCCGCTCGTGCCCGCGACCAGCACCTGCGCGGGCGTCAGCCCGGCCGCCACCATGAGTTCGGCCTCCTCCAGCGTGTTGGCGCCGAACAGGCCCCGGCCGCTGAAGGTGTCGCTGCCCAGCGCGATGCGCACGCCCGCCTCGGCGACCTTCTTGAGATTGCCACGGGCATCCGGGTGGGCGTCGTCGCCCCAGAGCGTGGGCGTGTAGGTGATGTCGTGTTCGAGCATCAGCTCGATGAGCGAGTGGTCGGTGAGGGGCTCGACGGTGACACCGTGCTCCAGGCCGTCCGCCCCGGCCTCGATCGCCTCGCGCGCCGCGGCCTGCTGGGCGGTGTGGACGGTGACCCGAAGGCCCCGCTCATGCCCGGCCTCGATACCCGCCCGAAGGAGATCGAGGGGAAGCCGTTCCAACTCGACGGCATCCGGAAAGGCGGGGTTCCGCCAGAGGTACGCCGGTCCGCCGGAGTGCGCGCACGCGCCTTCCGACAGGAGTTTGATCGCGTCCACCTTGCGGTCGGCGAGGTGGTGCACCAGGTCGCGGATGTGCCGCACGCCGTCGACCTCCGCCGCCCAGCGCTCGCGCGCCCAGGGGTTGCCCTTGAAGATGGTGGCGGCGGGATGCCCGTCGCGTCCGGTGATACCGGAACCGGTCGCCAGCAGTCGCGGGCCCCGCAGGGTGCCGGCGGCGATCCTGGCCCGGGTCTCCAGGATTCCGTCCGTCGGGTCGCCCACCGACTTGATGGTCGTGATTCCGTGGTCGAGGAACAGCCCGAGCCGCCCGGGGATGTCCTGTTCCTCGAAGGCCCGCATCGAGGCCGCGTCGGTGATCGCGTGCACGTCGTAGAAGTGGACGTGCGTGTCGATCAGGCCGGGCACGACCCACCCTCCGGCCGCGTCCACCTCCCGCCCGCCCCGGAGCGGCTCGGCGGAGACGGCGGTGATCTCCGCGCCGTCGACGGCGACGTCGTACAGACCGTCGAGTGCCCGGTGACCGTCGAAGACGTGTGCACGACTGATCACGAGGTCGTGGGTCGCGCGGTCGTGCGTACCGGGGTGGGGGTTCACGGTCGCTGCGGATTGCTGGGGCATCGCTGCCGCTCCTGGTGTGTGTGGTGCTGAGGGGGTTGCGAGAGGTGGATGTGGAGGTGGAGAGGGACCCTGAGACTGCTACTCAGCCGGTTGCAGTTAGGGCCTGCGTCGGGACACGGGACGACTCCGGATGACGCGGCGTGGCGGGGCGTGACGCGCAAGACGTACGCGGCACCGCGCGTTCAGCGGCGGTGGCCCTTCGGTTCGCTGTCGGCGTCCAGCACCTGCCGCAGCAGGCCGGCGATCGTCGTCCTGCCGAGCTGTTCCTCCAGGGCCCGCTCGGCATCGCGGAACTCGGCGTCGAGCAGATCACCGATGTTGCGCCCGATCGCGCACGTCCCGTTGGGCGGATGGGCGTGCCGCGAGAAGACCTGCCCCTCCTCGACGGCGGCGTAGGCGTCGCGGAGCGTGATGTCCCGCGGGGCCCGCGCGAGGGACCAGCCGCCGCCGCGCCCCTCGGTGGACCACACCAGACGGGCGTCCCGCAGCCGGCCCAGAACGCGCCGCACGAGGACCGGATTGCTGTCGAGGCTGTCCGCGATCTCGGCGGACGTCAACGACCCCCCGCGCCGGTTGGCCAGCATCGCGAGCGCGTGAATCGCGACCGCGCTCCTGCCGCTGAGCCCCGCCATCACCCACCCACTCCCAGCGCCGCTCCGTTCAACTGGAACCAACCTAGTTGCAGTATCCCGGATGGTCAACCGCGCCGCCGTGCACCTGCCGAGAGCCTCGGGGCCCGCGCCCGCACCGGGCGAGTGCGCGTACGTGCCGGTTCCCCCGTGCCTGGCGGTGACCGGCCGGACGCCCGTCCGATTCGTCCCCAACCATTTGGGATTCCGTTCCCTGAGCGTTCAACCGTTGCCCCCTGTCAGGGGCCTGTGTGCTTCCTAGGGTCAGTGAGGCTCTCCGAAAGAAGGGGCTCATGGACTCACAGCTCGCCGTCCGGGCGCGCGGCATCACCAAGTGCTTCGGCGACGTCGTGGCGCTCGACGGCGTCGACCTGGACGTGGCGCGGGGCCGCATCCACGGCCTGGTCGGTCCGAACGGCGCCGGCAAGACGACGCTGCTCGGTCTTCTCCTCGGCCTGGCCGTGGCCGACGGCGGAAGCCTGGAGATCCTCGGCACGCCGGTGGGCCGGGCCTTCGAAGCCCCGGGCGGCGTCGCCGGGTTCGTGGACGGGCCCGGGCTGTACCCGTCGCTGACCGCCCGGCAGAACCTGGCCGCGCTCGCCGCTCTGCGGGGCGACGACACGCGGTCGGCGGGGATCGAGGACGCGCTCGAACAGGTCGGTCTCACGGACGTCGCCGACGACCGCACCCGTGGCTTCTCCCTGGGCATGCGCCAACGGCTCGGCCTCGCCGCCGCGTTGCTCGCGAAGCCGCGGCTGCTCGTCCTGGACGAACCCGCCAACGGGCTGGACCCGGCCGGGAAGCAGCACGTCCACGGCGTCCTCACCCGGCTCGCGCGGGAGGGGACGAGCGTGGTGCTCTCCAGCCATCGCATGGACGACCTGGAGGCCCTGTGCTCCGAGGTCACCATCCTCGCCACCGGGCGGACCGTCTACTCCGGACCGCTCGGCGACCTGGCCGCCGAGAACCGCGAACTCGACTACCGGCTCCTCACCTCCGATCCGGAGCGCGCCCGCGCACTGGCCGCCGGCACGCCGGGGATCCGGCTGGTCGACGACGCCGGGGGCCGTGGGGGACGGGCGGCGCTGGTGCTGCGCGCGCAGACGGTCGCCCTCGACGACCTGGTGGTACGGCTCGTCCACGAGGGCATCGCCCTGCGCGAACTGGCCCCCGTGGTCTCACCGCTGGAGGCGGCCTTCCTGGCCCTGACGGAACACCGGCCCACCGTGCCGCGGCAGCCGGACGACACCGACGCCCCGAGGCCGACCGGCGCCCGGCACCACGGCGAAGGCGACACCCGGCGGCCGGGCGGGGCCGAGGTCCCGCAGCGGTCCGGCCCCGCGCCCCGGCGTGACGCGGCCGCGCCCCGGAGGACCGAGGTCCAGCGGCAGGAGGCCGGACGATGACCGCCGCCACAAGCCCGGCCGAGCACCCGGCCGAGCACCCGGCCGGTCCCTCGGCCGCGAGCCCCGCCCCCGGTGCCGTACCTCCTGCGCACAGCCCCGCGGCAGGCCCCGCGGCAGGCCGTGTGACGGTCGCCCGGAGCTACCGCTTCGAAGTCGTCAAGCTCCTCTCCCAGTGGCGGATCCGCCTGCTGCTCCTCGCCTGCTGGATCGCGCCCGCGGTCTTCGTGGCCGGGGTGAGCGCGCAGAGCACGCTGCCCACGGACACCCTGTTCGGCCGCTGGATGCACGCCACCGGGTGGGCCGGGCCGCTGGTGACGCTCGGTTTCGCCGGCACCTGGGCGCTGCCGTTGCTCACCTCCGTCGTCGCCGGCGACGTCTTCGCCTCGGAGGACCGGCTCGGCACCTGGCGCCACCTGCTCGTCGCCGTCCGCTCGCCCCGGCGGATCTTCGCGGCCAAGGCGTCGGCCGGCCTCACCGTCGTCCTCCTGCTCGTGGCCGGACTGGCCGCCTCCAGCACGGCCGGCGGCCTGCTCGCCGTCGGCGACCAACCGCTGGCCGGCCTCGACGGGCACCTGCTCGCGCCGGGGGACGCCGCCGGCACGGTCCTGCTCGCCTGGGCCTGCGCGCTCGCCCCCACCCTGGCCCTCGCCGGAATCGGGTTCCTCGGGTCGGTGGCCCTCGGGCGCTCCCCGATGGGTCTGCTGCTGCCCGCGCTCGTCGCGCTGACGATGCAGCTCGCCCAGATGCTGCCGCTGCCGGTCGCCGTGCGCCTGGCCCTGCCCGGCGACGCGTTCGTCACCTGGAAGGGCCTGTTCACCGAACCGGCGCAGCTCACCCCGCTCCTCATCGGCATGGTCGTCAGCCTCCTGTGGGCCGTGACGGCGACGGCGCTGGCGTACGTCCTCTTCCTGCGGCGCGACTTCACCAACCCCGCCGACGACGGTTCGGCGCGCCGCGCGGTCACCACGGCCGCACTGCCGCTCGCCGCGCTGCTCGGCGTGACGGTCGCGGTCGTGGCGGGGACGACCACCGCCGCGGGCTCCGGGATCGAGCAGGCCAAGGTGGAAAGCGCCCTCGCCACCGAGTTCGCCCACCTGTACCGCATGCAGACCGAACAGCTCCACCGACCGGCCGTCACCGAGGCGCAGTTGAGGACCTCCGCGGCGTGCGCCAAGGCGGGCGTCCAGGACGACGCCCGGGGCCCGGGCAACGACTGGCGGTGCGTCGTCTCCTGGCACCTGCCGGGTGTCGCGGCCACCGGGTCGGCCGTCTACCAGCTCGACATCACGGCGGACGGGCGGTTCGTCGCGGACGGCGACGGACCCAAGGAGGTCAACGGGTACTTCCTGGTGCGCACTTCGACGGGAGACGCACCGAACCCGCTGTGGCAGTTCGACGGTGACGTCGACCTGCTCTCCGCCTCGCCGGACTCCCCGGCTCCCTGAGCCCCCTCCCGCCCCCCTGAACTTTCTCTCCGGCCACCCCCCAACTCTCCGGATCTATCTCGTAAGGACTGACATGCAGATAGCACGCCGCCGCCGGCAGGCCGGGAAGAACCACTACGACCTGCTGGGCAGACGCGTCAGCCGCCGGGCCACGCTGGTCACGGCCTGCATCACCACGGCCGCCCTGGCCACCGGCGTCGCCGTCGCCGAGACCCGCCAGTTCGGCACCGAACAGGTCGGCCAGGTCACCCACAAGGGCCAGGTCGTCTCCGCCGACCAGTACATCGCCCCGTACGGCGACCGCCTCGTCATCGACGACGGCAAGATCATGTCGTCGACGGTCAGCCCCGACGGCGGCCACCTCGCCGCCTCGGTCACCGACGGCGACGCCTCGCTGGTCGTCGTGGACCTCGCGACCGGCCGGATCAAGCAGCGCGTCGGCACCAACGCCGCCGACGACCTGCGCATCAGCAGCAACGCCGTCGGTCAGGAAGGCCCCGTCTACTCGCCCGACGGCAAGCAGCTCTGGCTGGGCCAGCTCGACGGCTACACCAAGTTCACCGTGAACGAGGACGGCACCCTCGCCAACCCGGTGACCGTCACGATCCCGGCCGACGGCAGCAAGCAGGCCCTGCCCGCCGCCGCCGTGTTCTCCGCCGACGGCTCCACCGTGTACGCCGCGGTCAACGGCCAGAACCGGGTGGTCGCCATCGACGCGGCGACCGGCGCCGTCAAGCAGAACTGGACGGTGGGCAACGCCCCGCGCGGCATGGCCCGCGTCGGCGACAAGCTCTACGTCAGCAACGAGGGCGGCCGGCCCGCGAAGGCCGGGGACCCCACGCTCAACTCCTACGGCACACAGGTGCCGGCCGATCCGAAGACCGGCGCGACCACCACCGGCACGGTCAGCGTCATCGACCTGGCCGCCCCCTCCGCCGCCGTCCGCACCATCGACGTCGGCCTGCACCCGACCGCCGTGTACGCCCGGCACGGAGCGGTGTTCGTCACCAACACCGCCGACAACAACGTGTCGGTCATCGACACCGCCAAGGGCAAGGTCGTCCAGACCATCTCCACCCAGCCGTGGCCGGAGGCCTCCGTCGGCTACGAGCCCGACGCGGTCACCCTCACCGACGACGGCCGCCTGCTGGTGACGCTCGGCCGCGCCAACGCCGTCGCCGTCTACCGCTACACCTCCCCGCAGGAGCCGGTCAGTTACGTCGGCCTCCTCCCGACGGACTACTTCCCCGCCGAGATCACCACCGTGGGCAAGAAGGTCGTCGTCTCCAACACCCGCGGCATCGACGCGCGCCGCCCCGCCGCCGCCGGCCACGGCACCCACGACACGACCTCCAGCCTGACGCAGTTCACCCTGCCCAGTGACCGCGTCATCCGCGCGCAGACCGCCAAGGTCTTCCAGCAGAACGGCTGGACCGGCAACGCCGTCCAGTCGGCCAAGGGACACGGCAAGGCCAAGCCGCAGCCGGTCCCGAAGCGGCTCGGCGACCCGTCGACGATCAAGCACGTCTTCCTGATCGTCAAGGAGAACCGCACCTACGACCAGGTGCTCGGCGACGTCCCCGAGGGCAACGGCGACCCGTCGCTGACGCAGTTCGGCGAGAACGTCACCCCGAACCAGCACGCGCTGGCGAAGCAGTTCGGCCTGTACGACAACACCTACGACATCGGCACCAACTCCGCCGAGGGCCACAACTGGCTCATGCAGGCCGACAACCCCGAGTACACCGAGTCCTCGGCCGGCGAGTACAAGCGCAGCTACGACACCGAGGACGACGCCCTCGGCCACCAGAAGACCGGCTTCCTGTGGACGGGCGCGCAGGCGGCCGGCAGAAGCGTGCGGGACTTCGGCGAGTTCCAGCAGTTCCTGACCAAGCCGTCCGGCGCGAGCTGGCAGAACCTGTACTGCGACGCCAGGAACATGGACGCCACCGGCCAGGCCACCGCGTACCCGTTGAACTCCTCCTCGCCGATCCCGTCGCTCAACAGCGTCTCGGTGCCCGGCTTCCCGAAGTTCGACACCAGCGTCCCGGACCTGTACCGGTACGAGATCTGGAAGCAGGACTTCGAGAAGCACGGTCCGGCGAACCTGAACATGTTCTGGCTCTCCAGCGACCACACCGGCGGCCCGGCCGGCCCGGCCGCCCAGGTCGCCGACAACGACCTCGCCACCGGCAAGATCATCGACAAGATCTCGCACAGCAAGTACTGGAAGGACTCGGCGATCTTCGTCGTCGAGGACGACTCCCAGGCCGGCCTCGACCACGTCGACGGCCACCGCGCCCCGATCCAGATCATCAGCCCCTGGGCGCAGCACGGCACCGTCGACAGCCACTACTACTCGCAGATCACGATGATCCGCACCATCGAGCAGATCCTCGGGATCCACCCGATGAACCAGAAGGACAGCGCGGCCACCCCCATGCGGGGCGTGTTCACCCGGCGGCCCGACTACACGCCGTTCACCGCCCTGCCGAACCGCACCCCGCTGACCGACGGGCTGAAGACCCCGCCGTCCTGCGGAGTGGACACCCCCGCCGCGCAGGACCCGAAGGCGGCGGTCGTACCGACGGCGAAGGTCCCGGCGGGCAAGGCGTCCCTCGCCGCCGCGTGGGACTCGTGGAAGTCCAAGCAGCGCCTGACCGGTCCGCACGCCGTACCCGACTACGCCAACCCGGCCCAGATGAACCACCTCACCTGGTACCAGACGCACAACTGGGCCCGTCCGTACCCCGGCGAGAAGAAGATCTACGCCCCGAACGACGTGCCCGGCGCGTTCATCCCGTCGGCGGAGTCCGACGGCTGACGCACGCCCACACCCGCGACCGAGCGCGGCCGTCCGGACCGGCCGCGCTCGGCGAAGCCCTGGGTGCGCGCTCACGCACCCCACTCCGCCCGCGCCGTCCTGCCCGGCCCGTCGTCGCGCGGTTCCGCGCCCCGGCGGTCGGCCGGGGCCGCACGGCGCCGGCGAGGGGTTCGGCGGCGACGGGTGTGACGGCCTCGTTGCCGTCCGACCTGCGGAACGCGTCCTGGCCGCGTCGTCCTACGGTGGCGTCATGACTGATCACCTGGAAGGGGCCGTCGCGCCCGTCGGGCCGTACGAGCCGCCCTACTACGTGGCTGTGTTCAGCACCGTGCGTACGCCGGAGCAGGACGGTTACCGGGAGACCAACGCGCGTATGGAGGAGCTGGTGCGGGGGGTGCCCGGGTTCCTGGGGATGGATCACGCGCAGACTCCCGGCGGGCTGGGCATCACCGTCGGGTACTTCCGTGACGCCGACGCGCTCGCCGAGTGGCGGCGCGATGCCGAGCACCGTGCGGCGCAGGAGCGCGGGCGGGCCGAGTGGTACGAGAGCTACACCTTGCATGTGGCGAAGGTGGAGCGGAGCCATGGGTTCACGAGGGCGGCGCGGTCCTCGCGGGGGCCCGCGGGGGAGTGACGTCGACCTGACCGGCACCGGGCCGGCGCCTGGCCGTCACCGGTCCGGTGCGGTCACGCCGCCGGCATCGTCCCGCCGCGTTCGGTGCGGGTCCGCTCGCGCCCGCAGGGCCGTCCGGCCGGGGGGTGAGGGCCGTCCGGCCCAAGTTCCGTGTGCTGCCGTACCGGGAGCATGGGTGGTGACCGGCGGGGAGGCCGCAGGCCGGGGAGGAGTCACGGGGCTCGTGTCCGAGGTCCGCTTCCCGGGTTCACCGGCCGCCACGGCTCAGTCTTCTCGTCTGCGGGGGCCGTGACGGGCGGGCGGGCTCCCCGGCCGGTCGCCGTCCGGGCCACGCACCTGCCACCTCCGGACGGTGGTCCGCCCCGCCCCCGGCGCCGGTGCGTTCGTGTGCCGGCCGCCCCCGGCGCGCCGGCTGTCCCGGGGGCGCGGCGGACGCACGGCCCCGCCCGCCCCGGCGGGGCCGCCGGCCGGCTGAGGCGCGCCCCGCGTCCACGCAACGAAAGAGGCTCCATGCACGCTTCGCGTTCCCTCGTCGCCCGCGCGCTCACCAGGTCGGTCGGCGTGGCGCTGCTGGCCGCCGGGCCCGTCATGCTGGTGCGCGGACTCGGCGGGCGTCGCCAGATCCGTGCCGAACTGGCCGCCCAGCGGATCACGTTCCCGGACAGCGGCTTGCCCGCCGGGCTCGCCCGGCACGCCGGCTCCCCGGTCGGGACCGGCCCCCAGGCCCACGCCTACGCCGCCCTCATCAAGGACCACCTCGCCCACGCCACGAACGGCCGTACCTACGCCGAGATCACCGACGAGTTCCAGTCCACCAGCGGTGACGACGAGAAACTCGCCCGGCTCCGCCAGACCGCGTTCATGGGCGAGAGCCTGCGCGCCTCCCTCCTCTCCGCCTACCAGGCCTGGCACCTCACCACCCTCGTCAGCGGCCTCGGCACCCTCCTGACCGGCCTGGGCGCGGCCCTGCTCGCCGCACCGCCCGCCCCTCCGTCCCCCTCACGGTGAGGCGTTCCGGGGGCGTTGTCAGACCCTCCCTCTAGTGTCGGAGACGACGCCAACGCGACCGTCGCGGTCGCCCGTTGAGAGGACGCCTCCGTGCGCACACTGCCGAGGACCGACGACGACTTCCCGGCCATGCTGGTCATCCGCACCCATTACGGGGACGACGAGGGCTGGCAGCGGGTGCGGGAGGCGCTGGACGAGCCCTGGGTGTTCGACGAGGACGACGAGGACGACGAAGGCGTCAAGGGGGAGATCCTTTTCGTCGAGGATCCCGCTTGGGAGGACGCGGAGCCTGCCGCTGTTCTCGCCGCCCTCACCGCGCCCGAGGAGGGCGGCGGCGAGGAGCCGGTCGAGTGCGGCTGGGCGGTGGTCTTCCTCGCCGACCGCGTCGGCATGGAGAACGCACGGCCGTCGCTGCTCGCGGTGAGCACCGACCCCGAGGAGGTGACGGCACCGTTCCGCATAGCCGCCAGAGTGACCTCGCACGGGATGCACTGGAATCTGGCCCTCGCCAACATGGACTTCGGCGACTTCGAGGGGTGGGACGGGGAGCTGGTCGACTGACGCGCCGGACCCGCGCCGGGTGGCCCGGCTCAGTTCCAGGATGTCGGAGGGCGGAACAGCTCGTACTCCTCCACCTTCGCGAAGCCCATGCCCGCGTACACGGGGGCGCCCAGGACGCCGGCCTGCAACGTGCCGACGCGCAGTCCGCGGCGCCGGCCCTCCGCCAGTGCGGCGGCGGTGAGTGCCGCGCCGATGCCCCGGCGCCGGCACGCCTCGGCCGTCGCGACGATGTAGACGCCGGCCACCCCATGGGCGTCGAACAGGAGGGCCGTGCCCACGGCCCGCCCGCCGGCGCGCGCGACGAAGCGGACGGCGCGCGGGTCCTCGCCCCGTCCTCCTCGATCCGTACGGCGGCGTCCACCAGTTCCGGGCCCACCCCGAAGGAGGGGCCGTAGGCGCACCCACTCGGCGCAGGTCGCGCGGTCCGTGCCCTCCAGCACCGCCGCTGCGGTAGTGCGCGAGGTCGTCGTCACTGCGGCCCGCCGCGCACCAACCCAGCCAGTACGCACGGCAGTTGGCGAGCGGCGGGGCAAGCTCGTCGATGCCCTTCACGGTGCTCCGCACGGTCATGCCCGCGAACCTACCCGGCCGTGCGCGGCGGACGTCGCCGCGCACGCCGCGTACCGGCCGAAGTGGCGTGGACGGGATCAACTACCGTTCCGGTGAACGGTGCACGGTGCACGGTGAACCATGCACGATGAACGACGACTCACGGAGGTTCCATGGCCGCGTCCGTCCCCCGCCCCCGCCTGGACGCCCCGGCCGTCGAGCGGGCCGCCGGAGTGCTGCTCGGCGCGGCCGCGGGCGACGCCCTCGGGGTGCCGTACGAGTTCCGGGCCACGCTCACCGAGGACCAGCGGCCGGAGATGATCGGCGGCGGCCTCGGCCCCTACGCGCCCGGCGAGTACTCCGACGACACCCAGATGCAGGTCTGCATCGCCGAGGTCGCAGCCACCGGGGCCGACCTCCGTGACCCCGAGGCACTGGACGCGGTCGCGGCGAACTTCCAGCGGTGGCTGAGCGAGGGCGCCAGCGACGTCGGCGCCCAGACCCGCGCCGTCCTGCACGCCGCCGGCCGCACGCCCGGCACGCCCGGCGCCGCGCTGCGCGAGGCCGCCCGCGCCTTCACCGAGGCCAGGGAGCAGAGCGCGGGCAACGGCTCGTTGATGCGTACGGGCATCGTCGCCCTCGCCCACCTCGACGACCCGGCGGCGATGGCCGAGGCGGCCACGGCGGTCGGCGCGCTCACCCACCCGGACCCCGACTGCGCCGACGCCTGCGTGCTGTGGTGCTCGGGCATCCGCACCGCCGTCCTGCACGGCACCTTCGACGGCGTACGGGAAGGGCTCGGCCTCCTCCCCGCCGAGCGCCGGGAGCGCTGGGCGGCGCTGCTCGACGAGGCGGAGGCGCAGCCGCCGTACCACTTCTCCCACAACGGCTGGGTCGTCCACGCGTTGCAGGCCGCCTGGTCGGCGATCATCCGTACGCCCGTTCCCGAACCGGGCGCGGGCGAGGGGCAGCCGCCGTCCGCGCATCTGCGTCTCGCCCTGGAGGCGGCGGTGCGGGCCGGTACGGACACCGACACCGTCGCGGCCATCGCGGGCGCCCTGCTCGGCGCCCGCTGGGGCCGCTGCGCCGTGCCGTCCGAGTGGCGGCAGGCCGTCCACGGCTGGCCCGGCCTCGACGCGGACGCCCTCGTCCGGCTCGCGGTCCGTACGGCACTGGGCGGGCGGGACGAGACCGCGGCAGAGGGCTGAGGCGGAGGCACAGGCAGAAGGCCAGGCAGAGGGCGAGGGCGGGAGCACGGCACAGCGGCCTCCCCCGCGGCGACCGCGTCGCCCGGTCCGCCACCGCCCGGGTCCCGGAGCGGGCACGGCGAGCGGGGCAATGCGGGCGGGCATGGCTCGGCGACGCCCCGCCGGGGCGATGACCGGCGGACGTCACGACGGGTGGGCCGGCAAGCGGCCCCGGCCCGCGCCCCGGCGCTAGAGCTTGTTCAGCTTGGCGTACGGGCTCGGGATCCGCGCCTGCGTCGCACCGAAGTCGACGAGGGCCGCGATCCCCTCCTCCATGCCGACGACCCGGCCGAGGCCGTACATGTCGTGCGTGACCCGGTCGCCCACGGCGAAGTGCTTGGGCGGCGGGGGGACCGGAGCCTTGAAGGGGCTCGTGGGCAGATGGCGTCTGGGTACCACTGGCTTTGTCATCCTCTCCAGTATGCGCCCTGGCCCGCCACCGTCCGAGCGAGAAGGCTCACCGCGCCCTGCGGGGGCCCACCCCGCTTCCGTGAAGGCGCCGGTCAGCCACTGGTCGGGCGCGTGCGCGAGGAGCGGCGTCCGCCGGTCGACAACCAGGCCGCCGGCATCGGGGTGCCGCACCGGACGCTCGGCGTACGCATACCTGCGTCCCCGCTCAACGAATGGTGGAGGCGGCCGGGTGGCCCGGGGCAGCCTGCCGTGTAGTGCAGAAATCCATCAAGGGATGGATGACAGGACCCAGGGCGGCTGAAAAACTCAAGCCAGAGTTCCTGATTCAAACATCTCTGCCACCGGCGAACAGCAGCGCTCCGGCGGGGCTGGATCACTGGTCTCTCGAATGGTGCGTCACTGCTGGCACGCTGGGCCGATTCCGTTTCGCAGCAGACCGGGGGAGTGGCTTGCGCATCCAAATTCTGGGCCCCGTTTTCGTGGACGACGAGGGGCAGATACGCGCCATTCGAGCCAACAAGGTGCGAGCACTGCTCGCCACCCTCGCCCTGGAGGCGGGGCGGGCCGTCTCCAGCGAGGACCTCGTCGACGAACTGTGGTCCGGGACCGCCATCGGCAACGCCCGCAACGCGTTGCAGGCGACCGTGACCCGGCTGCGCAGGGCCATCGAGCCGGCCGCACGCCGGCGCGGCGGCTCCGTGCTGCGCGGGGTCAACAACGGCTACCTCCTCGAACTGTCCCCGGAGCACGTGGACGGCAACAGATTCCTCGAACTGGCCGCCCAGGGCGCCGCGCACCTGGGGACCCGGCCCGAACGCGCGCTGGAACTCCTCCAGTGCGCCCTCGACGTCTGGCGCGGCCCCGCCCTCCTCGACGCGGGCGACGGCCTGCGCGTACGGGGTGCGGCGGCCCTCTTCGACGAACGCCGGCTCACCGTCCGCGAGGACCTGGTCAGCGCCCTGCTGTCGGTCGGCGACGAGGCCCGGGCGATCGCGGAGCTGCGCCGGCTCGTCGCCCTCCACCCCCAGCGCGAGCGGTTCTGCGAGCTGCTGATGCTCGCGCTCTACCGCACGGGCCGGCAGGGCGAGGCGCTGGACCTGTTCCGGTGGGCCAGGCGGCGGCTCGACGAGGAACTGGGCATCCGGCCGGGCGCGCCGCTCCAGCGTCTGCACGCCGAGATCCTGGCGCAGGACCCGGCGCTGCGGCTGCCCGCCGCGGTCCTGCCGGGCCAGGGCGTACCGGCGGCGGTCCGGTAGTGGGCGGCGAGGAGAGCACGCCTGTGACAGCGGGCGTGCCGATCGAAGCGGTGCCGATCCAGGCGGTGGCGGACGAAGCGGTGCGGATCGAAGCCGTGCCGACCGAAGCGGTGCCGGACGAAGCCGTGGCGATCGTGGGGATCGGGGCGCTGTATCCGGGCGCCGTAGGGCCCGGTCAGTTCTGGGAAGCGATGAACCGGGAAGTCCCGGTGCGGGAAGTCCCGGTGCGGGAAGCCCCGGTACGGGAAGCCCCGGTACGGGACGCGTCGGTGCCGGAGTCCCCGGTACGGCGATCCCCCGCACCGGCCCGGACCCTGGACGACGTGCGTGTCGACGTCGCCCGGTTCGGGATTCCGCCCGCCCAGGCCGGGGCGATGGCCCGTATGCAGCTCCTCATGCTCGAAGCGGCACGCCAGTGCCTGGCGGACGCCGGCCACCCCGGGCGCCCGCTGCCCGCGGACCGTACGGACGTCGTCACCGGCACCTGCTTCGGCCTGGACCGCCAGCACGCCAACGCCACCCGGATCGAGGCCGCCCGTTACGCCCGCGAGGTCGAACGGGCGGCCGTGGCGCAGGGTGTCGACGGGGCGACGGCACGGGCGGCCGCCGGGGAACTGCGGGCGCTGGTGGCCCGGCACACGGGCGCCTCCCCGCACGACCGGGTGGGCGAGATGGCCAGCACCATCCCCGCCCGCATCGCCACCGCGTTCCGCCTGCACGGCCGTACGCTCGCGGTCGAGTCGGCGGACGCGACCTCCTTCGTCGCCCTCGACCACGCGGTGCACAATCTGCGCCGGGGGGTGTCCGACGCGGTCCTCGTGGTCGTGGGGCAGCGGTGGGAGAGCCCCGTCGTCACCGAGGGCCTGCGGGCCAAGGGGCTCACGGGGAACGGGAGTTCCGGCGGCGCCGACCGCCTCGGTGAGGGCGTCGGCGCCCTGCTGCTCAAGCGGTCGTCCGCCGCCGTACGGGACGGCGACCGGGTCTACGCCGAGATCCTCGACTCCTCCCTCCGCCACGACCCCCGCCCGGGCGCCTTCCGCCCCTCGCGCGACACCGGGCTGCGCCGCTCGCTCGCCCGGGAGTCCCTGCGCGCGGCCGGGGTGGCGCCGGACTCGGTGACGCACGTGGAGTCCGTCGACGCCGCGGACCCGGCGGAGCCGGCCGTGGGCGGGGTGCGGGACCGGCTCGGGAACACCTTCGCCAACGCGGGCGTCGCCGCCGTCACCGAGGTCGCCCTCGCCCTGCACCACCGGCGGATTCCGGCCCCGGACGAGGCGACCCCGCGCCGGGCCGTGGTGCGCGGCTCCTCGCTCACCGGGACCGTCTGCCACCTCGTACTCCAGGAACACGACAGGGCCCACGAGGCGGCACCACCCGTACGAGCCTCCCCGCGCCCCCCAACCGAACCCCGACCCCAACCCCAGCCCCGACCCGGTCCCGCCCGCGCACCCGCCCCCGAACCCGTCGCCGTCGTCGCCCTCGCAGGCCGGTTCGCCGGTGCCGCCGACGCCGAGAGCTTCTGGAAGGTGGTCGGTTCCGGCGAGACCCGTATCGGCCCCGTCCCGGAGACCGTGCTCGACCGGGACCTGTACTATGCGCCCGGCGCCCTCAGCCTCACCCACAGCTACACCGACCAGGGCGGTCACGTACCGGTGCCCGAGGGGCCGTACGGCGACGCGCGGATCATCCCGGTGCGCCGCGCGGCCATGGACGACACCCAGCGGCTCGCGCTCGCCGTGGCCGCCGAACTGTTCCAGGGGCGCGGCGCGGGACGGCTCGCGGACGGCAGGGGCATCGTCGCGATCGGCACCAACCTGGGCCTGACGCGCGAGCGCCGTGCTCACGCCCGGCGGGCCCTGCGCGTCTGGGACGACGCCGTGGAACACCTCACCGCGCTCGACGGTCTCTCCCCGGCCGGGAAGAAGGCCCTGCGGGCGGCGCTGCCCGAGCTGTCGGAGGACGGCACCACGTCACCGGCCGCCCTCGACGGCTGCCTCGCGAGCGGTGTCGCCGCCCTGCTGGCCAACGAGTACCGGCTCGACGCCGTACCCCTCGGCGTGGAGGCCGCGTGCGCCTCCTCCCTCGCGGCGCTCGACGTCTGCGTCGGCGCACTGCGCCGGGGAACGGCCGACTACGCCGTCACCGGCGGCGTCGAACTCGCCTGCAACACCCGCGACATGGTGCTCTGCTCGGCCCTCGGACTGCTCTCGCACGGCCGGGGCGCCCCCTTCGACCAGGAAGCCGACGGCTTCACCCCGGGCGACGGCTGCGGCCTCTTCCTCCTCAAGCGGTACGCCGACGCGCGCGCCGACGGCGACGAGATCCTGGGGGTCGTCCGCGGCATCGGCGCCTCCAACGACGCCAAGTCGCTGATCGCCCCGGATCTGGAGGGCCAACTGCTCGCCATGCGGCGGGCGTTCGCGGAGGCCGGGTTCGGTCCGGACGCCGTCGACTACCTGGAGGCCCACGGCACCGGCACCAAGGTCGGCGACCGGACCGAGATCGCCGCCGCGGCTCGGATGTACGGGGGCGGGCGGCGGGCCCGGCCGCTGCGGGTCGGGTCGGCGAAGTCGTTCTTCGGGCACACGTTCGCCGCCGCCGGGAGCGCCGGACTGCTGCGCACCCTGCTCGCCATGCGGGCCGGGACGCTGCCGCCCAACGCGGGGCTGCGCACCCTGAACCCGGCGCTCGCCCTCGACGCCGTCCCCGCCGTCGTCCCGACCCGGCCCGCGCCGTGGACCCGGCAGCCCGGGCAGCCGCGGCGCGCGGCGGTCAGCTCCTTCGGCACCGGCGGCATCAACTACCACGTACTCGTCGAGGAACACCTGGACGGAGCGCCATGAGCGGTGACACCCACGGCGGTTCGGGCTTCGGGTTCGACCCGGAGTGCGAGGAGATGTGTGCCATGGTCCTCGCGTTCGCCCGGCGCGAGCTGGCCGGACCGTACGGCGCGGCACACGCCGGGTTCGACGCCGGCGACTTCCGCCGGCGCTGGCGGCTCGCCGGGGCACAGGGCCTGGTGGGCGGCGCGGTGCCCGTCGAGTACGGCGGCAGCGGTCTGGACGCGGTCGCCTCCTCGGCCGTCATGGAGGCGCTCGGACAGGGCACCGAGGACACCGGGTTCGCCTTCTCCGTCGCCGCCCACCTCTTCGCCTCGCTCATGCCGGTCGTCGAGTTCGGCACGGAGGAGCAGAAGCGCGCCTGGCTGCCCGCGCTCTGCTCGGGGGAGCGGATCGCCGCGCACGCCATCACCGAGCCGGAGGCCGGTTCCGACGCGCTCCACCTGCGCACCCGCGCGGAACGCAAGGGCGACGCGTATGTGCTGAACGGCGGCAAGTGCTTCACGACCAACGCGCCCGTCGCCGACGTGTTCGTCGTCCAGGCGGCGACCGAACCGGACGGCGGCTTCTTCGGGCTGACGGCGTTCCTCGTCGAGGCCGGCACCCCCGGACTCGCCGTGGGCCCGGTCTACGACAAGGTCGGGCTGCGCGGCTCGCCCACGGCCGACGTCCACTTCGACGGCTGTGTGGTGCCCGCGAACCGGGTGCTCGGCGCCGAGGGCGCGGGGGCGAGCGTGTTCTCCGCGTCGATGAAGTGGGAGCGCGTCTGCCTGTTCGCGGTCTACCTGGGCGCGATGCGCCGCGTCCTGGACTCCACGATCGCCCACGCCACCACGCGCGAGCAGTTCGGTGCGCCCATCGGCCACTTCCAGGCGGTCAGCCACCGGATCGTCGACATGACGCTGCGCCTGGAGTCCGCCCGGGCCCTGCTGCACCGGGCCGCCCGGCAGCTCGCGCGGGGCAGCGAGGACGAGATCGCCCCGGCCCTCGCCAAGCTCGCGGTGAGCGAGGCCGCCGTCCAACTGGGCCTGGACGCCGTCCAGGTGCGGGGCGGCCTGGGGATGGTCGCGGGGGAGGCCGAGACGTTCCTGCGCGACGCCCTGCCCGCCCGCGTCTTCTCCGGCACCAACGAGATCCAGCGGAACAACATCGCCCGCGCGCTGGGACTGGGGAACGCGCCGGGCGGACGACGGCCCGGAAGCCGTCACCACTGACACCCCGCTGCCACCCCGCCGCCCTCATGGAAGGAGATCCGCCGTGACGGTCATCATCCACCGCATCCAGCTCCTCGACGGCGTCGCGCCCGAGCGCTTCGAGGCATGGGTGCGGGACGTCGACTACGCGGCCTGCCCCGAGCTGCCCAGCGTCCTCGCCTTCGGCGTCCAGCGGGTGGCGGACGCCCCCGCGGAGGCCACCGGCGGTCCCGCGCACTCCCCGCGCTCCCCGCACTCCCCGTACTACTTCGAGATCATCGAGGTGAGCAGCCGGGAGGAGTTCGCGCGGGACATGGAAAGCGCGCGGTTCCGGCGGCTGGAGGCGGACTTCGGCCACCTGGCGAAGGTCGTCGACGAAGTGACCGGTGAGCGGATCGGGGACGGATACCGGGCAGGTCGAAACGTTTACTGAATGTCTTTCAGCAGGCCGTACCGTCCCCGTCGCCTGAATTTCGTCCAATGATGGAAATGAGGCCCGACTCGTAGGCGACGGCCACCGCCTGGGCGCGCGTGCCCACCCCGAGTTTTCGCAGCAGATGGTGAACGTGGGACCGTACCGTCGCCGCGGAAATGGACATCTTCTCGGCTATCTCGCGATTGGACTTCCCCTGCGCGAGCAGCACAATGACCTCTGATTCCCGCGGGGTCAGGGTGCCGAGGAGTCCCGCCGCGGGCGCCGGGGGGACGGCGTCCGGCAGACGGTGCAGGCTCGGCCTGGCCTCCTCCGGCATGACCAGGGCCGCGCCGGCGCTGACCGTCCGCAGGACGTGCACCAGTTCGTCGGCCGAGGTGTCCGGGCTCAGCACCGCCCGGACACCGACGCGCAGCGCCTCGATGGAGCGGGGCGCGTACTCGGCCTTCGCGATCAGCACCACCTTCGTGCCGGCCGACAGCGCGGCGAGCTCCCGCTTGTGCTCCACGGTCAGTGCGGGGGACACGATCACCAGGACATCGGGCTCCTGCAGGGCGGCGGCCGCCGCGGAGCCGGGACCGGTGGTGTTGCCGACGACGGTGATGTCGGCCTGCTGATCGAGCAGCGCGCGCATTCCGGCGCCCAGGATCGCATCCTCGCAGCACACGAGTACGCGAATGTTCACCGACTGCCTCCCATGAGGTGGGACCGGGGCGGGTGCATGGGTGAATGACCCGACGTGGCCCGGGTGTGCGTTGGTCGCAGATGCCCTCATCGGGCGATGGCAGGTTTTACCGTCCAGGTGAACCGACACGCGGTTTCGATTGTGGTCGCTTGCGGTGGTGCAAAGTCCGTGCCTCCCCCGAGAGGGCGCCGCAGCGCTCTTCCGACACTCCTTGCTGCCTGGGGCGACTGATTGTGTCAGTCGTCTTTCTTCCCCGCAATATTCCGCATAGGCCGCCTTCGTCGGCGGGGGAGCGAAAACGAGCCACCGGTTTGCCGAGGTTTGTTGAATCGCTGACGTTCACGTCCCCGGAAAACGTCATACGTGCCGCAGCGCGCGGGACGGGTCCAGCCGGTGCGAGGGCGGGAACACCGCGACCGCGTGCCCCAGCCGGCTCACGAAGAACGCCCGCCCCGGCAGACCCAGCCGCCGCTCGAACGCGGCACGGACGTCGTCGTGCTGGAGGACGATGCTCACGGGGTGCAGCGCCAGACCCGCACGGGTCGCGCCGAGCCAGTAACCGGCCAGGGCGGCACCGGCGCGGAGTCCTGACCCGGCGTCGGGCACCTGGTCACCGGGACCGTCGGAGCCGTCGGGGCCGCCGGGATCACCGAACCGTTCGAAGCACAGCGCGACGGTGGCGGGGGCGCCCCGGACCGCGGCGGCGAGCTGCCGGGCGAGGAGCCGGTCGTAGCCCACGTGCCGCAGCAGCCGCATGGTCGCGGGCGCCAGCGCGGCCCGCATGCCACACCGGCGCGGCGGCGACAGCGGCCCGAAGAGCTGACCGAGGGTGAAGCCGTCGCCGCTGTGCTCGGCGTCGGCCTCGTCGCGGCGGATGTACGCGTGCGTCTCCCGCCAGGCGGCGAGGTGGGCGAAGTCGCGCCCGCCGTACCGGGCGACCAGGCCGGCGACGGCGGCCCGCTCGGCGTCGGTCACCAGGTGGTGGACGGTGACGTGGGGTTCCGTGCGGAAGAGGGCCGGCTCCGGCTCGGGCGCGGCCAGTCGGTCGAGGACGGCGGGGTCGAGCGCCTCGGCGCGGTACGGGCCCCGGTTGGTGTGCCGGGCGCGCACGGTGTCGCGCAGCGCGGCGAGGCCGTCCGGGGCGGCGGTCGCGGGGGACAGCCGGACGACGCACAGCGGTCGCCAGGTACGCGGCCACCGGTCGCCGAAGAGCCCGCCGTCGCCGGTGTCCTCCTGGCCGAGGAAGCGGATGCCGTCGGCCCGCCAGCCCTGGGCGGCCAGGGCCCGCGCCAGGATCTCCCCGTACGCGCCGCAGCTCAGCAGCATCTCGACCTCGTGCGCCGGGAGCGCGGTGAGCCGCCGCTCGCGGTCCAGGGCGAGGACCAGATACTCGCTCCGGCGCGGCAGGCCGGGGCCGTGCCCGGCCGGTTCGCCGGGGACCGCCGTCGCGAGCAGCGCCGCCGCCGTGCGCCGGGTGGCCGCGTCGGTGGCCCACCCGACGCCCCACGGCTGGCAGTTGTGCGACGACGGGCTGCGGGCGGCGATCCCGGCGGCCACCCGGAGGGCGTCCTGGAAGGCCACGTCCGTACAGCCGCCGGGAGCCGGCGGCGTGGCGGAGCCCGCGGAGGACGCGGAGGACGATGCCGATGCCGATGTCATGGACCCGAACTCCTATCGCCACACCAACGCGACCGAGTAGCCGTCGACTTCACGTGCCCAGCTGTCGAAACGCGTCCCGTCCGTCGGGCCCGTCCGGCCCGTGCCGTCCGTCCCGTCCGCCCGGGACAGATGGCGTACGAGGCCCGGTCCCGCCCGCCACGAGAAACGGCCGTCGGCCCGCCAGTCGGTCAGCTCGACCTCCCGGGGGTCGACGCGCAGGCCGAAACCGAAGTGCTTGAGGACCGCCTCCTTGCACGTCCAGCGCAGCGCCGGCGGCATGGCCCGCAGCCCGGCGGACTCCGCGTCCCGCGCCGCACCGGAGGCCGGGGCGAGCAGTTCCGAGAGCAGCGGGGGCATCCGCCGGGTGTGCTCGACGTCGATGCCGACGGCACGCGGCCCGCAGACGGCGACGGCGAAGTCCACGGAGTGCGACAGCCCCACCTCGACGGAGAGACCCCTCTCCACGGGAAACGCGACCCGTGGCCGGCCCGCCCGCAGCCCGCCCGCGACGGCGCCGACGCGGACGTCCCGCGTGTCGGTCCGCTCGCCGAAGTGCCGCCCCCGGTACGCGCACACGCCGTGTTTGAGCGCGAGCCGTCCCGCCAGCCACTCCAGGCGCCGCTTGGGGAGGGCGAGGCGTCGCAGCCGCGCGGCCTCGGCCGGGCCGAGGTGCCGGGACTCCAGCGCCGTACGGGCCCGTTCGTCGAGTGTGCGCAGCCGGGCGATGGAGACGACGGCGAGCGTCAGCGGCCCGCGCACATGGCACACGTACAGCGGCCGCGCCGGATCGAGGACCAGGCGGCCGTCGATTCCGGCCGCGGCGGCACGGACCGGCGGCGCGGCCCCGGCGGCGCGGGCCGTGCGCACGCTTGCGGCGGAGCCCATGTCAGCGGTCCACGGGCGGCGGCAGCAGGAACGGGTAGGGGCGGCGCAGCACCTTGAAGTGCCAGAGGCGGTCGGCGGTGCGCAGCCGCTGGATCAGTTCCCACATCCGGGCGTCGCCCCGGTAGTAGGCGGCGACCTCCGCCGCCGTGATCGGCTCGGCCAGCCGGCCGTTGGCCTGGTCGAGGAAGGCCGGGACCAGTGCGTCCAGGCGCTCCTTGTGGAGGTTGCCGAGGAAGTCCAGGAGGACACCGCGCGTGCCGTAGAACTTGTCGAAGATCGACTTGGTCATCGACAGCCGGACGGCGTCGCGCAGCACCCACGGCAGCGAGGTGAAGAACAGCCGGACGTCGAGCCTCTCCCGGCCCCGGGCGTCCCGCATGAGGGGCGTGGTGATGTCCAGGTACACCAACTCCCCGCCCACATCGACCCAGTTGGAGGCCTGGGCGTCGAGGCCGAGGGTGGGGGAGACGGTCCGGTCCAGCTGGTCGAGGAAGCGGGAGAAGAAGTCCTTGGCCCAGGTCTCGTCCTCGGTGTGCAGCAGCCGGGAGCACAGCCTTCGTTCCGGCAGTTCGCGCTGCACGCAGTACGCCACGATCCGGCCGCCCGGCAGGGGCGCGTGCCACACCTCGGTGTCGGCGACGCGCAGTCCGCTGTCGGTGAGGCGGCGCAGATACTCGTCGAGCCCCTGCCGGTAGCGCGCGAAGCGCGTGCGGTCGGAGAAGACGGGCAGCCGCTTGCAGGCGTAGGCGCCCTGGTCGGTCCGGAGCCGGAGCACCAGCGTGACCTCGCCGTGGCCCAGGATGTCCAGGGAGCTGTCGTCGGCGGTGCGCAGCGCCTCGCGCACCCGCTGTTCGAGGCGGCCGAGTTCGTCGTGGGGAACCGTGAAGGACATGGGCATCGGACCTTTACGTCTGCGTGTCCGTCCGGGTTTCGAGCGGGACGGAGGAGGGGCCGGCCGGTGCACGGCGGTGCACCACGATCAGGTAGATGGCGGCGGCGAAGAACGCGGCGTCCAGCACGAGGATCTGCGGCACGCTGCTCACCAGGATGAACACGAAGCAGACCAGCATCAGCAGCTGCCCGTAGAGCGCGGGGAGCACCAGTTCCCGGTTGCGGATCAGCACCAGTCCGCTCACGACCATCGCGGCCGCGACGAACACGGTGACGCCCGTCGGACGGCCGTCGAGCCAGTCGGTGAAGCCGCCGAGCACGGCGACACCGTGGTTGGCGTCGGCGGCGTCGTCCAGGCGCTGCTCCACCGATTCGATCTCCGGGAAGAACTTGCCGATGCCCGCGAGGACGTAGAGGACGCCGACGACGCGTTGCAGTATCAGGATTCGTTTCGTCACCTGTCGGATTCTTCCGATGTCGGGGCCGGCCGGCCGGGGGTCTTTCCGGACAAGGTGTGGCGGGAAGCGCGGCACGTCGCGCGCGGGGCGGGGCCGTTCACGCGGCCGTCAGGACCAGTACGGCGTTCTGGCCGCCGAAGCCGAACGAGTTGCTCACCGCCACCCGCACCTCCCGCCGGCGCGGGGACCCGGCGACCACGTCCAGTTCGACGCCGGCATCGAGCCGCTCCAGGTTGGCCGTCGGCGGCACGGTCCCGTGCTCCAGGGCGAGCACGGTCAGCGCGGCCTCGATCGCGCCGGCCGCCCCCAGCGTGTGCCCGAGGACGCCCTTGGCCGAGGTGACGACCGCGCCCTCGCCCAGGACCTTGCGCACCGCCCGCGCCTCGGCCGCGTCGTTGAGCGGGGTGGACGTGCCGTGGGCGTTGACGTGGTCGACCTCGTCGGGCATGACGTCCGCCGCGGCCAGCGCCGTACGCAGGGCGCGGATCACACCGGTGCCCTCGGGGTCCGGGGCGGTCATGTGGTGGGCGTCGGCCGTGGCCCCGTAGCCGGCCACCCTCGCGCGGACCCGGGCGCCCCGGGCGCGGGCGTCCGCCTCGCGCTCCAGCACCAGCATGCCGCTGCCCTCGCCGATGACGAACCCGTCGCGGCCGGCGTCGAACGGCCGGGAGGCGGCGGTCGGTCGGTCGAGCCGTGCCGTCGACAGCGCGCCCATCTGGGCGAACCCGGTCACCATCAGCGGGCTCACGCCCGCCTCGCCGCCGCCCGCGAGCACGACGTCGCAGGCGCCGTCGCGCAGGAGGTGCAGCGCGGCGCCGATCGCGGTGGCGCCGGACGCGCAGGCCGTCGCCGTCACGAAGTTGGGGCCCGTGGCGCGCAGGTCCATGGCCAGGTGTCCGGCGGCCATGTTGGGCACCAGCATCGGGATCAGCAGCGCGGACACCGCCTGCGGTCCCTGCTCCAGCATGCGCCGGTGCTGGGTCTCCCACGTGGCCACGCCGCCCAGACCGCAGCCGACGACCACGCCGACGCGGGCGCCGTCCCACGTCCCCGGGTCGAGACCGGAGTCGGCGACGGCCTCGCGGGCCGCGGTGAGCGAGAGCTGGCTGAACCGGTCCTGGGTCAGCGCACTGCGCCGCCCCACGTGCGTGCGCGGGGAGAAACCCGGGACCGTGCAGGAGATGTCCACGGGCAGTCCGGCCAGCGCCGGGTTCCGGGCGGCGGCCGACGCGCCCGCGCACACCCCGCGCCAGGTGTCCTCGACGCCGATGCCGGCGGCGGTGACCAGGCCGATCCCGGTGACGGCGACGGCGGGCGGGGCGGCGGCGGTGCGTGCGGGGGGTGCGGTCATGACGAGGCCGTGGAGGCCGCGTGCCGTTCCAGGAGTTCGGCGACCCGGCCGATCGTGTCGCCGGGCGAGGCCGCGTCGTCGTCGAGGTGCACACCGAACTCCGACTGGATCACCAGCAGCAGCTCCACCAGGAACAGGGAGTCCATGTCGAGTTCCTCGAACGTGGTGTCCGGGCCGATCTCGTCGCGGTCCACCTCGAAACGGTCGACGAGAAGGCCGACCAGCCTGTCGTACATCGCGCTCATGGGATGCGCCCCACCTTTCCCCAAGGCCCGTCCCGCGCGCCGCCGGGACCGGGGAGCGGGGACGAACGCGCGTTCACGTGCCGGGCGTTCGCCGTACGAGTCTGTGCTCCGGGGCTGACCGCCCGCTGACCGATGACTGACGGCTCGCTGACCGGCCGGCCGCGTCAGCCATCGGTCAGCGCGCGGTCAGTCATCGGTCAGGCCCCCGGGCGAGACTCGGGCTCGGACAGATGGCTTCCGGCAGACGAGGAGCGCATGTGGTGGCACGTCGTACGGACTCCGACCGCGCCGCCGTCGTGGCCGGCGTCGGGAGCTGTCTGCCGTCCCGGGCCGTGTCCAACGACGAGCTGGCCGGGCGCCTGGACACCTCGGACGCGTGGATCCGGTCCCGGACCGGCATCGGACAGCGCCATGTCGCCGCGCCCGGCACGGCCACCTCCGACCTCGCCGTCGGCGCGGGCGCGAAGGCCCTGAAGTCCTCGGGCGAGCCGTCCGTGGACGCCGTGATCGTGGCCACCACCACGCCGGACCGCCCCTGCCCGGCGACCGCCCCGGTCGTGGCCGCCCGGCTCGGCATGACGGGGACGGCCGCCTACGACGTCTCCGCCGTCTGCACCGGCTTCGTCTACGCGCTGGCGACCGCCGCGGGCCTCATCCACGCGGCGGTGGCCGACCGGGTCCTGGTGATCGGCGCGGAGACCTTCTCCACCCTTCTGAACCCCGACGACCGCTCCACCTCCGTGATCTTCGGGGACGGGGCCGGCGCCGTCGTCCTGCGCTCCGGCAGCCCCGCCGAACCCGGCGCGCTCGGCCCCTTCGACCTGGGCAGCGACGGAGAGGGCGAGGACCTCATCACCGTGCCCGCGGGCGGCTCGCGCCAGCGCCTGTCCGGGGCGGCGCCGGGCCCGGGCGAGGAGTTCTTCACCATGCGCGGCAAGGAGGTGTTCCGGCACGCCGTCCACCGTATGACCGGGTCGGCGAAGGCGGTCCTCGACCGGGCCGGCTGGACCGTCGACGACGTCGACCACCTGGTCGGCCACCAGGCCAACCTCCGCATCACCCAGCACGTCGCGGAGGGGCTCGGGCTCCCCCGGGAGCGGTGCTTCCACAACATCGCCGAGGTGGGGAACACGGCGGCCGCGTCCATTCCCCTCGCCCTCGACCAGGCGCACGCCCAAGGGGTGCTGCGGCCGGGCCGGCGGGTGCTGCTCACCGCCTTCGGCGGCGGGCTGACCTGGGGCTCGGCGGTGCTGACCTGGCCGCGTCTGGACCGGTCCTGAGGGGCTGGGCCCGCCCGAAGACGAGAGAGAGCAGGACCATGAGCACCCAGCAGTCAATCATCGACCACATCGCCGAGGCCTGGCTCGACGGCGACGCCGACGGGCTCGACGCCCAGGTCCCCCTCGCCGAACTCAACATCATCGACTCCGCCGAGATCTTCTCCCTGGTGCACTACCTCCAGGACCGGTTCCGCGTCACGGTCCCCCTGCGGGAGGTCTCCCCGGCCAACTTCCGGACCGTCGAGGCGATCGCGTCCCTCGTCGAACGGCTCCAGCACGAGCGGGAGGGCGTCCGATGACGAGCGCCACGCGGGACACACCGCAGGGGGACACGGGGGAGGCCCCCGGCCGGGAGGCCGTCCACCGGAGGATCGTGGACATCGTCGCCTCCCGGACGCTGTACGAGGAGTCCTACCTCCTGCCCGACAGCCACTTCGAGGCGGACCTCGGGATCGACTCGGTGATCCTCGAATCCATCCTCGTCTCGGTCAACGACGACTTCGCGCTGAGCCCGCCGCTGGCCGAGGGCCCCGCGACGATCCGCGAGCTCGTTGACGCGGTACTGCGGGCCCTGGGGGACGGCGCCGGAGCGCCCACGACGGCGACCGGGTCCGCCGGTCCCGTACCGGAGGCGGTCGGTCCCGTGCCGGAGGCGGTCGGTCCCGTACCGGAGGCGGCCGACCCCGTGCTGGAGGCGGTCCTCGCCGCCGCCCAGCGCCACACCGCCTACCAGCGTCACCAACTCCCCGTCGACGCCGACCTGGAGAGCGAACTCGGCATCGACTCCGTCCTCCTCTCCTCCGTCGTCGCCGACGCCGCACGCGCACTCGGCGTCGCCGAAGGCCCCGCCGAGCACCTCACCGACGGCCTCGCCGACGGCCCGACGGGCGCTCCCGGCGCGACGACACTGCGCGGACTCGCGGCCGGACTGCGCACCGCACGCGAGGCCGCTCCACCCGCGCACCCCGCACCCACCACGGACGCCGCACCCGTGGACGCCCGCCCCGAGTGGGACGGCCGCTCGATGAAGGACTTCGTCGAGGAGCGCGACCCCGACCTGTTCGCCAAGACCCGCAGCTTCGCCACCTACCTACGGCGGCGGAAGGCCGAACACCTCTACTGGTACGGCATGCCGCTGCGCTCCCGGTGCGGCAACCGGGCCGTCATCCACGACGAACTCACCGGTCGCGAGCGCGAGTTCCTCATGTTCGCCTCCAACAACTACCTCGGCCTCGCCAACCACCCCAAGGTGATCGAGGCGATCTGCGACGCCACCCGCACCTACGGGGCCACCCACACCGGCTCCCGCTTCATCGGCGGCACCAACACCCTGCACAAGGAACTGGAACGCCGGCTCGCCGCCTTCAAGCAGCGCCCGGCCTGCGTCGTCTATCCCGGCGGCTACGCGGCCAACCTGGGCGCGATCTCCGCGCTGGTCAAGAGCTACGACACCCTCGTGGTCGACCGGCTCAACCACATGAGCATCGTCGACGGCGCCCGGCTCTCCGGCGGCATCCGCAAGATCTACCAGCACAACGACATGGCCGATCTGGAGCGCATCCTCAAGCGCGCCGACGACCGCTCCGGGGGCCGGCTGATCGTCGCCGACGGCGTGTTCAGCATGCACGGCGACCTCTGCGACCTGCCCGAGATCGTCCGCCTGGCCAAGGAGCACGACGCCCGCGTCCTGATCGACGACGCCCACGCCACCGGCGTCCTCGGCGAGCGGGGCTCCGGGACGACCGAGCACTTCGGCCTCAAGGGTGAGGTCGACCTCGAACTCGGCACGATGAGCAAGGCGCTGGCGGGCATGGGCGGCTTCGTCGTCGGCGACGAGGAGGTGATCGAGTACCTCCGCTACTACTCGAACTCCTACGTCTTCGCCGCCAACATCCCGGCCGGGGTGGCCGCGGGGCTGATCGCGGCGATCGACGTCATCGAGGCGGAGCCCGGCCGGATCACCCGGCTGTGGTCCAACATCCGCTTCCTGCAAGGCCAGTTGGCCGACGCCGGCTTCGACCTGGAGAACACGCGCAGCGCCATCCTGCCCCTCGTCGTCGGCGACGAGCGCAGGGCCATGGAGATGGGGCGCGCGGTGCGGGCCCGGGGCCTGTACTGCCAGACGGTGGTCTTCCCGGGGGTGCCGCTCGGCGACGCCCGGCTGCGGGTGAGCGTCACCTCCGAGCACACCCGCCAGGACCTGGAGAACGCCGCCGGGATCTTCGTCGAGGCGGCCCGCGAGACCGGCGTGCTGCCCTCGGCGGCGTGAGGCGGGGGTGACGGTGACGGGAACTGAGCCGACGCAGGCCACGGGCGAGTCCGACCTCGCGCTGATCCGGCTGCCGCGCTCCCTCCCCCCGG
Organism: Streptomyces sp. NRRL F-6676; assembly: GCF_000725625.1. GTDB lineage: Bacteria > Actinomycetota > Actinomycetes > Streptomycetales > Streptomycetaceae > Streptomyces. The sequence continues at coordinate 38,698 of NZ_JOHS01000027.1, forward strand.
AGCGGGCGGACCGCCCCGCCCTCGTGGGGGAGCGGACCGTGACCCACGGCGAACTGAGGGCCGCCGTCGCCTCCGTGGCCTCGGGGCTGCTCGGCCTCGGTGCGGCGGTCGGCGACCGGGTGGCGATCTGGGCGGACAAGGGGCCGCGCTACGCCGAGGCGATCCTCGGCGCGCTCCAGGCGGGCTGCGCCTACGTCCCCCTCGACGGCGGCCAGCCGGTGAGCCGGGTCCGCACGATCCTCGCCGACTGCGCACCGGTGGTCCTCTTCACCGACCGCCACCACTGGGAACTGCTGTCCGGCCACCCACTGCCGGACTCGCTCAGGACGGTCGTCGTCTCCGGGGACGAGAAGGGGGACGAGGCCGGAAACGGGGGCGAGGCCGGGAACGGGGACGAGAACAGGGACGAGGGCGGTAACGGGGCCGGGGAAGCGGGGACGGCAGGCGGGCGTCCGGGCGTCCCCGTCCGGACCTGGGCGGGGTTCACCGCCGCCGCCCGGCACCTCGTCCTCCTGCCCACCCCGCACCGCGACGACCTCGCCGCGCTCCTCTACACCTCCGGCTCGACCGGCACCCCCAAGGGCGTCCGCATCAGCTACCGCAACCTGGCGGCCTTCATCCGGTGGGCCCGGTCCGAACTGCTCGTCGGCCCGGACGACGTCTTCGCCAACCACGCCTCCTTCAACTTCGACCTGTCCACCTTCGACCTGTTCACCGCGCTGTCGGCCGGGGCCCGCGTCTGGATCGTCCCCGACGACCACGCCCGCGACCCCGGCGCGCTCGCCGCGGGCATCCGCGCGCACGGGGTCACCGTCTGGTACTCCGTACCGTCGGTGCTGCACCTGCTCACCGCCTCCGGCGCGCTCACACCCGGGGTGGTCCGCACCCTGCGCCACGTCCTGTTCGCGGGCGAGGTCTTCCCGATCGGACAACTGCGGGCCCTGGCCGCGCTGTTGCCGCCCGGCACCGAGCTCTACAACCTGTACGGCCCCACCGAGACCAACGTCTGCACCTACCACCGCGTCCGCCCCGCGGACCTGCACCGCGCCGAACCCGTGCCGATCGGCCGGCCGGTCACCGGCGCCCGGGTGTCCGTCGTCGACGAGGACGGACGCGTGCTCGACGGGCCGGACGCCTTCGGCGAGCTGATCGTCGAGGGCGACTGCGTCACGCCCGGCTACTGGCGCCGGGAGGCCGAGCCCGCCGCCGAGGACCACTGGCGGCACCGCCACGCCACCGGCGACCTCGTCTCCTACGAGGGCGACGAACTGGTCTACCGGGGGCGCAAGGACCGCATGGTCAAGGTGTCCGGCTACCGCGTCGAACTGGGCGAGATCGAGGCCGCCGTGCTCCGGCACCCCGACATCGCCGCCGCGGCCGTCGTCCTCGACACGGCGGGCGCCGACCGGCGCATCGCCCTCTACTACACGCTGCGGACCCCCGGCCGGGGGCCCGGCCTCGTCGCGATCAAGCGGCACTGCGCGCGGTTCCTGCCGCGCTACATGCTCCCGCGGACGGCGACCCGCCTCGACGAGCTGCCGCGCAACGCCAACGGCAAGACGGACTACCGCCGGCTGCCCGGGACCGCCGGCGCGGCCCGGCCGGCGCGGGCCCTGCCCGGAAGGTGACGGAGACGCATATGAACCATGGCCCGACCGGCCCGTACGGGCGGGGCGCGGAACCGACGACGGTTGCCGGGCTCCTGCGACACCACCGCGAGCGTCGCCCGGACGCCCTCGCGTACCGCTTCCTGACCGGCGCCGGAGACATGGACGGCGAGTCGGTCAGCTACCGCCAACTCGACCTGCGCGTACGCGCGGTGGCCGCGCTCCTCCAGCGCGAGCACCTGGCCGGGAAGCCGGTCCTGCTGCTCCACCCGCCGGGGCTCGACTACATCGCCGCGTTCCTCGGCTGCCTGTACGCGGGCGCCGTCGCCGTCCCCGCCTACCCGCCGGACACCCGGCGGTTCGGCCGGACCATGCCCCGGCTCGCCGCGATCGCCCGGGACGCGCGGGCCACGCACGCGCTGACGACGGAGGAGATCTCCCGCTTCGTGGCCGGCCGGCCCGGCGACCTCGCCGCGTTGGGCCTGGGCGGGTTGCGCTGGCTGGTGACCGGCGGCGGCGCCGACACCGCCGGGGCGGAGGACTGGCGCGATCCGGGTCCCGTCCGGCAGGGCCCGGCGTTCCTCCAGTACACCTCCGGCTCGACCTCGTCGCCCAAGGGCGTCATGGTCGGCGACGACAACCTGCTGCACAACCTCCGCGCGATCCACCGGCGGCTGGAGCACGACGCCGACTCGGCGATGGTCTCCTGGCTGCCGCCGTACCACGACATGGGCCTCATCGGCGGCATCCTGACCCCGCTGTACGGGGGGTTCCCGGCGCATCTGATGGCGCCCATGACCTTCGTCCGGCGGCCGCTGCTGTGGCTGGAGACCCTGTCCCGCACCCGCGCCTCCACCAGCGTCGCGCCCAACTTCGGCTTCGAGACGTGCGTCCGCAGGATCACGGACGAGCAGCGCGCGGGGCTGGACCTCGGCGGATGGCGGCTGGCGCTGAACGGGGCGGAGCCGGTGCGCGCCGACACCCTGCGGCGCTTCACCGACCGCTTCGCGCCCTGCGGCTTCCGCGAGGAGGCGCTGCTGCCGTGCTACGGGCTCGCCGAGGCCACGCTGATGGTGACCGGGGTCCGGGCGGGCGTGGCGCCCACCGTCGGGGCGTTCGCCGCCCGGGAGCTGGGCGACGGCACGGTCCGGCCCGTGCCGGCGGGCGGTGCGGGGCGGGTGACCGAGGTCGTCGGCTGCGGTCCGGTCGTCGACGGCGTGGACGTCGCGATCGTCGACCCGGGCACGCGGCGGCGGATCCCCGCGGACGGGCGTCGCGTCGGGGAGATCTGGCTCGCCGGGGGCAGCGTCGCCCACGGCTACTGGCGCCGGCCCGAGGCGACCGAGGAGGCGTTCGGGGCGCGCATCGCGGGCGTCGGGGGCGTCGGGGGCGAGGACGGCGGCCGGTGGCTCCGCACGGGCGACCTCGGCTTCGTGCGCGACGGCGAGCTGTACGTCGTCGGCCGCACCAAGGACGTCGTCATCGTGCAGGGCCGCAACCACTACCCGCACGACATCGAGCTGACGGCCGAGCGGACGGACGCGCGCCTGCGCACGGGCTGCGGCGCGGTGTTCGCCGTCGAGGTGGACGGCGCCGAGGAGATGGTCGTCGCCCACGAGGTCGAGGGGCGGCGGGTGGCGGACGCGCCCGCGCTGCTGGCCCGGCTGCGCACCGCGATCGCCGAGGCGCACGAGGTCACCCCGCACGCCGTCGTCCTGCTCAAGCGCTCGACGGCGCACAAGACGACCAGCGGCAAGATCCAACGCCAGGCGTGCCGGCGGGACTTCCTCGACCTGGGGCTGTCGGTGGTGGCGGCGAGCGTGATCCGGGACGCCGGGACCCCGGCCTCCTGTGACGCACTGGCCGTACTGCCGCCCGCCCGGCGCCGGCGCCGGGTGCTCGACGCGGTCACCGAGACCCTCACCGGAGTCGCCCCGACGGACGACCCCCCGGACATCACCGACTGGACCTTCGCCGAACTGAACCTCGACCACCCGACGCTCCTGGCCGCCGTACGCGACCTGGAGCAACGGCTCGGCGTACCGATCCCGTACGGCGAACTGCTCGTACGCCCACGGGTGGACACGCTGCTGTCCCTCCTGCTCGACGAGCCGGGGCCGGACGACCCGCCCGTCCCCGCCACCGCCCCCGCCGACGCCACGCCGTACGCCCCCGAGGCCGTCGAGGAGTGGCTGGTCCGGCGTATCGCCGGCCGCCTCGGGCTGGCGGCGACGGCGGTCGACCCCACCCGCCCGCTGGCGTCCCTGGGCCTGGACTCGAAGCAGGCCGTGGAGATCGTGACGGAACTCGGCGCCCTGACGGGCCGCGAGGTCACCACGGGCGCCGTCTTCGACCACCCGACGGTACGGGCACTCGCGGCCCACGTCGGCACGGCCCCCGCACGGGGCCCGGCGGCACGTCGTGCGGCGACCGCGGCCACCGCGTCGCCCGCGGCAGACGCGCGTGGCCAGGGCACCACGGCCGGGCTCACCGGCACGGGTGCCGGCGACCGCGCGGCCGGACACGACGGGGCGTGGGGCGCCGGACACGACGGGGCGTGGGACGCCGGACACGCCGCCGAACCGGTCGCCGTCGTCGGCATCGGCTGCCGCTTCCCCGGCGCCCCCGACGTGGACAGCTTCTGGCGGCTGCTCGTGGACGGCCGCGACGCGGTCACCGAGGTGCCCCGGGAGCGGTGGGACGCCGCCCGGGTGGACGCGCCGGCGTACGGCGGCTTCCTCGACGGGGTCGACGGGTTCGACGCGCGGCTGTTCGGCATGTCGGCGCGGGAGGCCGCCCGTACCGATCCGCAGCAGCGGCTGCTCCTCGAAGTGGCGCGGCAGACCCTTGACGACGCCGGGCTCGACCCGGCGCGGCTCGCCGCCACCGCCACCGGCGTCTTCGTCGGCATCAGCAGCCACGACTACTCCGCGCTCCAGATGAGCCGCCCCGAGGCCATCGACGTCCACGGCGCCACCGGCAACGCCCACTCCCTCGCCGCCAACCGGCTGTCGTACACGCTCGACCTGCACGGACCGAGCCTCGCCGTCGACACGGCGTGCTCCTCGTCCCTGCTCGCCGTCCACCTCGCCTGCGAGAGCCTGCGCCGCGGGGAGTGCGGCGCGGCGCTCGCCGGCGGGGTGAACCTGATGCTCACCCCCGGCCTCTCCGTGGCGTTCGCGGCCGGCGGCATGCTCTCGCCGGACGGCCGCTGCCGCACCTTCGACGACGCGGCCGACGGCTATGTGCGCGGCGAGGGCGCCGGCCTCGTCCTGCTGAAGCCGCTCGCCGCCGCACTGGCCGACGGCGACCGGATCCACGCCGTGCTCCGGGGTTCGGCGACCGGACACGGCGGCCGGAGCAACGGCCTGACGGCGCCGCGGGGTTCGGCCCAGCAGGAGGTCTGCGCACGGGCCCTGGACCGCGCCGGACTCACCCCGGGCGAGATCCAGTACGTCGAGGCGCACGGCACCGGGACTCCGCTCGGCGACCCCGTCGAGTGGGAGGCGCTGGCCGCCGTCTACGGCCGGGACCGTCCGGCGGACGCGCCCTGCCTCGTCGGCTCCGTCAAGACGAACATCGGGCACCTGGAGGCGGCCGCGGGCATCGCCGGACTGATCAAGGCGGCCCTCGTCGTCCGCCACCGCCAGGTGCCGCCGACCCTGCACCTGCGCACCCCCAACCGCCACCTGGTGCCGGACGCGGCCCTCGCCGTACCGACCCGGCTCACGGACCTCCCCGGCTTCCCGGCGGCACCCGCCGCCCGCGCCGCCGTCAGCTCCTTCGGGTTCGGCGGCGCCACCGCGCACGTGATCCTCGAAGCCGCCCCCGAGCCGGTCCCGGACGACACCGCACCGCCGCACCGCCCCGTGCACGCCCTCTGTCTCTCGGCCCACACCCCCACCGCCCTCGCCACCCTGGCCGCCCACTGGCGCACCCACCTCGCCGCCGACCCGGAGGCGGACCTCGCGGCGCTCTGCGCCACCGCGAACACGGGCCGCCCCCGGCTCGCCCACCGCGCGGTCCTCACCGGCGGCTCGGCCGGGGAACTGGACGCCGCGCTCGACGCCCTGGTGCGGGACGAGGCGTCCACCGCCGTCGTCCGCGACCGGACCCGCACCGGCCCGGCACCCAAGGTCGCGTTCCTCTTCAGCGGCCAGGGCACCCAGTACACCGGCATGGGCAAGGGCCTCTACGACACCCACGGCGGCTTCGCCCGCACCCTCGACCGCGCCGACGCCGTACTGCGCCCGTATCTTCGACTCCCGCTGCCGGAGCTGCTGTTCGCCGACGACGGCGCGGCCCTGCTGGGCTCCACCCGGTACTGCCAGCCCGCCCTCGTCGCGCTGGAGGTGGCCCTCGCCGAACTGTGGACGTCGCTCGGCGTCCGGCCGGCCGCGCTGCTCGGCCACAGCATCGGGGCGTACGGCGCCGCGTGCGTGGCCGGGGTCCTGTCGCTGGAGGACGCGCTGACCCTGGCGGCGGTGCGCGGCCGGCACATGGACGAGCAGCCGGGCGACGGCGCGATGCTCGCGTGCTCCGGACCGGCCGACGTGATCCGCTCGGTGGCCGAGGGGTTCGCCTCCGTCTCCGTGGCCGCCGTCAACGGACCCGGACGGCTCGTCCTGTCCGGCGCCCGGGAGGAGACCGACGCGGCCCGGGCCCTGCTCCAGGAGAGGGGCGTCGTGGTCCGGCCGCTGGCCGTCTCGCACGCCTTCCACTCCCCGCTGATGGCCGGCGCGGCGGCCCCGCTGCGGGAGGCCGCCCGCGCCGTGCGCTTCGCGGAGCCCCGCATCCCGTGGATCTCCGATGCCACCGGCGAGCCGGTCACCGGCCGCATCGGCGGCGACGAACTCGCCGCACACCTGCTCGGCACCGTCCGCTTCGCCGACGGCCTCGCGACCCTGCGCCGCCTGGGCTGCGACGCGTTCGTCGAGATCGGCCCGCACCCCACCCTGCTCGGCCTGGCCCGCACGGCGGCCCCGCCGGACCCCGACCACCCGGCGCTGTGGCTCCCCTCCCTGCGCAGGGGCGCACCGGACCCGGCGGGCGGTGCCGACTGGGAGACCCTCCTGCGGTCGCTTGGCCGCCTGCACTGCGCCGGCGGCGACGTGGACTGGGCGGCGCTCGACGAAGGGCACCGGCGCCCGCGCGTGTCCGTACCGCACACGGTCCTGGAACGGCAGTCGTACTGGTTCACCCCGCCGCCGACGACGACGCCCGCGCAGCCCGCGGAGGAGGCACCGGCCGTGACGACACCCGAACCCGAGCCCGGCGAAGCCGAGTTGACGTCCCCGGCGGACCACACCGACCCGCTCCAGGACCTCCTCGCCCACGTCGCCCGCGTCTGCTCCTTCCCCGTCGACCAGATCGCCCCCGACGCCCGCCTCGGCCGGGACCTCGGCTTCGACTCCCTCATGCGCACGGAACTGGAACGCGCGCTGGCCCGCGCGTACCCCGGCGTCCTGGAGCGTCACCGGGGCTCCCTCCCGGACGACCCGACCGTCCGCCGGCTCGCCGACGTACTCGGCCCCGGGGCACCTCGGACCGTCCCCACCCCTGCCCCCGCCACCGAGGCGCCCACCGTCCACCAGGAACGCGCCTTCGAGGAGTGGCCCGAGTACGCCGAGCTCCAGGGCCGGCTCCGCCAGGCCCGCTCCGGCGGCGCCAACCCCTACGGCCGCACCCACGAGGGCCACAACGCGGGGCACGCCACCGTCGACGGCCGTACCGTGCTGAACTTCGCCTCCTTCAACTACCTCGCCCTCTCCCACCACCCCCGCGTCCGCAGGGCCGCGCAGGAGGCCATCGACCGCTACGGCACGTCCAGTTCGGCCACGCCCCTGCTGTGCGGGGAGACACCGCTGCACCATGAACTGGACGCCGAGATCGCCTCGTTCCTCGGCACGGAGGACGCGATCGTCTTCGCCGGCGGCCACGCCACCAACGTGGCCACCATCGGGCACCTCCTCGGCCCCGACGACCTCGTCCTGCACGACGAGTGGATCCACGACAGCGCCGTACGCGGCAGCATCCTGTCCGGCGCCCGGCGCCGCCCGTTCCCGCACAACGACTGGCGGGCCCTGGACGCGCTGCTGGACGCCCAGCGCGCCCACCACCGCCGGGCCCTCGTGCTCATCGAGGGCGCCTACAGCCAGGACGGCGACATCCCCGACCTGCGCCGGTTCATCGAGGTCAAGAAGCGCCACGGCGCCATGCTGATGATCGACGAGGCGCACTCCCTCGGCGTACTGGGCCGCACGGGCCGGGGCATCGGCGAGTACTTCGGCGTCGACCGCGGCGACGTCGACCTGTGGATGGGCACGCTCAGCAAGGCCCTCGGCAGCCTCGGCGGCTACATCGCCGCCCGCGGCCCGCTCGTCGAGTACCTGCGGTTCACCGCCCCGCTGCACATCTTCTCCACCGGCATCTCCCCGGCGAACACCGCCGCCGCCCTGGAGGCGATCCGGGTCCTCAAGGACGATCCGCGCCGGGTGGCCCGGCTGCGCCGGCTGGCCGAGCACTTCCGCGACGAGGCCCGCGCCCGCGGCCTCGACATCGGCGTCTCGCGCGCCTCCGCCGTCGTCCCGGTCGTCATCGGCGACTGGGAGCGGACCATGGCGCTCTCCCACACCCTGCTGGAGCGGGGCGTGAACGTCATGCCCATCGGCTACCCGGCCGTCGCCCGCGACGAGTGCCGCCTGCGCTTCTTCGTCAACGCCGACCACACCGAAGAAGACCTGGACCATTCCCTCGACCTCCTGGGGCGTGCCATGGCAGACCACACGACGCCGGCGACGACCGCAACGCCGACGCCGGCGACGACCGCGAGTCCGGGGGCGGCCTCCGAGGCCGCGGCGACCACCCCCGGCGACACCCGCCCCGAACCCGCCCCGCGCCACCCCTCCGCCGCCGTCCCCGCCTCCGTCCCCGACGTCCTCGTCGCGGGCGCGAGCGGCTTCATCGGCGGGCACCTGACGCGGCGGCTGGCCGAACACGGCCACCGCGTCCGGGTCCTGGTCCGCGACGGCAGCGACCGCTCCGCCTTCGACGGGGCCGACGTCGAGATCGTCACCGGCGACCTCGCCGACCCCGACAGCCTGCGCCGCGCCACGGCCGGCGTACGGCATGTCTACAACTGCACCGGCATGTCGGCCGACTGGGGCCCGTGGGAGCAGTTCCGGGGCGTCAACGTCGACGGCAGCCGCCGCCTCGCCGAGGCCGCGCACCACGCGGGCACCGTCGAACGGTTCCTGCACGTCAGCACCACCGACGTCTACGGCTACCCGGCCACCCCCTGCGACGAGTCCGCGCCGCCGCGCGACATCGGGCTGCCGTACAACCGCAGCAAACTGCTCGGCGAACGCGCCGTGCGCGAGACGGCCGAGCGGACCGGGCTGCCGCTGACCGTCGTCCGGCCGGTCTCCGTCTACGGGCCGCGCAGCAAGGACTTCGTCATCGAGATCGCGACCCTGCTGCTGGGCAAGCAGATGGTCTACATCCGCCGGGGCGACGTCCCCGCCGGACTCGTCTACGTGGGCAACCTCGTCGACGGCATGATCGCCGCCTGCGGCTCGGAGACGGCGGCCGGGCGCACGTACAACCTGCGCGACGCCGACCTGACGACCTGGCGCGAGTACGTCGAGGCGCTGGCCCACGGCCTCGGCGTCAAGCCGCCCGCCCTCAGCCTGCCGACCCCGCTCGCGCGCGGGGTGGCCACGGCGTCCGAGAAGCTCTACGGCGCCCTGCGGGTGAAGGCCCGCCCGGTGCTCACCCGGCACGCCGTCCACCTCTTCGACCGCGACCAGTCGTATGCCATCGACCGCGCCCGCGACGACTTCGGCTTCAAGAGCGAGGTCGGCTTCCAGGAGGGCATGGACCTCACCCTGGCCTGGCTGAACTCGCCCGAGGGCCGCAAGTACGTGCCCCGCTGACGCCCCGACGGCCCATGGACGGCGACGGCCCGCCGACGGCGACGGCCCATTGACAGCGACGGCCCGCCCGCAGCGACGGCTCACGAGAGGATCGACGTGCCCATCACCGAGCGACCACCGGGACCCGCCACGGCCCCGCGGCCACCCGCCGCCTGGTTCCCGGGCCTCACCCCCGCGAACGGGACCCGCGCCGCGTCCCCGCGCCTGATCTGCCTCCCCTACGCGGGCGGCACCGCCTCCGTCTACCGGGGCTGGGAGGCCGGGCTGGACGGCGGCGCGCACGTCGTCCCCGTCGCCCTGCCCGGCCGGGGCCTCCGGCTGCGCGAACCGCCGTACTCGGCCGTGCGGCCCCTGGTCCACGACCTCGCCGACGCCCTCGCCGACTGCCAACTCACTCACGACTACGCCCTGTTCGGCCACAGCATGGGCGCACTGCTGGCCTACGAGGTCGCCTGCGAGCTGCGCACCCGAGGCCACGAGACGCCCCGCCACCTGTTCGTGTCCGGCAGCGCGGCACCCCACCTCTATGGCGACCGCGCGGACCGGACGCTGTCCGACGCCGATCTGCGCCGGCTGGTCCACGACCTCGGCGGCCTCGGCGACGACCCCGCCGTCGCCGCCGCCTACCTGGACCGCCGGCTGCCGGTGCTCCGCGCCGACCTCACCGTCTGCGAGGAGTACCGCTGGACGCCGCGGCCCCCGCTGGACTGCCCCATGACCGCGTTCTCGGCCGACCGCGACCCCGTCGCCCCGCGCCCCGCCGTGGAGGCGTGGCGCGCGTACACCACCGGCTCCCTCCTCCACCACCACCTCCAGGGCGACCACTTCTTCCTCAACGGCCCCGCCCGCCCGGCGCTCCTGCACGCGATCCGGGACGAACTCGCCCGGCTCGCCGAGCCGGAGCCCCCCAGGACCCCTGACACACCCAGGACCCCTGACACCCCCAGGACCCCTGACACCCCGAAGAGGGATTCCCCATGGATCTGCTGAGCCTGGCCAGGACCGTCAAACACCGGGTGGAGGCACCCCTCACGGACGCGCTGTCCCTGGCGCGGATCGCCACCGACCCGCGCAACCCCGTCCTGCTGACCCTGTCGACCGCGCTGGTCAACCCGCTCTACCGGGCGGCCTTCCTCGCCTCCGCCGCGGGCTCCGGCGTCCTCGGCTGCCTCGCCGTACGCCCCTGCGACCTCGACAGCCTCGCCGAGTACCTGGAGGTCCCCCAGGACGACCGCCCCCGGCTGCGGGCCTGGCTCGACACCGGCGTCCGGCTCGGCGAACTCGGCACCAGCGAGGGCTGCTACCGGCTCAGGAGCCCCGCCGCCAGGCTGCTCGCCCTGCCGGGGAACGACGCCGTCGCCGCCACCCTGGAGGAGATCCTCCGCTTCCACGTGCCGGTCCTCCTCGACGCCCCCCGCATGCTCTCCGCCGGCCGCCGCTTCTCGCTGGCCGACCAGGACGGCACCGTCATCGCCCGCTCGTCCCTGGCGCTGCGCGCGATGGTCGAGGCCGCCCTCGACCGGACCCTCGACCGCCAGGGCCCCGTCCGCCTCCTGGAGGTCGGCTGCGGCACCGGCGCCTACGTCCGGTACGCCGCCGAGGCCAACCCCCGGCTCACCGCCGTCGCCGTCGACCTCCAGGAGGACGTCGCCGCGCGGGCCGCCGACAACATGGCCGCCTGGGGCCTCGCCGACCGCGTGGAGACCCGGCAGGGCGACCTGCGCACGCTGGACCTGCAACCGCAGTTCGACCTGGTCACCCTGCACAACAACATCTACTACTTCCCCGAGGACGAGCGCGTCGAGGCGCTGCGCCGGGCCCGCTCCCTGCTCGCCCCCGGCGGCCGGCTGCTGCTCACCACGTCCTGCCGGGGCGGCGGCAATGCCGGACTCGACGTCCTCAACCTCTGGTTCACCTACGCCGACTTCGGCGGCCCGCTGCCCCGGGCGGACGAACTGTCCGCGCAGCTGGAGGAGGCGGGCTTCACCGGCGTACGGGCCACGCGGATCGTCCCGGGCCAGCCGTTCCGCGCGTTCACCGGCACCAGTACGGGATCCGGCGTCGGTGCCGGTGCCGGTGCCGGTGCCGGTGCCGGTGCCGGGGCCGGCACCGACGCCGGATCCCTTTCGTCCGTCCGGGGCGTCCCGTCCGTCCGGAGCGTCTGAGCAGGCCAGGAGAGCCAGGAGAGCCAGGAGAACCCCTCATGGAAACCCGATCCGAGAACGCCCGCGCCACCTCCGGGGCCCCGCACGCCGGCCTCGTCCTCACCCTGGGCCAGGGCCACGCCACCGTCGAGACGGCGGGGGGCAAGGCGACCCGGCTGGACGAGATGACCGGGGCGGGCCTCCCGGTCCCGCCCGCCTTCTGCCTCACCACCGCACTGTTCGACCTCTTCCTCCGCGAGACCGGCCTGGCCGCCGAGATCCGCGCCGCCGAGGCCCGCGGCGCCGACAGCCGCACCGTCCGCGAGCTGATCACCGCCCGGGAGCTGCCCGAGCCTCTCGCCCGTACCGTCCTCGCCGCCTACGCGGACCTCGGCCGCCCGCGCGTCGCCGTCCGCTCGTCCGCCTGCCGGGAGGACGCCGCCGACCGCTCGTTCGCCGGACAGCACGACACCGTCCTGGACGTCTTCGGCGACCAGGCGCTGCTGGACGCGGTGAAGACCTGCTGGGCCTCGCTCTGGTCCGACCGCGCGGCGGCCTACCGGGACGGCGGCGCGGCGGGCTCCATCGCCGTGGTCGTGCAGGAGATGGTGCACGCCGACGTCAGCGGGGTGCTGTTCACCGTCGACCCGGTCGGCGGCCGCCCGCACCGCCTGGTGGTGGAGGCGTGCTGCGGACTGGGGGAGGGGCTGGTCTCCGGGCGGGTCTCCAGCGACTTCTTCGCCGTCGACGACCGCACCCTGGAGGTGGTCGAGGAGCGCGTCCGCTACAAGGTCACCAAGTGCGCCTCCGTGACCCCCGGCACCATCGGCATGACCAAGGTCGACGCCGCCGACCGCGACGCCCCCTGCCTGACCGGCGCCCAGCTCACCGCGCTCGCCCGGCTGGCCCTCGACGTGCGCGCCCACTACGGCGCCGAGCAGGACATCGAGTGGGCCCTGCGGGACGGCACGCTGTACCTGTTGCAGACCCGGCCGATCACCACCCGCCCCCGGGAGACCCCCCGCGAGGAACGGCACAGCCCGTACGTCGCGCCCCAGCCGGAGGCGATACAGCAGGGCACGCTCTGGTCCCGCATGGACATCGGCGAGATCTTCGTCGGCCTGATGTCACCGCTCGGCCTCAGCTTCGCCCGCTACTACCAGGAACACGTGCACCGCGACTGCGCCGCCGCCCTCGGCGTCCGCGACACCGGCGACGTCGACCTCCACATGGGCTACCTCCAGGGCCACGTCTACCTCAACATCTCCTACACCGCCCATCTGCTGGGCCAGTGCCTGCCCACCCGCGACCAGCGCCACTTCACCAGCCGCTTCGTCAGCGAGGAGGCCGACCTCTCCACGTACGAGAACCCCTTCGGCACCTTCCCCGGCGGCCTGGAGGACCTGCTCTCCACCCTGCACTGGGTGCGCGCCACCGCCACCGAGATGCTGACGATGAAGCACCGCGCCGAGGAGATGGTCGCCACCCGGCTCTACGAGTTCGACCGGGCCCGGCGCCTCGACCCCACCCGCATGAGCCGCCGCGAGCTGCACGCCGAACTCACCCGCTACCTCGGCTTCTTCCACGACGCCCACGTCGGCTACATGCCGTACTACATCAACGCCTTCGGCTTCTACGGCGTCCTCACCGAGCTGTGCGGGAAGTGGCTCGGCGCCGAGGGCGACAACCTCCAGAACCGCCTCAAGACGGACATGTCCAGCCTGCGGACGGTCGCCTCCGCCCAGGAGATCTGGAAGGTCGCCCAGGCCGCGAAGGCCCGCCCCCGGGTCATGGAGATCATCGACGGGTCGCCCCTGGAGGAGATCGCCGGCCGGCTGCGCGCCGACGACGAGGGCCGCGCCTTCTGGCACGCCGAGATGGAACCCTTCCTGCGCGCCAACGGCACCCGCAGCCGCCAGGAGATGGAACTCACCCACCCGCGCTGGATCGACGACCCCTCGTACCTCTTCCAGATGATCCGCCGCTACGCCGCCGACGGCTTCACCGTCGAGGACATCATGGGCCGCAGCCGGGCCAGGGCCGAGGGCGACGTCCGGGCGGCCGTACGCGCCCTGCCCCTGCCGCGACGCCGCACGCTGGAGACGGTCATCTCGCTCTACCGGCTGTGCAGCGAACTGCGCGAGACCACCCGCATGTCCATGGTCACGTCGATCTGGCTGGTCAGGAACGTGGTCTACGAGGTCGGGCGGCGGCTCGTCGAGGAGGGCGTCCTGCACTCCTCGGACGAGGTGGCGTACCTCGACTTCGAGGACGTTCGCGCGTATCTGGCCGGTGTGCGCCCGGCCCGGGAGGCGTTCCCGCGCGCGGAGCTGGACGCGCGGCGGCGCCTGCACGACTACCACAACCGGCTGCCCGAGCCGCCCCTGACGTTCGTCGGCGAGCACGACCCCACCCGGCCGACGCGGCGCGGGTCCGGCGCGATGAGCGGGACGCGGGCGGAGGGGAGCGGATCCGGCACCGCGGGCGGGACCCGTCTGGAGGGGCTGGGCTCCAGCCCGGGCCGGATCGTCGGCCGGGCCCGCATCGTGGAGGACCTGGTCTGGCAGGCCGACGAGTTCCAGCCGGGAGAGATCCTGGTCACCCGCTACACCGACGCCTCCTGGACCCCGCTGTTCGCCATCGCCGGCGGGGTGGTCACCGACATCGGCTCGATGCTCTCGCACAGCTCGATCGTGTCGCGGGAGTTCAACGTGCCGTCGGTCGTCAACACCAAGGACGCGACGCAGCGCATCCACACGGGCGACACGGTCGTGGTCGACGGCGACCGGGGGACCGTCGAGGTCGTCAAGACCGCCGAGGCCGCCGGGGTCGTCGAGACCGCCGAGGCCGTCGAGGCGGCGGCGGAGGACTGAGCGCACGGTGCCCGTCCGCCCATCAGTACACCGCGCCCGGTCCACCCGGCGCGGTGACGAGAGGAGAACAGCCCGATGATCCCCAACCAGTGGTACCCGATCCTCCAGACCGGCGACCTCGCACGCGACAAACCCACCGGGGTGCGCCGCATGGGCGAGGAACTCGTCCTCTGGCGCGATCTGGACGGCAACCTCGTCTGCCAGACGGCGCGTTGCCCGCACAAGGGCGCCAACATCGGCGACGGCCGCCTCAAGGGCAACACCGTCGAGTGCCCGTACCACGGCTTCCGCTTCGACGCCGAGGGCACCTGCAAGGTGGTGCCCGCGCTCGGCGCCGGCGCCCGCATCCCCGCCTCGCTCAAGCTGCGGACCTACCCCGTGCGCGAGCAGCACGGCCTGGTCTGGCTGTGGTGGGGGGACGACCGCGAGGAACTCCCGGCGATCGAACTGCCGACCGAACTCGTGGACAACTCCCGGCCCTACGAGACGATCTCGTGGACCCGGCCCCTCCACTACACCCGCTACATCGAAAGCCTGCTCGAGTTCTACCACGTGACCTTCGTCCACCGGGACCACTGGACGAACAACATCGACTACACGTTCATGTACGGCACCGCGCGCAAGCTCTGGACGGACGGCCGCGACCGCTATCTGGCCGCCAACAGGATCGTCAACCACAAGGTCGAGGTCGACGGCACCACCATCCGCTCCACCTTCGACCAGTGCGAGGAGGGCAACCCGGAGAACACCTCCCACTTCAACCTGATCTACCAGGCGCCCGGGCTGACCCACGTCAAGACCGGCCTGCTGGAGATCACCACCTGGCTCACGCCCATCGACGACGAGAACACCCTGGCCATCATGCGGCTGTACGAGTACCCGATGCTGCGGGCCATGGTCCCCTTCAAGCCGCTGCGGCCGTGGGTGCTGCGGGCCTCGCTGCTCATGGAGCGGCTCGTCCAGGACCCGCAGGACGTGGGCATCATGCTCCGGCAGGAGCCCAAGGTGAGCGAGCGCGGGGTGAACAAGTTCATCGCGGTCGACGAGATGAACGCGAAGTATCTGCACATGCGGGACCGGCTGAAGGCGGAGGCGGCGGCTCGCGCGGAGGTGGCGGCTCGCGCGGAGACGCGGGCGGGCGAGGAGGAGACCCCGGCCGGGCCTGCGGACGAGGCCACGCCCGGCAAGGCCACGACCGGCACCCGCGCCCGGCGCACCGCCAAGCCCAAGCCCCGGACGGACGACCTGGCCGAGGCCCGCTCGTAGCCTCCCGTCCCGAACCCCACGACCCACGCACCGCGAACGGAAGGGGAGCGGCCCATGGCCGAGGCGACCGGGCACGAAGGAAGCGGCGGGCCCCGGGAAGAGGACCGGGACCGGGACGAGTACCGGAACCGGGACCAGAACCGGGACCAGAACCGGACGAGCCCCCGTGACCTGCTCATGGAAACGGTCGCCCAGGCCATGCTCACCCTGGCCCGGGGCCGCGACGTCCTCGACCGCTGCCTCGACGACGACCGGGGCGTGGACGACTTCGGCTACGACCCCGAACTCACCGACGACGTCCTGCTGCCGCCCCTGCGGCGGCTCTACGAGCGGTACTTCCGTGTCGACGTCGAGGGCCTGGAGCACGTACCCGCCGAGGGCGGCGCCCTCGTCGTCGCCAACCACTCCGGCACCCTGCCGCTGGACGCGCTGATGCTCCAGGTCGCCCTGCGCGACCACCACCCCGCCCACCGCGCACTCCGGCTGCTCGCCGCCGACCTGGTCTTCGCGCTGCCCGTGCTGCGCACACTGGCCCGCAAGGCCGGCCACACCGCCGCCCGCATGGACGGCGCGCTGCGGCTGCTGGAACGCGGCGAGCTGGTCGGCGTCATGCCCGAGGGCTACAAGGGGCTCGGCAAGCCGTTCGCCGAGCGGTACCGGCTGCGCCCCTTCGGCCGCGGCGGCTTCGCGGCCCTGGCGCTGCGCACCGGGAGCCCCCTGGTGCCCTGCTCCGTCGTCGGGGCCGAGGAGATCTACCCGATGCTCGCCGACGCGCGCCCGCTGGCCCGGCGTCTGGGCCTGCCGTACTTCCCGATCACGCCCGCGTTCCCGCTGCTGGGTCCGCTGGGCGCGGTCCCGCTGCCGACGAAGTGGACGATCCGCTTCGGCGAACCGATCCGCACCGACCACTACTCGGCCGAGACGCTCGATGACCCCATGTTCGTCCACAAGCTGTCGGACGAGGTCCGCGACACCATCCAGGAGACGCTGACGGAGATGGTGCGCGGACGCAGCGGACTCTTCGGGTAGCCGTTCAGCATTCGGCCGACGGTTCGAGATTCGATATTCGATTGGCTGGTCGGTATGCGACCGGCTGGTCAGGAAACGAGCCGCACGAACGGGGTCGCCTCACCGATCTTCCGGTAGGCGGCCTCGCTGCCGTCCGTGGGGAACCCCATGAGCTGCGCCAGCCGGCGGGCGGCCCGCGGATGCCGGCGGGCGTAGTCGACCATGACGTCACCGCCCTCGGCGGCGGAGAGGAAGTGCGCGGTGACGGCGACCCGCCGCCGGCCGAACTGGAGGGCGACGTCCGGCCGTAGCCGCACGTTCTGGTACCAGTCGGACGTCGGCCCGAACCCGGAGGCGACGGTCCAGGTGTCCCTCTCCTTGTCGTACGACACGACTTCGAGCACCACCTGACGGGCGAGCCCGGACTTGCGCCCGGTGTGGTGCAGCAGCAGGAACCGCTTGCCGAGCAGCGGCCCGAGCCCCGCACGGTACAGCCGGATGGGCAGGCGGAACGCCACCCGACGCCATCCGGTGGGGGGCTGGGGCCGACGGGAGGGGGCTTCGTGGGACATGGTCACCTTTCGGCCGTGACGGTGGTGGGGGAGGCGGCGGTGCCGGAGGCGCGGGAGCCGGTGTGCGGACGGCCCCGCCGACGCGTCCGGACCCGGAAGATCACCAGCCCGACCGCGGTGAACGAGGCGGCCCAGACGAGCCCCAGTCCGAGGTGGCCCCACAGGGCGCTGTCCCCGAAGGCACCGCCGGCCGCGAACTGCATGGGACCGAAGGACGGGAACCACCGCAGGACGGGCTTGTTGGCGAGCGGATTGCCGAGCGGGTTCTGAAGGAAGGTGTCCATCAGGGCACCCATGATGATGAGGAAGAACCCCTCCAGATCACGCTTGACGAGCACACCGAGGAGCAACCCGAGGGCCCCGTAGGTGAGGGCGATGACGGTGAACCCGGCGAGCACGGCACACCAGCCGCCCGGCGAGGGACGCCAGAAGAACAGGATGGCGACGGCGGTGTAGAGGGCGATCGACAGGGCGACCACCGCGACGGCGAGGGTCTTGGCGCCGATGAGCGTGGCCTGCCGGAACCCGGCGAACACCAGCCGCCGGTCGAAGGCGAGCGCCTTGCGGACGGCGTCGAAGACGACGAACCCGGCGATCATCGTGAGGGAGTTGAGCCCCGCCGTGATGAGGGTGAGACGGCCGCCCTCGACGTGCAGGACCTCCCCGGTGGAGTACAGCTTGAAGTCCAGCGTCTCGCCGGAGGCGAGGGCGTCCATGAGCAGGTACCAGGCGGGCACGAACAGCAGGAGCAGCAGCCCGGCGAGCCGGTTGCGGGTCTGGTCGCGGATGGAGAACCGCAGCGCGGTGGGGAACTGCCCGTGGGCGGGCCGGACTCCGTTCGCACTAGGCATGCGCGTGCCGCTCCTTCCCCACGGAGGCCCCGCCCCGGGGCGCGAGCCGCCCGTCCGCGAGATCGGCCAGTACATCGAACCGGTCCTGCTCGAACACGAGATGGGTGATGACGACGACGGCCTTGTGAGCGCCGCGCAACTCGTCGACGAGATCCCAGAACCGCAGATAGGTCTCCCAGTCGAACCCTTGATAGGGCTCGTCGAGGAGCAGCAGATCGGGATCGTGGAGCAGCGCGAGCGTCAGATTGAGCTTCTGCCGGGTACCGCCGGACAGCTCACCGGCGACGGTCCCGGCATACCGCTCGTACCCGAGGAGCCGCAGGAGTTCCTGCCCCCTGCGCAGGTCGGGCAACCGATGGGCGGCGGCGAAGTACCGCAGATGCTGCTCGACGGTGAGCGCGGCATTGAGCACGGGCTCCTGCGGGCAGTACCCGAGCGCACCGGTCAAGGAGACCTCTCCACGATCGGGGGAGAGGGTCCCCGCGAGAATCTTCAACAGGGTGGATTTCCCGGCCCCGTTCTCCCCGACGACGCCGACGAGCTGCCCCGGCGCGACGGTCAGCTCGGCACCGCGCAGCACGGACCGCTTCCCGTAGGACTTGTGCACGTCACGGGCGCGCAGCACGGGCGCGGACGCGGTTCCGTCGGACATACGAGACCTCCTAGGACTGTTCGGCGGGACCCTCCGGGGGCGACGCGCCGAGCCCACCCGCGTACACGCCGAGCATCTCGGCCCCCCAACGCGCCATGCCGTCGGCGGACAACGGATCGCTGCCGAGGACGTCGGCGAGCCGGTCGCGCAGCAGGAAGACGGCGAGGTCATTGGCGAGCAGAAAGGCGGCCCGCACGTCCGCGTCCCGCCCGGGCACGGCGACCCCGGCGGCCACGAGCCCGTCCAGCGCCTCCCGGCTGAGCTGGAACAACCGCTGGAAGAGCTTCCGCCCGGCCTCGGAGTCACCGAGCAGCAGCCGGCGCAGATAACCGGGCAGCGGCGACCCGTCGGGCAGATACCGCCCGAACACCTCGCTCAGCAGCCCCGAGGAGGCGGCGGGATCGACCAGCTCGGCCCCGCCCTCCCCGGCCAGCTCCCCCAACATCCCCTCGAACACCTCAAGAACGTACTGGTCGACCTCCTGCCGCAACCCGTCCTTGGACCCGAAATGATGCAGAACGAGCCCCGGCGACACCCCCGCGGCCTCGGCGATCTGCCGCACGGTGACCACATCGGCCCCACGCTCGCCGAACAACCGCAGGGCTTCGTCCCGAATGACAGCCCGAGCGGTCCGATCCTCAGCAGCGGCGACTGAACGCATGTACAGCATCCTAAACGAGCGTTCAGCCAGGTGTCCAGGGGGCGCCGAACCAGCTGTGGGCGAAGCAAACCGGGGTGGTTGTCAGTGCGGGCGGCTATGGTGCGTGCGCCATCAAGGCAATACGCGGAGGCAGGGGGAGAGCATGGGAGCCAAGACGGGACTGCTGCTGTACGCCGACGGTGAGGCACCTGAACGGTTGAGGCGAGCCGGCGCGGCGGACCACGGCCGGACGGCCGCGATGATGCGGCAGCTGTACCCGGGGTGGGAGATCGAGGAGCGCGAGGGTACGAGCCTTCCGGACGGCGTGTACCCCCCGGAGGGCAGGGTCTGCGCCGCGAGCTGGCCGGGCGTCGAGGTCATCGGCGATCAGCGGCTGATGATCGACCTTCCGTCCCGGCTCCCGGAGCACCTCGTGGCCGCGAGCGCCGGCCGACGGCTCGTCCTGCACGCCATGCACAGCGTCGTCGACTGGCTCGCGTTCGCCGTATGGGAGGACGGACGTCTCGTCCGCTCCCTGAGCCTGTCCCCGGACAGCGGCGTCATGGAGAACATCGGCCAACCGCTCCCCTTCGAGCTCCCCTACTGGTCCGGCGACCGCCCGGCCGACGTCATGCCCTGGCCCGACGAGGAGGAGACGCCGTACCCTCTGCCGTTCCACCCCCTGGATTTGGGCGAGGATGCGCTACGCGCACT
Source organism: Streptomyces sp. NRRL F-6676 (assembly GCF_000725625.1). Classification (GTDB taxonomy): domain Bacteria; phylum Actinomycetota; class Actinomycetes; order Streptomycetales; family Streptomycetaceae; genus Streptomyces. The sequence continues at coordinate 58,959 of NZ_JOHS01000027.1, forward strand.
CTGCGGCTTCGTCATGGAGGGCCTCCCCGCACCGGACGACGTCGCCACGGACGCCATCGAGCTGCACGGATTCCTGGTGCGAACCCCGGATGCCCTCGCCCCCACCAACCAGGAAGTCACACCGCACGGAGCTGCCGAGACCATGCCGACGCCCCGCTTCTACGCCCTCGACCCGGACGGCACACTGACCGAACGCCCCGGATTGCGATGACCGGAAGCGCCGCTCGAACGCGGCGCATCAGGCGACACGAACCGCGGTCGCGACCGGCGGACTTGCCGTTGGCGACGGCTGGTTAAGGTCCCAGCCATGACCAACGATCCCGGCTTCACATGCTCAGGCTGCGGGCAGCACCACTCGCGGCTCCCGATGAGCTACTCCACCATGGCACCAGACTTCTGGGACCAGAGCTTCGCGGACGATCCGGACAGCATGCTCTCCTCCGACCAGTGCGTCATCAAGGGGCAGCACTACTTCATCAAGGGCTTGATAGAGATACCGGTGCTCGACAGTGAGGACCCCTTCGCCTGGGGCGTCTGGGTCTCTCTGAGCCGGGAAAACTTCGCTCGTGCCCTGGAGACGTGGACCACCCCCGGCCGTGAAACCGGGAAACCGTACTTCGGCTGGCTGAGCACCGAGCTGGCTCCGTACTCGCCCAGCACGCTCAACCTGAAGACGAACGCCCACACTCGCCCAGTCGGCCGGCTTCCGTCCATCGAGCTGGAACCCACCGACCACCCCCTGGCCGTCGAACAACGCACCGGCATCACCCACGACCGAGTACGCGAGATCGCGGAAGCCGTCCTCCCCTCTCACGGAGGCACACCAATGCCTGAGAAGCCCAGTAGCAGTAGTTCTCCACTGGAATGGGCCGAGACGGTGTCCCTGCAGACTGTTGGCGCGGACGGCGGCATGCGAGACGTCATCGTCCGGATCAGCACCCCCTCTGCCTGTCTGATTGAGCTTCTCGATGATGGCTCCCGGACCGTCATCAGAGGGGCGGACCATTTCGACTGCCTCGCCCAGCTCCGGAGGCAACTGGAACGCGAGGGCCGTCTGCTCTGCTGCCAGGGTGCCCGTCCCAACGTCCACCCTTCCGGACAGTTGCGGCAGTTCACTGACGGCCGGCTGGCGTACGTACTGCCCTCGGACGCCCAGAACGAAGAGTCCGAAACGGTCGACATCTTCGCCCCTGCGCTCCCCGGCGAGGTCGTGAGTCTTGAGGACCAGCGCATATCAGTCGTCAGTTATTGGAACGCTCGGCACCCAGGAAACCGGATCTGACCGTGCCACAAGGTCGGCCACAGCGTCGGAGCACGCACGGAAAACACCCGTGCGCCGACCCGTACACCTCTGCGACCATCCCCGAATGGCACACCATCTCGAATCGCTGCTCCTCCGGCACACCCACCGCCTCGTGACTCCGACTGGCTCCGCCGGAGAAGGGACCGTTGGCGAGAGGGCAGTGGGGGAGAGGGCTGCTGGGGAAGGGACCGTTGGGGGAGGGGCCGTTGGGGAAGGAGCCGTCGCCGCACGGCAGTTCGACGCGGCGCTGGCGTCCGTGGGCTTCAAGCTCTCGGCGGAGCTGCTGGACCGGCTGTCGCGGCTGTCCGAGGCCGCCGTCGTGCACACCGCCCGGCGGACGCTGCGCACGGTGGGCGAGATGGTGGGCGACCACGTTCGCCACAACGCGTACTTCATCGACTTCCCGGCCAACGTGCCGGACACCGAGGAGTTCTGGGCCGAGTGCGTGGCGAAGGCACTCGGCGACGAGAAGTCGCGCGAGAACACGCTGAAGCAGCTGAAGCAGCTGAAGCAGCTGAAGCAGCTGACCCAGCTGGAGCAGCTGGAGCGGGGCACACTGAACCTGCTCAGCCTCCCCACCTACGGCCGCTACCAGCACACCTACGAGGAGATGCTCGCCGCACAGGACGAACTGATCGCCTCGGCGGGCGACCGGATCACCGTCCTGCACCTCGGCCGCGACCTGGACGACGAACTCACCGACCTCTACCTGGCCCTGGCCGGCAGCACGACCCCGCTGGGCGAGGACGACCTGACCGACCTCAAGACCCTCGCCGCGCGGTGCGCCCTCGGCCCGCAGCCGGAGGCGATCCCGGTCCGGGAGAATCGGGCGGTCGTCAACGAGGCGCGGCTCGGCGTCGGCGCGGACCTCCTCCTCGACACCGTCACCGATGTACTGCGGCTGGCCTGCGCACTGTCGGGCGGCGACGTGACCCTCCAGGAACCGACCCGGTTCCGGACGCTGCCGCGCCCGCTGCGCAGGGCACTGCTCGCGGGCCTCGACGCCGTCGTCGCGGCGAACCCCGCGAAGCTCGCCGACGTGCACACGCACCGGGAGCCCTTCAAGCGGCTCGGCGAGCGCCTCCACCCGCACGAGTACCCGCGCTGGCCGCACGCCGCCGACGTGTTCGCGGTCGCACGCGGCGAGAAGCGGGCACGGTCCTTCGACAGCCGGCTCGAGAAGCTCCTCGACGAGTTCGACGTCCTCGGCGCGGTGAAGCTGCTGAAGTCCGCCCCCGGCAAGCTCTTCCGCACCCTGGACCTCCTGCTGCGCATCGCCGCCGACCAGAAGGAACGGGACGCGGTGGTGGCCGCCGCGGTGGAGGCCGCCCCCCAGGTCTCCGGCCGGGTCGTACTGTCGGTGCGCGAGCACTTCCACAACCGGGCACGGGAGACCGACGAACCCCGGATCTTCGTCAACCGCCGGGGCCGCGCCTGGGTGGCCCCCGACTTCCGGGCACCGCTGCCGGACGCCGACCGCGACCGTCTGATCACCGCCCTGGACACCGAGATACGCCGTCGGCTCCCGACCCCCGGCCGCCTCCTCCTCGACCCGGAGATCCTCGACGTCGCCCTCCCCCTCAGCGGCCGGGCCACCGCGGCCGGACTCGGCGTACTGCCGCGCGGATCGACCTCCCCGGTCGACGGCGACCAGCTGCGCTTCTTCGTGTACTGGAAACAGACGAAGACGCGTACCGACTACGACCTCTCGGCCCTGCTCCTGGACGCCGACTACAGCACCGACACCTGGCTCTCCTACACGTCCCTCAAGACCGTGGGCGGCGAGCACTCGGGCGACATCACCGAAGCACCCGACGGCGCCTCGGAGTTCATCAACCTGTCCCTCGGCCGGGTACGCAGCACCTTCATCGTCCCGCAGGTCGACATCTACGCCGGCGAGGGCTTCGAGGAGGTCGAGGAGTCGTTCTTCGGCTTCATGCTGCGCGACGGCGAGCAGAAGGGCCGGCCCTTCGAACCGCGCACGGTACGGATGAAGTCGGACCTGCGCGGAACGGGCCGGGTCGCACTGCCGCTGGCGTTCCAGCGCGGCGACGACGGCCGGTGGCGCGCGAAGTGGCTGCACCTGTACCTGAAGGGCATCTCGTCGGCCAACCGCGTCGAGGAGAACCAGCTCTCCGTCTCCAAGGTGGTCCGCGCCCTCGTGGAACGCGACCAGCTGACGGTGCGCCACCTGATCGACCTCCTGCCCGACGACACGACCACCGTGCACGCGTGGGACGGCACGCTCCCCCCGGACGAGCCCGTCACGTACATCGGCCTCGAACGCCCCGAGGGCCTGCACCCGGACTCCCGCATCATCACCCTCGAAAACCTGCGCGACCTGATCCCGGCCTGAGTGCTAGCGTTACCCACGGCGAGGCCATGAAAGGGCTTCCTTCTCAACTCTTCTCTGATACAAGTTCTCTCGCTTTCCTCGCCGCCGACTGCAACTGGGAGGCGCCCACTGGGCGCCTCCCAGTTCTCGTACGGCGGGCCTACAACAGATGGTCGGCCTTACTGTCCTTCATGTCGTTGATCAGCGCACGCAGCGCTTCGAGCGGGTCGAGCGAGTCGAAGCCCGAACGGGGAGCTGAGGGTCCGGCGGGACGTGCTCAACGAGTGGTTGGAGGAGCGGGCGGGAGGGGGTGGCGTCGTGAAGTCGTACAAGGTCGTCGTCTGGAAGCTCAGCGTCAACCGCTCGGCGAAGAAGCCGACCCACCTCGCTCGCTGGGCCGTGGACGGTCAGCCGTTCCACGAGTCGCACAAGACCAAGGCACTGGCCCACCGTTTCCGGGCCAAGCTCCTGCGCGCGGCGGACAAGGGCGAGCCGTTCGACACCGTGACCGGCCTGCCCGACTCGCTGCGCGGCGGCCAGCTGCTTTGTCGTCCCTGGACCTGGTGGTGAAGTACGTGGATGCCTGGTGAGCTGAGGCATCGGCCAAGCAGCGGGACAGCATGAAGGGCGCGTTGGCGACGGTCGTCTCCGTCCTGGTCAAACCGGGGCGAGGACGGCCCGCTTCCGAGGTGTTGCGGCGGGCGCTGCGTTCGTACGTCCTGCCGGTTCCCCGCCGGGAGCGGGAACGGCCGGAGGAGATCGCGGCGGCAGTGCGCTGGATCGAAAGGGCGTCTCTGTCCGTGGCGGAGCTGCAGGAGGTCGCTCGTGCGCATGAGGTGGTCGACACGCTGAGTCGGCGCGCGGTGATCTTCAACGCCCTCGAATACGCGGTGGAGCTGGAACATCTGCGATCCAACCCGCTGAGCCGGGTCCGGCGCAAGCGCGGCAAGAGGGCGGTGCAGGAAGTCGACAGCCGGGTGGTCGTGGATCCTCGGCAGGCACGGGAGTGGCTGACTGCGCTCACGTACGTGGGTGGCTACGACCGGGCGAGCGGCCGACGGCTGCGGGCGTTCTTCGGGTGCTGTACTACGCGGCCATGGGGCCAGGGGAAGCGCTCGGCCTTCGCCGCTCCGACTGCACGTTCCGGCACAGGGCTGGGGCCGTATCTCCTGGCGGAGACTCGTCCCACGGCCGGTAAGGCGTGGACGGACTTCGGGGAGGCGCACGACCGGCGTGGCCTGAAGCAGCGGGCTCATGGTGAGGTGCGCATCGTGCCGATTCCGCCTCCGTTGGTCCGGCTGCTGCGTGAGCATCTGAAGGAGTTCGGACGGCCGGCTGTTCTCCAGCGAGCGGGGCAACGTGATCGCGGCCTCGTCGTACTCACGGGCGTGGAAGCAGGTTCGGGAGCTGGAGCTCGTTCCCGATCAGGTGGCCCCGGTCCTGGCCTGCTGGCCGTACGACCTCCGCCACGTGGGCGACTCCCAGCGGCTCAACTCCGGCGTGCCCGCCCTGGAGACCGCCGCTCGCGCGGGCCACTCGGTGGATGTTCTGCTGAAGATCTACGCCAAGTGCATCGACGGCCAGGAGCAGGGGATGAACGACCGGATCATGCACGGGCTCGAGGAGGAGGACGTAATGGAGCAGTGAAGCGGTTCGAGCGACCGTCGCATGTGAGCCCCGGAGAATCCGGGGCTTTCGTCTGCAACCCTCGTTGTCGAAGCAGTCTTACTGCTCAGCGCCCGACGCTCTGCGCACCACAGGTGCTCGAGGAAGTGGGCTCCTGTCACCGGTCTCTAACGCTCTGTTGAAACGTCTGTGTGTCTGTGCCGTGTTCCGTCAAAATGGCTGGCATGTCCGCGCTGTGGAGTTCGCTTGCCGCATCTGTTGGAGCGGTTGCCACCACTCTGATCGGCGTCTTCGCGGGGAGTGTGGTGAGTAGAAGGGCACAAGACAGACACTGGATTCGTGACCAGGTGGCGGCAACGTGCGCACGCGCGCTCCGCGAATCATCAAGTGTCCTCGTAAGCCTCAGCGAGATGGAAAGCAGTCGACCTGCCTCCATGCCGCAGGGTGTCGTACGCGCCACCACTATCGACTGGCGACCGTGGAACGAGGCTTTGAGCATGGTGAACCTCGTTGCTGGTAAGGACATTGCGGAAGCTGTTCACGCCCTCGATGAGCAGATCTGGCGGCTCCACACCATGGTCAAGCGTGGCTTGACCCCCGAGGAGAGCTGGCTCGATCTGCGTTCGTACGTGGTAGCAGCGCAGAACAACGTCATCACCACAGCGCGCCGCCAGCTTTCACTTACCGGAGATCCTCTCCAGCGCTTCTCTGGGCGGCCTGCTCCGGACGATCCGATCTGGAACTCGTGATCAGAGCAACCCTCCGAACCAGAGTTGGCGCCGAGTCCAGATACACACAGGGCGATCTTGTGTCAGCGGGCCCACCTCGGTGCAAGCCACCGCCCGCCGGGACAATCGTTGACCTGCAGTGATACCCATCGAGATCATTACGTCGTCATTACGTGATCACTGGCAGACGGCTGCTCCGGGCCGCACTCGCCTGCACCTACGCAAAGACTCCGTCCTCAGCGAACTCGCTGAGGACGGAGTCTTTGGGCACCTACTACAAGGTGCCCCCGGCAGGATTCAAACCTGCGCACACGGCTCCGGAGGGCCCTTGAGGCTTCGGTAAAGACGCTGTTCACACGGACAAAACCAGTGTGTGGAGCTCACGCTGTCCACGGACGGTCCATGGTCTGGTGCTGCTAGCTGCGCCAGGCCGTGCGCTCAACCGCGGTTCCTCTCAGAGCAGGAACCAGCAGTTCCCGCCCGCGACACCGACGGCCGCAGCCAGGAGCATGAGGAAGGTTGGCGACACCGACAGAGAGACGGTCAGGTCGAAATGCTTGCCGACGGACACGCGAACGTGCCGGGGAGTAACAGCCTGGCGAGCCTGGGCCTGGAGACCGGCCTGACTGCTCTGGCTCGCGTTGACGGACGTGTCATGCTGGTGGTTCATGGGTAACCCCTTCGTGGTGGGGCGTCGCCGCTCTCGCGGCCTAGGAACCTGATGACGGTGACGCCCCTGCCCACACCGCCTGCTTGTGCAGAAGAGGACAAAAAAGGGGCCCCACTCCGGTAAGCCGGAGTGGGGCCCCTCAATGCTACTGAGACGGTAGCGAGTTACCGAGAAGTAGGTCAACTCGCCGCACTTCCGTCGAAGTTGTTGCCCCTCACCTACGACTGCAGGGCCTCCGTGACGACGCAAACGCCGGGAGCACCCTTCTCCCGCAAGGTCTGAGCGAAGGCGATTGCGGTGAGGTTTCCTGCCATGCGTAGGTGACAGATTGGGACGTTCAGGCGATAACGCGGTGACGGCGGCGCAGGAGCGCCAGGATTACGACGGCTGCGAAGGTCATCCACGCTTTGCCGAGGATTTGTCCAGGCAGGTAACTGAAGGAGTCGAAGGCAAGGCGGAGGAACAAGAGGCTGTCAGCGAGAAGTCCGACGGCGTTCGAGGCCAGTATCGCGACCAATAGTCCTCGCTTGCGCAGGGGTTCGTAGACGACGAAGTCCATGGTTTCAGCGACGGCGAAGGCGACCGCTGATGCAGTGGCGAGGCTGGGGTCAGCGAGAAAGTAGGAGAGGACCGTGCCGATGGCTATGGCGGCGAGAATGGCGCCTCGGCCGACCGCCTCCCTTGCAAGGTCGCGCAGGACAAGCGCCAGGCCGACGAGGTAGACGCCGGCAGGCGCCACGTAACCGAGGCCGACGGGTACTGCACCGAAATGGGCGACGGCCAAGTTGGCGGCCGGGATAGTGGCGATGTAGGCGATGAGCGTGGCGATACCAGCAGGAGCGGGAGCCTTCACGATCTACTTTCTGTCTCGGTGGCGGGGTGCTGCGCTCGGCTCCAGCGGCGAACGGGCGGTGGGACGAACGTGCAGACAGTACAGCGCACGGCACTGACACTTTTAAGACGTCGATCAGTGCTGTGGGGCTGGGGTAAGTGCCTGGTTCCGGGAGTGTGCAAGCCGCACGGGGCAGTCGGCGATACCGCGCTGAGGGAGTCGAGCAGGTCACTCGATGGCGGGCACGGCGGACAGCGTCGCGGGTGGTGGCCCGCTGTACGGGTTGCGGGGCACGTGCGTGGGTTCAGCCAATGAAACTCAGGCTGGCAATGGCGTCGTGGCTATGAATACTTTCCAGATTCTTCGCCCGGATCGCATGCTTTAGACTCTTTTCGCGGCATGCGAGGCTTACGTCGCGGATGATGTCTTCGACAAAAACGGGATGGTCGTAAGCCTGCATAGTGACTACGCGTTCGTCGGGCCGCTTGATGAGAGGCAGGACGGGGGCAGAACCGGCGCTGCGCAGCAGATCGACGATTTCGTGGATCGCCAAGGGGTAGGGCGCGTCGGCGGTCCCAGTGACCGTGAGGGTGACTTCGCTGCGTTGGTTGTGGGCCCCGTAGTCGGAGATGGCCTTCGAGCACGGGCACAGACTGGTGACGTCGGTGGTCACTGTGGTCGCGACGGTGCAAGTGTCGGCGGTGATGCGGCCGGTGATGGTGACGTCGTGGGTTTGCCACGACTGCCGCTGGCTTGCGGGTGCGGTCACGGCCGTGGCGACGGGCAGGGACAGTGCGATGGCCAAGGTGGGGGCTTCGAGCAGAGTGAGCCCTCGTTTGAGGGCGATGGGCAATTCGTGCGGGGCGAGGGTGGCCACCTCCTCGTGCACTAGGGCGATCATGCGGCTCATGTGGGTGCCGCGCCGGTCGGCCTGCAGGCCGACGGTGACGCTGATGTCGGCGATACCGTGTTGGCGCGTATGGCCGTCATCGAACGTGACGGGATAACGCAGGCCACTGATCCCTACTTCGTCGATGGCTACGCCGCGGTGGTCGACCTCGTTTTGGATGTCGTGCATCCTGCTACTCACCTCGGTAGGTGCAACCGGAGGTGCAGGTCTCGCGCACGGTGATTGCCGACAGAGCAGGGAGTTCTGCGGTCAACCGGTCCCAAATCCAGCGGGCCAGGTTCTCGCTGGTGGGGTTTTCCAGACCATCGATGTCGTTCAGGTAGTAGTGGTCGAGTTGTGCATCAATCGGCTTAAAAGCCTGCTTGATGTCGCCGAAGTCCATCACCCAGCCAGCCTCCGGATCGACGGGTGCCTCCACGTGCACGGTGACCTTGTAGGAGTGGCCGTGGAGGCGGGCGCACTTGTGGCCCTCGGGCACGCGCGGCAGACGGTGGGCTGCTTCGAAGGTGAACTCGCGAAAGATTTCCATTACTGAATTCCCAGATACTTGTGCGTTTGGAGAGAGAGTGTCCAGCGCGGGTTCTTCATGCAGTACTCGACAGCGGCGCGGGTGTGGTCCTCACGATGGGCGTCATCCAGCGGTTGCAGTCGGAAGTGCTGGAAGTCGAGCCCCTCGAACTGAGCCGGGTCGCCGCCAGCCTGGGGGTAGACCAGTTTCAGTTCATCCCCGCTGGTCAGGACCAGGTCAGAGCCGATCTTGGGGCTGACGCACAGCCAGTCGATGCCGTGGGGGGCCAGTCGGGTGCCATTGGTTTCCACTGCTACTTCGAAGCCACGGCCGTGCAGGGCGGCGATGGCACCCTCGTCCAACTGCAGCAGGGGTTCGCCGCCGGTACACACCACGAACCGGTGGGCACGGTCGGTGCTGGGCCAAGCGGCCTCGACGGCATCGGTGAGATTTTCCGCAGTGCGGAACCGGCCACCTCCTTCTCCGTCGGTGCCGACGAAGTCGGTGTCGCAGAACTGGCAGATGGCGCGGGAGCGGTCTACCTCCCGGCCGGTCCACAGGTTGCAGCGGGAAAAGCGGCAGAAGACCGCCGGGCGCCCTGCGTGGCTGCCTTCTCCCTGCAGGGTGTAGAAGATCTCTTTGATCAGATAGGTCATGTTCAGGCGCTCTGGTACCGGACAGGGTCGGTGACGCCGGCTTCAGCGAAGCCCTTCAGGCGCAGCAGGCACGTGTCGCACTTGCCACATGCCTGGCCCTGGTCATCGGGGTCGTAGCAGGAGGAGGTGAGGGAGTAGTCCACGCCCAGGCGGAGGCCCTCGCGCACGATGTCGGCCTTCGACAGGGCGATCAGGGGGGAATGCAGCGTCATCCGGGAGGTGCCCTCCACGCCCGCCCGGGTCGCCAGGTTCGCCATGGTGGCAAAGGCGTCCATGTACTCGGGGCGGCAGTCGGGGTAGCCGCTGTAGTCCACGGCGGTGACTCCGGTAAAGATGTCGCTGGCACCGACGGTCTCGGCGAAAGCCAGTGCGAACGACAGGAAGATCGTGTTGCGGGCCGGCACGTAGGTGATCGGCACTCCGTCCTCCTCGACGTCATCCAACGACTCGTGCTTGGGAACCTCGATGTCGGCGGTCAGAGCAGAGCCACCGAAGACCCGCAGATCGATGTCGGCGATGACGTGCCGGGCCACCCCCTGAGCCTCGGCCACACGCTTGGCGGCCTCCAACTCAATGCTGTGACGCTGGCCGTAGCGGAAGCTGAGCGCATAGGGAGCGAACCCCTGGTCCTTGGCAATGGCCAGCACCGTGGTCGAGTCCAGGCCGCCGCTCAGCAACACGATCGCGGGACGGTCCATGCTGTCACTCCCTTATCTGAAGTCCAGTTGCCTCACCCGAGGCAGAGGCAGCCTACCGCCTTAACTAGCGGCTACAGTAACCACAACAGCAAACGAGTTACCGATACCCAGGGGTCGAGCCGCAGTGAACGAGTTGCCCATCGTGGTCACGTGCACGGACCGGAAGGCGTCTCCTCCCGCAGCAGACCTGCAGGCCCGCACTCTGACCGCCGCCGACCTGCCCCAACGGGCCGAGGAGTGGGCACACCGTCTGCGCACCACATCGAGCCCGCACACGACGCTGGAGGACCTGTACCGGGGAGACCAGTGGAAACGTGCCCTCGCGCTCACCCACGCTGCATCCCAGGCAGGCTTTACTCCCCGCCTGTATGCAGCCTCAGCCGGCCTGGGCCTGCGTCCAGTCTCCAGCCCCGCCCCCGCCTACGCCGCGACTTTCCTGCCCCGGCACGCAGATTCCGTGGCTTCCTCCAGCGCCCAGACCTCCCAGTGGTGGGATCTTCTGCAACGCTTGGACGACACCCACAACCTGCCCCAGCTCGCCGGCACCGCAGGACGCGCACTCGTCGTGCTGTCGGCGCCCTATGCCCAGGCCATGCACCACGACCTGCTGGCCCTCGCTGATACCGCCGCCGACGTCGTCCTGATCGGTGGCGCCACCGACATCGAGGGCATACGGCGCGTGCCCGCCAACGCTGGCCTGCGCCACGCCCTGGGCGGCACCCTGACCAGCCTCAACGTGCGCATGGCTGCTTCCTGGCTCGAGCACTGCACACCCGGACGTCTCACCGACCCCGCCGCCCAGTTGCGCTGGGACGACTGGGCCGCGCAGACTGCCCGGCCCGAGCGCTACGACCGCACACCGGTTGCGGACGAGACCGTCATCGCCTTCATCGAAAAGGCGAAGAGTACCTATCCCGACGCCTCCCGCACCCGCCTGCTGCGCCTGTTTCGAGACAAGGGGATGGCCTGCGAACAAAAGCGCTTCGCAGGCCTGTACGAATCAACGATTGGCCGCTGATGACTCCCACCGTGCTGAAACGCCGAGCCCTGCGGATCGAGCAGCATCCTACGATCCCGCTGTACGTGTTCACGTTGGCGGCAGAAGAGGTCCATCAGGTCGCCGATGTCGCCCGGATCTCCCGTGACGAGGCCGGTAAGCTTATCGGCTACCAGCGCCCCGAGAAGAAGCAGCACGTACGGCAGATCTTGGAATACCTCGACAGCGACGAGGTTCTCTTCCCCAACGGCCTGATCATGGCCCTGCCCGCCAGTGTGCGCTTCAAATCGAGCCCCGGCCCCAGCAGCAGTGACGGCCTGTGCACTTCCGGCACGTTGGAGATCACACTGCCTGATTCTCCCGACGCTCCCCGGCCTGCCTGGATTGTCGACGGCCAGCAGCGCAGCCTCGCTCTGACCCGCACCCGCAACACCCGCCTGGCCGTCACTATCGCCGGCTTCGTTGCCGAAGATCTCGAAACCCAGCGGGACCAGTTCCTGCGAGTGAACACGGTCTCGCCCCTGCCGACCAACCTGGTCACCGAACTCCTCCCCGAGGTCGGCACCGCTTTGCCCACCAAACTCTCCGCCCGCAAACTCCCCGCCGTCCTGGTCGAAGCCCTTAACCACGACAAAGACTCACCGTTTTGCGGACTGGTGCGCCGTCCCTCCACCACCGCCGAGCAAAGAGCGGACGCTGTCGTCACCGACAACAGTCTCACCACGGCTATTCAGGAGGCCCTCAACTCCCCGTCGGGAGCCTTCTTCCCCTATAAAAACCTTTCCAATAACACCGTGGACACCGCTACCATCCGCCAGATCCTCATCACCTACTGGACTGCGGTACGTGACACCTTCCCTGACGCCTGGGGCCTGCCGCCCACCCGAAGTCGCCTCATGCACGGCGTCGGCATCCGCTCCATGGGTCGCCTGATGGACCGCGTGATGATGGCCATAGACCCCGCCTCCCCCCACGCACTGCAGCAGGCACGCGACGAACTCGCCCTGATTGCTCCGCACTGCTACTGGACCAAGGGGCGCTGGCCCGACCTGAACATCCCCTGGAATGAACTCCAGAACAATCCGCGTCACATCAGCACTCTGTCGAACTACCTCCTCCGTATCTATGTGCAGGAAAAGGCAAAATCCGCGTGAAATTCTATTTCCCTGACAGCCAGGACCTGGTGAGCCCCACCTATGATTTCGTCAACGATGAGTACTCGCCTTACCGAGTCCGTCAGCGCGACGACGTCTACGCCCACCAGGCCGTGACGCCGATCCCGTATGACGGGATCCTTGTCAGCAAGGCTGTTGTCGATGGATCCATGAAAGGCGCAGGGAAATATTCCACTCCGCAACGCGAGCGACTTTACCGCCTGGGTGTGCGGAACTTCTTCCGCCTTCCCGAAACCTGCTCCACCATCGGGGACTGTGGCGCCTTCAATTACATTGACGAAGAACGTCCCCCGTACGAGGTCGATGAAGTCCTCGATTTCTACGGCCGTTGCGGATTCGACGCCGGCATCAGTATCGACCACATCATCTTCGGCTACATCCCTCAAGAATCTGATACAGAACCAGAAGCAGCGTGGGTGGAACGCCAGCAGATCTCGCTGGAGCTCGCCGAGAACTTTCTCGCCGCGACCAAAAAGAACGGCGCCCGCTTCCAACCCGTTGGCGCAGCTCAGGGATGGGGGCCTGAAAGTTACGCGCACTCGGTCTCGCAACTACAGAAAATGGGATACCGGCGTATTGCTCTCGGTGGCATGGTTCCTCTCAAGTCCCACGAGATCCTGGCCTGCCTGCGGGCCATTGATGAAGTGCGCGCTCACGACACCGAACTACACCTGCTCGGCATCAATCGCGTTGACAGCATGGAGCAGTTCGCCCGCCACGGCGTGACCAGCTTCGACAGCACCTCGGTCTTCCGCCAGGCCTTCATGGACGACCGCAATAACTACCACACCGCCACCAGTGCCTACACTGCCATTAGAGTTCCCCAGGTCGACGGCAACCCCGCACTCAAACGCCTTATCCTCTCCGGAAGCGTCTCCCAGGCCGAGGCCATCACCGCAGAACGGGCCTGCCTGCGCGCACTGCGGGAATTCGACCGAGAGGAAACCTCTCTTGAGGACGTTCTGACCACACTCCAGGCGTACGAGTCCCTCGTGCTCGGCCCGAAGAAGAAGAGCTATCTCGAACTCTACGAGCGCACCCTCAGTGACACGCCCTGGCGGTCCTGCCCCTGCGCCCTGTGCGAGAAGCACGGCATCGAGATTGCCATATTCCGTGGAAGTGAACGCAACAAGCGCCGCGGATTCCATAATCTGACTGTACTCGAGGCCAAGATGCGCTCCCTCACCTTCGGGTACCCCCCACTTTTCGATTCTTGATATGTCTGGAGAGGCAATGGCCGACCGCTACGAACTCAGGCTCCCGGCGCTCGAAGTGCGCCAGGGTGACAGAAAGATCTACTGTTTCGCCGTTGACGGCAAGAAACTCCACAGCTTCGCCGCCGTCTCCCGCGTCCGACGCGACGACGACAGCAACCTCCAGGGCTACCAGCGCCCCGAGGTCCTCAGCCACATCCGTGGCATCCGCCGCTACCTCGAGTCCGACAACGCCATGCTCCCCAACGCCCTGGTCCTGGCCTTCGACGAGAACGTTCGCTTCGAGACCGGAGCACGGCGCAAGGACGGCGTCGCTTACTCCGTCCCCGGGGAACTGGTCATCCCTGTCGATGAGTCCTTTCCTGACGAGGACAAGCCCGCCCTGATCGTCGACGGCCAGCAGCGCAGCGCCGCCATCCGCGATGCCGACCTGGTCGAATTCCCCGTTGCCGCCGTTGGGTTCATCGCCGATAACCACGACGACCAGCGTTCCCAATTCATCCTGGTCAACTCCACCAAGCCGCTACCCAAGGGCCTCATCCACGAACTCCTGCCCGAAACCAGCGGCCACCTCCCGCCCACCTACGCCCGCAAGCGTCTACCCGCCCAGTTGATGACCCGCCTCAACACCGACGGCCAGGGCCCCTTTTACGGCCGCATCGCGAGCCCGACCTCACCCGACGGCAACATCAAAGACACGGCCATCCTGCGCATGCTGGAGCACAGCCTCTTCGAGGGCGCTCTCTACCAGTACCGCAACCCCGAAGATGGCTCCGGCGACGTCGACCGCATGCTGCTGCACCTGCGCTCCTTCTGGACCATGGTCAAGGACACCTTCAGCGACGCCTGGAAACTCCCGCCCCGCCAGTCCCGCCTCACCCACGGCGCCGGCATCCAGGCCATGGGCTTCGTCATGGACAGCCTCACCGACGGCATGCAAGCCGAAGAGGTCGACTGCGACTCCGTACGCAACGCTGTTCTGGGCCTGATGCCCGTCACTGCCTGGACCTCGGGCATGTGGCGCTTCCCCGACGGAGAACAGCGCCGCTGGAACGGCCTGCAGAACACCCCCAACGACATCCGCCTGCTCACCGACCTGCTGGTCCGTAACGTTCGAAGCTGACCGGTTGGCGTTCTGCAGTGCATGACGTTGGCACGTGCCGCTGAAACCAACTCGGCCTCGTTCGGGTCCTTGCCGCTTCGCGCACTTGATCGAGCATGACGTGTAGCCGTTATGCCACCGGTAACCGGACTCGGTCCGCAACGGCTCTACGTCGTGCTGCCGTGGGTGCGGCCCGACGGGTCGCACCCACGGCAGTATCCCCTGGAGCGGGTAGGGACTCGAGCGGTAGAGCATTTGTATTCGATAGACCGCCGCAGCGAAGGTGGTTACCTTGCATCCCCGACAGACTGCAGTCGGATCATGCGTGCCAGACTTGGTTTGCTGTGACCCGGAGCACTATACCCGCGGGTCAAAGGCGTCGTTGCGGTACTGACGCAGCGGCCGCTGAGGGCAGGGGGAGCAGTAGCGAGAACTTGTGGAATCAGGAGCTTTCCCACTGGTGCGGTCGCAGCCCTGCTTGGAGCTCGTAACACGATCATGGTGAGACGCGGTCTACCTTGTTGGGGTGTCGTCCCTCGCTGTTACTGCTTCTTCGCACTCATCGGCGTCTGCCGCCATC
>NZ_JOHS01000028.1 GCF_000725625.1 Streptomyces sp. NRRL F-6676
CACCACACCCCCGCCGCGACAACCGCCCCCGCCCCGACCCCCGCGACGACCAACGGCACCCTCTGCCGCTCCGACACCCGCACCGCCGTACTCCGCAACTGCACCGACACCGCCCCGGCCCGGTCCCGCAGATCCTCCGCCCGCGCCCGCGCCCGCCCCTTCACATCGGCCTTCCCGGCCAGCTCCTCCACCGTGTCGCCGAGCGCCCCCCGCGTCTCCTCGATCTGCCGCCGCAACTCGTCCGGTCCCTTCGCCCCCGTCGCGTTCCGCCCGGACGCCGGCACGGACCCGGCCAACTGCCCGGCGTCCCCTCGCTCACCCGCTCCGCCGTGGCCCGTCACCGGTGCACCCTCCCCTTGATCTCGTCGACATCGGCCTTGACGCTGTCCAGCGTCTCCTCCGGCTTCGGCGGCGTCGCCCGCCGCAACTGCGCCCGCCCCATCAGCCCGAGCACGCCCGCCACCAGGAACAGCCCCGCCGTCACGATCAGCGCGGCGGCCCACACGGGCAACGCCACCGCGATCGCGGCGATGGCCGTGGCCGCCAGCGCCATCAGCCCGACGTAGGCGACGGCGCCCGCCCCGCCCAGCAGCCCGCCGCCGCGCCCGGCCCGGCGCCCCTTCTCGGCGAGTTCCTCCTTGGCGAGGCTCACTTCCTGACGTACGAGCCGGGAGAGCTGTTCGGTCGCCTGACCGACGAGTTCCCCCACCGAATGGTGGTCCGGACGGTCCGGGTAGTGGACGGTGCGCACGGGCTTGGCCTCGGTCGTGGTCACGGTCCGCCTCCTCTCGTGTCGGAAGAATCCCGGGTACCCCTGGCCGCCGCTCCCTACCCTCCTCCAGACCACCACCGATTAGCGATCGACCCCACCACCTCGTAGCAAATTTAAGTAGTGCTACACAAAGAACCGCCCGAGACTCCCCGTATGACACTCACACCGCCCCGCCCCACCCCCTTCGGCCGCGCCCTGTGCGCGATGGTCACCCCCTTCACCGACGACGGCGCCCTCGACCTGGACGGCGCCCAGCGGCTGGCCGCCCGCCTGGTCGAGGAGGGCTGCGACGGACTCGTCCTCTCCGGCACGACGGGCGAGTCCCCGACCACCACGGACGCGGAGAAGGTGGCGCTCGTGCGGTCGGTACGGGAAGCCGTCGGCGCACGCGCGACGATCGTGGCGGGGGTCGGCACGGCCGACACCGCGCACACCACGGAGCTGGCCCGTGCGGCGGAGAAGGCGGGCGCCGACGGCCTCCTGGTCGTCGCCCCGTACTACAGCCGCCCCCCGCAGGACGCCGTCGAGGCCCATCTGCGCGAGGTCGCCGACGCGACCGGACTGCCCCTGATGCTGTACGACATCCCGGCCCGCACGGGCACCCGCATCGAACCGGAGACACTGCTCCGCCTGGCCGGGCACCCCCGGATCGTGGCGGTGAAGGACTGCGCCCACGACCTCCTGGGCACCCAGAAGGTGCTGCACCGCACGGAGTTGGCGTACTACGCGGGCTGCGACGAACAGACCCTGGCGCTGTACGCGGTCGGCGGCGCCGGCTGTGTGAGCACCGTCGCGAACGTCGTACCGCGCCACTTCCGCGCGATCCTCGACACGTTCGACACCGGTGACACGACAGCCGCCGCCCGCCACCAGCACGCGGCGAACGACCTGATCGAGGCCATGATGGCGACCGCCCTCCCCGGCACGGTCACCACCAAGGCGCTCCTCACCCGCCTCGGCCTCCCCGCGGGCCCCGTCCGCCCGCCCCTGCGGCCCGCCGGCCGGCAGACGGCCGACGGGCTGCTGGCGCTGTACGAGCGCCTGGCGGGCGGGGTCTGAACCGGCCGGTGCGACGCTGCCGGGGTCTTCCGGCCCGTCAGTTGTGGGCGTGCAGGATGTCGTTCAGGCCGCCCCAGACCGCGTTGTTGGGGCGGGCCTCGACCGTGCCGGTGACCGAGTTGCGGCGGAAGAGGATGTTCGAGGCGCCGGAGAGCTCGCGGGCCTTGACGATCTGGCCGTCGGGCATGGTGACCCGGGTGCCCGCGGTGATGTACAGGCCGGCCTCGACCACGCACTCGTCGCCGAGCGCGATGCCGACGCCCGCCTCGGCGCCGACCAGGCAGCGCTCGCCGAGGGAGATGATCACGTTGCCGCCGCCGGACAGCGTGCCCATCGTGGAGGCGCCGCCGCCGATGTCCGAGCCGTCGCCCACCACGACGCCGGCGGAGATCCGGCCCTCGACCATGGACGTGCCGAGCGTGCCGGCGTTGAAGTTGACGAAGCCCTCGTGCATGACCGTGGTGCCCGCGGAGAGGTGCGCGCCGAGGCGGACCCGGTCCGCGTCGGCGATGCGGACGCCCTTCGGCACGACGTAGTCCGTCATGCGCGGGAACTTGTCGACCGAGGTCACCTGGAGGTGCAGGCCCTCGGCGCGGGCGTTGAGCCGCACCTTCTCGATGTCGTCGACCGCGACCGGGCCGAGCGAGGTCCAGGCGACGTTGGCGAGGAAGCCGAACTGGCCCTCCAGGCTCAGCCCGTGCGGCTTGACCAGACGGTGCGAGAGCAGGTGCAGGCGCAGATAGACGTCGTGCGCGTCGAGCGGCTTGTCGTCCAGGGAGGCGATGACCGTGCGGACCGCGACGACCTCGACGCCGCGGCGGCTGTCCGGGCCGATCGCCTTGGCGGCGCCCTCGCCGAGCAGCTCCGCGGCACGCTCGGCGGACAGCCGCTCGGTGCCGGCCGGGCCGGGGTCCCCGGTCAGCTCGGGGGCGGGGAACCAGGTGTCGAGAACGGTGCCGTCGGGGGTGAGGGTGGCGAGGCCGGCGGCGGCGGCGCCGGTGGTGCGGGTGGTCGTCATGTCGGTCATGACGGCAACCTAACCGGCGGGGACGGCCGGGGGCCAACCGGCGGGGTACGGGGCCGGCCCCCATGCCCCGGGAGGGGTGGCGGGGGTGCGTTTTCGGGTGCGGTACGGGGGGGGTCGCGCCCACGCGGCGGAGCCGCGGATCGACGCAGACCCGCGCCCTCTCGCGGACGCTAATGGCTGCCGCCCATGTTCAGGACCACCACCCCCGCCACGATCAGGGTCAGGCCGGCCAGTTTCGCCGCGGTGAGGGTTTCGCCGAAGGCCAGGAGGCCGATGGTGGCGATGGCGGCCGTGCCCACGCCGGACCAGATGGCGTAGGCCGTGCCGATCGAGACCGTTTTCAGGGTCTGGGCCAGGAGTGCGAAGGACAGCAGGTAGCCGGCGACGGTGATCAGGGAGGGCCAGAGCCGGGTGAAGCCCTCGCTGTACTTCATCGCGGTCGTGGCCGCCACCTCCGCCGCGATGGCCCCGCCGAGCAGCACGTATCCCATTCCCATGCGGGCGACTGTACGACGCCCGCGCCGCACCCCGGCCCCGGCTCCGGCTCCGGCTCCCGGCTCCCGGCAACGCCACGGCCCCCGGCGCTTACCCGCGCCGGGGGCCGTCGCCTGCTCACGCGGACCGCATGCCGCATGCCGCGTCCGCTCAGACGTTGAAGCCCAGCGCCCGCAGCTGCTCGCGGCCGTCGTCCGTGATCTTGTCGGGGCCCCACGGCGGCATCCAGACCCAGTTGATGCGCAGCTCGTTGACGAGGCCGTCCGTGGCGGACTTGGCCTGGTCCTCGATGACATCGGTCAGCGGACAGGCCGCGGACGTCAGGGTCATGTCGACGGTGGCGATGTTCGCCTCGTCGATGTGGATGCCGTAGATGAGGCCGAGATTGACGACGTCGATGCCCAGTTCGGGGTCGACGACGTCCATCAGGGCCTCGCGGAGCTCCTCCTCCGAGGCCGGCTTCATCTCCACGGTGTCGGTCATGCCGTTGTCCTTTCGGGGTCGGCGCCGGCGTCCTGGAGGGCCTGGGCCGTCGCGTCCTTCCACGCCATCCAGCTCAGCAGCGCGCACTTGACCCGCGCCGGGTACTTGGAGACCCCGGCGAACGCGACCGCGTCCTCCAGGACCTCCTCCATCGCGTCGTCGGGCTCGACCTTGCCCTTGGACTGCATCAGCTCCAGGAAGGTCTCCTGGATCCGCTGCGCCTCGGCGACGTCCTTGCCGACGAGGAGGTCGTTCAGCACGGAGGCGGAGGCCTGGCTGATCGAACAGCCCTGGCCCTCGTAGCTGACGTCGCTGATGGTGGTGCCGTCGTACTTCACACGCAGCGTGATCTCGTCACCGCACGTCGGGTTGACGTGGTGCACCTCGGCGTCGCCGTCCCGCAAGCCCCGCCCGTGCGGGTTCTTGTAGTGGTCGAGGATGACTTCCTGGTACATCGAGTCCAGCTTCACGCCTCAGCCCTTCATCCGAAGAAGTTCCGTACGTGCTCCAGACCGTCGATCAGCGCGTCGACCTCGCCCGGTGTGGAGTACAGATAGAACGACGCTCGCGTGGTCGCGGGAATTCCGTACCGCAGGCAGACGGGGCGCGCGCAGTGGTGGCCGACGCGTACCGCGATGCCCTGCTCGTCGAGGACCTGGCCCACGTCGTGCGGGTGGATGTCACCCAGGGTGAACGAGATCGCGGCGCCGCGGTCCTCGGCCGTGGTGGGGCCGATGAGCCGCAGGTCGGGCACTTCCAGCAGCCGCTTGACCGCGTACTCGGTGAGCGCGTGCTCGTGCGCGAGGACCTTGTCCATGCCGATCGAGTTCAGGTAGTCGATCGCCGCGCCGAGACCGACCGCCTGGGCGATCGGCGGGGTGCCCGCCTCGAACTTGTGCGGGGCGGGGGCGTAGGTCGAGGAGTGCATCGACACCGTCTCGATCATCTCGCCGCCGCCGAGGAACGGGGGCAGGTCCTCCAGCAGCTCCTGGCGGCCCCACAGCACGCCGATGCCGGTCGGGCCGCACATCTTGTGGCCGGTGAAGGCCACGAAGTCGGCCTGGAGGGCCTGTACGTCCACGGGCATGTGCGGCGCGGCCTGGGAGGCGTCGACGCAGACCAGCGCGCCGACCTCCTGGGCGCGGCGGACTATCGCCTCGACCGGGTTGAGGGTGCCGAGGATGTTGGAGACCAGCACGAAGGAGACGATCTTCGTCTTCTCGGTGATGATCTCGTCGATCCGGGAGAGGTCGAGCCGGCCGTCGTCGGTCAGTCCGAACCACTTCAGCTTCGCGCCCGTGCGCTGCGCGAGCAGCTGCCAGGGCACGATGTTGGAGTGGTGCTCCATCTCCGTGATGACGATCTCGGTGTCGTGGTCGACCCGGTAGGGCTCGTCGGCCCAGCCGAGCATGTTGGCCACGAGGTTGAGCGACTCGGAGGCGTTCTTGGTGAAGATCACCTCGTCGCGGCTCGGAGCGTTGATGAACGCGGCGACCTTGTCGCGCGCGCCCTCGTACAGCGCCGTGGCCTCCTCGGCGAGCACGTGCACGCCCCGGTGGACGTTGGCGTTGTGCTGCTCGTAGTACTCGTCCAGGACGTCGATCACCTGGCGCGGGGTCTGCGAGGTCGCCGCGTTGTCGAGGTAGACGAGCCTGCGGCCGTCGTGGACCTGGCGGTCCAGGATCGGGAAGTCCTTGCGGATCGCCTCGGTGTCGAGGAGGCCCGGCAACTGCGTCACGCTGATACGCCACCCTTCGTGTATGCCTCGTAGCCCTCTTCCTCCAGCTTGTCGGCGAGTTCGGCGCCGCCGGACTCGACGATGCGGCCCGCGGAGAAGACGTGCACGAAGTCGGGCTTGATGTAGCGCAGGATGCGCGTGTAGTGCGTGATCAGCAGGGTGCCGACCTCGCCGGTCTCGCGGACGCGGTTGACGCCCTCGGAGACGATGCGCAGGGCGTCGACGTCGAGGCCGGAGTCGGTCTCGTCGAGGATGGCGACCTTCGGCTTGAGCAGTTCGAGCTGGAGGATCTCGTGGCGCTTCTTCTCACCGCCGGAGAAGCCCTCGTTGACGTTGCGCTCGGCGAAGGAGGAGTCCATGTGGAGGCGCTCCATGGCCTCCTTGACCTCCTTGACCCAGGTACGCAGCTTGGGGGCCTCGCCGCGGACGGCGGTGGCGGAGGTGCGCAGGAAGTTGCTCACCGACACACCGGGGACCTCGACCGGGTACTGCATGGCGAGGAAGAGGCCGGCGCGGGCGCGCTCGTCGACGGACATCTCCAGGACGTCCTCGCCGTCGAGGGTGACGGTGCCGCCGGTGATCGTGTACTTGGGGTGACCCGCGAGGGAGTAGGCGAGGGTCGACTTGCCGGAGCCGTTGGGGCCCATGATGGCGTGCGTCTCGCCCTGCTTCACGGTGAGGTCGACGCCCTTGAGGATCTCCTTCGTGGCGTTGTCGGCCTCGACGGTGACGTGCAGGTCTCGGATTTCAAGCGTTGCCATGGGTGCCTCAGGACTCCTGGGTGAGGGAGACGAGCACGTCGTCCCCTTCGATCTTTACGGGGTATACGGGGACGGGACGTGTCGCCGGGGGGCTGTCGGGCTTTCCGGAACGGAGGTCGAAGCGCGAGCCGTGCAGCCAGCACTCGATGTGGCAGTCGTCGACCTCGCCCTCGGAGAGGGAGACGTTGGCGTGCGAGCAGATGTCGTGGATGGCGAACACCTCGCCCTCGGTGTGCACGAGGGAGACGGGCGTGCCGTCGAGTTCCACCCGCTTGGGGGTGTCCTCCTCCAGCTCGCTCAGCCCGCAGGCGCGTACGAAGGTCATGCGACCGACGCCTCCAGCTCCTCCTCGATCTTGGCGAGCAGGCGCTCCTCGATGTCGGCGATACCGATCCGCTGCACGAGCTCGGCGAAGAAGCCGCGCACGACCAGCCGGCGGGCGTCGATCTCGGGGATGCCGCGGGCCATCAGGTAGAAGAGCTGCTCGTCGTCGAACCGGCCGGTGGCGGAGGCGTGGCCGGCGCCGACGATCTCGCCGGTCTCGATCTCCAGGTTCGGCACCGAGTCGACGCGGGCGCCGTCGGTGAGGACCAGGTTCCGGTTCATCTCGTAGGTGTCGGTGCCCTCGGCCTTGGCCTCGATGAGCACGTCACCGATCCACACGGCGTGCGCGGAGTCGCCCTGGAGGGCGCCCTTGTAGACGACGTTGGACGTGCAGTGGGGGGTGTTGTGGTCGACCAGGAGGCGGTGCTCGTGGTGCTGGCCACGGTCGGTGAAGTACAGGCCGATCAGCTCGGCCTCGCCGCCGGTGCCGGCGTAGCTGACGCGCGGGTGGATGCGCACCAGGTCGCCGCCGAAGGTGACGACGATGTGCCGGAAGGTGGCGTCGCGGCCGACCAGGGCGCTCTGCTGGGAGGCGTGGACGGCGGTGTCGTCCCAGTCCATGACGGTGACGACGGTGAGCTTGGCGCCGTCCCCGAGGACGTACTCGACGTTGGCCGCGCGCACGGTGTCGCCGGTGTGGTCGATGACGACGGTGGCCTCGGCGAAGGCGCCGAGTTCGAAGACGGTGTGCCCGTAGGTCACGCCGCCCTCGCCGTGCAGGGCCAGGCGGACCGGCTCGCTGAGCGCGGTCTCCTTGGGCACGGTGACGATCGTCGCCTTCTCGAAGGCGGAGTAGGCCTGGGCCGCGACCCGGTCCACGGGGGCGCCGGTCCGGCCGAGCCGGGCGTCGTCCCGGGCGACGGACTCGACACGCACGCCGTCGGGGGCGGAGATCTCGGCCTTGATCGAGCCGTCGGCGACGGCGGTGCCGTCGTGCAGCCCGCGCAGGCGTTCGAGGGGGGTGAAGCGCCACTCCTCCTCACGGCCGTGCGGTACCGGGAAGTCCGCCACGTCGAAGGACGGCGGCGCGCTCATGCGCGTGGCGACGGTCGACTCGGCGGCCACCGCGATCGAGCCGGCGGTGGTGGAACCGACCGGGTTGGTGTGGGCCTCGGCCATGGCTGTCGTCGTGCTCTCTTCCTGCGTGTTGTCGTGTTCCGCGGCCCGCTCGGGCGGGCGGGCCGTCGGCTGTGCGCGGGGGCGGCGGGTCAGCCGACCGCGCCCTCCATCTGAAGCTCGATCAGCCGGTTGAGCTCCAGCGCGTACTCCATCGGCAGTTCCTTGGCGATCGGCTCGACGAAGCCGCGCACGATCATCGCCATCGCCTCGAACTCGCTCAGGCCGCGGCTCATCAGGTAGAAGAGCTGGTCCTCGGAGACCTTGGAGACGGTCGCCTCGTGGCCCATGGACACGTCGTCCTCGCGGACGTCCACGTAGGGGTACGTGTCGGAGCGGGAGATGGTGTCGACGAGCAGGGCGTCGCAGAGCACGTTCGACTTGGCGCCGGGGGCGCCCTCGCCGATCTCAATGAGGCCGCGGTAGGAGGTGCGGCCGCCGCCGCGGGCCACGGACTTCGACACGATGTTGGACGACGTGTTCGGGGCCATGTGGACCATCTTGGCGCCCGCGTCCTGGTGCTGGCCCTCGCCCGCGAAGGCGATGGAGAGCGTCTCGCCCTTGGCGTGCTCGCCCATCAGGTAGACGGCCGGGTACTTCATCGTCACCTTGGAGCCGATGTTGCCGTCGATCCACTCCATGGTGGCGCCCTCGTAGGCGACGGCGCGCTTGGTGACCAGGTTGTAGACGTTGTTCGACCAGTTCTGGATGGTCGTGTAGCGGCAGCGGGCGTTCTTCTTGACGATGATCTCGACGACCGCGGAGTGCAGCGAGTCCGACTTGTAGATCGGCGCCGTGCAGCCCTCGACGTAGTGCACGTAGGCACCCTCGTCGACGATGATCAGGGTCCGCTCGAACTGGCCCATGTTCTCCGTGTTGATGCGGAAGTAGGCCTGGAGCGGAATCTCGACGTGCACGCCCTTCGGCACGTAGATGAAGGAGCCGCCGGACCACACCGCGCTGTTCAGCGAGGCGAACTTGTTGTCGCCGACGGGGATGACGGTCCCGAAGTACTCCTTGAAGAGCTCGGGGTGCTCCTTCAGGGCGGTGTCGGTGTCCAGGAAGATGACACCCTGCTCCTCCAGGTCCTCGCGGATCTGGTGGTAGACGACCTCCGACTCGTACTGCGCGGCGACACCGGCGACCAGGCGCTGCTTCTCCGCCTCGGGGATGCCGAGCTTGTCGTAGGTGTTCTTGATGTCCTCGGGCAGGTCCTCCCAGGACTCCGCCTGCTTCTCCGTGGAGCGCACGAAGTACTTGATGTTGTCGAAGTCGATCCCCGACAGGTCCGAGCCCCAGTTCGGCATCGGCTTCTTCTCGAAGAGCCGCAGGCCCTTCAGCCGCAGCTTCGTCATCCACTCCGGCTCGGACTTCTTCGCGGAGATGTCGCGGACGACGTCCTCGTTGATGCCGCGCTTGGCGGAGGCGCCGGCCGTGTCGGAGTCGGCCCAGCCGTATTCGTACTTGCCCAGGCCCTCGAGTTCGGGGTGAGCAGTCTCCGTGGGGAGAGTCATGCGGGGTTCCTCCCGGCCGTGCGTGCAGATGCTTCGTGGGAAATCTTGGGGATGAACGTCGTGCAGACGCCGTCGCCGTGCGCGATGGTCGCCAGTCGCTGCACGTGTGTACCCAACAGTTGCGAGAACACTTCTGTTTCCGCCTCGCAGAGTTGCGGGAACTGTTCCGCGACGTGGGCGACCGGGCAGTGGTGCTGGCAGAGCTGTTCGCCGTGGTGCGGGAGGGGCGCACTGCGTGCCGTGGCAGCGTACCCGTCCGCGCTCAGCGCCCTGGCCAGGGCCTCGGTGCGCTCCTCGGGGCCGGCGGCGTCGATCGCCGCGCGGTAGGCGGCGGCCTGCTCGG
The DNA here is from genome assembly GCF_000725625.1 of Streptomyces sp. NRRL F-6676. Lineage (GTDB taxonomy): Bacteria > Actinomycetota > Actinomycetes > Streptomycetales > Streptomycetaceae > Streptomyces. Next base: position 9,693 of record NZ_JOHS01000028.1, read on the forward strand.
CGATCCGGGCGCGGGCGAAGGCGACGACCGCCTCGTCGCCGCCGAAGCGCTCCCGGATGAAGCGGAGCGCGTCCGCGGCGAGCTGGTCGTACGACTGGTCGAAGGCGTCCCGGCCGCAGTCGGTCAGCGCGAACACCTTGGCCGGGCGGCCGCGGGTGCGGGCCCCGTAGACCCGGCGCTCACGGGCCTCCACGACGTTGTCCGCGAGCAGCGCGTCCAGATGCCGGCGTACGGCGGCCTGGGTGAGGCCGAGGCGGCCGGCGAGCTCGGCGACGGTCGAGGGGCCGTGGTCCAGGACGGAGCGCGCGACACGGTTGCGGGTGGACCGCTCACCGGTCGCGAGATCCTCCTGCGGAGCCTCGCCGACGTTTTTCACAACGCCATTGTTGCGTAATTCGCCGGACCCGGGCAAGCGAGGGTCCACCGGGCGGGTGGTGGGCTGAATCACTTAGGCATACCTAAGCCGACCTGCGGAAACGTTTCGGGGCGCCGCGGGCGGGTGGTCCGGGCGCGGCCCGGTGGCGGCCGTTCGCGCAGTTCACCGCGCCCCTCGAAAGCGGCGGGTGCCGCCTGTTGTTCAGGGGCGCGGGGAACCGCGCGACAAGCCACGACGGACCCGCAGCCCCCGAACCGGCAGATCCCCCCGAGCCGGAAGGCGCCCCGGGGCCGAGGGCTCGCCCTGCCCACCCCCGCGCGGAGCGCACCCCGCACGAACCTAGACTTCGCCTCATGCGAAGCGACCCGGTCGTCCAGGTGCGCGCCCTGGTGAAGCGGTACGGCGCCAAGACCGCCGTCGACGGTCTCGACCTCGTGGCCCGCCCCGGCGTCACCGCCGTGCTCGGCCCCAACGGTGCGGGCAAGACCACCACCGTCGAGACCTGCGAGGGCTACCGCAGACCGGACTCCGGAACCGTCCGCGTGCTCGGCCTCGACCCCGTGCGCGAAGGCGCCGCCCTGCGCCCCCGCATCGGCGTGATGCTCCAGTCCGGCGGCGTCTACTCCGGCGCCCGCGCCGAGGAGATGCTGCGCCACGTGGCGAAACTGCACGCCCACCCGCTCGACGTCGACGCGCTGATCGAACGGCTCGGCCTCGACTCGTGCGGCCGCACCAGCTACCGCCGGCTCTCCGGCGGCCAGCAGCAGCGCCTCGCACTGGCGATGGCCGTCGTCGGCCGCCCGGAGCTGGTCTTCCTCGACGAGCCCACCGCCGGCCTGGACCCGCAGGCCCGCCGCGCCACCTGGGACCTCGTCCGGGACCTGCGCGCCGACGGCGTCTCCGTCATCCTCACCACGCACCACATGGACGAGGCCGAACAGCTCTCCGACGACGTGGCCATCATCGACGGCGGCCGGGTCATCGCCCAGGGCTCCCCCGAGGAGCTGTGCCGCGGCGGTGCCGAGAACACCCTGCGCTTCACCGGCCGCCCCGGCCTCGACGTGGGCTCGCTGCTCAAGGCGCTGCCCGCCGACTGCACGGCCGCGGAGCTGACGCCGGGCTCGTACCGGGTCTCCGGCAAGATCGACCCCCAGCTGCTGGCCACCGTCACCTCCTGGTGCGCGCAACACGGGGTGATGCCGGACCGCATCTCGGTCGAACGGCACACCCTCGAAGACGTCTTCCTGGCGCTCACCGGCAAGGAGCTGCGCTCATGACCACCGCCACCGGTACCGGCGCCTACGCACCGAAGCCCGGCGCGGCCCCGCTGCCGCGCATGATCGGGGCGCAGGCCGTGCTCGAGACGAAGATGCTGCTGCGCAACGGCGAGCAGCTGCTGCTGACCGCCGTCATCCCCACGCTGCTCCTCGTCCTCTTCAGCTCCGTGGACATCGTCGACACGGGCGCGGGCGAGGCCGTCGACTTCCTGGCCCCCGGCATCCTGGCGCTCGCCGTGATGTCGACGGCGTTCACCGGGCAGGCGATCGCCACCGGCTTCGAGCGGCGCTACGGCGTCCTGAAGCGGCTCGCCGTCTCCCCGCTGCCCCGCTGGGCCCTGATGACCGCCAAGACGCTGTCCGTACTGGTGACCGAGGCGCTCCAGGTGGCCCTGCTGACCGCGATCGCCTTCGCCCTCGGCTGGTCACCGCACGGCAACCCGGGCGCGGTGCTGCTCCTGCTGGTGCTCGGCACCGCCGCGTTCTCCGGGCTCGGCCTGCTGATGGCGGGCACGCTGAAGGCGGAGGCCACGTTGGCCGCCGCGAACCTGGTCTTCCTGCTGCTGCTGGTCGGCGGCGGCGTGATCGTGCCGCTGGACAAGTTCCCGGGCGCGGCCCAGGACGTCCTCGGGCTGCTGCCCATCTCCGCGCTCTCGGACGGGCTGCGGGACGTCCTGCGCGACGGCGCCGGGATGCCGTGGGGCGACCTGGGGATCCTCGCCGTCTGGGCGGTCGTGGGGCTCGCGGCGGCGGGGCGGTTCTTCCGCTGGGAGTGAGCGGAGGCACACCTGTGGGGGGCGCCCCTCGTGAATCGGTGCACAAGCGGCCGCCTACGATGGTGCCCGTGCCCAAGCTGACCCGCGCCGAGGCCGTACAGGCCGTGCGCAACCCGCTCGCCTTCATCGCCGCACGCTGGACGCCGACACCGCGGACCGTCCAGTGGGCGGCCTTCCTCGCGCTCGCCATGGCGGTCGTCCTGGTCGTCACCGGCGGCGCGGTACGGCTCACCGGCTCCGGGCTCGGCTGCCCGACCTGGCCCAAGTGCACCGGCGACTCGCTCACCACCACCAGCGCGATGGGCTTCCACGGGGTGATCGAGTTCGGCAACCGGATGCTGACGTACGTGCTGTGCGCGGCGGTCGGCTGGGCGATCATCGCGGCGCGGGCCGAGAAGCCGTGGCGACGGAGCGTGACCCGGCTGGGCTGGGCGCAGTTCTGGATCGTCATGGGCAACGCGGTGCTCGGCGGCATCGTGGTGCTGGTCGGCCTCAACCCGTACACGGTCGCGGCGCACTTCCTGCTGACCTCGGCGCTCATCGGGGTGGCCACCGTGATGTGGCAGCGCACCCGGGAGGGCGACGGGGAGCCTCGGCCGCTGGTCGGCACGGCGGTGCGGCAGCTGGTGTGGGTCCTGGTCGTGGCGTCCGTGGTGCTGCTCGCGGTGGGCACGGTGGTGACCGGGGCGGGGCCGCACGCGGGGGACTCCAGCGAGGTGGAGCGGATGCCGCTGGACTGGGAGACGGTGAGCAAGCTGCACGCGGTGCTGGCGTGGATCGTGGTGACGCTGACGTTCGCGTTGTGGTTCGTGCTGAAGGCGGTGGACGCGCCGAGGGGGCCGCTGGTGCGGACCCGGGAGCTGTTCCTGATCCTGCTGGCGCAGGGTGTGATCGGTTATGTGCAGTACTTCACGAACCTGCCGGAGGCGCTGGTGGGGGCACACATGCTGGGCTCGGCGGTGATGTGGGTGGGCGTCCTCCGGGTGCATCTGTCGCTCCGCGAACGCCCGGCGATCCCGGCCGACCCGTCCGCCGCCCCGTCACCAACGCTCACCACGGCGTAGGCCCTGTAGTTCTTCCTCGCCCCCGCCGCCCCTACCCGTCCCATCCCCGGGGGCTCCGCTCCCGGACCCCCAAAAGATCGCGCGGTTCCCCGCGCCCCTGATCAGGTGCGAACCGCCCGACAGGCCCGGCGGGGGCGAAGACCTCCGGTCACCCCACGCCGTACAGTCGCCCCGCGTTGCCCGCCGCGATCAGCCCCGCCACCCGCTCCGCATCCGCCCGCGCCCACGCGCCCTCCCCCACCCACGCCCCCAGCACCCTCCCCAGCGCCTCCCGGAACAACCGCGCCCCCACCACATGCAGCTCCGGCAGCCCCCGCCCCCCGCTGGAGAACAGCAGCTTCCCGAACGGGGCCAGTTCCAGCGCCTCCGCGAGGACCTCCGCCGCCCGCGCCCCCGTCCGCACGAGCGGCGCCCCCAGATCGGCGTACACATGCGGAAACACCCCCGCGAGATGGGCCGCCTGCCGGTGGTAGGGGTAACCGTGCAGCAGCACCAGATCCGTACCGACCCCCGCCGTCGCCCGCGCGAACTCCGCGAGCACCCCGGGATCCACGACCCGCGCGGCCGCCCCCGCCCCGCCCGGCCCCGCGTGCAGCTGCAACGGCCGCCCCGCGGCCACCGCCACCCACAGCAGATGCCGCAGCAGCACGGGATCGGTCGGCGGGCCCCCCACCCCACGCCGGCCCAGCCACCGCGCGGCGGCCCCCCGCACCTCCCCCGGCCCCGGCGGCTCCGGCGCGAGCACCGACCCGTGCCGCAGCCCCGCGACCGACGTGAACGCCACCGCGTGCTCGGCCGCGGAGTGGACGGCCTCGGCGAGGCCCGCGAGGAAGGACTCCACCGTCCCGGAGGTGTCGGCGACCTGCTCCGCGAGCGGTTCGAGCCGTACGATCTCGTGCGCCTCGGCGTCCCCGGCGAGCGCCATCTCGCCGGGACCGGTGAGATCACCGGGCGGCCCGGTGTCGACGAGGTACGTGGTGATGCCGCTGCCCCGCAGCAGCCGCCGTCCGGCCTCCAGGGCGCCCAGTTCGCGCCGCCGGGCGAGATAGCGGGCCGGCGGGCAGTGCGGCTCCAGGCCGAGCAGGGGCGGGCACCAGCGGCGTACGGCGAAGCCCGTCTGGGTGTCGAAGAGGGTGGTGCCGGCGGCGGGCGGGCCCTCGGTACGGGCGAGCTGGGCCTCGAAGGTGCCGAGGCCCAGCTCGGTGCGGAGGACGCCGTGGCAGTACTGGTCCACCAGTGACGGCGTGTCGATCATTCGGGCTCCCCCGCGGCTGGACCGTTCCTCTCGGAAGGCCTAACGCCCGAAGGGCCCCGACGGGTGCGCCCGGCACCGGCCGTTACGCGGCCACCCGCCCGCGTCAGCCGTTGCCCCGGCCGCCCACCTGGATCCCGGCCATGCGCGACCACTCGTAGGGTCCGGTGCGCACCCGGCCCGCGAACTCCCCGTCGAACGCCTCGTGCACGGTGAGGCCGGCCGCCGCCACCGCCTGCTTCGCGATCGCGTGGGTCGGTGCCACCAGGTCGCCCCAGCCGCCGTCCGCGCCGACGAGGACGATGCGCGCGCCGCGCTGGCCGAGGTATGCGATCTGTCCCTCGGCGCCGCCGTGCGCCTTGGCGAAGGAGCCGATCTCCTTGGCCAGCCGGGTGGCCCTGCGGGCGTCCCGGGCGGCGCGCCGGGCGTCGGCGGAGCTGCCGTCCTGCTGGGTGTCGTCTGCCGTGTCGTCTGCCATGGCCAGGATGCTACCGGCGGGTAGGAAGAACGGCGACGGGCGGGCGCGTGGTCTTGCCCACGCGCCCGCCCGTCGCCGTCGTGTCCGGAGGGGACTACCTCAGGAAGGGGTCCACCGCGACCGCCACGAAGAGGATCGACACATAGGTGATGCTCCAGTGGAACAGGCGCATCTCCTTCAGCTTGGCGCCCGTCACCTCCGCCTTCGCGCGGTTCAACAGCGCGTGCGCCTCCCACAGCCACATGCCGCCGGCCGCCAGCGCCACCGCCAGGTAGAACCAGCCGGTGTAGCCGAGCGGGGTGAGCAGCAGGGAGGCCCCGACCATCACCCAGCTGTAGAGGACGATCTGCCGGGCGACCACCTTGTTGGAGGCGATCACCGGGAGCATGGGCACGCCCACGCGCGCGTAGTCGTCCTTGACCTTCATGGAGAGCGGCCAGTAGTGCGGCGGCGTCCAGAAGAACATCACCAGGAAGAGGATGATCGGCGCGTAGGAGACCGAGTCGGTGACCGAGGACCAGCCGATCAGCACCGGCATGCAGCCCGCGATGCCGCCCCACACGATGTTCTGCGAGGTGCGCCGCTTGAGGATCATCGTGTAGACGACGACGTAGAAGAGGAGCGCGCCGAGCGCCAGCCAGGCGGAGAGCCAGTTGACGGTGAGGCCGAACAGCAGCGTCGAGACGACCGCGAGGCCGATACCGAAGGCGAGGCACTCCCGGGGGCTGACCATGCCGGTGACCAGCGGACGCTGCGAGGTGCGCTCCATCAGCGCGTCGATGTCGCGGTCGATGTACATGTTGAGCGCGTTGGCGCCGCCCGCGGAGAGGTAGCCGCCGAGGCAGGTGAGCAGGACCAGCTTGAGGTCCGGCACGCCCTGCTGGGCGAGGAACATCACCGGAACGGTGGTGATCAGGAGCAGTTCGATGATCCGCGGCTTGGTCAGCGCCACGAACGCCTTCACACGGGCCCCGAACGGCCGTTGGCGCCGGCTGCTGCCCGCCTCGACTTCCCCCGCATCCTTGACGGTGCGGGCGGTACCCCCATCCGCGGGTCGGGATTCGACGGCCGTCACGCACACCCCTGACATGGACATCAAAGCGAGTCGTACCCGCACCAATGGCGGGTAAAGGACTCGCGCGTACCACGCCACTTTAGACGTTGCCCCTCCTTCGCTCTGCGCGGGGGTGGCCGTGTGGGGCACCCCGCCCGACCTCCTCATTGAGCACTCGGGTGACGGGCCGCGTATGGAGGGGTCCACGGCCGGGCGGGACCCGTCCGGCCGGGGTGCCGGGGACAGGTCCGGCATCCGGGACGAGTCGAAAGAACGCACTACCTCCAGGGGTAGGCTCATCACGGCCGGTACGCGCCGCGTGACCGGCATTCGACATGTGGAGAGGAGCCCTGACCCAGGGTGAGCACCAAGCCGACCACCACAGACCTCGAGTGGACCGAACTGGACCAGCGGGCCGTGGACACCGCCCGTGTCCTGGCCGCCGATGCCGTACAGAAGGTCGGAAACGGCCATCCGGGTACGGCGATGAGCCTGGCACCGGCCGCCTACACCCTCTTCCAGAAGGTGATGCGCCACGACCCGGCCGACGCCGACTGGGTGGGCCGCGACCGTTTCGTGCTGTCCGCCGGCCACTCGTCCCTGACCCTCTACATCCAGCTCTACCTCGCCGGCTTCGGCCTGGAGCTGGAGGACCTCCAGTCCTTCCGTACCTGGGGCTCCAAGACCCCCGGTCACCCGGAGTACGGCCACACGGTGGGCGTGGAGACCACGACCGGCCCGCTGGGCCAGGGTGTCGCCAACGCCGTCGGCATGGCGATGGCCGCCCGCTACGAGCGCGGTCTGTTCGACCCGGAGGCCGCCCAGGGCGACTCCCCGTTCGACCACTTCATCTACTGCGTCGCCGGTGACGGCTGCCTCCAGGAGGGCATCTCCGCCGAGGCGTCCTCGCTGGCCGGGCACCAGAAACTCGGCAACCTGATCCTGCTGTGGGACGACAACCACATCTCGATCGAGGGCGACACGGAGACCGCCGTCTCCGAGGACACCGCCAAGCGCTACGAGGCCTACGGCTGGCACGTGCAGCGGGTGGAGCCGAAGGAGAACGGCGACCTGGACCCGCAGGCGCTCTACGCGGCGATCCAGCGGGCCAAGGCCGTCACCGACCGGCCGTCCTTCATCGCGATGCGCTCGATCATCGCCTGGCCGGCCCCGAACGCCCAGAACACCGAGGCCGCGCACGGCTCGGCGCTCGGCGCGGACGAGGTCGCGGCCACCAAGCGCGTCCTGGGCTTCGACCCGGAGAAGAGCTTCGAGGTCGCCGACGAGGTCCTCGCGCACACCCGCAAGGCGCTCGACCGGGGCACCGAGGCCAAGGCCGAGTGGGACAAGGGCTACCAGTCCTGGCGCGGCGCCAACCCGGAGCGGGCGGCCGACTACGACCGGATCGCCAAGGGCGAGCTGCCGGCCGGCTGGGAGGCCAAGCTCCCGGTGTTCGAGCCGGGTACGGGCGTCGCCACGCGTGCCGCCTCCGGCAAGGTGCTCCAGGCGCTCGGCGCGGTGATCCCGGAGCTGTGGGGCGGCTCCGCCGACCTCGCGGGTTCGAACAACACCACGATCGACAAGACCAGCTCCTTCCTCCCCGAGGGCAACCACCTGCCGGAGGCCGACCCGTACGGCCGCACGATCCACTTCGGCATCCGCGAGCACTCCATGGCCGCGGAGATGAACGGCATCACGCTGCACGGCAACACCCGCGTCTACGGCGGCACGTTCCTCGTGTTCTCCGACTACATGCGCAACGCGGTGCGCCTCTCGGCGCTGATGCACCTACCGGTGACGTACGTGTGGACGCACGACTCCATCGGTCTGGGCGAAGACGGCCCGACCCACCAGCCGGTCGAGCACCTGGCCTCGCTGCGCGCCATCCCGGGTCTGAACGTGGTCCGCCCGGCCGACGCCAACGAGACGGCGATCGCCTGGCGGGAGATCCTGCGCCGCTGGACGAAGGAGTTCGGCAAGGGTGCCCCGCACGGTCTGGCGCTGACCCGGCAGGGCGTGCCGACGTACGAGGCCAACGAGGACACCGTGAAGGGCGGCTACGTCCTGTTCGAGGCCGAGGGCGGCGACGCGGAGGTCATCCTCATCGCCACCGGCTCCGAGGTGCATGTCGCGGTCGAGGCGCGGGAACGGCTTCAGTCGGAAGGTGTTCCGACCCGGGTGGTGTCCATGCCGTCGGTGGAGTGGTTCGAGGAGCAGGACCAGGGGTACCGGGACTCGGTGCTGCCTCCGTCCGTCAAGGCGCGGGTCGCCGTCGAGGCGGGGATCGGACTGACCTGGCACAAGTACGTCGGGGACGCCGGCCGCATCGTTTCGCTGGAGCACTTCGGCGCGTCGGCGGACGGCAAGGTGCTCTTCCGCGAGTTCGGCTTCACTGCCGAGAACGTGGCCGACCAGGCCCGGGAATCCCTCGCCGCCGTCCGGCGCTGACGCTCATATACGACACGTAGGAGATGCATTTTCCATGACAGACGCACTCAAGCGCCTCTCCGAGGAAGGCGTGGCGATCTGGCTGGACGACCTGTCGCGCAAGCGGATCACGTCCGGCAACCTCGCCGAGCTGATCGACCAGCAGCACGTCGTGGGCGTCACCACCAACCCGTCGATCTTCCAGAAGGCGATCTCGCAGGGCGACGGCTACGACCAGCAGCTCTCCGACCTCGCGTTCCGCAAGGTCACGGTCGAAGAGGCCATCCGCATGATCACGACGGCGGACGTCCGGGACGCCGCCGACATCCTGCGCCCGGTCTTCGACGCCACCGACGGCCAGGACGGCCGGGTCTCCATCGAGGTGGACCCGCGCCTGGCGCACAACACCAAGGCGACCGTCGCCGAGGCCAAGCAGCTGGCCTGGCTGGTGGACCGCCCCAACACGCTCATCAAGATCCCGGCCACCCGCGCGGGCATCCCGGCGATCACCGAGACCCTGGGCCTCGGCATCAGCGTCAACGTCACGCTGATCTTCTCGCTGGAGCGCTACCGCGAGGTGATGGACGCCTACCTGGCCGGTCTGGAGAAGGCCAAGGAGCGCGGCCTGGACCTGTCGCAGATCCGTTCCGTGGCGTCCTTCTTCGTCTCCCGTGTGGACACCGAGATCGACAAGCGGATCGACGCGCAGGGCACCGACGAGGCCAAGGCGCTGCGCGGCAAGGCCGGCGTGGCCAACGCCCGGCTCGCCTACCAGGCGTACGAGGAGGTCTTCTCCTCGGACCGCTGGGCGGCCCTGGAGAAGGCGGGCGCCCGCAAGCAGCGTCCGCTGTGGGCCTCCACGGGCGTCAAGGACAAGGCGTACAAGGCGACGCTGTACGTCGACGAGCTGGTCGCGCCCAACACGGTGAACACCATGCCGGAGGCCACCCTCCAGGCCACCGAGGAGAGCGGCGAGATCCGCGGCAACGCGGTGGCCGGCACCTACGAGCAGGCCCGTGCCGACCTCGACGCGCTCGAGAAGATCGGCATCTCGTACGACGAGGTGGTCCAGCTCCTGGAGGACGAGGGCGTCGACAAGTTCGAGGGCGCCTGGAACGACCTGCTCAAGTCGACCGAGGCGGAGCTCAAGCGCCTCGCCCCTTCGGAGGGCTGACCCCTTGACCGCACACGGAGCCAACCCGCTCCGTGACGCCGCGGACCGACGGCTCCCGCGTATCGCGGGGCCGTCGGGCCTTGTCATTTTCGGCGTCACGGGGGATCTGTCGCGCAAGAAGCTGATGCCCGCCGTCTACGATCTGGCCAACCGCGGCCTGCTGCCGCCGGGCTTCTCCCTGGTCGGCTTCGCCCGCCGCGAGTGGGAGCACGAGGACTTCGCGCAGGTCGTGCACGACGCGGTGAAGGAGCACGCGCGCACGCCCTTCCGCGAGGAGGTCTGGCAGCAGCTCGTCCAGGGCATGCGTTTCGTCCAGGGCACGTTCGACGACGACGAGGCGTTCAAGCGGCTGCGCGGCACGATCGAGGAGCTGGACAAGGCGCAGGGCACGGGCGGCAACTTCGCCTTCTATCTGTCGGTGCCGCCGAAGTCGTTCCCGGTCGTCATCCAGCAGCTGAAGAAGCACGGCCTGGCCGACCAGTCGGGCGGCTCCTGGCGGCGCGCGGTGATCGAGAAGCCGTTCGGGCACGATCTCGCCTCCGCCGAGGAGCTCAACTCGATCGTGCACGAGGTGTTCGGTTCGGACCAGGTGTTCCGGATCGACCACTACCTGGGCAAGGAGACCGTCCAGAACATCCTGGCGCTGCGCTTCGCCAACCAGATGTTCGAGCCGATCTGGAACCGGTCCTTCGTGGACCATGTGCAGATCACGATGGCCGAGGACATCGGCATCGGCGGCCGGGCCGGGTACTACGACGGCATCGGCGCCGCCCGTGACGTCATCCAGAACCATCTGCTCCAGCTGATGGCGCTGACCGCGATGGAGGAGCCCGCCTCCTTCGGCGCGGACGCGCTGGCGGCGGAGAAGACCAAGGTGCTCGGCGCCGTCCGGCTGCCCAAGGACCTCGGTCTGGACACCGTGCGCGGGCAGTACGCGGCCGGCTGGCAGGGCGGCGAGAAGGCGGTCGGCTACCTCCAGGAGGAGGGCATCGACCCGCAGTCGAAGACCGACACCTACGCGGCGATAAAGCTCGGCATCGACAACCGCCGCTGGGCCGGGGTGCCGTTCTATCTGCGCACCGGCAAGCGGCTCGGCCGCCGGGTCACCGAGATCGCGGTGGTCTTCCAGCGGGCCCCGCACTCGCCGTTCGACACCACCGCCACCGAGGAGCTCGGCTCGAACGCCATCGTCATCCGGGTCCAGCCCGACGAGGGTGTCACGGTCCGCTTCGGCTCCAAGGTGCCGGGCACGTCGATGGAGATCCGGGACGTGTCCATGGACTTCGCCTACGGCGAGTCCTTCACCGAGTCCAGCCCGGAGGCGTACGAGCGGCTCATCCTGGACGTCCTGCTCGGCGACGCCAACCTCTTCCCGCGTACGGAGGAGGTGGAGCTGTCCTGGAAGATCCTCGACCCGATCGAGCGGTACTGGGACACCCACGGCACGCCCGCGCAGTACGCCTCGGGCACCTGGGGCCCCGCGGAGGCCGACGAGATGCTGGAGCGAGACGGACGGAGCTGGCGCCGGCCATGAAGATCGATCTCACCGACACCACGGCCAGCAAGATCAACAAGGCGCTGGTGCAGGGCCGCCGCGCGATCGGCACCCCGGCCGTCGGACTGGTGCTCACCCTCGTCATCGTCACCGACGAGGAGAACGCCTACGACGCGCTGAAGGCCGCCGGCGAGGCCGCGCACGAGCACCCCTCGCGCACGCTGGTCGTCATCAAGCGCGTCTCGCGCACCCCCCGGGACCGCACCACGTCCCGGCTGGACGCGGAGGTCCGGCTCGGCGCGGAGGCGGGCACCGGCGAGACGGTGGTGCTGCGGCTGTACGGCGAGGTGGCCGACCACGCCCAGTCCGTGGTGCTGCCGCTGCTGCTCCCCGACGCGCCCGTCGTCGTCTGGTGGCCGGTCAACGCGCCGCTCGACCCGGCCGGCGACCCGCTGGGCGCGCTCGCCCAGCGCCGGGTCACCGACACCTACGCCGCCGAGGAGCCGGTCCGCGAGCTGAGCGCCCGCGCCGACGCCTACACACCCGGCGACACCGATCTGTCCTGGACCCGGATCACGCCCTGGCGCTCCATGCTGGCGGCCGCCCTGGACCAGGTCGCCTGCGAGGTGCAGGCGGTCGAGGTGGAGGGCGAGGAGTCCAATCCGAGCTGCGAGCTGCTGGCCATGTGGCTCGCGGACCGGCTGGACGTGCCGGTGCGGCGGTCGTCGTCCGGCGGCCCCGGTCTCACGGCGGTCCGGATGTCCACGGACTGCGGCCCGATCACCCTGGACCGCGCCGACGGCCGGCTGGCCACCCTCACCATCGAGGGCCAGCCGGAGCGGGCGGTGGCGCTCAAGCGCCGTGACACCGCCGAGCTGATCGCGGAGGAGCTGCGCCGGCTCGACCCGGACGACACCTACGCGTCCGCGCTGCGGTTCGGCGTGGAGCGGCTGCACGCCGGGAACGCGGGCGCGGCGGACGCGGCGTGGGCGGCGGCGGAGAAGGCCGCGGGGGGTGCGCCGGCGGGGAAGTCCGCGGACGCGTCCGCCGAGGGTTCCGCGGAGAAGGAGGCGGCCGCCAAGTGAGCACACCGCAACTCGTCGTCCACCGCGACAAGGAACTGATGGCCCAGGCCGCCGCCGCGCGGCTGATCACCAAGGTCGTCGACGCCCAGGCCTCCACCGGCCACGCCTCCGTCGTGCTGACCGGCGGGCGCAACGGCAACGGCCTGCTGGCCGCGCTCGCCGCCGCGCCCGCGCGGGACGCGATCGACTGGGGGCGCCTGGACCTGTGGTGGGGCGACGAGCGGTTCCTGCCCGAGGGCGACCCCGAGCGCAACGTCACCCAGGCGCGCGAGGCGCTCCTCGACGCGGTGCCGCTGGATCCGGAGCGCGTGCACGCCATGCCCGCCTCCGACGGACGGTACGGCTCGGACGTGGAGGCGGCGGCCGAGGGGTACGCGGCGGAGCTGGCCCGGGCGGCCGGGCCGGGGGACCACGGCGGGGTGCCGGCGTTCGACGTGCTGATGCTGGGCGTCGGGCCCGACACGCATGTCGCCTCGCTGTTCCCGGAGCTGCCGGCGGTGCGGGAGACCTCGCGGACGGTGGTGGGGGTGCATGGTGCGCCGAAGCCGCCGCCGGTGCGGGTGTCGCTGACGTTGCCGGCGATCCGTGCCGCACGTGAGGTGTGGTTGCTGGCGGCGGGCGAGGACAAGGCGGGGGCGGTGAAGATCGCCCTGTCGGGCGCGGGCGAGATCCAGGCACCGGCGGCGGGAGCCTACGGCACCGCCCGGACCCTGTGGCTCCTGGACGAGCCCGCGGCCTCGCAACTCCCGCGCTCGCTGTACCCGCCGGCGTCGGCGTAGGAGGTTTTCGCCCCCGCCGCCCCTACCCGTCCCATCCCTTCAAGGGGCTCCGCCCCTTGGACCCCGTTGCGCAGTTCCCCGCGCCCCTGGATCAGGGGCGCGGGGAACTGCGCGATCTTTTCGGGGGTCCGGGGGCTTGCCCCGGGTTGGGACGGGAAGGGGCGGCGGGGGCGAGGAAAATCCCTACCGCCCGCGCAGCGCCCGGTACTTGGCGACCAGCGCGCGGCTGGACGCGTCGAGCCCCGGCACGTCCGCCCCCTCCGTCAGCGCCGGCTCCACCCGCTTCGCCAGCACCTTCCCCAGCTCGACCCCCCACTGGTCGAACGAGTCGATCCCCCACACCGCGCCCTGCACGAACACCTTGTGCTCGTACAGCGCGATGAGCTGCCCCAGCACCGACGGCGTCAGCTCGCGCGCGAGGATCGTCGTCGTGGGGTGGTTCCCGCGGAACGTCCGCGGCGCCACCTGCTCCTCCGGGACCCCTTCCGCCCGCACTTCCTCCGCCGTCTTCCCGAACGCCAACGCCTGCGTCTGCGCGAAGAAGTTCGCCATCAGCAGGTCGTGCTGCGCCTTCAGCTCCTCGCTCAGCTCCGCCACCGGCTCGGCGAAGCCGATGAAGTCGGCGGGGATGAGCTTCGTCCCCTGGTGGATCAACTGGTAGTACGCGTGCTGCCCGTTCGTGCCGGGCGTCCCCCACACCACGGGCCCCGTCTCCCACTCCACCGGCCGCCCGTCCCGGTCCACGGACTTGCCGTTGGACTCCATGTCGAGCTGCTGGAGGTAGGCCGTGAACCGCGAGAGATAGTGCGAGTACGGCAGCACCGCGTGCGACTGCGCCCCATGGAAGTTCCCGTACCAGATCCCCAGCAGTCCAAGGAGCAACGGCACATTGGACTCGGCCGGAGCCGTACGGAAGTGCTCGTCGACCAGCCGGAAACCGTCCAGCATCTCGCGGAACCGGTCGGGACCGATCGCGATCATCAGGGACAGGCCGATCGCCGAGTCGTACGAGTACCGCCCGCCGACCCAGTCCCAGAACTCGAACATGTTGGCGGTGTCGATGCCGAAGTCGGCGACCTTCTCCGCGTTCGTCGAGAGCGCCACGAAGTGCTTGGCGACGGCGTCCTGACCGGCCTTCAGCTCGCCCAGCAGCCAGTTGCGGGCGGAGGTGGCGTTGGTGATCGTCTCGATGGTGGTGAACGTCTTGGAGGCGATGACGAACAGCGTCTCGGCGGCGTCCAGGTCGCGGATGGCCTCGTGCAGGTCCGCGCCGTCGACGTTCGACACGAACCGGACGGTGAGGTCGCGGTCGGTGAAGGCGCGCAGCGCCTCGTAGGCCATCGCGGGGCCCAGGTCCGAGCCGCCGATGCCGATGTTGACGACGTTCTTGATGCGCCGGCCGGTGTGCCCGGTCCACTCCCCCGAGCGGACCCGCCCGGCGAAGTCGGCCATCTTGTCGAGGACGGCGTGCACGGCCGGGACGACGTTCTCGCCGTCCACCTCGATCACCGCGTCGCGCGGGGCGCGCAGCGCGGTGTGCAGGACGGCCCGGTTCTCCGTGGTGTTGATGCGCTCGCCGCGGAACATCGCGTCCCGCAGCCCGAACACGTCGGTGGCGGCGGCCAGCTCGCGCAGCAGCCGCAGGGTGTCGTCGGTGACGAGCTGCTTGGAGTAGTCGACGTAGAGGTCGCCGACCTGGAGGGTGTAGCCGGTGCCGCGCGCGGGGTCGGCCTCGAACAGCTCCCGCAGGTGGGTGCCGGCCAGTTCCTCGCGGTGCGCGGCCAGCGCGGACCACTCGGGTGTGCGGTCGAGCCGGGTACGGCTGTCTGCGTTCATCTCGGACTTCCGCCTTCTTCCTTGCCTTGCCTGTGCGTGCTGTGCCCCGCTGCCGGTCCCAACCTAATTGATCAGGGCATGCGAACGGGCCACGACGCCGTCACCGACAGGCGTGCGGCTCGGGAGAGGACTGCGGCCAGACACCTTCGTAGGTGCCTGGCCGTTGTCGTCGCCCTAGATCTCGCCCCGCAGCTTCGCGAGCGCCTCCGCGAGGATCGCCTCGCCGTCCGCGTCGCTGCGCCGCTCCCGTACGTAGGCGAGGTGCGTCTTGTACGGTTCCGTGCGCGGGGGGTCCGGCGGGTTGTCCCGGTCCTGTCCGGCGGGGAAGCCGCAGCGCGGGCAGTCCCAGGTGTCGGGGACCTGCGCGTCGCTGGCGAAGCTCGGCTGCGTCTCGTGCCCGTTGGAGCACCAGAAGGAGATGCGCAGACGCGGCGCGGACTCGCCGCGCTCGGCCTCGCCCATCGGGCCGGCCCCGACCCGGCTTCCTCGGATCGCGTTGCCACTTGCCACGGTCGTAACTCCCTGCGTGATGGTGCCGCGAAGCGAGTCGGCGTTCCGCTTCGCTGCGAGCGCCTCAGTCTACGTAAGGCCCAACGCGCGTCCAGTGAGGGGAGTTACCCCCCGGCCCCGGACGCAACCCCATGATAGGCCGCGTCCCAAGGGCTGGTCGTGGGCTCCGGACTAGTGATTGCCCTTCATCACCAGACCGAGGACGATAATGCACGCGAACCACAGCAGACCGACCACGACGGTGATGCGGTCCAGGTTGCGCTCGGCGACCGAGGAGCCGCCGACGGACGACTGCATGCCGCCACCGAACATGTCGGAGAGACCGCCGCCCTTCCCCTTGTGCATCAGCACCAGCAGCATCAGCAGCAGGCTGAACACGATCAGGGCGATTGAGAACCCCAGAACCACGGCTGGACCAACTTCCTCGGATGCGGATGAACGACGGGGGCCGGTGGCCGTGCGGCACGGCGCACGGTGGCCACTGGCCCCCGCAAGGGTACGACGGATCGCCGCTAGGGCGTACTCACTGGTCGCGGAAGCGCACGATCTTGACGAACTCGTCGGCGTCCAGGGAGGCCCCGCCGACCAGAGCGCCGTCGATGTCAGGCTTCGCCATGATCTCGGCGACGTTGCCCGACTTCACGGAGCCGCCGTACTGGATGCGGACCTGGTCGGCCAGGTCCTGCGAGTACAGCTCGGCCAGCTTGGACCGGATCGCGGCGCACACCTCCTGGGCGTCGTCGGCGCCGCAGACCTTGCCGGTGCCGATGGCCCACACCGGCTCGTAGGCGATGACGATCGTCTCGGCCTGCTCGGCGGGGAGGTCCTTGAGACCGCCCTCGACCTGGGCGAGCGTGTGCGCGACGTGGTTGCCCGCCTCGCGGACGTCCAGCTCCTCGCCGACACAGAGGATCGGGGTGAGGCCGTGCTTGTAGGCGGCCTTGACCTTGGCGTTCACGAGCTCGTCGGTCTCGCCGTGGTACTGCCGGCGCTCCGAGTGGCCGATGGCCACGTAGGTGCACTTCAGCTTGGCGAGCAGCGGGCCGGAGATCTCGCCGGTGTAGGCGCCGGAGTCGTGCGCGGAGATGTCCTGGGCGCCGTACTTGATCTTGAGTTTGTCGCCCTCGACCATGGTCTGCACCGAGCGCAGGTCGGTGAAGGGGGGCAGGACGGCGACCTCGACGGCGTCGTAGTCCTTGTCGGCCAGGGCGAAGACGAGCTTCTGGACGTGTGCGATGGCCTCGAGGTGGTTGAGGTTCATCTTCCAGTTGCCCGCCATCAGCGGCGTGCGAGTGGTCATACGGGGTCAGTCCTCCAGTGCGGCGAGGCCGGGGAGCGTCTTGCCCTCGAGGTATTCGAGGGAGGCGCCGCCACCGGTCGAGATGTGGCCGAATGCGTTCTCGTCGAAGCCCAGGGTGCGCACGGCCGCGGCGGAGTCTCCGCCGCCGACGACGGTGAAACCGTCCGAGTCGATGAGAGCCTGGGCGACCGCCTTGGTGCCCTCGGCGTAGTCGGGGTGCTCGAAGACGCCCATGGGGCCGTTCCAGAAGACGGTCGCGGCGTCGGCGAGCTTGCTCGCGTACAGTGCGCCGGTCTTCGGGCCGATGTCCAGGCCCAGCTGTCCCTCGGGCATCTTGTCGGCGTCGACGGCGGAGTGCTCGGTGGACGCCTTGGCCTTCAGGTCCGGGAAGCCCGGGGAGACCACGACGTCGATCGGGAGCACCAGCTCGACGCCCTGCTTCTCGGCGCGCTCCAGGTACTCGGTCACGGCCGGGATCTGGTCCTCCTGCAAGAGGGAGGCGCCGACCTCGTGGCCCTGGGCCTTGAGGAAGGTGAAGGCCATGCCGCCGCCGATGAGGATGCGGTCGGCCTTGTCGAGCAGCTGGTCGATCACGGCGAGCTTGTCGGAGACCTTGGAGCCGCCGAGCGCCACGACGTAGGGGCGCTTGACGTCCTCGGTGAGCTTCTTGAGGACGCCGACCTCGGTGGCGATCAGGTAGCCGGCGTAGTGCGGCAGCCGCTCGGGCAGGTCGAAGACGGAGGCGTGCTTGCGGTGCACCGCGCCGAAGCCGTCGCCGACGTACACGTCGGCGAGGCCGGCCAGCATGTCGGCGAAGGCGGCGCGCTCGGCGTCGTCCTTGGCGGTCTCCCCGGCGTTGAAGCGCAGGTTCTCCAGGACGGCGACCTGTCCGTCGGCGAGGCCGGAGACGGTGGACTCGGCGGACTCGCCGACCGTGTCCGCCGCGAAGGCGACCTCCGCGCCGAGGAGTTCACCGAGGCGGGCGGCGGCCGGGGCGAGGGAGAAGGCGGGGTCAGGGGCGCCCTTGGGGCGGCCCAGGTGCGAGGCGACGATCACCCGGGCGCCCGCCTCGGCCAGGGCCTTGACCGTGGGCAGGACGGCGCGGATGCGGCCGTCGTCGGTGATCGTGGTGCCGGCCAGCGGGACGTTGAGGTCGGCGCGGACGAAGACGCGCTTGCCCGCGACACCGTCCGAGAGGAGTTCGTCGATCGTCTTCATGCAGGGGCTCCCTGGTGCTGTGGATCGCGTCGGTCGGTCTGATCGCGGCGATCGGCCGGCGATCGCCGGACGCGCGTCAGGGCTCGGACGGCGCGTCCTTGCGCCGTCCGAGCCCTGCTGCGCATCGAGGTGTCTGCTCCCGGTCGATCAGAGCTGGTTGCCGACGAAGACCGTGAGGTCGACGAGGCGGTTGGAGTAGCCCCACTCGTTGTCGTACCAGCCGATGACCTTCACGCTCTTGCCCTCCTGGACCATGGTCAGGGAGGAGTCGAAGGTGCAGGACGCCGGGGCGTTGACGATGTCGGAGGAGACGATCGGGTCCTCGGTGTACTCGAGGATGCCCTTGAGCTCGCCCTCGGCGGCCTTCTGGAAGGCGGCGTTGATCTCTTCCTTGGTGACCTCGCGGCTGAGCTCCAGGACGAGGTCGGTGACCGAGCCGGTCGGGACGGGCACGCGCATCGCCATGCCGTCGAGCTTGCCCTTGAGCTGCGGGAGCACCAGGGCGGTGGCCTTGGCGGCACCGGTGGTGGTCGGGATGATGTTCTCGGCGGCGGCACGGGCGCGGCGCAGGTCCTTGTGCGGGAAGTCCAGGATGCGCTGGTCGTTCGTGTACGCGTGCACCGTCGTCATCAGGCCCTTGACGATGCCGAAGTTCTCGTCGAGCACCTTCGCCATCGGCGCCACACAGTTGGTGGTGCAGGAGGCGTTGGAGATGACGTGGTGGTTGGCCGGGTCGTAGGTGTCCTGGTTGACGCCCATCACGATGGTGACGTCCTCGTCCTTGGCCGGGGCCGAGATGAGGACCTTCTTGGCGCCACCGGCGATGTGCTTCTCGGCGTCGGCCTTCTTGGTGAAGATGCCGGTCGACTCGATGACGATGTCGACGCCCAGCTCGCCCCAGGGGATGTCCGCGGGGTTGCGCTCGGCGAGCACCTTGATGGTCTTGCCGTCGACGGTGATCGTGTCGGCGGTGTGCGACACCTCGGCCTTGAGGCGGCCCAGGATGGTGTCGTACTTCAGCAGGTGAGCGGTGGTCGCGGTGTCACCCAGGTCGTTGACAGCCACGATCTCGATGTCTGCACCCTGCTCCAGCAGCGCGCGGAAGTAGTTACGACCGATGCGGCCAAAGCCGTTGATGCCTACGCGGATCGTCACGAACCGATCTCCTCGTTGGTACGCCGGGTTCGACGCCGGCGAGCTGTATGGGATGTCCCCGACCGCCTACGACCCTACCTCCCCAGGGGCCCCCGGGTGACATTGAGACGCCCCGTATGCGGCGGGGCGGCGTGTACCGGTCAGTAGGGGTACGGATCACCCGGAACCGTCGGCTGTTCAGCCCTTCGGGCGGGCTTTCGGGCGGGCCTCCGGGTGAGGCGGTCAACTGGAGGCTGACGGTGGGGCGGTCGCCGCGGCCGGCCGCCGCTCAGCCCACGAGGTTGTCCGCCATCTCCTCCGTCAGATTGGACTCCGTGCCCGGGATGCCGAGGTCGGAGGCGCGCTTGTCGGCCATGGCGAGCAGCCGGCGGATCCGGCCGGCCACCGCGTCCTTGGTCAGCGGCGGGTCGGCGAGCGCGCCGAGCTCCTCCAGGGAGGCCTGCTTGTGCTCCATGCGCAGCCGTCCGGCGGCGGCGAGGTGCTCGGGAACGTCGTCGGCGAGGATCTCCAGCGCGCGCTGCACTCGGGCGCCGGCGGCGACGGCCGCGCGGGCCGAGCGGCGCAGGTTGGCGTCGTCGAAGTTGGCGAGCCGGTTGGCGGTGGCGCGGACCTCGCGCCGCATCCGGCGCTCCTCCCAGGCGAGCACCGACTCGTGCGCGCCGAGCCGGGTGAGGAGCGCGCCGATCGCGTCGCCGTCGCGGACCACGACCCGGTCGACGCCGCGCACCTCACGGGCCTTGGCGGCGATGGAGAGCCGGCGGGCGGCGCCGACCAGGGCGAGCGCGGCCTCCGGGCCCGGGCAGGTGACCTCCAGGGAGGAGGAGCGGCCGGGCTCGGTGAGCGAGCCGTGGGCGAGGAAGGCACCGCGCCAGGCGGCCTCGGCGTCGCAGGTGGCCCCCGAGACCACCTGCGGCGGCAGACCCCGGATCGGGCGGCCCCGGCCGTCGACCAGGCCGGTCTGGCGGGCCAGCTGGTCGCCGCCCGCGACCACCCGGACCACGTAGCGCGAGCCGCGGCGCAGGCCGCCGGGGGCCATCACGATCAGTTCGGAGCTGTGGCCGAAGATCTCCAGGATGTCCCGCTTGAGGCGGCGGGCCGCCATCGCGGTGTCCAGCTCCGCCTCGATCACGATGCGGCCGCTGACCAGGTGCAGACCGCCCGCGAACCGCAGGATCGCCGAGACCTCCGCCTTTCTGCAGCAGGTCCGGGTGACGGGTAGCCGGGAGATCTCGTCCTTCACCGCTGCCGTCATCGCCATGGGCCGATCCTTCCATGCATCCGAAAAATACGGTCGTACGCGGCGGCCAACAGCTCCGGGTCGTGCCGCGGAGTGCCGTCGGTCCGGGCCACCGGCGCCAGCTCGACCGCGGCGCCGAACCGCTGGGCGGCAGCGGTCAGCACCTCGCGGTCGGGCACGGCGGCCTCGTCGGCCAGCACCACGTCCAGGGCGAGTTTAGGGGCGTGTCGTGCCAAAACCTCCAAATGACGCTGCGGGGAGAAGCCTTCGGTTTCTCCGGGCTGCGGGACGAGGTTCAGCGAGAGGACCCGGCGGGCCTTGGTCGCGGTCAGCGCGTCCAGCAGCTGGGGCACCAGCAGGTGCGGGATGACGGAGGAGAACCAGGAGCCGGGGCCGAGCACCACCCAGTCGGCGTCAAGGACCGCCTCGACCGCCTCGGGGACGGCCGGCGGGTCGTTCGGCACGAGGTGCACGGACTGCACCTCGCCGGGGGTGAGGGCGACGGTGGCCTGGCCGCGGACGGTGTCCACGTCGTCGGGCCGTTCCGGGTCGTGGCCCCTGACCAGGGCCTGGAGCTCCAGCGGTACGGCGGACATGGGCAGCACCCTGCCGTGCGCGCCGAGCAGCCGGCCGACCAGGTCGAGGGCCTGGACGTGGTCGCCGAGCTGTTCCCACAGGGCGACGATCAGCAGATTGCCGACCGCGTGTTCGTGCAGGTCGCCCTGGGACTGGAAGCGGTGCTGGATGACGCGGGCCCAGGTCTGGCCCCAGTCGTCGTCCCCGCACAGCGCGGCCAGCGCCTTGCGCAGGTCACCGGGCGGCAGGACGCCCAGTTCGTCGCGGAGCCGGCCGCTGGAACCGCCGTCGTCGGCGACGGTGACGACGGCGGTGAGGTCGCCGGTGATCCGGCGCAGCGCGGCGAGCGAGGCGGACAGCCCCATGCCGCCGCCGAGGGCGACCACCTTGGGCTGGGTGCCGCGGCGGCGCGGCTTGCCGCCGCGCGCCTCGACGGGCCGGGCGGGGCGGCCCTCGGCCGGGCGGCCGCCGCGGCCCTCGGGCACCACCCGGCGCAGCCGGCTCAGCCGCGGAGTACGTCCGGTCACTCGCGCCCCATGTCCCGGTGGACGACGACCGTCTCCACGCCCTCGGCCGCGAGGCGGGCGGCGAGCTTCTCCGACATGGCGACCGAGCGGTGCTTGCCGCCGGTGCAGCCGACCGCGATGGTCACATAGCGCTTGCCCTCGCGCCGGTAGCCGGCGGCCACCAGGCGGAGCAGCTCGGCGTAGCGGTCGAGGAACTCCTTGGCGCCGGGCTGGTTGAAGACGTACGCGGCGACCTCCTCGTTGAGGCCGGTGAAGGGGCGCAGCTCCGGGACCCAGTGCGGGTTGGGCAGGAACCGCATGTCCACGACCAGGTCGGCGTCGACGGGAAGGCCGTACTTGAAGCCGAACGACATGACGGTGGCCCGCAGCTCGGGCTCCTCCTCGCCGGCGAACTGGGCGTCCATCTTGGCGCGCAGTTCGTGCACGTTGAGGCTGGAGGTGTCGATCACCAGGTCGGCGTCGCCGCGCAGTTCGCGCAGCAGTTCGCGTTCGGCGGCGATGCCGTCGACGATGCGGCCGTCGCCCTGGAGGGGGTGCGGGCGGCGCACCGACTCGAAGCGGCGCACCAGGGCCTCGTCGGAGGACTCCAGGAAGACGATGCGCCGGGTGACGTGCCGGGCCTCGAGGTCGGCGAGGGATTCGCGCAGATTGTCGAAGAAGCGGCGGCCGCGCACGTCGACGACGACGGCGATGCGCGCCACGTTGCCCTGGGAGCGGGCGCCCAGCTCCACCATGGTGGGGATGAGCGCGGGCGGCAGGTTGTCGACGACGAACCAGCCGAGGTCCTCCAGACACTTGGCCGCGGTGGAGCGGCCGGCTCCGGACATGCCGGAGATGATCACCAGCTCGGGGATGGCCGTCTCGGGCGCCCCGGGCGCCCCGGCCGTTTCGCTGCCCGTACTCACCTGTGCTCCGTCGTCGTGGCCTGTGCCGCGCCCTGGGGCGCGGTGCGTGGGGGCGCTGTCGCGCGCGTCCTGCGCGTCGTGCACATCGTGCGTGCTGTGCACATCGTGCGTGCTGTGCGCTTCGTGCGTGCTCTGCGCGTCGTGCGCTTCGTGCCCGAGGGCATTGTCCTGCGGTTCGCTGTGGACGCGTCCCGGCGGTGCGGCGCCGCCGGGTTCCGTGCCCGCTTCGTGCTCGGTCATGTCTCCTGCCCCCGTCGTTCCTGCGAGGTGCCCGCGGACACGGGCTCCTGGGAGGGATCCGCCGCCGCCACGGGCGGGCCGGCGGGTTCCTCCTCTTCCATGATCTCTCCCGTCGCGGTGTTCACGGCCGGTCCGGCCGGGGCCGAGCGGGCGAGGGCGACGGCGATGGTCTCGGCGGTCTTGCGGCCGATGCCCGGGACCTCCTGTATCTGGTCGAGCGTGGCGGCGCGCAGCCGCTTGACCGAGCCGAAGTGCTTGATCAGCGCCTGCTTGCGGGTCTCGCCGAGGCCGGGGACGTCGTCCAGTGGGCCGGAGCGCAGCCGCTTGGCCCGCTTGGTGCGCTGGTAGGTGAGGGCGAAGCGGTGGGCCTCGTCACGGATGCGCTGGAGCAGATAGAGGCCCTCGCTGGTCCGGGGCAGCACCACCGGGTCGTCCTCGCCGGGCAGCCAGACCTCCTCCAGCCGCTTGGCCAGGCCGCAGACGGCGATGTCGTCGATGCCGAGGTCGTCCAGCGCCCGCTGGGCCGCGGCGACCTGCGGCTGCCCGCCGTCGACCACGACGAGCTGCGGCGGGTAGGCGAACCGCTTGGGCCGGCCGTCCTCCTCGGTGAGCGCGGCCTCGCCGTCGGACCACTCCCCCGTCTTCTCCTTGTCGGAGAGGTAGCGCCGGAAGCGGCGGGTGAGCACCTCGTGCATCGACCGGACGTCGTCCTGGCCCTCGAAGCCGCGGATCTGGAAGCGGCGGTACTCGCCCTTGCGCTGCAACCCGTCCTCGAAGACGACCATGGAGGCCACCACGTCCTCGCCCTGGAGGTGCGAGATGTCGTAGCACTCGATGCGGAGCGGGGCGCTGTCCAGGTCGAGGGCCTCGGCGATCTCCTCCAGGGCGCGCGAGCGGGTGGTCAGGTCGGAGGCGCGCTTGGTCTTGTGCAGCACGAGCGCCTGCTGGGCGTTGCGCTGCACCGTCTCCATCAGCGCCTTCTTGTCGCCGCGCTGCGGGATGCGCAGCGAGACGTTCGAGCCCCGGCGGGTGGTGAGCCAGTCCTGGACGGGCTCTATGGGGTCCGGGAGCGCGGGGACGAGCACCTCCTTGGGCACCGAGTCGCCCGTCTCCTCGCCGTAGAGCTGCTGCAACGCGTGTTCGACGAGGGCGCCGGTGGTGACGTCCTCCACCTTGTCGGTGACCCAGCCGCGCTGGCCGCGGACCCGGCCGCCGCGGACGTGGAAGATCTGGACGGCGGCCTCCAGCTCGTCCTCCGCGACCGCGATCAGGTCCGCGTCGGTCGCGTCGGCGAGGACGACCGCGTTCTTCTCCATGGCCTTCTTCAGGGCCTCGATGTCGTCGCGCAGCCGGGCGGCCCGCTCGTACTCCATCTCCTCGGCCGCCTCCGCCATCCGCTTCTCCAGACGGCGGATGTAGGTGCCCGTGCGCCCCGCCATGAAGTCGGAGAACTCCTCGGCCAGTTCGCGGTGGTCCTCGGCGGAGATGCGCTCCACGCAGGGCGCCGAGCACTTGCCGATGTAGCCGAGCAGACAGGGGCGGCCGGTGCGGGCGGCGTTCTTGAACACCCCGGCGGAGCAGGTGCGCACGGGGAAGACGCGCAGCAGCAGGTCGACGGTGTCGCGGATCGCCCACGCGTGCGCGTACGGGCCGAAGTAGCGCACGCCCTTCTTCTTGTGACCGCGCATCACCTGCACGCGCGGGAACTCCTCGTTCATCGTCACCGCGAGGTAGGGGTAGCTCTTGTCGTCGCGGTACTTGACGTTGAACCGGGGGTCGTACTCCTTGATCCAGGAGTACTCCAGCTGAAGTGCCTCGACCTCCGTGGACACCACCGTCCACTCCACGGACGCCGCGGTGGTGACCATGGAGCGCGTGCGCGGGTGGAGGCCCGCCAGGTCCTGGAAGTAGTTGGCCAGGCGCTGGCGCAGGCTTTTGGCCTTCCCGACGTAGATCACCCGGCGGTGCTCGTCGCGGAAGCGGTACACCCCCGGGGAGTCCGGGATCTGGCCCGGCCTGGGGCGGTAGCTGGAGGGATCGGCCATGTCACACACCCTACTGGCGGCCACTGACAGGCGGCCGTGGTGTGCCCGGCCGTCCCCGGCCGTGGGGCGGGCCCCGGCCAGGTTCCCCCATCTTGTTGTCCTTACATGGTCAACACGCTTCAATGCGGGGGAACCCACGGGTCCCGGAAGACGGCGTTCCCCCTCGGGGCGCCCCGCGCCCCGCGCGCCCGTCTCGCCCGGTCCCCGCGCGCGGTCCGACCAGCCGTCGCGCACCCGACAGAAAGGCCCCTGCATGCGGCATGGCACACAGCACGCGGATCCCGCCGCCGCGGAGTTGGAGACGGCACTGCGCCGCGGCCCCTTCCATGTCGCCCTGCGTGCCGCGATCACCGCGCGCGGGCTGCCGTTGCAGCGCGTCCAGCACCATCTGTCGCGCTACGGGGTCAAGGTCGGGGTGACGAGTCTCAGCTACTGGCAGCAGGGCGCCCGCCGCCCCCAGCGCCCCGAGTCGCTGCGGGCCGTGCGCGCGCTGGAGGAGATACTCCACCTCCCCGACGAGTCCCTGATCCGCCTGCTCGCCTCCGCCGAGGAGGAGCCGGGCCGGGCCGCGGGGCGCTCCTACCGCTCGCTGATGGAGGCGTCGGGGGTCCTGGAGGAGCTGCTCGCCGAGCTGGAGGCGCCGCTCGACGGCGGACTGCACAGCATCGGTCACCACGAGTATGTCCGGATCGGCGCGCGCCGGGAGCTGCTGGGCCGCGAGTCGCAGCACATCGTGCGCGCCCACCGGGACGGGGTGGACCGCTTCCTCGCCGTCCACCACGGCGACCCGGGCTGTGTCCCGGAGCACGTCATGGTGCGGGCGCTGGAGAACTGCCGCACCGGGCGCGTGCGCCGGCACGGCGAGACGGGGATGCTGGTGGCCGAACTCCTCTTCGACACGCGACTGCGGGCCGGGGATACGTTTCTGTTCCGCTACGGGTTCGAGGACGGCACGGCGGGCCAGAGCCGCGAGTACGTCCGGGGGTTCCGCGGCGCGGGCGGGCAGTACGCGCTCCAGGTGCGGTTCGACGACACGGCGCTGCCGGTGCGCTGCCACCGGTTCGCCCAGCATTCGACGGCGGCGCCGCGCGGCTCCCGCCAGGAGCTCCGGCTGAGCCGGGAGCACCGGTCGGTGCATCTCGTGGAGCAGCGGGTGCGGTCGGGGATCGTGGGGATCGCGTGGGACTGGGAGTAGGAGTCCCTTCGTCGCTCAGGCCTTCGGGCCTGCGACGATCCTGCCGTCCTTCGCCTCGACGGACAGCGTGTGCAGCGGCTCGGTGGCCGGGGCCTGGAGCACCTTTCCGGTCCGGGCGTCGAACTCGCTGCCGTGGCAGGGGCAGGTGAGGGTGGTGCCGGACAGCTTGGTGATGGCGCACCCCGCGTGCGTGCAGATCGTGCTGAACGCCTTCAGGGCTCCGGCGTCGGACCGGCTGACCACCACGTTCGCGTCCCGGTAGAGCTTCGCGCCGCCCTTGGGGACCTCGGCTTCGGCGCCCAGGTCGACCGGCGCGGTCGGGGTGGCGGGCGTCTTGCCGCCGTCGCCGCCGGTGGAGCAGGCCGCGAGCCCGGTACCGGCGACGGAGGCGAGCGCCGCTCCGCGCAGGACGGTGCGGCGCCGGGCGGTCGGGCTGCCGGTCGGGACGGTCTCCACAGGGGGCTCCTCTCATTGGTCGGCGTACGTCGTCTGCGTACGGCCCGACCATACCGGTACGGATCATTCCGCCTCCGCTCGGCCGACGGTGGCCGCCCCCGACCACGGCTGTTCGTTTCGTGCCGGTCACCGCCCGTTTCGGTTCGGCCGGCGGCCCGTTTGACCGGCGCCGTGACCGTGCGGGGCCGGGGCGCCGTACCGGTGTTTACGTGCGGCGTCCGCATCGGATAGCTTCGCGCCCCGTATCCCCAGCCGGCCCGAGAAGGGACCCGTTTAGTGATCGTCGTCGCCGGTGAGGCCCTGATCGATCTGGTACCGCGGGGCGCGGGGGCGCTCGCGGCGCTCACGCCCGCGCGCGGCGGCGGCCCGTACAACACCGCCGTGGCGCTCGGCCGCCTCGGCTCCCCCACCGCCTTCTGCTCCCGCGTCTCGCGGGACCCCTTCGGCGAGGCGCTGCTCGACCGGCTGCGCGAGTCCGGGGTGGACGTCTCGCCGGTGCAGCGCGGGCCCGAGCCGACCACGCTGGCGGTCGCCACGCTCGACGACGGCGGTTCGGCGGCCTACTCGTTCTACGTCGAGGGCACCGCCGACCGGCTGTTCACGGTGCCGGAGCGGCTTCCCGAGGGCACCCGGGCCGTGTCGTTCGGCACCTGTTCGCTGGTCCTGGAGCCGGGCGCGAGCGCGTACGAGAAGCTGCTGCGGGAGGCGCACGGGCGCGGGCTGTTCACCGCCCTGGACCCGAACATCCGGGCGGGGCTCATCACGGACGCGGACGCCTACCGGGCCCGGTTCCGCGGCTGGCTGCCGTCGGTGACGCTGCTGAAGCTGTCCGCCGAGGACGCCGAGTGGCTGGGCGGCACGCCCCGCGAGTGGCTGGACGCCGGTCCCGCCGCCGTCGTGGTCACCCACGGCGGGGACGGGCTGACCGCCTTCGTACGCGAGGCCGGCGGGGTGGACGCCGTGTATGTGGCCCCGGGCGAGAAGGTGGACGTGGTGGACACCATCGGGGCGGGTGACACGGTCAACGCGGCACTGCTGCACGGCCTCGCGGCCCGCGACGCGCTGTCCGCCGCCGCCGTGGCGGATCTCGGTCCCGACGGCTGGCAGCGTCTGCTCCGCCTCGCGGCCCGCGCGGCAGCACTCACCTGCTCCCGTGCGGGCGCGGAACCGCCGTGGGCAGCGGAGCTGGCCGGCGCGTAGAGCGGCGCGCACCCGAGCTCGGGGGCTCGGGTGCGTCGGCGAGTGCGGGTGAGTGGGCTCGTTCGCGCGAAGGGCTAGCCCTTCGCCGCCGTCTTCCGACGGGCGGCCGTCTTCTTCGCCGCCTTCTTCACCGGCGGCTTCGCCGCCGATAGCGCCGCGTCGCTGATCCGCTCCGCCGAGAGGATCTCCCGCAGGAACTTGCCGGTGTGGCTCGCCGGCACCCCCGCGACCTGCTCCGGCGTGCCCTCGGCGACGACGAGGCCGCCCCCCGCACCGCCCTCGGGACCCATGTCGACCAGCCAGTCCGCGGTCTTGATGACGTCGAGGTTGTGCTCGATGACGATGACCGTGTTGCCCTTCTCCACGAGTCCGTCGAGCACCTTGAGGAGCTTGCTGATGTCCTCGAAGTGCAGCCCGGTGGTCGGCTCGTCCAGGACGTACACCGTCCGCCCGGTGGACCGGCGCTGCAACTCGCTGGCGAGCTTGACCCGCTGGGCCTCACCGCCGGACAGCGTGGTGGCGGCCTGGCCGAGCCGGACGTAGCCGAGTCCGACCTCGGTCAGCGTCTTGAGGTAGCGGGAGATCGCCGGGACCGCCTCGAAGAAGTGACGGGCCTCCTCGATCGGCATGTTCAGGACGTCGGCGATGGACTTGCCCTTGTAGTGGACCTCCAGGGTCTCCCGGTTGTACCGGGCACCGTGGCAGACCTCGCACGGGACGTAGACGTCCGGGAGGAAGTTCATCTCGATCTTGATCGTGCCGTCGCCCGAGCAGTTCTCGCAGCGGCCGCCCTTGACGTTGAAGGAGAAGCGGCCCGGCAGATAGCCGCGCACCTTCGCCTCGGTGGTCTCCGCGAACAGCTTGCGCACATGGTCGAAGACGCCGGTGTACGTGGCCGGGTTGGAGCGCGGGGTGCGGCCGATGGGCGACTGGTCGACGTGCACCACCTTGTCGACGAGGTCGTCGCCGTCCACGCGCGTGTGCCGGCCGGGCACGTTCCGCGCACCGTTGAGCTCCCGCGCCAGGTGGGTGTAGAGGATGTCGTTGACCAGCGTGGACTTGCCGGAGCCCGAGACCCCGGTGACGGCGGTGAAGACGCCGAGCGGGAACGAGACGTCGATGTCCTGGAGGTTGTTCTCCCGGGCGCCGTGCACCGTGAGCTGCCGGGAGGTGTCGCGCGGGCGGCGGACCTCCGGCACCGGGATGGCCTTGCGACCCGAGAGGTACTGCCCGGTCTGCGACTCCTCGTTGGCGAGGAGATCCTTCACGGAGCCGCTGTGCACGACCTTGCCGCCGTGCTCGCCGGCGCCGGGGCCGATGTCGACGATCCAGTCGGCGACCTTGATGGTGTCCTCGTCGTGCTCGACGACGATGAGTGTGTTGCCCATGTCCCGCAGCCGCACGAGGGTCTCGATCAGCCGGTGGTTGTCGCGCTGGTGGAGGCCGATGGACGGCTCGTCCAGGACGTAGAGCACGCCGACGAGTCCGGAGCCGATCTGGGTGGCCAGCCGGATGCGCTGGGCCTCACCGCCGGAGAGCGTGCCGGCCGCACGGTTGAGCGAGAGGTAGTCCAGGCCGACGTCGACCAGGAAGCGCAGCCGTTCGTTGACCTCCTTGAGGACGCGCTCGGCGATCTTCTTGTCGCGGGCCTCCAGCCTGAGCTCGCCGAGGAAGTCGGCGCAGTCGCTGATCGACATGGCGGAGACCTCGGCGATGGACCGGCCCATGACCGTGACCGCGAGGACCACGGGCTTGAGCCGCGTGCCCTCGCAGGTCGGACAGGGCACCTCGCGCATGTAGCCCTCGAAGCGCTCACGGCTGGTGTCGCTCTCGGCCTCGCCGTGCCGCCGCTTGACGAAGTTGACGGCGCCCTCGAACGAGGCCATGTAGACGCGCTCGCGGCCGTACCTGTTGCGGTAGCGGATCTCGATCTGGGTCTTGTGGCCGTACAGCAGGGCCTTGCGGGCGCGCTGCGGCAGACCCGCGAAGGGGATGTCCGTACGGAAGCCGAGGGCGTCCGCGAGGGCGTGGATCTGCCGGTCGAAGTAGTCCTTGGTGTGTCCGTGCGACCAGGGGTGGATGGCGCCCTCGTCGAGGGACTTGTCCGGGTCGGGGACGATCAGCTCGGGGTCGACCTCCATGCGCGTGCCGATGCCGGTGCACTCGGGGCAGGCGCCGAAGGGCGAGTTGAAGGAGAACGAGCGGGGTTCGAGCTCTTCGAACGACAGGTCGTCGTACGGGCAGTACAGGTGTTCGGAGTACATGCGCTCGCGCTCGGGGTCGTCCTCGGGGAGGTCGACGAAGTCGAGTACGACCATGCCGCCGGACAGGCCGAGGGCGGTCTCGACGGAGTCGGTGAGGCGGCGCTTGGCGCTGTCCTTGACGGTGAGGCGGTCGACGACCACCTCGATGGTGTGCTTCTCCTGCTTCTTCAGCGTGGGCGGGCTGGAGAGCTGGATCGTCTCGCCGTCCACGCGGGCGCGGGAGTAGCCCTTGGTCTGTAGGTCGGCGAAGAGGTCGACGAACTCGCCCTTGCGCTCGCGCACCAGCGGGGAGAGCACCTGGAAACGGCTGCCCTCGGGCAGTTCCAGGACCCGGTCGACGATCGCCTGCGGCGACTGGCGCGAGATGGGGCGGCCGCACTCGGGGCAGTGCGGCTTGCCGATGCGCGCGAAGAGCAGCCGGAGGTAGTCGTAGACCTCGGTGATGGTGCCGACCGTGGAGCGCGGGTTGCGGGAGGTCGACTTCTGGTCGATGGAGACCGCCGGGGAGAGGCCCTCGATGAAGTCGACGTCCGGCTTGTCCATCTGGCCGAGGAACTGCCGCGCGTAGGAGGACAGCGACTCGACGTAGCGGCGCTGCCCCTCGGCGAAGATGGTGTCGAAGGCCAGCGAGGACTTGCCCGAACCCGACAGTCCCGTGAAGACGATGAGCGAGTCCCGGGGCAGGTCGAGCGAGACGTTCTTCAGGTTGTGCTCGCGCGCGCCACGGACGATGAGACGGTCGGCCACGCCGGTCCGCACCTTTCTTGAGAGAAGTGACAGGGGCGGGGCCCCGGTCACTTTCAGACTAGGGGGAGCCACTGACAACGCCGGTCGGATTCTGTGCTCCGTAACAATCCCGGACCCTCCAGCATGCCCGACGCCGCAGTCGACCTTATAGCACGCACATTCGATTTCCGGGCGGAGTGAGCCGTCTTCACCCGAAGGAGTGGCGGGGCTAGGGTCGGCCGCATGATGGATCACGCCCGCGACCTGGTCTCTCTCCGTGACGCGACCGACCGGCTGCTCAGCGCGGCCGCCGCACTGGACAACGCCGCTGTGACGCAACCGTCACGGCTGCCGGGCTGGACCCGCGGCCATGTCCTCGCCCACCTCGCCCGCAACGCCGACGCCCTCGTCAACGTCCTCGAGGGGCGTCCGATGTACGTCTCGGCCGAGGCCCGCGACGCCGACATCGAGAAGTGCGCCCCGCGCCCGCTGGAGGAGCAGCTCGCCGACCTGCGCGAGAGCGCGGACCGCTTCGCGCGCGCGGCGGACTCCCCCGCGGACTGGTCGCGCACGGTGGAGCTGCGCAACGGGGTCACCGACGCGGCGGCCCGGGTGCCGTTCCGGCGCTGGGCCGAGGTCGCGCTGCACCACGTCGACCTCGGGATCGGCCATGAGCTGGAGGACTTGCCGCAGGAGTTCACCGAGCGCGAGACCGGCTTCCTCGCCGACCGCTTCACCGGCCGCCCCGACGTCCCGGCCACGCGCCTGACGGACGGCACGCGCGCGTGGAGCACGGGACGGGCGGCGGACGCCCCCGAGGTCGCCGTGGAGGGCCGCCCGGCGGATCTGCTCGGCTGGCTGGCCGGACGCCGCGACGGGGCCGCGCTGACCGTGCAGGGGGGCGCCCTGCCTGTCCTGCCCCCGCTGTGACGCCCGGAACGCCGCTATAGGCTGACGGCCATGACGTACAGCGGAGCGGTGAGGGTCGGCGGTCCGGCCGATGTGCACGAGCTGCAAAACTTGATGATCACCAAGATCGCGGTCGGCCCCATGGACAACAACGCCTATCTGCTGCGCTGCCGGGCCACCGACGAGCAGCTCCTGATCGACGCCGCCAATGACGCCCACACGCTGCTCGGGACGATCGGTGACGACGGCATCACGTCCGTCGTCACCACCCACCGGCACGGCGACCACTGGCAGGCGCTCGCCGAGGTCGTGGCCGCCACCGGCGCCCGCACCTACGCCGGCCGGGACGACGCCGAGGGCATCCCGGTCCCCACGGACGTGCCGGTCGACGACGGCGACACGATCCGGGTGGGGCGCGTGACGCTCACCGCGCGCCACCTGGTCGGCCACACGCCGGGCTCGATCGCCCTCGTCTACGACGACCCGCACGGGCATCCCCATGTCTTCACGGGGGACTGCCTCTTCCCGGGCGGGGTCGGCAACACCTTCAAGGACGCGAAGGCGTTCGCCAGTCTGATCCACGACGTCGAGACCAGGATCTTCGACGTGCTCCCGGACGAGACGTGGGTCTACCCCGGCCACGGCAACGACACCACGCTGGGCGCGGAGCGCCCCCATCTGCCGGAGTGGCGCGCGCGGGGCTGGTAGCCCCGGTCCCGCCGGTACGGCTCAGGTGGCCGCGCGGCCGTCCGCCGCGAGCGTCGCGACCCGCTCCACCCCGAACGCGTACCCCTGCACCCCGCACCCGGCGATGACCCCGTCGGCGCGCAGCGAGACGTACGAGTGGTGCCGGAACTCCTCGCGCTTGTGGATGTTGGAGATGTGCACCTCCACCACCGGCAGTCCGTCGCAGGTGTTCAGGGCGTCGAGGATCGCCACCGAGGTGTGCGAGTAGGCCGCGGGGTTGATCACGATCCCGGCGTGGTGCAGCCGCGCCTCGTGGATCCAGTCCACCAGCTCGCCCTCGTGGTTCGACTGCCGGAAGTCGACCGTGCCCCCGTGCGCGGCCGCGGCCTTGACGCACAGCGCCTCGATGTCGGCGAGCGTGTCCCGCCCGTAGATCTCCGGCTGCCGCTGCCCCAGCAGATTGAGATTGGGCCCGTTGAGAATCATGATCGGGGCACTGGCAAGGGTGCGCGACACGCTACCTCCGGTCCGAAACGGCTCCACCGGCCCGTTTGGACCGCTGCTGCCCCCGGTCTATCACGCTGCGCCGGCGCGGCGACGGCCCGTACGCCCTCCCGGCGCCCCGGCTCAGGGGTTGACCGCCAGTTCCAGGTAGGCGGCGAAGAGGACCAGGTGGACGCCGCCCTGGAGGGGGGTGGCGCGGCCCGGGACCACCGTCAGGGAGCTCACCACGACCGTGAGCAGGAGCAGCACCATGTGCAGCGGGGCCAGGCCCAGGACCAGGGGGCCGGGGAGCCAGACGGAGGCGGCGGCCACGGCGGGGATCGTCAGGCCGATGCTGGCCATGGCGGAGCCGAGGGCCAGGTTGAGGCTGGTCTGCACACGGTCGCGGCGGGCCGAGCGGAGCGCGGCGATGGTTTCGGGCAGCAGCACGAGCAGGGCGATGATCACGCCGACGACGGCGTGCGGCAGTCCGGCCGCCGCCACTCCGGACTCCAGGGTGGGCGACACCCCTTTGGCCAGGCCGACCACCCCGATCAGTGCGGCGCCGAGCAGCCCCAGGCTGATCCCGGACTCCCGCGCGGACGGCCTGCGGGCATGGTCCTCGGCCCGGATCACCTCTCCCTGCCGGGTGATCGGGAGGAAGTAGTCCCGGTGGCGCACCGTCTGGGTGGCGACGAACAGGCCGTAGAGGACGAGGGAGGACACGGCCGCGAAGGCGAGCTGGGGAGTGGAGAACTCGGGGCCCTGCTTGCTCGTGGTGAAGGTCGGCAGCACCAGGCTGAGCGTGGCCAGCGTCGCCACGGTGGCGAGTGCGGCGCCGGTGCCCTCCGGGTTGAAGACCGCCGTGCCGTGCCGCAGCGAGCCCACGAGCAGGCTCAGGCCGACCACTCCGTTGCAGGTGATCATCACCGCCGCGAAGACGGTGTCGCGGGCGAGCGTCGCGCTCTTGTCGCCGCCGTCCGCCATCAGGGTGACGATGAGGGCGACCTCGATGACCGTGACGGCGATGGCGAGCACCAGGGAGCCGAAGGGCTCGCCCACCCGGTGCGCGACCACCTCGGCGTGGTGGACCGCCGCCAGGACCGCTCCGGCGAGCACGACGGTCACCAGGGCCACGACCGGGCCGGGCAGGTCGCGCCCCCAGGTGAGGGCCAGCAGGACGACCGCCAGCAGGGGCACGACGGTCGTCCACCGCGTGGCGAGCGCCCGGGACCGAACGATCATGACGCGATCGTCGCAGAGACGGGGTGGCCCCGCACGTCCGGACGCCGGTCCGCTGCCGGCACCGTCACGCGTCCACGCTGTTCTCGGCGGCGTCCTCCGTCTCGGCCTTCGCCGCCCCGGCGGCCTCCTGCTTCCGCGAGGCCATGAGGCTGGTGATCGTGGTGACGATCAGCACCGCGCAGATCACGCCGAGCGAGACCGGTATGGAGATCTCGGGCACGTGCACCCCGGACTCGTGCAGCGCGTGCAGCACCAGCTTCACCCCGATGAAGCCCAGGATGACGGAGAGACCGTAGGAGAGGTGCACCAGCTTCTTCAGCAGTCCGCCGATGAGGAAGTACAGCTGCCGGAGCCCCATCAGAGCGAACGCGTTGGCCGTGAACACGATGTACGGGTCCTGGGTCAGGCCGAAGATCGCGGGGATCGAGTCGAGCGCGAACAGCACGTCCGTGGTGCCGATCGCCAGCATCACGACGAGCATCGGGGTCATGACCCGCTTGCCGTTCTGCCGGATCCACAGCTTGGTGCCGTGGTAGCGGTCGGCGACACCGAACCTGCGCTCGGCGGCCTTGAGCAGCTTGTTCTCCTCGAACTCCTCGTCCTCCTCGTCGGCGCGTGCCTCCTGGATGAGCTTCCAGGCCGTCCAGACGAGGAAGGCCCCGAAGAGGTAGAAGACCCAGGCGAAGCTGGCGAGGATGGCGGCGCCCGCGGCGATGAAGATCGCGCGCAGCACCAGGGCTATGAGGACGCCGACCAGCAGCACTCGCTGCTGGTACTTCGAGGGCACCGAGAACTTCGCCATGATCAGGACGAAGACGAAGAGGTTGTCGACGCTGAGCGACTTCTCGGTGACGAAGCCGGCGAAGAACTCCCCCGACGGCCGGCCGCCGCCGAAGACCAGCAGGCCGAGGCCGAACAGCCCGGCCAGCGCGATCCACACGACCGTCCAGATTCCGGCTTCCTTGACGGACACGTCGTGCGGTTTGCGGCCGATGAGGAAGTCGACGGCGATCAGGGCGGCCAGCCCCACGAGGGTGAGAACCCACAGGTTCACGGATACATCCACTGCGCCTCCGGTAGTACGTCACGGCAATCTCGGTCGTGTCACCGGAGGTCTCTTCCACCCGTGCCGCCGGAACGCGAGGCGCGTCCGGTGCGCGGGCCGACGCCCCGGGATCCGATATCGGTCCGTACTGACGGGCACGTCGCGCAGACGGGGAGTACTCCCCTCCGTACGGACGAGAGTACCCGAATCACCAAGGAAAGGTAAAGTGAATGGCAAAGGAAAGATCAAAGAGCCAGTTCAGACGCCTTTACTCGTACTTGGCAAACGTCTCGGAGCGGGCGGGGCAGGCACGGCCAGGGGGCGGCTCACCGCCTCAGCGGTTCCACTCCCGGCGGGCCTTCGCGACGTGCTCCAGCACCTGCCCGAGCACCGGGCTGCCGGCCGGGATCTGCGGCGGCTCGTACGTCCAGGCGTGCCCCACCCACGGGTCCACGAGGTGGTCGTCGGAGACCGGGGTGAGCCGCAGCAGGGCGCGCCAGAGCGGGTCCAGGAGCGGTCCGTACCCGGCGGCGTCCTCCCGGTCGGCGACCAGCATCAGATGGACACCCACCGCCGGTCCCTCGTCCGCGAGATAGCGCAGCTGGGTCACGGCACGGTCGTCGAAGCCGTGCGGGAAGTCGTTGACGATCAGCAGCTGCTCGGCCGTGTCGACGTCCGGGGGCAGCGCGTCGGCCGCGCCGCCGCGGAACGCCATCTGAAGCAGGTCCACCCGCTGGGTGAGTGCTCCCAGCACCGACGCGACCCCGGCCGGTCCCGCACCCGGCGGACCTGCGAGCACACCGGACCGGACCAGGGGCGCGAACGCCTCCGTCCCGGAGCCCGCCGGGTCGATGACGTGCACGGCGAACTCGCCCGCCGGATAGGCCGCGAGCAACCGTGCCGCATGCGCCACCGCCGCGCCGAGGGCGAGCCGGCGCACCTCGCCGGAGTCGGCGAGAGTCCCCTGGGCGGACGGGACGCGCCCGCTGTCGATCCATATGCCGCGCTCCAGCGGCAGCCGCACCAGCATCGGTATGCGGACGTCCTCGCACTCGGGCAGCTGGAGATCGCCCAGGCGCAGCGCCATCGGCAACTCCATCGGGACGCGGTAGCCCTGCCAGGCGGGGCTATCCCAGCGGGCGAACGCCGGGGGCAGCGCGGGTTCGACGACGCGGGACTCGGCCCGGAGCTGGGCGAGGTCCCGGTCGAGCACCGTCCTGGCCCGGTCCACCAGGTCCGCGTACCGCGCGCGGGCAGCCTCCCGGGCCGCGTCGCCCTGGCCGCCGAGACGGTCGCGGGGGTCGGCGAGGGCCGCGTCCAGTTCGCGTTCCCGGCGCTGGTCGGCGAAGTCGACGGCACTGCGGTACGCGGCCGCCGTCCGTGCCAGGTCTTCGAACATGCCCCACACATGGTTGTAGAGCCGCTCCTCCAGGGACCAGCCGGTCGCGTCGCCCGCGACCGGCGCCGCGGGCTCGCCGGGCGGGGCCACGGGGGCGGACGGCGGGGGCGGCGGGGGCGCGGTGCGCTGCCGGGCGGGGTGCGTGTAGTCGACGGGGCCGCCGCCCGCGTCCGGCAGGCCGTACGGTTCCCCCGTTCCGGCGCCGTCGGTGGCGTCGGCGGGCGGCTGGGAGGGCAGGGACCGGCTCTGGTGCGCGCCGGGGCGTGCCTGGGCGGCGGATCCGCCGGAGGGGACGCGCGGCGGCGCCACGGAGCGGGCCGTACCCTCCGCCACGGCGTCGGCCACCTCGTCCGCGAGCCGCCGCGCCTCGGCCGCGTCCCGCCCGGCGAGGAGGTCGGCGAAGAGCGCGACGAGACCGCCCGCGTACCCCTGTCCGACCGCGCGCACCTTCCAGGCGCCCTGCCTGCGGTACAGCTCCAGGGCGACGACCGCGGACTCGCTGTCCAGTCCGGTGACCGTGTAGCCGGCGATCTCGGCGCCGTCCGATGCGGTGACCGCCACGAAGGGTGCCGGGAGGGCGCCGAACCGGGCCGGGCCGCCGGTGCCAGGCGGCAGCGCGAGCAGCACCGTGACCCGGTGCGCCTCCTCGGGCAGCGCCGCCAGGTCGACGGCGAGCCGGTGGTCGGCGGCGGCCTGCCGGGAGACCTCGATGCCGGGCAGCGCGGGCGTGCCCGGGTGGGCCACCCAGGCGGGCCCGGGCGTGCCGCCCTGTCCGTCGTCCAACGCCGCGCCCGCCACGATCGGCTTCCCGGCCGAGATCCGGATCTCCAGACGGGTCCCGGGCAGTGGATGGTTCTGTCCCCGGACCAGCTCGGCCGTCATCGCCTTCGCCCCCCTGTGTGCTGTCCCGTCGTACTGTCGTGCGTGGTGCGGCTCTACAGGTGCGGCAGGATCGCCGGCATCAGGTCCTGGAAGGTCCGCCCGTTGGCCGGGGTGCCGAGGGCGGTCATCGTCCAGCCGGAGCCTGAACGGTGGACCTTGGCCATGATCTGCGCCGTGTAGGCCCCGCCGCCCGCGAGCGTGTAGCGGGCGAGTTCCTGCCCGTTGGTCTCGTCGACCAGGCGGCAGAACGCGTTCTGCACCTCCTGGAACGTCTGGCCCGTGAAGGAGTTGACGGTGAAGACGATCTGGTCGATGTGGACCGGCACGCGCTGGAGGTCGACCAGGACCGCCTCGTCGTCGCCGCCCTGACCGGCGCCGCCGACGAGGTTGTCACCGGTGTGCCGAACGGAGCCGTCGTCGCTGACGAGGTGGCGGAAGAAGACCACGTCGACCGGCTGCTTGTCCGCGAAGAGCACCGCGGAGGCGTCGAGGTCGATCTCGCGGGTGCGCGTGCCGAACAGTCCGCGCCGGGGTGCCGCCTGCCAGCCGAGCCCCATGCGCACCGCGGTCAGCGTGGCTCCGTCGCTCTTCTGCAGACTGATGGCCTGACCCTTGGTCATGTTGACGGTCACGCGCTGTTCCCCTCTCGCAATGTCCCCTGTTGCCGTGGAAGTCCACGGATGACCAGCACTTTACGCAGGGGCACCGACAGTGCCGAGTCCCGGCGGAGGCTTTGTGTCGGTCTTGCAACACAGTGCGTGCACACCCGCCGGGCGGGTCGGCCCGGCCGTCCGGCGCGGCCCGCCCCGCTCCGGATCCCTCCCGTCCGCCCCGTCTCCTCAGGCCCTCGTGGCCTCAGGCCAGGCCGGCCTCCTTCATCTGCCGCAGTTCCTTCTTCATCTCCGAGACCTCGTCACGCAGCCGGGCGGCGATCTCGAACTGAAGGTCGGCCGCGGCCGCCCGCATCCGCTGGGTCATGTCCTCGATCTGCTCCGCCAGTTCGGCGGCCGGCCGGTCGGTGGGAACCGTCGCGGCGGCCTTGCCCTTGGCCGCCTTGCCCTTCGCGGCCGGGGCGTTCGCGACCTGGTGGCCGGCCAGCGCGGGCACCGGCGCCTTGGCGTCCTTCCCCTTACGGTAGCCCGTGCCCAGCAGCTGCTCGGTGTCGACGTCCTCGCGGGCGATCTGCGCCACGATGTCGTTGATCTTCTTGCGCAGCGGCTGGGGGTCGATGCCGTGCGCGGTGTTGTAGGCGACCTGCTTCTCGCGGCGGCGGTTGGTCTCGTCGATCGCCCGTTCCATCGCCGGGGTGATCCGGTCGGCGTACATGTGGACCTGGCCGGACACATTGCGCGCGGCACGGCCGATCGTCTGGATCAGGGACGTTCCGGAACGCAGGAAGCCCTCCTTGTCGGCGTCGAGGATCGCCACCAGGGAGACCTCGGGCAGGTCGAGGCCCTCCCGCAGGAGGTTGATGCCGACCAGGACGTCGTACTCACCGGCGCGCAGCTCGCGCAGCAGTTCGACGCGGCGCAGGGTGTCGACGTCGCTGTGCAGATAGCGCACCTGGATGCCGAGTTCCACGAAGTAGTCGGTGAGGTCCTCGGCCATCTTCTTGGTCAGCGTGGTGACCAGGACCCGCTCGTTCTTCTCCGTGCGGATGCGGATCTCGTGCACCAGGTCGTCGATCTGGCCCTCGGTGGGCTTGACGACGACCTCGGGGTCGACGAGGCCGGTGGGTCGGATGATCTGTTCCACGTGCCCGTCGGCACGAGAGAGCTCGTAGGCGCCCGGTGTCGCCGACAGATAGACGGTCTGGCCGATGCGCTGCTGGAACTCCTCCCACTTCAGCGGGCGGTTGTCGAGGGCGGAGGGCAGCCGGAAGCCGTGGTCGACGAGGGTGCGCTTGCGGGAGGCATCGCCCTCGTACATGGCGCCGATCTGCGGCACGGTCACGTGCGACTCGTCGATGACGAGGAGGAAGTCCTCGGGGAAGTAGTCGAGGAGCGTGTTCGGCGCGGTGCCCGGCGCGCGGTCGTCGAAGTGCATCGAGTAGTTCTCCACGCCGGAGCAGGTGCCGATCTGGCGGAGCATCTCGATGTCGTACGTCGTCCGCATGCGCAGGCGCTGGGACTCCAGGAGCTTGCCCTGCTGGTCCAGGGCGGCCAGGCGCTCCTCCAGCTCCTTTTCGATGCCGTTGATCGCCCGCTCCATGCGCTCGGGGCCGGCGATGTAGTGGGAGGCGGGGAAGATGTAGAGCTGCTCGTCGTCGCTGATGATCTCGCCGGTGAGCGGGTGGAGGGTGGACAGCGCCTCGATCTCGTCGCCGAACATCTCGATCCGGACGGCCAGCTCCTCGTAGACGGGGAAGATCTCGATGGTGTCGCCGCGGACCCGGAAGGTGCCGCGGGCGAAGGCCACGTCGTTGCGCGTGTACTGGATGTCGACGAAGCGGCGCAGCAGCTGGTCGCGGTCGATCTCGTCGCCGACCCGGAGCGGGACCATCCGGTCCACGTACTCCTGCGGGGTGCCCAGGCCGTAGATGCAGGAGACGGAGGCGACCACGACGACGTCACGGCGGGTGAGCAGGGAGTTGGTGGCGGAGTGACGCAGCCGCTCCACCTCCTCGTTGATCGAGGAGTCCTTCTCGATGTAGGTGTCCGACTGGGGGACGTAGGCCTCGGGCTGGTAGTAGTCGTAGTACGAGACGAAGTACTCGACCGCGTTGTTGGGGAGCAGTTCGCGGAACTCGTTGGCGAGCTGGGCCGCGAGGGTCTTGTTGGGCGCCATCACCAGGGTGGGGCGTTGCAGCTTCTCGATCATCCACGCGGTGGTGGCGGACTTGCCGGTGCCGGTCGCGCCCAGCAGGACGACGTCCTTCTCACCCGCGCGGATGCGCTGCTCCAGCTCGGCGATGGCCGTGGGCTGGTCGCCGCTGGGCCGATAGGGGCTGACGACCTCGAAAGGCGCCACCGTACGTTCGATCGTGGAAACGGGCCGCATGTCATCCACCGTACGACCCGCCACTGACAACGGGGTCCGGTCAGCGGTTCTGCGGGGTCCGGTGGCCCCGTGGCGCCGTGCGCTGCCCGGGGCGGGCGAGGGTGCGGCGCAGTCCGGCGTCGAGGGCGTCGACGGCCGGGGGGTGGGCGGGGACGCCGGGGCGGCGGTGTTCCACCGGGGGCCGGCCGGATCCGCCGGCGACCATCAGCGGGTCGAACATCACGACGACGCCAGCCAGGCAGAGGAAGACCAGCGGGCCGATCATCAGGGGGGCGAGGAGGGAGGCCGGGGAGTCACCGGCCGGGCTGCCGGGCCCACCGTGCAGATGGACGCTGAGGGCGGCCATGCCGGTGTAGTGCATGCCGCTGACGGCGAGCCCCATGACGAGGCTGGCGCCGACGCTCCACAGGAAGCCGCGGACCTGTCCGGCCGCCCAGAGCGCCGCGGTCGCGGCGGCCATGGCGATGATCACGGAGGCGGCGACGGTGAGGGTGTTGTACCGCAGCGTCCCGTTGAGCCGCATGCCGGCCATGCCCAGGTAGTGCATCGTGGCGATGCCCAGACCCGTGACGGCGCCGCCGGTGAACAGGGGCACCCCCGTGGCGCCGCGGTAGCCGACGATGAACACGCCGATGCCGACCATGAGGACGCCCACCCCGAGGCTGGCGAAGGTGATCGCCTGGTCGTAGTGGACGGGGGTCTCCGCGACGGTGAACCCCATCATGGCGATGAAATGCATCGTCCAGATGCCGGAGCCGATGGCGGCCGAGCCCAGGGCGAGCCAGCCGGCCCGCCAGGACTGGGCGACGAGCATCGATCTGGTGGTGCAGCGCAGCCCCAGCGCCCCGCCCAGGAAGGCCAGGAAGAACGCCACCAGTGGGGTGACGATCCCGTAGCTGAAGCCGTCGACGGTGCCCTGCATGCGCGGCTACCCTTTCCGACGTACTGCGTTTTTGCCAGGCAGAGAGTATGACCCGGACCTGAATGGTCGAACGATTTTCCGGCAAACAATCACGGACCGCCCCCACTTGTGCATCCTGTGTGACCACAGTTGGACAACTCCTGGCAATCGACGCCCGCCGTGCGACTTGCCCGGTGACGCTGTGCTGTCAGTCTTGTGCTGTTCGTGTTCGCCGACGCGAGGAGTACGCATGCACGCGCGCGTAGCCGCCGCCACGACCACCGCGCTCCTGGGGACGAGCATCGCCATACTGCCCCCGTCCCATGCCGGGGCCACGGTGCACGACGCCCCCGTGATCGTGGCCCACCGGGGCGCCTCCGGATACGCGCCGGAGAACACCCTGCCCGCCGTCGACAAGGCCGCTGCCATGGGCTTCGACTGGGTGGAGAACGACGTCCAGCGCACCAAGGACGGCCGCCTCGTCGTCCTCCACGACGACACACTGGCGCGCACGACCGACGTCGAACAGGTGTACCCCGACCGGGCGCCGTGGAAGGTCGGCGACTTCACCAAACGGGAGATCGCCCGGCTGGACGCGGGCAGCTGGTTCGGCCCCGAGTACGCCGGCACCCGCGTGCCCACGCTGCGCCAGTACCTGGACCGGGCCACGCTGCGCCACGAGAAGCTGGTCCTGGAGATCAAGAACCCGGAGCTGTACCCCGGCCTCGCCCGGCAGACCCTGAACACCCTCGCCGACCGGGGCTGGCTCGACGCCGACCACGTCCGGCGGCGGCTGGTGGTGCAGAGCTTCGACGCGGACACCGTACGGACCGTGCACGAGCTGCGGCCGGCGGTGCGTACCGCCTACCTGGGCACCCCGCGCGTCGCGGACCTGCCCCGGTACGCCGAGTTCACCGACGGCGTCAACGGCGCCCATCCCACGCTGTCGGCCGGGTACGTGTCCGCCGCCCACGCGGTCGAGGGCCCGCACGGCCGTCCGCTACGGGTGATGGCCTGGACGGTGAACACCGCCGACGTGGCCCGCCGCGTCGCCGGGTACGACGTCGACGGCATCATCACCAACGTGCCGGACGTGGTGCGGCGGGCGGTGGAGGAGGACTGAGCCGCCCGGCGGTCCTCCCGTGCCGGGGCGCTGTCAGTGGTGCGCCGTACCGTGGGCGCATGAACGGTGAGAACGGTGCGGGCAGCGCCGCACGGCGGGCCGTCTGGACGGTGCTCCCCACGGACATCGGCCCGCTGCTGCTGGCCGCGACGCGGGACGGCCTGGTGAACGTCGTCTTCCACGCCACGGACCCGGTGCGCGACAAGGCGCTGGAACGGCTCACGACCCGGCTCGGCGGCGAGCCGCTGCACGATGCCGCCTCCCCCCTGCTGGCAGAGGCGATATCCCAGGTGGAGGGGTACTTCGCGGGCGGGCGGCGGGAGTTCG
The DNA here is from genome assembly GCF_000725625.1 of Streptomyces sp. NRRL F-6676. Taxonomy (GTDB): domain Bacteria; phylum Actinomycetota; class Actinomycetes; order Streptomycetales; family Streptomycetaceae; genus Streptomyces. Next base: position 52,321 of record NZ_JOHS01000028.1, read on the forward strand.
CGCTGCCGCTGGACTGGTCGCTGATCTCCGGCTTCCACCGCCAGGTACTGCGCGAGCTGGCTTCCGGGGTGCCCTACGGCTCGGTGGTGGGGTACGGCGATCTGGCCCGGCGGGTGGGCCAGCCGGGGGCGGCGCAGGCCGTGGGGCTGGCGATGGGCGCCAATCCGCTGCCGGTGGTGGTGCCCTGCCACCGGGTGGTGGAGAGCGACGGCGGCATCGGCGGCTTCGGGGGCGGTCTGGAGACCAAGCGCAGGCTGCTGGCGCTGGAGGGGGTGCTTCCGGAACCGCTCTTCTGACCCGCCCCGGCCCGCACGTTTGGCGGGGTGCGGCGCCCGCCAGAGATGAGGCAGGAGCCGAAGACGGGAGGCAGTGCGTGTTAGTGGTGTCCGAAGAGGTGCGGGAAGCGCTCGTCGCGGGCCGGCCGGTGGTCGCGCTGGAGTCCACGATCATCGCCCATGGGCTGCCGCGCCCGCGCAATCTGCGGGTCGCGCACGAGCTGGAGGAGCTGGTGCGCGAGGGCGGGGCGACCCCGGCCACGATCGCCGTGCTCGATGGGCAACCGCATGTGGGTCTCGACAAGGACCAGCTGGAACGGATCGCCCAGGAGGACGGAATCCGCAAGCTGGGCCATCGTGACCTGCCGCTCGCGGTGGCCTCCGGGGCGAGCGGCGCCACGACGGTGTCCGCGACGGCCCTCCTCGCCTCGCTCGCGGGCGTACGGGTGTTCGCGACCGGGGGCCTGGGCGGGGTGCACCGGGAGTGGACGGTGACCCAGGACGAGTCCGCGGACCTGGGACTGCTGGCGCGCACCAGGATCACCGTGGTGTGCGCGGGTGTGAAGTCGATCCTGGACGTGCCCGCGACGCTTCAGCGGCTGGAGACGCTGGGGGTCTCCGTGGCCGGATACGGCACGGACCGGTTCCCCGGCTTCTACCTGTCCGACTCGGGCCATCCCGTCGACTGGCGGCTGGAAACCCCGGAGGAGGTCGCGGCGGTGATGCGGGCGCAGACCTCGCTGCGCGGGCCCGCGTCGGCGCTGATCGTGGCCAATCCGGTGCCCGAGGAGGAGCAGCTCGATCCGGCACTGCACGCGCGCGTGCTGGCCGACGCGCTGCGGGCGTGCGAGGAGCGGGGCGTGACGGGGCAGGCGGTCACCCCGTTCCTCCTGGACCACCTGGTGCGGCACACCGACGGCGCCTCGCTCGCCGCCAATCTGGCGGCGGTACGGGGCAACGTACGGCTCGCGGCACGGATCGCGGCGGTCTGGGCCGGAGCGTGACCGGTCCGGCCGGGCACGGAGGCACGGGCGGGGCGCTGCTCGTGGTCGGTGACGTGGTGACGGACGTCGTGGCCCGGCACCGGGGGCCGCCGGTGCCGGGTACCGACACGGCCGCCGCGATCCGGACCGTGCCGGGCGGGGCGGGCGCCAATGTGGCGTGCTGGGCCGCCCACTGGGGCCTTGCGGATGTACGGCTGCTGGGCAGGGTGGGGGCCGAGTCGGCCGCCTGGCACGAGCGCGAGCTGACGGCGTGCGGGGTGCGTGCGCGGCTCGTGGTCGACCCGGACGCGCCGACGGGAACCGTGATCTGTCTGGTGGACGCGGACGCCTCGGGGGAACGCACGTTCCTCACGGACAGCGGGGCCTCGCTGCGACTGGGGCCCGGCGACTGGTCACCGGCGCTGCTCGACGGTGTGGCGCGGCTGCATCTGTCGGGTTATCTGCTGTTCTCCGCCACGGGCAGGGCGCTGGTGGCGGTCGCCGTCCCGGCGGCACGCGCGCGGGGAGTGCCCGTGAGCGTCGATCCCGCGTCGGCCGGTTTCCTCACCGTGCTGGGGACGGAGCGCTTCCTCACGCTGATCGAGGGCGTCGACGTCCTCCTGCCCAGCCGGGACGAGGCGGGACTGCTGACCGGGCTGTCCGATCCGGAGGAGGCCGCGGCCGCCCTGAGCCGCCGGGTGCCCCTGGTCGTGGCCAAGCAGGGGGCGCACGGGGCCCTGGTGGCCGTGTCCGGAGCCGTACGGGGCCGGGTTCCGGCGCTGCCCGCCGCCGTACGGGACACCACGGGCGCGGGGGACGCCTTCACCGGGGCGTTCCTCGCCGCCCTGCTGTCCGGTGCGGGTACGGATCCGGTGGCGGCGGCGCGGGAGGGCTGCCGGGCAGGCGCGCTGGCCGTGGGCGAGGTGGGCGGACGGCCACCGGGCGGCGGCCGGGCGGGCTGAGCCGCTACTCCTTGCGTCCCCAGGCCGAGATCATCGGGGACGTGGCCAGGTCCATCGTTCCGGAGGCCAGGTTGGCGAGGTGCCGGTCGATCTCCTCGTCGGTGGCCAGGCCCGCGCCGACGAGGCGGTCGCGGACCTGACGGACCGTGGCCGCCTCGAGGTCGGTGCAGGCGGGCGAGGTGATCGGGAAATACGCGTCCGCCCGGACGTCCTTGAGCCCGGCCTCCCGCAGCAGCCGCGGCAGCCGGCGCCCGTACGACAGATCGGCGCCGCGCTCGGCGAGCAGGGAGCGGAACCCCCTGCGCAGCCGGTTGGCGAGCTCCTGCGCGGGGCCGTACTCGTCTGGGCAGAGCAGCGGTTGCAGCGCGGGGTCGGCGTCCTCGATCAGCAGGTGACCGCCGGGGCGCAGGGAGTCGATCATCGAGCGCAGGGCGCGGTCCCGGTCGGGCACATGGACCAGGACCAGCCGGGCGTGCACCAGGTCGAAGCCCTCACCCGGCGGTTCCTCGGCGCCCACGTCGTGGGTGCGCACCTCGATCGGGGGCCGCGCGGCCGCGGTGGCCCAGGAGGTGTCGATGTCGGTCGCGAGGATCCGGCCGGACGGGCCGGTGCGTCCGGCCAGCCAGGAGATCACCGAGGTGCCGCCTGCGCCGACCTCCCAGCAGCGCCAGCCCGGTGCGACACCGAGATTCTCGATGTGACGGAAGGTGCCGGGGTCGAACAGGGTGGCGAGTGCGGCGAAGCGCCGGCCCGCCTCCGTCTGCCGGTTGTCGAGGAGGTATCCGTCGGATCGCGTCATGCCGGCGATGCTCTCAGACTTATCCACAGGCTCGTCCCGCGATCCGGCGGTTCCGGCAGACTGGCCTGCGGCGACACGGTGTTCGGGACGGTGCGCGAGGGGCGTACTACGCCGGGCGGGCCCCGCCGTTCCATGCCGGATGCCGGGGGTCGTCCGCGCGGACCAGGACGTCGACGGTGCCGGCGGGGTCCGTCTCAGCCTCGTAGCGCGCGTGGGCGGGCAAGGTCCAGTGCTCGGCCTCGGGGGTGCGGCGGCGCAGGGCGCCGGCGGAGAGGAGGACATGGACAGTCAGGTCGAACGGGAACCAGTGGTGCAGCAGGAAGGAGCCGTGCAGCAGGAGCACCCCGCCGGGCGGGAGCGGGACGTAGGGGCTGCGGGTGGCCCGGTCGGTGGCCGGGTCCCGCAGGTCCGGCAGGACGTGTCCGTCGGCGCCGGGTTCGAGGCGACCGAACACCTCGCGCCACAGGGCGCCGGTGTCCAGCCAGCCGCCGTAGTAGGAGTCGGGGTCGTGGTGTCCGTGCTCGAGCCGGAGTGACGCGGGGCGCCAGAAGCCCTCCGCGGCGACGACGAGGGACGGGCGGCCGCGCGCCCGGAGCGCCTCGCCGACGCGCTCGGCGAGCGCGCCGGGCCGGGCGGCCGGGGCTCCGTCCACCGCGACGCGCGGCCAGGAGCCGCCGTCCTCCGACTTCAGGTCGAGCAGACGGTCGGCGAGCGCCTCGGCGAGGCGCTCCCAGGTGATCGCTTCGAGTCGCACACGGCCCATGATGCCGCGCCGGCACGGCGCCCCCGTGCGCACCCCGAAAGGCGGCGCCGTTCGGGGACGGGGGCGGCCGGACCGGTCGTGCACGCGGTGTTCCGGTGGGTCAACTCAACATCATTTAAAAGAAGATGATTAGTCAAAGCGGCGATCGAAGCGATCGGGGTGGTGCTGCGGGTCGGTGATCAACGCGAGAGGGCTGATCGGAAGGGACAGGGTGAGCAAACAGGGTCCGGTGGCAATGTCCGGGCCGGTGTCCGTCGGGAAGGCCGTCGGCGGGGCCTTCGGGACGCACGTCAGGAGAGCAGGAAGTCGGCCTCACCCGCCTTCGCTCCCTCGATGAACGCGGTCATCTCGGCGGAGGTGTAGATCAGCGCGGGTCCGTCGGGGTCCGTGGACTGGCGGACGGCTATGCGGCCGTCGGAGAGCTTCATGGCCTCCAGGCAGTTGCCCCCGTTCCCGCCGCTCCACGGCTTGTGCCAGCCCTCGCTGCCCAGTTCCCGCGCGGGCATGCCGTTGTAGACGCGGTTGCGGGTCAGCGCGCCGGTCGCGGCGCGGCGGTCCTGCTTGATGTTGATGCGGTCGTGTGCGATGCGGTCCATTCACAGCTCCTTGCGAAGATCCTCGAGGATCTCCTTCGTGCGTTGTGCCGTGGCGGCCTGGGCCGCCATGCGGTCCATGACCTCGAGGTGGGTCGCCACCTCGGAGCGCGAGTCGAGGTAGACCGCGCCGGTCAGGTACTCGCTGTAGACCATGTCCGGGAGTTCCGGCATGGCGAACCGGAAGAGGACGAACGGCCCGTAGGTGCCCGGGTGGGGTCCCGAGGAGAACGGGATCACCTGGAGCGTCACGTTGGACAGCTCGCCGAGCTCGAGCAGCTTGTCGATCTGGGCGCGCATCACCTCCGGGGCGCCGACGGGGCGGCGCAGTACGGTCTCGTCCATCACGGCCCAGAAGTGGGGCGCGTCCTCGCGGGTGAGCAGCTGCTGACGGCGCATGCGCACATCCACGTGCCGCGAGATCTCGTCCGGGCTGGTCTGCCCGACGGCGCCCGACTTCAGGACGCCGCGGGCGTAGTCCTCGGTCTGCATGAGTCCGGGGACGAAATGGGGTTCGTACGAGCGGATGAGGGCCGCGGCTCCCTCCAGGCTGACGTACATCGAGAACCAGCCCGGGAGGATGTCGTGGTAGCGCTGCCACCAGCCGGGCTTGTTGGCGTCCTCGGCCAGCCGGACGAACGCCTCGGCCTCCTCCTCGTCGACCCCGTACGCCTGTAGCAGCAGCTGGAGGTACGGGATCTTGAGAGCGACCTCGGCGGTCTCCATCCGGCGCACGGTGGCGGGCGCGACGCGCAGGATGCGCGCGGCCTCCTCACGCTTGAGCTGCGCGCGTTCGCGCAGGTCGAGCAGGCGCCGGCCGAGAACGACCTGTCCGACCGTCGGCGCGGACCGCGGTTCGCTCATCTCGCCCCTCCTCCTGGTCCGGACAGGCCGGGCGGCGCCGTTCGGAGGCCTCCCCGCTCTTGTTCGAACGGTTCGTCCGTAACGGGCGTCCGGGGAGGAAAACGACGTTCCATACCCGTATGACCACGTTCCGTGCAGAGGTTCCAACTGGCGCCGCTCGGCGTGCTGTTGCGAGCAGTGTGCCACGCCCTCTTTCGAGCGCACACCGCACTCTGCAATTTTCAGAGTGACTCTTGCCAAGTGTTCCCGACGGGGAGATAGTGGCAAGCGTGACTCCGCCCGCGCGTTTAGAAACAGACGCCGAGAACCGGTCGGGTCTGCATGCCGCTCCCGGGGTACGCCCCGAGGCGGCCGCAGAACACCGGTTCCGCTTCCAGCTGTCCGCCCATCCGGGTTCCGTGGCACGGGCCCGGCGGCTGACGCGGCAGCGGTTGAGTGACTGGGGGGCCTGCGGGGACACCTGCGACTCGGCCGCCCTGATCGTCTCCGAACTCGTCACCAACGCGATCGTGCACACCGCCAGCGAGAGCGTCGTCTGCGAGCTGCGCGACGACGACGAGCTGGTGCGCATAGCCGTGCGTGACGAGGGCTGCGCCCCGGGCGAACCGCATCCCTCCCCGCGCCGACCGGAGGAGGAGCACGGCCGGGGTCTGCTCCTGGTCGAGGCACTGTGCCGGGCCTGGGGCGCCCAGGAGACCGGGCCGGGGCTGCTGGTCTGGGCGGAGCTTCCGCGCCGGGCCGAGGCCTCGGTCCCCCGGGACCTGTCGTGTTCCGGCGACAGGTCCCGCCCCGACTCCTCCGAGGGTCACGACTCCCCGCAGGACGTCCGGCCCGCCGAGCCCCACGGCTCCCCGGAAACCGCCGACGCCCCGGAAGCCGACGCTCCGGACACCGGCACCAGCACCAGCACCAGCACCAGCACCAGCACCAGCACCGAGCCGTACCCCGCTCCCGGACACCGCACCACCGCGCCCCCCGCCCCGCGCTCCGATCTCGGCTGGAGCGCGAAGAAGCCCCCGGCCGAGGGCGGACGCGGCGACGAGACGGAAGCACTCGACGAGGCGGAAGCCCTCTGGGACATGAGGTCCGTATGGATGTGACGGGCGCCCCGGTCGGCGGCCCTCACGGCGCCCGGGTACTGACCCTGGCCACTCTCGCGGGCCTCGGACGCGCCCGGCGCACGCCCGCCGCGCCCGACCGGCTCCCCATCCCCGCCGGCATGCACCTGCCGCTCGGCTGCGACGCGGTGGCGGTACCCGCCGCCCTCGGGGCTCAGCTGATGCCCCGGCTCCCCCGCGTCGGCTGTGTCTACGCGGACCGCGCGCACTGGTGGTGGATCGTTCCCGCCGACTCCGACGTGGCCCTGGAGTGGCCGGCGCCCGCGCGCTACACGGCGGGCGCGGTGGTCACCCGCCGGCCGCACGGCCCCGGCGCGAGCCCCGGCCCCGGCCCCGTGGAGCTGATCCACCGGCCGCACGGCACTCTTCCCTACACCCCGCCGATCCCCCTCTACCTGGCGCTGTGCCGGGTCACCGGCGCGACCCCGGCGTGGTCCCGGCCCCTCAGCGCCTGAAGCCCCCCTGCGACAGCCGGCGCCCCGATCAGTCGGCCACGACCTCCGCCGCGCGCACGATCACGAGGAAGGTGTCCGTGGCGAGGTCCATGACGACCTCGGCGGGAGTTCCCTCCTGACGGCGCGCCTGCGCGAACTCCTCCGCGGGCCACGAGCCCCGGGGGCCGCCGGCGGGGAACCGCTCGAGCACCGTTCTCCCGTTCACCTGTACACCTCCGTGTCACGCGCCGTACTCCCCGGAACCTCTCCCGGAACGGTCGTGGTCCGTAGAGTTAAACGCCTGAGACAGGGTATAGGTCTCCGGACGTGACGGTACTGAGATGTTGTTGACACTCGTTCACCGTATTTGTGTGACGCCCGTCTCCTTTTGAGGGCTTTTCTCCGCAGGTCCGAGCCCCGCCCGCCGACGGCGTGCGGCGAGTTCGGCGAGCAGCTGGTCGAGCCGCTCCCGGTGGCCGGGGTCGAGGCTTCCGGTGTCGTCGAGGTGCACGGCGCAGGCGGTGGTGGTGTCCACCAGCCGCTCCACCGTGGCGGCCACCTCGGCGGTGCCCTCCGTGTGCCGTGCGAGGGCCGGCAGTTCGGCCGCGGCCCTGCCGATGGCGGCCTGGGCCTCGGCCAGCGCGTGGTAGGCGTCACGCCGCAGCGTCCACCGGCGGGCCCGGTCCCCGGGCTCGTGCAGGACGTGCGCGAGGTAGGCGTAGGCCGCGTCGGCCGCCGCCGTCAGCCGGGCCCTGACACCTCCGGCACGCTCCCCCGGCACCGGGAGATGGCCGACGAGCAGGACGATGGCGCAGGCCAGCAGGGTCTCGCCGATCCGGTTCCAGGAGGCCCCCGGCTCCCCGCCGACCATGAGCAGGGCCAGGACGAGCACCGTGATGACGGCGGTCTGGGCGGCGAAGTGCCGTGCGGCGACCGGGATGAGCGCCCCGCACAGCGCGACCACCGCGATCAGCCCGCCCGGCCGGGGCACGAGGGCGGCGACCCCGGCGAAGACGACGGCGCCCAGCACCGTCCCGGCCGCCCGGGAGAGCACACGCGAGACCAGCGGTCCGAGATCGGGCTTGACGAGGAAGACGGCGCTGGCCGGGAGCCAGTACCAGTGGGGGTGGCTGCCGTACCAGCCCGTCCGGTGCAGGGCCTGTGCGACGGCGGCACTCGCCCCGAAACTCAGTGCGACCCGGAACCCGTACTCGCGTCCGCCCGGGCCGAGCGCGGTCCGCAGCAGCGAGCGGGCGCCGCGCCGGCGGGTGTGCAGCCGGCCGCCGTCGCCGCGGTCGAAGGCCTCGGCGGCCTTGAGCAGGGCGTCGTCGAGTGCGCGCAGCGCGGCGGCGGTGCGGGTGGGCGCGGGCAGCGGGCCGGTGGGCGCGCCGGCGCGGACGGCGGCGGCGAGCCGGCGCGGCCCCTCCGCCGCCCGGGCCGGGACCGGGCGCCCGGCCCAGGCCAGCGCGGTCGCGGCCTCGGCCAGGGGCAGGGCGGCGGCGTACTGCGCGTGCAGCCGCCGCTCGGCCGGGGAACCGGCGTGCCGCCGCAGCCGGGGGCCGGCGAGGGCGTCCTGGGCCTGGTCGAGGGCGGCGGTCAGGGCGGCCCGGCGGGCGGTGGCCCGGGAGGTGCCGGTGGCGTCGAGGAGCGTGGAGACGGCCTCGTACACGTCGGCGACCGCCGCCCGCTCCCCGTCGAACCGGAAGTCGAGCCGGGCGCCGCCCGCCGCGGCGGCGCGCGGGGTGGGCAGCAGCAGGCGCAGGCCGAGCAGCCAGCCGGCGCCCACGAGGTAGACCATCGCGCTCTCCCAGCCCGGCTCCGGCAGCATCATCCCGGCGCCGACGGCGGAGGTGACCAGGAGCTGGGTGCCGGAGGCGGAGGCGACGGGCCCGACGGCACTGACCGCACCGGCCAGCAGCCCGAGGAGGGTGAGCAGCAGCGTCAGGGCCACCGCGCCGGTGTGCCGCCCGGCGTACGTGCCGACGAGCAGCCCGGCGGCGCCGGCGAGCGCCGGCAGGCCCAGCCGGCCGACCGAGGCGCGCCGGCTGCCGGGCCGGTCGTTGACCCCGGCGAGCATGGCGCCGAGCGCGGCGACGACCCCCACGGAGGTGCGTCCGGCGAGCACGCCCGCGAGCAGCAGCGGTCCGGCGGCCAGCGCTCCGCGCACCACCGCGTTCCAGGGCACCGGGCCGCGCTGGGCGCGCAGCGCGTGGGCGAGCCAGGGCGGCAGACGGAAGGGGGCGCGGGTCACGGGGCTCCTGTCGGACGAGGGCGGGGCGGGGCCTTCGGGCGACGGTGGCCGGGCTCTTCGGTGTCTCCACGGTACGGCGGAGACGGGCGGGACGGGGAACGCCGGTGTTTCACCGGGGTGACGGCGGACGGGCCGGCGGGGTGCGGGGGCGTACGCCGGCATCGGTTCGGGCGCGGGCCCTACGGGGACGGCTCCGTGGTCGGCAGCCCCGCCGCCGTGGCCGCCGTGCGCAGTACCTCGCGGAGCATCTCGGGGGTGAGCCGCCCGGTGAACGTATTGCGTTGGCTGACGTGGAAGCACCCGAAGAGCTCCAGGCCGCCGTCGGCGCCGGTGGCGTCGGCGCCGGCGGTTCCCTCGGCCCGGTGCAGCCGGACGCGGGCCCCGTGGCCGAAAGCCGGCCGGGGGCGTGGCACCGTCCAGCCGGCTTCGGCGAAGGCCGGCAGTGCGGCCTGCCAGCCGAACGCGCCCAGCACCACCACCGCCCGGAGTGTCGGCCGGAGCAGCGCCAGTTCCCGCACGAGCCAGGGCCGGCAGGTGTCCCGCTCCCGCGGGGTGGGCTTGTTGGCGGGCGGGGCGCAGTGCACGGGCGAGGTGATCCGCATGCCGTACAGCTCCAGCCCGTCGCCCAGCCGTTCGGACGTCGGCTGCGAGGCCAGCCCGACCTCGTGCAGTGCCGCGTACAGCACGTCTCCGGAGCGGTCGCCGGTGAACATCCGTCCGGTCCGGTTCCCGCCGTGGGCCGCCGGGGCGAGCCCGACGATCAGCAGCGCGGCGTCGGGCGGCCCGAAGCCCGGCACCGGCCGGCCCCAGTACGTCCAGTCGGCGAACGCGGCCCGCCGGGTACGGGCCACCTCCTCGCGCCAGGCGACCAGCCGCGGGCACGCCCGGCATCCGGCGATCCGCTCGTCGAGCTCCTCCAGCGCACTGCCGTCCATGCCTCCCACCGTAGATGCCCGGGAGCGCGGCGGGAGTTCCGGTCCCGGGCGGGTCCGGTCCGCCGCCGCCTGCGACTAAGGTCGGAGCATGGCTTCTGAGGTCAGAGAAGGAGACACCGGCGCCGCGCCCGGCACCGGAACCCACCCCGACGCCGTCGCCGCCGCTGTCGCCGCGCGGCCCGCCGGGGGCGAGAGCGTGCGGATCGACAGCTGGATCTGGTCCGTGCGCCTGGTGAAGACCCGCTCGATGGGTGCGACCGCCTGCCGGGGCGGCCATGTCCGTGTGAACGGCGAGCGCGTGAAGCCCGCGTACGCCGTCCGCGTCGGCGACGAGGTGCGGCTGCGGCACGCCGGCCGTGAGCGGGTCGTCGTCGTGAAGCGTCTGATCCGCAAGCGGGTCGGGGCCTCCGTCGCGGTCGAGTGCTACGTCGACAACAGTCCGCCCCCGCCGCCCCGCGAGGCCGTCGCCCCGATCGCCGTCCGCGACCGGGGCGCCGGCCGGCCCACCAAGCGCGACCGCCGCGAACTGGACCGGCTGCGGGGCCTGGCCGCAGGGGACACGGACGCCGGCACCCCCTGAGCCCGCTTCCGGCGGGGAACCACGCCTCCTAGGCCGGCCTCTGGGCCGGCACCGCCCGTACCCACACCCGGTCCTCGGTCAGATAGCGGTCCACGCGCAGTCCGGCCTCGGCGAGCGCCTCCTCGAACTGCTGCCTGGTCAGGGGCCGCGCCAGGAACGTCTGCGTCCATGTGGCGTCCGGGAACTCGTACTCCGCGCGCACCTCGTTCACACCGTCGCCGACGGGCTCCGCCGAGCGTATGCGCACGGTGAACCCGCTCGGGTCGACCCGTTCCCGCGGCAGGTCGGTGTGGTAGTCCTCGCCCTCGCGCTGGATCAGCACGCAGCCGTCCGCCGCCACGTGCCGCGCGCAGGTCCGCAGCAGGCCCCGGCGCACCTCGACGTCCCCGGCGTGGACGAGGAAGGAGGCGAGCAGCACCACGTCGAACGTCTCGTCCAGCCGTAGGTCCTCGATCGAAGCGCATATCGTGCGGGCGCCGCGGACCCGTTCCAGCATCTCCGCGGACTCGTCCACCGCCGTGATCCGGAAGCCGCGCTCCCGCAGCGGATGCGTCATCCGCCCCACCCCGCTGCCCAGTTCCAGGACGCGCGCCCCCGGTGGCACCGCCGCGGCGATGATCCCGGGCTCCTCCCCCACGGGCAGCCGGGCGTAGAGCTCGACCGCGCAGCCGTCCGGGGTGATCGCTCCGGGCCCCGTCCCCTCGTGTCCCGCTCGCATGTCCTGCCTCATGCCGGGAGAACGGACGACCGGTCCGGCGCCGTTCCCCCGCGCCCGTCACTCGTTGGAGTGAACGTTCGACGGGGGAACAAGGAACCGGCGCGCGACAATGGGAAGGGGTGAGGCCTATGCGTACGGGCAGCGAACCGACGACGGCACGCAGTCCGCTGCGGCTGCGCTTCTGGCTGAGTCTCTGGGGCGAGGTCTGGACGATCGGCGGCACGGTGGCGCTCGCGCTGGCGGGCCGGACGGGCTGGGCGGCCCTCTGCGGGGCGCTGTGGCTGATCGTGACCGTCGATCTGATCATGGTGATCCGGCACATCCGGCAGGGCCCGCACTGGCAGCCGGGCCGCGACATCCCGCCCTATGCGCCACCGGAGCAGCGGCGTCGCTGAGCGGGGGCGCCCGACAACGGCCCCCGGCTCACGCGTCGAAGCGGGCGGCGTCCAGATAGCGCGGGTTGGGGTCGAGCGCGGCCGCGAGGCGGAAGTGCCGCTTGGCCTGCTCGGGGCGCAGCTGGCGCTCGTAGGTCCGGGCGAGCGCGAAGTGGGCGAAGGCGTTGTCCGGTTCGCGTTCCAGGACGATGCTGAACTCCAGCTCGGCGGGGCGGAGCTGGGCGGCGGCGAAGAAGGCCCGGGCCCGCAGCAGCCGGGCCGCGGTGTTCTCCGGGTGCGCCGCTATGAGTCCGTCGAGCAGCTTGACCGCGCCCCGCGGGTCGTGCGCGGCGAGCAGCTGCTCGGCGGCGCGGAAGTCGATCACGTTCGTTTCCGGAGTCCGTCCACGGGAACCGCTGATGTCGGGCACGACGAAGTCCTTCCCTCACTCGGCGGCTTCAACGCCCCCGGCGGAACCGCTATTCCCGGGGCGGCCGTGCCGTGGACCGCCGGCGTGCGCGGCGGACGAGGTCGTCCCACAGCTCGCGCACCCGCCGCTCCAGTTCGGGCAGGGGCACGTCGTTGTCGATGACGACGTCCGCGATCGCGCGCCGCTGCTCGCGGGACGCCTGGGCGGCCATGCGGGCGCGCGCGTCCTCCTCGCTCATGCCGCGCAGCCGCACCAGCCGGTCGAGCTGGGTGGCGGGGTCCGCGTCGACGACCACGACCATGTCGTACAGGGGTGCGAGGCCGTTCTCGGTGAGGAGCGGCACGTCGTGGACGACGACGGCGTCCTCGGCGGCGGCGGACTCCAGCTCTCGGGAGCGGGCGCCGACCAGGGGGTGCACGATCGAGTTGAGCACGGCGAGCCGGTCGGGGTCGGCGAAGACGACGGCCCCGAGGCGGGGGCGGTCGAGGCTGCCGTCCTCGGTGAGGATCTCCTCACCGAAGGCCTCGACGACGGCCGCGAGTCCCGGTGTCCCGGGTGCGACGACCTCGCGGGCGATGCGGTCCGCGTCGATCAGTACGGCGCCGTGTGCGACGAGCAGCCGCGACACCTCGCTCTTGCCGGCGCCGATGCCGCCGGTCAGGCCCACGGACAGCATGAGCGCGTCTTCACCTCACCCACTCCCGCACCGGCGGGAACGAACGTCACGACCGGCGTACGGGTACCGCCGGCCGGCCCACCGGAATCGTCCGCGCCACGGCGGGACGGGCAGGTCGTGGCCGTCCGGCAGACTATCGGATCAGCCGTCGCCCTCTCGCTCCGCGAGGAAGCGTTCGAACTCCTGGCCGATCTCGTCCGCGGACGGGATCTCCACCGGCTCGGCCAGCATGTTGCCCCGCGTCTCGGCGCCCGCGGCGGCGTCGTACTGGTGCTCGAGGCCCTGGACCAGGGCGACCAGTTCCTCGTCGCCCTCCTGGATCTGCCGGTCGATCTCCGTCTGGGTGCGGTGGGCGTCGGTGCGCAGGGAGTGCGCGACGCCGGGCAGGACCAGTCCGGTCGCGGCCGTGACGGCCTCGAGGACCGTCAGCGCGGCGTCCGGGTAGGGGGAGCGGGCGATGTAGTGCGGGACGTGCGCGGCGACGCCCAGCACGTCGTGCCCGGCCTGGGCCAGGCGGTACTCGACGAGCGCCTCCGCGCTGCCGGGCACCTGCGCCTCCTCGAAGGGGCTGCGGTGTCCCGGCACCAGGTCGGTGCGGTTGCCGTGCGGGGTGAGGCCGACGGGGCGGGTGTGCGGGACGCCCATCGGGATGCCGTGGAAGTTCACCGCCAGGCGGACGCCGAGCCGCTCCACGATCTGTTCGACGGCCGCGGCGAAGCGCTCCCACTCGACGTCCGGCTCGGGGCCGGACAGCAGCAGGAAGGGCGCCCCGGTGGCGTCCTGGACGAGGCGCACGTCGATCGTGGGCTCGTCGTAGTCGGTCCAGGTGTTGCGCTTGAAGGTCAGCAGCGGCCGGCGGGCACGGTAGTCGACCAGCCGGTCGTGGTCGAAGCGGGCGACGACCTGGTGGGGCAGCGAGTCGAGCAGCCGGTCGACGATCTGGTCGCCGGTCTCGCCGGCGTCGATGTAGCCGTCGAAGTGGTAGAGCATGACAAGTCCGGCCGACTCCTGCGCGAGCGCCATGTCGACGACGGCCAGGCCCTTCGGCTCCCATGCGTACAAACTCTGCGGATCAAGCACAGTGACCGCTCCTCCTCGTGTCCAATGGGAGACAACGTGGCGCGGGACACGCGCATTCCCGGGCGGCCGGGCCGGGTTGGGAAAACCGGGCGTCCGACCGCGCGTCCGGCGATGGCGGCGCAACGCGGAAGGCCCGCACCCCGAGGGGGGTGCGGGCCTTCCGTTCGGCTCGGTGGTCCGGCCTCAGCGACGGGCGCTCAGGCCGGGGTCCGACGCGTGGCCGGGGTTCAGCTCTGGCCGCCGGCCAGCTTCTCCCGCAGCGCCGCGAGCGCCTCGTCCGAGGCGAGCGCGCCGGAGGTGTCGCCACCCTCGGAGGAGTACGAACCGCCGCCGCCGGACGCGACCGGAGCGGCAGCCTCGCCACCCTCGGCAGCGGCCTTCTCGTCCGCCTCGCGGGACTTGATGACCTGCGCCTGGTGCTGCTCGAAGCGCTGCTGCGCCTCGGCGTACTGCGTCTCCCACGCCTCGCGCTGGGTCTCGTAGCCCTCGAGCCAGTCGTTGGTCTCGGGGTCGAAGCCCTCGGGGTAGATGTAGTTGCCCTGGTCGTCGTAGGACGCGGCCATGCCGTACAGGGTCGGGTCGAACTCGACCGTCGACGGGTCGGCGCCGAAGGCCTCGTTGGCCTGCTTCAGCGAGAGGCTGATGCGACGGCGCTCGAGGTCGATGTCGATGACCTTGACGAAGATCTCGTCGTTGACCTGGACGACCTGCTCCGGGATCTCCACGTGGCGCTCGGCCAGCTCGGAGATGTGGACCAGACCCTCGATGCCCTCGTCCACGCGGACGAACGCACCGAACGGAACCAGCTTGGTGACCTTGCCGGGCACGACCTGGCCGATCTGGTGCGTGCGGGCGAACTGCTGCCACGGGTCTTCCTGGGTCGCCTTCAGCGACAGGGAGACGCGCTCGCGGTCCATGTCGACGTCCAGGACCTCGACCGTGACCTCCTGGCCGACCTCGACGACCTCGGAGGGGTGGTCGATGTGCTTCCAGGACAGCTCGGAGACGTGCACCAGGCCGTCGACGCCACCCAGGTCCACGAAGGCACCGAAGTTGACGATCGAGGAGACCACGCCGGAGCGGACCTGACCCTTCTGAAGGGTCGTGAGGAACGTCTGGCGGACCTCGGACTGGGTCTGCTCCAGCCAGGCACGGCGGGACAGGACCACGTTGTTGCGGTTCTTGTCCAGCTCGATGATCTTCGCCTCGAGCTCCTTGCCCACGTAGGGCTGGAGGTCGCGGACGCGGCGCATCTCCACCAGGGAGGCCGGGAGGAAGCCGCGGAGGCCGATGTCGAGGATGAGACCACCCTTGACGACCTCGATGACGGTACCGGTGACGATGCCGTCCTCTTCCTTGATCTTCTCGATGGTGCCCCAGGCACGCTCGTACTGGGCGCGCTTCTTCGAGAGGATCAGGCGGCCTTCCTTGTCCTCCTTCTGGAGAACAAGGGCCTCGATCTCGTCACCGACGGCGACGACCTCGTTGGGGTCGACGTCGTGCTTGATCGAGAGCTCGCGGCTCGGGATGACACCTTCGGTCTTGTAACCGATGTCGAGCAGGACCTCGTCCCGGTCGACCTTCACGATGACGCCGTCGACGATGTCGCCGTCGTTGAAGTACTTGATCGTCTCGTCGATCGCGGCGAGGAAGGCTTCCTCGTTACCGATGTCGTTGACCGCAACCTGCGGGGTGGTGGCGGTGGTCTCGGTGCTGCTCGTCATGTGGGAAAGGGCTCCGGTACGGACATTGAAGTCGTAGGTACTGCTTGCGCCGGGAGCCCGTTTCGCTCTGAAGAAGCCGGACAGCCTAGGAAGCGCCCCGCGACAACGCGGTGACACCTCGACAACCGAGGGGACATACAACAGATGCGAGCGCAGCCTGCTACGTCTGAGGAGCGCAGGCCCGCAGCGCAACTTGTAGCATACGGGGGCAGCCGGACAGGGTCAATGCGCGAAGGCGCACACC
The DNA here is from genome assembly GCF_000725625.1 of Streptomyces sp. NRRL F-6676. GTDB lineage: Bacteria > Actinomycetota > Actinomycetes > Streptomycetales > Streptomycetaceae > Streptomyces. Next base: position 68,124 of record NZ_JOHS01000028.1, read on the forward strand.
CGGGGCGGATCCCCGCATACCCGGCACAATCAACCGTCCGGGGAGGCCACGCGGCGTCCACGGCGCCCTCGCGCGGCACCACCGCGACGGCGGCGCCGAGAGGTGACGGAAGAGTACGACGAGGGAGCCGATCATCCAAGAGTCCGAACCGCTCGAACCCGAGGCCACGCGGCGGGTCGCCGGAGTGACGGAGAGCGCGCGTGCCAACCGGGGCTGGTGGGACCGCAACGCGGACGAGTACCAGGTCGAACACGGCACGTTCCTCGGTGACGACCGCTTCGTCTGGTGCCCGGAGGGCCTCGACGAGGTCGAGGCCGAACTGCTCGGCCCGGCGGAGAAGCTGGCCGGCCGGGACGTCCTGGAGATCGGCGCCGGCGCGGCCCAGTGCTCGCGCTGGCTGGCCGCGCAGGGCGCCCGCCCGGTCGCGCTGGACCTCTCCCACCGCCAGCTCCAGCACGCGCTGCGGATCGGCGGACCGTTCCCCCTGGTGTGCGCCGACGCCGCCGTCCTGCCCTTCGCCGACGCCTCCTTCGACCTGGCGTGCTCGGCGTACGGTGCGCTGCCCTTCGTCGCCGATCCGCGGCTGGTGCTGCGGGAGGTGCGCCGGGTGCTGCGGCCGGGCGGCCGTTTCGTGTTCTCGGTGACGCATCCGGTCCGCTGGGCCTTCCCGGACGAGCCCGGGCCCGAGGGGCTGAGCGTGTCCGCGTCCTACTTCGACCGCACGCCGTACGTGGAACAGGACGAGGACGGCAGCGCGGTCTACGTCGAGCACCACAGGACGCTGGGCGACCGCGTCAGGGACATCGTGACCTCCGGTTTCCGGCTGGTGGACCTGGTGGAGCCGGAGTGGCCGTCCTGGAACACCTCGGAGTGGGGCGGCTGGTCCCCGCTGCGCGGCCGGCTGATCCCGGGTACGGCGATCTTCGTGTGCGAGCGGGACCGAGCCGGGACCGAGTGATGAGGCCGTGATCGCCCTCCACGCGCGCGTGGAGGGCGACGACGGCGTCGTACGACACTGGGGGGCGTGATCCGTGACGACGCCCTGGAGGCGCTGCCCGTCCGCGGGGCCCTGCCCGCTCTGAACGACGCCCTGGAGGACCACGGCGCCGCCGTGCTCGTGGCACCGCCCGGCACCGGCAAGACGACCCTGGTGCCGCTGGTGCTGGCGGGTCTGGTGGGCGGGGGCCCCGCGCGCCGCGTGCTGGTGGCCGAGCCGCGGCGGATCGCGGCGCGGGCGGCGGCACGGCGGATGGCGTGGCTGCTGGGCCAGGAGGTGGGCGGCGACATCGGGTTCACCGTGCGCGGGGAGCGCGTCGTCGGACGCCACGCGCGCGTGGAGGTCGTCACCACCGGTGTGCTGTTGCAGCGGCTCCAGCGCGACCAGGAACTGCCCGGGATCGACGCGGTGGTGCTGGACGAGTGCCACGAACGGCATCTGGACGCCGACACGGCCGCCGCCTTCCTGCTCGACGTGCGCGGGACGCTGCGGCCCGAGCTGCGGCTGGTCGCGGCCTCGGCGACGACCGACGCGCAGGGGTGGGCGCGGCTGCTGGGCGGGGCCCCGGTGGTCGAGGCCGCGGGGGTCTCCCATCCGGTGGAGGTGGTGTGGGCGCCGCCGGCCCGGCCCGTGCGGCCGCCGCACGGGATGCGGGTGGACCCGGCGCTGCTGGCCCATACGGCGTCGGTGGTACGGCGGGCACTGGCCGAGCGGCCCGGCGACGTGCTCTGCTTCCTGCCCGGCGTCGGGGAGATCGCCCGGGTGGCCGGGCTGCTGGGGGACCTGGGGGCGGTGGACGTGCTCCAGGTGCACGGGCGGGCGCCGGCGGCCGTGCAGGAGGCGGTGCTGTCTCCCGCGGAGCGGCGCCGGGTGGTGCTCGCGACCTCGGTGGCCGAGTCGTCGCTGACGGTGCCCGGGGTGCGGGTGGTGGTGGACGCGGGGCTGGCGCGGGAGCCGCGCGTGGACCACGCGCGCGGGCTGAGCGGTCTGACGACCGTACGGTCCTCCCGGGCGGCCGGACGGCAGCGGGCCGGCCGGGCGGGACGGGAGGCGCCCGGAGCGGTGTACCGGTGCTGGGCGGAGGCCGAGGACGGCCGGCTGCCGCCGTTCCCGGCGCCGGAGATCAAGGTGGCCGACCTGACCGCGTTCGCGCTCCAGGCGGCCTGCTGGGGCGATCCCGACGCCTCCGGGCTGGCGCTGCTCGATCCGCCGCCGGGCGGGGCGATGGCGGCGGCCCGGGAGACCCTGACGGCCGTCGGCGCGGTGGACCCCCGGGGGCGGGCCACGGACCGGGGGGCGCGACTGGTGCGGTGGGGGCTGCACCCCCGGCTGGGCCGGGCCCTGCTGGACACCTCCGGCGCGGCGGCCGAGGTGGTGGCGCTGCTGTCCGAGGAGGCTCCGCGGGCGTACGGCGACGACCTGGCGGGGGCACTGCGCACCGCCCGGCGCGGGGGCGACGCGTACGCGGCCCGCTGGCGGAGCGAGGTACGGCGGCTGCGCGCCGTGGCGTCGGAGCCGGGCGGGCGGTCCCGCGGCCGGGGAGCCGCGGGGAGCGGCGGCCGGCCCTCCGGCCCCGGCGGGCGGCCGCCCGGCGCCGACGTGGCCGGGGCGGGGGATGACGGGCTCGTCGGGCGCGCCGTCGCACTGGCCTTTCCCGAGCGGGTGGCGCGGCTCGACGGCGGGTCGTATCTCATGGCCTCGGGAACGCGGGCCGAGCTGGGCGAGGGGTCGGCGTTGCGGGGGGCGCCGTGGATCGTCGTCGCCGTGGCCGACCGGCCGGCGGCCGGCGGGCACGCGCGCGTGCGGCTCGCCGCGCCCGTGCCCGAGGACGTGGCCCGGGAGGCGGCCGCGGCGCTGCGGACCGACCAGGAGGAGGTGCGCTGGGCCGACGGGGACGTCGTGGCGCGGCGGGTGGAGCGGCTGGGGGCGATCGAGCTGTCGGCGCGGCCGCTGCCGGACGCCGCGGCCGGGCTCGTCCGCGACGCGCTCCTGGAGGGGCTGCGGCGGGAGGGGTTCGGCCTGCTGCGGTGGTCGCCGGAGGCGGTGGCGCTGCGGCAGCGGCTGGCGTTCCTGCGGCTGCGGCTCGGCCCGCCGTGGCCGGACGTCTCGGACGACGCGCTGCACGCGCGCGTGGCGGAGTGGCTGGAGCCCGAGCTGGGCCGCGCCCGCCGGCGGGCCGACCTCGGGCGGATCGACGCCGGGCAGGCGCTGGGCCGGCTGCTGCCGTGGGCCTCGGGCGAGGCGGCCCGCCTGGACGAGCTGGCCCCGGAACGGCTCACCGTGCCCAGCGGGTCGCGGATCCGCGTCGACTACGCCGATCCGGAACGGCCGGTGCTCGCCGTGAAGTTGCAGGAGATGTTCGGTCTGGACAGCTCGCCCGTCCTGGCCGGGGTGCCGGTCCTCGTGCACCTGCTCTCCCCCGCCGGACGGCCCGCCGCCGTCACGGCCGACCTCGCCTCGTTCTGGCGGGAGGGCTACCGCGCCGTACGGGCGGAGCTGCGCGGCCGGTACCCGAAGCATCCGTGGCCCGAGGACCCGGCGGCCGCGGAGCCGACCCGGCGCACCAACGCGCGGCTGCGCCGCTGAGGCGCAGGCCGGTCGCGGTGGACCGGCCTGCGGGGACGGGGGCTACGACGCCGCCTCGGCGACCTTCAGTTCGAGCGTGACGGTCGCGCCGCCGGCCGTGGTGACGCGGAGCAGGAACGTGCCCGTGGTGTCGTCCGCGTACAGCTTCGGCAGCTTCAGCACGCCGTCGGCGTCGGTCGTCAGCCCCGTGAGGGTGCGTACGGGCTTCTTGTCGGCGTCGTCGGCCGTGCTGTCGGGGTCCTTGAAGTAGGGGCCCTTGTCGTTCTCGGTCGCGTCGTCGGCGGACTTGATGAGCGTGGCGGTCGCGGCGACCTTGCCGGGGGCGGCGCCCTTGTAGGTGGCCTTCAGTTGGATCTGCTCGGCGAACTCGCCGCCGGGGGTGCAGGTCAGCGGGGTGTCGCCGACGCGGGCCAGGGCGTCGGCCGTGCGTGCGGTGACGGTGGCGGTGTGGTCGAGGGCGGCCACGGTCCGGCCCACGACCAGGGCGCGGACGGTGAATTCGCCGGTCTTCTCGCCGGCCACGAGGGCGGGCGCGGTGGCGGTGCCGGTGCCGCCCGTGCGGACGGTGGCGGTCTTCTCGCCGCCGGTGAAGGTGGCGTCCGTGTCGCCGACGATGGTGAAGCGGACCCGGACCTTGGCCACGGCCGTGCCCGCCTTGGTCTCCGGACGGACCACGATCTTCTCGTCGAACGTGTCGCCCGCCCTGGCGGTCAGCTTGCCGGTGCCGGCGTCGTCGAGGTGGTCGACGGTGTCGGTCGGCGTGGGGGTGGGTGTCGTCGAGGGGGGCGTGCTCGGCTTCGTCGGCTCGGTGGACGGCTTGCCGCCCGCGTCGGAGCCGGAGCCGGATCCGGAGCCGGAATTCGAGCCGGTGTTGCCGGGCTTGGTGGTGTGGGACGCCGGCGGTGTGGTGGTCGTCGCCGGGGTCGAACCGGTGCCCGAGCCGCTGCTCTCGTCGCTGCGGTGGCGGGGCAGGGTGCCCGTGCCGTCCGGCACCGAGTGGGTGCCGTTGCGGTAGAACTCCAGCCACGACAGGACGGTGTTGAGGTAGTCCTGCGAGTGGTTGTAGCTGAGGATCGCGGCGTCCATGTTCGACTGGACGGACAGGTCGCGGTCGGCGCGGCACAGGTAGTGGCCGGCGGCGAGAGCGGCGTCGTAGACGTTGTTGGGGTCCTTGACGCCGTCGTCGTTGCCGTCGCGGCCCGCCCAGGCCCAGGTCGACGGGATGAACTGCATGGGGCCGACGGCGCGGTCGTAGGTGCTGTCGCCGTCGTAGGCGCCGTGGTCGGTGTCCGAGATGTGGGCGAAGCCGCTGCCGTTGAGGACGGGGCCGAGGATCTTGGAGTACGTCGTGCCCTCGGCGTCGACGCGGCCGCCGCGGGCCTGGCCGGACTCCACCTTGCCGATGGCGGCGAGGAGTTGCCAGGGGAGGTTGCAGCCGGGCTTGGACTCGCGCAGTTCGGCCTCGGCCTTCTTGTAGGCGTCGAGGACGGTGGCGGGGATGCCGGAGTCGTCACCGGTGCCGGTTGAGCCGGAGTTCGCGCTGTCGTCGGGGGCCGGGGTGGGGCTGTCGAGCGTGGGGAGGTCGGTGTAGTAGTGGCCGTCGCCGGTCGCCGAGTCGTCGCCGGTGGCGTCGGGGGTGTTCTGGGCGGAGCCGGTGGTCTGTCTGCCGTGGTCGTCGGCGGTGACTCCGGGGGCCTGGGACGCGGAGAGTGCCGCGACTGCCGCGGCTGCGAGGGCTGTGGTTGCCGCGCCCTTGCGGAGCCGCCTGCCGAAATGCGCCGCCATAGAGTGCGCCCCTCCCGTGGACGAACGTCCGTGTCCTCTTCTGCTCTCTACGGTGCGCTGGGTCTGGCGTGTACCGCCCTGGCACCGTGACGCTGGTGACCCTACGGCAACGTGCGGCCGGGTGGCACCCGTTGATGGCGGGTCTTCACCGGTTGGCCATGTGCGCGTGGAGTGTCGCGTGTGCGTCACCCTTACTTGACGGTCGTGGTCGTCGGACGGTTGTGGTGGGGGTGAGGGTTTTTCGCCCCCGCCGCCCCTACCCTTCCCGTCCCTTCAAGGGGCGCTGCCCCTTGGACCCCGGGGGTGGGTGGGGAGTCGGGGGT
>NZ_JOHS01000029.1 GCF_000725625.1 Streptomyces sp. NRRL F-6676
CCTCCCGGCTCACCGAACGCGGCGCCACCCGCGCCGACGACAAACTGTCGGAAGCCGCGATGGAGGACCGCAAACGCGAGGGGTACTTCTAGGCATGACAAGCACCATCATCGACACCGGCGGACCGGCTGCCGGCACGGTCGACACCATCGACACCCTGCGGTTCGCGACGGCAGGTTCGGTCGACGACGGAAAGTCCACGCTGGTCGGACGGCTGCTGCACGACTCCAAGTCGGTCCTCGCGGATCAACTGGAGGCCGTGGAACGGGCGTCGCGGACGCGCGGCCAGGAGGGACCGGACCTGGCCCTGCTGACGGACGGCCTGCGCGCCGAGCGCGAGCAGGGCATCACCATCGATGTCGCCTACCGCTACTTCGCCACCCCCAAGCGCCGGTTCATCCTCGCCGACACCCCCGGCCATGTGCAGTACACCCGCAACATGGTCACCGGCGCCTCCACCGCCGAACTGACCGTGATCCTGGTCGACAGGATAAGGAGTTCCGGCGGATCACCGAGGACTTCGCCCGGTACGCCGGGGAACTGGGTCTCGCGTCCTTCACCCCGGTCCCCGTCTCCGCGCTGGCCGGTGACAACGTGGTCGAGCGGTCGGCGCGGACGGACTGGTACGACGGTCCCGCGCTGCTGGAGTTCCTGGAGACGGTGCCGGTGGGCGCGGAGGCGGCGGACGCGCCCGTCCGCTTCCCGGTGCAGTACGTGCTGCGGCACGAGGGGGTGCGGTACTACGCGGGGCAGCTGGCGTCCGGGGCGCTGCGGGTCGGCGACCGGGTGACGGTGCACCCGTCGGGCGGGACCTCCACGGTGACCGGCATCGACGTGCTCGGCCGGGAGGCGGAGACGGCGCTCGCACCGCAGTCGCTGACCGTGCGGCTCGGTGACCAACTGGACGTGTCGCGCGGTGACATGATCACCGCGGGGACGGATGTGCCGGTGCTCACGCAGGAGGTACGGGCGGCGGTCTGCCACCTCGCCGACCGGCCGCTGCGGGTCGGCGACCGCGTGCTCCTGCGGCACACGACCCGCACGGTACGGGCGCGGGTGGCCGACCTGGGCGGCGCGGCGGAACTCACCGCGAACGACCTGGGGCGGGTTGTCCTGCGGACGGCGGAACCGGTGGCGATCGACGCGTACGGGGCCGTGCGCCGCACGGGTTCCTTCCTCCTCGTCGACCCGTCCGACGGATCGACGCTGACGGCGGGGATGGCGGAGGTGTAGGAGCGCCTACCGCGCCCCTGAAGGGGCGCGGGGAACTGCGCGAGAAGCCCCACCGGCGGTCAGCCGACAACGCACCCCGGGGTCCAAGGGGCAGAGCCCCTTGAAGGGATGGGAAGGGTAGGGGCGGCGGGGGCGAGGAAACCCTCCCCGGCGAACCCGGGTGAAAATCGCCCCGCCCGGTCAGGATGGAGACATGGGATTCCACGTCGACTCCGAGACCGGCCGGCTCCGCCGGGTCATCCTGCACCGGCCGGACCTAGAGCTCAAAAGGCTCACGCCCAGCAACAAGGACGCCCTCCTCTTCGACGACGTCCTCTGGGTCCGCCGCGCCCGCGCGGAACACGACGGCTTCGCCGACGTCCTCCGCGACCGGGGCGTAGCCGTCCACCTCTTCGGCGACCTCCTCACGGACGTGCTGCGCGCCCCCGCCGCCAGAACCCTCGTCCTGGACCGCGTCTTCGACGAGAAGGAGTACGGCCCCCTCGCCACCGACCACCTCAGGGACGCCTTCGCCGCTCTCCCCGCCCCCACCCTCGCCGAGGCCCTGATCGGCGGCATGACCAAGCGCGAGTTCCTGGACGGCCACCCGGAACCCACCTCCGTCCGCTTCCACGTGATGGACCTGGACGACTTCCTGCTGCGCCCCCTGCCCAACCACCTCTTCACCCGGGACACCTCCGCCTGGATCTACGACGGCGTCTCGATCAACGCCATGCGCTGGCCCGCCCGCCGCCGCGAGACCGTGCACTTCGAGGCGATCTACCGGCACCACCCGCTCTTCCGCGACGCGGGTTTCCACGTCTGGTCGGAGGGCCAGGCGGACTACCCGTCGACGATCGAGGGCGGCGACGTCCTCGTCATCGGCAACGGCGCCGTCCTGATCGGCATGAGCGAGCGCACCACCCCGCAGGCCGTCGAGATGCTCGCGCACAAGCTGTTCGCGGCCGGGTCCGCGCGCAGCATCGTGGCCCTGGACATGCCGAAACGGCGCGCCTTCATGCATCTGGACACGGTGATGACGATGGTCGACGGCGACACGTTCACCCAGTACGCAGGGCTCGGCATGCTCCGCTCGTACACCATCGAACCCGGCGTCGGCGACAAGGAGCTGAAGGTCACCGACCACCCGCCGGAGCACATGCACCGCGCGATCGCCGCCGCGCTGGGGCTGAGCGAGATCCGTGTGCTGACCGCCACGCAGGACGTGCACGCCGCCGAGCGCGAGCAGTGGGACGACGGCTGCAACGTGCTCGCCGTCGAGCCGGGCGTCGTCGTCGCCTACGAGCGCAACGCCACCACCAACACGCACCTGCGCAAGCAGGGCATCGAGGTCATCGAGATCCCGGGCAGCGAACTGGGCCGGGGCCGGGGCGGGCCGCGCTGTATGAGCTGCCCGGTGGAGCGGGACGCGGTGCGGTACTGAGAAGGCCCGGGGCCCACAGACCTGGACTGTATATAAATGTGGAGCATCGTATAGACTTCCATCCATCCGTCCCCGCACCCCTGGAGCACCCCATGGCGACTGTCCCGACCGCCCTCGCCGGCCGCCACTTCCTCAAAGAGGTGGACCTCACCGCCGACGAGTTCCGCGGGCTTCTCGCGCTCGCCGCCGAGCTGAAGGCCGCGAAGAAGGCCGGGACCGAGACGCCGTACCTGCGCGGGAAGAACATCGCGCTGGTCTTCGAGAAGACCTCCACCCGCACCCGCTGCGCCTTCGAGGTGGCCGCCGCCGACCAGGGCGCGTCCACCACCTACCTCGACCCGGTCGGCTCGCAGATCGGGCACAAGGAGTCGGTGAAGGACACCGCGCGGGTGCTCGGCCGGATGTTCGACGGGATCCAGTACCGGGGGCACGGGCAGGCCGTCGTGGAGGAGCTGGCCGCGTTCGCCGGGGTGCCCGTCTACAACGGGCTCACCGACGAGTGGCACCCCACGCAGATGCTCGCCGACGTGCTCACCATGACCGAGCACTGCGACAAACCGCTCACCGACATCGCCTACGCCTACCTCGGCGACGCCCGCAACAACATGGGCAACTCCTACCTCGTCACCGGCGCACTGCTCGGCATGGACGTACGGATCGCCGCGCCCAGGTCGCTGTGGCCCGAGGAGCCGGTCGTCACGGCCGCGCGCGAGCTCGCCGAGGCGTCCGGGGCACGGATCACGCTCACCGAGGACGTGAAGGAGGGCGTGCGGGGCACCGACTTCGTCACCACCGACGTCTGGGTGTCGATGGGCGAGCCGAAGGAGACGTGGGACGAGCGGATCGCGCTGCTCACCCCGTACGCGGTGACCATGGACGTCCTGCGGGCGTCCGGCAACGAGAACGTCAAGTTCCTGCACTGCCTGCCCGCCTTCCACGACCTCGGGACGGTCGTCGGCCGCGAGATATACGAGCGGCACGGGCTGAGCGAGCTGGAGGTCACCGACGAGGTGTTCGAGTCCGCGCACTCGGTCGTGTTCGACGAGGCGGAGAACCGGATGCACACGATCAAGGCGGTCCTGGTCGCGACGCTCGCCTGAGCGCACGGGCCGACCCGAGTCCCGATCCCCTACGCTTGCCCCCGCACCACCCCGAATCACCCACACCATCCCGAACCACCCGCACCGCCCCGAACCACTCGCTTCACCCCTGCGTCACTCGCTTCACCCGCGCCATCCGCTTCGTCCCCGTACCGCCCGCTTCACCCCCCGCGGACCCCGGAACCACCCCTTCCGGGGTCTGCCACCGCGCGGCCCATCCCCGCCGCGCACCGCACCAGCACAGAGAGCACCACCCCCATGCACAGCTCGGCCCCCCTGCACAGCCCGGCGCCCCCCGCCGCTCCCCACCCGCTCCGCTTCAAGTCCCCCGCCCTGCTGGTCGCCGAGGCCGGTCACGACCGGCACGGGCACGGCCTCCAGCGGACCATGGGTCTCTTCCAGCTGATCTGCTTCGGCGTCGGGGCCATCGTCGGTACCGGCATCTTCGTGGGGCTCTCCGACTCGGTCGCCAAGGCCGGTCCCGGGGTCGTCGTCTCGTTCATACTGGCCGCGCTGACCTGTGTGCTCACCGCGTTCTCCTTCGCCGAGCTGGGCGGCGCGATCCCGGTCGCCGGTTCCTCGTACTCCTTCGCCTACGCCGGGCTCGGCGAGGGCGCGGCGTTCCTCGTCGGCTGGTGCCTGCTCCTCGAGTACGGCGTCTCCGTCTCGGCGGTCGCGGTCGGCTGGAGCCAGTACGTCAACGAACTGCTGCACGGCCTCACCGGCCACCAGCTTCCGCACGTCCTGTCCGCCGGGCCCGGTGACGGCGGGGTGGTGAACCTGCCCGCCGTGGCCGTCATCGCCCTGGCCTGTCTGCTCCTCGTGCGCGGGGTGCGGGAGAGCGCGCGGGCGACGGCGGCCATGGCGATCCTCAAGCTGGTGATCCTGATCGCGTTCTGCGCGATCGGGTTCAGTGCCTTCAAAGACGGCAACCTGCTGCCGTTCGCGCCCGACGGGCTCGGCGGCATCGGTGCGGGCACGACCGCCGCGTTCTTCTCCTACATCGGTTTCGACGCGATCACCACGGCCGGCGAGGAGGCGCGCGACCCGCGCCGCAGCATCCCGATCGCGATCCTGATCTGCATCGGCGTGGTCACCGTGCTGTACTGCGCGGTCGCGCTGTCGGCGATCGGGGCGGTCGGCGGCGACCGGGTCGGCGGGCGGCCCGCCGCGCTGTCGTACGTCGTCAACGAGGTGACCGGCTCCGCCGTCGGCGGCGGGATCATCGCCTTCGGCGCGGTCGTCGCCATCGCGTCGGTGGTGCTGGCGGTGCTGTACGGGCAGAGCCGCATCCTGATGTCGATGTCCCGGGACGGCCTGGTGCCAGGCGTCTTCGCCCGGGTGTCCCCGCGGACCTCCACCCCGGTGGCGGGCACGCTGATCATCGGCGTCGTCTTCGCGGTCCCGGCGGCGTTCTGCTCGCTGGACGCGGTGGTGGGGCTGTGCACGATCGGCACCCTGGCGACGATGGCGGCGGTCAACGCGGCGCTCATGGTCCTGCGCCGCCGGGACCCGGAGCTGCCCCGCACGTTCCGGGTGCCGCTGTACCCGGTGATGCCGCTGCTCGGCATCGGCTGCTGCGTCTACCTGATGTACGAGACGGGGTGGGCGGCCTGGGCCCAGTTCGCGGGGTTCCTCGGGGTGGGCTGCCTGGTGTACGCGGCGTACGGCCGGCTGCGGTCCCGGCTGGCCTGAGGGACCGGGGCGCGGACGGCACTGCGGCCGCACGGGCGGCCACGCCCCCGCCCGAGGGACGCACCGGGGCGCGCGGCCGCGCGCCCCGGCCCGGCTCCGCGTCCTACAGGCGCGGATCGACCGGTTCCGACTCCAGGGCCAGGATTGCGAAGACCGCCTCGTGGACCCGCCACAGGGGCTCGCCCTCGGCGAGGCGGTCCAGGGCCTCCAGGCCCAGGGCGTACTCGCGGAGCGCCAGCGACCGCTTGTGGTTGAGGAAGCGGTCGCGCAGGCGGGCGAGGTGGTCGGGGCGGGTGTACTCGGGACCGTAGACGATCCGCAGGTACTCCCGGCCCCGGCACTTGATGCCGGGCTGGACCAGCCGGCCCTGCCCGTCGCGCACCACCGCGCCGACCGGCTTGACCACCATGCCCTCGCCGCCCCGCGCGGTCATCTCCAGCCACCAGTCGACCCCGGCCCGCACCGAGCCCTCGTCGCCCGTGTCGACGTGCAGCCGGCGCGTGGTGGCGAGGAGTCCGCTCGGGTCGTGCTCGACCAGCCGGTCGAGCAGGGCGAGCTGCTCGTCGTGCGGGAGCGCGGCCAGGCTGCGGTCCTGCACGGCAAGGAGCTGGAAGGGGGCGAGCCGGACCCCGTCGAGGCCCCGCGTCGGCCAGCAGTAGCGCCGGTAGGCCTCGGTGAACGCCTCCGCGTCCACCGCCCGCGCCCGCTGCCGCTCCAGCAGCGCGGCCACGTCGACACCCCGGTCCGCCGCCTGCTCCAGCGCGGCCAGCGCGCCCGGGAACACGGCCCCGGCTGCGGCGCCGACCGCGGCGTACTGGCCGCGCAGCAGCCCGGACGCCTTCAGCGACCACGGCATCAGCTCGGCGTCCAGCAGCACCCAGTCGGTCGCCAGCTCCTCCCAGAGCCCGGCGGCGCCGACCGCCGCGCGCAGCCGGGCGAGGATCAGCTCGGTGGTGGCCCCGTCGGAGAAGAAGGGCCGCCCGGTACGGGTGTACAGCGCGCCCGTCGGTCCGTCCGCCCCGCCCGGGACGCCGAACCGCTTGCCGGCCGCCTCGGCGTCCCGGCAGACCAGGACGACGGCCCGGGAGCCCATGTGCTTCTCCTCGCACACGACCCGCTCGACGCCCGCCTCCCGGTACTGCGCGAACGCCTCCTCCGGGTGCTCCAGGTACCCCTCCCGGTGCGAGGTGGCCGACGGCGCCATGGTCGGCGGCAGGTACGGCAGCAGACGCGGGTCGACGGCGAAGCGGCTCATGACCTCCAGTGCCGCCGCCGCGTTCTCCTCGCGCACCGCCACCCGGCCCGCGTACCGCGTCTCGACGGCCCGGCGGCCGTGCACGTCGGCCAGGTCCAGCGGCCGGCCCTCGTGGCCGCCGGGTGCCTCGGAGGCCAGCGGCTTCACCGGCTCGTACCAGACGCGCTCGGCGGGCACGTCGACCAGCTCGCGTTCCGGCCAGCGCAGCGCGGTGAGCCGGCCGCCGAAGACGGCACCGGTGTCCAGGCAGATCGTGTTGTTGAGCCAGGTGGCCTTCGGCACCGGGGTGTGGCCGTAGACCACGGCCGCGCGGCCCCGGTACTCCTCGGCCCACGGGTAGCGCACGGGCAGCCCGAACTCGTCGGTCTCGCCGGTGGTGTCGCCGTACAGGGCGTGCGAGCGGACCCGGCCGGAGGTGCGGCCGTGGTACTTCTCGGGCAGCCCGGCGTGGCAGACGACGAGCTTCCCGCCGTCGAGGACGTAGTGGCTGACCAGTCCGTCGACGAACTCCCGCACCTCCCGCACGAACTCCTCGCTCTCGCCCTCCATCTGCGCGATCGTCTCGGCGAGTCCGTGGGTGTGCTGGACCTGCCGGCCGCGCAGATGGCGGCCGAACTTGTTCTCGTGGTTGCCGGGGACGCACAGCGCGTTGCCCGACTTCACCATGGACATCACCCGGCGCAGTACGCCCGGCGAGTCGGGTCCGCGGTCGACGAGGTCGCCGACGAAGACGGCCGTACGGCCCTCGGGGTGCACGCCGTCCGCGTAGCCCAACGCGCTGAGCAGCGACTCCAGTTCGGCGGAGCAGCCGTGGACGTCGCCGACGATGTCGAAGGGGCCGGTGAGGTGGGTGAGGTCGTTGAACCGCTTCTCGGTGACGACGGTGGCGTTCTCGATCTCCTCCACGCCCCGCAGGACGTGCACCTTGCGGAACCCCTCGCGCTCCAAGTGGCGTATCGAACGGCGGAGTTCGCGGATGTGCCGCTGGATCACGCGGCGCGGCATGTCGGCGCGGTCCGTGCGCGCGGCGTTGCGTGCGGCGCACACCTCCTCGGGCACGTCGAGGACGACGGCGATGGGCAGCACGTCGTGCGCGCGGGCCAGGTCGATCAGGGCGCGGCGGGCGTCCTGCTGCACGCTGGTGGCGTCGACGACGGTACGGCGGCCGGCGGCGAGCCGCTTGCCGGCGATGTAGTGCAGCACGTCGAAGGCGTCACGGGTGGCGCCCTGGTCGTTCTCGTCGTCGGAGACCAGCCCCCGGCAGAAGTCCGAGGAGATCACCTCGGTGGGCTTGAAGTGCCGCCGGGCGAACGTCGACTTGCCGGAGCCGGAGGCGCCGACGAGGACGACGAGGGAGAGGTCGGTGACGGGGAGGGCGCGGGGGCGGGCGGGGCGGCCGGCCTGCGGGTCGGTCCGTCGGCCGGTCGGGTCGTTCTGCCGGTCGGGTCGCCGGTCGCTCTCGGTCATGCCGCCTTCACCTCTCCCTTGTCGGTCCGCTCGGTCATTTCCGTGGTGTCGTGCCGTACGAAGACGGCCATCTGGGTGGGCGGGCCGACCTCCGGGTCCTCCGGGCCCACGGGCTCGAACTCCACCGCGTAGCCGTGCCGTTCGGCCACCGCATCCGCCCAGGCGCGGAACTCCTGCCGGGTCCACTCGAAGCGGTGGTCGCCGTGGCGCGCCTGCCCGGCCGGGAGGCTCTCCCAGCGGACGTTGTACTCGACGTTCGGCGTGGTCACCAGGACCGTGCGGGGGCGGGCGGCGCCGAACACCGCGTACTCCAGGGCGGGCAGCCGCGGCAGGTCCAGGTGCTCGATCACCTCGCTCAGGACGGCGGCGTCGTACCCCTTGAGCCGTTTGTCGGTGTACGTCAGCGAGCCCTGGCGCAGCTGGACGCGCGCGGCCTGCCGCTCGCCCATGCGGTCCAGCCTGAGCCGGCGGGAGGCGATGGTGAGGGCCCGCACGGAGACGTCGACGCCGACGATCTCGGTGAAGCGCGGGTCCTTCAGCAGCGTCTGCACCAACTGGCCCTGGCCGCAGCCGAGGTCGAGGACGCGGGCGGCGCCGTGGCGCCGGAGCGCGGCGACGATCGCGTCGCGGCGGCGCACGGCGAGCGGGGTGGGCCGCTCCTCCTGCTCGGTCTCGGCGGCGACCGCGTTGTCGATCTCCTCGATCTCGCTGTCGTCGGTCTCCGCGAGCCGGACCAGCTCCAGCCGCTCCATCGCCTGCCGGGCCAGCGACCAGCGCCGGGTGAGGTAGCGGCCGACGATCAGCTTCTGCTCCGGGTGCGCGGGCAGCCAGCCCTCGCCGGCCCGCAGCAGCTTGTCGACCTCGTCGGACGACACCCAGTAGTGCTTGGCGTCGTCGAGCACGGGGAGCAGCACGTAGAGCTGGCGCAGCGCCTGGGCGAGGGTGAGGGTCTCGCCCTGAAGGACCAGGTGTACGTAGCGGGAGTCGCCCCACTCGGGGAAGGTCACGTCCAGGGCCACCGGGTCGGCGGTGACGGTCCAGCCGAGCGGCTCGAACAGGCGTCGGACCAGGGCCGGGCCGCCGCGGGCCGGGAGCGCGGGTATCTCCACGCGCAGCGGCAGCGGCTCGGCCGCGCGCTCGGGGCGGGCCTTGCAGACGCCGCGCAGGGCGCTGGAGAAGACGCTGCTCAGGGCGACGGCGAGGAGCGAGGAGGCGGCGTACGGGCGGTCGTTGACGTACTGGGCGAGCGCGGCGTCGGGTGCGCCGCCGCGGCCCTTGCCCTTGCCGCGCCGGACCAGCGCCACCGGGTCGACCTCCAGGAGCAGCGCGGCCGTGCAGCGCCGTTCGTCCGCCTCGGGATAGAGCACATGGGCGGTGCCGTAGGAGGTGGAGAACGTCTGCGCGGCGTCGGGGTGCTTGTGCAGCAGGTGGCCGAGGTCGGTCGCGGGGCGCTCGGGCGTGCCGGTGGTGCTGATCGTCAGGAACACGGGAATCGGACCTCGATACGGGGCCTGGAGAACGGGGCGTGAAGGGACGTGCGGCGACGGCGGGTGCGGCGCCGTGGGGGCGCCGCGGTGCGTCGTCGCGGGTACGCCGGTCACGGGACCCGTACTGGTGTTCCGGACCCGGCGTGCCGCCCAACGTACAGCGAACGGCACGCCGGTCATCAGCTATTTTCCGCCCTCCGGCCGGTCCTTCCGGGGCTCCGGCTCAGAGCTGGGCCTGCACCTGGTGCGCGATCAGCTCCAGGTGGTCGAGGTCGGAGAGGTCGAGGACCTGGAGGTAGAACCGGGTGGCGCCGATCTCCGCGTAGCGGCCGATCTTGTCGACGACCTCGGCCGGGGAGCCGGCCAGGCCGTTCTCCTTCAGCTCGTCGACCTCGCGGCCGATCGCGGCGGCGCGGCGGGCGACCTCGGCGTCGTCCTTGCCGACGCAGACGACGAGCGCGTTGGAGTACGTCAGCTCGCCGGCGTCACGGCCGGCGGCCTTGGCCGCCTCCCGGACCCGGTTGAACTGGCGTTCGCTGTCGGCGACGGAGGCGAAGGGGATGTTGAACTCGTCCGCGTACTGGGCGGCCAGGCGCGGGGTGCGGGTGGCGCCCATGCCGCCGATGAGCACGGGGATCCTCGACTGGGCGGGCTTGGGCAGCGCGGGCGAGTCGGTGAGGTCGTAGTGGGTGCCGTGGTGGCTGAACGTCTCGCCGGGCTTCGTGGCCCACAGGCCGGTGACGATCGCGAGCTGCTCCTCCAGGCGGGCGAACTTCTCCTTGGGGAACGGGATGCCGTACGCCTTGTGCTCGTCCTCGTACCAGCCCGCGCCGAGACCGAGTTCGACCCGGCCGCCGGACATCTGGTCGACCTGGGCGACCTGGATGGCGAGCACGCCGGGCAGCCGGAAGGTGCCGGCGGTCATGAGCGTGCCGAGGCGGATACGGCGGGTCTCCCGGGCGAGCCCCGCCAGGGTGATCCAGGCGTCGGTGGGCCCGGGCAGCCCGTCGCCGTCACCCATCTTGAGGTAGTGGTCCGAACGGAAGAAGGCATCGAACCCGAGCTCCTCCGTCGCCTTGGCGACGGCGAGAAGCGTGTCGTAGCTGGCACCCTGCTGGGGTTCGGTGAAGATGCGGAGTTCCATACGGTCCATCCTGCCTGGCGGCGGGGGTGGAGCGCGACGGGGGTGGGCGGCCGGTGGCACATCGGCCCCGGCCCCGGCCAGGGGCGCGGGACTGTGCCGAGGTCAGCCCAGTGCCGCGTCCCAGGGGGTGGGCTCCTCCTCCGTCAGTGCCAGACGGCGGAGCATCTCCTGGACGCGGTCCCGGGACTCGTCCGCCGCGTCGATCGCTTCCATGCACTGCCAGTACGCCCCTTCGTCCCCGGCCGTGCTCGCGAGGGCGACCAGTGACATGGCCACCTCCACGAGCAGCGAGCCCAGTTCCAGCAAGGCCTTGCGCGCGTCGCCCAGTTCGGTGAGATGCGCGGCGCGCAGATCGGCGACGTGGGGTGGCGGGGCGTCCAGAACGCCGCACCCTCTGCCCGCCAGTTCCGTCAGCCCCAGTGCCTCGCCCCGGAGCTGCGGTGGGCCCGACACCGCGAGCCGGCTGCCGATCGCCTGCGCCAGGGCGTAGGCCTGCCACGCCTCCGCCGTGATCCGTAAGGCGTCCTCGCTGTCCGTCAGGGCGTGCCTGCTCTCCACGATGAGCCGCACCGCGTCCATGCGCTGCCCCCGTTCCCTCCGGCGCGCTCGCCACGCGCCAACCCGGACTCCCTTGTTCATTACCCAGAGTGAAGGTCATCCAGTCGAAAAGCCAGAGGTCGTCCGAAATCTGTGGACAGACGGCCGATTGTGGACAACATCATCACTACTCAGAGTGATGAACGAGGGCGGGGTTTACGCCTCGGGGGCGGGCTCCGGGGCAGTCCCCGGTCCGGGCTCCGGGGCGGGCACCGGGAAGCGGGTCTCGTTGCGGTCGATCTTCTCGTCCAGTGCCGTCAGCAGGTCCACGTCCAGCCGCTCACAGAGCTGAAGCAGATACGCCAGCACGTCAGCGACCTCGTCCCGGACCCGGAACGCGGTCTCGGGGTCCGCCATCACCCGCTCCGACTGCTCCGGTGTCAACCACTGGAAGATCTCCAGCAGTTCGGACGCCTCCACGCTCAGCGCGGCCGTCAGGTTCTTCGGCGTGTGGTGCGGCCACCAGCCGCGCGCGGCCGCGAAGTCCACGAGCCGGCGTTGCAAATGGGCCAGATTCAACGGGTGTGCGTCGTGGGGCTGTTCGTCATGGGCCTGCTCGCCACGGACCTGTTCGTCATGGGCCTGTTCGTTCACGCGCCCAGGTGTACCACCGTCACGCCCTCCACCCCGGCCACCCGCGAGGCGTCGGCGACCGCGCCGATCAGCCGGATGTGCCCGCGGTCGCACATCCGCACCGCCAGCCGCAGTAGTTCCCGCAGTTGCCGCGGGTCCAGGGAGCGGTCGAGGTCGTCCGCCAGCACGGTGAGCGTCTGCAACGCCGCCGGGACCTCCCCCACGGGGTCCACCTCCAGTACCCCGGGCCCGGTGAGCAGTACCAGAGCGAGGGCGAGATGGCGCAGTTCGCCGTCGCCGAGCAGTTCGAGCGGCGTGGCCGGGGAGCCCTCGCCGCGGTCGACGCAGGCGCGGAACCGGCCGTCGTCACCACGCTCCACCCGCAGTCCGGTCACCGTCCCCGCGGTGCCGGCGCGGACGGCGGCGACCAGCAGCGCGTGCCGCTGCCCGCACTCCTCGCGGGTCCGGAACAGCACGTCGGCGAGGTTGTCGCAGCCGGACAGCAGCCGGCCCGCGCCCGGGGCCACGGGGGCGCGCATCCGCTCGGGGCGCGGGTCGCAGGGAAAGACCGAGCGCAGCGCCACCACCATCTGCTCGGCGGCCGCCAGCACCCTGCGCTGCCCGTCCGTGCCCCCTGCCACGCGCAGCGGGAGCAGGGCGGTGCCGAGCCGGTCGTCGGGCAACGGCCCCCTCGTCACCGGGACGGCGCCGGCGGTGTGCCAGGCGGCCTGCACGACGCGGCGGCCGGGGTCGCGCAGCGCGGTTTGCAGGAGGGGCAGCCCGTCGGACGTCAACCGCTCGCCGACGAGGCGGAGTTCGGGTTCGACCTGGACGGCCACGTCGAGGCGGACGGGACCGGCGGGGCCGTCGGCGGTGCAGCCGATGCGGAAGCCGCGGCGGTGCTGGGGGTCGGGGCGGGCGGTGCGCGGCACACAGGTCGCCGGGGCCGGGAACGCCTCCGTGAGGTCGGCGCCGGCGGCGAGGCGGGCGAGGGAGGCGTAGGCCTCCAGGGCGCGGGACTTCCCGCTGCCGCTGGGGCCGGTGAGGAGGGTGAGGCGGCCCAGCGGGAGGGTGGTGCGGCGGTGGCCGGCGTAGGTGGACAGGTGGAGTTCGGTGAGGTGGGGGCGGAGGGTGGTGGGGGTCCGCGCGGGGGCCGGGGGCGGGTGCATGCGGGGAACGTAGACGGCGGTGGGCGCGGCGAACCGTTCCGCCGGGGAGTGCTTCGCACGAACGGGGGACGGCGGCGGAGGGCGGGTTGTCGTGCGCGGGCGCGCCGTGGCTGGTCGCACGGTTCCCCGCGCCCCCGCGCCCCTATTGGGACGGAGTGACCTCCGTGTCCGGTGGGGTGAGGAGGAAGACGTTCTTGTCGACCCGGTGCATGCCGCTGGCCAGGCCGAAGACGACTCCCGTGCTGAAGTCGAGGACGCGCTTGGCGACCTCCGTCTCCGCGTTGGTCAGGTCGAGGAGGACCGGGACGCCGGCCATCAGCGTCTCGGCGACGTCGCGGGCGTCGGCGAAGACGTTGACCCGCAGGACGACGAACCGGCGCCTGGCCTCCGTCTCGGCCTCGGCGTAGGCGCGGTGGTCGTAGGAACGGTGGTCCACCGCGGACGGCCAGGCGTCCCGGCCACGCAGCGGCACGACCTGGGCGAGCCCTTCCCACTGTTCGTCGGTGACATCGTGGCTGTTCACCGGCCCTCCCCGTCGGCTCGCACTGGTCATCTGCACGGGCCAATTCTTACGCATCGTCACCCGATCGGCCGAACGCGACACGGTCCGCGACGCCTCCGGCATCGGGACCCGCCGGTCGATCCAAGGCGGTTCAGGTGGTTCTGACCAGTTTCAGAAGGTCCAGCATCACCGGGTCGATCACCCGGTACCGCACGATCCGTCCCTGCCGCTCCCCCGCCACCACCTCCGCCGTCCGCAGCAGCCGCAGCGCCTGCGAGACCGCCGGGTCGTTCATGCCCGTGGCGATGGCGAGGTCGGAGACGGCGAGCGGTCCCGTCCGGTCGAGCGCCAGCAGGAGGGAGAGCCGGCCGGGGTCGGCGAGCAGGGAGAAGCGGTCGGCCCAGGCGCGTACGGCCTCCGGCTCGCCGATGGCGGCGATGGCCTCGCACACCCGGTGGCCGTCGATGGTGCGCCGGTCGGCACGGTCGGCGGGGACGAGATGCATGCGGGCATTGTTCCAGGCGGACGACGGGCGGTGGCCGGTTCCGGGCTTTCGGATCGCCCGCGTGCGCCCGGCAGCGTCTGCGTGATCTGCCCCGCCTGCGGTACCCACCTGCGATACCCACCTGCAATACCTGCGCAGATATGCAGTCTTGCAGGTATCGGCGGGCGCCCCCTATGGTGGCCGGGCCGTGGTGCTCGGGAAGACCGGTGCAGGCCCCTTTCGGGGGGTCGAGTCCGGAGCGGCCCTCGCCACTGTGATCGGGTAGTTCCCGTCCCGTGCCGCCCTCGGGTGGCGCCACTGGTCGTGCGCAGGCACGGCCGGGAAGGTTGGGGCGGGCGCGTCGACCCGTCAGCCAGGAGACCGGCCACGGCATCTCACGAAGTGATCCACGAGGTGCTGGAGCGTGATGCGAATGGCCCTGCCCGCGCGCCCTTCCGGGCAGACATCGGCGACCCCCGCGGCCGCCTCGACCCCTGCGACCGACGCGGCCGACGCGCTGGACCCGGCCGACGTGGCCGCCCCGGCCGACCCGGCTCCCGGGACTGCCGTCCCCACCGTCTCCTTCCGCTGGCGGCGCGAGGACACCGTCCGTACCGCCGGGCTGCTGGCGGTGATCCTGGCCCTGCACGTGGTGGCGTTCGGGGTGCTGTTCCTGCTGGTGGCGCCCGCGCACTACGAGGTCGGCTCCAAGGCCTTCGGCATCGGACTCGGCATCACCGCCTACACGCTCGGCATGCGGCACGCCTTCGACGCCGACCACATCGCGGCCATCGACAACACCACCCGCAAGCTCATGGCCGACGGCAGGCGTCCGGTGTCGGTCGGGTTCTGGTTCGCGCTGGGGCACTCCAGCGTGGTGGTGGTCATGGCCGCGCTGGTGGCCGGCGGCACGGCCCTGGCGGGCACGCTGCTGGACGACGGCTCGTCCACGCACCAGGTGCTCGGCGTGGTCGGCACCACCGTCTCCGGCGGTTTCCTGTACCTGATCGCCGCGCTGAACCTTCTCGCGCTGCTCGGCATCCTGCGGGTGTTCCGGGCGATGCGGACCGGAACGTACGACGAGAAGGAGCTGGAGGCCCACCTGGACTCCCGCGGCTTCATGAACCGCGTCCTCGGCCGCCTCACCCGCTCCATCAGCCGCCCCGGACAGATGTTCCCGCTCGGCTTCCTCTTCGGGCTCGGCTTCGACACCGCGACCGAGGTGACGCTGATGGTGATGGCGGGCAGTGGCGCGGCGGCGGGACTGCCCTGGTACGCGGTCCTGTGCCTGCCGTTGCTGTTCGCCGCCGGGATGAGCCTGTTCGACACACTGGACGGGACGTTCATGAACTTCGCCTACCAGTGGGCGTTCTCCAACCCGGTGCGCAAGGTGTTCTACAACCTGACGATCACGGGGTTGTCGATCGCCGTCGCGTTTCTGATCGGGACGATCGAGCTCGTCGGTGTGCTGCACGAGAAGCTGGACCTGACGGACTCCGTGACGGGGTGGATCGCGGGGCTGGATCTCGACAACGTCGGGTACGTCATCGCCGGGCTGTTCGTGGTGGTGTGGGCGTTGGCCCTCGCCTACTGGCGGCTGGCCCGGGTCGAGCAGCGATGGGGGCCGCGGGCGGCCGACGGCAACTGAGGGGGCGCCCGGCCGGGGCTTTCGCCCCCGCCGCCCCTGCCGTTGCGCGGTTCCCCGCGCCCCTGAACGCGGCAGGAAGGCATGTGCCAGGTCTTCTCCGCCCTCGCCGTCGCTCCTGCTGGCGATCTGGTTCCCTCTGCCTTGTATCTGCGAGAATATGATCAGGGTGGCCATGAGGTGTGACGCCCAGGCAGAGGGAGACCTTCAGTGATGACCCGTATGTCCCGCCGTGCTCGCCGGCGGGTGTTCGCCGGGGTCGGTGTCGCCGCCGTGCTGGTGGCGGCCGGTGCCTGTTCCTCCGATTCCGGTTCCGACGGCTCCGACGGCTCCGGCGGTGCGAGCGGCGGCGCCTCCGCGAAGGTCTCCGGGGACGTGACCGTGTTCGCGGCGGCCTCCCTCCAGGAGAGCTTCACCGCGCTGGGGAAGACGTTCGAGAAGCGGTACCCGGGCACGAAGGTCACCTTCAACTTCGGCGGCAGCGACAGCCTCGCCGCCGGGATCACCGGCGGCGCCCCCGCCGACGTGTTCGCCTCCGCCAGCCCGAAGACGATGAAGACGGTGACGGACGCCGAGGACGCGGCCGGTACGCCGTCGACCTTCGTGCGCAACCGCCTGGAGATCGCCGCCCTGCCCGGCAACCCCGACAAGATCTCCTCCCTGAAGGACCTGACGAAGTCGGGGCTGAAGGTCGTCCTGTGCGCCAGGACCGTGCCGTGCGGTGCGGCCGCGCAGACGGCGCTGGAGGCCAGCGGCCTGAAGCTCACCCCCGTCTCGTACGAGCAGGACGTCAAGAGCGCGCTGACCAAGGTGGAGCTGAAGGAGGCCGACGCGGCCGTCGTCTACCGCACCGATGTGAAGGCGGCGGGTGACAAGGTGGAGGGCGTGGAGTTTCCCGAGTCGGCCAAGGCCGTCAACGACTATCCGATCGTCCGGCTGAAGAACGCCGGGAACGTGGCCGGGGCCAAGGCGTTCATCGCGCTGGTGAAGTCGGCGGAGG
Source organism: Streptomyces sp. NRRL F-6676 (assembly GCF_000725625.1). Classification (GTDB taxonomy): domain Bacteria; phylum Actinomycetota; class Actinomycetes; order Streptomycetales; family Streptomycetaceae; genus Streptomyces. The sequence goes on from NZ_JOHS01000029.1 coordinate 16,775, forward strand.
GCCAGAAGGTGATGAGCGCGTCCGGGTTCCTCTCGCCGTGACGGCCGGATTCCGGCGGGCGCGACCGGCCGGGGGCGGCCGGCGCACGGGCGCCCCGCTGCCGGGCGGCCGGCGCGCCGGTGCCCCCCTGCCGTTGCTGCTCCCCGCCCTGGTGGGTCTCCTCTTTCTCCTGCTGCCGCTGCTCGCGCTGCTGATCCGGGCCCCGTGGCGGGAGCTGCCGGACCAGCTCACCAGCGCGCAGGTGTGGCAGGCGCTGCGGCTCTCGCTGCTGAGCGCGACGGCCGCGACCGCCGTCAGTCTCGTCCTCGGCGTGCCGCTGGCCTGGCTGCTGGCCCGTACCGAGTTCCCCGGGCGCGGGCTGCTGCGGGCGCTGGTGACGCTGCCGCTGGTGCTGCCGCCGGTGGTGGGCGGTGTGGCGCTGCTGCTGGCGCTCGGCCGCAACGGCGTGGTCGGGCAGTGGCTGGACGAGTGGTTCGGGATCACGCTGCCGTTCACGACGACGGGCGTGGTGCTGGCGGAGGCGTTCGTGGCGATGCCGTTCCTGGTGATCAGCGTGGAGGGCACGCTGCGGGCGGCCGACCCGCGCTACGAGGAGGCGGCCGCCACGCTGGGGGCCTCCCGGTTCACCGCCTTCCGCCGGGTCACGCTGCCGCTGATCGCGCCCGGCGTGCTGGCGGGCGCGGTGCTGGCCTGGGCGCGGGCGCTGGGCGAGTTCGGGGCGACGATCACCTTCGCCGGCAACTTCCCCGGCCGTACGCAGACGATGCCGCTCGCGGTGTATCTGGCGCTCCAGAACGACCCGGCGGCGGCGATCGCGCTCAGCCTGGTGCTGCTCGCGGTGTCGATCGCGGTGCTGGCCGGGCTGCGCGACCGCTGGCTGACGGCGTCATGAGCACGGTGGGCGGGCCGGTGGAGGCCGTACGGACCGGCGAGGGCCTCGACGCGCGACTGCTCGTCGACCGCGGCTCCTTCCGTCTCGACGTCACGCTGACCGCCGCGCCCGGCGAGGTGGTCGCGCTGCTCGGCCCGAACGGCGCGGGCAAGACGACGGCGCTGCGGGCGCTGGCGGGTCTGGTCCCGCTGTCCGACGACGGCAGCGGCAGTGGTGGTGGCCGGCTGCGGCTGGACGGGGTGACGCTGGACCGTACGCCGCCCGAGTCCCGCCCCGTCGGCGTCGTCTTCCAGGACTATCTCCTCTTCCCGCACCTGACCGCGCTGGACAACGTGGCGTTCGGGCCGCGCTGCCGGGGGGCGTCCAGGGCGGAGGCGCGGGCGCAGGCCGCCGAGTGGCTGGCACGGCTGGGCCTCACCGAGCACGCGGGCGCCAAGCCGCGCCGGCTCTCCGGCGGCCAGGCGCAGCGGGTCGCGCTCGCCCGGGCGCTGGCGACCCGGCCCCGGCTGCTCCTCCTCGACGAGCCGCTGGCCGCGCTGGACGCCCGGACCCGGCTGGAGGTGCGGGCCGAACTGCGGCGCCGGCTGGCCGAGTTCGAGGCGGTCGCGGTGCTCGTCACGCACGACCCGCTGGACGCGATGGTGCTCGCCGACCGGCTGGTCGTGGTGGAGGACGGCCAGGTGGTGCAGGAGGGCCCGCCGTCCGAGGTGGCCCGGCATCCGCGAACGGACTACATCGCACGGCTGGTCGGGCTGAACCTGTACCGGGGGGAGGCCGAGGGGCACACCGTACGGCTGCTCGACGGGGGGCCGTCGATCACGACGACGGAGGAGCTGTCCGGCCCGGCGTTCGTGGCGTTCCCGCCGAGCGCGGTCACGCTGCACAGCGAGCGCCCGGTGGGGGCCAGCGCGCGCAACCTGTGGCGCTGCGAGGTGGCGGGCCTGGAGACCCACGCCGACCAGATCCGCGCGGACCTGTCCGGCGACCTCCGCGTCCTGGCCGACCTGACGACGGTCTCCGCGGCCCGGCTGGACCTGCGGCCCGGCGCGACGGTCTGGGCGACGGTGAAGGCGACCCAGACGCACGCGTATCCGGCGTGACGGGGAGCGCGCCGCCGCGCCCCGGCCTCACGTCTCGCGCACCGGCCTCACGTCTCGCGCCCCGGCCTCACATCTCCTGCTCCCACCAGCCGCGGGTGTCGACGTCGGCGGCATCCGCCAGTGCCTCCAGTTCCGCGATCTCCTTGTCGGCGAGTTCGATGCCGCGCGCGCGGACCAGCCCGTCGACGTGACCCGCCTTCGTGACCCCGATGATCGGGGTGGTGCCCTTGGCGAGGGCCCAGGCGGTGGCGACCTCGGCGGCGGACGCGCCCCGGTCCTCGCCGATCGCCGCCATCCGGTCCGTCAGCGCCCGCAGCTGGGGCAGGATGCCGTTGTAGACGTCCGCCCGGCTGCTTCCCTCCGGCAACGGATTCGCCGGGCCGTACCTGCCGGTCAGCGCGCCTTGTTCGAGGACCATGTAGGAGAAGAACCGCACGTCGTGCTCGCGGCAGTGGTCCAGGATGCCCGCGCGCTCGGAGCCCCGGTGCAGGAGGCTGTAGTGGTTCTGGACCGCCTCCACGCGGAACCCGGCCTCGCCGAGGATCCGGTCCGCGAGAACGATCTCCTCCAGGTTGTGGTTCGAGACGCCGACATGCCTGACGGTGCCGCTCTCCAGCAGCGGGATCAGGGACGGCGTCCAGCGTGCGACGTCGGCGGGGTTGTGGATCCAGAAGAGGTCCACGTAGTCCGTACGCAGCCGGTCGAGGCTCTGCGCCAGCATGTCCGCGACCGGGTCGTCGCCGTCGCCCGCCAGCTGCGGGGTGAACTTGGTCGACAGCTGGTACTCGCCGCGGTGACGGCCCGCCAGTGCCTGGGCGAGGGTGCTCTCCGAGCGGCCCATGCCGTACGCCACGGCCGTGTCGTACAGGGTGAACCCGTTCGACTGCGCCTTCTCGACGACCTCTCGCAGGCCGGGCTCGCTCAGCGGACTGCCGAAGTAGCCGTCGCCCGCCTCGCCGCTGTCGCCCCAGGCCCAGGTGCCCAACGCCACCGCCGGCACCGTCAGCGCCTTGCTCGTCATGTTCCACCTCTGTTGTTCGTCGCTCGTCGTTCGTCGCTTGTCGTTCGTCGCTTGTCGTTCGTCGTTCGTCGCCGGGATCGCGTCGGAACGTCCGAACTCAGGAGACCGTGAGCGCCGCCACCGGAGAAGGTCGCGTTCATCGGGGGTACAAGCTCAACCCCCCTGGCGCTGTGACCGGCGCTTATCCTCAAGGACATGGACCGACAGCCCGGAGACACCGGAAACACCGGAAACCGCGGCGAGATCCGGGACTTCCTCACCGGCCGGCGCGCCAGGATCACCCCGGCCCAGGCCGGACTGCCCACCAGCGCCCGCCGCCGGGTCCCCGGGCTGCGGCGCGAGGAGGTCGCCGTCCTCGCCGGCGTGAGCACGGAGTGGTACACGCGGCTGGAGAAGGGCCACATCAACGGCGTGTCCGAGGACGTCCTCGACGCGGTCGCCCGCGCGCTGCGGCTGGACGACGACGAACGCACCTACCTGTTCGACCTGGCCCGGTCCTCGCGGCACACGAGTCGTACGCCGTCGCGCCGCCGGGACGTCGAGATCCCGCCCCGGGTCACGTGGCTGCTCGACTCCATGACGATGTCCTCGGCGTTCGTACGCAACGGCCGCACGGACATCGTCGCCTGCAATCCCCTGGCACGGGCCCTGCTCGCGCCGATGTTCGACAGCGGCACCGTCGACGGGCACGGCCGCCCCAACCTCGCCCGCTACATCTTCCTCGACCCCGGCGCACCCGACTTCTACGTCGACTGGGAGGCCGCCGGCAGTGCCACCGCCGCCCTGCTGCGCGCCGAGGTCGGGCGCGAGCCCCGTGACCGGGCGCTGCGCGAACTCGTCGGCGAGCTGTCCACGCTCAGTCCGGAGTTCCGCGGCCAGTGGGCCGCGCACGACGTCCTGATGCGCCACGACGGCGTCAAACGGCTCGAACACCCCGACGTCGGCCGCCTGGAACTGACCTTCCAGTCCCTCGACCTGCCCCTGTCGGACCGGGCCGTGCACGACCTGGTCCTCTACACCGCCGAACCCGGCACCGCGTCCGAGGACCGTCTCAGACTGCTGGCGAGCTGGTCGGCCACACCGCGCCCGTGAAAGGGGCGCGGGGAACCGCGCGAGAAGTCGCCACCCACACCCACACGCCCCCGTACCGATGGACCGCCCACCCGTGGGCGAACCCCGGCGGATCAGCACCCGGCGCCACGAGCACCGCCACCGGCATCCGCGCCGCCGCCCGCACGATCTCCCCCTCCGTGCTGTTCTCGTTGTGCCCGGCGACCTGCGCGGACCCGCACCCCGTGTAGTACGCGACGGGAATCGCCTCCCGCCCCGTCAGCAGACACGGCGGCCGCACACCCAGCGCGTGCAGCTCGCTCGCCGTACGCGCCCACGCCCGTCGCCCCGCCGCCGACCGCTCCACCACCCCGTCGAGCACCGCGTACTGCACCGCCAGGTGCCCGACGAGCCCCGCCGCGACCAGCACCCGCGCGGCCGTACGCCACCGTCCGGACCCGGCGTCCACCAGGCGCAGCACCGCGACGGCGACCGGCAGCGCGAGCAGCACGTAGGCCGGGAGCAGGAAGCGCGGCGCGGCGTAGCCGATCATGAGCAGGTAGGGGGCCGCGACGGTCACGGCGCAGGCCACCGGCGTCAGGACGGCCGCCCCCCGCCGGGCGCGGACCGCGACGACGACGCCGAGCGCGGCGAGCGGCGGCAGCGCGTACCACCAGGCCGTGACCCCGACCGCCGGCAGCGGTCCGGCGCACGGCCGGCACAGGGCGCGCCCGGCGAGGCCGCGCAGTTGGTCGTCGAAGGCGAGGTTCCAGCCCAGGCCGCCCTGGATGCGGGAGGCGTCGGCCAGACGGCGGCCGAGCCCGCCGTAGGCGGCGTACGCCTCGACGACCCACTCGACGGCCCCGGCTGCCAGCCCGCCCGCCAGTACGAGCACCGGCAGCGGCCGCCTCGGACGGCGCACCACCGCGAGGACGAACAGCGGGACCGTCGCCCACACCGCGTCCGTCGGCCGCATCCACGCCATCAGGGCCGCGCTCGCGCCCAGCCCCCACAGCGCGGCGCGGTCGTCGCCGTCGGCGCGGGCGCGCAGGAGGCAGCCGGTCGCGGCGAGGGCGCCGTACGCGACCCACAGGTTGGGCATGGCCTGCGGGCCGTAGAAGAGGGTGACCCACAGGGTGGCGAAGAGGGCGCCCGCGAGGGTGAGGACGCGGGTCGGGAGCAGTCCGCGCCAGACGCGCAGCGCGAGGTACAGGCCGAGGCCGGAGAGGGCCGCCAGGTAGACCCGCAGCAGCACGGTGGACGACGTCCAGGAGGCGACCGGCGCGACCAGCAGCGTCACCCCGCGGGCGCGGGGCGCGCTGAAGAAGGCGGCCGGGGCGTGGTCGCCGACCTGGCTGACGTACACGGTCTCGTCCCAGCCGAGCCCCAGGTCGGGCCGTACGAGGGCGAGTTGGGCCACGGTGAACAGGGCGGCAACGGCCGCGAGCGGCAGCCGGCCGCGCCGCCGGAGCGGCGGGGGGCCGGCCGGACGGGGTGCCGGCCGGCCGGCCCGACGGCGGACGCCGACGAGCGTGTCGTACGCGTCCTGACGCACCAAGACCTCCATGGAAACCTGGCGAACCAGGACAAATTAACCCACCTCTCCGACGGATGCAGCGCGAGCGGGCGGGACGTGCGCCGCCTGCGCACCGCGTGCGTCACTCGTACGAGGGCGTTTGGGAACTCTTTTACCTGGCGCGGCAGTTGTGATCTTGACGGTCTCGACGTGAGTGAAAAGGAGCGACACCGGCATGGTGTTCAAACGGCTGCTCGGAGCGATGGGCGTGGGCGGTCCCTCGGTGGACACGGTCCTGGACGGCGGGGACGGCGGCGGCGTGGCCGTGCGGCCCGGGGGCGTGCTGTCCGGCCAGGTCCGGCTGGAGGGCGGCGGCTCGGCCGTGGAGATCGAGCACATCGCCCTGGAGCTGCTCGCGCGCGTTGAGGCCGAGCACGAGGAGGGGGAGAGCGAGGGCACGGTCGCGTTCGAACGCTTCGTCGTCGGCGGGGGCTTCCGGCTCGACGAGGGCGAGCGGCGCAGTGTGCCGTTCCAGGTGACGCTGCCGTGGGAGACGCCGGTCACGGAGCTGTACGGACAGCCGCTGGGCATCGTGCTGGGCGTGCGGACGGAGCTGGCGGTGGCCGGCGCACGGGACAAGGGCGACCTGGATCCGCTGACCGTGGCGCCGCTGCCGGTGCAGGAGGCGGTCCTCGAGGCGTTCGGGCAGCTGGGCTTCGGGTTCCGGTCGGCGGATCTGGAGTACGGCCACATCGGGGGGACGGGGCAGCGGCTGCCGTTCTACCAGGAGATCGAGCTGACCCCGGCACCGGCGTACGCGCACGCGATGAACGAGATCGAGCTGACGTTCCTGGCCTCCCCCACCGGGGTGGAGGTGGTCCTGGAGGCGGACAAGCGCGGCGGCCTCCTCTCCGGCGGCCACGACGCGCTGACCCGCTTCACGGTCGCCCACCAGGACGCCTCGGTGCGCGACTGGAACGCCGAGGTCGACGGCTGGGTCCGCCAACTCGTCGAGCACCGCGAGGCATACGGCTCGCACGCGTCGTACGGCCACGACGCCCTGTACAGCACGCACCACGACCACTACGGCCATCACGGCAAACACGGCTCGGGCGGCCCCGGCATCGGCACGGCGGTCGCCGCGGGCGCGGCGGGGCTGGCGGTCGGCGTGGTCGGCGGCATGGTCGCGGCCGAAGTCGTCGACGAGATCGGCGACTTCTTCGAGGGTGACGACGACGGCGACGACGGGGGCGACGAGGACTGAGCCGGCGCCGGGCGGAGCCGTGACGACAGCCGCGACTACGGCAGTCGCGGCTGTCACTCCCGCGCCGACAGCTCCAGTTCCGCCCGCACCGTCTTGCCCACGGGGACGCGGTCCAGGACCGTCCAGCGGGTCGCGAGGGCGGTCACGAGGAGCAGTCCTCGGCCGCCCTCCGCGACCGGATCGGCGGCGGTCGCCGCCTCCGGGGGCGGCGGGCGGCGTTCGCCGCGGGTGTCCGACACGTCGATCACCAGCGTGTACGGGTCCAGTCGCAGCACCACCTCGATGTCCCGGCCCGGCACGCAGCCGTGCGTCACCGCGTTCGCCGTCAGTTCCGCCACGAGCAGTGCCGCCGTCTCGGAGACGGCCGAGCCGTACGGGATGCCCCAGGCGTCCAGTCGGTGCACGGCGAGATGCCGGGCCAGGCGGGCACCTCGCGGTGTGGAACTGAACCGCTGCCTGAACACACGTACGGTAACCGGGGCCCGGGGAGTGGGGGTTGGTCGCATGCGGCCCATCTGACCTGCGATCACACGACCTACACCAGATCGGGCACCCATACGCTCGGTCAGCGTATGGGTACGCACGGTGGACAGTAGAGGTCACCATCCGTGACCATGCCGCCGTTGGGGTGGTTGGCGGGTTGGATGTGCGGGAGGTGTCCTCATGGTGGACAGCACGGGTGGTATCGGCTCCGGAAACAGCGAACCGGAGGTCTCCGACAGCCTCAAGACCTTCGGCGAGGTCGTCAAGGCCTTCCGCCGACGAGCGGGGCTCACGCAGGAACAGTTCGCACCGGCGGTCCGGTACTCCGTGCCGACTGTCGCGGCGATCGAGCAGGGCCGACGGTTTCCACCGAGGGATTTCGTGGAGCGCGCGGAGGAGGTCCTCGACGGGTTCGGCACGCTGCGCAACGCTGCGCGGCACCTCTCGCGCCAACCCGGGCTGGCGAGTTGGTTCCGCCAGTGGGCCCGCCTGGAGGCGGAGGCGGTGAGTCTTTACACGTACGAATGCCGGGTCGTGCCTGGCTTGTTGCAGACGGAGGGGTACGCGCAGGCCGTGTCGCGGAGCGTCCCGCCGGTCCCCACTGAAGAAGAGGTGACCGAGCGAGTCGCAGCCCGCATGGCCCGCCATGAGCTGTTGTCCACGCAGCGCAAGCCCCCGGCCGTGTTCAGCTTCATCGTCGAACAAGCGGTGCTGGAGCGCCATACCGGTGGCGAAGACGTCACTGTGGAGCTGTACGACCACCTGTTGACGGTGATTGAGCGGAACTGGAACATCGATGTGCAAGTCATGCCCTTGCGACAGCCGGTACATCCGGGGCTGGACGGGCCACTCCAGTTGGCGGAGACACCGGACCACCGGTGGTTCGGGTATTCGGAAGGCCAGGAGAACGGTCGGCTCATCACCGACGCGAAAGAGATCAGCCGTCTTCATCAGCGCTATGCCAAGATGCGAACGCAGGCCCTAACCCCGGAAGATTCCCTGGGTCTGCTGAAGCGATTGCGAGGGGCGCTGTGAACACATCGGAACTGGCCTGGTTCAAGAGCAGCTACAGCAGCGGCGGGTCCGGCGACTGCGTCGAAGTCGCCCTGGACTGGCGCAAGTCCAGCTACAGCAGCGGCAGTCAAGGGGACTGCGTCGAGGTCGCCCCCTGCCCCGACGCCATTCACGTCCGTGACTCCAAGGTGCGGGACGGCGATCAGTTCGCCGTCTCCCCCGGCGCCTGGGCCTCATTCCTCACCTACGCCGCACGCACCTGACCACACTCACCCGGCGGCCTCGGCGACCACCGTGGCCGCCCGCTCCCGCGGCACCCCGGCCGCGATGAGCATGGCGACCGCCGTACGCGTGCCGTCGTCCGTCAGGGCGCCGGTGTTGACCGACTCCAGGAGGGCGACGGTCATCGCCTCCAGACCGGCGCTGAGCGCCGCGGCCGGGAGGTGGGTGTGGAAGACGCCGTCGCGCTGGCCGCGTTCCAGGATCGCGGTGACCGCGTCGCGCGCCGGGGCCAGGACCTCGGCGACGCGTTCGGCGCCGAGGTCGCGCCGGGCCAGGGAGAGCAGGAGCCGGTAGCGGTCGCCGACGGCCCACATCGACAGGGTGAAGTGGGCCAGGGCCCGCTCGGCCGGTTCCTCGGGGCGGCGGGCGCCGTCCTCCATCGTGGCCCGCAGTGTCTCGGACGCCTCCTCCGCCAGGGCCTCCAGGAGCGCGGCGCGCCCGGGGAAGTGGCCGAAGAGGGTGCGCCGTACGACGCCGGCCGCGCGGGCCAGCTCCTCAAGCGTGACGTCCGGATCGCGGCCCAGCTCCTGGCGGGCGGTGGCCAGGATGCGCGCCCGGTTGGACCGCGCGTTGCTCCGCACCGGTTCGCGGACGACGGGCTTGGGCACGGGCGGGACCTCGGGACAGGGATCGGCGGCGGAGGACGCCCCCATTCTGGCACGGGGCCCCGGTACGGGGGCGGCGGCAGGGCTTCCGTCCTCCGGGCGCCGTGCGCGCGGTCAGCCGTCCGACGTCAGTGCCCTGCGGGCGGCCGTGAGGATCTCCTCCGAGAGCGGGGAGTCCTTGGTGGCGCGGGCCAGGGTCAGGGCGCCGATCATCGTGCACATGCGGACGAGGCCGTCCTCCTCGTCCGTGGCGAGCGCGTCGGCGAAGCCGCGGACGCCCTCCGCGTAGACACGGTGGGCCTCGCGGCTGTCGTCCGTGCGGGCCATGTCGGTGGCGAGGCCTGCGACGGGGCAGCCGTCCGCCGCGTTGTCGCGGTGGCGCACGGAGAGGTACGCGTCGATGAGGTCGCGTCGGGCGGACTCGTCCGGTCCCGGCCGAGTGGACTCGTCCACCGGCCCGCGCGCGTACGTCCGCGCCAGTTCCTCGAAGGCGAGCGTCGTGGCCTCGTCGACGAGCGCCTCCTTCGAGGCGAACTGCTTGTAGAAGCCGCCGTGGGTCAGACCGGCGGCCTTCATCAGGTCGGCGACGCTGACGTGGACGCCCTGTTCGCGGAAGAGCCGGGAGGCGGTCTCCACGACCCGCTGCCGGTTCTCCCGCGCCTGCGCCTGTGATACGCGCCCCATCGGCCACCTCCGCTTGGATGTCGGTTGCCATCTATTCTACGCTCGCGTTAGATTTCATTCGTAATCTAACGATGATCGAGCACAGGGAGCGGACATGGAACTGAAGGACACGGTCGCCGTCGTCACCGGAGCCAACCGGGGGCTCGGCAGGCACCTGGCCACCCAGCTCGTGGCGCGCGGCGCCAAGGTCTACGCGGCCGCCCGCCGGCCCGAGAGCGTGGACGTGCCCGGGGCGGTCCCGCTCCGCCTGGACGTGACCGACGAGGAGTCGGTCCGGGCGGCGGCGCGCCTCGCCTCCGACGCGACACTGCTGGTCAACAACGCGGGCATCTCCACCGGCACGGCGCTGGTCGGCGGCGACCTGGACGCGGTGCACCTGGAGATGCGGACCAACTTCTTCGGCCCGCTCGCCGTGACCCGCGCCTTCGCCCCGGTCATCGAGGGCAACGGCGGCGGTGCCGTCCTCAACGTCCTGTCGGTGCTGTCCTGGCTGCACCCCGCGCGCACCGGGGCCTACGCGGCGGCCAAGGCGGCCGCGTGGGCGCTGACCGACGCCGTCCGCGAGGAGCTGGCGCCCCGGGGCATCGCCGTCTCGGCGCTGCACGTCGGGTACATGGACACCGACATGGCCGACTTCGTGCCGGCCGACCAGAAGGTCGACCCCGCCGAGGTCGCCGCCCAGGCCCTGGACGGGGTCGAGCGGGGCCTGCCCGAGATCCTCGCCGACGACGTCACCCGCCTCGTCAAGCAGGGCCTGGCGGCGGCACCGGCCGCACCGGCGGCGGCCTGAGCGCATACAGCCGGGAGGGCGCCGCCGGCACCGGCGGGCGGGTTCCAGCAGCCGCACCCGCTGGTCCCGGCCCCGGGGGTCTCACGGGGTGAGGCCGCTGCCTCCGCCGACGACGATGTTCTGCCCGGTGACGTAACCGGCGGCGTCGGAGACCAGGAAGGCGACCGTCTCGGCGACCTCGCGGGCGGTGCCGAACCGCCCGAAGGGAATCTGGGCGGCGGCGGCCTCGGTGATCTCCGCGAGCATCTCCGGCGGCATGCCGGACTTGGTCCAGATCGGCGTGTCGATGGCGCCGGGGCTCACGGCGTTGACGCGGATTCCCCGGGGCGCCAGCTCGACGGCCAGGGAGGGCACCATCGCCAGCAGCGCGCCCCGGCTGCCCGCGGTGACGCTGCCGCCCGCCATGCCGCGGGTCACGCCGATGCCCACGGTGAAGACGACCGAGGCGCCGTCGGCGAGCAGCGGATACGTCTTCTGGAGGGTGAAGAACTGTCCCTTCGCGTTGACCTGGAACACCTCGTCGAAGGTCGCCTCGTCGGCCTGCTCCAGGGGCACCGGGCGGGTGATGCCGGCGTTGAGGAAGAGAGCGTCGAGCGAGCCGAAGCGGGTGCGGACCTCCTCGGCGACGCGGTCGGCGTCGGCCAGGGACCGCGCGTCCGCCCGGAGGACGACGATGTCGTCGGGGAGTTCCTTCCTGGCGGCGTCGAGGGTGTCGGGGTTCTGGCCCGTGACCATCACCCGGTATCCGCGCTCGTGCAGCAGTTCGGCCGTCGCCCTGCCGATGCCGCTGGTTCCGCCGGTGATCAGGGCGGTGGGGGTGGGGGTGGACATGAGGGTGCTCCTTCGACGCGACGGCAGGTGGGGGACGCGGCACCGGAGACCACCGGGCCGCTGCACCGTCCACCTTGCCCCCGTCCCTCACCCCGCGGCCAATAGACGTTCTTCATCGGCTGGTACGGATGGCGTATCGGCACAGGTCAGCGCGGTGTGCGGCCGGTCGTCCGTCCCGGGGAGGGCGTATTCGCCGCCTCCGCCGCCTCCGCCTCCGCCGTCGCCGCCAGGGAGGCGAGCAGGCGCAGCCCCTCCTCGGAGGGCGACCCCGGCTCGGCGGCGTAGATCGTGAGGGTGAGGCCGGGTTCGGCGGTCAGCTCCAGGCCCTCGTACGCGAGGGTGAGGTCGCCGACGGCCTGGTGGCGGAACCGTTTGGTGCCGGTGCCGTGCCGGCGGACGTCATGGGCGCCCCAGCGGGTGCGGAACTCCTCGCTGCGGGTGGACAGTTCGCCGATGAGGTCGTGCAGGTCCCTGTCGTGGGGGTCGCGCCCCGCCTCGGTGCGCAGGATGGCCACCGCGATGTCGGCGAACGGCTCCCAGTCGGGGTAGAACCGGCGGGAGGCGGGGTCGAGGAACTGGAAGCGGGCGAGGTTGCCCCGGTTGTCCGGGCAGGCGTGGACGTCGGCGTAGAACGCACGGGCGAGCGGGTTGGCGGCGACGATGTCCATGCGGCCGTTGCGCACGAACGCGGGCCCTGCGGTGATCGCGTCCAGCGTCCATTGCAGGCTGCGGTGCGGCGTCCACTGCCGGGCGGTACGGCGCCGGGGGCGGGTGAGCACGTCGGAGCCGTCGGCGGCCTGGGCCAGGCGGAGCAGGTGGGCGCGCTCGGCGTCGTCGAGCTGGAGCGCGCGGGCGACGGCCTCCAGGACGGCCGGGGAGACGCCGGCGAGGCTGCCGCGTTCGAGCTTCGCGTAGTACTCGACGCTCATGTCGGCCAGCGCCGCGACCTCGCTCCGGCGCAGGCCGGGCACGCGGCGCCGGGGGCCGGTGGGGAGTCCGGCCCGCTCGGGGGTGATCTTCGCTCGCCGCGAGGTGAGGAACTCGCGGACCTCGTCACGGTTGTCCACCCCTCGACCGTACGGCCCCGAGGCGGCCCGTGGACGGGCGGAGGGATGTACCGCCGGTACACCTCTTCTCCGTGACTCGTTGCACGGACGGAAATCGGGTTACCTGAACGAGGTGGCGCTTTTCGGCCATATCCCCCGACAACCGTAGGTAAGGACCCCCCTCATGCGCGGAGCAGTGATCCATGCCCCCGGCGACGTGCGTTTCGAGACTCTCGACGAACCGAGGATCCTGAAGCCGACCGACGCGATCATCCGTACGGCCGTGACCTGCGTCTGCGGCTCCGACCTGTGGCCGTGGCGCGGCCTGGACGCGACCGACGAGGCGCATCCGATGGGCCACGAGTACGTCGGCTTCGTGGAGGAGACCGGGCCTGAGGTCACGGCGGTCCGGCCCGGCCAGTTCGTCGTCGGCTCGTTCGCCACGTCGGACAACACCTGTCCGCACTGCCGGGCCGGCTTCCAGTCGAACTGCGTGAACCGCGAGTTCATGAGCACCTGCCAGGCCGAATACGTACGCATCCCGAACGCGCAGGGCACCCTGGTCGCCACCGAGGAGGTGCCGGACGAGGAGTTCTGGCCGGGGCTCCTCGCCGTGTCCGACGTGATGGGCACGGGCTGGTGGGCGGCCGACGCGGCCCAGGTGACGCCGGGCTCGACGGCCGTGGTGGTCGGTGACGGGGCGGTCGGCCTGTGCGCGGTGATCGCGGCGAAGGAGCTGGGCGCGGAGCGGATCATCGCCATGTCGCGCCACGAGCCCCGGCAGCGGCTGGCCCGGGAGTTCGGCGCGACCGACATCGTCACCGAGCGCGGGGAGGAGGGCGTCGCCCGGATCAGGGAGCTGACCGGCGGCGTCGGCGCGGACGCGGTCCTGGAATGCGTCGGCACCGCCGAATCCATGCGGCAGGCGCTGCACTCGGCGCGGCCCGGCGGCGGCGTCGGCTTCGTCGGTGTTCCGCACGAGGTGGCGATCGACGGCCAGGAGCTGTTCTTCTCCCACGTCGGCCTGCGCGGCGGCCCCGCGCCCGTGCGCCGCTACCTGCCCGACCTGATCGACCGCGTCCTGACCCGGCGCATCGACCCGGGCAGGGTCTTCGACCTCACGCTCCCCCTGGAGGAGGTCGCCGAGGGGTACCGGGCGATGGACGAACGCCGCGCGATCAAGACGCTGCTGAAGCCCTGACCGCGGCGCCCTCCCGAGTTCCGCCCCCCGCCCCCGCCCCCTTCTCCCTCCCTGAATTCCCTCCCGCCCTCCCTGAATCCGCTCCCCTCCCTGAATCCCGTCCCGCAAGAGAGATCACCGTGCAGATCACCCGTAGTTCGCTCCACACCGTCAAGGGCCCGGCCGACTGGTTCACCGGGGACGTCTACATCGACCCCGTCGCCGCCGCGCCCGAGCCGTCCCGGCTCAGTGCCGCGCTGGTGCACTTCATGCCCGGCGCCCGCACCCACTGGCACCGCCACCCGCTGAGCCAGACCGTCTTCGTCACCGAGGGGATCGGCCTGTGCCAACGCCGGGGCGGCCCCATCGAGGTCATCCGCCCCGGTGACCGCGTCCTGTTCGAGGCGGACGAGGAGCACTGGCACGGCGCCGCGCCCCACCGGCTGATGGTCCACCTCGCGCTCAACGAGAGCGACACCGCCCACGACGTCGTCCACTGGCTGGACCCGGTCACGGACGAGGAGTACGCGGCGGCGCCGGAGGACCCGCGGTAGGCGGAACCCGGCGGTCGCGGCCGGCGTCGTGTGCGCGGGTGTCGGCCGTGCGTCGGCCGTGCGTGCGCGTGGTGCCAGGGGGACGCGTGACGCCGCGGGGGTCCGCGGACGGCCGGCCGCGCGCCGCTCGCGCGCGTGCGCGCCCGCCGGCTCGTCCGTCCGTGCGGCCGTAGGGCCCTGGTGCCTCAGCCCCCGCCCACCAGCAGCTCCTTCGCGCAGGCGCGGAAGGCGCCGAGGAGCGGGTTGGCGTCCGCGCGGCGCGTCGCGACGACCACCTGGCAGGGCTCGACGTCCTCGACGGGCACGGTGGCCAGGTCGTCGCGGGCCGAGCAGCGGCGGTCGCCGGCCGGTACGAGGGCGACGGCGCGGCCGTCGGCGACGACTTCGAGCTTGTCCTCGAACGTGTCGACGAGCATCGGCCCGATCGGCGCCCGGCTGCCGTCCGGGCGGGGATCGAGCCGCCAGAACCCGGTCCACTGCGCGACCATGCCGGCGCAGGCCACCAGGGGCTCGCCGGCGAACTCCGCCGACCTGACGCTCTCCTTGCCGGCCAGCCGGTGATCGGCCGGCACGAGGAGCGCCCGGGGCTCGTCGTAGAGGACCGTCACCTCCAGGTCGTCGGCCGGGACCGGCAGCGGTGTGCGCAGGACGAGCGCGTCGACCCGGCCGTCGAGGAGGGCGCCCGCCCCGTCCCAGTCGAGGTGCCGGGTGCGGACGTGCGCGGTGGGGCGGCGGCGCCGCAACTCCCGTACGGCGGGGGTGACGACGAGGTCCTCGACGTACCCCACGGTGAGCACGTGCGGCGGGGCGGCGTCCCGGGCGGCGGTCACGGACCGCTCGGCGGCGTGCAGCAGCGTCTGCGCCTGCGGGAGGAAGGCCGCCCCCGCCGCGGTGAGCGCGCTGCCCTGGGTGGTGCGGTCGAGCAGCCGTACCCCGAGGGTGTCCTCCAGCCGTTTGATCTGACGGCTCAGGGAGGGCTGGGCGATGTGCAGCGCCTCGGCCGCACGGGCGAAGTTCAGATGCTCGGCGACGACCGCGAAGTACCGCACCAGCCTGAGATCGAGATCCGGTACGGGACGGGAGGCCGGGAGAGGGACGGTGTGGTCGGACACGTCCCCAGCGTAACCGCCCCCGACCGTCATACCGATGGGGCATGACGGGGTGCGGAACGGGTCTTGGACGCCCCCGGCCGGACGGCTGTTGACTCGAAGGTGCCCGAGCCGGTGACGGCCGCCGGGCACTCTCCGGATTTCCCCCTTCCCCTTCCACAGATGAGGTGTGTTCGCCATGGGTTCGTACGAGGGCAGGAAGACAGTGATCGTCGGGGGCAGCAGCGGGTTCGGCCTGGCCACCGCGGAGCTGCTCGTGGGCCAGGGCGCCCAGGTGCTGATCACCGGACGCGATCAGGCCAGGCTCGACGCCGCCCACGACCGGCTCGGCGGGAAAGTGGTCGCGGTCCGCAGCGACGCCGCCTCGCTGCCCGGGATCGACGCGCTGGCCGACCGTGTGAAGGCCGAGTTCGGCACGGTCGACGCCCTGTTCGTCTACGCCGGGGTCAACGGCTTCGCCCCGTTCGAGGAGACGAGCGAGGAGCTCTTCGACGAGCTCATGACCATCAACGCCAAGGGCCCCTACTTCACCGTGCAGAAGCTCCTCCCGCTGCTGGCCGAGGGCAGCGGCGTGGTGCTCACCACCTCGGTGGCCAATGTGCTGGGCCTGCCCACGCTGAGCGCGTACGCGGCCGGGAAGGCGGCGCTGCGTTCGATGACCCGCGGCCTGGCCCGCGAGCTGCTTCCCCGCCGGATCCGGGTCAACGCGGTCAGCCCGGGGCCGATCGACTCCGGGATCCTGGAGAAGTCGATGCCCAGGGAGGCCGCGGAGGAGACCAAGGCGCAGATGGCCGCCGCCAATCCCATGGGGCGCATGGGGACGCCGGACGAGGTCGCCAGGGCGGCGGCGTTCCTCGCCTTCGAGGCGACGTACACCACCGGCGCGGAACTCACCGTGGACGGAGGCGGCACGCAGATCTGACAGGTAATCCTGTCTCAAAGCCGCTCACGAATTGCACACATCCCCTCTACACAACGGCCCCGATGGTCTAGATTGACCGTGCCTCGGACCTTCGGGTGCGAGGCAAACGGCAATGATCTTCAGGGGATGATCAATTACCGGTGATCCATTGTGGAGTTCCCCGTGTTCCACGGGCGTTCTCCGGATGTTCCACGGGTATGGATCAGCATTGCGCACACTCGGGAAAGTGGCGGGGATGTCGTGCGCGGGAGGCGGGGGCCTGCCGCGGGGAGGAACGGCGCGACACGGGGGGCGGTGCCCCCCATGAAGGGGAGGGACTGCGAGGGGCGGGGGCCTCTCGCGGTGAGCACAGTGGTGGGCGGGGCACGCCGAACCACTGGTGACCTGGGGGGTTTCTGTGCGGCAGGGGGGATTGGTCAGCCCTTTTCCGTCGGCGCGCGGGCGTCTGGCGGACGGGGTGGACGAGGCGGACGGCGGGATCAGACCGTCCGGACACGACTGGGAACAGCGCTACCGCCGTACGGTGATCATGGCCGATACGGTGGCGACCGCCCTGGTCGTGGCCGTGATCGGGGAATTCTTCGGGGCCCGGGACGCGGCCAACTGGCACGAGAAGTGGGGAATTCTCGCCTTCGGCACCGAGTTACTCGTGCTGGCCGCGCTCGGAGTGAGCCGGGCATGGGCGCCGGCGGTACTCGGCCAGGGCGCCGAGGAATTCCGCCGGCTCGGCCGTTCGCTGTTCATGGCGACGGTCGTCCTGGCACTCGGCGGTATCGCGCTCACCTCGCGCAACATCAAACTCTGGATTTTCGTCGCGATCCCCGCGATCGCCCTCGTGACCATGATCGCCCGCTATCTGCTGCGCCTCTGGCTGCACGGACAGCGCAAGGAGGGCCGGTGCCTGAGACCGGTGCTCGCCGCCGGGAACCCGGCCACCGTCCGCGATCTCATCACCCGCACCCGTAAGTTCCCGCACCTCGGCTGGCGCGTGGACGCGGTGTGCACGACGGACGGTCTCGGCCCGGACACCGACCACCTGGACGGCGTGCCGGTCGTCGGCCGGCTGACGGAGGTCGCGACCCATGTCCGCCGCGACGGCTACCGCGTCGTCGCCGTCACCCCGGACCCGCACTGGACGCCGGACCGGTTGCAGCGGCTGGCCTGGAACCTCGAGGGCAGCGACGCCGAGATGGTCGTCGCCCCGGTGCTGATGGAGGTGGCAGGGCCGCGGCTGCACGTCGACGCGGTGCTCGGCATCCCGCTGCTGCGGGTCAGCATGCCGGCGTTCACCGGGGGCCGCCGGGTGGTCAAGGAGGTCGTCGACCGGCTGGGCGCGGCGCTGCTGCTGCTGCTGTTCGCGCCGCTGATGGTGCTCGTCGCCCTGCTGGTCCTGGTGGACAGCCGGGGCGGGGTGGTCTACCGGCAGCGCCGGGTCGGCAAGGACGGCCGCGAGTTCACCATCCTGAAGTTCCGCACCATGGTCGCCGGGGCCCACCGGGCCCGTGCCGCGCTGGCCGACCGCAACGAGGGCGCCGGGCTGATGTTCAAGCTGCGCCGCGATCCGCGGGTGACCCGGGTGGGAGCGGTGCTGCGCCGCTACTCGCTCGACGAACTCCCGCAGCTGTTCAACGTGTTGACGGGGTCGATGTCGCTGGTCGGGCCCCGGCCCCCGCTGCCGGAGGAGTCCGCCGCGTACGGACCGGACATCCGGCGGCGGCTGCTGGTCAAGCCCGGGCTGACCGGTCTGTGGCAGATCAGCGGGCGCAGCGACCTGCCGTGGGAGGAGGCGGTCCGGCTCGACCTGCGGTACGTGGAGGACTGGTCGCTCGCCCTGGACACGGTGATCTTGTGGAAGACGCTGCGGGCGGTGCTCTACGGGCAGGGCGCGTACTGAGGCACGGGGCCGCCGTACCGGCGCGCGGAGCGCGGGCCGGTACGGCGGACAGGGGGACGAGAGCGGGCCGGTACGGCGGCCGGGGGGAGAACGGGTCATGGGAGCTGGGGGGAGGAACGGGTCATGAGAGTCAGCGTGTTCGGGCTCGGTTACGTGGGCTGTGTGTCGGCCGCGTGCCTGGCCGGGATGGGGCACGAGGTCATCGGGGTGGACGTCAACCAGGTCAAGGTCGACCTGGTCAACGGGGGCCGGGCGCCGGTGGTCGAGGAGCGGATCGGCGAGCTGATCGCCGAGGTGGTGGGCTCCGGGGCCCTGCGCGCCACCGGGGACGTCCGTGAGGCGATCGCGGGCAGCGAGGTGTCGCTGGTCTGCGTGGGCACGCCCTCCGAGCCCAACGGCAGCCTGTGCACCACGTACTTGGAGCGGGTCACCGACGAGATCGGTGCCGCGCTGGCCGAGCGGGGCGGCCGGCACACCGTCGTCTTCCGCTCCACCATGCTCCCGGGCACCTGCCTGAACCTGCTGGTGCCGCTCCTGGAGAAGCACGTCGGCGGGCTCGCCGGGGTGGACATCGGGGTCGCGGTCAACCCGGAGTTCCTGCGCGAGGGCACGAGCGTGCGGGACTTCTTCGACCCGCCCAAGACCGTCGTCGGCGAACTCGACCCGGCCAGCGGCGACACCGTGCTGAAGCTGTACGAGGGGCTGCCCGGCGAGGTCTTCCGGGTGCCGGTGCCGACGGCCGAGGCGATCAAGTACGCGGACAACGCCTTCCACGGCCTCAAGATCGGCTTCGCCAACGAGCTGGGCGCGGTGTGCCGGGCCCTCGGCGTCGACTCCCACCAGGTGATGGACGTCTTCCTGGCCGACCGCAAGCTCAACATCAGCCCCGCCTATCTGCGGCCCGGCTTCGCCTTCGGCGGCTCCTGCCTGCCCAAGGACCTGCGCAGCCTGGTGTACGCCGCGCAGCGGGCCGATGTGTCGGTGCCGATCCTCTCCCATGTGCTGCCGTCCAACTCCGCGCATCTGGAGCGCGCGGTGGAGCTGGTGGAGCGCACGGGCAAGCGCCGGGTGGGCCTGTTCGGGCTGTCGTTCAAGCCCGGCACCGACGACCTGCGCGAGAGCCCGCTCGTCGAGCTGGCGGAACGGCTCTTCGGCAAGGGGTACGACCTGCGCATCCACGACGCCAACGTGAGCCTGTCGCGGCTGCTGGGCGCCAACCGCGAGTACGTCGAGACCCGGCTGCCGCATCTCGCGCAGCTGCTCGCGGACTCCGTGGAGGAGGTGCTGGACCACGCCGAGGTGTGCCTCGTGGGGACGAGGGACCCGGCCGTGCTGACGGCGCTGCCCCATGGTGACGGCCGCGTGCTCGTCGATCTCGTCCGCCTTCCCGACGCCGACGCGCGCCGGGCCGAACCGGGGTACGTGGGCCTTGCCTGGTGACAGAACGTTGAAAGACAGCTCGTCGCAAGACCCGGCCGGGTCCGGCGCGTCGAAAGGTCCCGCCGGGTCCGGGCGGCCGGGCCGGCGTGCGCTGATCCTGGTGGAGAACCTCTCCGTGCCGTTCGACCGGCGCGTGTGGCAGGAGTGCACGACCCTGCGCGACGCCGGCTGGGAGGTGCACGTCATCTGCCCCCGGGGCACCAAGCGGGACACGGAGGCGGAGGCCGAGATCGACGGGGTGCGGATCCACCGCTACCCGCTGCGCGCGGCCACCGGCGGGCCCGCCGGGTATCTGCGGGAGTACGGCGCGGCGCTGTGGCACACCGCCCGGCTGGCCCGCGCGGTCGGCCCCGTCCACGTCGTGCACGCCTGCAACCCGCCCGACCTGCTGTTCCTGCCCGCGCTGCGGCTCAAGCGGCGCGGCGCGCGGTTCGTCTTCGACCAGCACGACCTGGTGCCCGAGCTGTACCTGTCCCGGTTCGGCCGCGGCGAGGACCTGCTGTACCGCGCGGTGTGCGCGCTGGAGCGGATGACGTACCGGGCCGCGGACGTCGTCCTCGCCACCAACGAGAGCTACAAGGAGGTCGCGGTCGGCCGCGGCGGGCGGCGGCCCGAGGACGTGTTCGTGGTGCGCAGCGCGCCCCGGACCGACCGGTTCCGGCCGGTGCCTCCCGAGCCGGAGCTCAAGCACGGCAAGCCCCATCTGCTGTGCTATCTCGGCGTGATGGGCCCGCAGGACGGCGTCGACTACGCCCTGCGGGCGCTCGCGAAGCTCCGCGACGAGCTGGGCCGGACCGACTGGCACGCGGTGTTCGTCGGCTCCGGCGACGCCTTCGACGCGATGGTGGAGCTGTCCCGCGGCCTCGGTCTGGAGGAGCGGGTGACGTTCACCGGGCGCATCCCGGACGCCGACCTGCTGCGCCATCTGTCCACCGCCGACGTGTGCCTCTCCCCCGACCCGCGCAATCCGCTCAACGACGTGTCGACGATGAACAAGGTCCTGGAGTACATGGCGATGGGCCGGCCGATCGTCTCCTTCGACCTCAAGGAGGCGCGGGTCTCCGCCGGGGACGCCGCCGTCTACGCGCCCGCCGACGACGAGTCCGCGTTCGCCAAGCTGATCGCGATGCTCCTCGACGACCCGGAGAAACGGGCCCGGATGGGCGGGATCGGCCGGGAGCGGATCGAGGGGCGGCTCTCCTGGCGCCACTCCCAGGCGTCGCTGCTCGCCGCCTACGCCGCCGCGTGCGAGAGCCGCGCCCCGCGCAGGGGACAAAGGCGGCGGCGATGAGCGAGGACACGATCCGGCTGGTCACCCTCGGGCGGATACTGCGCCGGCGCCGGCGGCTGCTCGCCGTCCTCGTCGTGGTGGGCGCGCTCGTCGGCTACGGCACCTCGCTGCTGTTCCCGCCGCGCTACACCGCGTCGGCCTCGGTGCTGCTGCCGGGGCAGTGGGAGGAGCGCGAGCTGCTCACCCAGGCGGAGATCGCGACCAGTTCGACGGTGGTCGACCGCGCGGCGGCCGCGCTGCGCCGGCCCGACGTCAGCCGCACCGAGCTGCGGGACGACGTGAGCGCGAAGGCCACCGACGGCAACATCATCAAGATCTCCGGCACCGCCGACACCCCGGCGCGCGCCCAGCGCCTCACCGACCAGGTCGCGCGGCAGTTCGTCGCGTTCGCCGGGCGGATCGCGGGCGATACCGGGGACACCGGTGCCACCAGTGACACGGACGGGGCGGCGGGGCCCGAGGCGCTGCGGCAGCAGGTGACGAAGACCAACCGGCGCATCACCGACCTGGCCGACGCCGCCGATCCCGGGCAGACCGTGGAGAGCGTGCAGGCCCGCACCGAGCTGGAGCAGTTGCGGACGGCGCTCCAGGAGGCCATGAAGAAGCTGGACGAAGCCGACCCGGCGACCAGCAAGGCGGGCATGGTCGTCATGGGCCCGGCGCCCAGACCCACCGGTGAGGCGCCGCCGACACGGCTCCAACTCATTGTCGGCGGCGCGGTGTTGTTCCTGCTGCTCGCGGTCGTCGGCCATCTCGTGGCCGCGCGGGCCAACCGCCGGCCGCACGGCGAGGCGGAGATCGCCGCGGCGCTGGGCGCGACGCCGCTGGGCACGGTCGACGTGCCCGCCGGGCGGCACGGCCCGAAGCGCCGTGGCGTACGGGCCCGGCTGCGCCGGCTGCTGGGCACCGACACCCGCTGGGACGTGCCGGTGCCGCGCGCGTCGGGCGACGAGGCCGGGCGGCGGCTGCGCCACCGGCGGGTGTGCGCGCGGCTGCGGGAGCGGCTCCCGGCGCCGCGCCGGCTGCTGGTCGTCGTACCGGAAGGCGACGAGACCGCCCGGCGTGCGGCCGGGGAACTCGTCGCCGAGGCCGGGGGCGATCCCCTGCTGCGAGTGGTGGAGGTGCCGGTGTCCCGGCCGATGGTGCCGGACCGCGACACCGAGTCCGGTGCGCTGGTCGTGACCGGCGCGGGCACCTGGACGGCGGAGGAGCTGGCCGGGCTCGCGGAGGCGTGCGCGGACGGCGGGCACGAGGTCGTCGGCGTCGTCGTCGCCGGTCCCGTCCGCGTCCGTACGACGCGGTCCGCCGGCCGGCGGCAGCGGGCCGCCGCGGACGGCGCCGTCCCGGACGACACCGCCGCGCCGGCGCTCGCGGCGCGCGGCCGTACGACGGGGGGTGCCGTATGACGGCGGACCGAGCCGCGGAGCCGTCGGGCACCGCCCCGCTCCTGGATCTGCACTCGCTGGTGGCCGCGGTGCGCCGACGGCGCCGTCTGTGGGGCTCGCTGGCGCTGCTGGGGCTGCTGCTCGGGGCGGCGGTGGCGGTCCTGCTGCCGCCGGCGCCGGCCGCGGTGACGACGGTGCTGGTCGCGCACGCGGAGGACCAGCCCAACGACACGGGCACGCTGATCCGCACCGACGTCGAACTCCTCGGCACCACACGCATCGCCGGCGCGGCCCTGCGCGCGCTCGACTCCCCGGAGAAGCCGGAGGACTTCCTCCGGGACTACCGGGGCACCGGCCTCACCAACAACCTCCTGCGCATCGACGTGACCGGCGACAGCGACGCGCAGGCGGTGGCCCGCGCCAAGGCCCTGGCCGACGCGTTCGTCGCCGACCATGTGCGACGGATGCGGCAGGCCGCCGACGCCGAGGCGCAGGCCCTGCTCGACCAGCGCGACCGGATGCGGGGCGAACTCGCCCAGGTCAACAAGTCGATCGGCGACCAGTCGGAGAACGACCCCAAGGCGTCGGCGAGCGTGGAGTCGCTGTTCGCCCGGCGGGCCGAACTCAACTCGCGCATCGCCGACTTCGACGAGCGCGCGGCGGAGGCGCGGACCGGCACGCCCAAGGTCGTGGCCGGCACGCAGATCGTGGACGACGCGCGGGCGGTGCCGCACTCCGTGCCGAGGGCCGTCGTCACCGACGCCGCGATCGGCCTCGTCCTCGGCCTCGTCCTGGGGCTCGCGGTGGCGGCGGTCGGCGCGGTGGTGGCGGACCGGCCGGTACTGCGCCGCGAGATCGCCGCGCACCTGGGCGCCTCGGTCCTCGCGGAGCTGCGCCACGCCCCCCGCCGCCCGGGCGGCCGATGGCAGCGCCGCCGCACCCGCGCGGCCCGCACCCGCCTCACCACGACCCTCACCCGCACGGTACGGGGCACGCGGGCCCCCGTCTCCCTCCTGGAACTGGGCTGCGCCCGCACCACGAGCGCCCTGGCGCTGGACCTCGCGGCGGCGCTGGAGGCGGAGGGTCAGGTGGTCGTCGTGGACGGCCTGCCGGGCCAGGACCTGACCAGGCTCGGCCGGAAGCGGGGCGGCCCGGCGGTGGTCACCGCCGACGACCCCACGGTCACCGTGGACGACGCCGGTCGTACCCCGGCAGCACGCGGGGGCGACCGCGCCACGCCCGTGGCCGGCGCCCCCTGGCCGACGGCCACCGTCAACGGCGCTCACACGGTGACCCCGCGCACCACGCCCACGGGCGGCGGCGAGCGGACGACGGCCCCGCGCGGGAACACGGCAGCGGCGCGCCGGATCGGGGTCGGGTCCGTTCGGCCCGGGGCCGCGTGGGGTGATCTGCCGTTTCTCGGGGAGCGGGCCGTGCTCGTGGTGCGCGTCGGGTACGGGAGTACCGCCTGGCTGCACACCGTGGCGCGGCAGCTCGCGGAGCGGGGGGTCGGGGTGCTCGGGGTCGTGCTGGTCGACGCCGACCCCCGGGACCGTACCGACGGCACGTTGTGGACGGGGCGGCCGGACGGGGTCGCGGCGGGCCGGGCCCGCGCGGAGCGGCCGTCGATGCCGGTGCCGCGGGTGCCGGACGGCGAGCGGACGGACAGCGAACGGTCGGACAGCGGCCGAGCGGACAGCGAACGGTCGGGCAGCGGCCGGGCGGGCAGCGAACGGGAGGTGCGCTAGCGCATGTGTGGCATCGCGGGTACCTATCGCTGGCCGGACGGCAAGGCCGTGACCGACCGGCTCACCGACGTCCTCGCCCACCGCGGCCCGGACGCGGCGGGCCGCTACAGCCACCCCGCCGGTGACGGCGAGGTGCAGCTCGGGCACCGCAGGCTGTCCATCATCGACCTGTCCGGAACCGGCGCCCAGCCGATGGTCTCCGGCGGCCTCGCCCTCACCTACAACGGCGAGCTGTACAACGCGCCGGAGCTGCGCGCCGAACTGGAGTCCGCCGGGGCGCGTTTCCGCGGCACCTCCGACACCGAGGTGCTCCTGGAGGCCTGGCGGCGCTGGGGCACGGAGTGCCTGCCCCGGCTGCGCGGCATGTTCGCGTTCGCCGTCTTCGACGAACGCACCGGCGAACTGACGCTCGCCCGCGACCAGTTGGGCATCAAACCGCTGTTCCTGCTCCGGCGCGGCGACGGCCTGGTGTTCGCCTCCGAACTCAAGGCGCTCGCCACCGTCACCGGCGGCAGGCTGGAGGTCGACCACGGGGCGCTGGTCGCCTCGCTGCTCTACTACTGGGTGCCGGACTCGCGCTGCGCGTTCCGCGAGGCGGAGAAGCTGCCGCCGGGAAGCTGGCTGCGCTGCCGGCCCGACGGGCGGGTGGAGCGCGGCCGGTACTGGACTCTGAAGGACGTCGCCGCGGAGGGGCGGGAGCGGGCGCGCGCCGGGGAGTCGCCGGACCTCGCCGCCGTCGTCGAGGAGTCGACCCGGCGTCATCTCCTCTCCGACGTGCCCGTGGCGACCTTCCTCTCCGGCGGGCTCGACTCCAGCTATCTCACCGCGCTGGCCGCCCGCGACCGGCCCGGGATCTCCGCCTACACGATCGGGTTCCGCGCCGAGGACGCCCGCTTCGAGGCGATGCCGGACGATCTGCGGTACGCCCGCGAGGTCGCCGCACGGTTCGGCGTCGACCTGCACGAGATCGAGATCGCGCCGGACGTGCTCGACCTGCTGCCCCGGATGACGTACCACCTGGACGAGCCGATCGGCGACCCCGCCGCGATCAACACGTATCTGATCTGCTCGGCCGCCCGGGAGGCCGGGGTCAAGGTGATGCTGTCGGGGATGGGCGCCGACGAGCTGTTCGCCGGGTACCGCAAGCACCTGGCCAACGTGCTCGCGCTGCGCTACCAGCGCGTCCCGCGCCCCCTGCGGCGCGGGCTGTCCGCCGCCGTGGACCGGCTGCCGGTCGCGTCGGCCCGCCGGGGCTACCGGTCGGTGCGGTTCGCGAAGCGGTTCCTGTCCTTCGCCGAGCTGCCGGAGGAGACCGCGTTCCGCCGCAGCTACACGATGTACGACCGCGAGGAGCTGCTCGCCCTGGTCCACCCGGATCTGGCGGGCACCGTCGAGGACGTACTGACCGAGCACGCGGACGTCTACGCGGACAACGACCTCGACGACTTCGTCAACCGTATGTGCCTGGGCGACGCCCGCATGTTCCTGCCGGGCCTCAACCTCGCCTACACGGACCGCTCCAGCATGGCCGCGTCGACCGAGGTCCGGGTGCCGTACGTGGACGTCGAGGTGGTGAGGGCGGCGTTCGCCTTCCCCGGCGACCGCAAGATCGTCGGCCGGCAGGGCAAGGCCGTCCTGAAGGAGGCGGCCGCCTCCGTGCTCCCCCGGGAGATCGTGTACCGGCCCAAGGGCCTGTTCAGCGCCCCGCTGCGGGCCTGGATGAGCCGGGATCTGGCGCCGCTGGTGCGCGAGGTGGTGCACGACGGCGAACTCGTCCGCTCCGGGCTGCTGCGCCGCGAGGCGCTGCAACGGCTCGTCGCCGAGGACGCCGCCGGGCAGCGGGACTTCTCCAAACATCTGTGGCACGTACTGACCCTCGAGTACTGGTATCGCGACGCGATCTCCGACCCGGGTCACGACAAGGCGGCTTGACGGCGTGGGAATCCAAGAGGAGCTCGGGTGAAACAGGTCGTACAGAACTACAAGAGCGGCGAGCTGGCGCTCCTCGACGTGCCGGTGCCGGGGTGCAAGCCGGGCGGTGTGCTGGTGCGCAGCGCCTACTCGCTGATCTCCACCGGGACCGAGCTGATGAAGGTGTCCGAGGCCGGCATGTCGATGCTCGGCAAGGCCCGCTCCCGCCCGGACCAGGTCGCCAAGGTCATGCAGAGCGTGGCCACCAACGGCGTGCCCGCCACCTACCGCAAGGTGATGGGCAAGCTGGACTCGTACACGCCGCTGGGCTACTCGCTGTGCGGGGTCGTCGAGGAGGTCGGCGCCGGGATCGACGACGTGAAGGTCGGCGATCTGGTGGCCTGCGCCGGCAACGAGCACGCGCTGCACGCCGAGCTGAACTGGGTGCCGAAGAACCTCTACGCGCCCGTGCCGGACGGCCTCGCCCCCCGGCACGCGGCCTTCGGCACCGTCGGCTCGATCGCGCTCCAGGGCGTCCGCCAGGGCGAGTCGCGGCTCGGCGAGGTGGCGCTGGTCATCGGGCTCGGGCTGATCGGGCAGCTGGTGGTGCAGTTGCTCACCGCCTCCGGGGTCCGGGTCGTCGGCGCCGACCCCGACCCGGAGCGCTGCGCGCTCGCCGAGCGTCTGGGTGCCGTCTCCTGCGGCGATCCCGGGGCGGCGGCCGTGGAGGCCGCCGTCGCCGAGCTCACCGACGGGTACGGCGTGGACCAGGTGTATCTGGCGGCCGGCGGCGGCAGCAACCAGCCCGTGGAGCTGGCCGCCCGGCTGAGCCGGGACCGGGGCCGGGTCGTCGACATCGGCAAGTGCCGCCTCGACCTGCCGTGGAACGCGTACTACGAGAAGGAGCTCGACGTCCGCTTCTCCCGCTCCTACGGGCCCGGGCGCTACGACCCGGAGTACGAGCTCCAGGGCCGGGACTACCCGATCGGCCATGTCCGCTGGACCGAGCGCCGCAACCTGGCCTGCTTCCTGGACCTCGTGGCCCGGGGCCGCGTCGACGTGGAGCCGCTGGTCTCGCACATCGCCGACTTCGACGACGCCGTCGAGGCGTACCGGCGTCTGAAGGACGGCGAACTCAAGGCGGTGGCGGTGCTGTTCCGCTACCCCGGCCGGACGGCGAAGGCGGCGCCCCCGGAGCCGGCGGAGGTGACCGTGCCCGCCGTGCGGCGCGGCACCGCCACGGCACCCGCACCGGCCCGCGCCGCCGGAACTCCCGTACGCCTGGCCTTCGTCGGCGCCGGGAACTACGCCACGTCGATGCTGCTGCCGCAGCTGGCGGGGCGTGACGGCGTCGAGCTGTCCACGGTGGTCACCACGACGGCGCTGTCCGCCGCCAACGCCCAGCGGAAGTTCGGCTTCGCGGAGGCGACCACCGACCTCGACGCCGTACTCGGGGACAGTGCCGTCGACGCGGTGTTCGTCGTCACCCGGCACAGCTCGCACGCCGAGCTGACCCGCAAGGCGCTGCTGGCCGGCAAGGCGGTCTTCGTCGAGAAGCCGCTGGCGCTCACCGAGGAGGAACTGGCCGGTGTGGTCGCGGCGGTGGAGGAGTCCGGCAACGACCGCCTCCAGGTCGGCTTCAACCGCCGCTTCGCCCCGCTGCTGCACGAGGCCGGGAAGCGCTTCGGCCCCCGCACCGGCCCGGCGAGCCTGCGCTATCTGATCAACGCGGGCCGTCTGGACCACGGGAGCTGGTACCTCCGGCAGGACAGCGAGGGCTCGCGGTTCACCGGCGAGGGCGGGCACTTCATCGACACCGCGAGCCGGCTGATCGGCGCCGACCCGGTCTCGGTGTACGCGACGGCCACCCCCGGCAACGAGGACCTCCAGATCGTCCTCGGCTACCCGGACGGCTCCATCGCCACCCTCAGCTATGTCACCAGCGGGCCGGGAAGCTTCCCCAAGGAGACGCTGGACCTCGTCGCGGACGGCAGGGCGCTGCGGCTCGACGACTTCGTCCGGGCCTCGGTGTACGGCGGGAAGCGGTGGGTCAGTTCGCGGCTGCCGAAGGCCCGGGACAAGGGCCAGGAGGCCGAACTGGCCGCGTTCGTGCGGGCGGTGCGGACCGGCGGCCCGATGCCGGTGCCGCTGGAGTCGCTGGTCGCCACCACGGCGGCCACCCTCGCCGTGCGCGCGAGCCTGGCGGGCGGCGCCCCGGTGACGCTGGCGGGGGCGCGATGAGCATGGGTCCGGGCTGGTACCTCCGGCGGCTGTCCCGGATGGGGCCGCGGGAGGTCGGCGGCCGGGCGTCCGACGCGGTGCGCCGACGGCGGTGGCGGTCGGCGCCCCCGCCGGACGGCCCGCGCGTGACCGGCGCCCGGTTCACCGCCGTCCTGCCCGCCGGGACGCTCGCCGCGGTGCCGCCGGACGCCGCGAAGCGCCTGGTCGGCGAGGCGGACCGGCTGCTGGAGGGGCACGCCGAGTTCTTCGGCGTGCGCCGCGCGGACATGGCCGACCCGGACTGGTCGTACGACCCCAGGACCGGGCGCCGGGCCCCGTCGGGCTACGCCTTCGACGTGCCGTACCGGGACGAGGAGACGGTCGGCGACATCAAGCAGATCTGGGAGCCGTCCCGGCACCAGTACCTCACTCGGCTCGCCGCCGCCTACGCGCTCACCGGCGACGCACGGTACGCCGAGCGGGTCGCCGGGCAGCTGCGGTCGTGGTGGGCGGCCAATCCGCCGCTGCGCGGGGTGCACTGGGTCAGCGGCATCGAGCTGGGCATCCGGCTCGTCTCGTGGGTGTGGATCCGCCGGCTGCTCGACGGCTGGCCGGGCGCCGCCGGGCTGTTCGAGGAGAACCCGGAGGCGGTGCGGCAGGTGTGGCACCACCAGCGCTGGCTGGCCGCCTTCCCCAGCCGGGGTTCCTCGGCGAACAACCATGTGATCGCGGAGGCCGCCGGGCAGTTCGCCGCGGCCTGCGCCTTCGACTGGTTCCCCGACTCGGCGCGGTGGCGGGCCGAGGCGCTGCGCTCCCTCGACCGGCAGTTGCGCGCCAACACCTTCCCCTCCGGTCTCAACCGCGAGCTGGCCACCGAGTACCACGGCCTCGTCCTGGAACTCGGCCTGGCCGCGCTGGCGGAGGCGGACGCCGCCCGGGTTCCGGTCCCGGCGTCGGTACGGCTGGTGCTGCTGCGGATGACCGACGCGCTCGCCGCCGTCGTGGACGGCCGGCTGCGCCCGCCCCGCCAGGGCGACGCGGACGACGGGCACGGTCTGGTCGTGGACGGCGCGGGCACCGACCGCTGGGGCTCGCTGCTGGCCACCGGGGACGCGGTGTTCGGCGCCCTGCCCTGGTGGCCGGCGGTGACCGGCACGGATGTGCGTACGACGCTGCTGGCGGCGCTCGTCCGGCCGACGGAGCCGTCCGTGCGCCGCCCGGCGGAGCGGCCGGCCCACTTCGCGGACGCGGGGCTGACCGTGCTGCGCGGCCCGGCGGGCATCTGGTGCCGCTGCGACGGCGGTCCGCACGGCTTCCTGTCCATCGCCGCGCACGCCCACGCGGACGCGCTCTCGCTGGAGGTGCGGCACGACGGGGTCGACGTGCTCGCCGACCCGGGGACGTACTGCTACCACGGGCAGCCCGAGTGGCGGCGCTACTTCCGCTCGACGCTCGGGCACAACACCCTGGAGCTGGACGGCGAGGACCAGTCCGGCTCCGGCGGCCCGTTCCTGTGGGTCCGGCACGCCCGCAGCCGTGTCCTGGAGGCGGGGCCGTCGCGCTGGTGCGCCGAGCACGACGGCTACCGGGGCTCGGTCCATCGCCGCCGGGTCGAACTCGTCCCGGACGGCAGGCGGTTGCGGGTGGTCGACGAGGTGCGCGGTCCACGCCGGGCCGTACGTCTGGCGTTCCACCTCGGACCGGCCGTCGCCGCCGAACTGGCGGACCACCGGGCCGAGTTGGCGTGGGCCCGGGACGGCGAGCAGCGCTCCGCCGTGCTCGATCTGCCCGACGGGCTGTCCTGGCGGGCGCACCGCGGCGAGAGCGATCCGCCGCTCGGCTGGTACTCCCCCGGCTTCGGCCGCAAGGAGCCCGCCACGACGCTGATCGGCACCGGGTTCACCGACGGCACGCGCGGGTTCACCACCGTGCTCACGTTCCACGACTGACCGCATGGAGAGGGAAGGGGGAGGAGGACGCGTGGGGATCAACTGGCGGCGCTGGGCGCTGACGGCCGCACCGCTGGCGCCGGTTCTGCTGGTGTCCGGCTGTGTCACCGCCTCGCCGGACGCCCCGAGGGCGGAGCCGACCGCCGCACCCTCCGCGTCCGTGACCCGGCATGTGGCCCGGGTGTGCGAGGAGCCCGCGGCGGGATGGGCGAAGGCGCCGAAGGGCGCGGTGACGGTCGACCCCTCGGTCGTCGGCGACCTCTCCGCCAAGACGAAGAGCAGCCCGCCGCACACCACGTTCTGGCTGCGGCCGGGCAAGCACCGCCTGGACCACGACCGCTTCTCCCAGGTCGTGCCCAAGAAGGGCGACCGCTACCTCGGCGCCCCGGGCGCGGTGCTCGACGGGCGGAAGACCAACCAGTACGCGTTCGGCGGCTCCGCCCCCGACGTCACCATTCGCCATCTGACCGTGCAGGGGTTCGTCGCCCCGCCGGACGAGGGCGTGGTCAACCACGACTCGGCCGACGGCTGGGTGATCGAGCACGCGACGATCCAGCGCAACTCCGGTGCCGGGCTGATGGCCGGGTCCCGCCAGGAGGTACGGGACAGCTGTCTGCGCGACAACGGGCAGTACGGCATGAACGCGTACAAGGGCAACGGCCCGCTCCGTGACCTGGTGGTCGAGGGCAACGAGATCACGGGCAACAACACCGGCGACTGGGAGAAGCGGAAGCCGGGCTGCGGCTGCACCGGGGGCGTCAAGTTCTGGGCCGTCGACGGCGCCGACATCAGCGGCAACTGGGTGCACGACAACCGCGGTGCCGGGCTGTGGGCGGACACCAACAACAACGACTTCCGCATCGAGGACAACGTCCTGGAGGCCAACGACGGTGCCGCGCTGATCTACGAGACCAGCTACAACGCGGTTGTGCGGAACAACACCATCCGGCGCAACAACTGGGTGGAGGGCCGCACGTACGCCGACCGCGGCGACAACTTCCCCTTCGCGACCGTGTACATCTCCGAGTCCGGCGGCGAGCCGCGTGTCCCCGCCCGTACGGACAGGATCGAGATCTACCGGAACGTACTGGAGAACAACTGGTCCGGGATCACCCTGTGGGAGAACGCCGACCGGTTCTGCAACAGCCCGGCCAACACCTCCTCCGGCGACTGCACGCTGCTGGTGAAGGACACGAAGCGCTGCGCGCGGCCGGCCATCGCCGACGCGCCGCTCTACGCGGACTGCCGCTGGAAGACCCAGCGGGTGGACATCCACGCCAACCGGTTCGTGCTGGACAAGTCCGTCGTCGACTGCACGGTGAAGTGCGACCGGATGGCGGTGCTGGCCAACTACGGCACGTATCCGGACTGGTCGCCGTACAAGGGCGAGCGGGTGGCCGAGGCGATCACCGGCAAGCAGCGCAACCGGTGGCACGACAACGTCTACGTCGGGCCGTGGAAGTTCGTCGCCCACGATCCGAGCCGGGTGCTCGACTTCGAGGAGTGGCGGGCCACGCCCTACCGGCAGGACACAGGCAGCACCCTCGACACACGGGCGGGGGGCTGAGATGAGTACGGATCTGCGGGGCGAGGGGCTGCCGGGTTCGGTCCGGCCTCCGGCCGGCGCCGCGTCCCGTCCCGGCCGCACGCCCCGGACCGTCGCCGTCGTCTGGGGGCTGCTCGTCCTCAACACCCTCGGTTCCGCCGGGGCGAAGACCATCGTGCCGCTGCCCCGTTCGCTCATCCAGATGGTCACGATGGGCGCGCTGGTCGCCGCGTTCGCGCTGGCGCTCGCGGTCAATCCCCGGCTGCGCGTCCGGGGCGGCGCGTTCCTGCTTCTGCTCACCCTGCTGCTGGTGCCGAGCGTGATCTCCAGCGCCGATCTGGGGTCCGGGTTCGGCGCGCTGTTCCGCTGCGCCCGGCTCGCGCTGTTCCTCGGCACGCTGTGGCTGCTCAGCCGCTGGTGGGACGGCGGCCACACCTTCGTTCGGCACCACATCCGGATGTACTTCGCGGTGCTCGGGTCGGTCGCCGCCGGTGCCGTCATCTCCCCGGGCGCGGCGCTGCCCGATCTGTACGGCGGACGGCTGGTCGGCGCGCTGTGGCCGCTCACCCCGCCGCAGATCGGCCAGTACGCGGCGGTGATCATCGGGCTGACGGTGCTGCTCCTGCTGGGCCGGCGGACGGACCGGGCGAGCGCGGCGGTGATCATCGTGCCGTCGCTGGTGCTGCTCGCGCTGACCCACACCCGCACGGCCACCCTCGGCCTGCTCGTCGGGCTCCTTGTGGCGATCGGCTCGCTGTTCCTGACCAGCGCCGCCGCCCGCCGGTTCTTCACCTGGGCGGTGGTGTGCGCGGCCGTGGCGGCGGTGGGGTTCGGCTCGGCCTTGCAGGCGTGGTTCCTGCGCGGGCAGAGCGAGGAGAACTTCTCCAGCCTCACCGGCCGGGCCAAGGTGTGGCACGCGCTGCTGGCGGCGCCCCGGACCGTCACCGAGCAGGTGTTCGGGGTGGGGCTGGGCGACAAGTCCTTCGACGGGCTGCCGATCGACAACAGCTGG
Organism: Streptomyces sp. NRRL F-6676; assembly: GCF_000725625.1. GTDB lineage: Bacteria > Actinomycetota > Actinomycetes > Streptomycetales > Streptomycetaceae > Streptomyces. The sequence continues at coordinate 49,514 of NZ_JOHS01000029.1, forward strand.
CTGGCCGTCTACCACGAACAGGGCCTGCTGGGCGTCTCATTGGTGGCGGCAGCCCTCGTCGTGCTGGGCGGGGTCGCGCTGCTGCGGCCGCCGTCGCTGTCGCGGGCCTGCGCGCTCTTCCTGATCAGCTACTGCGCGCTCGCGTCGTACACGGAGGCGGGGCTCGGCGACGCCTCGCCGTATCTGCTGCATCTGACGGTGGCCGCCTCGCTGCTGGCGGCGCCGGCCCCGGACCCGTCGCCGCTCGCGCTCCCCGCGCCGCCCGAACCCCCGCGCCGACGTGTCCCGCGCTGGGCCCGGAAACCGGAGGCTCCCTGACCATGCGTGTCCTCGTGGTGCACAACCGCTACCGCTCGGCGCAGCCCAGCGGGGAGAACAAGGCCGTCGACCAGGAGGTGGAGCTGCTGCGCGCGGGCGGCCACCAGGTCGAGCTGTTCGAGCGGCGCAGCGACGACATCGCCGCCCGCTCCCCGCTCGGCAAGGCCGCCGTGCCGCTGCTCGTGCCGTGGAACCCGGCGGTGCGCAGGGAGCTGGCCGCGCGGCTGCGGGCCGAGCGGCCCGACGTGGTGCACGTGCACAACGTCTTCCCGCTGCTGTCCCCCGCCGTACTGGCCGCGTGCGCCGACGCCGGGGTGCCGGCCGTCGCCACGCTGCACAACTACACGCAGGTCTGCCCGCCGGGCACCTTGCAGCGGGACGGCCGGCCGTGCACGGAGTGCGTCGGCTCCTCGCCGCTGCCCGCCGTCAAGCACGGCTGCTACCGCGACTCGCGGGCGGCGACGGTGCCGCTCGCGGTGAGCCTCGCGGTCAACCGGCGGCGCTGGTGGACCGGCGTGGAGCGGTTCTTCTGCATCTCGGCGGCCCAGCGCGAGGTGCTGGTGAAGGCCGGGATGCCGGCCGCACGGCTCGCGGTGAAGCACAACTTCGTCCCGGACCCGGGCCCGGACGCCCGCCGCACGGGCCCCGGCGAGCATCTGCTCTACCTGGGCCGGCTCGCGGAGCCCAAGGGCGTACGGCTACTCATGGCCGCGTGGGACGAGCTGGCCGCGTCCGGCGGCGCGGGCGTACCGCTGGTGATCGCCGGGGCGGGGCCGCTGGAGCGCGAGGTGGCCGCGTGGGCGGCGGGCCGGGACGACGTGCGGTACGCCGGGCTGTACGGCCCGGACGAGTGCCGGGAGGCGCTCGCGCGGGCGGTGGCCGTGGTGGCGCCCTCGACCTGGCTGGAGGCGTTCGGCCTGGTGGCCGTGGAGGCGATGGCGGCCGGGGTCCCGGCCGTCGCCGCGGGGCACGGCGCCTTCACCGAGCTGGTCGAGGACGGGGTGAGCGGGCTGCTGCACCGGCCGGGCGACGCCGCCTCGCTGGCGGAGTGCCTGCGCCGGATCGCGGGCGACGGTGACCGCAACCGGGAGATGGGCCGGGCGGCCCGGGACCGTTACGAGCGGGACTTCAGTCCGGCCGTCGGCCTGGAACGCCTGGTGGAGGGGTACCGCGCCGCACTCGCGGTCCGGTCCGGCGGCGGGGAGAGCCCGCCGCCCGAGGGGAACGCAATGACCGGCTCGCGGCGGGGGCGCCCGCGTGAGCGAAATGGGGGCAGTAGATGACACGATGCCGACTCTGCGGCTCGGCGGCGCTTTCGAGCGTCGTCGACCTGGGCGCGACCCCGCCGTGCGAGAGCTTCCTCGCCGCGGACCAACTCGACCTGCCGGAACCGGCGTTCCCGCTGCATCTGCGGGTGTGCACCGACTGCTGGCTGGCGCAGATCCCGCCGCTGATCACCCCGGAGGAGACGTTCACGCAGTACGCGTACTTCTCCTCGTACTCGACCTCCTGGGTGGAGCACGCGCGCGCCTTCGTCACCGGTGCCGTCGAACGGCTGGGGCTCGGCACGGACGCGTTCGTCGTCGAGGTCGCGAGCAACGACGGATATCTCCTCAAGCACATGGTGGACCGCGGGATCCGCTGCCTCGGCATCGAGCCCTCGGTGAACGTCGGCGCGGCGGCCCGGGACGCGGGGGTGCCCACGCTCACCGCGTTCCTGAGCCCGGACACCGGCGCGGGTGTCCGCGCCGAACACGGACCGGCCGACCTGGTCGTGGCCAACAACGTGTACGCGCACATCCCCGACGTGGTCGGCTTCACCCAGGGGCTGCGCGCGCTGGTCGCGGACGACGGCTGGGTCTCCATCGAGGTGCAGCACCTGCTGACCCTGATCGAGGAGAACCAGTACGACACGATCTACCACGAGCACTTCCAGTACTACACGGTGGCGTCTGCGGCCCGGGCCCTTGCGAGCGGCGGACTCACCCTGGTGGACGTCGAGCTGCTGCCCACGCACGGCGGCTCGATCCGGCTGTGGGCCCGCCCCGACGGGGTGGCGGGCGAGCCCACGCGACGGGTGACCGACGTCCTGGACCGGGAGAAGGCCGCCGGGCTCCAGGAGCTGTCCGGCTACACCGAGTTCTCCGCCCGCGTGGCCAAGGTGCGCCGGGACCTGCTGCGGTTCCTCATCGACGCGGCCGAGCGCGGCGAGACGGTCGTCGGCTACGGCGCCCCGGGCAAGGGCAACACCCTGCTCAACCACTGCGGCGTCCGGCCCGACCTGCTGCCGTACACCGTGGACCGCAACCCCTACAAGCACGGCAGGTTCACCCCCGGCGCGCGCATCCCCATTCTCGAGCCCGAGCGGATCGCCGCCGACAAGCCGGACTACGTCCTCGTCCTGCCGTGGAACCTGCGCGCCGAACTGACCGAGCAGCTGTCCTTCGTGGGCGAGTGGGGCGGCCGGCTGGTCTTTCCCATACCGGAACTGAGCATTGTCGAGGTGGCACCGTGAAGGTCGTCCTGTTCTGCGGCGGTTACGGGATGCGGATGCGCAGCGGCGCCGCGGACGACGTGCCCAAGCCGATGGCGATGGTCGGCCCGCGCCCGCTGCTCTGGCACGTGATGCGCTACTACGCGCACTACGGGCACACCGAGTTCATCCTGTGCCTGGGTTACGGGGCCGACCACATCAAGGACTTCTTCCTCAACTACGAGGAGACGACGTCCAACGACTTCGTGCTGCGCGGCGGGCGGACCGAGCTGCTGTCCACCGACATCTCCGACTGGACGATCACGTTCGCGGGCACCGGCATCGAGTCCCCGATCGGGGAGCGGCTGCGCCGGGTGCGGCACCATCTGGACGGCGACGAGATGTTCCTCGCCAACTACGCCGATGTGCTCACCGACGCCCCGCTGCCCGAGATGATCGACCGGTTCGCGCGGCGCGACGCCGGGGCCTCGATGATGGTGGTGCCGCCGCAGTCCTCGTTCCACTGCGTGGAGCTGGGCGAGGACAGTCTGGTGGGGGGCATCACCCCGGTGAGCGAGCTGCCGTTGTGGGAGAACGGCGGCTATTTCGTGCTCCGTCAGGAGATCTTCGACCACATCCCGGAGAACGGTGACCTCGTCGCCGACGGATGTGCCCGACTGGCCAAGCAGGGGCGGCTGGTGGCGCACCAGCACCGGGGCTTCTGGCGGCCGACCGACACCGTCAAGGAGCGGGCCGCGCTCGACGCCGCCTACGCGCGCGGCGACCGCCCGTGGGCCGTCTGGGAGCGGGACGGCGCGGAGGTGCGCGCGTGATCCGGCTCGGCGCCGGGCCCCTGGAGCGGATCGTCGCGGTGGGCGCGCACTGCGACGACCTCGCCATCGGCGCCGGCGGCACCCTGCTGACGCTGTGCCGCGCCCGGCCCGGGCTGCGGGTCGACGCGCTGGTGCTCTCCGGGGGCGGCGGTGAGCGGGAGCGGGAGGAGCGGGCCGCGCTCGCCGCCTTCTGCCCGGACGCCGAGCTGCGGCTGACCGTGCTCAAGCTGCCCGACGGGCGGATGCCCGCGTACTGGGAGGAGGCCAAGACGGCCGTCGAGGAACTGCGCGGCCGGACCGAGCCCGACCTCGTGCTCGCCCCGCGCACCGAGGACGCCCACCAGGACCACCGCTGCCTCGCCAAGCTGATGCCGAGCGCGTTCCGCGACCACCTCGTGCTCGGCTACGAGATCGTCAAGTGGGACGGCGACCTCGGCCGCCCGACGGCCTACCAGCCGCTGTCGCCGGACATCGCCGAGGAGAAGGCGCGGCTGCTCCAGGAGCACTACCCCTCGCAGCGCCACCGCCCCTGGTACGACCGCGAGGCCTTCCTCGGCCTCGCCCGGATCCGCGGCATCGAATGCCACGCCCGCTACGCCGAGGCGTTCCACGTCACCAAACTCACTCTGAACCTGGGGGATTGAACCTTGCGCGTACTGCTGACCGGACACCAGGGCTACCTGGGCACCGTGATGGCCCCGGTGCTGACCGCCGCCGGACACGAGGTCGTCGGCCTGGACTCCGGCCTGTTCGCCGACTGCGTGCTGGGCCCGGTGCCCGCCGACCCGCCGGGCACCCAGGTCGACCTGCGGGACCTGACGGCCGAGCACGTGGCCGGGGTGGACGCCGTGATCCACCTCGCCGCGCTCTCCAACGACCCGCTGGGCTCGCTGGCGCCCGAACTCACCTACGACATCAACCACCACGCCTCCGTCCGCCTCGCCCGGCTGGCCCGCGAGGCGGGGGTGCGGCGCTTCCTGTACGCGTCGACGTGCTCGGTCTACGGCGCCGCGGGCGGCGGCGAACTGGTGGGCGAGGACGCCCCGTTGCGTCCGGTGACGCCGTACGCGGAGTCCAAGGTGCGGGTGGAGGACGATCTGCACGCGCTCGCCGACGACGACTTCACCCCGGTGTACATGCGCAACGCCACCGCCTTCGGCTTCTCGCCCCGGCTGCGCGCCGACATCGTGCTGAACAACCTGGTGGGCCACGCGCTGCTGTCCGGGAAGGTGCTGGTCATGTCCGACGGCACGCCCTGGCGTCCGCTGGTGCACGCCGCCGACATCGCACGGGCCTTCACGGCCGCGCTGACCGCGCCGCGCGAGGCGGTGCACGACCGGGCGTTCAACATCGGCAGCGAGGCCAACAACGTCACGGTCGCCGAGATCGCCGACCAGGTCGCCGCGGCGGTGCCCGGCTCCAAGGTGGTCATCACCGGCGAGACCGGCGCCGATCCGCGCTCGTACCGGGTGGACTTCTCCCGGTTCCGGGCCGCGGTCCCGGGCTTCGACTGCGAGTGGACGGTGAAGCGGGGCGCCCTCGAACTCGCCGACGCCTACCGCGAGTTCGGGCTGACCCGGGAGGACTTCGAGCGCCGCTACACACGCCTCGCGGTGCTGCGCGGGGCGGCCGAGGCGGGCACGGTGGACGACACCCTGCGGTGGCGCCGATGACCCGGGTGGGGGAAGAGATGCACGCCCTGGTGGAGCGGCTGTACCCGCTCTGCCGCAGCATCACGGGCGACGGGGTGCGCGAGACCCTGCGCATCGTCGACGAGTACGTCCCGCTCCAGGTGCACGAGGTGCCGACCGGTACGCAGGTGCTGGACTGGACGGTCCCGCGGGAGTGGAACATCCGGGACGCCTACATCGCCGACGCCGACGGCCGGCGGGTCGTCGACTTCCGGGAGTCCAGTCTGCATGTGCTCGGCTACAGCGTGCCGGTGGCGGCGCGGATGCCGCTCTCGGAGCTGCGCGACCGTCTGCACACCCTGCCGGACCACCCCTCCTGGGTGCCGTACCGCACGAGCTACTACACGCCCACGTGGGGTTTCTGCCTGGCCCAGGACACCCTGGACGCGCTGCCGGAGGGCGAGTACGAGGTACGCGTCGACTCCACCCTCGCCGACGGCCACCTCACCTACGCCGAGCACGTCGTGCCCGGGCAGGTGCCCGACGAGGTGATCGTCTCCTGCCACGTCTGCCACCCGTCGCTGGCCAACGACAACCTGGCCGGCATCGCCGTGGCGACCTACCTGGCACGGGAGTTGGCGGAACGGAAGCCCTACTACACCTACCGGTTCATCTTCGCGCCCGGCACCATCGGGGCGATCACCTGGCTGGCCCGCAACCGGGAGCGGGTCGACCGCGTGAAACACGGGCTGGTGCTCGCCTGCGCGGGCGACCCGGGGCAGCTCACGTACAAGCGGAGCAGGCGGGGTGACGCGGAGATCGACCGGGTGCTGCGGCACGTTCTGACGGCGTCCGAACGCCCGCACCGCGTCACGGAGTTCACCCCGTACGGCTACGACGAGCGGCAGTACTGCTCCCCCGGCTTCGACCTCGGCGTGGGCTCGCTCACCCGGACCCCGTACGCCGGGTACCCCGAATATCACACCTCGGCGGACGACCTGGACTTCGTCTCCCCGGCGGCGATGGCGGACACCCTCGCCGTGTGCCGCGAGGCGTTCGGCGTCCTGGACCGCAACCGGCGCTACGTCAACCTCAGTCCGTACGGCGAACCACAGCTCGGGCGGCGGGGGCTGTACGGCTCGCTGGGCGGGCGGAGCGATGCCGAGCAGGCGCAGCTGGCGATGCTCTGGGTGCTCAGCCTCTCCGACGGGGCGCACAGTGTGCTCGACGTCGCCGAGCGGGCCGGGCTGCCGTTCGACACCGTCGCCGACGCGGCCGATGCCCTGCACGGCGCCGGACTGCTCAAGGCGTGACGCCGATGACCACGGAGGGGGAGCGCACGACGACACCGGCCGCACCGGTGGCGGGGCGGGCCGGGCCCGAGGGGGCGCCCGCTCCCCCGTCCGCCCGGCCGTCCACCCGGCCGTCCACCCGGCCGTCCACCGGCCGGGCCGTCCTCGGCCGGCTCTCCTGGGGCCTGGCCGACCAGGCCGCCTCCAGCCTGAGCAACTTCGCGGTGGGCGTCTATGTGGCCCGCTCGCTGGGGCCGACGGCGTTCGGCGTGTTCAGCCTGGCCTGGGTGACGTACGGCGTGGTGCTCAGCGTCTCCCGCGGGGTGGCCACCGACCCGCTCGTGGTGCGGTTCAGCGGGGTGCCGGAGGAGTCCTGGCGCGGGGCGGCGGCCCGGTCGTCGGGGACCGCGCTCGGCGTCGGCACCGTCATCGGCGTGGCGTGTCTGGCGGCCGGGCTCGCGCTCGGGGGCCGGGTGGGGCCCGCGTTCGCGTGCCTGGGCGTGGTCCTGCCGGGGCTGCTGCTCCAGGACGCCTGGCGGTACGCGTTCTTCGCGGCGGGCACCGGCCGCAAGGCGTTCGTCAACGACGTCGTGTGGGGCGTGGCACTGATCCCGGCCCTGGTGGTGGCGGCGCGGATGGGCAGTGTGGGCGGCTTCGTGCTCGCCTGGGGCGGCTCCGCCGCGGTGGCCGCCGGGTACGGCTGCCTCCAGTCCGGCATCCGGCCCCGGCTCACCGGGATCCGCGCCTGGCTGCGCGCGCACCGGGACCTCGGCTACCGGTACCTGGTCGAGAACGTCGGCGTCAGCGGGGCGAGCCAGCTGCGGGCGTACGGGCTCGGCGTGCTCGTCGGGGTCGGCGCGGTGGGCGTGGTCCGGGGCGCCGAGCTGCTGATGGGCCCGTTCATGGCCATCCTGATGGGGCTCTCGCTGGTCACCGTGGCGGAGGCGGCCCGGGTGCTGCGGCGGGCCCCGCACCGGCTCGGCAGGTTCTGCCTGCTGCTCGGCGGCGGACAGGCCGTCGCCGCGCTGCTGTGGGGCGGGGCGCTGCTGCTGCTGCCGGACCGGGCCGGCGCACTCGTCCTCGGTGACGTCTGGAACTCCGCCTCGGCGCTGATCGTGCCGGTCACGCTGGGCGTCGCCGGCTCCGGTCTCGGCACCGGCGCGGCGGCCGGGCTGCGGGCGCTCGCCGCGGCCCGGCGCAGCCTGCGCTGCCAGCTGTTCGCCTCCGTCTGCTACGTGGGCGGCGGGCTCGGCGGGGCGGCCTGGGGCGGCACGGTCGGTTCCGCGTGGGGCGTCGCCGCCGCGACGCTCCTCGCCTCGGCCGTGTGGTGGCTCCAGCTGCGGTCCGCCCTGCGCGAGCGGCACGACCCGTCCCCTTCCCGAAGTGAGCCAGAAGTGAGCCAGCCGTGAGCCTTGAAGTGAGGACCCCATGACCGCGCAACCCAGGCTGAGCATCGGCCTGCCCGTGTACAACGGCGAGGAGTACCTGGCCGAGTCGCTCGACGCCCTGCTCGGCCAGACGTACGAGGACTTCGAGCTGGTGATCTCCGACAACGCCTCGACCGACGGCACGGAGGGGATCTGCCGCCGGTACGCCGCGAAGGACTCCCGTATCCGGTACCTCCGGCTGCCCCGCAACATCGGCGCCGCCCCGAACCACACTCACGTCTTCACCGAGTGCCGGGGCGAGCTGTTCAAGTGGGCCTCGCACGACGACCTGTACGCCCGTGACCTGCTGCGGGCCTGCGTCGAGGCGCTGGACGAGCACCCCGAGGTGATCCTCGCCCACTCCGGTCAGGCGGTCATCGACGGCGACGGCCAGGTGAAGGTGCCGTACGCGTACACGCTCGCCACCGACTCCCCGCACGCGCCGGAACGCTTCCGCAGCCTGCTGTTCGAGCCCGGCGGCGACGACTTCTACGGCGTGATGCGGGCCGACGTGCTGCGCCGGGTGAAGCCGCACGACAGCTACCACCACGCGGACCGTACGTTCGTCGCCGAGATCACCCTGCACGGGCCGTTCCACCAGGTGCCCGAGCTGCTGTACTTCCGCCGCGACCATCCGACGCGCGCCGAGCGGGCCAACCCCTCCAAGCGGTCCCGGTGCGTCAACCTGGACCCGCGCCGGGCGGGCCCGCTGCACCCGACGCCCCGGCTGCTCGCCGAGTACGTGTGGGGGTTCGTCTCGGCGGTGCGGCGGGCGCCGCTGTCCCCGGCCGACCGGCGCGCCTGCTACCGCCATCTGGCGGCGTGGCTGGCGAGCCGGGCGCGGCCGGGGGCGGGCGAGCGGGTCGAGGACCGGGCCCCGGAGGTGCCGGACCGGCTCGCGGTCTCCGTCGACTCGCTGGTCGCGGGGCGCGAGGGCCGGGTGCGCCGCACGGAGAGGCAGCCGTGAGGGCCGTCCGCGTCGGGGTGTTCGGGCTGCTGGGCTCCGGCAACCTCGGCAACGACGGGTCGCTGGAGGCCGTCCTCGGGTATCTGCGCGCCGCGCACCCGGAGGCGGCGGTGGACGCGCTGTGCGGCGGGCCCGAAACCGTCACGGCCCGGTACGGCATCCCGGCGACGCGGCTGCACTGGTACCGCGGCGAGTACCGGACCGCCTCCCGCGCGGGCGCGATCGCCGGGAAGGGGCTCGGGAAGGTCGTCGACGCCTTCCGCACGGCCGCCTGGGTGCGCCGGCACGACGTGGTGATCGTGCCGGGCATGGGCGTGCTGGAGGCCACGCTGCCGCTGCGGCCGTGGGGGTTCCCGTACGCGCTGTTCCTGCTCTGCGCGAGCGGCCGGCTGCTGGGCGCGCGGGTCGCGCTGGCCGGTGTGGGCGCCGCCCCGATCGGCAGCCGGGCGACCCGGGCCCTGGTGCGCCGGTCGGCGCGGCTGGCCGCGTACCGCTCGTACCGCGACGAGCAGTCCCGCCAGGCGATGCGGGCGATGGGCGTGGACACGGCGGCCGACGAGGTCTGCCCGGACCTCGCCTTCGCCCTGCCGGCTCCCAAGGCGCGCCCGGGGCCGCCGGAGGCTCGGGGCCGGGTCTGCGTCGGCGTCATGGACTTCCACGGCAGCGACGACGACCGCGACCGGGCCGGGGAGATCCACCGGCGCTACCTCGACGGCACGACCCGGTTCGTCCGGGCGCTGGCCGAGGAGGGCAGGCCGGTGCGGCTGCTCACCGGCGACACGTGCGACGCGTCCGTGGTCGCCGCGATCCTCGACGCGGTGGACTCGCCGCTGGTCACCGCCTCCCCCGCGGCCTCGCTCGCCGAGCTGATGGCGGAGACGGCGGCGGCCGAGGCCGTGGTGGCGACCCGCTACCACAACCTGGTCTGCGCGCTGCGGACCGGTACGCCGACGCTCGCCCTCGGCTATGCGGCGAAGAGCGACGCGCTCATGGACCGGATGGGCCTGGGCGCCTACTGCCACCCGGCCCGCGAGGTCGACGCCGGCCGGCTGCTCGAACAGTTCCGCGAGCTGGAGAAGCGGGCGCCGGAACTGCGGCGGGTACTGGCCGAGCGGAACGAGACGGTCGCCCGTCAACTCGCCCGCGAGTTCGGCCGGCTGACGGCCGCCCTGTTCCCGGCAGCCCCGGGAAACACCGCCCACCCGGGAATCCCCGGCACCCCCGGCACCCCGCAGGAGGCCTTGTGAAGGCGACCGAAGTCCCGGCGATCGCCGGGGCGTTCCTGTTCGAGCCGACCCCGTACGCCGACGAACGCGGCTTCTTCTGCCGCACCTTCGACGCCGACGTGGTCCGCTCGGTCGGCCTGGACCCGGACGCCTTCGTCCAGGACAGCCTGTCCCGCTCGGCCGGGGGCGTGGTGCGCGGGATGCATCTGCGCGCGGGCGCCGGCGAGGCCAAGCTGGTGCGCTGCTCGTACGGGAGGGTCTTCGACGTCGTCGTCGATCTGCGCCCGGACTCGCCGACGTACCTGGGCCGGGCGTTCCTCGACCTGTCCGGCGAGACGCAGCGGACCGTGTACATCCCGGCGGGCTGCGCGCACGGCTTCCAGGCGCTGACCGACACCGCCGACACGTCGTACCGCATCGACCGCCCGCACGACCCGGCCGAGGACGTGACGATCCGCTTCGACGACCCCGGACTCGCCATCCCCTGGCCGCTGCCGGTCACGTCGGTGTCCGCGCGGGACCGGGAGGCGCCGGGCCTGGCCGAGGTACTGAAGCAGCTGGAGAAGTGAGGCCGCAGTGACCACCGAAGAGTTCGAACTGCCCCGCTCCCGGCAGGCCAACGCGCGACTGCACGCGATGGTCCCCGGCGGCGCGCACACCTACGCCAAGGGCGACGACCAGTACCCCGAGGGCCTGGCCCCGGTCATCAGCCACGGCCACGGCGCCCACGTGTGGGACGTCGACGGCAACCGGTACGTCGAGTACGGCTCCGGGCTGCGCTCGGTCAGCCTCGGCCACGCCCATCCGCGCGTCACCGAGGCGGTGCGGCGCGAACTGGACCGGGGCGGCAACTTCGTCCGCCCTTCGGTGGTCGAACTGGCGGCCGCGGAACGCTTCCTGGCGACGGTGCCGACGGCCGAGATGGTGAAGTTCGCGAAGAACGGCTCCGACGCCACCACGGCCGCGGTGCGCCTCGCCCGCGCCGCCACCGGGCGCGCGCGGGTGGCGGTCTGCGCCGACCACCCCTTCTTCTCCGTCGACGACTGGTTCATCGGCACGACGCCGATGTCCGCCGGGATCCCGGCCGCGACCACCGAGCTGACCGTGTCCTTCCCGTACGGCGACCTGACCGCCACGGAGGAGCTGCTCACCCGGTACGAGGGCGAGATCGCCTGCCTGATCCTGGAACCTGCCGCGGCGACCGAGCCACCACCCGGTTATCTGGAGGGGCTGCGCGCACTGGCCGACCGGCACGGCTGCGTCCTGGTCTTCGACGAGATGATCACCGGGTTCCGCTGGTCGGAGGCGGGCGCCCAGGGGCTGTACGGTGTCACGCCCGACCTCTCCACGTTCGGCAAGGCGCTGGGCAACGGCTTCGCCGTCTCGGCGCTGGCCGGGCGCCGGGAACTGATGGAGCGGGGCGGGCTGCGGCACTCCGGTGAGCGGGTGTTCCTGCTCTCCACGACGCACGGTGCGGAGACGCACTCCCTGGCGGCGGCGATGGCTGTGCAGGTGACGTACGCCGAGGAGGGTGTCACCGCGCGGTTGCACGCGCTGGGGGAGCGGCTGGCCGCAGGGGTGCGGGAGGCGGCGGCCGGCATGGGGGTCGGCGACCACGTTCTCGTGCGGGGCCGGGCCAGCAACCTCGTCTTCGCGACGCTCGACGGGAGCGGGCGGCCCTCGCAGCCGTACCGGACGCTGTTCCTGCGGCGGCTGCTGATGGGCGGCGTCCTGGCGCCGTCCTTCGTGGTGAGCGCGGCGCTCAACGATGCCGACATCGACCACACGGTGGAGGTCGTCTCCCAGGCCTGCGCGGTCTACCGCAAGGCACTGGACGCGGGCGACCCCACGCCGTGGCTCGGCGGCCGCCCGGTGAAACCGGTCTTCCGCCGGCGGGCGTGAGGCGGGCCCTCTCGCCCCCGCCGCCCCTACCCGTCCCACCCCCGGGGGCTACGCCCCCGGACCCCCCTACGGGGCTTCGCCCCGTTTCGCGCAGTTCCCCGCGCCCCTTAAAAGCGGGGGGCGCCCCCAGGCCTTTAGGGGCGCGGGGAACTGCGCGATCAGCCACATCGGACCCGCACTCGCCGACGAACCCCACCCACCCGAGCTCTCAAGCGCCCAGGCCCGTGGAAGGGCGCCGTACCTCCACCACCCGGAAGCGGTTGGCCACGAATGCCGCGTCGCACAGCGCCGCGCTCGCCGCGGGGTTGCCGCCCGACCCGTGGAAGTCGGAGAACGCGGCCGTCTGGTTGACGTAGACGCCGCCCGTCAGGTTGAGGGAGAGCTGGGCGCACTCCTCCAGGCAGACGTCCTCGACGGCCTGTTCGACCTCCGGGGAGGTCGTGTACGCGCCGACCGTCATCGCGCCCCTGTCGCGGATCGTGCGCCGCAGCAGGTCGAGCGCGTCGGCCGTGGAGTCGACGGCGACGGCGAAGGAGACCGGGCCGAAGCACTCGCTGAGGTACGCGGCCTCCGCGTCCGGCTTGGCGCCGTCCAGCTTCACCAGGACCGGCGTGCGGACCACCGCGTCCGGGAAGTCGGGGTGGGCCACCTCGCGCGAGGCGAGCGCGACCTCGCCGAGGCCGGGCGCGGCCTCCAGCCGGGCCTTGACGTCCGGGTTGACGAGCGCGCCGAGCAGCGCGTTCGCCCGCGCGTCGTCGCCCAGCAGGCCCTCCACCGCCCTGGCCACGTCCGCGGTGACCTCGTCGTACGTCTTCGGGCCCGCGTCCGTGGTGATGCCCTCGCGGGGGATCAGCAGGTTCTGCGGGGTGGTGCACATCTGGCCGCTGTACAGGGAGAGCGAGAACGCCAGGTTGGCGAGCATCCCCTGGTAGTCGTCGGTGGAGTCGACGACGACCGTGTTGACGCCGGCCTTCTCCGTGTAGACCTGCGCCTGGTGGGCGTGGGTCTCCAGCCAGTCGCCGAAGGACGTCGAGCCCGTGTAGTCGATGATCCTGACCTCGGGGCGGGTGGCGAGCGTCTTGGCCAGGCCCTCGCCGGGGCGTTCGGCGGCGAGCGCGACCAGGTCGGGGGCGAAGCCGGCCTCCGCGAGCACCTCGCGGGCGATCCGTACGGTCAGCGCCAGCGGCAGCACCGCGCGCGGGTGCGGCTTGACCAGGACCGCGTTGCCGGTGGCCAGGGAGGCGAACAGGCCCGGGTAGCCGTTCCACGTCGGGAAGGTGTTGCAGCCGATGACCAGGGCGATGCCGCGCGGCACGGCCCGGAACGTCTTGGTGAGCACCAGCGGGTCCCGCTTGCCCTGGGGCTTGCTCCACGACGCGGTGTCCGGGGTGCGGGTCTGCTCCGCGTAGGCGTAGGCGACCGCCTCCAGGCCGCGGTCCTGGGCGTGCGGGCCGCCCGCCTGGAGCGCCATCAGATACGCCTGCCCGGAGGTGTGCATCACCGCGTGCGCGAACTCGTGCGTGCGGTCGCTGACCCGCTTGAGGATCTCCAGGCAGACCACCGCGCGCACCTCCGCGCCCGCGTCCCGCCAGGCGCGCTGGCCGGCCCGCATCGCGGGCAGCAGCACGTCCACGTCCGGGTGCGGGTACGTCACGCCCAACTCGATGCCGTACGGGGAGACCTCGCCGCCCACCCAGTCGTCGGTGCCGGGCTGGCCGAGGTCGAGCCGGGTGCCGAGCAGGGCGTCGAAGGCGGCCCTGCCCGCGGCCGCGTCCAGGCTGCCGTTCTCCCCGTAGGCCTTGGGGTGCTCGGGGTGCGGCGACCAGTACGCGCGCGTGCGGATCGCCTCCAGCGCCTTGTCGAGCGTGGGCCGGTGCTGCGTGATCAGCCGGTGCGCGACGGGTTCGGCGGTCATGCGGAACCAACTCCTCACCTGGGCGGGAACGTGGACGGGGCCATGGGCGGGGACGGGGCCATGGGCGGGGACGGGGCCATGGGCGGGGACGGGCGGACACGGCTAGAGTAACCGAACGATCGGTCGGGACAAGGGGGTCCGCCGCATCTGTGGACAACTCCGTGCGGGAGGATCGCGCACATGACAGGACTCGACCTCAGCAGCCCCGTGGCCGTCGTCGGCACCGGCACGATGGGCCAGGGCATCGCCCAGGTGGCGCTGGTCGCGGGCCATGTCGTACGGCTGTACGACGCGGTCCCGGGCCGTGCCGAGGAGGCGGCCGCCGCGCTCGCCGCCCGGCTGGACCGGCTCGTGGCGAAGGAACGGATGACGGCCGCCGACCGGGACGCGGCCGTGGCCCGGCTGCGGCCCGCCGCGGACCTGGCCGAACTCGCCGACTGCTCCCTCGTCGTCGAGGCGGTCGTGGAGCGCCTGGAGACCAAGCAGGAGCTGTTCCGCGCCCTGGAGGACGTCGTCGACGACGACTGCCTGCTCGCCACCAACACCTCCTCCCTCTCCGTCACGGCCGTCGGCGGCGCCCTGCGCAACCCCGGCCGCCTCGTCGGGCTGCACTTCTTCAACCCCGCCCCGCTGCTGCCCCTGGTCGAGGTCGTCTCCGGGTTCGCCACCGACGTCACGTCGGCCACGCGCGCGTACGGGACGGCACGCGCCTGGGGGAAGACGCCGGTGGCGTGCGCCGACACCCCCGGGTTCATCGTCAACCGGATCGCGCGGCCCTTCTACGCCGAGGCGTTCGCCGTACTGGAGTCCCAGGCCGCCGACCCGGCCACGATCGACGCGGTGCTGCGCGAGTGCGGCGGCTTCCGGATGGGCGCGTTCGAACTGACCGACCTCATCGGCCAGGACGTCAACGAGTCGGTGACGCACTCCGTGTGGCGGTCCTTCTTCCAGGACGTTCGCTTCACGCCGTCCCTCGCTCAGCGGCGGCTGGTGGAGTCCGGCCGGCTCGGCCGCAAGAGCGGCCACGGCTGGTACGACTACTCCGACGGGACCGGCGCTGCCGAGCGCCCCGAACCGCACACCGCCGAGAAGGCGGAGCCGCCCGCCCACGTCGTCGTCGAGGGCGACCTGGGCCCCGCCGCCGAGCTGCTCGCGCTGATCCGCGAGGCGGGCATCCCGGTGCGCGAGGAGGAAGAGGACCACGGCACCCGCCTGGTGCTGCCCGGCGGCGGCCAGCTCGCCCTGGCCGACGGGCAGACCTCGGTGGAGTTCCGGGACGTCGTCTACTTCGACCTCGCCCTGGACTACCGCAAAGCCACCCGCATCGCCCTGTCCGCCTCCCAGGACACCGCCCCGGCCACGCTCTCCGGCGCCGTCGGGCTGTTCCAGGCGCTCGGCAAGGACGTCAGCGTCATCGGGGACGCCCCCGGGATGATCGTCGCCCGTACGGTGGCCCGGATCATCGACCTCGCGCACGACGCCGTCGCCAAGGGCGTGGCCACCGAGGAGGACATCGACACCGCGATGCGCCTGGGCGTCAACTACCCGCTCGGTCCCTTCGAGTGGAGCCGCCGGCTCGGCCGCAACTGGGCGTACGCCCTCCTCGACGACCTGCATCTGCGCGACCCCTCGGGCCGTTACGCGCCGTCCCTCGCGCTCTACCGCCACGCGTACGCCTCCGAGAAGCGGGAGGGCACCTCATGACCACCGCCCGGCGCGACACCTACACCCCGGAGAGCCTGCTCTCGGTGGCGGTGCGGGTCTTCAACGAGCGCGGCTACGACGGCACCTCCATGGAGCACCTCTCCAAGGCGGCCGGCATCTCCAAGTCGTCGATATACCACCACGTCAGCGGCAAGGAGGAGCTGCTGCGCCGGGCCGTGAGCCGGGCGCTGGACGGCCTCTTCGGCATCCTCGACGAGCCCCCCGCGCGCGAGGGGCGCGCGGTGGAGCGCCTGGAGTACGTGGTGCGCCGCACGGTGGAGATGCTCACCACCGAGCTGCCCTACGTGACGCTGCTGCTGCGGGTGCGCGGCAACACCGGCACCGAGCGGTGGGCGCTGGAGCGCCGGCGCGAGTTCGACCACCGGGTGGCCGAGCTGCTGAAGGCGGCGGCGGCCGACGGGGACGTGCGCGGCGACGTGGAGGTGCGGCTGGCGACGCGGCTGCTCTTCGGGATGATCAACTCGATCGTCGAGTGGTACCGGCCCGACGGGCGCGGCAGCGCCGAGCGGGAGGTCGTGGACGCGGTGGTCCGCATGGCCTTCGCGGGGCTGCGGGCGGGCTGAGGCGCGGGTCACGCAGCGGCCGGGGCAGTAGCCCGGTCAGCTCTGCGGTTCCAGGTCCTCCTCCTCGAAGACCAGCAGCGTGCGCGTGCCCAGCACCTCCGGGATCGCCTGCAACCGGGTCAGCACCAGGTCGCGCAGCGCCCGGTTGTCGGAGGTGTGGACGAGGAGCAGGACGTCGAAGTCGCCGCCGACCAGGGCGATGTGCGAGGCGCCCGGCAGCAGTCGCAGCTGCTCGCGGACCGTCCGCCAGGAGTTCTGCACGATCCGCAGCGTGATGTACGCGGACGTCCCGTGCCCGGCGCGCTCGTGGTCGACGCGCGCCCCGAAGCCGCGGATCACGCCGTCGTCGAGGAGCCGGTTGATGCGCGCGTAGGCGTTGGCGCGCGAGACGTGCACGCGTTCGGCCACCGACCGTATCGAGGCACGGCCGTCGGCCTGGAGCATCTGGAGGATGTCGCGGTCGATCGCGTCCAGCGGACGGGCGGGCAGACCGGGTCCGGCCGTCGTGGCCGGCGCCGACGGGTCGGTCCGGGGGTCGGCTCCGTCGGCCATTTGTTCAGATGACATGCACCCCCGCCTCTCCGCGATGGACGTCCTGCGTCCATCTCAGGCTGTGGAGAACCGTTTGTCCACAGCCTGGAGGCCCCTGTAGCCAAAATGTGCCGACGACCGAACAATCGGTAGGTGAGGTGCGTCACCACCGTGGCGCGCCGCGAAGCCGCTCCCACGAGGAGGTGCCGTCATGACGGTCATGGAGCAGCGGGGTGCCTACCGGCCGACCCCGCCGCCCGCCTGGCAGCCCCGTACGGATCCCGCGCCGCTGCTGCCCGACGCGCGGCCGTACCGGGTGCTGGGCACCGAGGCGGCCGGGGGGACCGACGCCGATCTGCTGCTCCGTCTGTACCGGCAGCTGGTCGCCGGCCGCCGCTACAACACACAGGCGACGGCGCTGACCAAGCAGGGGCGGCTCGCCGTCTACCCCTCCAGCACCGGCCAGGAGGCCTGCGAGGTGGCCGCCGCGGCCGTCCTCCAGGAGCGCGACTGGCTCTTCCCCAGTTACCGCGACACGCTCGCCGTCGTCTCCCGCGGCGTCGATCCCGTCGAGGCCCTGACGCTGCTGCGGGGCGACTGGCACAGCGGCTACGACCCCCGCGCGCACCGGGTCGCCCCGCTCAGCACCCCGCTGGCGACCCAGCTGCCGCACGCGGTCGGCCTCGCCCACGCCGCCCGCCTCAAGGGCGACGACGTGGTGGCGCTCGCCCTGGTCGGTGACGGCGGCACCAGCGAGGGCGACTTCCACGAGGCGCTCAACTTCGCCGCCGTCTGGCAGGCGCCCGTCGTCTTCCTGGTCCAGAACAACGGCTTCGCGATCTCCGTGCCACTCGCCAAGCAGACCGCCGCCCCGTCCCTGGCCCACAAGGCCGTCGGGTACGGGATGCCGGGCCGCCTGGTCGACGGCAACGACGTGGCGGCCGTGCACGAGGTCCTCGCCGACGCCGTGCGCCGCGCGCGCGAGGGAGGCGGCCCCACGCTGGTGGAGGCGGTCACCTACCGCGTCGACGCGCACACCAACGCCGACGACGCCGGGCGGTACCGCTCCGAGGCGGAGGTCGAGACCTGGCGTGCGCACGACCCGATCGTGCTCCTGGAGGACGAGCTGACGCACCGCGGGCTGCTCGACGAGGACGTCAGGGCGGCCGCGCGGGACGCCGCCGAGGCCATGGCGGCCGATCTGCGCGCCCGTATGCACGAGGACCCCGCCCCGCACCCCATGGACCTCTTCGCCCACGCCTACACCCGGCCCACCCCGCAACTGCGGGAGCAGGCGGAGCAGTTGCGGGCGGAGCTGGAGGCCGAGGCGGAGGCGGCGGGTTCCGGTGCCGAGGCGGAGGCGGCCGGTGCCGGTGCCGAGGCCGGCTCCGGTGTGCGGGAAGGGGACGGCCGATGACCACCGTCGCCGTCAGGCCCGCCACCATGGCGCAGGCGCTCACGCGCGCGCTGCGCGACGCGATGGCCGCCGATCCGGCCGTGCACGTGATGGGCGAGGACGTCGGCACGCTCGGCGGTGTCTTCCGGGTCACCGACGGGCTGGCCGCGGAGTTCGGCGAGGACCGCTGCACGGACACGCCGCTGGCCGAGGCCGGCATCCTCGGCGCCGCCGTCGGCATGGCGATGTACGGGCTGCGGCCGGTCGTGGAGATGCAGTTCGACGCGTTCGCCTACCCGTCGTTCGAACAGCTCGTCAGCCACGTCGCCAAGATGCGCAACCGCACGCGCGGCGCGATGCCGATGCCGCTCACCATTCGCATCCCCTACGGCGGCGGCATCGGCGGGGTCGAACACCACAGCGACTCCTCCGAGGCGTACTACATGGCGACCCCGGGGCTGCACGTGTACACCCCCGCCACGGTCGCCGACGCCTACGGCATGCTGCGCGCGGCGATCGCCTCCGACGACCCCGTCGTCTTCCTCGAACCGAAGCGGCTGTACTGGTCCAAGGACACCTGGAACCCGGAGGACCCGCCGGCCGTTGAACCCGTCGGACGCGCGGTGGTGCGGCGCCGGGGCAGCAGCGCCACGCTCCTGACGTACGGTCCGTCGCTGCCCGTCTGCCTGGAGGCGGCCGAGGCGGCCCGGGAGGAGGGCTGGGAGCTGGAGGTCGTCGACCTGCGCTCGCTGGTGCCGTTCGACGACGAGACGGTCTGCGCGTCGGTGCGGCGCACCGGGCGCGCGGTCGTGGTGCACGAGTCGACCGGGTTCGGCGGGCCCGGCGGGGAGATCGCGGCCCGGGTGACCGAGCGCTGTTTCCACCACCTTCAGGCGCCGGTGCTGCGCGTCGCCGGGTTCGACGTCCCGTACCCGCCGCCGATGCTGGAGCGGCACCATCTGCCCGGCGTCGACCGGATCCTGGACGCGGTCGGGCGGTTGCAGTGGGAGGCGGAGAGCTGATGGCACAGGTGCTGGAGTTCCGGCTGCCGGACCTCGGCGAGGGGCTGACGGAGGCGGAGATCGTCCGCTGGCTGGTCGAGGTCGGCGACGTGGTCGCCATCGACCAGCCCGTCGTCGAGGTCGAGACGGCCAAGGCGATGGTCGACGTCCCCTGCCCGTACGCCGGCGTGGTCACCGCCCGCTACGGCGAGGAGGGCACGGAACTGCCGGTCGGCGCCCCCCTGCTCACGGTCGCGGTCGGCGCCGCCGACGCCACCACCGACGCCACTACCGACCCCGACGCCACCACCGACCCCGACTCCTCGGGCAACGTCCTGGTCGGCTACGGCACGAGTGCGGCACCGGCACGCCGCCGCCGGGTGCGCCCGGCGCAGGGCGCGCCGGGGCGCGGGGCGGCCGCGGATTCCGGTCCGGGGGCTTCGGCGCCGCCGGCCGGGCCCGGCCCGGCAGCCGGGTCCGGGGCGCAGAGGGGTGTCGACGGCACGGCGGGTGCCCGTCGTGCGCCGGTCCCCGGCGCGGCGGCCGGAGCCTCGGCCGCGAGCGGGTCCGACACGCGAGGCGCCGCCCGCGGCAGGACGGAGGCCGGCCGTGCACCCGCGCCCGGCGGGGAGGCCCGGGCCGACACGTTCGTCGACGTCCGGGGGGACGGGCCCGTGCCCGTCGTCTCGCCGCTGGTGCGGCGGCTCGCGCGGGAGAACGGGGTGGATCTGCGGCGGTTGGCGGGGTCCGGGCCCGACGGGCTGATCCTCCGCGTGGACGTCGAGGACGCGCTCCGCGCGGAGGCGGCCCGCGCACGCACGGCCGCGCCCACGCCCGGCGTGCCGGACGAGGGTGTCGTGCACGGGACCCGGGTCCCGCTGCGCGGTGTCCGCGGCGCCGTCGCGGACAAGCTGGCCCGGAGCCGTCGGGAGATCCCCGACGCCACCTGCTGGGTGGACGCCGACGCCACCGAACTGCTGAACGCCCGCACCGCGATGAACGCCGCCGGCGGCCCGAAGATCTCCCTCCTCGCCGTGCTCGCACGGATCTGCACGGCCGCGCTGGCCCGGTACCCCGACCTCAACTCGACCGTGGACACGGAGGCCAGGGAGGTCGTACGGCTCGACGAGGTGCACCTCGGGTTCGCCGCGCAGACCCCGCGCGGCCTCGTCGTCCCCGTCGTCCGGGACGCCCACGCACGCGACGCGGAGTCGCTCACCGCCGAGTTCGCCCGGCTCACCGAGGCCGCGCGCACCGGCACCCTCACCCCCGCGGAACTCACCGGCGGCACCTTCACGTTGAACAACTACGGCGTGTTCGGCGTCGACGGCTCCACGCCGATCCTCAACCACCCCGAGGCCGCCATGCTCGGCGTCGGCCGCATCGTCCCCAAACCATGGGTGCACGGCGGCGAGTTGGCGGTCCGGCAGGTCGTCCAGCTCTCGTTCACCTTCGACCACCGGGTGTGCGACGGCGGCACGGCCGGCGGCTTCCTGCGCTACGTCGCGGACTGCGTGGAGCAGCCGACGGTGCTCCTGCGCACGCTGTGAACGCGGAAGAGGCCGCCGCCACGGCCGCCCTGGTGACGGCACGGGTGCCGCGGGAGCCCATACTCGTGGGGTGACCGCGTACCAGCCCGCAGCCGCCGCTGCCGGTGGCTTCGACGCCGTCGTGCTCGCCGGGGGCGCCGCCCGGCGGCTCGGCGGCGCCGACAAGCCCGGCGTCCGCGTCGGCGGCCGGGCGCTGCTCGACCGGGTGCTGTCCGCCTGCGCCGGCGCGGCCGTCACCGTGGTGGTCGCCGACCCCCGCCCGACCGCCCGCCCGGTGCGCTGGGCGCGCGAGGAGCCGCCCGGCGGCGGCCCCGTCGCCGCGCTCGACGCGGGGCTGCGGCACACCACGGCCCCCGTCGTCGTCGTCCTCTCCGCCGACCTGCCGTTCCTCGAGGCGGCGACGGTACGGCGGCTGACGGCCGCCCTCGGGGAGAGCGGCGCCGAGGGCGCGCTGCTCCGCGACGCCGACGGCCGCGACCAGCCGCTCGTGGCCGCGTACCGCGCCGACGCGCTGCGCCGCGAACTCGCCCGGCTCGCAGCCGAGAACGCCGACAACGGCGAGCACGCCGGGCACGCCGGGCACGCCGAGCACGGCGAGCATGCCGGGCATGCCGGGCACGCCGGGCACGCCGGGCACGGCGAGCACGCCGGGCACGCCGAGCGCGGTGGACTCGGCGGGCTGCCGCTGCGCCGGCTGACCGGCGCGCTGCGTCTCACCCGCACCGACCACCCCGTCGCGTCCTTCGACTGCGACACCTGGGACGACATCGCCGCCGCCAGAGCACGGATCAGGGAGCATGGGCACGTGTTGGATGAATGGATCTCCGCAGTCAAGGACGAGCTGGGCATCGATCTCGACGTCGACACCGGCGTCCTGCTCGACCTCGCCCGCGACGCCGCGCACGGCGTGGCCCGCCCGGCGGCCCCGCTGACCACGTTCCTCGCGGGCTACGCGGCCGGCCGCGCCGGCGGCGGCCCGGAGGCGGTCGCCGAGGCCGCCCGCAAGGCCGCGGCCCTCGCCCTGCGCTGGGCCGACGAAGCCAACGGGAACAACGAAGCGAACGGGACCCACGGAGCCGACGGGACCGACGGAGCCAACGGGACCGACGAAGCCAACGGGGCCAAGGACAGCGCCCCCGCCGTCCCCGCCGCCACCGGCACCGCGCCCGCCGCCGGTGACGCGGGGCCGACCGCCGCCGACACCGCCCCGACCGCCACCGGCGCCCCCGGCGCCGCGACCGGCGGCAGCGGCCCGGTCGGCGACCGCGACGGCACCGGACCGGACGCCGGATGACCGGGCGCGGCGCCCGGGAGACCGAGGACGGCGGCGAACGCTACGTCGAGGAGGCCCTGGCCATGGCCCGCGGTGACGGTGGACCCCGCCCCGGCGGAGCCCGCACGCGCCCCGTCCTGCCGCAGGACCCCGACATCGAGGAGGCCCTCGCCCTCGTCCGCGGCGCGCCCGACCGGCCCGCCTCCCCCGCGGACCTCCGGGACACCCACCTCCCCCCGCCCGCCTCCCCCGCCCCGGCCGGCGAGGCGGTCCGCATCGCGACCGGCGCCCGCGTCCCGCCGGACACCACCGCCATCCTGCGCAGCGAGCACGGCCGCACCGACGACAAGGGACGGCTGCACGCCTCCCGCGACCCGGCCCACGGGCAGGACATCCGGCCGCGCGGCCAGGAGTGCCGCAGCGGCGACCATCTGCTGCCGGCCGGCACCGTGGTCACCCCCGCCGTGCTCGGCCTCGCCGCGGCCGCCGGGTACGACACCCTCGCCGTGCTGCCGCCGCCGCGCGCCGAGGTCCTCGTCCTCGGCGACGAACTGCTCACCGAGGGACTGCCGAAGGACGGGCTGATCCGCGACGCCCTCGGCCCCATGCTCCCGCCCTGGCTGCGCGCGCTCGGCGCCGAGATCGTGGCCGTGCGGCGGATCGGCGACGACGAGAAGGCGCTGCGCAAGGCGGTCACCCGCTCCGTCGCCGATCTGATCGTCACCACCGGCGGCACCGCCTCCGGACCGGTCGACCACGTCCACCCCACCCTGGCCCGGATCGACGCCGAACTCCTCGTCGACGGCGTCCAGGTGCGTCCCGGCCACCCCATGCTGCTGGCCCGTACCGGCGAGAGTCAGTACCTCGTCGGCCTGCCCGGCAACCCCCTCGCGGCGGTCTCGGGCCTGTGCACGCTCGCCGAACCGCTGCTGCGTGTGCTCGCGGGGCGCCCGGCCCCCGAGCCGTACACGCTGCCCGTACGGGAAGCCGTCCAGGGGCACCCACGCGACACCCGGCTCGTGCCCGTCACCGTCCGCGGCGAGTACGCGGTGCCGCTGCACTTCAACGGCCCGGCGATGCTGCGCGGCATCGCCGCCGCCGACGCCCTGGCGGTCGTACCGCCCGGTGGGACGGGGCCGGGCGCGGAGCTCGAACTGCTGGATCTACCCTGGGCCCTGGCGGGGATCGGGGTATGTCTCGCTTGAGGCCCCACGCGGGCCGATCGAGGACCGCACCTCACGTGCAGCGAAACGGGGAGTGTTTCACGTGAAACTTCCGGGCCGGGACGCCATCGCCCGCCAGCCGGACGAGCATCTCGCCACCGCACAGGTGCGACTGCCGCGGCGGGTCGTGGACCGCCCGATCCGCCAGGTCGGCAAGCGGCTGCTGCTGGCGCTGCTCGTCCTCGTCGTCACCGCCCTGACCGTCTGGTTCGACCGGGACGGCTACCACGACAACGTCGGGGACGGCGTCGATCTGCTCGACTCCTTCTACTACGCCACCGTCACCCTCTCCACCACCGGCTACGGGGACATCACCCCGGCCGGCGACGGGGCCCGGCTGACCAACATCCTCGTCATCACGCCGTTGCGCGTGCTGTTCCTGATCATCCTGGTCGGCACCACTCTCGAGGTGCTCACCGAGCGCACCCGGGAAGAGTTCCGGCAGAACCGCTGGAGGGCGGCCTTGAGGGACCACACCGTCGTGATCGGCTTCGGCACCAAGGGGCGCTCGGCGATCCAGACCGTGTGCGCCACCGGCCTGGGCAAGGACCAGGTCGTCGTGGTGGACCCCAGCGCCAAGGCCATCGAGGCGGCCACCGCCGACGGCTACGCGGGCGTGATCGGCGACGCCACCCGCAGCGATGTGCTGCGCCGGGCCGAGGCCCACCGCGCCCGGCAGATCATCATCGCCACCCAGCGCGACGACACGGCCGTCCTTGTGACGCTCACCGCCCGCCAGATGAACCGGGGCTCCAAGATCGTGGCCGCGGTGCGGGAGGAGGAGAACGCGCCGCTGCTGCGGCAGTCCGGCGCGGACGCCGTCATCACCAGCGCCAGCGCGGCCGGCCGGCTGCTCGGGCTCTCGGTGCTCAGCCCCACCGCCGGCGTGGTCATGGAGGACCTCATCCAGCAGGGCAGCGGCCTGGACATCGTCGAACGGCCCGTCATAAAGGCCGAGGTGGGGCGCGGGGTGCGGGAGACGGACGACCTGGTGGTGAGCGTCGTCCGCGGGCACCGGGTGCTCGGCTACGACGACCCGTCCATCGGCGGGCTCCAGGTGACCGACCGGCTGATCACGATCGTCCGGTCGTCGTCCGGCACCCGGCTCACCCCGGATCTGCGCCGGCTGCCGCAGGAATAGCGCCCGCCGCCTCGGCGGGGCCCGGGCCGTGGAGTCCGGCGCCTCGGCGGGAGCGGGGCAGCGGAGTCCGCCGCCTCGGCGGGGGCGGGGCGGGGGCCCGGGGAGTAGCGTCGGCCCCATGTACGCGATCACGATTCCCAATCCCGGTGGACCCGAGGCGCTGGTGTGGGCCGAGGTCCCCGATCCCGAGCCCGGTGAGGGCGAAGTGCTGGTCGAGGTGGTGGCCAGCGCCGTCAACCGCGCCGACCTGATGCAGCGGATGGGCTTCTACGCGCCGCCGCCCGGTGCCCCCGTGTACCCGGGCCTGGAGTGCGCGGGGCGGATCGCCGCGCTCGGCCCGGGCGTGTCCGGCTGGGCCGTCGGCGACGAGGTGTGCGCGCTGCTCGCGGGCGGCGGCTACGCCGAGAAGGTGGCCGTCCCGGCCGGCCAGCTGCTGCCCGTGCCCGCGGGCCTGGAGCTGCGGCAGGCGGCCGCGCTGCCCGAGGTGACCTGCACCGTCTGGTCCAACGTGTTCATGGTGGCCCAGCTGCGCCCCGGCGAGACGCTGCTCGTGCACGGCGGCTCCAGCGGCATCGGCACCATGGCGATCCAGCTCGCGAAGTCGGCCGGCGCGAAGGTCGCGGTGACCGCGGGCACCAAGGAGAAGCTCGACTTCTGCGCCGACCTGGGCGCCGACGTACTGATCAACTACCGCGAGCAGGACTTCGTGGAGGGGGTCCGCCGGGCCACCGACGGGGCGGGCGCCGACGTCATCCTCGACAACATGGGCGCCAAGTACCTGGAGCGCAACGTGGACGCCCTCGCGGTCAACGGGCGGCTCGCGATCATCGGCATGCAGGGCGGCACGAAGGGCGAGCTGAACATCGGCACCCTGCTGGGCAAGCGCGCCGCGGTCAGCGCGACCTCGTTGCGCGCCCGGCCGCTGGGCGAGAAGGCGGCGATCGTGGCGGCCGTACGGGAGCACGTGTGGCCGCTGCTCGCGGACGGCCATGTACGGCCGGTCGTCGACCGGGAGCTGCCGATGAGCGAGGCGGCCGAGGCGCACCGGGTGCTGGAGGAGAGCGGGCACATCGGCAAGGTGCTGCTGGTGGCGCCGTAGCGGAACCCCTTACGGGACGCGGCGGACGCGAAGGGCGAGCAGGGCGAGGGCCAGACCCAGGCCGATGAGGATCAGTCCGCCGCCGAGCGGCAGGATCCGCGTCATGCGCGCGGCGGCGGACCGGCGGGGCGCGGCGAGCGGCTGCTCGGCGGCGGCCTCGTCGGAGGCCCGGGGGGTGCGGCTCGGGTCGCCGGTGGCGGTGCCCGTGCCGGTGCCCGTGCCGGACTGGTCGCCGTCCCGGCCGCCGGGGTTGGTGCCGGTGGTCGGGGCGGGGCCCGAGTGGTGGGGGCGGTGGGGGGAGTGCGGGTGCTCCTTGTCCGCGGCGTCGCCGGGAGGTTCCGTGCCGGGGGACTCCTCGGACGGGGAGGCGGTCGCCGTGCTCTTGGAGCCGGTGGGGCGGGGGGCGGGTGCGGAGGGCCGGGGGGTGCGGGTTCCGCCCCCGGTGCCGGGACCCTCGTCGTTCTCGTCCTCGTCCTCGTTCTTGTCCTTGTCCTTGTCCCCGGGCCTGGGTGGTGTGCCGGGGTGGGCGGGGTGGTCGCGGCCGTCCGGCCGGCCGGGTTTTCCGGGGTGCGGGGGGTCCGGTGGCGCGGTGTGGTCCGGTTCCGGTGCGTGGGGGCGGGCCGGGGCCCGGTGGCCGGGGTGCGGGTGGTGGGGGGTGGCGTCCGGCCTCTCCGGCTCCCGTGGGGCGGCGGTGTGCGCGGCCGCCCGTGGGTGGGACGCGGGCGCGACGGCGTACGCGGGCTGTGCGGCGAGGAGGGCGGCCGTCGTGAGGCCCAGCGGCAGGGCCGCGGTGCGGAGGGTGCGAAGGGCGCGGAGGGCGCGGGGCGGCGTGCGTCGCGCGCGGGGTGCGCGGGGTGCGCGTCGGCTGCGGGACCACTGAGTCACCCGCAGGACCCCCTCCCGTGCTCGTCGGGTGCCAAGATCGACGCCCTCAGCGTCACACGGGGCACGCGATACGGCACTCCGGTGCCGCCCGTTCGGGCACCGGGCCCGGCGGGGCGGCGGGCGCGGCCGGGGCGGGGCTCCCCGGCGTACGGGGACGGGTCCGCGTACGCCGGGGGCGGCACCGTGGGGTCATGGGTCCGTGCGAGACAATGGCCGTATGGAGATGCCGAGGAACGAACGGTCGCCGGAGAACCCTCAGATCCTGGTCGTCGGCCAGGACGGCATGGCGCTCGGCGGCACCGGGGACGACGACTCCCGCGAGATCCCGGTGACGGAGATGGTCGAGCAGCCCGCCAAGGTCATGCGGATCGGGAGCATGATCAAGCAGCTGCTCGAGGAGGTGCGGGCGGCTCCTCTGGACGAGGCCAGCCGGCAGCGGCTGCGGGAGATTCACGCGAGTTCGGTGAAGGAGCTGGAGGACGGGCTCGCTCCCGAGCTGGTGGAGGAGCTGGAGCGGCTGTCATTGCCGTTCACGGACCAGGTGACGCCCAGCGACGCGGAGTTGCGCATCGCGCAGGCGCAGTTGGTGGGCTGGCTGGAGGGGCTGTTCCACGGCATTCAGACGACGTTGTTCGCGCAGCAGATGGCCGCGAGGGCGCAGTTGGAGCAGATGCGGCGGGCGTTGCCGCCGGGGGTGGGGGGTGAGGGGGAGGAGGATCCCCGGCAGGGGGGCCGGTCCGGGGGGCCTTATCTCTGACCTGCGGCCGGTCGAAGTGTGACCTGCGGCCGGTGGAAGTGTGACCTGCGGCCGGTGGGGGCGGAAAGACGGTTTTCGCCCCCGCCGCCCCTACCTTTCCCGTCCTCCAGAGGCGCTGCCCCTTCGACCCCGGGAGAGCTCGGGTGGGTGGGGTTGTCCGTTGCTCGCGCCCGCGCGGCGGAGCCGCAGATTGCGCCCCTACGCCGGGTTGCCCGTCGAGTTGAACACAGCCCGCGCCCCTTTGGGCGCTCAGCCCCCCCTACGCCGGGTTGCCCGTCGAGACCGTCAGTTTCAGCTTGGGCATGTTCTTGGGGTCGGCGTCCGTGTCGGCGGCGGGGTACTGGTCCATGACCGTGTCCTCGCCGTAGGTGTTCTCGTCCGTGTCGATGATCTCGTACTGCCAGCCGGCGGCCTGGAGGCATTCCTTCACCGACGTCAGGTTCTTGAACTGGAAGTTCGGGATGACGATCTTGTCCGCGTCGTCGTACGAGGTGCTCGGCTCCGTGCACTTCGTCTTCTCGATCGTCTTCGTCGTGTCCGGGCCCTTGTGCCCGGCCTCGCGCGACGCCTCCGCGGAGGCCGAGGCACGGGCGCGGTCGGCCTTGTCGTCCCCGCCGCCGTTGTTCACGACCAGCGCGATCACCAGGCCGAGGACGGCGACGACCGCCACGGTCACCGAGCCGATGATCACGCCCCGGTTGCTCTTCTGACCGGAGCCGCCGGAACCGCCCGGACCCCCGGCCCCGGACACCGGCCCCTGCGGCGAGACGGCGTACGGCGGCGGCGTCGAGGCGCCCTGCTGCGGTGCGTACCCGCCCGTGTGCTGCTGCGGCGGTGCCCCGTAACCGCCCTGCTGCGGATAGCCGTACGCCGGGGACTGCGGTCCCGGCGTCGGCGAAGGGCCCCCGTACGGGTTCGGCTGCGGCGTCGGCTGGTACGGCGTCTGCACCGGCCCCGTCGGACCGGTCGGCGCCGCCCCGTCGACCGGCGGGAACACCGCGGCGCCCACGCCCGCCCCGGACTGCGTCTGCGTACCCGGCACGATGCTGGGCGCGGACGACGTGACCGCCGCCGCCACCCGCAGGCACTCGTCCCGCATCGCCTCGGCGCTGGGGAAGCGTTCGTTGGGGTTCTTCTTCAGCGCGCGGGCGACCAGCGCGTCCACCGCCGGCGGCAGCGAGCGGTTGATCGACGACGGGACCGGCGGCTCCTCCTGCACATGCGCGTAGGCGATCGCCAGCGGCGAGTCCGCGTCGAACGGCAGCCGCCCGGTGACCAGTTGGAAGAGCATGATGCCGACCGAGTACAGGTCGCTGCGCGCGTCCACCCCGCGGCCGAGCGCCTGTTCGGGCGAGAGGTACTGCGGGGTGCCGACGACCATGCCGGTCTGCGTCATCGACGTCACGCCGGACTGCATGGCGCGGGCGATGCCGAAGTCCATCACCTTCACCACGCCGCGCTTGGTCACCATCACGTTGCCCGGCTTGATGTCCCGGTGCACCAGCCCCATCTCATGGCTGATCTCCAGGGCCGCCAGCACGTCCGCGGTGACCTTCAGGGCCTGGTCGGCCGGCATCGCGCCGTACCGCTGGATGTCCGACTCCAGGACCGAGCCCAGGGGGCGGCCCTCGATGTACTCCATGACGATGTACGGCGTCGGCGTGCCCGTGCCGCCGGAGTCGTCGCCGAGGGAGGTGTCCTCGCCGGTGTCGAAGACGGAGACGATGTTGGTGTGCGTGAGCTTCGCCACGGCCTGCGCCTCGCGCCGGAACCGCTCACGGAAGGCCTGTTCCCGGCCGAGTTCGGTGTGCAGCGTCTTGATCGCGACCTGCCGGTCGAGCACCGAGTCGTAGGCGAGGTGCACCGAGGCCATGCCGCCCTCGCCGAGCAGGTCGCGCAGCTGGTAGCGGCCTCCGGCCACCGATCGCCCCGCATACCGGCTCTGGCCGTCCTGGCTCATGTTCTGCGTCCCCCATCGGCGTCGCGAGCACAGGGAAAACCCCTGCTCCCGCGTTCCCCGCCCGCCTCCGACCGGTGCGCTCCCGACCGGGCGACCGGCTGATAACTGATCGACTGGCTCATTCCCGGCCAAGTCTGCCCCAGGGCACCGACACGTCAAGCGCGGTGCCCGATCCGTGACCCTACGCGAAGGAAGCGTCGCGCAAGCGTTACAGGTGGCCTACCCCCGGTACACAGAATTTGCACGGAGGGACCCGCGCCGGGTTTCATGGCCGGTCCGCTCGAAATCCAACGGGGACCGCCGCTTCGCGCGGAGCCTGTAGCGTGACCCGACGGAAGACCGTGACAACCACCGCGCAGACCGCGGGAAGACACGACGGCGAGGACTGATGGCACAGACGCAGCGCGCCCAGGGCCCGTCCGACCCCGAGGCGAGTGGCGGCGGCATGTCGGAGACACCGGAGAACTGGGGCAACGGCGGACTGGTCGGCGACGGCCGGTACCGGCTGACCCACAGGCTCGGCCGGGGCGGCATGGCCGAGGTGTTCGCGGCCGAGGACGTCCGTCTCGGGCGGACGGTCGCGGTCAAGCTGCTGCGCGCCGACCTCGCCGAGGACCCGGTCTCCAAGGCCCGCTTCACGCGCGAGGCGCAGTCGGTCGCCGGCCTCAACCACCATGCCATCGTGGCCGTGTACGACTCCGGCGAGGACGTCGTCGGCGGCCAGTCCGTCCCGTACATCGTGATGGAGCTGGTCGAGGGCCGCACCATCCGGGACCTGCTGCTCAACGCCGAGGCCCCCGGTCCCGAGCAGGCGCTGATCATCGTCTCCGGCGTCCTGGAGGCGCTGGCCTACTCGCACCAGCACGGCATCGTGCACCGCGACATCAAGCCGGCCAACGTCATCATCACGCACAACGGCGCCGTGAAGGTCATGGACTTCGGCATCGCCCGCGCGCTGCACGGCGCCTCCACGACGATGACGCAGACCGGCATGGTCATGGGAACACCCCAGTACCTCTCGCCCGAACAGGCACTCGGCAAGGCCGTCGACCACCGCTCCGACCTGTACGCGACCGGCTGTCTGCTCTACGAACTCCTCGCGCTGCGCCCCCCGTTCGTCGGCGAGACCCCGCTCTCGGTGGTCTACCAGCACGTCCAGGACATGCCGGTGCCGCCGTCCCAGACCTCCGACGGCTGCCCGCCGGAGCTCGACGGGCTGGTGATGCGCTCGCTCGCCAAGGAGCCGGACGACCGGTTCCAGACCGCCGAGGAGATGCGCGGGCTCGTCCAGTACGGGTTGCAGATGCTCTACGACGAGGGCGGCCACACCGGTACCTGGAACACCGGTCCGGTGGGCGCCCCCGACGGCCGGCACACCCCGGCGGCCGGCCTGGCCGGCACGACCGTGCTGCCGCACCCCGGCGACCTGGGCACCGCGGCCGTCCCGCAGCCGATCCTGCCCCCGTACGGCGGCGGGGACGACGGCGGCTTCGAGGGCGGCGGCAACAAGGGCAGCGGGCGCGGCAAGCTGTGGATCCTCGCGGTGCTCGCGGTCATCGCCGTCGTGGCGGGGGTGGCGCTGGCGCTCAACAGCTCCGGGGGCGACGGGGGCGGTGGCGGCACCAAGGAGTCGCCGACGACGTCGCAGTCCACCAAGGAGAAGGACGACAGCGAGACGCCGAGCGCCACGCAGAGCGACGACTCCTCGGACGAGAACACCGGGTCGGATTCGGGATCGAACTACGAGCCGGCCAAGCCGCCGTCGAACGACTACACCCGGAAGCCTACGAACACGGCGTCCACGCCGGACGGCGCGGAGTCGACGCCGGAGGGTGACGGGGGCGGCGGTGGTGGCGGTGGGGCGTCCACGCCCGCCGGACAGCAGTCGTCGCCCGCGGGCAACGAGTCGCCTCCGGACTCCTCCGGCGGGGACGCGGGCGCGGGTGACGACGAGGGCACCGGCACGGACGAGGGCGCGGGTAACTGACCCGTACGACACGGGCCCCGGCCGCGGCATGATCGCCGCGGCCGGGGCCCGTTCGCGTCTGCCGTGCGCGCCCGCACGGAATGCCGTACGGGCGGAACGGGCGCGATGGGTGGGAACGGAGTAGAAAGGGGTGGAACGGGTGATTTTCCCGGGTTTCCGGGGGACATCCGCCGCGACCGCGATCATCGCCTCCACCGGCGGCGAACCCTTCACGTGACGCGGCTCACCGGGATAACGTGCCCTTGTTCCGGCCCCCTGCAAGGCTGTGACCAGCATCTGTTCCCGACTTCTCGATTTACTTGGAAGCCCAAGCAAAATCGCAGGTCAGAAGGGGTTTCACAGAAATGTGGAGCACTGGGTAACGTGCTGTCCCGCAGGGCGCTCGCCGGGGCACCTGTCACGCCTGTTCCCGACCGGGCCGCACCCACCCCGTGCGCCCCCCCAGGAGCGGGCGAGCCGCTCTCCCGGGCTCGGAACGGGCCGGGGAGACCCCAGGCACCCGGCGAACCCGGGGGCCGGACCGACGGAGGAGCACACGTGACCGTGGAGAGCACTGCCGCGCGCAAGGCGCGACGCAGCGCCGGAGGCAAGGCCGGCGCCACCGGCACCGAGCGGGCCGGCTCGGCCGGCGGGACCGGCGAGCGCGCCGGCTCGGCGGACGAGCAGACCGGCACCACCGGAACCAAGCGCACCACCCGCACCACCGCGAAGACCGCCGGCGCCGCCGGAACCGCCGGCACCAAGCGCGCCGCCGCGAAGCCGCGCGCCGCCAGGCAGTCCGCCGCGAAGACCGGCCCGAAGGGCGCCGCCCCGGCCGCCGCGGGCGAGGCCGACCTCGTCCAGCTGCTGACGCCCGAGGGCAAGCGGATCAAGAACGCCGAGTACGACCCGTACGTCGCCGACCTCACCCCCGAGGACCTGCGCGGGCTGTACCGGGACATGGTCCTCACCCGCCGCTTCGACGCCGAGGCCACCTCGCTCCAGCGCCAGGGCGAGCTGGGCCTGTGGGCCTCGCTGCTCGGCCAGGAGGCCGCGCAGATCGGCTCCGGCCGCGCCACCCGCCCGGACGACTACGTCTTCCCGACCTACCGCGAGCACGGCGTGGCCTGGTGCCGCGGGGTCGACCCGACCAATCTGCTCGGCATGTTCCGCGGCGTGAACAACGGCGGCTGGGACCCGAACAGCAACAACTTCCACCTCTACACGATCGTCATCGGCTCCCAGGCGCTGCACGCCACCGGCTACGCCATGGGCATCGCCAAGGACGGCGCCGACGCGGCCGTGATCGCCTACTTCGGGGACGGCGCCTCCAGCCAGGGCGACGTCGCCGAATCGTTCACCTTCTCCGCGGTCTACAACGCCCCCGTGGTGTTCTTCTGCCAGAACAACCAGTGGGCGATCTCCGAGCCGACCGAGAAGCAGACCCGCGTGCCGCTCTACCAGCGCGCCCAGGGCTACGGCTTCCCGGGCGTCCGCGTCGACGGCAACGACGTCCTGGCTTGCCTCGCGGTCACCAAGTGGGCGCTGGAGCGGGCCCGCCGGGGCGAGGGCCCCACGCTGGTCGAGGCGTTCACCTACCGGATGGGCGCCCACACCACCTCCGACGACCCCAGCCGCTACCGGCACGACGACGAGCGGGTCGCCTGGGAGGCGAAGGATCCGATCGCCCGGCTGCGCGCCCACCTCGCCGCCGCAAACCACACCGACGAGGGATTCTTCGCGGAACTCGAGGCGGAGAGCGAGGCGTTGGGAAGGCGAGTGCGCGAAGCGGTCCGTGCCATGCCGGACCCGGACCACTTCGCCATCTTCGAGAACGCCTACGCGGACGGACACGCGCTGGTCGACGAGGAGCGCGCCCAGTTCGCCGCCTACCAGGCGTCGTTCGCGGACGCGGAAGGGGGCAAGTGAGATGACCGAGAAGATGGCGATCGCCAAGGCGATCAACGAGTCGCTGCGCAAGGCCCTGGAGGCCGACCCGAAGGTCCTCGTCATGGGCGAGGACGTGGGCAAGCTCGGCGGCGTCTTCCGCGTCACCGACGGGCTTCAGAAGGACTTCGGCGAGGAGCGGGTCATCGACACCCCGCTCGCCGAGTCCGGCATCGTCGGCACCGCGATCGGCCTCGCCCTGCGCGGCTACCGCCCGGTGGTGGAGATCCAGTTCGACGGCTTCGTCTTCCCCGCGTACGACCAGATCGTCACGCAGCTCGCGAAGATGCACGCCCGCTCGCTCGGCAAGGTCAAGCTGCCGGTCGTCGTCCGCATCCCCTACGGCGGCGGCATCGGCGCGGTCGAACACCACTCGGAGTCCCCCGAGGCGCTGTTCGCGCACGTGGCGGGCCTGAAGGTGGTCTCCCCCTCGAACGCCTCGGACGCCTACTGGATGATGCAGCAGGCCATCCAGAGCGACGACCCGGTGATCTTCTTCGAGCCCAAGCGGCGCTACTGGGACAAGGGCGAGGTCAACACCGAGGCGATCCCCGGCCCCCTGCACAAGGCCCGGGTCGCCCGCGAGGGCACCGACCTGACGCTCGTGGCGTACGGCCCGATGGTCAAGCTCTGCCTGGAGGTGGCCGACGCCGCCGCGGAGGAGGGCAGGTCCCTGGAGGTCCTGGACCTGCGGTCGATCTCCCCGCTCGACTTCGACTCCGTGCAGGCCTCGGTCGAGAAGACCCGCCGCCTGGTCGTGGTCCACGAGGCGCCGGTCTTCCTCGGCTCGGGCGCGGAGATCGCCGCCCGCATCACCGAGCGGTGCTTCTACCACCTGGAGGCCCCGGTGCTCAGGGTCGGCGGCTACCACGCCCCCTACCCGCCGGCCCGCCTGGAGGAGTCCTACCTCCCGGACCTGGACCGGGTGCTCGACGCCGTCGACCGCTCGCTGGCGTACTGAGGAGAGGGTCGTGACGACGATGACTGACGCGTCCGTACGCGAGTTCAAGATGCCGGACGTCGGCGAGGGGCTCACCGAGGCCGAGATCCTCAAGTGGTACGTCCAGCCCGGCGACACGGTCAGCGACGGCCAGGTGGTGTGCGAGGTCGAGACGGCCAAGGCCGCCGTCGAACTGCCGATCCCCTACGACGGAGTGGTGCGCGCGCTGCACTTCGCCGAGGGCACCACCGTCGACGTGGGCACGCCGATCATCGCGGTGGCGGTGGCCGGTGCCGCCGCCGAGGCACCCGTCCAGGAGGCGCCCGCGGCGGCCGGGGAGCCGTCCGCCGAGGCACCGGAGGGCAAGGGCCGCACGCCGGTCCTGGTGGGCTACGGCGTCGCCGAGTCCGCCACCCGCCGCCGCCCCCGCAAGCCGCAGTCCGGGCAGCAGCCGGCCGCCCCGGCACAGGAGGTGCCGGCCGTCCCCGCCCCGGCGGCGGAACCGGCGGCCGAACCGGCACCGGCACCGGCACCGGCACCGGAACCGGAGCGGCCGGAATCCGGGCTGAACGGGCACGGCGGACCGCGCCCGCTGGCCAAGCCGCCGGTGCGCAAGCTCGCCAAGGACCTGGGCGTGGACCTGACGGCGGTGACACCCTCGGGCCCCGACGGCATCATCACCCGCGACGACGTGCACAAGGCGGCGGCCCCGTCCCCCACCGAGGCGCCGACGCGGGCCCCGGCCGCGCGGGCGGCCGTTCCCCAGGCCGCGCCCCCCGCCGTCTCGTACGACGCCGCGCGGGAGACCCGCGTCCCGGTCAAGGGCGTCCGCAAGGCGACGGCCGCGGCGATGGTCGGCTCCGCGTTCACGGCCCCGCACGTCACGGAGTTCGTGACGGTGGACGTGACGCGCACGATGAAGCTGGTCGAGGAGCTCAAGCGGTCCCCCGAGGAGTACGGACTGCAAGGGCTGCGGGTCAACCCGCTGCTGCTGATCGCCAAGGCCCTGCTGGTCGCCATCCGGCGCCACCCGGAGATCAACGCCTCCTGGGACGAGGCCAACCAGGAGATCGTGGTCAAGCACTACGTCAACCTGGGCATCGCCGCCGCCACCCCGCGGGGCCTGATCGTGCCGAACATCAAGGACGCGCACGCCCGGACGCTGCCGGAACTGGCCGCGTCCCTCGGCGAACTGGTCGCCACGGCCCGCGAGGGGAAGACGTCCCCGGCGGCCATGCAGGGCGGCACGGTGACGATCACCAACGTCGGCGTCTTCGGCGTCGACACCGGTACGCCGCTGCTCAACCCCGGCGAGTCCGCGATCCTGGCGGTCGGCGCGATCAAGCTCCAGCCGTGGGTCCACAAGGGCAAGGTGAAGCCGCGCCAGGTCACCACCCTGGCCCTGAGCTTCGACCACCGCCTGGTCGACGGCGAACTGGGCTCCAAGGTCCTGGCCGACGTGGCCGCGGTCCTGGAACGCCCGAAGCGGCTGATCACCTGGGGATGACCGGCCGTACGCGGCGACGACCGCGGAAGGGGCCCGCCGGCGATGCCGACGGGCCCCTTCCCGGTGTCCGGGCCGTCCCGGGGGTTCCGGGTCCGGCCGGGTGCCGCTGTCAGACGGCGAAGCCGTAGTTCAGCAGCTTCTTCGCGTCGGCGGTGCGGTTGGCGACCGAGGTGGAGGCCAGGACCGTGCCGATGACCGTCTTGCCGTTCCGGGTCGCGGCGAAGACCAGGCAGTACTTGGCCTCCGGGCCCGAGCCCGTCTTGACGCCGATGGCGCCGCTGTAGCCGCTGAGCAGCGGGTTGGTGTTGCTCCAGTTCATGTAGCGGTAGCCACCGCTCTTGGTGGTCACCTTCTGCTTGGTGGACTTGGTCTTGACCACCGAGCGGAAGGTGGAGTTCTTGAGCGCGCTGCTCGCGAGCTTGGTCAGGTCGCGCGGCGTGGAGTAGTTGCTGCCGTTGCCGATGCCGTCGAACGAGTCGAAGTGGGTGTTGGTCAGCCCGAGGCTCTTCGCGGTCTTGTTCATCTTGGAGATGAACGACTTCACGCGCGCCGAACGGGACGAGCCGGAGCCGAACTTGTCGGCGAGCGCGTAGGCCGCGTCACAGCCCGAGGGCAGCATCAGCCCGTACAGGAGCTGACGGACGGTCACCTTGTCGCCGACGATCAGATGGGCGGAGGAGGCGTTGTTGCGGACGATGTAGTCGCTGTACGCCTTCTGGATCGTGACCTTGGAATTCAGGTTCAGATTGGACTGGGCCAGCACCACCTTCGCCGTCATGATCTTGGTGGTGGAGCCGGTCGACAGCTTCGTGTCGGCCTTCTTGGTGTACAGGGACTTGCCGGTGCCGTTGTTCATCACGAACCCGCCCTTGGCGGTGATCGAAGGCTTGGTGACGGCCTGCGCGGGAGCCGCGGTGAGGGCCCCGGTGGCCAGCACGGCGCCGGTGGTGACCACGGCGGCGGTGACCCTGCGGAGCCGAGCGCCCCTAATGGCGGTAATCAACGTGAACGCTCCGATTGCGTCGTCTTGCATCGCTGTGCGCCGCATGCTCTGCGCCTGCACCGTGATGCGGTGAAATGCCCCTGGAGGGCGGCGAGATGAAAAAGCCGCCACTTCGTCAGACGAGTAAGTAGCACAGAAGGATGCACCGTTGCCGGGATGTGTGTCACACCGGGGTCGGGTGGTGCGCAGGCGCGGCCGGCGCCCGTCCACACTCTGGACGCGGCGCGGTATGCGTACGTGTTGTATCTATGCTGTGCGCATGCCTTCGCCGTCCGCCGCCACCGTCCCCGACAAGCCACCCGCGCGGCACCCCGCCGCACCGTCCGCCAAGCGGCCGCCGGCCGCCGACCGCGTGTACGCGCACGTCAAGAAGGGTGTCCTGGAGCGCCGCTACGAGGGCGGGACGCTGCTGACCGAGGGAGGCCTGGCCGAGGAGGTCGGGGTCTCGCGCACCCCCGTGCGCGAGGCACTGCTCCGGTTGGAGGCCGAGGGCCTGCTGCGGCTCTACCCGAAGAAGGGCGCCCTCGTCCTGCCCGTCTCCGCCCAGGAGATCGCGGACGTCGTCGAGACCCGGCAGCTCGTCGAGGCGCACGCGGCCCGCAAGGCCGTGCCCGCGCCGCCCGTGCTGCTCGCCCGGCTCGAGGAACTGCTCGCCCGGCAGCGCGAGCAGGTCGCCGCCGGTGAACTGGCCGAGGCCGCGGTCACCGACCGCTGCTTCCACGCCGAGATCGTGCGCAGCGGCGGCAACGAGATCCTCTCCCGCCTCTACGACCAGCTCCGCGACCGGCAGCTGCGCATGGGCGTCGCCGTGATGCACGCCCACCCCGACCGGGTCACCAAGACGCTCACCGAGCACGGGCAGATCCTCGACGCGCTGCGCGCCGGGGACGCCGACCGGGTCGTCGGCCTGCTGCACGGCCACGTCAGCTGGTTCTCCCACCTGGCCCGGGGTGAGGTCCGATGAGCACCGCCTCCGGCAGCTCGCTCCGCCTGCCCGGCGATCCGCCCGGCGGCCGGCGGGCGATGGCCGTCTGGTCGATCGGCGTCTCCGTCTACTTCGTCGCCGTCATCTTCCGTACCTCCCTCGGCGTCGCCGGCCTGGACGCGGCGGACCGCTTCCATGTGAACGCCTCCGCGCTGTCCACCTTCTCGATCCTTCAGCTGCTGGTCTACGCGGGCATGCAGATACCCGTCGGCCTGCTGGTCGACCGGCTCGGCACCAAGAAGGTGCTGACGATCGGCGTGGTGCTGTTCACCGCGGGCCAGCTCGGCTTCGCGTTCTCCCCGTCCTACGGCACCGCGCTCGCCTCCCGGGCGCTGCTGGGCTGCGGCGACGCGCTGACTTTCATCAGCGTGCTGCGGCTCGGCACCCGCTGGTTCCCGGCCCGGCGCGGGCCGCTGGTCGCCCAGATGGCGGGGCTTGCCGGCATGGCGGGCAACCTGGTCTCCACACTCGTCATCGCCCGGCTGCTGCACGGGATCGGCTGGACGGCGGCCTTCGCGGGCAGCGCGCTGGCCGGCGTCGTCGTCCTCGTCCTGCTGGTCCTCTTCCTCAAGGACCACCCCGAGGGCTTCGAGCCGGAGCCCGTCCCGCACCAGGGCGCCGCCTATGTGCGCCGGCAGATCGCCGCCTCCTGGCGGGAGCCCGGCACCCGGCTCGGCATGTGGGTGCACTTCACCACGCAGTTCCCGGCGATGGTGTTCCTGCTGCTGTGGGGGCTGCCGTTCCTCGTCGAGGCGCAGGGTCTGTCCCGCGCGACGGCCGGTGAGCTGCTGACCCTGGTGGTGCTGTCCAACATGGGCTTCGGACTGGTGTACGGGCAGCTCGTGGCCCGGCGGAACGCGGCCCGGCTGCCGCTGGCGCTCGGCACGGTGGGCGCGACGGCCCTGCTGTGGGCGGCCACGCTGCTGTACCCGGGCGACCGGGCGCCGATGTGGCTGCTGCTCGTGCTCTGCGTGGTGCTGGGCGCGTGCGGACCGGCGTCGATGATCGGCTTCGACTTCGCCCGGCCCGCCAACCCGGCCGAACGTCAGGGCACGGCCTCCGGGATCACCAACATGGGCGGTTTCGTCGCCTCGATGACGACACTGTTCGCGATCGGCGTGCTGCTGGACGCGACCGGCGACGACTACACGGTGGCGTTCTCCGCGGTCTTCGTCCTCCAGGCGCTCGGCATCAGCCAGATCCTGCGGCTGCGCGGCCGCGTGGCGGTCCGCGAACGGGAGCGGCTGGTGGCCAGCCGGGTGGAGACGGTGCACGTTCCGGCAGTGTGAGGGGTGCCGCGCCCCGGCCGGGGCGCGGGCCCGTCCCCTACGGCGTCACCGGGCTGGCCGTCCCCTACGGCGTCACCGGCCCCGTCCCCTACGGCGTCACCGCGAACGCCCGAAGGATCGCCGCCGCCAGTTCCGCGTCGCCCTCCGCCTTGATGCGGTCGGCGACCGCGTCCGCCGTGACCCGGCCGCAGGCCAGCCGTACGTACGTCTCCCAGTCCAGCGTCAGGCTCACCACCGGGCCCAGCGAGGGCGCCCCGTCTATCGACCCGCGCCCCTCCTCGTCCACCCGGACCGTGCGCAGGAACTCCACCGGGCCGTGCACGTCGACGACGACCGCCGAGCCGGGCGGCAGCCCCGCGTCCTTGGCGACGACCTTCGGCAGCGCGGCGAGCAGCAGGTCCCGGGCGACGTGGGCGCCGGGGGAGTCCAGGTTGCCGGGGCGGCCGAGGGCGGCGCGCAGGTCCTGCTCGTGCACCCACACGTCGAACGCCCGGTTCCGCATGGCCTCCTCCAGCGTCGGGTCGCTGCCGAGGGGGCCGCGCACCCGGGTGCCGGGCTCCCGCGTCTCGTTCCGGAGCTGGCGGTTGCGGCGGATGATCGTGTACTCCAGCTCGGAGGTCATCTCCGGGCCCGTGTGGTGCCGGCGGACGTCGACCTGCATCTCCATGTACCGCTGCTGCTCATTGGTGACGTGGAACAGGTCGCGCGGCAGGGTGTGGATCGGCCGGGGGTCGCCGAGCATCTCGCACTCCATCCCGATGACGTGCGAGACGACATCGCGGACCGACCAGGCCGGGCACGGGGTCCGCCGGTTCCACTCGCCCTCCACGAGCGGCTGCACCAGCTCGGATATCGCGTCGATCGAGTGGGTCCAGGCGTCGGCGTAGGGCTGGAGGGTGGGATGCAGACTCACGGAACGGGACCCCTCGGGCGGTCGGTGCGCGGGCAGTTGTGGCGGCGGCGGTCGCCGACGGCGTTGTCGGTGGACGGAATGCTGCTGCGGTGGCCCCCAGCGTCGTGTCAACGTCTGTCAGCGGGTGTCCAGGGACGTTAAGTTACGCTGCTGTGGGGCACCCCGGCAGTGCTTTCGTGTGACGATCGTAGGCCCGGACGGACGGGTCGAATGCCAGGACGGTGGTAGTGTGCGCGCCTCTCTGATCCAGATCGGTGTAGACGAGGGCGAATCGGTCGAATCGCGCCGTGTCCGCGTCGCCACCCTCGTACGGGAACAGACGGGCGCCGATCTGGTCGTCCTGCCGGAGCTGTGGACCACCGGGGCCTTCGCCTACGAGGCGTTCGCCGCCGAGGCGGAACCGCTGCGCGGCCCGACGTACGAGGCGATGGCCCGGGCGGCGCGCGAGGCGGGCGTCTGGCTGCACGCGGGCTCGGTCCCCGAGCGCGGCCCCGAGGGGCGGCTGTACAACACCTCACTCGTCCTCTCCCCCTCCGGCGAGCTCGCCGCCGCCTACCGCAAGATCCACCGATTCGGCTTCGACAAGGGCGAGGCCGTGCTGATGGGAGCGGGCGACGAACTGGTGACCGTGGCGCTGCCGGAGACCACGATCGGCGTGGCCACCTGCTACGACCTGCGGTTCCCCGAGCTGTTCCGCGGGCTCGTGCACGCCGGCGCCGAGACGCTGGTGATCCCGGCGGGCTGGCCGGAACGCCGCCGCTCCCACTGGACGCTGCTCGCCCGGGCCCGCGCCGTGGAGAACCAGTCCTTCGTCCTCGCGTGTGGAACGGCCGGGACGCATGCCGGGGTTCCGCAGGCGGGTCACTCGATCGTGGTGGATCCGTGGGGCGAGGTCCTGGCGGAGGCCGGACCGGACGAGGAGATCCTCACGGTGGAGTTCGACCCGGCGAAGGCGGCGAAGACGCGGGATGAGTTCCCGGCACTGAAGGACCGCGTCCTGGGCCTGACCCCGCCGGCCCGGTAGCCCCCTCCCGCGCGCGGAGAAGTCGGGAGGGCCTCAGTCCTCCCCCTCCCGCTCCTTCTCCGCGAGATGGATCACGCACACCGCCACCGCGATCAGCAGCGCCGGATCCGCGTCCTCGCGGACGACGTCCACGCCGTACGTCTCCCGCAGGTGCAGCCACCGCCGCGAGATCACCGCCAGCAGCTCCCCGTCGTACTCGACGGCGAACTCCCGGTCGAGGATCTTGCCGCTGACGTCCAGCTCGCTCCCGTCGGCCAGCGCCACGCGGTAGTGGTTGCGCAGCAGCGACAGCCGCTTGCGGCGGATGGTGGCGAGTGGTTCGCCGGCCCGTTCGATCACCATCGTGTCGCGCAGCGCGAACATCTTCTGGTGGATGTCGATGAGGACGGTGCCGTGGGTGTCCTTCAGCTCGAAGGTGTCCCGCAGCCGCATCGCCTTGCCGTCGACGAGGAACGCCTTGGCGCCGTGCTCGTCCTCGATCCAGTAGTCGTCACCGATGCCGAGAAGCCGGTCGCGTACGAGGAATCTCATGCTCTACGGCTTCCCCGGCGCCCCGCCCCGGAACGCCGCCAGTGGGCGGACGGGCCGGGTACGCCCGGGGTCATCCGGGGTTATCCACAGGCTCCGGGGCTTTCCGCGCGGTCGTGCCACCCTTGACGCATGAGTGAGAGCACATCCCGGCGCGTCCGGGTCCGGGCCCCCGAGCTGGTCGGCAAGGGCGGCTGGCTGAACACGGGCGACACCCAGTACACCCTCGCCGACCTGCGGGGACGCATCGTCGTTCTGGATTTCTGGACCTTCTGCTGCATCAACTGCCTGCACGTCCTGGACGAGCTGCGGGAGCTGGAGGAGAAGCACCGGGACACGGTGGTGATCATCGGGGTGCACTCGCCGAAGTTCGTGCACGAGGCGGAGCACCAGGCGGTGGTGGACGCCGTGGAGCGGTACGGGGTGGAGCACCCGGTGCTCGACGACCCCGAGCTGGCCACGTGGAAGCAGTACGCGGTGCGGGCCTGGCCCACGCTGGTGGTGATCGACCCCGAGGGGTACGTCGTCGCCCAGCACGCCGGCGAGGGGCACGCGCACGCGATAGCGAAGCTGGTGGAGGAGCTGGAGGCCGAGCACGCGGCCAAGGGCACCCTGCGCCGGGGCGACGGTCCGTACGTGGCGCCGGAGCCGGAGCCCACCACGCTCCGCTTCCCCGGCAAGGCGCTGCTGCTGCCGTCCGGGAATTTCCTGGTCAGCGACACCACCCGGCACCAGCTGGTGGAGCTGGCGGCGGACGGCGAGGGCGTGGTGCGGCGCATCGGCGCCGGCGTGCGCGGCTTCGCGGACGGCCCGGCCGACGCGGCGGCGTTCAGCGAGCCGCAGGGCCTGGCGCTGCTGGCGGACGGCGCGGTGGTCGTCGCCGACACCGTCAACCACGCGCTGCGCCGCCTGGACGTGGCCACCGGCGAGGTGACGACGCTCGCGGGCACCGGCCGGCAGTGGTGGCAGGGCTCGCCCACCTCGGGCCCGGCGCGCGAGGTGGACCTGTCCTCGCCGTGGGACGTGGCCGTGTTCGGCGGCCGGGTGTGGATCGCGATGGCGGGTGTGCACCAGCTGTGGACGTACGACCCACAGGCGGGCACGGTCGGGGTCGCGGCGGGCACGACCAACGAGGGGCTGGTGGACGGGCCCGGTGCCGAGGCGTGGTTCGCCCAGCCCTCCGGCCTCGCGGCGACGGAGGAGCGGCTGTGGCTCGCCGACGCCGAGGCCTCCGCGCTGCGCTGGGTCGATGCCGAGGGCGCGGTCCACACGGCGGTCGGCACCGGTCTGTTCGACTTCGGCCACCGGGACGGGGCGGCGGACCAGGCCCTGCTCCAGCATCCGCTGGGGGTGACGGCGCTGCCGGACGGCTCGGTGGCGGTCAGCGACACCTACAACCACGCGCTGCGCCGCTACGACCCGGCGACCGGCGAGGTCACCACGCTCGCCACGGATCTGCGCGAGCCCAGCGACGCGGTGGTCGTTGGCGAGGACATCGTGGTCGTGGAGTCGGCCCGGCACCGGCTGACCCGGCTGCGGCTGCCCGAGGAGGCGGTCCGGGTGGACGCGGTGGCGCACCGCACCCAGCGGGCGGCGACGGAGGTGGCGTCCGGCGCGCTGCGCCTCGACGTGATCTTCCAGGCGCCGGCCGGCCAGAAGCTGGACACGCGCTACGGCCCGTCGACCAGGCTGCTGGTCTCCTCGACGCCGCCCGAGCTGCTGCGGGCGGGCGAGGGCG
Organism: Streptomyces sp. NRRL F-6676; assembly: GCF_000725625.1. GTDB lineage: Bacteria > Actinomycetota > Actinomycetes > Streptomycetales > Streptomycetaceae > Streptomyces. The sequence continues at coordinate 92,442 of NZ_JOHS01000029.1, forward strand.
CGGGCACGGAGCTGGCCCGCACGCTGGAGCTGGACCCCTCCATACCCGAGGGCGTGCTGCACGTCTCGGCGATGGCCGCGTCCTGCGACGACGATTCCGCGAACGAGTACCCGGCGTGCCACGTCCACCAGCAGGACTGGGGCGTTCCGGTGCGCGTCACCGAGGGCGGCGCGGACCGGCTGCCGCTGGTGCTGGCGGGGATGGACACCGCCGGGACCGGCTGAGCGCCGCGAGCGGCGCACGCGGCGGGTGCGGCGGGCACGGGGGGCCCGGCGGCCGTCAGACCCCGTACCCGTCGCTGTAGCCGTCGCCGGTGTGATGGTGGTGGTGCCGTTCCTCCTCGACGACCGTCGTCGTGGGCGGCACCATGACGCGGCGGCGCCTGGCGATGCTGCTGAACGTGGTGACCCCGATCAGTCCGACGATCATGAAGATGAGTCCGACGAGGTCGAGGTTGACACCGTTCATGTGCCAGTCGGTCGCGAACGTGAGTATGGCCCCCACGGCGATGAGGATGATGCATCCGCCCAGGCCCATGAGATTGCCCTCCCTGTCGTGCCGGAATCTCCGGCCCCGTTCGGGTACCCCCGGGGCGCACCGGCATGCGGAACCCCGGCTCCCGCCCGCCGCGAGGGGGCGGAAACGGGAGCCGGTGGAGGGGTTCTGACGGGGCGTGGGGACGGGGCCTCGGGCCGGGCCCTGGGCCGGGCGCGGCGGCTCAGTCCTCCAGAAACGCCGTCAGGGCGCTTGCCAGCAGGTAGGGGTCGGCGGCGGCGCACAGTTCGCGGGCGCTGTGCATGGAGAGGATGGCGACGCCGATGTCCACGGTCCGGATGCCGTGGCGGGCGGCCGTGATGGGGCCGATGGTCGTGCCGCACGGCATGGAGTTGTTCGAGACGAAGGACTGGAAGGGGACGCCGGCCTTCTCGCAGGCCGCCGCGAACACGGCCCGGCCCGAACCGTCGGTGGCGTAGCGGTTGTTGGCGTTGACCTTGAGGATCGGCCCGCCGCCGGCCCGGGGGTGGTGCGTGGGGTCGTGCCGCTCGGCGTAGTTGGGGTGGACGGCGTGGCCGACGTCGGAGGAGAGGCAGATCGTCGCGGCCAGGGCGCGCGCCCGGTCCTCGTAGGAGCCGCCCCGGGCGAGCACGGAGCGCTCCAGGACGGAGCCGAGCAGCGGTCCGTCGGCGCCGGTGTCGGACTGGGAGCCGGTCTCCTCGTGGTCGAAGGCGGCGAGGACGGGAATGGAGGTGAGGTTCTCCGGGGAGGCCGCGGCGGCGGTCAGCGCGGCGACGCCCGCGTGCACGGAGAGGAGGTTGTCCAGGCGGGGGGAGGCGAGCAGTTCGCGGTCGCGGCCGAGGTAGGCGGGCGGTTCCACGGGATGCGTCATCAGGTCCCAGCCGGTGACCTCGCCGGCGGAGAGCTCCAGCTCGTGCTCCAGGAAGGCGATCAGGTCGCCGTCGCGCACGTCGGTGCCGAGCCCCCACACGGGCTGGAGGTGGCGCTGCTTGTCGAGCTGGAGGCCGTCGGAGCTGACGGAACGGTCCAGGTGGATGGCGAGCTGGGGGACGCGCAGCAGCGGCCGGTCGACGTCGACGAGGCGGGTGGAGCCGTCCCGCAGGAAGACGCGTCCGGCGAGTCCCAGGTCGCGGTCGAGCCAGGAGTTCATCAGCGGGCCGCCGTAGATCTCGACGGCGATCTGCCGCCAGCCGTGCGCGCCGCTGTCGGGGAGCGGCTTGACCCGCAGGTTGGGGGAGTCGGTGTGGGCGCCGAGGATGCGGAAGGGGGTGTGGGGGGTGGCACCCTCGGGCACGTACCAGGCGATCAGCGCGCCGCCGCGCAGCACGTAACGGCCGCCGGTGCCGGCGGGGGACGCCGCCGGGGTCTCCGCGTCCCAGGCGTCCGTCTCGGCGACCTGCCGGAATCCGGCCTTCTCCAGCCGCTCGGCGGCGCTCGCCACCGCGTGGTACGGCGACGGGCTCGCCGTCACGAAGGACATCAGGTCGTCGGTGTGGCCGCGGTCGAAGCTGGGGGATGTGCGCATGGGTTCACCTTAACGACGGCGAAGGGCCCGCTCCCGGGGATCGGGAGCGGGCCCTGGTGAGGACGGTGTGGAGGTCGGACAGGCCGGGCCGTGCGGACCCCGGACGGACCGGGGCGAAGTTACCCGCGTAGCGCGGTCGCCGCCTGCTGCGGACGGTCCGTCAGAAAGCGGACTCGTCCAGCTCCATGAGGTCCAGGTCGACGCCGGAGGCCAGCTTGCGGGCCAGGGTCACACCGGGCAGCACGTTGGCGGCGAAGAACTTCGCTGCCGCGATCTTGCCCTGGTAGAAGGCCCGGTCCCTGGCGGAGGCGGTCTCCAGCTTCTCGACGGCGACCGCGGCCCCCTTGAGCAGCAGATGGCCGACGATCACGTCGCCGGAGGCGAGCAGCAGGCGGGTGGTGTTGAGGCCCACCTTGTAGATGTTCCTGGTGTCCTGCTCGGTGGCGGCGAGGTCGGTGAGCATCAGGCCGACGACCGACTCCAGCTCGACGGCGGCCTTGGCCAGGTGCTCGCGGGCGCCCGCCAGCTCCTCGCCGCCGGTGCCCAGTTCCAGGAACTTCTTGATGTCCCCGGCGAGCGAGTTCAGCGCCGCGCCCTGGTTGCGGACGATCTTCCGGAAGAAGAAGTCCTGGCCCTGGATCGCGGTGGTGCCCTCGTACAGGGTGTCGATCTTGGCGTCGCGGATGTACTGCTCGATCGGGTACTCCTGGAGGAACCCGGAGCCGCCGAAGGTCTGGAGCGACTGGGCGAGCTGCTCGTAGCCCTTCTCGGAGCCGTAGCCCTTGACGATCGGCAGGAGCAGGTCGTTCAGGGCGTGCTCGGCGGTGGCGTCCTCGCCCTCGGCCTCCTTGACGGCGATCGCGTCCTGCACGGAGGCGGTGTACATGACCAGCGCGCGCATGCCCTCCGCGTACGCCTTCTGCGTCATGAGCGAGCGGCGGACGTCGGGGTGGTGGGTGATGGTGACCTTGGGCGCGGTCTTGTCCATGAAGTTGGCCAGGTCCGGGCCCTGCACGCGCTCCTTGGCGTACTCCAGCGCGTTGAGGTAGCCGGTGGAGAGCGTGGAGATCGCCTTCGTGCCGACCATCATGCGGGCGAACTCGATGATGCGGAACATCTGGCGGATGCCGTCGTGCTTGTCGCCGATCAGCCAGCCCTTGGCGGGGTGGCGGTCGCCGAAGGTCATCTCGCAGGTGTTGGACGCCTTCAGGCCCATCTTGTGCTCGACGTTGGTGGCGTAGACGCCGTTGCGCTCGCCCAGCTCGCCGGTCTCGAAGTCGAACAGGTACTTCGGGACGAGGAAGAGGGAGAGGCCCTTGGTGCCGGGGCCGGCGCCCTCGGGGCGGGCGAGGACGTAGTGGAGGATGTTCTCCTCCATGTCGTGCTCACCGGAGGTGATGAACCGCTTCACGCCCTCGATGTGCCAGGAGCCGTCCTCCTGCTGGACCGCCCGGGTGCGGCCGGCGCCCACGTCCGAGCCGGCGTCCGGCTCGGTGAGGACCATGGTGGAGCCCCACTGCTTGTCGACGGCGATCTTGGCGAGCTTCTTCTGCTGCTCGGTGCCCTCCTCGAAGAGGATGCGGGCGAAGGCGGGACCGGAGGAGTACATCCAGATCGCCGGGTTGGCGCCGAGGATCAGCTCCGCGTAGGCCCAGATCAGGGACGGCGGGGCGGTGGTGCCGCCGATCTCCTCGGGCAGGCCGAGCCGCCAGTACTCGGAGTCCATGAAGGCGCGGTAGCTCTTCTTGAACGACTCGGGCAGGGGCGCGGTGTTGGTCTCCGGGTCGAAGACCGGGGGGTTGCGGTCGGCGTCGGCGAAGGACTCGGCGAGCTCGTTCTCCGCGAGGCGGGTCAGCTCCTCGAGGATGCTGCGGGCGGTGTCGGCGTCCATCTCCGCGAACGGGCCGGTCCCGTACAGCTTGTCGCGGCCGAGCACCTCGAAGAGGTTGAACTCGATGTCGCGGAGATTCGGCTTGTAGTGGCCCATGGCGACGGCTCCGTTGCGGGATCGGCGAGGTGCGGACTCCTCGCGGTTGCTTCACGTACCAATAAGTAGCTCCGATGATGCTACCCGTCGGTAATAAGAAGCAACCCCCGAACCCGTGGTGTGGCCGACCCCTCTCCGCCCGTTCCTGTCCGTTCCCCGGTTCGCGGGGCGGGGGCGCCCATTACGCTGTGGGGCATGTACGGCTACCAGAACACCGGTGCGCAGCAGTACGCCTCGCCGCAGGACATCCCGGGACCGATGCCGGGGGGCCAGATGTCCGGCGGTCAGATGCCCGGCGGCTACGGCCAGACGCCGCCGCTGTACCCCGAGCCGTCGCCGCCCTCGCTCGCCGAGGCGGTCCGCGCGTTCACCACCGGCCAGGTGACCGCCGAGGACTTCCAGCAGATCTTCGCCACGTCCAAGGTGTACTGCCCGCGCGGCGACAACCCCGGCTTCCTCGCGCTGCACAACACCCAGCAGCCCGTGATCCCGATGTTCACCTCGCTCAAGGAGCTGCGGCGGTACGCGGGCAAGGAGTCCAAGTACTTCGTGATCACCGGCGCCGAGGTGATCGACCTGCTGCCGACCGGGTACGGCTTCGTCCTCGACATGGAGGGCGAGCACCGGATGGTGTTCGACGCGAAGTCGGTCGAGCAGATGGTCGAGTTCGCGATGCGGCGGATGTATGGCTAGACGCCATTGCCGCGCAGACGGCTAGACGCCATTGCCGCCCAGACGGCTGGACGCCATTGCCGCGCGGACGGCTGGACACCATTGCCGCGCGGGCGGCTGGGCGGTCTCGACGCCGTCACCGCGCGGGCGGCCGGCGGATCGCCCCGAGAACACGGAGCCCGGAGGGAATGCCCTCCGGGCTTTCCGCGTTCCGGGTGGCAGGAAGTTCAACGTTCAACTAGACTTCGAGCACAAGGAGGTACCGACCATGCCAGCAGTGACCGTCGAGAACCCGCTCACCCTTCCGCGGGTGGGCGCACCGGCCGACGCGGTGGCCCGCCCCGTGCTCGCCGTGACGACCGCGCCCAGCGGCTTCGAAGGGGAGGGCTTCCCGGTCCGCCGCGCGTTCGCCGGGATCAACTACCGCCATCTCGACCCGTTCATCATGATGGACCAGATGGGTGAGGTGGACTACGCACCGGGCGAGCCGAAGGGCACGCCCTGGCACCCCCACCGCGGCTTCGAGACCGTCACCTACATCATCGACGGCACCTTCGACCACCAGGACAGCCACGGCGGTGGCGGCACCATCACCAACGGCGACACCCAGTGGATGACGGCCGGCTCCGGCCTCCTGCACATCGAGGCGCCGCCGGAGTCCCTGGTCGTCTCGGGCGGTCTCTTCCACGGCATCCAACTGTGGGTCAACCTCCCGGCCGCCGACAAGATGATGGCCCCGCGCTACCAGGACATCCGTGGCGGCCAGGTGCGGTTGCTCACCACCCCCGACGGCGGCGCGCTGCTCCGCGTCATCGCCGGTGAGCTGGACGGGCACGAGGGCCCCGGCGCCACCCACACCCCGATCACCCTCGTCCACGCCACGGTCGCGCCGGGCGCCGAGGTCACCCTGCCCTGGCGGGAGGAGTTCAACGGACTGGCGTACGTCCTGGCCGGACGCGGCAGCGTCGGCACCGACCGGCGTCCGGTGCACGTCGGGCAGACCGCGGTCTTCGGCGCGGGTTCCGCGCTGACCGTCCGCGCCGACGAGCGGCAGGACTCGAACACCCCCGACCTGGAGGTCCTGCTCCTCGGCGGCCGTCCGATCCGGGAGCCGATGGCGCACTACGGGCCGTTCGTCATGAACACCCGCGAGGAGCTCCAGCAGGCGTTCGAGGACTTCCAGAAGGGCCGCCTGGGCACGGTCCCGGCGGTCCACGGGATGACCGAGCAGGGCCCGGCCGGGGAGTAGCGGGCACGCGGGAGTGAGGGAGGGGGCGGTTCCGGCGGAACCGCCCCCTCCCTCGTGTTTCCCCCCGGTCACCCGGGCGGGTGTCCGGGCGGGCAGGGCCGTCGGCCGCGTGATCGGCTGGGGGCGTGCAGGTGCTCCCGGACTCCGTGCGACGGCTCGCCGCCTGGTGCGTCGTGGCGCTGCTCGTCGCCGGGGTCGGCTGGGTGGTGGTGGAGCTGTGCGCGGTGTTCCGCCCGGCCGTCGTCCCCGTGCTGCTCGCCCTGCTGGGCGCGGCACTGCTCGCGCCGCTGCACCGGCGGCTGGTCAAGGTGGGCGTGCACCGGTCGCTGTCCGCCTTCGTGACCTGCGTCGCCGTCGTCGCCGTGGTGGGCGGCGCGCTCTACATCGTCGTCTCCGCGCTGATCGACAACGGCGCCCAGATCATCGACTCCGTCCGCAAGGCCGCGCAGGACGTCGCCGGGCACTTCGGGTCGTCCGGGGCCTCCGTGGACTCGCTCGCCGACGAGGCGCGCAAGCTGCTCGGCAGGTTCAGCGGCAGCGCGGTCTCCAGCGTCGTCACCGGGGTCAGCTACGTCGGCGAGACCATCGCCACGGCCATCCTCGCGCTGCTGCTCGTCTTCTTCTTCCTGCGCGACGCCGACCGCGCCGTACGGGGGCTGCGCGCGCTCTCCCCGTACGACAGCGCCGACACCGTGGAGGCGGTGGCACGGCGGGCCTTCGTCGCGGTGGAGGGGTTCATGCGGGGGACCACGATCATCGCGCTGATCGACGCGGCCCTCATCACCGCCGGGCTCCTCGGACTGCGGGTGCCGGGCGCGGTGGGCCTGGGCGCGCTGGTGTTCGTGGGCGCGTACATCCCGTATCTGGGGGCGTTCCTCTCCGGCGCGGTGGCGGTGCTCGTGGCCTTCGCCGACCGGGGGTTCGCGGTGGCGGTGTGGGCGCTCGGGGTGATCGTCGCCGTGCAGCTCATCGAGGGGCATGTGCTCCAGCCGGTGATCCAGAGCCGTACGGTGCGGATGCACCCGGCGGTGGTCCTGGTGGCCCTCGCCGCCGGCGCGTCGGTGGCCGGCATCCTCGGCATGCTCCTGGCGGTCCCGCTCACGGCAGCGGCGTTCGGCGCGGCACACGAGGTACGGGAGAGACAGGAGTAGGTACGGCGGTCGGTCCGGCTACGCCGGATCCGGCCGCTCCCGCAACTCGAACCAGATCGTCTTCCCCTCCCCCCGCGGATCGACCCCCCACCCGTCCGCGAGGAACTCCATCAGCACCAGCCCCCGCCCGGAGGACGCCAGCTCCCCCGGGTCCCGCTTGTGCGGCAGGTCATCGCTCACGTCGGTGACCTCGACGCGCACTGTGCGGCCGTCGGCCCGGCCCCGGCCGGCGACCTCGGCGACCAGCAGCGCGTCCGCGTCCGTGTGCACGAGCACGTTCGTCAGCATCTCGGAGAGCAGCAGCACCGCCGAGTCGACCTGGTCCGCCGAGGCCCAGTCGTGCAGCAGCTCGCGCAGCTGCTGCCGGGCCCCGGCGATCCGCTCCGGCTCGGTCTGGGCGACGGCCAGCACCGCCCGCCGCACCGTCGGCCGCGAGCCGTCCGCGCCGCCCGTGTCGTGGCAGCCGCAGCCCGGGCCCAGCCGGCACAGCAGCAGGACCGCGATGTCGTCCTCGCGCCGGTCGGCCAGCGGGCCGGTGGCGTGGTGGGAGGAGGGCCCGTGCACGCCCTGCACCAGCGCGTCGGCCAGCTCCTCCATGTCGCCGTCGTGCTCCTCCAGGATGCGGCGGATGCGCCGCCACCCCGTGTCCAGGTCGTGTCCGCCGGTCTCGATCAGGCCGTCCGTGCAGATCAGCATGGTCTCGCCGGGCTCCAGGACCAGCCGGGTGGTCGGGTAGTCGGCGTCCGGGTCGATGCCGAGCGGCAGCCCGCCCGAGGTCGGCCGCAGCAGTACCGTGCGGTCGGCCATGCGGATCGCGGGGTCCGGGTGGCCGGCCCGGGCGATCTCCAGCATCCCGGTCGCCGGGTCCACCTCGACGTACAGACAGGTCGCGAAGCGCAGGTCGGAGCCGTCGTCGCCGTACGTCATGCCGTGCAGGAACCGCGAGGCGCGGGTGAGGACGGCGTCGGGGCGGTGGCCCTCGGAGGCGTAGGCGCGCAGTGCGATGCGGAGCTGGCCCATGAGCCCCGCCGCCCGTACGTCGTGGCCCTGGACGTCGCCCATGACCAGCGCGAACCGGCCCCCGCCGCCGGGCAGCGGGATCATGTCGTACCAGTCGCCGCCGACCTGGAGCCCGCCGCCGGTCGGCACATAGCGGGCGGCGATCTTCATGCCGGGGATCTGCGGGCCGAGCCGGGGGAGCATCGAGCGCTGAAGCCCCTCCGTCAGCTCCCGCTCCGACTCGGCGACCTCCGCGCGGGACAGCGCCTGGGCGAGCATCCGGGCCACCGTGGTGAGCACCGAGCGCTCGTCGGGGGTGAAGGTGACGGGGTAGGTGAACCCCGCCATCCAGGTGCCCATCGTCCTGCCCGCGACGGTGAGCGGCAGGAACGCCCAGGACTGGCGGTTGAAGTGGGCGGCGAGCGGCCAGGAGGCGGGGTAGCGGGCCTTGTACTCGGCGGGCGAGGAGAGATAGACGGCGCGGCCGGTGCGCACCACCTCGGTGGCCGGGTAGTCGGTGGCGAGCGGCATGTCGACGAAGGGGCTCTCGTCGCCCGGGGACTGCCCGTGGTGGCCGACGACGGTGAGGTGGTCGCCCTGCACGCCGAAGACGGCCTGCCCGTCCGGGGTGAAGCCGGGCATCGACAGCCCCGCCGCCACCCGCAGCACCTCCTGGGTGGAGCGGGCCTCGGCGAGCGCGCGCCCGGCGTCCAGCAGGAACGCCTCGCGCGAGCGGCGCCAGTCGCCGGTGACGGAGGTGCGCACGACGGCGCCCGGCCCGGGTTCGGTGACCTCCTGCATGGTGCCGACCAGGCGGTACTCGCCGGTGGCCGGGTCCAGGGAGGGACGGGAGCGGCTGCGGACGACGCGCAGGACCCTGCCGTGCTCGTCCATGACCCTCAGCCGCATCTCGGCGATGGTGCCCTCGCTGAGGGCGAGCTGGACGACGGCGTCCACCTCGCTCCAGTCCACCGGGTGGAAGCGCGCCCGCATCCCGGCCTCGCCGAGCATGGTCGGCTCCGCGGGCAGCCCGACCAGCCGCGCGGCCTCGGCGTCCAGGATGACGAGGCGCTCGTCCTCGTCCCAGCGCCACAGCCCGGTGGCGAGGGAGGCCAGGACCTCCCCCACGGCGGGCAGGGGCTCACCAGTGCGCATTGTCCCACTGTAGGAACGAGTGATCGGACGCTGCCACCGCTGCCGGGCCCGTGCTCCCGCGCGGGAATGGGGGAGAGCGGGCTTCGGGTGCCCGGTACGCTGGGGGTGTTTCACGTGAAACATGCACCGTGCGCCCACGGCGAAGACCGAGGGGCAGGGACGCGTCACAGACCCCGATCCGCGAAGGCTGGATGAACGACGATGCATCGGTACAGGTCCCACACCTGCGGCGAGCTCCGCGCCTCTGACGTCGGCTCCGACGTCCGGCTGAGTGGCTGGCTGCACAATCGGCGCGACCTGGGCGGCATCCTCTTCATCGATCTGCGCGATCACTACGGCATCACCCAGCTGGTGGCCCGCCCCGGCACCCCCGCCTACGAGACCCTGGACAAGCTGTCCAAGGAGTCCACCGTCCGGGTCGACGGCAAGGTCGTCTCGCGCGGCACCGAGAACGTCAACACCGACCTGCCGACCGGCGAGGTCGAGGTCGAGGTGGGCGAGGTCGAGCTGCTCGGCGCCGCCGCCCCGCTGCCGTTCACGATCAACACCGAGGACGGGGTCAACGAGGAGCGGCGTCTGGAGTACCGCTTCCTCGACCTGCGGCGCGAGCGCATGCACCGCAACATCCTGCTGCGCACGTCGGTCATCTCCGCCATCCGGCACAAGATGGCCGCGATGAACTTCAACGAGATGGCGACGCCGATCCTCACCGCCACCTCCCCCGAGGGCGCCCGCGACTTCGTCGTGCCCTCCCGCCTCAACCCGGGCAAGTTCTACGCCCTGCCCCAGGCGCCGCAGCAGTTCAAGCAGCTGCTGATGATCTCCGGCTTCGACCGCTACTTCCAGATCGCGCCCTGCTTCCGCGACGAGGACGCCCGCGCGGACCGTTCGCCGGGCGAGTTCTACCAGCTCGACGTGGAGATGAGCTTCGTCGAGCAGGAGGACGTCTTCCAGCCCATCGAGAAGCTGATGACGGACCTCTTCGAGGAGTTCGGCGGCGGCCGGCACGTCACCTCGCCGTTCCCGCGCATCCCGTTCCGCGAGGCGATGGCGAAGTACGGCTCGGACAAGCCGGACCTGCGGGCCAAGCTGGAGCTGGTCGACCTCACCGACGTCTTCGCGGGCTCGGAGTTCAAGGCGTTCGCCGGCAAGCACGTGCGCGCGCTGCCCGTGCCGGACGTCGCCGCCCAGCCCCGCAGGTTCTTCGACCAGCTCGGCGAGTACGCGGTCGAGCAGGGCGCGAAGGGCCTGGCCTGGGTGCGCGTCGCCGAGGACGGCTCGCTGACCGGCCCGATCGCCAAGTTCCTCACCGAGGAGAACGTCGCCGAGCTGACCAAGCGGCTGTCGCTGGCCGCCGGACACGCGGTGTTCTTCGGCGCGGGCGAGTACGACGAGGTCTCCAAGATCATGGGCGCGGTGCGGGTCGAGGCCGCCAAGCGCGCCGGGCAGTTCGAGGAGAACGTCTTCCGGTTCTGCTGGATCGTCGACTTCCCGATGTACGAGAAGGACGAGGAGACCGGGAAGATCGACTTCTCGCACAACCCGTTCTCGATGCCGCAGGGCGGCATGGACGCCCTGGAGAACCAGGACCCGCTGGACATCCTCGCCTGGCAGTACGACATCGTCTGCAACGGCGTCGAGCTGTCCTCCGGCGCGATCCGGAACCACGAGCCGGACATCATGCTCAAGGCGTTCGAGATCGCCGGCTACGACCACGAGACGGTGGAGCGCGAGTTCGCGGGGATGCTGCGCGCGCTGCGCTTCGGCGCCCCGCCGCACGGTGGCATCGCCCCGGGCGTGGACCGCATCGTCATGCTGCTCGCCGACGAGCCGAACATCCGCGAGACCATCGCCTTCCCGCTCAACGGCAACGCCCAGGACCTGATGATGGGCGCGCCGACGGAGCTGGAGGAGGCCCGGCTGCGGGAACTGCATCTGACGGTGCGCAAGCCGCAGCCCAAGTAATTCCGCGGCGTGCTGCGGTAACGCGCAATTCCGCTTTTCCTCCGCGCGGGAAACCGCGCGGAGGCGCACGCGGCGAAGGGGCGGTCCGGCCGGACCGCCCCTTCTTCATGCCCGTTCCGTTTCCCTGCCGCGGCGTCAGAAGCCGCAGTACACCCCGCTGCCGTAGTCGCTCAGCAGGTCGTCGCGGACCCAGCCGTACACACCCGTGCTGTCGTTGCGCAGGTACGTCCAGGTGTAGTCGCCCGCGATGGTGAAGCAGTGGTAGTCCAGCCGCTGCGTGTTGTAGGCGATCCCGTTGATCGCACAACCGGTGCTGGAGCCGCTGCGCTCGTTGGCCCCGTCGGCCGTCTTGTTCCAGGCACTGCCGTCCTTGTCGGAGACCGTCTTGCCGCAGGACGCGGCGGCCGATGCCGGCGTGGTGGCCAGAGCGATCGGCAGGCTCGCGGCCACGGCCACGAGGGTCGGCAGAACGACTGCGAATCGACGCTTCATTGTTCCCCCATCGTCGTTTTTCTTCTGTCGTTTCCTCTGTTGTTTCTTCTGTCCTTGTTGCAGCCGTTACGATTCGACACCGAACGTGCTGAAGAAATGATTCCGGCACGGGATGTCTGTTTCTTGCCGTTGCGTGTCCGGAAATATGAGCCTCCCCGCCTACCTGGATTCACGGATTCCGGAATTCCCCTTCTGGTACGTTGTGGAATCCCCGTGGAATGGCCGTCGAAGGAGTCGCGTTGCCCGCTCGCATACTCGTCGCCGAGGACGACGTGAAACAGGCGCAACTGATCCGCATCTACCTGGAGCGGGAGGGCCACGACGTACAGGTCGTGGCCGACGGACGCTCCGCGATCGACCGCGCCCGCGCCTCCCGGCCCGACCTGCTCGTCCTCGACGTGATGATGCCGCACGTCGACGGGCTCGATGTCTGCCGCGTCCTGCGCGCGGAGTCCCGGGTGCCGATCCTGCTGCTGACCGCGCGCAGCACCGAGGAGGATCTGCTCCTCGGCCTCGACCTGGGCGCCGACGACTATCTGACCAAGCCGTACAGCCCCCGCGAACTCACCGCCCGGGTACGGGCGCTGCTGCGCCGGGCGCGGCCCGCGGAGGGGGAGCGGCCACCGGTCCTCACCGTGGGCGACCTGGTGATCGACACCGCCCGCTTCGAGGTGACGGCGGCGGGCGCGCCGGTGCCGCTCACCGGCAAGGAGTTCGCGATCCTGGCCCTCCTCGCGGCCGAGCCGGGCCGCGTCTTCACCCGCGCCCAGATCATCGACCGCGTCTTCGGCTTCGACCAGCAGGTACTGGAGCGCACGGTCGACGCCCATGTGCGGAACCTGCGCCGCAAGCTGGACGAGGGCGGCGGGAGCGGGGGCGCCCGGCACGTCGAGACGGTGTACGGGCGCGGCTACCGGCTGACCCCGGAACCGGCGGCGGGGCCCGGGCCCCGTACCGCCGGGGAGGCACCGTGAGCTTCCGGCTGCGCGTGCTCGCGCTGCTGGCGCTGATCGCGCTCACCGCCACCGGGGCGACCGCCTGGCTGACGCTGCGCCAGGCCACCAGCCAGGTCAAGGAGTCGGTGGCGGCCGGCCGGCAGGACGTCAGCCGGATCACCGAGGCGCTCCGGAGTTACGGATTCACGCACGGGACCTGGGACGGCGTCTCCCCCACCGTGCGCACGCTGGCCAAGGACACCGGGCAGCGCATCCGCGTCGTCACCGACAACGACGTGCTCCTCGCCGACTCCGACGCCCTCACCGGCCGCACCCCGCGCGAGCCCGGCGGGCAGCCGCCGGTCGTCGTCGACCCCCGGCCCCGGCTGCGGATACCCGCCGGACCGGTGCGGCGCGCCTCGGTCAAACGGACGGTGACCGCGCTCGCCGAGTACCGCTCCGCCGTCGCCTACGCCGCCTGCCTCACCCGGGCCGGCGCCACCGTCACCGCCCGCCCCGACGCCCTCGGCCTCCCCCGGATCACCGCCGACCGGCCCCCGGCCAGCTGCGCCGCCCCGGACCCCGGCGCCGACCCGCACGCCGGCCAGGACCACGAGGCCCTGACCCCCTGCGCCGACGAGTCCACGGACAAACGGTTCACCGACTGTCTGCGCCGCGTCTTCACCGAGCGGACGGCCACGCTCGCCCCGCCCCGCCTCCAGGTCGCCCTCGGCTTCCGCGGCGAGGCGCCCGCCGGGCTCGCCGCCGCGCCCACCGTGGCCGTCGCCGCGGGCGTCGCCCTCGTCGCCGTCCTCGGCGCGCTGCTGCTCAGCCGGGCCGTACTGCGCCCGGTGCGCGCCCTGACCTCGGCCGCCCGGGGGCTCGGCGAGGGCGAACTCGCGCGCCGGGTGCCCGTCTCCGGGCGGGACGAGATCGCCGAGCTCGGCCGGGCCTTCAACCGCATGGCCGAGTCCCTGCAATCCGCCGAGGAACGCCAACGGCGGCTCACCGGCGACATCGCCCACGAACTGCGCACCCCGCTGGCCAATCTGCGCGGCTATCTGGAGGCGCTGCGCGACGGCGTCGTCGACGCCTCGCCCGAACTGCTCGACTCCCTGCACGAGGAGGCGCTGCTCCAGCAGCGCATCGTCGACGACCTCCAGGACCTGGCGCTGGCCGAGGCGGGCGCGCTCACCTACCACCGCGCCGACGTCGGCCTCGGCGACCTCCTGGAGGCGGCCCGCACCGCGCACGCCGCGCAGGCGGAGGCCGCGGGGGTGACGCTGCGGACGCGGGTGCCGTATCCGGTGCACGTCCACGCCGACGCCGACCGGCTGCGGCAGGTCGTCGGCAACCTCGTCGGCAACGCCCTGCGGGCGACCCCGGCCGGGGGCACGGTGACGCTCTCCGCCGAGCGGCGGGACGGGACGGCGGTGCTGCGGGTGACGGACACGGGCAAGGGCATCCCCGCGGAGCAGCTTCCCCATCTGTTCGACCGGTTCTGGCGTGCGGACGCGGCACGGGGGCGGGCGACGGGGGGCAGCGGGTTGGGCCTGTCCATCGCCCGGCAGATCGTGGGGGACCACGGGGGGAGGGTGGAGGTGGAGAGCGAGGTGGGCACGGGGACGACGTTCACGGTGACGCTGGCCGCGGCGGACAGTGCCTTGTAACTGTGGGCTGCGGGCGCGCCCTTAAGGGGCGCGGGGAACTGCGCGAACAACCACGACGCACCCGCACCCGCGCACGCACAGAACCTCCCCACCCAATAGGCGCCCCCCGCCCCGAGTCAGCGCAGCGTCACGGCCCCGCCAGGGCCTGGGTCGGGGCCAGGCGCCCCGCCCGTACCGCCGGGTACAGCCCCGCCACCGCCCCGATCAGGAGCGTCACCCCGAGCCCCGCCCCCGTCGCCCACACCGGCACCTCCGTCGGCCATCCCCGCACCGACGCGAACACCCCCGTGATCGCCGTGCCGAGGACCGTCCCGCCCAGTCCGCCCAGCGCCGACAGCAGCAGCGACTCCGACACGAACTGCCCCCGGATCTGCCCGCTGGTCGCCCCCAGGGCGCGCCGCAGGCCGATCTCGGGCCGCCGTTCCAGCACCGAGATGACCATGGTGTTGCCGACCCCCACCCCGCCCACCAGCAGCGCCACCGAGCCGAGGCCGAGCAGCAGCCCGGTCAGCGTCGACTCCGTGGCCTCACGGGCGGCGAGCGCGTCCGAGGGCCGGGAGACCAGCACCCCGCTCGGCTTCTCGGGGTTGGCGGTGGCTGCGAGGACGTCGCGCACGGCGCCGACCCGGTCGTCGCGGGTCCGCACGTACACGGTCGACGGATGCCCGTCGAAGCCCAGGTACGTGCGCGCCGCCTGCCGTCCGACCAGGGCCGAGCCGTCGATCTCCGGAGCGAGCGGCACCGGGTCGAGCACGCCTACCAGGGCGAACCACTGGCCGCCGAGCCACAGCCGGGTGCCGGGCGTGTAGACGTCGAGCCGGCGGGCCGCCTGCGCGCCGAGCACGACCGCCGGGTACTCCTCGGTCGCCTCCGTCAGCCAGCGCCCGGTCCGCAGCTCGCCGCCGACCGCGGGCAGCAGCCCGGACCAGGCCGCGGCCACCTGGACGCTGCTGGTGCGGCCGACGGGGATGTGCCGGTTGCGATACACCGCCGCGTCCTTGAGGACGCCGGTCGCCGCGACCCGCTGGACCGGCCCGATGCGCCGGATCATCGGCACGGACTCGGCCGGCAGCCGGGTCGTCGTCCCGTCCGGCGCCTGGCCGGGGGCGACGCGCAGCATGTTGGTGCCGAGCGCGTCGAGCCGGCGGTCGACCTCGGCCCGGCTGGACGAGGAGATGCCGACGACGGCGACCATCGCGGCGACGCCGATGGCGATGCCGAGCGCGGAGAGGAAGACGCGCAGCGGGCGGGTGCGCAGGCCGGTGCCGCCGAGCCGGACGAAGTCCGCGGGGCGCAGCCGGGCCGGGCGCAGCGCGCCTCTCTCCGGCGCCGTCATCGCCCGGCCTCCGTGCCCACGGGAGCCGGGTGTGCGCTGTCGGCGACGATCCGCCCGTCCCGCATCTCCACCCGGCGGTCGAACTCCTGCGCCATCTCCCGGTCGTGGGTGATGACGACGACCGTCGTGCCCGCCGTGTGCAGCTCGCGCAGCAGGGCGAGGACGGCGGCGCCGGACGCCGAGTCGAGGTTGCCGGTGGGCTCGTCGGCGAGCAGCAGCGCCGGCTCGCCGATCACCGCGCGGGCGACCGCCGCGCGCTGCCGCTCACCCCCGGAGAGCTGGTGCGGAAGGTGGCCGAGCCGGTGGTCGAGCCCGACCCGGGCCAGCGCCCGCGCGGCCCGGCGCCGCCGCTCCCGCGCCGGGACCCCGGCGTACAGCAGCCCGTCGGCGACGGTGTCGAGCACGGGCACCCCCACGGCCAGGTGGAACTGCTGGAAGACGAACCCGATGCGCTGCGCCCGCAGCGCGGACAGCTCGCGGTCGGACAGCCCGGCGACCTCGTACCCGTCGATCGCGATCCGGCCGGCGGAGGGCCGGTCCAGGGTGCCCATCAGATGCAGCATCGTGGACTTGCCCGACCCGGACGGGCCGACGAGGCACACGAGTTCGCCGTACCGCACGGACAGATCGACACCGGTGACGGCGGTGACACCGCCCGGGTAGCGCTTGGCGACGCCCTCGAACGCGACGACCGCCTCGGGGGACCCCCGGTACCCCTGGGCCGTCATTCGGGGATCCTCACCTTCATGCCCTCGTGCACGTCGGGCCCGCTGACCTCGACCCGCCCACCGGCGAACAGCCCGGTCTTGACGGCGACGAACCGTCCGGCCCCGGGGCCGCCCTCCTTCGTGCCCTTTTCCGTCCCGTCGTCGGCGAGTTCGAGCCCGTAGCCGCCCTCGGCGAGCGCGGTGAGCGCGGCGACGGGGACGGTCAGCACGTTCTTGCGTTGCTTCTCCGTGTGGCGGACGGTGACCGGGCCGCTCTGCAACCGGCCCAGGGCGTCCTGGTCGTCGAACGTGATGACGACGGAGACGGTGGCGGCCCTGCCCCCGCCGCTCGAACCCCCGTCCGAGCCACCGCCGGTCGCCCCTCCGTCGTCCCCCGCCCCGCCGGACGACGAGGAGGCGACCGAGCCGAGGCTGGCGACGGTGCCGGTGACCGTGTGCCCGTCGGGCAGCTCGACGGAGACCTCGCTGCCGCGCCGGGCCCAGTCGGTGTCGTTGGCGGGGGCGCTGACGGTGACCATGCGGGAGGTGCTGGTGTAGCTGACGGGGTTGCCGGAGGCGGCGTCCCCGACGCGGGCGCTGGTCCCGGAGACACGGACGGGCCCGGGCGCGTAGACGACGTCACCGGCGCCGACGCGGCCGGTCTGCGGCAGCCCCAGGTCCTTCTGCCAGCGTTTGACGGCGTTGGCGGTGAGCGTGGTGTACGACTCGTCGACGGTGAACCCGGAGTACCCGAGCGCACTGAGGTTCGACTCGAACTGTTTGACGTCCATGCCGTGCAGGGGGGCGGGGTCGGCGGCCGGGGCGGTGGCGGAGGGGGAAGCGGCGGGCGAGGCCTTGGCGTCGTCGGGAGAGGCGGGCGAGGTCTTGGCGCCGTCGGAAGAGGCGGGCGCGTCCTCCGTCCCGGCGGCCGGCTGCCGGACCCCCAGCTCCCGGTACATCGGCAGACTGCCGTACAGCAGCACCACCGGCCGGTCGTTCACGCGCAGCACCTGCTGCCCCCGCCGTACGGTCCTGCCGGTGGCCGGCAGCCAGGTCACCGTGCCCTCGGCCTTGACCGGGAAGGGCACCTGGGGACCGTGGCCGAGCTGTCCGTCGATCTCGGTGCGGTCGGTGAGGGTGGCGCGGGTGACCGCGACGACCTGACTGCTGCGCCCGGGCGCGGCGGCGTCGTCGTCCGCACCGCCGCCCCCGCCGAGCCCGAGCGCCCCGACGACACTGACGACGGCGACGACGAGCACACCGGCGCCGATCAGCAGGGGCTTGCGCCGCCGGGGCGGAGCGTCGTAGGCACCGCCCCCGGCATCGACGTCGCCTTCGCCGTCCTTCGTGAGCTGCTCCATGACGTCCGCCCCGTCAGCCCTTGGCGGAGGGGGCGTCGGCCGGGACGCCGATGATCGAGGCGCACTCGCGGGTGGCGCGCTTGGCCCCGGCGGAGGTCGAGTCCCAGGTGACGTCGCGGAAGTGGCCGCTGTCGTCGGTGTCGGGGAAGTCGGGGGCGCCGTGCTCCTGCATGCAGGTGGCGTACTTCTCGTTCTTGTGGATCTCGTCCTTGGACAGCTCGGGCTGCTGCGCCTTCTCGACGCTGTCCGGGACGGGCACGCTGAGGTCGGCGCACTTCTCCTGCGCATCGAGCGCCTTGGGGTCGCGCTTCCACTTGGACTGGTCACCGAGGTCGACCTTGCCGTGGGCGTCGGGATCGGGCGCGTCCAGCCCGGCCTTGCGCAGACAGCCGACCCACTTGCGCTGGGCGTCGACGTAGTCGGCGAGCTCGCCGGAGGAGTCCTTGGAGGCCCCGGCGGAGGTCTTGCCGCCCCCGGCCGAGGCGACCTCCCCGTCATCCCCGCCGCCCCCACCGCACCCGGCGACGAGCACGACCGCCACCCCCGCGACCCAGACCCGCACCCCGAACCGCCGCGCACCCATCCCCACGACCCCCTCCACACCGTCACGGCCCGGCCGACCGGCGACGAAGGTAGAACGCCACCCATGAAGAACCCATGAAGAACCCATCAAGAACCGTCGCGGCTCCTGAACGATGTGTCTCTGACGGCCACGGGACCTCCGGCCGCCGGCTGCTCCTTCTCCGAGTCAGGAAGCCACGCATGAGATATGCCGACTGGATCGCCGGTGGCGGGCAGGTGGAGGTGAACGGGTACCGCCTGTTCGTCCGGCAGGACGGTGCCGGGCGCCCGGTGACGTTGCTCCACGGCTTCCCCACGTCGTCCCACGACTGGGCGGCGACCGTGCCGCACCTGGTGGCGGCCGGGTGCCGGGTCACCACACTCGATCTGCTCGGCTTCGGGCAGAGTGAGAAACCACACCGCCACCGGTACTCCGTCCGTGGGCAGGCCGACCTGGTCGAGACCCTTTGGGAGCGACTGGGGATCGGCGAGACCATGTTGGTCGCCCACGACTACGGCGCGGCGGTCGCCCAGGAACTGCTGGCGCGCGACTCCGGCCGCCTCACTCGCGTCGCCCTGCTGAACGGCGGCCTCTACCCCGACCTGCACCGCCCGGTCCTGTTGCAACGCCTGCTGCACAGCCGCATCGGCCCGCTCCTGGCCCGCCTCACCGACGAAAGGAGATTCACCGCCGGTCTGCGCGGCATCCTGTCCCGGCCCGTGCCGGACGAGGTCCTGCACGACATGTGGACGTCCGTGGCCCAGGAGAACGGTCAGCGCCTGGCCCCGCGCCTGCTCCGCTACATCGACGACCGCCGCGTCCACGTCGACCGCTGGGTCACGGCACTCGAACAGTACGAGGGCCCCCTCCTGTTCGTATGGGGCCCCGACGACCCGGTGAGCGGCGCCCATGTCCTCCCCCGCCTCCACGAACGCCGCCCCCACGCCACGTTCACGGTGCCCCCGGGCACGGGCCACTACCCGCAGCTCGAAGCGCCGGAGGAGACGGCGGGGGCGCTGGCCACATTCCTCGCGGGCTGATCTGACAGCGACGCGTTTGTATATGTCGTCGGCGACATATAGCGTGGCTGGAGTGGATGATTTGTACGACGTCGAGATCGAGCCGGAGGTGCGTGCATGGCTGGAGTCCTTGCCGGCACGGCATTACCGGAAGGTCGAGCGCATGGTGATGTTGCTGGCTGACGATCCGACAGTGCTGGGAGAACCGCATGCCCGCCACTTGGGCGAGGGGTTACGTGAGCTGCGGCCGACGATCGGCGGCACGGCCTTTCGGATCACCTACTGGCTGACTTCGCGTCGCACAGTGGTGCTGCTGACCGTGTTCCGCAAGACCAGGATGCGGGAGGAAGCGGAGGTCGACCGGGCGAAACAGGCGAGGAAGCTCTGTGAGTCCGAGCACGGTCCGGCTCATGATGTGTTCGAGCGCGATGTCGACGAGGAGGAATGGGTGTGAACCACAGCCGCTGGAAGCTGGCCCGGGACAAGGCGCTCACGGAACGGGACGACAGGTCCCCGGAGCTCAAGGAGCTCGATCGTGAGATCAGCCTCTCGATCGCCCTTGCCCAGGTCGTGTACGACCGGCGCAAGGCCCTTGGGCTCTCGCAGGACGAGCTGGCGCGCAGGTGCGGCCTGACCCAGGCGAAGATCTCCCGGATCGAGGGCTCGGACACCGTACCGACCCTGCCCCTGCTGGCGAAGCTGGCCAAGGGACTCGACGCCTCCTTGAACATCGCCATAGACCGGGACGACGCCCGGCTCACCCTCTCCGCTCACGAAGCGGCTTGAGGGGTCAAGAAGACGGTGGCTCCGACCGCGTATTGGTCGGGGCCACCGAGGAGAACTGCGGGCGGCGCGTCAACGGGCGGTGGACACCGTGCTCGGTGTCTGCGACGGCGCGGAGGCCGACGTGGCCAACAAGCCTCGCCACCGCCACCGGGTCGGCGTGCCCGCCAAGCCGACCTCCACGAATTGGCACAGGTACCGCGCGGTGGCCGTGTCGCCGCACGACGTGAGCCCTCTGGCCAGCGCGTTCAGCATGGCGCCGCCTGCCTTGCTCTCACTGTGCACGAGGGCGGTGAGCGCAGCCAGAAGAGGCTGCCGCGTCACCATCTCCACGTCGGTGCCCGCCCCGGGGAGGTCGTCCGGTCCGATAACCCGCGGACTCACGGTCGCGGACGTCCAGGACCCGACCCGGTGCTCGAAGGGGCCGGCTGCCCAGGTCGCGACCGTCCGGTTCCGGCAGACCACGAGCAGCAGCGGGGGCAGGCGGTGCTTGAAGTGCAGATACGAAATCCAGTGGGCCCAGCCCACGGAGATGCCTGGGGTCGGCTCGCTCTGGAAGGAGAGGGCGAGCAAGAGGCTGTCCGTGTCGGTGGACTCGACCTTCAGCACCGTGTCGACGCTGGTGCCCAGTTCGCGGAGCTCGGCCTCGTCGGGTACGAGCGCCGTGACGGTCGGCTTCCTGGGCGCCCGGACGCCGAGCGCGGTGAAGACGGGGGTGAGGGCGTCCGGATGCTCGGGAAAGAGCTGGGATGAGCTGACCATGTGTGCAACCTAGGTGGGTTGGGGGTGCGCCGCCCGGGTGAACGGTGACGTTCACCCGTTCGGGGGGCGAGTGGGAGTTCAGGCGACGATCGGGGTGCCGGTGGTCAGTTCGGCCCAGACGTACTTGCCGCGGTTGCCGTACCGGGACAGGGTGTGCCAGCCCCAGTGGTCCGCGCAGGAGCGGACGAGGAGCAGGCCGCGGCCGTCCTCCAGGAGCGGCAGGTCCGGGGCGTCAGGGGGTTCCGGGGGCTCGGGGTCGGTGTCCCAGGCCCCGATGCGGAGGGTGCCGCCGGCGTACCGCACGCGAAGCGACGCGGGGCCCTTCGTGTGCCGAACGGCGTTGCCGATCAACTCCGTTGCGACCAGCTCCGCGGTGTCGACGAGGTTGATCAGCCCGTGCAGCGTGAGGATCAGCCGCAGGGTGCGACGGCTGACCGTGACGGCACGGAGGTCGTTGGGGATGGAGAGGGAGTACTCCCAGGGTTCGGCGGTCTCGTTCGCGTTCCCGTTTTCGGGCATGGGGCAACTCCGTTGGGAAGGGGGTGAGTGATTGCCTGCGCCGGCGGGGGTGGCCTGCCGCAGCCGTCATGGCATGACGGGGCGGTGCGCTTCCGGTGTCCCGGCGTGCCGCAGAGTGTGCGTCGCGTCACTGAAGGTAAGGCATTAATTTCTGCCTGAGCAACCTGATTGCGTAATCTGGCCCCACAAGAGGGATACCGGTACGGCAGGTTGAAAGAGGGGCTCGAATGCCGCCGAGGAGTCGGCCGACCGCACGTCAGGTGCGTCTGGGAACCGAACTGCGCAGGCTGCGGGAGGCGGCAGGCATGACCGCGCGGGAAGTGGCGCAGTTCCTTGGCTCGACCTCCGCCCAGATGAGCCAGATGGAAGCCGGGATCGCCGGTGTCAGCGAGGAGCGGGTGCGCAGGCTCGCGGACCACTACGCGTGTGCGGACGCGGAGTTGGTCGGCGGGCTTGTGGAAATGGCGACGGATCGTACACGTGGGTGGTGGGAGGAGTACCGGACCGTACTGCCTCCGGTGTTCTCGGACCTGGCGGAGTTGCAGCACCACGCGACCTCCCTGCGGGAGATCGCCACCGCGCACGTTCCGGGACTGCTTCAGACCGAGGAGTACGCCCGTGCTGTGTTCGCTTACTGGCGACCTGAACTCTCCGAGAGCGAGCTCGAAGTGAGAGTGGAGCATCGGATGCGGCGCAAGGCCGTCCTCGGAGCAACGCCGTACACGGCGGTGCTCCACGAGCCCGTTCTACGCACACGGGTGGCCGACCGCCGCACGGCGCGGGCTCAACTCGACGCGGTGCTGGATTGGTCGGAAGCACCCGAGGTCGCCGTACGGGTCATTCCATTCGACGTGGACGGCTTCGCCGGGGCGAGTGCCGAATTGCTCTACGTAGGCGGTCGGGTTCCGACTCTGGACACGGCACAGCGGGACACCCCCCAGGGGACCGCCCTTTTCGATGACGCGACGCAGCTCCTGTCCATGCGAACACTCTTCCGTAAGGTGGAGGCAGTGTCCCTGGAGCCCGCTCGGTCCCGGGACCACCTACACCGCCTGGCGAAGGAGCTGTAGTAGTGATCAAGTGGCAGAAGTCGTCCTTCTCCAGCGGGAGCGACGGAGCCAACTGCGTAGAACTCGCCCAAGGGGAAGGCGAGACGCTCCTGCGTGAGAGCGACGAGCCCCGGCGAATACTTGCCGTCGGGCCCCGTGCGCTGACCGGACTGCTCCGCCATCTCCAGGCGGACCCTCTGGGCAGTCGTAAGTGACTGGTGGAGGCATTGTCACCAGGTGGCAGAAGTCCTCGTTCTCGGGACCGGGCGATGGCAACGAATGCGTGGAAGTCGCCCACGCCGACGCCTCGTTGCTCCTGCGCGAGAGTGACGAGCCCCGGCGCGTGCTCGTCGTCGGGGCCGGCGCCCTTGGTGGGCTTGTCCGTTACCTGCGCCGCGAGCCGTAGCCCGTCACGGGTTCGGCCCCTTGTGACCCGCGTCTCAGTGTCCCCGTGCAGCAGATGGTGCCTTCGGGCCGTCGAGGAGGGGTGACAGGAAGGGAGGGGCGCGTGGAGATGGACTTCCAGGCTTTCGTTGCCGCCAGGTCGGCCGCGCTGTTCCGGAGTGCCCTCGTCCTGACGGGCGACCGTGAGGCGGCCGAGGATCTGGTCCAGGAGACTCTGGAGCGGGCCTGCCGTAAATGGCGCGTCATCGCGGAGAAGGACGCTCCGGACCTCTATGTGCGGAGAATCATGGTGAACCTGGCCAATGACCGCTGGCGCAGGTTCCGCCGGCTCGTCACGACCTCCGATCCGGGAAGCGGCGACAAGGCCGCACCGGGGGACGAGTTCGGACGGGTCGACAACCGGGACCAGTTGGTGCGGGCACTACAGCTACTGCCCATGCGGATGCGCACGGTCGTGGTGCTGCGGTACTTCCATGACCTCTCCGACGCCGAGATCGCGGACGACCTGGGCATATCGCCCAGCACGGTGCGCTCGCAGCTCGCGCGCGGGATCGAGAAGCTCAGGGAGCAGTTCCCCACGCTCTCCGCCCCTTCGCCACAGCGGCACACGGAAGGAATCCGATGACCTCGTACGACGACGCTCGGCCCTTCGGCGGCCGCACACCCTTCGAAGAGGAACTGATGAACGCCATGAACCAGTACGCGGACTCCGCCGAGGCCCCCGAGTTCGACGCGCCCCGCATCCTGCGCCGTACCCGGCGCCGGCGCACCCTCGGTGTCGCCGCCGTCGCCGCCGCCCTCATCGCGGTGGGCACGGGCACGGCCCTGGCCACCTCCGCCACGGGCGGCGGCAACAGCTCGACCCCGGCGGCCACCAGCACGGCCACCAGCAGCGATGCCACCACCGTCCTGTACAACCACCCCAAGGGCGGCACCGTGCCGGTCGACTTCGAGGGCTGGAACTCTCAGGACGTCAGGGCGTACATGAGCAAGATGCAGACGAAGGCCGAGTTCACCAAGGAGGCCGTCAAGGGCTGCAAGCCGGGCTCGGTGATCGGCGTCTCCCCGCACGCACCGGAGACCGTCAAGAAGGGCGACACGATCACCTTCGCCCTCTGCGCCGGCTGACTGACCCGGCCCCGAAACACCACGACGCCCGCCCCTGCGCCAATCAGGGGCGGGCGTCCGCCACAGCATCGCACCGGTCCGCCCTGTGTCGTGATACACCGTCGGCTTCGCCCGCAGCCTTCTCCCCGGCCAGAAGAAGGCGACGTATGTGCCGAGGGCGACCGGGTCGAGATCGTGACCGGCGATCGAACCTGAATGAGTTGGCCGAATTCGCGTGGCCAATATGGCGCCTTTTCGATGCTCAGGAGAACCTCAATGAACATCAACATCCTTGACGTATTGCGATTGTTGTGTGCACGATAAGTGAAACGCGAGGCCAAAGGTGAGCGCGCCGGTGCGGGGGCGGGGGAGAGTGGTGAGGCGCTCGATCGCGTCCTGTATCCGCCGCTCAATGGCGTCCTGAGACAGGCGTGAATGAGGGGGAAGTATCGCATGCGCTTCACGGGTGCACGGGGATTAGCGGCTTCTGTAGGCGTCGTGCTGGCAGGGCTGGGAGCGGTTGATTCCCCAGCTTCGGCCCAGGCTGCGGACAGTGTCGCTTCTGTCCAGATCGCCGAGTTCGAGGCGGCGACGGCGGCGCGCTCCGACCAGGGAGATGCGCAAGCTGCACAGACATTGGATCAGTTCAAAGCTCTTTCCGGTGAGGAAAAGGAGCGGTTCGTGAAGCTGATCAACGATCCCGATATTTACAAGCAGATATTCGAGGTGTCGGATCAGGTCTCGGAGCCCGGGATGCAGGCGCGGATCGCGCTGGCCGAGGGCGATGTGGTGGTCGAGGTGACGAGCGAGAACGGTGTCACCGAGACTCCCGCTGCGGAGGGGCAGGTGTCGGCCGCGGCCAGTACGGTGACGCGGTGGGCCAGTCACACGAACACCGACAAGGTCCTCGGCATCAAGATTTCCGCGACCAAAGTGACGACGAACTACCAGACAAGAGGCAAGGACACGACCAAGGTTTTGCCCGGCACGGCCCAATCGTATGAGTACATCCCCGGATGCTCACTCAGTCATGGGGTGGTTGACGAGTGGATTTCGGCGGAGCCCGCGGACAACGCTCAGACCGAAACAATCTGGACGGCTGACTGTGCGGGTAGCAGTTGGGACGGCCGTCAGCGCGTTTGGGGTGACTATCGCGGATACGTCGGTGGTTACCTCAAGGTCTTCAAATAGGGTAGATTGCCTCGGCGACCTGGTTCGCGTGGTGCTCGATTCGTGAAATGTCAGTCCTGGGCAAGGAGAATGCGATGTTTTCGCAAGCCGGCGTCGCTCCATTCGTCACGGTAATCGTCGTCCTGGTGATCGCGGCGGCGGCCGGGTACGGCCTCTGGGTGAAGAACCGTTCCCGCTCGAAGAGCGAGGACTGAGGCAGATGAACGGAAAGGCCGGCCGAACCTGACAGTTCGGCCGGCCTTTCCGTCGGCTCTGCTTCAACGAGGGGGGCGATGTGAACGCCCGGCTCTCTTAAGCCGTCGGCTTTTCCTCCAGGCGGGGGAAGAGGACCGCGCCCTTCGTGATCGTCGCGCCGGCCGGGAGGCGGCCCCAGTCGGCGGACTCCTGGACGTGCTGGTCGGCGAGGGCGCCCAGGGTCGGTTCCGCGCCCAGGGAGTCCCAGAGCTTCTGGCTCGTGTCCGGCATGATCGGGTTCAGGAGGACCGCCACCGCGCGGAGGGACTCCGCGGCGGTGTAGAGGATCGTGGCCAGGCGGGCCTGGCCCTCCGGCGAGGTGTCCTTGGCGACCTTCCACGGCTCCTGTTCCGTGAGGTAGCCGTTGACCTGCTTGACGAAGTCGAAGATCGCCAGGATGCCGCCCTGGAAGTCCAGTTCCTCGCCGATCGCGCGGTCCGCCGTCTCGACCGCCTTCGTCAGGCCGGCCCGGACCGCCGCCTCCGCCTCGCCGTCCGCCGCCGACGCCGGCAGCTCGCCGCCGAAGTACTTGCCGACCATCGCCGCCACGCGGGACGCCAGGTTGCCGTAGTCGTTCGCCAGCTCGCTGGTGTAGCGGGCGGAGAAGTCCTCCCACGAGAAGCTGCCGTCCTGCCCGAACGCGATCGCGCGCAGGAAGTACCACCGGTAGGCGTCCACGCCGAAGTGCGTGGTCAGATCCTGCGGCTTGATGCCGGTCAGGTTCGACTTCGACATCTTCTCGCCGCCGACCATCAGCCAGCCGTTGGCCGCGACCTTCCCCGGCAGCGGCAGCCCCTGCGCCATCAGCATCGCCGGCCAGATCACCGCGTGGAAGCGCAGGATGTCCTTGCCGACCAGATGCACGTCGGCCGGGAACGTCTCCTCGAACTTCTGCTCGTTCTCGTTGTAGCCGACCGCCGTCGCGTAGTTCAGCAGCGCGTCGACCCACACGTAGATCACGTGCTTCTCGTCCCAGGGGATCGGGATGCCCCAGTCGAACGTCGAACGGGAGATGGAGAGGTCCTGGAGGCCCTGGCGGACGAAGTTCACGACCTCGTTGCGCGCCGACTCCGGCTGGACGAAGCCCGGGTTCGCCTCGTAGTACGCGAGGAGCTTGTCGGTGTACTCGCTCAGGCGGAAGAAGTAGTTCTCCTCGCTGAGGATCTCCACCGGCTTCTTGTGGATCGGGCACAGCTTCTGGCCCGCGAACTCGCCCTCGCCGTCGAGCAGTTCGCCCGGGAGCTTGTACTCCTCGCAGCCCACGCAGTACGGGCCCTCGTAGCCGCCCTTGTAGATCTCGCCCTTGTCGTACAGGTCCTGCACGAACTCCTGGACGCGGTCGGTGTGCCGCTTCTGCGTGGTGCGGATGAAGTCGTCGTTCGCGATGTCCAGGTGCTCCCACAGGGGTTCCCAGGACTCCGTGACGAGCTTGTCGGCCCAGGCCTGCGGGGTGACCCCGTTCGCCTCGGCCGTGCGCATGATCTTCTGACCGTGCTCGTCCGTGCCGGTGAGGTACCACACCTTCTCGCCGCG
Source organism: Streptomyces sp. NRRL F-6676 (assembly GCF_000725625.1). Taxonomy (GTDB): domain Bacteria; phylum Actinomycetota; class Actinomycetes; order Streptomycetales; family Streptomycetaceae; genus Streptomyces. The sequence goes on from NZ_JOHS01000029.1 coordinate 119,326, forward strand.
CTGACGGTGCCAGCGGGTGAGCACGTCGCCTGCGACGGTCGTGTAGGCGTGGCCCAGGTGAGGAGCGTCGTTGACGTAGTAGATGGGGGTCGAGACGTAGTACGCCTTCGCCCCCTGCTTCTCGGATCCAGTGGCCGCCATGGTCGAAATCCTACTGGTCCGGAGAAGGTGGCTTCACATGTGTTTCGGGGCGGACGGCGCGGGGTAATCCCGCGGACCGCCCGCCCCGGCCGTTCCGGCGGCTCCCCTACGGGCGCCAGGTCGCCAGTACGCCCTCGTAGAGCTCCTTGTCGGTGAGCTCGCGGGGGGTGGGGCCCGCGTGGAAGAAGGAGGTGTTCTCCGTCTTCAGCTTGCGGAGGTAGTCGAACGCCTTGTTCTCGTGCTCGCCGAACGCGACGAAGGAGAAGAAGACCTCGGGGTGGCTCGCCGCCGCGTTCGTGAGGGCCTGCGTGGCCGGGGTCTTCGCGTCGGGGGCGCCGTCCGTCTGGAAGATCACCAGCGCGGGGGTGCCGGCGGGCTCCTCGGCGTGCCGGGCGAGGACCGCCTCGACGGCGGCGTGGTAGCTCGTACGGCCCATGCGGCCGAGGCCCGCGTGCAGCTCGTCGATCGTGTTCTCGTGTGCGCCGAGGGTCAGCTCGCCGGTGCCGTCCAGTTCCGTGGAGAAGAACGTGACGTGGACGGTGGCCTCGGGGTCCAGGTGGGCGGCGAGGGCGAGGGCCTGCTCGCCGAGGGCCTGGGCGGAGCCGTCCTTGTAGTACGGGCGCATGGAGGCCGAGCGGTCCAGGACGAGGTGGACCTTGGCGCGGGTGCCGGTGAGGTCGTGGCGGCGGAGGGCCGTGCCGGCGGCCTTGTAGGCGGTGCTGAGGGCGGGGGCGGTGGTGCGGATGCGCGACGCGGGCGTCGCCGGGTTCCTTTTTGCGGCCTCGGCTTCGCCTTCGGCCTCGTTGGTTTTCCCGCCCGCACCACCCGTGGCGCTTTCGTCGTCGGGTGCGGGTGGCCCCTGTGGGGCTTCCGGTGCGTCGGCGGCCGCGGGTTCGGGGGCGGGCTCCGATACGGGTTCGGGGGCGGGAGCGGGCTCCGGCTCCTGTACGGCTTCGGGGGCGGGAGCGGGCTCCGGTTCGGGCTCGGGGGCCTCGGCCGTCTTCGGCTCCTCGGGAGCCTGCGGGGCCTCCGCCGCCGCCGGCTCCTCCGCCGCCACCGGTTCCGGCTCCGCCGTCACCGTCGGTTCCGGTTCCGGCTCTGCCGACACCGTCGGCTCCGGTTCCGGTTCCGGCTCTGCCGCAGCCGTCGGCTCCGCCTCGTCCGCCGGCCTCGTCGGTTTGGGGACCGTGACGTTGTCGAACGCCGCCGACACCAGGTCGTGTTCGTCGTGGCTCTCGCCGCTCTCCTGGCGGGGGTCCGGCACGAGCGCCGCGGGCTTCGGCGCCGGCGTCGGTTCCGTCGCCGGGGACGGGACCTTCGGTGCCGGGGCCGGCTCCTCGGGGGCCGCCACCGGTGCCGTCTCCTGCGCGGGGAGCCGCTCCGGCTCCGCCGTCACCACGCTCTCCGTCCCGTCCTTGCGCCCCTTGCGTGAGCGGCCGAACGCATTCCGCAGAAGAGTGAGAAGTCCCATCAGCGCAACCCTTCGCATGAGGTGAAGCCCGTCAATCCCTGGCCAGGACGGACACGTAAGGTTAGCGGTCACGGCTGGTGATCTTCGGCAGGGTACGAACACCGCCGCAGCACGCTGCCCCGGAACGCCGAACGGCTGCCCGCCCGTTCATTCCATCGCCGTACGGCCACCACGCGTTCACCGGCCGTTCGGGCGAGCGTCCCGCTCCCGCACACGCACCGCCCCTAACGTCACGCGGACACCAAGGGAAAGTGTGGGGAGTGCAAAGTGCCCAAGCTGCTGCCGCTCATCGGCTCGCATCCCGGCGGACGGTCCGCCCTGACCTGTCGGTTCCGCTGCGGTGACGCCTGCTTCCACGAGGTGCCCAACGCCAGCGACAACGAGTACGTGGGCGACGTCATCGCCGGTGCCGTGCGCCGGCGCGCGCTGCTGCGCGGGGCCGCCGTCACCGCGGTCGTGGCGGCGACGGGCGCGGTCGGCGTCACCGCCGGTGCCCCCGGGGCGAGCGCCGCCCCGGCCGCGCACGGCGGCCACGGTGCCGCGAAGAAGGGCGGCCGCCGCGCCGCCCGCGGGCTGCGCTTCGACGCCGTCGCGCCGAACACCGCCGACGCCGTCACCGTCCCCGACGACTACCGGCAGAACGTCGTCATCCGTTGGGGAGAACCGATTCTGCGCGGGGCGCCCGCCTTCGACCCGGAGAACCAGACCGCCAAGGCGCAGGCCGGGCAGTTCGGTTACAACAACGACTTCCTCGCTCTCCTCCCGCTCCCCGGTGAGCACAACCGGCAGCTTCTCGTCGCCAACCACGAGTACACCGACGAGATCCTGATGTTCCGCGGCTACGACGCTGAGAACCCGACCCGGCAGCAGGTCGAGGTCGCCTGGGCCGCGCACGGTCTCTCCGCCGTCGTGGTGGAGGGGGACCGGCGGACCGGACGGCTCGTCGCCGTGCCCCGGCACCACCTCAACCGGCGCGTCACCGCCACCACCGAGTTCCGCCTCACCGGCCCCGCCGCCGGCTCCGACCTGCTGAAGACCTCCGTCGACCGCACCGGCCGCAAGGTGCTCGGCACCCTCAACAACTGCTCCGGCGGCACCACCCCGTGGGGCACCACGCTGCACGGCGAGGAGAACTTCAACCAGTACTTCGCGAACGGCTCCCGCGCCACCGACACCCGCTACGGCATCGGCACGGGCACCACCGAGCGCAAGTGGGAACGGTTCGACAAGCGGTTCGACATCGCCCAGGAGCCCAACGAGGTCCACCGCTTCGGCTACGTCGTCGAGTTCGACCCGTACGACCCCGACTCCACGCCCCGCAAGCACACCGCGCTCGGCCGCTTCAAGCACGAGGCGGCGACCGTGCGGATGACCGACGACGGCCGGCCCGTCGTCTACACCGGCGACGACGAACGGTTCGACTACTTCTACAAGTTCGTCGGCAGCAAGCGGATGCACAAGGGCAACAGCCGCGCCGCCCATGAGCACAACCTCACCCTCCTCGACGAGGGCACCCTCTACGTCGCCCGCCTCACCGGCGACTCGCCCGCGGCCGACATCGACGGCACCGGGAAGCTGCCCGCCGACGGCGAGTTCGACGGCGGCGGCGAGTGGATCCCGCTGGCCACCGCCACCGCGAAGGGCGCCGTCTCGCACGTCGAGGGGATGACGGCCGAGGAGGTCTTCGTCTTCACGCGCCTCGCCGGTGACAAGGCGGGCGCCACCAAGATGGACCGCCCCGAGGACATCGAGCCCTCCCCGCGCACCGGCAAGGTGTACGTGGCGCTCACCAACAACACCAACCGCGGCAAGAGCGGGTACGCCGCCGCCGACGAGCCCAACCCGCGCAACGCCAACAAGCACGGGCACGTCCTGGAGCTCACCGAGCGCCGCAACCGCGCGGACGCCACCACGTTCGGCTGGTCGCTGTTCCTGGTCGCGGGCGACCCGGAGGACCCCTCCACCTACTTCGCGGGCTTCCCCAAGGACCGGGTCAGCCCGATCTCCTGCCCGGACAACGTCGCCTTCGACCCGCACGGCAACCTGTGGATCTCCACCGACGGCAACCAGCTCGGCTCGCACGACGGACTGTTCGGCGTCGCCGTGCAGGGTGACCGGCGCGGTGAGCTGAAGCAGTTCCTGACCGTGCCGACCGGCGCCGAGACCTGCGGCCCGCTGGTGCAGGACCGCCGGGTCCTGGTGGCCGTGCAGCACCCCGGCGAGGTCGACGGGGCGACGGTGGACCGGCCCGCCAGCACCTGGCCCGACGGCCCCGGCCGCATCGTCCGCCCGGCGGTCGTCGCGGTGTGGCGCGCGGACGGGGAGGACGTCGGCGTCTGACGTCCGGGACGGGGGCGCGGCGGGGTGACCGGCCGCGCCCCCGTCCTGTCCCGTCCTACCGGGGCGTCTTCGACGTCGTCGTACGGTCCCCGTCCGTGCCGGTGCCGCCGATCCGGTCCGAGGTGGCCAGGGACCAGATCACGAAGCCGCCCAGGGCGATGGAGATGAGGGCCCAGACGGGGGCGTACGGCAGGAAGAGGAACCACTCGATCATGTAGAGGGCCGCGAGAGCGATGCCGACCGCGCGGCCCCACTCGGCGCCGGTGAGCACGGCCCAGCCGGCCAGCGCCAGCAGCGCGCCGATGACCAGGTGGATCCAGCCCCAGCCGGTCAGGCTGAACTTGTACACATAGTCGCCGACGTGCGTGTACACGTCGCTCGTGGCGATCCCGGCGATGCCGTTGAGCACGCCGAGGATGCCGGTGACCATCATCAGCACACCGGCGAAGACCGTGCCGCCGGTCGCCCAGGCGGAGCGTCGCGGGTGCGGGGTGGAAGAGGTGTACTGAACCATGGGGCCTCGTCTCGTCGGCGTCTCCTGGGCCGATCGGTCCTCGGCGTCGCCTCGGCCGACCGGGTGGGTGCCTTCACCGGCAGCTTCACCCGGAAGGGGCAGGGATGCGCGCGGTACGGGGCCGAACGGGTGACAGTATTCGTACGTGAGTGCGAGAAGTCGGCCTACTCGACCAGGGCGCCGCTGCCCAGCGCCACCGCGAGGCGTTCGGCGTCCCGCGTGCCGGGTTCGGCGGTGTAGACGGTGATGCGCAGGTCGTCGAGGGCGTCCAGGAGCGTGTCGCAGTCGAGCGTCATCCGGCCGGCCGCGGGATGCTCCACGAGCTTGCGCCGGGACGGGCTCGGCAGCGGCGGCGGGACGTCGGCGTCCCACAGTTCGGTGAACCGCGGGGCGGCCTCGGCGAGCGCGCCGACGAGCCGCCGCAGCGCCCGGTCGCCCGGGTAGCGCAGGGCGGTCAGGCGCAGGTCGGCGACGAGCCGCGCCTCGTGTTCGGCCTGCTCCCGCGCGGTGTGCACGACCCGGCCGGCCGGCCCGGCGAGGTTGCGCCAGACGGCGTTGCGTTCGAGGCCGCGCCAGGCGGACGTGGCGCCCATCAGCGCGTCGTACGGACCGTTGGCGAGGAGCAGGTTCCAGCTCGCGTCGTGCACGGCGACCGGGGTGTGCGCCAGCCGGTCGAGCAGTCGGCGCACGCTCGGCGCGAGCCGCGAGGGGACGACCTCGGGGCCGGGGACGGTGTGCCCGGCCAGCCGGTACAGCAGGTCCCGCTCCGGTTCGGACAGGCGCAGCGCCCGGGCGAGCGCCTCCACCACCTGGGCGGAGGGCGCGGTCGCCCGGCCCTGTTCGAGCCGGGTCAGATAGTCGGCCGAGACCCCGGCGAGCGCGGACAGCTCCTCGCGGCGCAGCCCGGGGGCCCGCCGGCGCCGGCCGACCGGGACACCCGCGCTCTCCGGCGTGACGCGTTCGCGCCAGCGGCGTACCGTCCGGCCGAACTCCCACGTCTCCATGGTCCCAGTGTGCGCCAGGGGCCCCGCCGTTGTCCCCCCTTGTCCTGGCCCTGGCACACCCAGGACAACGGGACGGCTGGCTGAGCACCGCCCGTTGGCCGAGGGTCGGTCCCATGACCACCACCGAATCCGGCATCGGCACCGGAACCGTCCTGCTCACCGGACCGACCCGGGGCCTGGGCCGGTCCGCCGTCCTCGCCATGGCCCGCCGCCCGGCGGCCGACCGCCCCGACCTGCTGCTGGTGGGCCGCGCCGGCGCGGACCTCACCCGCATCGCCGAAGAGGCGCGCGCCCTCGGCGCGAGGGTCCACGAGATCGGCTGCGACCTGGCCCGGCTCGCCGACGTACGCGCCGCCGCGGCGGCCGCCCGCGCCCTGCTCGACGCCGGGGCGGTACGGCCGCTGCGCGCGCTCGTGGCCAACGCCGGGACCATGTCGACCGACATCCGCACCGCGACCGCCGACGGTCACGAGCTGACGTTCGCCGTCAACTACCTGGCCCACGCCCTGCTCATCGGCGATCTGCTCGGCTCGCTCGCCGCGCCGGCCCGGGTCGTCCTGCTCGGCTCGAACGTCTACAGCGCGAACCTCTACCGCAAGCTGATGGGAGTGCCCGAGGCGAAGTGGCGCGACCCCCTTGAACTCGCCCGTCCCGCGACCGGCGACAAGAACCCCGGCTTCTCCGCGTCCGGCACCGCCTACGCCGACGCCAAGCTCGCGATCCTGTACTACGCCCACGAGCTCCAGCGCCGTGCCGCGGCCGGCGTGAACGTGCTGGTGTTCGAGCCGGGGTGGATGCCCGGCAGCGCGCTGGGCCGGGGCGCGCCCGCCGCCTTCCAGGCGATGGGGCGCGGCCTGGGCAGGATGCCCGGGGTGTCGACCCCGGAGAACTCCGGACCGAAGCTGGCCTCGGTCGTGCTCGACGACCGGTGGGCCGGGCTGCGGGACGGTGCCTTCGTGATGAAGGACAAGGTGACGGAGGTACGCCCCGTCGCCCACGACCGGGAACGGGAGCGGCGGTTGTGGGAGGCGACGGAGCAGCTTCTGGCGGAAGTGCGGCCGGTCGGCTGAGGTGTCAGGCGTCCAGCGTCGCCAGGAACCGTCCCAGGGCCGCGTCGAAGAGGTCCGGGCGTTCCAGGTTGGGGAGGTGGGCGGCGCCCTCGACCACCTCCAGGGTCGAGGAGGGCAGGGCGGCGTGCATGGCCTCCGCGTCCGGGACCGGGGTGAACCCGTCGTCCGCGCCGACCACGACGAGGGCCGGCATGGGGAGGCGGGCGAGCAGGTCGCGGTAGTCGGGGCGCAGGGCCCGGCCGCGCAGGGCCGCCGCGGCGCCCCTCGGGTCGGTCGCCGTCATCATGCGGTGCACGTGCGCGGCGACCTCGGGATCCGCGTACGGCGCGACCATCTTGTACAGCACCTCGTCGGCGTACCCGCCCATGCCCTCGCGCAGCAGCCGGTCGGCCATGGCGTTACGGGCCTCGCGGCCGGCGTCGGTCTCGGCGACGGGGGAGGTGTCGGCGAGGACCAGGCCGGCGATGCGGCCGGGGAAGCGGGCGCAGCACTCCATGACGATCTGGCCGCCCATCGACAGGCCCCCGAGGACGCAGCGGTCGACGCCGAGGTCGTCGAGGAGGGCGGCGATGTCGTCGGCGAAGACGGACAGGAGGGTGACGGCGTCGGGGCCGTCCGGCACGGGGGAGGCGCCGTAGCCGCGCAGATCGGGGGCGATCACCCGGCGGCCGGCCGAGAACGCGGCGAGCTGCGGCGCCCACATGCTCCGGTCGAAGGGGTGGCCGTGGACCAGGACGAGAGGGAGGGCACCGGTGGAGTTCCCGGTGTCCTCGCAGGCGAGAAAGGGGGGCATGCGGGCGACCCTAGGGTCGGGATCGGGGCCGGGGCAACGGAAGTCCGCCCGGGCGCGGACGGGTGGGGCGGGGGCCCGCGGCGGCGGGAGTGCGGTGCGGCTCGCACTGCCCGGTCCGGTGCGGGCCGGGTCAGACGCGGGCTCGGGTCGGCGGGGTCGCCGGGATCCGCGCGGGGGTCGCGGGCGGCTGCCGACGGCGCGCGTACCGGCCCGTGAGCCAGGCCGCGGCGGCGACGGCGAGACCGGCGGTGACCAGGGCCCAGGAGACCGTGCGCAGGGTGTCGGTGAGCGCGTCGTAGACCGCGCCCGCGGCCGGCTGTGAGACGTCGTCCGGCAGTCCGGAGAGGGTCAGCACCCGGCCGACGAGGACGGCGAGCGCCAGCAGCGCGGCGCCGAGCGCGGTGCCGAGCCCGACGGCGATCACCGCGCGCCGCCGGGACACCGCGACGACGATGCCCGCGACGGCGCACACCAGCGTGGCCAGCGGCAGCCAGAAACCGGCGAATTCGAGCACGTGGAACCCCTTCCGGAACAGGGTCAGGCGGTCGGCGGGGAGCAGGGTGATACGGGTGTGTTCGACGGGGATGCGCTCCGCGAACGGCACGTGGTCGTCGACCAGTCGCTCCTTCAGCTGCCGGGTCGCGGGCGCGAGGTCGAGGGTGACGGGCACGTCCCGGTCCCCGTCGCCGCGCAGGGCGTCCAGCACGGCGTCGTGGGCGGCGAGGTTGGCGGTGCCCCAGGCGGAGCGGAACGCCTCGGTGCCGGTGAAGGAGCGGACGGCGTCGTGCACGTAGGCGTGCACGGGGGCGCGCAGCGGGGGGCCCACGTCGATCTCCCGCATGATGTCGTCCGTGACGGCCGCCGCGATGGCGTCGCGCACCTCGGTGTCGGTGGCCAGCGGCGCGGTGGTGGCGGCGTAGCGGGCGGTGTCCCCGATGCCGTGGGTGGCCCAGACCGCGAGGACGGCCAGGGGGGCGAGCAGGCAGGCGGTGACGAGGAGGACGGCGGCGGTCGGACGGCGGGCGGAACGGCGGGACACGGGTCAAGCGAAGCGGAGCGGCGGGTCCGCGGCGAGCGGGAATGGGCTGATCGGGGTGGGCCGGCGGCGGTCGCGGAACCGGATGTTCGCGCCCCCGACGCCCCCGCTCGGACCACCGGCGGGTTACGGTGCTGGACGGACGTACGCGCACCTGCGTGACCGACGCATGCGGAAGGATCCGGATGCGTTCAGGTGTGCCGGGTGCGTCGAGGTGCGTTCGGACGCATTCGATGGGGGAGGGAACGATGCCCGGAACCGTGCTGCTCCTCGCGGCCTCACCGGCGGGCAAGGGGCGCCTCGTGGACGCGGCCTCCGTGCTCCCCGTCCTCGCGGCGGTCGCCCCGGCGGTGCTGTCCGGCACGGAGACCGCCAATGTGGTCGAGCTGGCCGACCCGCTGGAACCGCAGGCCGTGCTGACCCGGCTGCGGGCCGCCGCCGCCGCGCCCGCGCCGCTCACCGTCTTCCTCACCGGCCAGCTCCAGCTCGACCGGCGGCAGCATCTGCCGCACGTGGCGCTGGCCCGCTCCACGCCGGCGACCGTGCGCTACACCGGCTTCCCCTGGCAGTGGATCACCGAGGAGCTGCGGCTGCGGCCGCCGGGCGCCACGTCGCTCGTCGTCGACCTGCACGCCGACCCGGAGACCTGGCAGCACCTCGCGGCCCGACCGCTCACCGCCGGGCCGGGCGTGAGCCTGTACGGGCGCCTGGCGCCGCCCCCGCCGCGCCGGTCGGTCGCGGCGCCGACGTACATGAAGGCGGTCGCCACGCTGCTGCGCAGCGGCCACCGGCCGCCGCTCCCCCAGCTCCACCAGCAGGCGCTGGCGCGGCTGGCGGAGGAGACGGGGGCGTACGGGGACGTCGTCCTGACGTGGGACGCGGGGGCGGGGGCGGGCGCCGGGGCGGCGGTGCCGGCACCGGGCGCGGCCGCGGTTCCGGTGCCCGAGCCGAGGCCGGCGCCGGGTGCGGAGGCCGTACCCGTGCCCGTGCCGGTCCCCGCGCCCGAACCGGCATCGGCATCGGCACCGGCATCGGCGGAGCCCGATCCGCACGCCGCCCTCACCGCGGCCGTCCAGGCCGAACGGCACGAGGAGGCGGAGGCGCTGGCCGCGCGGTACGAGGAGGAGGCGCTGAGCGCGCACGGGCCCGCCTCCGAGGAGGCGTTGCACTGGGCCGAGGTACGGGCGGACCTCGCGATGTTCGCCGGGGACCCGGTGCGGAGCTGCCGTACCTGGCTCGCGGTGGCCACGACCCGGCTGTGGGCCCGGCAGGCGCCGGACGCGCCGGCGGTCGAGAACGCGGTGGATCACGCCCACCATCAGTGGGCGCGGATCGAGGACGCGGAACACTCCCGTGAACTCGGGGTGCGGCTCGCCGAGTTGCGCGAGCGGGTGCCGGGCCGCCGCGAGGGCGCGCTCGCGCACGTACGGGAGCGGCTGGAGCAGCTGGAGCGGCTCGACGGGGCGGACGACGTCCCGTCGGTGCAGCACATGACCTGAAGCCTGCGGGTGCGTCGTGGTTGCTCGCGCCCACCCGGCGGAGCCCCGTGCCGGGTGGGGCGCCGCAGCCGAGACACCCCCCAATGGGGTCGGAAGGGGTGAAGCCCCTCCCGTCTGTCACCCCCCGGTGCCATGATGGTGAGTCATGGCTGAGGGGGATGGCGTGGCCGACCGGGGGATCCGCGTCCGGCTGTCCGGCACTGCCGACGACAGCGACATCGACGCACTGAAGAGCTGGCTGGAACGCGAACAGCCACTGGAGGCGCTGGTACGCGAGGGCAGGCTGGTCATCCAGATGCGCTCGGACACCAGCGCGACCGTCGAGCGCGGCAGCCCCATGGGCCTCGGCATGGAGATCTTCCTCGCCTTCGTCGGCGGCGCCTCCGGCGAACTGGTCCGCCGGGTCACGGTCACCGTCGAACGGGCGTTCAGCGCCTGGCAGGAGAACCGCCGCGACGTCGAACGCGGCGATCCCCCCGACGGCCGGGTCGACGCGGTGACCCCCGACGAGGGGTAGCCCCGTGGACCCCTTCGACCCGCGCGGACACGCCAACCGCGCGCTGCTGGTCGGCGTGTCCGCGTACAAGTACACGAAGCCGCAGCCCGACGGCGTGCCCGGCCATCTCCCGGCCGTGGAGCACAACGTGGTGCGGCTGCGGGACGTGCTGCGCCGGGGCGGGGTGTTCGCGGACGGGGAGATCACCGTCGCCCGCTCACCCTCGCAGGAGCGCTTCGGGCACGCCCTGCGCACGGCGGTGCGGGACGCCGAGGGGCTGCTGCTGTTCTACTTCGCCGGGCACGGGGCGATCCCGAGCGCGGGCAACGAGCTGTTCCTGCAACTGCGCAACGCCCGCGTGGTCGCGGGTGAGCACGCGGTGTTCCCGGGCGCGGACGCCTTCAGCAGTGTGCTGACGGAGCTCGTGACGAGCCGGGCGCGGCACGTGGTCGTGATCCTGGACTGCTGCTTCGCCGGCAACGCGGCCCGGGTGTGGGAGACGCTGCCGGACAAGCGGCGGATCTCGCTGCTGATGAGCGTGCAGGCCAACCACCGCATCGACGCGGGCCCGGACAGGACGCCGACCCCGTTCACCGAGCAGCTGGTCCACCTGCTCGGCAGCGGCGACCCGGTGGCCTTCCAGGACCTGTGGGAGCCGCTCCACAGCCATCTGAGCGCCCACCACCGCACGCTCCGCGAGGAGCCCTGGGACCCGCAGAGCAGGACGGCGGGTGAGGAGGACGTGCTGCTGGTGGCGGGGTCCGCACGGGGCCCGTCGGTACCGATCACGGGCGCACCGGAGCGGAACACCACCGGCCCCGGCCCCGGCCCCGCCCCCGAGCCGCACCTCCCCGTTCCCCGGCCGCCCGTCCGCGAGCCGTTCCCGCGGCGACTGGCCACCGCCCTGCTGCGGACCGGCCAGGTGACCCTCGCCCTGACCGGCCTGGGCAGAGGTCTGCGGGACCTGGACAGGGGCTCACGGCAGGACCCGGGAGGCCCCTTACGCGAGCCGGTTCCGGGCGGCGCCCCCCGGGAGCCGGTCCCGGACCGCCCCGGCCCCCACCCCCACCGCACCCGCCGCATCGCCGCCGTCCTCTCCCTCGCGCTCGCCGTCCTCGCCACCTCCCTCGGCGGCTACGCCCTGTTCGGCCCCGGCGGCGACTCCTCCTGCGGACCGCCCCTGGAACTGCGCGTGCTGACCGACCCCGACCTCGAACAGGCCGTACGGGACGCGGCCGACGCCTACCTCACCTCCGACGCCAACACCGGCTCCGACGGCTGCCGTCGCACCGGCATCACCGTCTACAGCGCGGGCGCCGCCGATGTCGTCGCAGCGCTGCGGCAGCGGACCGAGGACTGGCGGGACCCGCGCGACGAGGACACCAACCCGCAGCGCGACATCGGCGCGCAGCCGGACGTGTGGATCCCCGCCTCCCGCGCCGACGTCGCCCGCGTCACCGCCGAGCGGGACACCGACTCGTACGCCGCCGTCCTGCGCACCCTCGGCACGCTCGCCCACTCCCCGCTCGTCCTCGCCGTGCCCGACCGGCTGGCCGCCCCCGCGGGCGAGCGTTCCGGCCGTACCCTCGCCGCCCTCCTGGCCGCCCTCACCGACCGCGACCGGGACGCCGAAGTACGCCGCCCCGACCCGGAGTTCACCGACGCGGCGCTGCTCTCCACGATCGGTCTGTACGGCCCGGCGGGGGACGGTGCGGCCGCCGGGGAGCAGCGTGTCGCCCAGGCGGGACCGCCCTCGTCCACCGCCGCCGACCTGCTGTGCGCGCTGCCCGAGAGCGGCGCCGTCGACCGCCGTACCACCGCGCTCGTCCCCGAGTTCCTGCTGCGCAGCGGCATCGGCTGCGCGCACACCACACGGGTGGGGCGCACGGCCGAGTACCCCTCGGACGTCCCCGGCGTCGAGCCCGCCTTCGTGCACGTCCACTGGGACGACGCCGACCGCGACGAGCCGCGCCGCACCGGGGCGGTCGAGGACTTCTACCACTGGCTGGAGCGACCGGACGGCGGGCAGCGCGTGTTCGGCGCCGCCGGGTTCCGCGCCGCGGCCGGCGGCCACGCGCTGCTCGACGACGGCCGGACCGCGCACGGCGTGCTGCGCGAGCCCGGGGCGCTGCCCGGCGGGGCGGACCGCGAGCCGATGGAGTCCGCGCTCGCCTCCTACCGCGGCGCGCACGGCCCCGGCCGGGTGCTGTTCCTGCTGGACAGCTCCGGTTCCATGGGCGGGCAGTGGCAGGGCCCGAGCGGCGGCCCCGGGATACTGAAGCAGTCCCTCGGCGGCCTCGGCGACCAGGACGAGTACGGGGTGTGGGGGGTGGCCTCCGAACCGGGCGCCGAGAAGCCGTACCGGACGCTGCTCTCCTTCGGCCCGCACCGGCGCGCCGCGGCGGAACGCACCCTGGACCGCGAGGCCGCCGTGCGCGACGCGGAGTCCGACCCGTACGCCGCGCTGCGCGCCGCGCTCGACGACATGACGGGCCGCGGCACCGACGACGACCGGCCCGAGCTGATCGTCTACCTCACCGACGACGAGGACGACGACCGGCTCACCGGCGCCCGCCTCGACACGCTCCTGGACAAGGCGCGCACGGCCGGCGTCCCGGTGGCGATGGTGTCGCTGGCGAACGGCGGCTGCGCCCCCGCGCGCCCCGACGCCCGGATCTCCGAGGCGAGCGGCGGCCGCTGCCTGGACGCCGGCGGGGACGTCGGCGCGGGCCTGAAGGACGAGGTCGCGCGGACGGGGACGGGGGAGGACGGATGAGGGGAGCGTGCACACGTAAGGTGGCCGCTCTTGTGGCGCTGCTCCTTTTCGGCGTCCTCGCCGGCTGCACCGGCGGGGGCGGGCCCGGGCCCGGGACCGCGAGCGACACCGCGCACGACGAGCCCGGCGACATCGTCGTGGCCAGCGGCCGGGACGTGACCGGCAGGGACGGCGTCCGGCAGCAGCTCATCGAGGCCTGGAACCGCGTCCACCAGGACGACGGCTTCCGCGCCCGGCTCGTCGAACTCCCCGGCTCCGCCGACGCCCAGCGCAGCCAGCTCCTCGGGGCGTTGCAGTCGGGCAGCGCCCAGTACGACGTGGTCAACCTGGACGTGACGTGGGTGCCGGAGTTCGCCGCCGCGCGGCTGATCCGGGCGCTGCCCGAGGACATGATCGAGAAGGACGTCGTCCCCTCGGTGGCGGGCACCGCCCGCTGGGCCGGGAAGGTGTACGCGGTGCCGTTCAACAGCGACGTCGGCCTGCTGTACTACCGGCGCGACTATCTGCGCGCGGCCAATGTGCAGCGGCGCGACCTGGATCACCGGCATCTGTCCTGGGAGCAGTTGCAGGGCCTCGTCCGGACCGTCGGCAAGAAGCCGCCCAAGGGCTACGAGAAGGGCTGGACGACGCAGCTGGACGCCTACGAGGGCCTTACGGTGAACGCGCTGGAGGCGTTCGCCAGCGCCACGAAGGACTTCTCCCTCACGGACGGCGAGGGCCGGTACGACGGCACCGTCGACGAACTGACCGCCGGGATCGTCGAACTGGGCAAGCGCACCGACGAGCTGTACACGCTCGGGAACGCCGTCCGCTCCCGCGAGGACACCTCGCTGGCCGACTTCGCGGCGGGCCGCACCGCGTTCCTGCGCCACTGGCCGTATGTCTACCGCACGCTGCACCAGTCGTTCGACGCCGACCAGGTGGGCGTCACGCGGCTGCCCGGGCACGCGGTGCTGGGCGGCCAGGACCTGGCGGTGACGGCGTCCTCGCCGCGGGCCCGGATGGCGCGGGAGCTGGTCGCGTTCCTCACCAGCGAGGAGAGCGAACGCTGCCTGCTGGACGCGGGGTTCGCGGCGACGCGCGAGTCGGCGTACACCGACGACGACGTCACCTGCCGCCTCGCCGACGCCACCGGCGCCACGCCCACCCCGTCCCCGACGGGGGAGGGCGCCGACCGCATGCCCCGCGACCGCGCCGGCCGCCCCGCCTACGCCCGCGACACGCTCCTGCCCGCCCTGAAGAGCGCGGTGCAACGCCCCCGCACCCCCCTGTACGGGGCCTTCACCCAGACGTTCACCAAGGAGCTCGGCCCCCTGTTCGGCGACTCCCCGCCGAGCGACGCGACCCTGGCCCGGCGGCTGGACGCGGCCCTGCGCAGGGCGTTGGGGGACTGAGGGGGCCGTCCGCCCGCTGCCGTGTCCGCTACGGCTGCCGTGTCCGCTACGGCTCGGGAAGCGCCGGCAGCGCCGGGTTCCCGGCGCGGTGGCGGACCACCGCGGCCCAGGACGCCTCCGGTTCGGTGGCGAGGGCGGCGCGGGCGCCGGTGAGGTGGTTCACCGCGCCGTCGGGCCGCCCGCGGGCCACCGTGACGGCCGTTCCGGTGAAGGTACGCAGGAGGGTCGCGCCGAGCGCGAGATAGGCGCGGACCTGGGCGACGACACGGGCCGTCCCGTACTCCTCCGGCGGCACGGCGGGCACCCGGCCCAGCGCCGCCTCCCAGTCGTCCGCCTCCGCCGGTCCCTGCGCCACGTCGGCGATCCAGCGGGCGACGGCGGGGGCGGTCGCGTCCTCCAGGCCGGCCGCGTGCCGGGTCTGCGCGGAGAGCACGGCCCGGGCATCGTCCTCGATCATCCGCTCCGCCAGCCGGGGAAGTCCGGTGAGCCGGTCGAGCGCGCGGTGCGTGGCCAGGCTCATCACCGCGCGCAGCAGATCGCGGGGCAGCCCGCCGGAGAGTATCTGGCACAGCCACAGGAACGGGTCGGGCAGCCAGACGCCCCGCAGTTCGAGCAGTTCCCGGGCCTGCGCGAGGTCGAGCGGGCGGACGGCGACGACCCGGTCGAAGGCGCTGTCGAAGACGGTGCGCACATCGAGCAGATGCCGGCCGAAGGCGGTGAGCGCGTCCTCGGATACGGCGACGAGGAAGTGGCAACCCCGGATGCCGAAGACGGCCTTGAGGTCGTTGAGGAAGCGTTCGGCCTCCTGCGCGCTGCCGACCTTGTCCAGCTCGTCGATCCCGATGACGACCCGCCCGCCGAGCGCCCGCCGCTCCAGCGCCACCTGGTCGAGCAACTCCCGGAACCGCCCGACCAGTTCGGGGTAGGTGAGGAGCTGCCGGGTGTGCTGGGTCTGCCCGGCGTCGGAGACCTGGAGCCCGCCGGGCAGGGCGAGCTGCGCGGTACGGCCGTGCTGGTACGTCAACTGGTAGTGCAGCAGCCGCAGATGCGCGGCGGCCGAAGCTTCGGCGCCCCCGCGCGGAGTACCGCGACGGCGGCGCGGTCCGCCCGGCCCGGTGAACGGGGTGAGCGACCAGCCCACCCCGACCGCGACGAGCACCGCGCCGGCCGCGACGAGCAGGGCGTGCGGGTGGCCGGTGACCCGGTGGGCGGCGGAGGCCAGCTGCGGCCGGAACAGCGTGCCGAGGACCAGGGCGAGACCCGCGAGGGTGGTGAGGGCGGCGCCGGCCCGGTGCAGCAGCGCGGTGCGACGGCCGGGGACGGGGCCGGGCCGCCCGTCGGCGCCGGGCGCCTCCCCGGTGATCGCCCGGCACACCTCGGCGAACAGGTGGACGAGGAACTCGCGGGGGTCGTACGAGGTCGGCGCGGGGACGAGGACGAGCAGGTCGTCGGCGGCCGAGGTGGGCCCCGGTGTGCAGAACCGCTGCATCAGGCTCGACTTGCCCGCACCGCGCGGCCCGCTGATCCCGATGCTCGCGCTGTCGAGTTCGCGCAGGTGGTAGTCGATCTCGGCGGTGGCGGAGGTGCCGACGAACTGGTCGGAGCGGCGGCTCCCGGTGAGCCGGGAGGGATCGACGGTGGGCAGCACGGGCACGGCGGCGGTGTCGTCCCCGGCCCGCAGCGACCCCCGCAGCAACGGCATCAGCCCGTCCCGCGCGACGGCGGTCAGCCAGTCCTGCCGCGCCTGCCGCGCGGCGTCCCGGTACCGGGGCTCCGACGACTCGGGCCAGTCGTCGGGGTCCTCGCTGTGGGCGGCGCGGGTGCGGGCGACGTACGGCCGGGCGTAGAGCCAGGCGAGCGCGAGGAAGAGGGCGAGGGTGCCGGCGGTGTAGGCGAGGTAGGGGCGGGCGTGGTCGGGGACGAGGGGCAGGAAGAGGGCCACCAACAGAGGGGAGAGCGCGCCCGAGACCGCGAAGCTGAAGAGAATGAGGAAGAACGTGCGGTCCCAGGGCGACAGGGCGAGGGGGCCTGCGGCCCCGGAAGAATTGTCCGGTCTCCAGCGGGGCAGCAGGCGCCCCTGGCTCAACCGCCCGTTGTCCTGAGCCACGCCGAACAACGCGACACTCGCGACGAGACCCATGATCGCGTTGGGGTCGCTGAGCAGGCTCTCCCCGGCACCGGCGGCGAGGGCCACGGCCGCGGTCGCCACCACACCGGTGCCGTACCACCGGGTGATGGTCGGCAGCGCCCACAGCGGGCCGCGCAGTGAGATGGCCATCCGCCACCGCGCCTGCCGGTAGCGGTCGTACGCGGACCGGCCGGCGTCCGCGACCGCGCGCAGTTCGTTGTCGAGGACGGAGGCGACGCGGTATCCGAACCGCTCCGCCTCGCGCTCGTACGTCTCCGCGTCGCCGTCCGCCGTGTAGGTCAGGTAGGCGACGGCCTCCGGCAGGGCGACGGTCTCCTCCCGGATCTCCGTGGCCGCGAGCTGCACGGCCCGTACGTGGGGAAGTCGGTGCGCGCCTCCGGTGGCCAGCGCGGTGCGGACCCGGTCGTTGCGGAACGCGTGGCAGCCCCGGCCGTAGCCGTCGGCGCGGACCAGGAGACCGTGCGTCTCCGCCGTTGTCAGGAACCGGCCCAGGGCCAACGGCAGGTCCCCGCTGAGGACGAAGCGGAGATGGGTCAGCCGGTACCGTCCCCAGGCGCTGCCCACGAGGAGGAAGGCGGCGAACACGCCTGCGGGAAGGGCGATCCGGACGTGCCACGGAAGCGCCTGCCACCCGCCGTGGTCCGTGGTGAGTGCGGCCGGAAGGCAGAGGAGAACGGTGGACGCGCAGGCGTTGGCGAACGCAGTCCGGCCGTTGACGCGGAGATCACCCGCCGTCCGGTGCGCGGAGGGTTCGGTGTCCGCGCGCGCGGCGGTGACGACGTATCCGGCGCACAGGCAGGCGAGGAGGAGGACGAGACCGGAGGGCGAGGGCAGCACCGGGAACCGGGCACCCGGCAGGTCGGTCACCGGGGCGCTCCAGACGCACACGAGTACCACCACCACCGTGGCCGCGACATGGAGCATTCCGGGGCGCACCAGCCGTACGGGTGTGCCGCGCACCTGCGGGGTGAACAGCGAGGCGGGCGCGCCCAGAAGCAACAGCGTCCAGGCGACCCGTCCGCCGACGCGGGGCTCGGCCACGAACGACAACAGCAGCGGAACGCCCACCAACACCACCGCGAGCGCCGCCCACAGCTTTCGCGAACCGTACTTCTTCGCCATCCGCCACCACAGCAGCAGCCCGTCCTCCTCGCCGCCCATCGCGTCGGTGAGGAGTTCCAGGCGCTGCCGCCGGTTGCTGCCGCTGTGACCCTCGATGGTCGCGGTCGGGTCGGCGGTGTCGAGGACGCGCTGCCGGATCGCGTCCTCGTCGGGGAAGCGGTCGCCGGTCAGTTCCTCGGGGTCGCGGGGGCTCGGGTCCGCGTAGCCGCTGACCGCGAGGGAGAGCAGCCAGGGGGAGGACAGGGCGTGGGCCAGGGGGCCGTCGGGGTGTGCCTCCAGGGCCCGGGCGACGGGGGCCCAGCGGTCCCCGCCCACGGCGGTGAGGTGGCTCGCGACCGCAGAGGCCGGGAGCGGACCCAGCTCCACCGCCGACCCGATGGTCCGTTGCCGCATCACTTCGGGCGCCTCCCCACGGGAGGTCACGACGTGGCCCGTGGACCGGGACAGCCACCCCCGCAGCTGGGTCGCGGCCGTCTCGCGCTGCGGCTCGGGAATCGCGTCGAACCCGTCGAGGACGGGCAGGACCCGCCCCCCGGTCACCAGGGGCCGTACGTCGCTCTCCTCCAGGCGGTAGCGCCCCGCGAGCGCGGAGACGAACCACTCCTGCACGCCGGTGGCGGCCGGGTCCCAGGTGGAGAGGTCGGCCAGGACCGGCACGGGCTCGCCGTCCTGGTGGTTCTCGGCCCGGTCCAGGACGAACCGGTGGGCCGCCGTGGTCTTCCCCGAGCCGGGCGGCCCCATGAGGACCGTCCGCCTGCGGCGCCGGTCCCTGTGCAGCTCCGCCAGGCTCCAGTACACCGCCGTCCCGGAGGGGGCGTCCGGCCGGGCGGACGGGCCGACGACGGTCAGCCGTGGCGAGAGCACCCCGTCCAGCCGCCGCAGCGCGTCGGACTCGATGGCGCGGACCTGGGCGAGCAGCAGGGCGGCCGACTGGTCCGGAAGGCGCCGGCGCAAGAGGCCCGGGGTGGGCCTCCCCCTGACGAACAAGGCCTGCAACAGGGCGGGCGCGGACGCCAGCGCCCCGCTGAGCGCCACCAACGCGACGACCGTGCCCCACGACGCCGACGGCCGGAGCCCGTTCATGAACAGCGCCGTCGCCCCGACGGCGACCAGCGCCACCCACCCCACGACCAGACCCCGGCGCGAAACCCCCCGCCCCTCCCCCGAGTTCACCACCGGCGCATCATCGCGCACCCGGTGGCCGAAGGGCCAGGAATACGGGCGGAATCACCGCCCGGCGGCGGTCACCGGCCCGGGGCCGAGACCCCCGACACTCCCGACGCCCCCGTGCCGTCCACCTGCCGCACCGTCGTCGTGCCGTCGTCGCCCGCGCGGGCCGGGCCCGCGTTGGCGGCCAGGAGCAGGGCGGTCACGGCGATGAGCGCGGCGCCGAGTCCTCTGACGTATCGCGCGGACGTGCCTCGGGTCATGGGGAACCTCGCAAGGTCGACGGGCGAACGGCGGGCGGCGACCGGGCGGCGGCGCCGGCGCCGGCCGCATGACAGTGCCGCGTTAAGCGTGTTTAATACGGCGCTTAACGTAGAGCCTGTGGGAGCCTGACCACAAGGGATCCAGGGGGAGTTGGGGCTGTGGCGGAACATGCGGCGGGAGAGCAGGAGGACCGTGACCGGCCGGAGGTGATCGGCCGTCGGGTGCAGCGGCTGCGCACGGCCCGGGGGCTGACCCAGCGGCAGCTCGCGGAGCCCGCGTACACCCCCGCGTACATCTCCACCCTGGAGGCCGGCCGGGTGCGCGCCTCGGACCCGGCGCTGCGGCACATCGCGGAGCGGCTGGGCGTGGCCTTCGAGGAGCTGGCCACCGGGCGCCCGCCCCATCTGGCCACCGATCTGCGGCTGCGGCTGACCGACGCGCAGCGGGCGCTGGCCACCGGGGAGGCGTCGGTGGCGGCCGAGCGGTACGCCGCGCTGCTCGCCGAGGCGGAGGAGCACGCGCTCCCCGCCGAGCAGGCCGCCGCGCTGCTCGGGCTCGGCGAGTGCGCCATGGACACCGGTGACGTCACCGAGGCGCGTGAGTTCTTCGAGCGGTCCGAGCGGTGTCTGGCGGACGCGGGGGCGCCGCTGCCGGCCCGGGTCCCGGCGGTGCGCGGCCGGGCGGTCGCCCACTATCTGGCGGGTGAACTGCGGTACGCCTGCTATCTGCTGGAGACGACTCTCGACGAGCTGAACCGGTCGGGGCTGCACGATCCGGACGCGCTGCTGCTGCTGTACGCGAGCGCGATCGGGCCGTACATGGACATGGGCACGCACGCGCGGGCCGCCCAGGCCGCCGAGTTCGCGCTCGCGCTCGCCCCGCAGGTGGAGGACCCGGCGCTGCTCGCCCGGATGCACCGCTCGGTGGCCCGCACGCTGATCGCCGAGGGCCGTATCGCCGAGGCCGACACCTCGCTCGCCAAGGCCGCCGAGCTCTACCGCCAGCTCCAGATCCGCACGGAGCTGGCCAACTGCCACTGGATGCGCGGATATCTGTACGCGCAGGACGGCAGGCTGGAGCGGGCGGAGAGCGAGCTGCGGGAGGCGCTCGCGATGCTGTCGGAGAAGCGGGCCGCGCTCTACAGCAGCCAGGTCGCGGTGGAACTGGCGGACGTCCTGCACCGGCGGGAGCGCTCCGAGGAGGCGTCGGAGCTGCTGCACGGCGTCCTCGGCGGCCTCTCCCCCGAGCGCGGCGCCGTGCACGCGGCCGCCGCGCACCGGCTGCTCGGCATCATCGCGGAGGACGCCCGTGACACCGACACCGCCGAGGAACACTATGTGCGGGCGCTGAGCCTGCTGGAACGCGCGGGCGCCGCCGGCGACCTGGCCGACCTGTGCCGTCTGCTGGGCGACCTGCTGCGCCGCACCAACCGCGTCGAGGCCGCCCTGGACGCGTACCGCACCGGCCTCGGCCACCGCACCGCCCCCGGCACCACCACCCTGGGCCCGGCCCCGGCCCAGCCCCCGCTGTAGCCGCTCCGGGCCGGTGAGGGGGGCTGTGACGCGTGACACGTGGCGGTGCTGGGGATTTTGCCTTCCCTTTAGGCGCTTGCGTGCGACCCGTCCGTATCTCTGGGCGTCCGGCTCCGCCCGCGGTGGAGCGATGACGCGAGCAGGAGAGGTGCCATGGGCATTTCACGTAGCGCGGCGGGAACCCTCTTCGTCGGAGGCGCCCTCGCCCTCACCATGGCGGCGATCGCCTACCCCACCATGCTGGGGTTCCAGACGACGGCCTCCCAGTCGAGCCGCGTGATCGCCAACCCCCCCAGCGGACCGCTGACCGAGGCCGACCGGGACTTCGTGGTGAAGGTGCGCGCGGCCGGGCTGTGGGAGCTGCCCGCCGGTGAACTCGCCCTTCAGAAGGGCACCACCGAGGCCGTACGGACCGCCGGCCAGCATCTGGTCAACGGGCACGCCACCCTCGACGAGGCCGACCGCAGGGTCGCCCAGCAGCTGAACATCGCGCTGCCCAACCAGGCCAGCCCGCAGCAGCAGGGCTTCGTGGCGACGCTCAAGTCCGACAAGGGCAAGCAGTTCGACTCCGACCTCGCCAACATCCTGCGGGTCACCCACGGGCAGATCTTCTCGACCATCGCCAAGATCCGTGCCAACACCGAGAACACGCTGGTCCGTCAGCTCGCCAACCAGGCCAACATCACCGTCCTGGACCACATCACGATTCTCGAGGCGACGGGGCTGGTCAACTTCAACCAGGTGCTCTTCCAGGAGACGACGCCGCCGAAGCTCTCCCAGGACCAGCTCACCCCGCCGCCCGCCCAGCCGGGCACGGCCGTGCAGCCGCTGACGCCGCCGCCGAACTTCACGCCCCCGGCCACGGTCATCCCGGCGACCCCGGGCGCCGGGAACGTCACCAAGCCGGCGGGCTGAGCCGGGGGCCGGTGTTCCCGGCCCCCGGCCTCCTCAGGAGCGGCTCGCGTTCGACGGGCCGAAGAACTCGATCTCGGCCAGCGCCACCTGCTTCTTGCTGGAGAACGCGTACGACGACTCGATGGTGAAGCGGACGGCGACGACGTCCCGGGCGCGGAAGGCGCGGCGCTGGGCGCCGGCCGCCTGGTCGAGGTTGAGCGTCCGGGTGGTCGTGCGCCCGTCGGACGTGGTGATCCGGGCCTCGACGAGGTGCGGCAGGGCGGACTGGTTGAGCTGGTCGGCGTGGGTGGAGACGCCCGAGGTGATGAGCAGGTCGAGCAGCCGCGTGGGCTG
Source organism: Streptomyces sp. NRRL F-6676 (assembly GCF_000725625.1). Lineage (GTDB taxonomy): Bacteria > Actinomycetota > Actinomycetes > Streptomycetales > Streptomycetaceae > Streptomyces. Next base: position 141,342 of record NZ_JOHS01000029.1, read on the forward strand.
CGTGAAGCGCGCCTCCACCCACTGGCCCTGGCCGGACTCCACCACACCCGGGCCCCACCAGGTGTTGCTGAGCTTGTCGAAGACGAGCTCCGGCTTGTGGCCCGGGTACGAACGGGAGGCGCGGACGCCGTCCGGCGAGACCGGGGCGCGCTTGGCGAAGTGGTCGCGGGTGGCCTGGACGCCCTTGGGGATCTGGAAGCAGGCGAAGATCAGCCCGGTCAGTACGAGTGCGGCCACCACCCAGGTCAGGACCCGGTCGAAGGTGCGGCGCAGCCGCGGGCGATCGCCCGCCCACGGCGCCTCGCGATTGCGGAAGTCCGTGATCCGGCGCCACCACGGGCGGTGGAGCGGGGCCGTGTGGCCGTCCCCGGCCAGGGGCATGGCGCAGCGGACGCAGTAGTGGCGGTCCGGGTGGTTGGGCGTGGAGCACCAGGGGCAGGGCGGTCCGCCCTGCGCGCCGGGGGCGTGCCCGGGAGCGCGCACCTCGGGGCGGTCGGCCACGGGGACGCCCGGCAGCACCGGGGCGACGTTGGGCTGCGGGGCGGTGCGGGGGCCGGGATCGGCGACGGGGACGAGCAGCGAGCGGGCCCGGTCGGACAGGACGTCGGGGGCGGGGGTGGGGGTGG
>NZ_JOHS01000030.1 GCF_000725625.1 Streptomyces sp. NRRL F-6676
TGTGTTAAGCACGCCGCCAGCGTTCGTCCTGAGCCAGGATCAAACTCTCCGTGAATGTTTTCCCGTAATCGGGACCACACACACGAGAGCGGAACAGCCAGGCGGAATAAGCCCAGCCGTTCACAGCGTCCTCGCTGTGTATTCTTCAAAGGAACCTCGCCCCAGCAGATGCTGGAGACGGGGTATCAACATATCTGGCGTTGACTTTTGGCACGCTGTTGAGTTCTCAAGGAACGGACGCTTCCTTGCTTCCCTTCGGTGTTTCCCACTCTACCAGCGTTTTTCCGGGCTTCTGACCACTGCCCTGCGAGCACGCAGGAAGCGACCCCGGGATAGGATCTGGAGAGTTGGTTGCTGCCGAGTGAGGGTGCTTGGCCGCACCACATCGCCCCGAGCAGGAGTACGACTCTACAGCGATCCGCGGAGGGGACGCAAATCGATTGCGCTGCCCTCCTACGGGCGCCAACCCGTACGTCTGCTGCGGAACCCGTACTTCCCATGACATACGCTGCTGACCGGCCCGCCGTGCCTGGATGCTCCAGCCTCGGCGGACCTGCGGTTCTTGTGCATCTCCACCCCCCGGGAGGCCCCCCATGACCACCGTGACGTCCCCTCTCGCAGGGCGTGCGATCGGACTCGTCGCAGTACCCGATCCCGTTTTCTCCCAGGCGATGGTGGGACCCGGCACCGCGATCGATCCCGTGCGCGAGCCCTCGGAAGCGGTCGCTCCCGTCGACGGCGTCGTCGTCTCCCTGCACCCGCACGCCTTCGTCGTGGTCGACGCGGACGGACACGGAGTCCTGACCCATCTGGGCATCGACACCGTGCAGCTCAACGGCGAGGGTTTCGAGCTGCTCGTCAACAAGGGGGACACCGTGACGCGCGGCCAGGCCGTCGTCCGGTGGAACCCGGCGGCCGTGGAGGCGGCCGGGAAGTCCCCGGTGTGCCCGGTCGTGGCGCTGGAGGCCACGGCGGAGTCCCTCTCGGACGTCCGGGAGAGCGGTGACGTGAAGGCCGGCGAGCAGCTGTTCGCCTGGCAGTGACGTCGGTGCCGTCCCTGGCGGCACGGGAGCAAGGATCATCGCGGCGGTGGACCCGCCGCACGAGCGGAGACGGGTGAGATGGAGACAACGCTGCGAGGCGTCGGTGTGAGCCACGGTGTGGCGATCGGCGAGGTACGGCACATGGGGACGGCGGTGCTGGAGCCGCCGGCCAAGCAGATACCGGCGGAGGAGGCGGAGCGCGAGCAGGGGCGCGCCCGTCAGGCGGTGGAAGCCGTCGCGGCGGATCTCAACGCGCGCGGGAATCTGGCGGGGGGCGAGGCCCAGGCCGTGCTGGAGGCCCAGGCCCTGATGGCCCAGGACCCCGAGCTGATGGCCGACGTGGAGCGCAGGATCGCCGTCGGCAGCACGGCCGAGCGGGCGGTGTACGACGCCTTCGCCTCGTACCGTGCGCTGCTGGCCGGTGCGGGTGAGTATCTGGCGGGCCGGGTCGCCGACCTCGACGACGTGCGCAACCGGATCGTCGCGCGGCTGCTGGGTGTTCCGATGCCGGGCGTCCCGGACAGCGACCAGCCCTACGTCCTGATCGCGCGGGATCTGGCGCCGGCCGACACCGCGCTCCTCGACCCGACGCTGGTGCTCGGTTTCGTGACCGAGGAGGGCGGGCCGACCAGCCACAGCGCCATTCTCGCCCGCGCGCTGGGCGTGCCCGCCGTGGTGGCGCTCCCGGGCGCGGGTGAGCTGGCGGAGGGCACGGTGATCGCCGTGGACGGCAGCACCGGTGAGATCTTCGTGGAGCCCGGCGAGGAGAAGAAGGCGCAGTTGGAGGCCGCGGCGGCCGAGCGGCGGGCGGCGCTGGCCGCGTCGACCGGGCCGGGTGCCACCTCCGACGGTCACCGGGTGCCGCTGCTCGCCAATGTGGGCGGGCCCGCGGACGTGCCGGCGGCGGTGGAGGCCGGGGCCGAGGGTGTCGGTCTGTTCCGTACCGAGTTCCTCTTCCTGGACGACAGCAAGAAGGCGCCGTCGGAGGAGAAGCAGGTCGAGGCCTACCGCCAGGTTTTGGAAGCCTTCCCGGAGGGCCGGGTCGTGGTGCGGGTGCTCGACGCCGGTGCCGACAAGCCGCTGGACTTCCTGACCCCGGCGGACGAACCGAACCCGGCGCTGGGCGTGCGGGGTCTGCGCACCCTCCTCGACCACCCCGAGGTGCTGCGCACGCAGCTGGCCGCGCTGGCCAAGGCCGCCGAGGGGCTTCCGGTGCACCTGGAGGTCATGGCGCCGATGGTCGCGGACCGCACCGATGCCAGGGCGTTCGCCGAGGCCTGCCGTGCCGCCGGTCTGCGGGCCAAGTTCGGGGCGATGGTGGAGATCCCGTCGGCCGCGCTGCGGGCGCGGTCGATTTTGCAGGAGGTCGAGTTCCTGTCGCTGGGCACGAACGACCTGGCGCAGTACACGTTCGCGGCCGACCGGCAGGTGGGTGCCGTCTCCCGGTTGCAGGACCCGTGGCAGCCCGCGCTGCTCGACCTGGTCGCGCTGGCGGCCGAGGCGGCGAGGGCCGAGGGCAGGAGCTGTGGCGTCTGCGGTGAGGCGGCGTCGGATTCGCTGCTCGCCTGTGTGCTGACCGGTCTGGGTGTCACCTCCTTGTCGATGGGTGCGGCGTCGCTGCCCTATGTGCGGGCGACGCTGGCGAAGTACACGCTGGCCCAGTGCGAGCGTGCGGCGTCGGCGGCGCGGGCGGCGGACAGCGCCGAGGAGGCGCGGGAGGCCGCCCAGGCGGTGCTGTCCGGGGAGTAGGTGCGTGGCACGGTATGCCGTGCCACGTCGCGGAGTTCAGGGGCGCTCCACCCGTCGGGTGGGGCGCCCCTGGTGTCTCCGGTGATCAGTGGGGGTGGCCGGGATGGCCGGTGTCGCCGAGGTCCGGTGGCGCGCAGTAGTCGACGCCGGACTCCGGGGAATGGAGATCGCCGGAAGCGGCGTCGGTACAGTACGCGTCGAAGACCTCGGCGGCGGTCAGCGGTGCCAGGCCGCCGGCGCGCAGCCGCCAGCCGTAGACCCGGTCGGGTGTGCCGGGGGTGCTGTCGCGTACGACCAGCCCGCCGGGGCTGTCGGTGGCGAGGCCGAGGGCGAGCACGGTGGTGAATTCGAGCGCTTCGGTGTCGTCGAGCCGGGGGGTGCCGTCGGGGCCGTCCTCGGTGCGGAGGACGGCGACGAGGGCTTCGGGGTGGGTGGCGACGCTGCACACGAGGTGGCGTCCGCCGGGGGCCGGGGTGCCGAGGACGCGGGTGAGCAGGGCGGAGGCGTGGGCCAGGGCCGCGCGTCCGATGTCCTCGCCGCAGCCGGCGCAGGGGCCGAGGGCGGCCAGGGCGGTGGCGGCGTACTCCCAGGTGGCCTGGCGTACGGCTTCGTCGACGAGGTGCGGGACGAGGTCGGACAGGGGTTGTCCGTCGTACGGGATGGCGGGGCCGGTCAGGGCGAGCCGGGCGGTGTAGCGGGTGCGGCTGGCCGGGGCGTCGGGTTCCAGGCCGTGTTCGGCGCAGTAGACGGCGTAGTCCTCGGGGTCGAAGAGGGCGACGGTGGTGTGGCTGCCCTGGTCGGCGAGGGTGCGGAGCAGGATTTCCACCTGGCGCAGGTAGGTGGTGTGGTCTTCGAAGGCGAAGGTGCGGTAGCGGCGCATCGCGCCGAAGTCCTCTTCGTCGGTGAGCAGGCCGATGGTTCCGGCGATCTCGCGGCGCAGGACGCGGCGCATGGTCTCGGTGCGGGTCTCCCCCATGATTCCCCCTGTGGTGCGCGGTGCGGCGCGCCGGTGTGCGGCGCGTGTGAGCACGGTCGATCAATGCTCACTCACAGTAACGGGCGGCACTGACAATGCCTGTCTGCCGGACCGTCTGCGCAGCTCAGGGCTGTGAAGGGGTCCGGGCGGGCGCGGGATCGCGGCCGCCCGGCCGGGGACGGAGTGTGGTCAGGCGCGCTTGCGGGCCAGTTCCTCGTAGAAGTGCAGCAGGTCGAGGTTGTCGATCGAGCCGGGGTTGACCGCCTTCTCCAGCGGGGTGCCCTGGAGCAGACGCTTGACCGGGACTTCGATGCGCTTGCCGGTGAGGGTGTGCGGGACGCCGGGGACCTCGATGATCTCGTCGGGCACGTGGCGCGGGGAGAGCTGCTCCCGGATGGTCTTCTTGATGCGGTTGAGCAGGTTCTCGTCGAGCACCGCGCCGGGGGCGAGGTGGACGAAGAGGGGCATCCAGTAGCCGCCGTCGGGCTGTTCGATACCGAGGACGAGGGATTCCCGGATCTCGGGCAGGCGTTCGACGGCCTCGTAGATGTCGGCCGAGCCCATGCGGACGCCCTGGCGGTTGAGCGTGGAGTCGGAGCGGCCGTGGATGATCACGGAGCCGCGGGAGGTGAGCGTGATCCAGTCGCCGTGGCGCCAGACGCCGGGGTAGACGGAGAAGTAGCTGTCGAGGTACCGGCTGCCGTCGGGGTCGTTCCAGAAGCGGATGGGCATGGACGGCATCGGGTTGGTGACGACCAGTTCGCCGACCTCGTCGACCAGGGGTTCGCCGGCCGGGTCCCAGGACTGGAGGTCGGTGCCGAGGCAGGGCGCCTGGAGTTCGCCGATGTACACCGGGAGCGTCGGGACGGCGCCGGCGAAGCAGGAGCAGACGTCGGTGCCGCCGCTGACGGAGGCGATCCACAGGTCGGCGCCGCTGTCGGCGAACTCGTCGTGGAGCCAGCGGAAGCCGTCCGGCGGCAGGGGCGAGCCGGTGGTGGCGACGCACTGGACGCGGGAGAGGTCGTGGTCGCGCGCGGGGTGCGCGCCGGCCTTGCGGCAGGCCATGACGTAGGCGGCGGAGGTGCCGTAGAGGGTGGCGCCGGTGCGTTCGGCGACCTGCCACTGGGCGTCGATGGCGGGGTGTCCGGGGCTGCCGTCGTACAGGACGATCGTGGTGCCGGTCAGCAGGCCGGAGACGAGGAAGTTCCACATCATCCAGCCGGTGGACGTGTACCAGAAGAACACGTCCTCGGGGCCGAGGTCGCAGTGCAGGCCGAGTTGTTTGAGGTGCTCGACGAGGATGCCGCCCTGGGACTGGACGATCGCCTTGGGCAGGCCGGTGGTGCCGGAGGAGTAGAGCACCCAGAGGGGGTGGTCGAAGGGGACCTGTGCGAACTCCGGTTCGACGTCGGCGGCGGTCAGGGCCGCCCAGTCCAGGGCGCCCTCGGGGGCTTGTGTGCCGAGCAGCGGGATGTGGACGACGGCGCGCAGGGTGGGCAGTTCGCGGCGGAGTTCGGCCACGGTCTCGCGGCGGTCGTGCTCCTTGCCGCCGTAGCGGTAGCCGTCGACGGTGAACAGGACGACGGGTTCGACCTGCTGGAAGCGGTCCAGGACGCTGCGGGCGCCGAAGTCGGGGGCGCAGGAGGTCCAGACGGCGCCGACGGCGGCGGTGGCCAGGAGGGCGACGGCGGCCTCGGGGATGTTGGGCAGGTAGCCGCTGACGCGGTCCCCGGGGCGTACGCCGAGGGCGCGCAGTTCGGCGGCGAGGGAGCCGACCCGGCGGCGCAGTTCGGCCCAGGTGACGGGGCGGGGCTCGTGGGTCTCGTCGACGGCCAGGATGGCGGGTTCGTCCGGGCGGGTGGCGGCCGCGCGCAGGGCGTGCTCGGCGTAGTTGAGCCGGCCCTCCGGGAACCACTGGGCGCCGGGCATGGCGCGGTCGCCCAGCACGCGCGCGTAGGGCGTGCCGAACCGTACGTCGAACCACTCGGTGACGGCCTTCCAGAAGGCCTCGGGTTCGGCCACGGACCAGCGGTGCAGGGCCGCGTAGCCGCCGTCGGCGGGGGCGGCGTGGTGGGTGGCCGCCCAGGACTGGAAGGCGGTGATCCGGGCCTGGGCGATGCGTTCCTCGTCGGGTCGCCAGAGCGGCGAGGGGTGCGCTGAGGTCATGGGGCGGCTCCCGGGCTGTGCGCGTCGTGTGCGCGGTCGTGCACGGGTGGGGTGCGCGGCACGCGGTGACACGGACGATGCCATGTGATCGACTTCCGCACCAGGGTGCGCCTTCGATGGTCTGCAACGTGAACATGTGACCGCAGTGCTGGTGAACGGCAGTTGAACGGCTTAGATGTGCGGCGCCGGTGATGGCAGGGTGAGCAGCATGGACGGTCGTGACCTGGTGCGTTCGGTGAGGGTGTTCGGTTCGGGGGGTGCGGCGCAGGGGTTGCGTACGGTGCGGGCGGCGTGGCGCCGGAGGCGTGCGGACGCGGTCGGGCTGCCGCGGCGGGGTGCCGAGCGGGCGCGGGTGCCCGGTGCGGTGCGCGAGGCGGAGCCGGGGCCCGGGGGCGGGGTGATCCGGTTCGCGCGTTCGGAACTGCGCATCGCGGTGGCACCGAACGGGGCGGTGTTCTGGGCGTGGGACGGGGCGGGCCCTGAGCCGTCGTACGCGCTGGCGGGCGGCTGCCCCGAGCCGGATCCGAGGGCGGTGCTCGAGCCGGACAAGGACGGCGGCTGGCGGGTGGTGGCGGAGCGGGTCACGGTCGTGGTGTCGCGGTTCGGCGCCGTCGAGGTGCGCACGCCGGGCGGGGTGACGCTGCGGCGGGATCTGCCGCCCCGCTGGTGGGAGCCGGTCGGCGGCGGTCCGGCGCGCTGGACGCAGCGCGCGGAGACGGCGCCGGACGCCCGGTTCTTCGGGCTCGGCGCGCGGGCGGACGGGCCCCGGCTGCGGGGCGGGCCGTACCGGCTGTGGAACACGGATCCGGGGCGGCCGTCCTCCCCCGGTGGCGGTGCGCCGCAGCTGACGCTGCCGGTGCAGCTCGTGGTGGCCGACGCGGGCACGCACCTGGTGTTCCACGATGCGACCTGGGACGGTGCCGTGACGCTGGCGGAGGGCGAGGAGGGTGCCGGTTCGGGGCACGACCGGCCCTCGACGTGCGAGCTGCGCATGGAGGGCGGCCCCTTGCGCTGCTGGGTGGTGGTGGGGTCCCCCGCGCGCGTGCTGCACGTCTGGGCGTCGCTGACGGGTGCGCCGGCGCTGCCGCCCGCCTGGGCGCTGGGGCACCATCACGCGCCCCGGGAGGACGCCGGCGAGCAGGAGGTGCGGCGGATCGTCGCAGGGTTCCAGGAGCGCGGGCTGCCGCTGGACGCCGTGCATCTGGGCGCCGGTCACGCCGACCGGAGCCGGGTGTTCACCGTCGACCAGGAGCGGTTCCCGAAGCTGCCGGTGCTCGCGGAGGAGCTGCGCCGGGACGGCATCCGGCTGGTGTCCTTCGTCGATCCGGCGGTGCGGGCCGAGCCGGGGTACGCGGTCTTCGACGGCGGCGGCGACGGGGACGTGTTCGTGCGGGACGCCGCGGGGCGGACCGTCGGGGGCCTCGCGCGGCCCGGGGAGGCGGTGTTCCCGGACTTCACGCACGCGCGGGTGCGCGCGTGGTGGGGCGCGCACTACGGGGAGCGTCTCGAACGGGGCTTCGCGGGGTTCTGGCACGAGGGGGACGAGCCGGTGTCGTTCGCCGCCTTCGGGGAGAACACGCTGCCCCGGTCGGCCCGGCACGCGCTGGAGGGGCGCGGCGGCGACCACCGGGAGGCCCACAACGTGTACGGGCTCTGCATGGCGCGGGCGGCCCACGAGTCGCTGACGGCCCTGGCACCCGGGGAACGGCCGCTCGTGGTGTCGCGGTCGGGCTGGGCCGGGACGCAGCGGTACGGGGGCGTCTGGTCCGGTGAACCGGCGGACGGCTGGTCCGGACTGCGGGCGGCGCTGTCGCGGGTGCTGGGCCTCGGGCTGTCGGGGGTGCCCTTCTCCGGCACGGACGTCGGTGGCGACGACGGCGACCGGTCGGCGGAGCTGTCCGTGCGCCGGCTCCAGCTGGGCGCGTACCTGCCGCTGTTCCGTACGCGCTCCGGGCCCCGTGACGAGTTCTGGGCGCTCGGCGCGGAAACGCTGGAGCACGCGCGCGTGGCGCTGCTCGAACGGCGTCGGCTGCTGCCGTACCTCATGACGCTGGCGCACCTCGCGCGCCGTACCGGGGCGCCCTCTGTGCGGCCGCTGTGGTGGGGCGCGCCGGAGGACCGGGAGCTGCGCGACTGCGAGGACGCGTTCCTGCTCGGTGACTGCCTCCTGGTCGCGCCGGTGCTGGAGCCGGGCGCGGACCGGCGTACGGTGCGGCTGCCCCGGGGACGCTGGTACGACACGGCGACGGGGCGGGCGTACGAGGGGCCGGGGCGGGCCGTGGTGGACGCTCCCCTGTCGCGCATCCCGGTGCTCGCGCGCGCGGGCGCGGTGCTGCCGGTACGGGGCGCGGACGGGGGCGTGGAGCTGGAGGTCTGGGCGCCGGGGCGCGGGCGCACCGGGGGCGGTGTGGTCGTGCCGGACGCGGCCGAGGGTCCGGACGAACCGCGGCTCGAGCGGTACGTGGCACGGCGCCAGGGCGCGCGGGTCGTCGTACGGCGGCACGGGGCGGAGGGCGAACCGCCGTATCCCGTCCGTGTGCGGGGGCTGGTGGACGCCTGAGCGGACGAAACGGGCTCGGGGCCGCTCAGACGTACCGGCCCTCGAACCAGGCGCGGACGGCCAGGGTGTGCAGCGGGAACGCCAGGTCGGCCGGCCGGCGCAGGAGCTGCCATCCCTCCGTCTCGTCCGTGCGGGCGGAGGGCGGCAGGTCGGCGGCCGGGCGTTCGGGCAGGAGTCCGAAGAGCAGCAGGTGGCCGTCGGGAGAGCTCATCGCGTCGGCGAGCCGTACCTCGCGGTCCGCCACGTCGATGCCGGTCTCCTCCTTGAGCTCGCGGACGACGGCGTGCCGCCAGTCCTCCCGGTGGTCGACGAAGCCACCGGGCAGGGCGGTGCCGCCCCGGGCCGGCGCGATGGCGCGGGTGATGACGACCAGACCGGTGCCCTGGGTGTCGTACGCGGGCTGGAGCGCCACCGCGACGGGCAGCGGGTTGCGGTACGCCACGGTGCCGCAGCGGGCGCAGGTGCGCGGCCGGCCGGAGACGTCCTCGCCGTAGGGCGCGCCGCAGCTCGAACAGTGGGAGTCCGGGCGCGGCGCGACGGACGGGCGGTGTGATGAGGCGGGCACGCCGCGGACTGTAGCCGATCACCGGGCGGACGTCTGCGGTCCGGACACGGCGGCCTTCGGCGGGCGCCCTGGGGGGCGTGCGTCAGCGCGTCCCGGGCAGGGAGGCGCGGGAGACCGGGAAGTCGAAGTAGGTGTCGGGGTAGGGCTCCGGCTGGTACGTGTAGTGCCACCACTCCTCGGCGAGGTTGACGAAACCGAGGCTCTCCAGGGTGCTCTTCAGCAGTTGCCGGTGGGCACGCGGGGCGCCGGTGACGCGGGGGTCGTCGGTGTGGGCGAGGGTGTCGAAGCAGTCGTAGCCGGTGCCCATGTCCACGGAGTTGTCGGGGAAACGCTCTCCCTTGGGGGCGTAGCAGGGCACCAGGGGTTCTCCCGGCACATAGGGGCGCGTCGGCTCGGCGGGCAGCCTGACGAGGGTGAGGTCCATGGTGGAGCCGCGGCTGTGGCCGGACTTCTCGGCGATGTACCCGTCGTCGAACAGCCGCGTCTTGTCGACCTGGGGATAGAACTCGGTCTTCATCCTCTGGTCGTCGAGGTCCTCGGCCCAGCGGACGAAGTGGTCCACGGCGCGCTGCGGCCGGTAGCAGTCGTAGACCTTGAGGGTGTAGCCCTGCCGCCGCAGGCGGTTCTGCGCCCGGTGCAGGGCCTCGGCGGCGGGGCGGGTGAGGAGGCACAGGGGCTGTGCGTAGCCGTCGACGGGCTCCCCGACGAAGTTGTGCGGGGTGGCGTAGCGGATTTCCTCGAGGATGGTCGGGTCGACGCTGTCCAGGGCCACGAAGTCGGCCGGTGCCTGGGGTTCGGGGGTGGCCCGGGCCGGGGCGGCGGCGGTGCCGAACGCGAGGAGCGCGGTCAGGGTGGTGACGAGGGTGCGGACCGTGCGTGGGAGAGATGTCATGCACCCTGCGTCTACCAGATCTTCGGGCACCGGCGGCGGAATGAGGGAGGGATGGCCGGAACCACCCCCGTCGGCCCCGGCCATCCCTCGTGCTGTCTCGGACGCCGCCGGGCCGCGCACGGTTCTCCGCGGGCCGACGGTTTTCGTCCCGTGTCCGAAATCCCGGGGTCGCGGACGGGCGAACGAGCCGCGTACCGACAGGCGAACGGGCCGCGTACCGACAGGCGACCGGCCTGTGTGCCGGCGGGCAACCGGCCCGTGTACCGGCAGGCGACCGGCCTGTGTGCCGACGGTCTGTCGGCGCGCGCTCCGGCGGAGCCGCCGGCGCGAGGAGCGGGATCGCCGGTTACGGCCCCAGAATGGACCGTGTACGTTTCATCCGCTTTTCGCACCATGCGTTCCGGCGTTCCGCCGTTCTCGTCCGCCGCCTTGACGCCCCAGGAGCACCGGTGAACACTTCCCGAAGGCAGCCGGACCGCCGCGCGACCTCGGACCCGCACCTCTCTGCGCACTTCTCGAACCGAGCGACCAAGGGGTAAGCCATGCCGGACACCGCCCGCACGTACGTCGCCGCGATCGACCAGGGCACGACATCGAGCCGTTGCATCGTCTTCGACGGTGACGGCGCGATCGTCGCCGTCGACCAGCGCGAGCACCGCCAGATCTTCCCCCGGCCCGGCTGGGTGGAGCACGACGCCACCGAGATCTGGTCCAAGGTGCAGGCCGTGGTGGCGGGCGCGCTCGCCAAGGCCGGACTGCGCGCCGACCAGCTCAGCGCCCTGGGCATCACCAACCAGCGCGAGACGACGCTGCTCTGGGACCGCGCCACCGGCAAACCCGTGCACAACGCGATCGTCTGGCAGGACACCCGGACGGCCGCGCTCTGCGACGAACTGGGCGGCGCGGACGGGCAGGACCGTTTCCGCGAGCAGACCGGGCTGCCCCTGGCCAGCTATTTCTCCGGCCCCAAGGCGGCCTGGCTGCTGGACAACGTGCCGGGGCTGCGGGACCGGGCCGAGCGCGGCGAGATCGCGTTCGGCACCATGGACTCCTGGCTGATCTGGAACCTCACCGGCGGCCCCGACGGCGGACGGCACGTCACGGACGTCACCAACGCCTGCCGCACCATGCTGATGGATCTGCGGACCCTCCAGTGGGACCCCGCGATCTGCGCCGCCATGCACGTCCCCGAGGCCGTCCTGCCGGAGATCCGGTCCTCCTCCGAGGTGTACGGCACCGCCGTGGGCCAGCTCGCCGGCGTCCCCGTCGCCTCCGCGCTGGGCGACCAGCAGGCGGCCGTCTTCGGACAGGCCTGCTACGACGTCGGCAGCGCCAAGAACACCTACGGCACCGGCAGCTTCCTGCTGCTCAACACCGGCGAGCGGCCCGTGCCGTCCAAGAACGGGCTGCTGACGACCATGGGGTACAAGATCGGCGACGAGGCGCCGGTCTACTGCCTGGAGGGGTCGATCGCGATCACCGGGGCGCTGGTGCAGTGGTTCCGCGACCAGCTCGGGATCATCCGCAGCGCCGACGAGATCGAGTCGCTGGCGGCGAGCGTGGAGGACAACGGCGGGGCCTACATCGTGCCCGCCTTCTCCGGGCTGTTCGCCCCGTACTGGCGTTCGGACGCACGCGGGGTGGTCACCGGACTGACCCGGTACGTCACCAAGGCGCACCTCGCGCGGGCGGTCCTGGAGGCGACGAGCTGGCAGACGCGCGAGGTCGTGGACGCGATGTACCAGGACTCCGGGGTGCGGATCAACACCCTGAAGGTGGACGGCGGCATGACCGCGAACAATCTGCTGATGCAGCACCAGGCGGACGTGCTCGGCGTCCCGGTGATCCGGCCCAGGATCTCCGAGACGACCTGTCTGGGCGCCGCGTACGCCGCCGGCCTCGCGACGGGCGTGTGGAACAGCCTCGACGAGCTGAAGGCGCACTGGGAGAAGGACACCGAGTGGACGCCCGGCATGGAGGACGCGGTGCGGGACCGCGAGTACCGCAACTGGCGCAGGGCGGTGGAGAAGAGCTTCGGCTGGGAGGAGCGGGGCGGCGGGAGCTGAGCGCGGACGGCCTCCACGCGCGCGTGGAGGCCGTCATCCGCCACGCGCGCGCGTACGCGTGCGTGACTCAGTCGGGCGTGCCTCAGTCGGCGTGCCTCAGAGGACACGTGCCTCAGAGGGCGACCGCCCGGCGGTCCGCAGCACGGGCCATCGCGTGCTGGACGACCTCCACGAGGACCTCCTTGACCGACTCCCGCTCCCGGGCGTCGCACAGCACCAGGGGGACCGCGGGGTCGAGGTCGAGCGCCTGCCGTACGGTGTCCGCCGGGTAGCGGGCGGCCCCGTCGAAGCAGTTGACGCCCACGACGAAGGGGATGGCGCGCCGCTCGAAGTAGTCGACGGCGGCGAAGCAGTCCTCCAGGCGGCTGGTGTCGGCGAGGACGACCGCGCCCAGCGCCCCGGTGGCGAGCTCGTCCCAGAGGAACCAGAAGCGGTCCTGACCGGGCGTGCCGAACAGGTACAGCACCAGGTTCTCGCGGAGCGTGATGCGGCCGAAGTCCATGGCGACGGTGGTGGTGTGCTTGCCCTCGACGCCCCGGAGGTCGTCGACGGGGCGGCCCGCCTCGGTGAGGAGTTCCTCGGTGCGCAGCGGTCTGATCTCGCTGACCGCGCCGACCAGGGTGGTCTTGCCCGCCCCGAAGCCGCCGGCCACGAGGATCTTGAGCGTGACGGGCTCGACCGGCGGCGTGCCGCGCTCAGGGCGCCCGAAGATCATCGCTTGTCTCTTTTCCTGCTCGTTCGGTGTCGCGTGGTGCTCGTGCGGTGGCACGCGACGGGGGCCCGCGGGGACCCGTGCCGGTCCGGTAAGCGCTTCACAGCGCTCGGAGACCGTTGATCACGTCGCGCAGAATGCTTTCGTCGACCAGTTCGGCCGGGGGCACGGGCCGTGACACATGGACGAGTTCCTCGTCCACGAGGTCGCCGATCAGGACCCGTACGACGCCGATCGGCAGGTCGAGCCCGGCGGCGAGCTCCGCGACCGACTGCGGGGTGTCGCGGCAGAGCGCGACGATGTCCAGGTGTTCCGGGGACAGGGACTCCGCCCCGGCGTCGTCGGCGCCCGGCTCCGCGAGCACGAGCGCGATCAGGTCGAGGCGGTGCTGGCCCGCATGGCTGGTGCGGCCGCGGGTCATGGCGTACGGACGGACCACCGGTCCGGCGTCGTCGTCGAACCAGTGGCCGTTTCCCTGTCCCTGTCCGGGTCCCTGTCCCTCGGGGTTCATGTCCTGTCACTACCCGCCGGCGGGCAGATCGGTGCGCGGGGCGGCGCCGAGATGGGTGCCGACCCGCTTGACCAGCAGCGTCATCTCGTAGGCGACCTGCCCCATGTCCGCGTCCGCGTCCGCGAGGACGGCCAGGCAGCTGCCGTCGCCCGCGGCCGTGACGAACAGGAAGGCCTCGTCGAGTTCCACCACGGTCTGGCGGACGCTGCCCGCCTCGAAGTGGCGGCCGACGCCCTTGGCGAGGCTGTGGAATCCGGAGGCGACGGCGGCCAGGTGCTCGCTGTCCTCCCGGCTCAGGTCCGTGGACACCCCGGTGGGCAGGCCGTCGCCGGAGAGCACGATCGCCTTGCGGATGCTGGCGACCCGGTCGACCAGGTCGTCCAGGAGCCAGTTCAGCTCGCCGGGCGTGCCGGTCCGGTGGGCGCCTGCGTCCTTCGGTGCGGTCATCGACCGTCCCCCTCTGTCGTTCCTCGTGCCGAGCCGTCCGGTCCCTCGTCACCGGCGGCGTTCTCGTGGCGGCCGCGCTGCCAGCCCCGCTGGAGCGAGGCCATCCGGCTGCGGACCTCGTCCGCGTCGCGGTCGGCGGGGTCCGCCGCGTCCGTGCCGCCGGGCCGGGTGTCGGGGCCCTGCCTCAGTTGCGGGGCGAGGCTGGCCTGGCGTACGCGCCGGGGCAGCGGGCCCGCACCCGATTCTGCCTGGCCGGTCGCGGGGGCGATGCGGGGGGTGGGGTTCCGGGTGCCGGGCGCGGGGTGCGCGGCACCCGTGCCGGACGTCCGCCGGTCGTCGTGGGGACGCCCGGAGTCTTCGCGTCCGTCGTGGGGAAGCCCGGCGTCCCGGCGGTCGCCGGGCCGCCGGTCCGTGGCCCGGCCGTCGGTGCCCGCGGCGCCCGTCCGGCCGTCGTTCTCGCCGTGTGCGCGGGCCTCCGAGGGGGCCTCGTCCCATCCGCCGCGCCGTGCGCGGCCGTCCGGCACGGGGCGGCCGTGCGAGCTGACGAGCTTGGGCGCCTGACGGCGCGGCAGCGGTACGGGGCCGTCGGAGCGGGTGGGGTCCTCGTGGCGGCCGGATCCGTCGCGGGCGTCGCGGGCGTGCTGCTCGTCGGGCACGCCGGTGAGGGATCTGCGGGGCCCGAACAGCCCGCGGTGGCCGTCGTCCCCGGCGAGGGCGTCGGGGAAGCCCGCGAGCGCGTCCAGGTCGACGGGGGCCTCGAGTTCGACGGGCCCGTCCAGGACCGGCGCGGGCAGGCCGGGCCGGTCGCCCGGCACCCCGCCGAACGCCGCGTCCCGGCCCGCCGTACCCCTGGCCTTCTTGCCGGACAACCGGTCCAGGCGGAAGCCGGTGCCGTTGGTGTCGGGGATCTCGTCGGTGAGCAGGGTGTCCGGGATGAGGACGACCGCGGTGATCCCGCCGTACGGGGACGGCTGGAGGGAGACGCGGATGTTCTGCCGCTGAGCGAGCCGGCTGACGACGAACAGGCCGAGCCGGTCGGTGTCGGAGAGTTCGAACTCCGGGGTCTCGGCGAGCCGCAGATTGGCGTCGAGGAGGGCCTCGGCGGCCATGCCCAGACCCCGGTCGTGGATCTCCAGGGTGAAGCCGTTGGGGACGCGTTCGCCGATCACCTGGACCGCGGTGTGCGGGGGCGAGAACACGGTCGCGTTCTCCAGGAGTTCGGCCACCAGGTGGGTGAGGTCGGCCACGGCGGGCCCGGTCACGGCGACCCGGGGAAGCCGGCGCACCTCGATGCGCTCGTAGTCCTCGACCTCGGCGACGGCGGCGCGGACGACGTCCATGAGCTGGATGGGTTTGCGCCACTGCCTGGAGGGCGCGGCCCCGGAGAGGATGACCAGGCCCTCGGCGTGGCGGCGCATGCGCGTGGTGAGGTGGTCCAGGCGGAACAGGTCGGCGAGTTCGTCGGTGTCCTCGGTCCGGCGTTCCATGGTGTCGAGCAGGGTCAGCTGCTTGTGCAGCAGGACCTGGCTGCGGCGGGCGAGGTTGACGAAGACCTCGGAGATGCCGGCGCGCAGTTCGGCCTGTCTGACGGCGCCCTCGACGGCGGCCCGCTGGAGGGTGTTGAGGGCCTGGCCGACCTCGCCGATCTCGTTCTTGTCGTACTCCAGGCGGGGCGCCTCGGTCTCGACGTCGACCTGTTCGCCCGCCGAGAGCCGGCGCAGCACGCCGGGGAGCCGTACGCCGGACGCCTCGTGGGCCTCCTGGCGCAGCCGGCGCAGGTCGCGCACGAGGCCGCGGCCGACGCGGACGGAGAGCACGAGGGAGAACAGCAGGGCGACCAGGCCGAGGACGCCCACGACGGCGGCCTCGGTGATGGTGTTGACGGCGGCCGGGTGGACCCGGTCCTGGTAGCGGTCGGTGGCGGCGTCGTCGAGCGTGGCGAGCTGTTCGAGGACGCGGTCGCCGATGGCGTCCCAGCTCTTGGCGGTGACGCCCGGGGGCATTTCCTCGGGGTCCGTGTTGAGGACGAACTTCTCGGCCTCGCGCAGCGGGGCGGTGGGAGCGCCCTGCCAGAAGCTGTCGTAGCGGTCGCGTTCGTCGAGGGGCAGCTGGTCCATGCTGACCTCGTACACGGCGGAGCGCTGGGCGATCAGCTGGGAGATGTCCCGCAGTTCGGCGCGGGTGACCCGGCCGGCGACGAGGGAGGAGCCGAGCAGCGCGTCCTCGCGGGAGAAGAGCTCGCGGGCGCGGGCGGCGTTGACGAGGGCGCGGTACTGCTTGTCCAGTTCCGTGGTGTCGACGACGTCGAGGGTGGCGAGCATGGCGTAGCAGGGGTCGACGACACGGTTGTAGAGGTCGAGGGCCTGCGCCCGGGTGAGGATGGTGCCGTCGACGCTCTCGCGCAGCGAGCCGACGCCCTTGAAGGCGTCCAGCACGGTGGTGAGGTGGGTGGAGTCGTCCGTGTCGAGCGCGTCGCGCACGTCGGAGCTCTTGACGTTGCCGCGCAGCGTGGCCATGGCGTCGTCCGTGGCGATCCTGGTGCGGCGCAGTGCGCCCTCGGCGTCGGAGGCGCGGGGGTCGGCGAGGTAGATGAGGGTCTGCCGCCGCTCCTGCTCCAGGGCGCGGACGGCGTCCTCGGTGGGGTAGGCGATCTTCTCGACGACGGAGGAGACGTGGAACAGCTGGAGCACCTCGCGGCCCATGAGGACCGAGGCGTAGCCCCAGACGGCCGTCAGGGCCAGCAGCGGCACCAGGAGCAGCGCCACGATCTTCCGGCGGATGGACTTCCCGCGAAAGCGCATGGCCTCCCCCAGCCGGCCCCTCTCCGTACGGGGGCACACATGTGCGTCAACAAACGGCGTGAGCCTACTACTGCGAGGGGAAGAATCCGAAGCTCCACAGGTGTGCCCGGGAGCCGAAGAGGGAAGGCGGCGGAGGGAGTTGTCCCCCCATGGGAGGCATGCACGGATATTCGCCTCCGGACCGCCGAGGGCGAGAACCCGGGAGATCTGGCCTCGGAGGTCGGCGAGTTGGCCGAAATTTTTCTTCCGCGGGATTCTTCGGGAATCTTCACGGAACCTGGATCGTCTTCTTCTACAGGGAAATCGGGGGCGGAATCGGCCACAGCTGCCGTATGCCGCACTCAGGCGGCGTAAATCTGTGCAAGCCGGGCAGCAGCTGGGAGACGGGTGTCGGACGACACCGGTGTGGCGGCCAGGGCGGCAGCGGGGAGGACGAGTTGATGGGGACGGCGGAGCGGAGCGAGGCGCCCGCGGGCGGGGCCGTCGGTCATCCGAGCCTCACGGAGGACGGCCTCGCCGGGGACGGCCTCGGTGACGACGGCGAGCGGGAGTTCGCCTTCGCCGACGACAGCGACGAGGGTGACGACGAGCAGGCGTTCGTCACCGACGACGACCCGGGCGAGCGGGAGGCGTACGCGCGCCGTGCGCCGCTGTGGGTCGAGGAGCCGGCCCGGCGGCGCAGGCTGCCGGATCCGGTGCGGACGGCGGCCGTGCGGGCGGTGCTGCTCATCGCGGTGACGCTGGTCCAGGCGGTCACGGCGTTCCTGTGCACGCTGGCCGGTTCCTGGCTGGCCTTCCCGATGGTGCTGAGCAGCGTGGTCAGCACGGTCCTGGCGACGTGGGGCGTGCTCGACGTGTGGGTGACCCGGCAGGTGTGGAACCAGCGCCACGGCGTGGTGTCCACGCCGAGCGCGGCGGCCCGGGCGCTGCGGCGCGAGCGGCGCCGTGTCCGGCGCCGGGAGCGGTCCGACGCCCGGGCGCAGGAGCGCATACGCCGGCGGGGCGGCGCGGGGCAGTTGTCGCACCCCTGACGACGGCGGGGCGCCGCCCCGAGGCGGCGGGCCCCGTGGTGAGCGGCGGGCCGGTGAAGGGACGAGAGCTCCTTCACCGGCCCGCCGTCCCTCACACGGACGGGGCGTCCGGCGCCGGGCGTCTGAACATCCGGGTGGCGGTGATCTCGCTGTGGACCGCCTCGTCCGGGTCGGTCGGCCGGGGCAGTCCGGGGCGCAGGTGTTCCTCGACGCTGATGTACTTCAGCCCCGCCCGCAGGTCGGCATCGTTGCGCAACCGGATCACCAGGGGGAACTCGGCGAGCGCGGTCGTGTCGAACAGACCGGTGGTGTACAGCAGCTGCACACCGAGCGCGTCGGAGACGGCCCGCTGGAGCTCCAGCAGATAGGTGGCGTTGGCGCGGCCGATGGGGTTGTCGAGGAACAGGGTGCCGGCGTGCCGGTGCTTGTCGCGGCCCCGGTCGTTGGAGCGCAGCGCGGCCATCGTGCAGTACAGCGCGATGGCGGCGGTGAGCAGCTGACCGCCGGAGAAGACGTCCCCCATCTGTCCGACGGGCACGCGCTCGGCGCGCAGCACCGCGTCGGGCTTGAGGATCTCGACGGCGACGCCCCTGGGGCGCAGGGCCGCGCCGACGCCGCGCAGCAGCAGGGACATGCCGTCCCGGCGCAGGTCGGAGTTCTTCTTGACGGCGGCGCGGGTGGCCTCGTCGATGACCTCGCCGAGCCGTTCGGTGAGCGTGGCCTGGTCGGGTTCGTCGAAGCGGATGCGGAGGAACTCCTGCCCGGACCACTCGCCGAGCCCTTCGGGCAGCCGGGACAGGCGCTGCGCGGAGCGCAGGGTGGCGAGCGCGGACTCCACCAGTCCGCGCAGCCGGTCCACGATGGAGTCGCGGTTGCGTTCGAGCTGCGCGAGTTCGTCGGTGAGCACGCGCAGGCGGGGCGCGAACGCCTCCGCCCACCGCCGGGCGTGTTCCGGCAGCGCGGCGGCGGGCAGTTCGCGGATCTGCTGCCGGGCCGGGGTGCGGACCTGCTCGTACCGCGTGGAGTTGGCGTGCCGGACGAGGACGTCGCTCGCCTCACGGACGGCGCCCTCGGCGGCGGACAGGTCGGCGGCGCAGCCGCGCAGTGAGCGGCGGGCCTCGGCGGCCGAGTGCCGGGCCTCCTCCAGGGTGCCCGGGTAGGGCTCGGGTTCGGGCTGTTCCTCGTCGGTGGTGTGCTCGCGCAGCAGGTCGCGGAGCATCGCGGCGATCTCGTCGAAGCCGCCGGCCGCGTCCTCGGCGGCCCGGTGGGCGTCGAGGAGTTCGGCGTGGGCGTCCCGCGCCCCGGTCAGTTCCCCGGTGCGGGCGGCGAGTTCGGTGGTGGCGGTGCGCAGCAGGGCCTGGGCGTGCTCGGCGTCGCGGGGGACGAGGTCGTCGGGCAGCTCGGTGTGCGCCTCGCCGTCCTCCGGGGCGTGCCGTTCGGCCTCGCCGCGCAGCCGGCCGAGCTGCTCGCTGGCGGTGGACATCCGCGTCTCCAGGAGCTGCACCAGTTCCTCGGCGCGGGCGGCGGCGGCCTGGCGGGAGGGCCCGTCGGCGCCGTCCGGGGAGGAGAGGAGCTGTTCCGCGCGGGTGCGCACCTTGTTGGTGAGCCGGTCCAGTTCCCGGCGGGCGGCGGACTCCTCGCTCTCCGCCCGCGCCTGCTCGGCCCGCAGATCGGCGCCGACACCGACCTTCTCGTACACCTGGGAGGCGGCCCGGTATGCCTCGCGCAGTGCGGGGAGCGACGACGCGGGCGCGTCGCCGTCCTCCTCCGGTACGTCGTCGGGGGCGCCGGCGATCTCGGCGCGCTCGGCGCGCAGGGTGCGGGCGGTGCGGCGGGCGTCGTCGGCCGCGCGCTGGGCGGCGCGGCGGTCCTCGTCGGCGGCGCGGGCGCGGTCCAGGCAGGACTGGGCGCGGGCCTCGGACTCGACGGCCTCGTCGGCGAGTTCACGGAGCCTGGCCTGCCAGCCGGCGCGTTCGCGGAGCCGGAAGGCGAGTCCGGCGAGGGCGTCGGCGGCGCGCCGCGCCCGTTGGGCGCTCTCCTGACGCTCGTCCCGGACGGCGGTGGCCTCCGCGGCGGCCTCGTCGGCCTCGGCGCGGGCCGTGCGGGCCTCGGCGAGTTCGGCCTCGGCCTCCTCGGCGAACGCGCGGGCCTCGGTGGCGGCCGCGGCCAGTTCGGCGAGGCGGCCGGCCGGGCAGCCGGTGCGCCAGGACGCCAGCCGGGCGGCCAGTTCGCGGTCCTTGCCGAGGCGGGCGGCGAGCGCCCGGATCTCCTCGTCGCGCCCGGTGGCGCGGGCGCGCAGCGCCTGGCGTTCCTCGTCGGCGGCGTGCTCGTCGTGCATGGCGGGGTTCGGCGGGACGAGGAACACCTCGCCCTCCTCCGCGCCGGGCGCCGGGGTCGGGGCGAGCAGCGCGGCGGCGGTGCCGACCGCGACGGCGGAGCGGGGCAGCAACGCGGCCTCGCCGAGCGCCTCGCGGGCGCGGGCGTGCGAGGCGGGGTCGGTGATGACGACCCCGTCGACGAGTTCGGGCCGGGCGGCGAGCACGCGCGCGTGGTCGGCGGGGTCGACCGCCTGGGCGAGGTAGCGCCAGCCGGGCAGCGCGGGGATGCCGTGCTCGCCGAGGAACTCGACGGTGGCCAGTACGTCGGGGCCGGGCGGCAGCAGTCCGCCGTCGCCGAGGGCGCCGAGGATGCGGGCGTCGTCGGCGGCGGCGGTCCGCAGGTCGAACAGCTGCCGCTCGGCGAAGGAGACGGCGTCGTCGAGCAGCTCCCGCAACTCGTCGGCGAAGCGGTCGAGTTGTTCCGGGGTGAGGGCGGGGTGCCCACCGTCGGCGAGGGGGCGCGCGGGGCCGGAACCGGAACCGGCGAGGGCGTCGGCGTCACCGTCCACCGTGCGGCCGCCTTCGGCGCGGCCGTCGGGGCCCTCGACGGGGCCCGCCCCGGAACCGCCCCCGGTCTCGACGACGGCCGTACGGACGGCTCCGCCGCTCCCACCGGGACCGGCCGCAGCCGGGGGCCCGGCCTCGGCCCACGTGCCAGCCTCGGCCCGCGTGCCAGCCTCGGCCCGCGTGCCAGCGGCGCCCTCGTCGGCCCGGACACCGAGATCGGCTGCGGAAGCCGCTCCGGCGGGGGCGCCCGGGCCTGTCCCGGCCGGTGGTCCGGCTTCGGCCCTGGCACCCCCGGCGGCCTCGCCCCAGGCACCGGAGCCGGCGTCGGACGCGGCACCGGCGGAGGTGCCGCCCGCGCCCCCGGCTGCCGCCTCGTCGCCCTCGTCTCCGGTCACCGTCCGCTCGCCGCCCGGGGCCGCGCCCCGGGCGGCGTTCCGGTTGCCGGCCGGGGCCCCGGTGCCCGTCCTCGGGCCCGGTACCCCGGGCCGGCCTGCCGGCGACGGGCCCTTCGCCGGGCTCGTTGCCGGGAGGCCGAGGAGTTCCGTGAGGCGCTCCTCGAGCGCCAGGGACTCGGCGAGCCTGCGCTCGGCCTCGTACGCGCGCGTGGCGGCCGTCGCCGCGTCGGCCGAGCGGGCCGCCGTCAGCTCCGCGCGGGACTCGGCCGAGGCTGCCTCCCGCGCGTGCTCCGTGGCCCTGCGGGCGGCCTCGCGGGCGGTGTCCCACGCCGCGACCGCCGTCTTCTCGGCGTCGCTCGCGGCGAGCGCGGCGCGGGCCGGGTCGGCGTCGGGGGCACTGTCGTCGAGCCAGCCCGCGCGGACCGCCTCGGCGGTCTCCTGCTCGACCTCCGTCAGCCGCTGGCGCAGATGTCCGGCCTCGCTGCGCGCGCGCTGCGCCTCGGTGGCCGCCGCGGTGGCGTCCCGGTGGGCCGCCTCGCCCGTCTCCTGGAGCGCGGCCGAGCGCTCCTCCTCCTCGTTGGCGAGGTTCTCGGCGCCGTCGGCGGCCGAGCGCAGCGCTCGTACGAGGTCGACGGCCGCCTTGGCGCGGGCGGCGAGGGCGGGCGCCGCGTCCCGTTCGGCCTCGCGGATGGCGACGGCCACGCGCGCGGAGCGGTCGGCGGCGGCGCGGTGGCGCAGTACGGCCTCGGCGGCCTGCCACGCGGCGTGCAGTGTGCGCGCGTCGGCCAGCTCGCGCTTCTGCGCGGCCGCCGTCTTCTCGGCGCCCGCGAGGGCCAGCGAGGCGTGCCGGTAGGCGAGTTCGGCGGCGACCAGCGCGGCCCGCTCGCGGGCGCCCTCGGCGTGCGTGACGGCGTACGCGGCGGCGGTGACGCGCTGGGCGAGGTCCGCGGCGCGCACCCGCTCCCGCGTACCGCGCGCGGACAGCCGCCGGGCGAGCGTACGGGTGCGCCGTTCGGCGCCCGCGTGGACGTCCCGCGCGCGGGCACGGGTCTCGGCGGCCTCGACGATCCGGCCGAGCAGGTCCACCGACCCGGCCGTGAAGTCGCGTTCGGCGATCAGTTCGGCGCGCCGGCCGAGTTTGTTGCCGAAGCCGCTGACCAGGTCGGCGAGTCCGTCGGTGTCCCGGGTGTCGGTGACGGCGCGCAGCAGCAGGTCGGTGAAGTCGGAGTCCTTCTTGACCGCGAACAGCCCGGCGGCCTCGCCCTCGTCGGCGTTCATCTCCCGCTGGTAGCGGAAGAGTTCGGGGTCGAGGCCGAGGTCGGTGAGGTGCTCGTTCCAGCGGTCGTGGATCTCCTCCCAGTGAACCTCCAGATGCGGGTACGCCTTGCCCGCCTCCGTGAGCGCGTCCCGGAAGCCCTTCATCGTGCGGCGCCGGCCGCGCGCGCCCGAGACGCCCTCGACGGGGGGCCGTACCGCGGTGGACTCGGCGACCGGCAGGTTGTCCAGGGTGAGTCCGGGGCCGGGCCTGAAGGAGTACCAGGCCTCGGCGAACTTGCGCGGGTCGCCCGAGACCTGGCGGCCGCGCCACTCGCTGGCCTTGCCGACCACGACGCACTCGCCGGTCAGCGTGTGCTGCCACTCCAGGGCCACGTGCCCGCAGTCGTCGGCGAGCAGGAACTTGCGCAGCACTCCGGAGCTGGCGCCGCCCAGGGTGTTGCGGTGGCCCGGCAGCATCACGGAGAAGATCAGCTTCAGCAGGACGGACTTGCCGCCGCCGTTCTCCAGGAAGAGCACGCCGGCGGGGGCGGGCCGGCGCGGCGGGCCGACCGGCTCCTCCTCGAAGAACTCCGCCTGCGTGGGCGCGGGGTCGGGCACGGGCTCGCCGACGCCGCGCAGGTCCAGCACGGTGTCGGCGTAGCGCGCGCCGGCCGGCCCGATGGAGTAGAGGCGGACCCGGGACAGTTCGTACATCGGCGGACTTTCGTCGGTCTTCTTCGGCGGATCGGGGTGCGGCGGTGGTGCGTTACGGCTGTGCGGAGTGGAAGGGCAGTCCGGCGTCGGCCACCAGGTCCAGGTCGTCGGCGTCGTCGGGGGGCAGCAGCGTCGGCGTGCCGTCGGTGACGGGGACGACGCCCAGTTCGAGGAGTTCGGCCATGGCGGCGCCGCCGGCCATGTCGCGGACCTGGAGCTGGTAGCGGGCGGTCGTGCGGTATGTGCCGCCGCCGTCGTCGCCGGTGCGCTGGAGGAAGCCGGAGTCGGTGAGGAAGGTGACGGCCTTGGCGATGATGCCGGTGGTGGAACCCGCGAGTCTGCGGGCGTCCTTGGTGGCGCCGGTGGCGCTGCGCCGGGCCCAGATCCGCCAGGCGGCCTCCAGCCCGGGGGCGTCGGTCGCCGGGTCGGTGTTCTCGCCCTGTGCGGCGGCCCGTTCCTCCAGGCGGCGGCAGGCCTGGCGGACGAAGGCGTCGACGCCGTTGACCGTGACCCGGCCGATGTAGCCGTCGTCGGCGAGGTCCTCGGGGCGCGGGAAGGCGAGGGCGGCGACGGCGAGATGGGCGAGGCCGTGCAGGAAGCGGTCGCCGGCGTCGGCGGACGTGCGGCGGGCGTAGTCGCCCATGCGGACGGCGAAGACGGAGTCCTCGGCGGCGGTGACGGCCATGCCCGCGCGTGGGGAGACCTCCAGGACCACCAGGCCGAGCCCGGCGGCCACGGCGTCGGCGAGCCGGGCGAAGGCCGGGTCCTCACGGTGGCGGCGCAGCAGTTCGGCGTACTCCTGGTCGCGGGCGGGCTGCAATTTGGGCTGTAGTCCGAAGGCGACGAGCCGCGCCGCGTCGGCGGCGTCGGCGGGCGTGCCCCCGCCGCTCGCCGGCGCGGCGGCGGCCTCCGGCTCACTCCACTCGGCGGACTCGGTCACGGTCGGGGCTCCTTGGTGCGGGGGTGGTCAGTACGTCGAGGGTGCGGGCGCGGGGCGGTGCGCCGGGGCGGGGACGGCTTCGCGGGGCGTCATGCGGCGTCCGAGCGGTCCGCCGCCATTCCCGCCGCGTCCAGCAGGGCCGTGCCGACGATGAGGTCGGCGCCGCCGAACTCCGGGTCGTCCAGCTGCGTGCCGTCGTCGACCGCGAAGAGCAGTCTCTCCTCGCCCTGGCGGTAGGCGGTGCCGACCGGCGGGCTGGCCGCGTGCACCGCCAGCAGGGCGACGAGGTAGGGCAGGTCGGGGTCGCGGCGGCGGGCCTCGGCGAGCAGTCCGGACAGCCGGCGGGGCGCGTCGGCGGGCAGGTCGAGCAGGTCCGTGGCGGCGGCGAGCTGCTCCTCGCTGAACCGGCTGTCGTCGGGGGTGGCGATGAGGTCCGGCTCGGGCATCTCGGCGCCGAGGTGCTCGCGTTCGACGGGCGGGGTGAGCAGCAGGTCGACGAGGTCACCGACGCGGACGGAGGCGGGGGTGCGCAGCCCCGTGCCGCGGGCGAAGAACGCGTCGGTGACGCGGACGGAACGCTCCAGCGGGAGCGGGAGGACCGGGGCGAGCAGCTGTCCGTACAGGTCCGTGCCGGACGCCGCCGTCACCGGGGCGAACGCCTGGCGGTCCTGTTCGGCGCGGAACAGCGGGCCGGCCTCCAGCAGCCGGGACTGCAACTGGGTGTGACGGCGGATGCAGTCCTTGACGATGTCGACGAGTTCGGCGGCGCGCCGCTTGTTCTCGGGGTCCTCGGACTCGTCGCGCGCGCGGCGGATGTTGGTGAGGATCGCGTTCTCGTGGCGGTAGCGGTCGGCGACGTGGTCGAGGGCCTCGGCGATCATGTCGGGCACCGCGTTCAGCCAGTCCACCGCCCGTACGTTGCGCCGCGTGGCCTCCAGGGCGCGGCGCAGTGTCTCGGCATACTGCACGGTGCGGTAGCGGGCCTGTTCGGCGGCGAGCTGGGCGTCAGCGAGTCGGCCCCGGCTGACGAGCACCTCCAGTTTGACCTCGGCGGCGATCTGCGCGCTGGTGACGTCGGTGTCGAGGGCGCCCACCAGGACGTTGACCGCCTCGTCGGTCGTGCGCAGGTAGACGCCTCCGCCGTAGCCGGGGACCTCCTCGACGAGTTTGAAGTCGTAGTCCCGGCGGACGTAGCTGCCGTCCGGGTTGAAGGTGCCGTAGACGGCGCGGAAGCCGCGGTCCACGCTGCCGACGTTGATCAGGTTCTCCAGGACCCAGCGGGCCACGCGTTCGTGCTCGGCGGCCGGGCGGCGGGGGGCCTGGGCGGCGATGCGCGGGAGGAGGCGGGAGACGATCTGTTCCTGGTCGGCGCCCGTGTCGAAGTCCATGTGGAGGGTGACGAGGTCGATGGCGGCGAGGGCGACCTCCGCCATGCCGTACACCGAGTACTCGCCGGCGAGGTTGGCCTTGCGGGCGTCCAGGTCGTGCAGGGGCGCGGTGCAGGCGAGTGCGCGCAGGCGGCGGGCCAGGCCCTCGTCGGCGGCCGGCCCCGGCGCGGGGCGTGCGCCCGTGCTGAGCTGGGGCGGAACGCGGTCCGTCGGTGCGGGGGAAGTCACGGTGCACAGACTAGGTCCTGGGTCTGACATCGGGCCAAACGGGGCGGAGGGCGCCTTCTCGGCGCGGGGGTGTGGCGTGCCCCAGGCTCCCCGGGGTGGTCAGGTGCGGTCGTGACGGGGCTGCCGCTCAGTCGTGGTCGCTCGCGCACACGCGGCGGAGCCGCATGTCGACACGGCCCCGCGCCCCTTTCGGGGCGCTGTCAGCCCGCGTCTGCCACGCGGCGGGCGTAGACCTCCACCAGGCCCTTCCTGGAGTCGTCCAGGTAGGTCGCGAGGAAGTGTTCCGCGTGGTCCCGTCCGCCGGACTGGAGGGTGTGGAGGAGTTGGCGGTTGCGGGTGAGGTAGGGCTCGTGGAGGCGGCGCGGGTCGTCCACCACGTGGAAGGCGAGGCGCAGTTCGGCGAAGACGCTGCGCATCACCTCGTCCGTGCGGTCGCTGCCCGCGAGCGCGACGAGCGCGCGGTGGAAGTGGATGTTGGCGGTGGAGACGCCCTTCCAGTCGCCCTCGCGGGCCGCCCGTCCGCCCTCCTCGACCGCCGCGGCGAGCCCGTCGACGGCGTACGGCGGGTCGCCCAGGCCGCGCACGACGGCGCACTCCACGAGTCGGCGCACCCGGTAGATGTCCTCCACGTCCTCGACGGTCAGCACCCGTACGAACACGCCCCGGTTGAGCTCGTGGACGAGCAGCCGTTCGTGCGTGAGCAGCCGGAACGCCTCGCGCAGGGTGTTGCGGGAGACGCCCAGCGCCCCGCCGATGCCGTCCTCGGAGAGCCGGGTGCCCGGCGGGAAGTAGCCCTCGGCGATGCGGCTTCTGAGGATGTCCGCCACCCGCTCGGCGGTGCTGGTCCGGCCCAGGAGGGCGCGGTCGTCGGCCAGCGGCGTCAACTGGTCTGCCATGCGCGGAATTCAATCGCAGACAGAAGAACGAGACAACATGGGTATTGAAGGATCGTTCAACGATCCTCTACCTTCCTGAGTAGGGCACACAGGCAAGCACCGCACGGCTCACTCCTCACGCACCCTCCGTCCCCCTCACTGCGAGGTGCTCATGAGCACGACTCCTCCCTCCCGGGTCTCCCGGAAGCCCTCCACCGACCCGCTCCCCCACGCGGACGCCCCGGCGGCCGACGACGGCCCCCTCGGGTTCTGGCGCGCGCTCGGTCCGCGCGGCCGGCGCGCCTTCGGGGGCGCGTTCGGCGGCTACGCGCTGGACTCCTACGACTACTTCACGCTGCCGCTGAGCATGGTGGCCCTGGCCGCCTACTTCGGCCTGGACAGCGGCCAGACGGGACTGATCACCACCGTCACCCTGGTGGTCTCCGCGGTCGGCGGCGCCGTCGCGGGGGTCGTCGCCGACCGGATCGGCCGCGTCAAGGCGCTGCTGATCACCGTGGTCACGTACGCCGTCTTCACCGTGGCCTGCGGCTTCGCGCCCAGCTACGAGACGCTGCTGCTCTTCCGCGCGTTGCAGGGGCTCGGCTTCGGCGGCGAGTGGGCGGTCGGCGCGATCCTGGTCGCCGAGTACGCGAGCGCCCGGCACCGGGGCCGCGCCCTGGGTGCGATCCAGAGTTCCTGGGCCGTCGGCTGGGGGCTGTCCGTCGTCGTCTACACGGTGGTGTTCTCCATCGCGGGCGACGACCTCGCCTGGCGGGTGATGTTCTGGACCGGCGCGCTGCCCGCGCTGCTGGTGCTGTGGGTGCGGCGCCGGGTGCACGACGCGCCCGGGGCGGCCGCCGTGCGCCGGGAGAACCGGGAGAGCACGGCGAAGGGCTCGTTCGCGGCGATCTTCCGCCCGGGGACCGCGCAGGAGCCCGGGCTGCTGCGCACCACGGTGTTCGCGGGTCTGCTCTCCACCGGCGTCCAGGGCGGCTACTACACGCTGGCCACCTGGGTGCCGACGTATCTGAAGTCGGACCGCGGCCTGTCGGTGGTCGGCACCGGTTCGTATCTGACGTTTCTCATCTCGGGGGCCTTCGTCGGCTATCTGACCGGCGGTTACCTCACCGACCGGCTGGGCCGGCGGCGCAACATCTGGCTGTTCGCCGTGCTGTCGGCGGTCTGCGTGCTGGCGTACACGCACATCCCCGAGGGGGCCGACACGCTCCTTCTCGTGCTCGGTTTCCCGCTCGGGTTCTGCATGTCGGCGATCTTCAGCGGCTTCGGCTCGTATCTGAGCGAGCTGTACCCGACGGCGGTGCGGGGCACCGGCCAGGGCTTCACGTACAACACCGGACGCGCCGTCGGCGCCGTCTTCCCCACCCTGGTCGGCTATCTCGCCGACAGCTGGGGTGTGGGCGGCGCGCTGGTCTTCGGCGCCCTCGGCTACGGCCTCGCGGCGCTGGCGCTGCTGGGGCTCCCGGAGACACGCGGAAAGGAACTCCAGTGAACCGTACCCAGGACCGCCCCGTGACGGCCGTCGACCCGCACGCGCACGCGTGGAGCCCGAAAACGGCACGGGCCCGCTTCCGGGAGGGGCTGGCCGGCCCCACCGCGGGGGTCGCCTTCGGCCACACCCAGGCCAACCTGATCTCCGTCCCCGCCGACTGGGCCTACGACGTCCTGCTGTTCTGCCAGCGCAACCCCAAGCCGTGCCCGGTCCTCGACGTCACGGACGCCGGCTCCGCCGGCACGGTGCTGGCCGAGGGCGCGGACCTGCGGACCGATCTGCCTCGCTACCGGGTGTGGCGCGACGGCGAGCTGGTGGACGAGCCCACGGACGTGCGGTCGTACTGGCGCGAGGACCTGGTGTCCTTCCTGATCGGGTGCAGCTTCACCTTCGAGTCGGCGCTGACGGGGGCGGGCGTCCCGCTGCGCCACATCGAGCAGGGCCGCAACGTCCCCATGTACGTGACGAGCCGCCGGTGCCGTCCGGCGGGGCGACTGCACGGGCCGATGGTGGTCTCGATGCGCCCCGTCCAGCCGGAGCACCTGTCGGCGGCGATCCGGGAGACCAGTCTGCTCCCGGCGGTGCACGGCAGCCCGGTGCACTGCGGGGACCCGTCGGTGCTCGGCATCGACGACCTGGGGCGGCCGGACTTCGGGGAGCCGGTCGGCCTGCGGCCGCGCGACATCCCGGTGTTCTGGGCGTGCGGGGTGACGCCGCAGGCGGCCGTCATGGCCTCCCGGCCGCCGTTCGCGCTCACCCACGCACCGGGGCAGATGTTCGTCACCGACGCTCGCGACGAGCAGTACCGCGTAGCCTGAGAACAGGGCCCGCACGGGCCCGAGCGGGAGAGAACATGATCGACCTGAACGCCGACCTCGGCGAGGGTTTCGGCCGCTGGCGGCTCACCGACGACGAGGCGCTGCTGTCGGTCGTCACCAGCGCCAACGTGGCCTGCGGCTTCCACGCCGGGGACCCGGCCACGATGCGGCGGGTGTGCGCGCTGGCGGCCGGGCGGGGTGTCCGGATCGGCGCCCAGGTGTCCTACCGCGACCTGGCCGGCTTCGGGCGGCGCGCGATGGACGTGCCGGCCGGGGAACTGGCCGCCGAGGTCGCCTACCAGATCGGTGCCCTGGAGGTGTTCGCCCGGGCGGCGGGCGCGCGCGTGGCGTACGTCAAGCCGCACGGCGCGCTCTACAACCGGGTGGTGCACGACGAGGAACAGGCCGCGGCGGTGGTCGAGGGCGTGCTCCTCGCCGGCGCCGCGCTGCCCGTGCTCGGACTGCCCGGCTCGCGCTTCCTGGAGGCCGCGGCGAAGGCCGGACTGCCCACCGTCACCGAGGCGTTCGGGGACCGCGCGTACACCGACGAGGGCACGCTGGTGCCGCGCGGCCGGGACGGCGCGGTGGTCACCGAGCCGGACGCGGTGGTCGAGCGGTCGCTCGGGCTGGCCCGCGAGGGCGGGGTGACCGCGTTGTCGGGACGCCGGATCCCGGTGCGGGCGCGGTCGCTGTGCCTGCACGGGGACACCCCGGGCGCGGTGGAGCTGGCCCGCCGGGTGCGGGCGCGGCTGGAGGGGGCGGGCGTGCGGGTGGAGGCGTTCGCATGACGGCCTCCGTCCGGGCGCTGCCCGTCGGTGATCGGGCCCTGCTGGTCGAACTGGACTCCGGAGAGGCGGCCCAGGCCCTCCACGCCGAGCTGCTGCGCCGCCGGGCCGCGGGCGCGCTGACGGTACGGGAGATCGTGCCGGCGGCCCGTACGGTCCTGCTCGACGGTCTTGACGAGCCGGCCCGGCTCGCCGCCGAACTCCCCGGCTGGGAGGTGCCGCCGGTCGCCACGCGCGCGCAGGAGGCGGTCGAGATCCCCGTGCGGTACGACGGGCCCGATCTTCCGGACGTCGCCGCGCTGTGGGGCGTCCCGGAGGCCGAGGTGGCGCGGATCCACTCCGGCGCCGACTTCCGGGTCGCCTTCTGCGGCTTCGCGCCCGGGTTCGGCTATCTGACGGGGCTGCCGGAGCGGTACGACGTGCCGCGCCGGGCCACCCCGCGCACGGCGGTCCCGGCGGGATCGGTCGCCCTGGCCGGGCCGTACACGGGCGTCTACCCGCGTGCCTCGCCGGGCGGCTGGCAGCTCATCGGGACGACGGACGCGGTCCTGTGGGACCACACGCGCGTGCCGGCCGCGTTGCTGACGCCGGGGGCGCGGGTGCGGTTCGTCCCGGTGGGCGGATCGGTGGGGTCCTCATGAGCGATCGCGCGCTCGCCGTCGTACGCGCCGGGGCGCTGACCACCGTGCAGGACCTCGGGCGGCCCGGACACGCCCACCTGGGGGTGCCGCGTTCCGGTGCCCTGGACGCGCCGGCCGCGGCGCTCGTCAACCGGCTGGTCGGCAATCCGCCGTCCGCGGCCGTCCTGGAGACGACGCTCGACGGGTGCGCCGTGCGGCCGCGTTCGGCGGTCACCGTGGCGGTGGGCGGTGCGCCCTGTCCGGTCGCCGTGGACGGGCGGCCGGCGCCCTGGGGCGCGCCGTTCCGGGTGCCGGGTGGTGCGCTGCTGGACGTCGGGGCGGTGCGTGCGGGGGTACGGAGCTACGTCGCCGTCGCGGGCGGGGTGGCCGTCGAGCCGGTGCTCGGCAGCCGCTCCACCGATCTGCTCTCCGGGCTGGGCCCGCCGCCGCTCACCACCGGAACGGTGCTTCCCCTGGGGCGGCCCGCCGGTCCCCACGCGCGCGTGGACGTCGTTCCGCAGCCGGCGCCGTCGGAGGAGCTGGTGCTGCGCGTCACGCTGGGGCCGCGGGACGACTGGTTCACCGCGCGCGCGGTGCACGCGTTCACCACGCGCGCGTACCGGGTGTCGTCGACGAGCAACCGGATCGGCCTGCGCACGGAGGGGCCCGCGCTGGAGCGGGCGGTGGGCGGGGAGCTGCCCAGCGAGGGCATGGTCCTCGGCGCGGTCCAGGTGCCTCCGGACGGCAGGCCCGTGGTGTTCCTGGCCGACCACCCGACCACCGGCGGCTACCCGGTGGTCGCGGTCGTCCGCCCCACCGACCTGGCCGCCGCGGCGCAGGCCGCGCCGGGTACGCCGGTGCGGTTCACGGCGGTACGGCACCGCTGAGTGCGCCCCAGGCACACCGCTGAGTGCGCCCCAGGCACACCGCTGAGTGCGCCCCAGGCACACCGCTGAGTGCGCCTCAGGCCGCCGCCTCCCACCGGTCGGGCGGCGGCGGGAGTGCCGTCAGCGCGGAGGCCACGGCGCGGGTGGCGGCCAGATCGAGGCGGGCGGTGGTGCCGCGGGCACCGTGGCGCAGTTCCGTGGTGGCGAGGGCGAGCAATTGGGGCAGCAGGTCGGTGCAGCGCCGGGCCACCCACGCGGTCCCCGCGGTCGCCAGCCACCGCAGGGAGTCGGCCCGGGTGGGCGGCGGGGAGCCGGGTTCGGCGGACGGTGGCGTTCCGGTCGCGAGACCGGCCGCCGCGAGCAGTCGGTGGCTGCGGAGCGCGAGTTGCCGGTGTCCGCGCTCCCCCGGGTGCAGCCGGTCCGCGCTCCACATCGCGCGGTCGGCCACCCACGTGTCCTCCGCCGCGTGCAGGTGGAGCGCGCCGTGCCGCTCGGACAGCGCGTGGACGACGGCGTTGACGGCCCGCAGACGGCGGTCGAGGGGGCGGGCGAGCGGTCCGGGCAGGCCGAGCACCGCGCCCGGGCCGGGCAGGCAGACGGTGAGCAGGGCGGCCCGCTGGGCGCGGAAAGACCCGTACACCTGGTCGAGGCGGGCGGCGACGGTGCGGATGTCGAAGCCGTGGCGGAGTGTGTCGTTGACGCCGACGACCACGGAGACGAGGCCGGGGCGCAGGGCGAGGGCGGCCGGGGTCTGGTGGCACAGCACGTCGTGGGTCTGCGCCCCGCTGACCGCGAGGTTGACGAATGCGGCGGGCGCGGCGGCGGGTCCGAGCCCGGCGGCGAGCAGCGCGGCCCAGCCGCGCCGGGCACCGCCGCCGACGGGGTCGCCCACGCCCTCGGTGAGCGAGTCACCGAGCGCGACGAACCGCAGGGGGCTCATCGGGCCCCCTCGACGGCGGCGACGGCGGGGGCCGCGGGGGCGACGGCGGACGGAAGTCCGCCGTGCGCGGACTCCGCGTCGTGGTCCGGCACGGCCTCGCGGACGCCCACCGGGCCGGGTACGGCCGCCGCGTCACGCACGGCCGGCCCGTCCTGGGCGCACCGCACGGACGCCACAGCCCGCACCGGCTCCGCCTCGTGGGCCTCGAGGAACGCCGTCACCGCCGTGTCCCAGCCGAAATGGGCCGCACGCGCGCGTGCGGCCTCGCGGCGGGCGGCCTCCGGGCGGTCGAGGACGTGCTCCACGGCGTCCGCGAAGGCGACCGCGGCCGCAACACCGTCGGCCGCGACGGCACCTGTCGTGCCGAGCACCTCCGGCAGCGCGGACGAGGCGCCGGCCACCACCGGCGTGCCGCAGGCCATCGCCTCCAGCGCGGCCAGCCCGAACGTCTCGGCGGGCCCCGGCGCCAGGCACACGTCCGCGCTCGCCTGCAACGCGCCGAGCAGGTCCCGGTCGCCGACGTGCCCGAGGAACGTCACGGGCAGCCGGCCCTCCCGCGCCCGGCGCTCCAGCCGGGCCCGCAGCGGCCCGTCCCCGGCGACGACGAGCACCGCCCGCCGCCCGCGCCGCCGCAGCTCCCGCAGCGCGTCCAGCGCCGTGCCGGGCCGCTTCTCCACGGACAGCCGGGAGCAGAGGACGAGCAGCGCCTCGCCCTGGCGTGCGTACGTCTCGCGCAGTGCGGGCCGCCGCAGCCCGGGGTGCCGCCGGGCGAGGTCCACGCCGAGGGGCGCGCGGACCACGTTGTGGACGCCGAGCCGCACGAACTCCCGGGCGGCGAACTCCGTGGTGCACACCACGCGCGCGTAGTGGTGTGCCGTACGGAGGTTGAGGGCGTCGGCGGCCCGCCGGGAGAGGCGTTCCGGGACGCCCCACGTGCGCAGGACGCCGTCGGCGGTCTCGTGGGAGACCATCACGGCCGGCACCCGGGCCCGGCGCGCCCACGTCCCGGTCCAGCGCAGCGTAGTGCGGTCGGAGACCTCGAGCCGGTCGGGGGCCAGTTCCTCCAGGAGGGCGGCGACACGGCGGCGGTCGGTGAGGACGCGGTAGCCGCCGGTGCCGGGGACGACCGGGCCCGGCAGGGTGATCACCCTGCCCTGCTCGGTGTCACGGTCCTCGTACCGCTCGCCCGGC
Organism: Streptomyces sp. NRRL F-6676; assembly: GCF_000725625.1. GTDB lineage: Bacteria > Actinomycetota > Actinomycetes > Streptomycetales > Streptomycetaceae > Streptomyces. The sequence continues at coordinate 32,953 of NZ_JOHS01000030.1, forward strand.
ACGATCAGGACGGGTTCGTGGCCCGCGGCCCGGAACCCCTTGCCCAGCTCCCGCAGCGCCGTACGCAGCCCGCCGGAGGCGGGCGCGACGAAGTTGGCGAGCCGCACGATGCGCAGTCCGCCGCCGTACCGCTGGGTGGCGAACAGCGGCTCCGTCGTACGCGCGCCCGGTGCGCCGGCGTTCACGCCGCCACCGCCGTCCGGGCCGCGAGGACGGACTCGTAGTGGCCGATCAGCCGGTCGCCGACGGCGGTCCAGGTGCGGCCCTCCACGGCGGCGCGGCCCGCGGTGCCGTACGCGGCGCGCAAGGCGGGGTCCGCGGCCAGGGACCACACCGCGTCGCGCACCGCGCCCGCGTCCCGGGGCGGTACCAGCAGGCCCGTGCGGCCGGGGGTCACCAGGTCGAGCGGGCCGCCCGCCGCGGGGGCGATCACGGGGAGTCCGCAGGCCATCGCCTCCTGCACCGTCTGGCAGAAGGTCTCGTACGGCCCGGTGTGCACGAACACGTCCAGCGAGGCGAAGACCCGGGCGAGGTCGTCGCCGGTGCGGCGGCCGAGGAAGACGGCGCCGGGCAGCGCGGCCCGCAGCCCGGGTGCGCTCGGCCCGTCGCCCACGACGACGACCCGCACCCCGTCCAGGCCGCACACCTCGGACAGCAGTTCGACCTGTTTCTCGGGGGCCAGCCGCCCGACGTAGCCGACGATCAGCTCGCCGCCGGGCGCGAGTTCGCGGCGCAGCGCCTCGTCACGGCGGCCGGGGCGGAACCTGTCGGTGTCGACGCCGCGCGGCCACAGCCGGACCCGGGGCACGCCGTGCGCCTCCAGGTCGGCACGGGCCGCGCGGGACGGCGCGAGGGTGCGGTCGGCGGCGGTGTGCACGGAGCGGAGGCGGCGCCAGGCCGCGGCCTCGCCGGCGCCCATGTACGTACGGGCATAGCCGGCCAGGTCGGTCTGGTAGACGGCCACGGCGGGCACACCGAGCCGCGCGGCGGCGGCCATGCCGCGGGCGCCGAGGACGAAGGGCCCGGCCAGGTGGACGACGTCGGCACGGTGGTCGGCGATGGCCGCGGCGACGCGGCGGCTGGGCAGGGCGACACGGACCTGGGGATAGCCGGGGAGCGGGAGGGAGGGGACACGGACGACGGGGCACGGCGCCTGGGCGTCGGTGTCCTGGGCACCGGCGGCTGCCGGAGCGACGACGAGCGGGGAGTGACCGCGGTCCGCGAGGTGGCGGGCGGTCTGGAGCGCGCAGTGGGCCACGCCGTTCACATCGGGGGGAAAGGACTCGGTCACGATGACGACACGCATACCCGTGTTGTCGCCGGGCTGGACGTGCTCGCGTCAACGTCGATCTTTCCCGGCGGGGAACGTCCCATGAGCGGTCGGTTCCCCCGCGCCCCGGGCGCCCGCCCCGGGCTCCCTCACCCCCCGACGGCGCCGGAACCCGGCCCGATCCGGCTGCGGACGGCGGTCTGGACCTCGGCCTCCTCCGCCGGATCGGCGGCGAGGCGGCGGAGGCGTTCGACGACGCGGACGTCGCCGGTCTCGGCGTGCCGGGCGGCGAGTTCGCGGGTGGTCTCCTCGCAGTCCCAGAGGCACTCGACGGCGAACCCGGTCGCGAAGGAGGGGTCGGTGGCGGCCAGGGCGCGGGCGGCGCGGCCGCGCAGATGGGAGGAGGCGGTCTCGCGGTAGACGTGCCGCAGCACGGGGGCGGCGCAGCCGATGCCGAGCCGCCCGGCGCCGTCGACGAGGGTCCACAGGGTCGGCGCGTCGGGTCCCTCGCCGCGCACGGCCTCGCGGAGGGCGGCGAGCACCAGGTCCTTGTCCTGGGCCCCGCCGCGGCAGGCGAGCATCCGGCCGGCGGCCGCGCCGAGCGTGTCGGGCCGGTGGGCCCAGCCGCGCGCCCGCTGGACGGCGGCGGTACTGCTCATGCGTTCGAAGGCGGCGACGGCGGCCTCCGCGACGAGCGTGCCGCCGTCCGCCACGGCGGCCTCGACCAGGTCGAGGATGCCGGGATCGCCGGTGTCGGCGAGATAGCGCAGGGCGGTGCAGCGGGCGCCGTCGCCGCCGGAGCGGGCCGCGTGCACGATCTCGGCGTGGTCCTCGGGCCCGGCCACGGCGCTCAGACAGCGCGCGGCGGGCACATGGAGGGCGGCGCCGCGGTCCAAGCCCTGCTGGGCCCAGTCGAACACGGCCTGGACGCTCCAGCCGGGGCGGGGCCCGGAGGGCCTCAGCTGCCGCTGCCAGCGGTCGAAGCTGCCGGTCTCCTGGGCCGTGCGGACCCGGGTGGCGACCCAGGCGCGGGCGTCGTCGGCCCACAGCCGCCAGGGCCGGGGTTCGAAGGCGTCGCGCACGGCAGCGGCGAGTTCGGCCTCGCCCTCGGGGCCGGCCGGGAAGCGGGCGAGCACGGGAGCGGCGAGCGCGCGCAGCCCCTCGTCGTCGTCGCGCAGCGCCAGCTCGTCCAGGGCCCAGGCCCAGTTGGTGCCGGTGGCCGCGTAGCGGCGCAGCAGGGCGAGGGCGTCCCGCCGCCCGTAGGAGGCGAGGTGGCCGAGGACGGCGAGGGCGAGCCCGGTGCGGGACTCCTCGGTGTCCAGGACGTCCTCGGCGTCGAACAGGTGTGCCTCGACGGCGTCGAGCCCGCCGTTCAGGTCGAGGTACAGGCGGGCGTAGTAGAGGGAGCGGTTCTCCACCTGCCAGTCGTGGCGGGGGTCCCGCAGCACGCACGTGTTCAGGGCCGCGAGCGCCTCGGCGCGCGGGGCGGTGAGCGCGTGCAGTGTGCCGTCGCCGCGGCCCCGCTGGAGCAGGCCGAGCAGCGTACCGCTGGGCGCTATGACCGGATCGAACATGGGAAACAGCCTCACATCAAGCGTCGACGCAACCGGGGAACAACCGCGTTACCTGGCCGCGTGACAACACGTCGGAGCGCCCGCCGTCTCATGCTTGCTGTGAACCATCTTCCTCTGCCTCTCGTCGGTGGCCCATGCGGACCGGTCACGGTCCGCGCGGTGCGGCAACACCTGCCCAGCCGTCGCGTCCGTGAATCACGACGTCATGATGGCCCGCTGTTTTCGCTGCCGCGACCGTATTTCCGGCGGCCCCGTCCCGCCTCCCCCGTCGTTTCCCGTCCTGTCCGGTCCGGGACGGTGTGGCCCGGTGTGACCGGCGTCCCGAATGGCCAGGAGATTACCGTCAGTTGACGCCGAAGAGCGCGAGCAGTTCGGTCCGGCCGAACATCCGGGCGGTGTCGGCGGCGGACGGCGTGCCCGCCGTCGGGTCGGCGCCGGCGGCGAGCAGGACCTCGATCACCTCGCGCTCGTCCTTGAAGACCGCCCCCGCGAGGGGGGTCTGGCCGCGGTCGTTGACGCGGTCGGCCTCGGCGCCGCGTTCCAGCAGGGCGCGCAGGGCCCCGGCGTGGCCGTGGTAGGCGGCGAGCATCACCAGGGAGTCGCCGCGGTCGTTGGTGAGGTCGGCCGGGACGCCCGCGTCGACGTAGGCGACGAGCTCCTCGGTCCGGCCCCGCCGGGCCAGGTCGAAGATCCTGGTCGCGAGCTCCACGACCTCCGGGTCGGGGGCTTCACTCATCGCCGGCTCACCTTTCACTGCGTACGTGGGGGGACCCGTGGTGCGGCCGGAGTGCGGCCGTACGGGTGAATCGCCAGCGTACTGGCTCCGCGCGGCACATGACCGGCGTCCGCCGTGGCGAGGATCACCGGGAGCCGTCCGTCACGGGGCCGCGGGCCCCCGGCCGGGGACGGGCCGGAGGGCGGGGAGCGCGCACCGGGAACGGACGAGGGGTGAAACGCCGGGAGATCACCCAGTTGCACCTTTTGTCATATGGATACATTCTGTGATCCTGGACGAACTCATGGTGACCGTCCCCCTCAACCAGGAGAGCTCAAATGATTCTGTCCATCTCAGGCGTGGTCCTGTTCGGCATCATCGTCTTCCTGTTCTTCAGGAAGGACGGCCTCAAGGCGTCGCACGCAACGGTCTCGGCCCTGTTCGGCTTCTACCTGGCGAGCACCGCGATCGCCCCCAGCATCAAGGCGGGCGGCGAGAGCCTGGCGAGCCTCCTTGGCGGAATCAACTTCTGAACGCCCCTGACAGCCCCGTACCTCCAGGAGACGACGTGGCCCGCCGCCCCCTTCCCCGCATCCTCCAGCGAGGCACCGTCCTCGGCAGAGGCAGTGCACGGCTCGCCGGCCGAGGCAGCGCACAGCTCGCCCGCGGCCGGGAGCTGGCCCGGACGGCGGCGGACGGCGCCACCGACGTCCTCCATCCGCTGATCACGGTCACCCGTGGACTGCGCCGGCTGGCCGCGGCCGGCCGGCGCAGATGGGCGGAGACACCGAAGGACCGGCGCGGACCACTGGTGTTCCTCGTCGTCGCGGTGCTCCTGGTGGTGGGCCTCGCGCCGTACGGGCCGCTGCTCGCCGTCGTCGCCCTGCTGGCGGCGGCGGCCTGGCAGGGCCGCGAGCAGGCCGTGCCGGTGCCCGAGGGCCCCGACGAGGCGCAGACCGAACGGCTGCGCGCGCTGTACGACGCGCTCGTCCCGTACTTCACGGCCGCCGGCGACCCCACCCCGCTCTACGGGCACGGCGGCGACTGGACGGCGGCGCTGTCCGGATACGAGTTCGACGACGCGGGCCGGATCTCCGGGCTGACCGTCCGCTACCCGGCCTACTTCACCGACGGCGAGCCCGAGTCCCGCGCCCGGATCGAACAGGTGTTGCAGGCCAAGGCCGGCCGGGGCCGCGAGTACCACTTCACGTGGGACGAGGAGGGCAACGAGCTGACGCTCTCCGTCCTCGCCCCGCTGCCCACCGACATCGCCGCCCAGCGCTTCGTGACCGCGCCGGGCGAACTCGTGCTCGGTTTCACCGACCCCACCGGCGTCCAGCGCACCGTCCCCCTCGACTACGGCGAGGAGCGGCGCGACGAACCACCCGTGGTGTGGCGCACCGGCGCGCGCTCCACCGAGCCGCATCTGCTGGCCGTCGGCGAGCCGGGCAGCGGCACGACGACCCTGCTGCGCTCGCTGGCCCTCCAGGCGCTCCAGCACGGCGACGTGCTGATCGTCGAGGGCGGCGGCACCGGCGAGTACGCGTGTCTGACCGGGCGCGACGGCGTCCTCGCGGTCGAGTGCGCGCTCGCGGGCGCGGTGGCGAGCCTTCAGTGGGCGACCCACGAGACGGAGCGGCGGCTGATCGCCGCGAACCGGGCCCGGCAGGCCGGACAGCCGGCCCCGGACGACGTCCGGCGCCCGCTGTGGATCCTGCTCGACCGGCCGGCCGCCCTCGGCCATCTGGCCGCGGCCGGCGGGCACGAGGATCCGCTGGCGCTGCTCCAGGTGCCGCTGCGGCACGGCCGCGCGGCGAACGTGACCGTGGTGGTGGCCGAGCACGTCGACGGCCTCGACGCGCTCCCGGAGTCGGTACGGCAGCACACCCGCGCGCGTGTGGTGCTCGGCCCGGCCGCCGCGGACCTGCTCACGGCGGTACTGGGGGCGCCACCGCACACGACCCCCACCAAGGACGTCCCGCCGGGGCGGGGGTACGCGCGGCTCGGCTCGGGACCGGTCCACCGGCTCCAGGTGCCGGCCACCCCCGACCCGTACGACGACGCCACCGGCGAGCGGCAGCGCGAGGCGGTGCTGGCCCTGCTGCCGGAGCGCACGGCGCCGGCGGACCCGGGGCCGTTCACCAAGGACGCGGGGCCCCTGAGCAGAACGGAGCCGGTGGCCGCGGAGGGGTGAGCGCCCCCGGCGCCCTATGCCACGAACATCCGCGGCGGCTCCGTCGTCCTCACGCCACGAACGTCCGCGGCGGCTCCGTCGTCCCCAACGCCCCCGCCCGCACCATGTCCGCCGCCGCGGCCAGCCGCGTCGCCGCCTCGTTGGCCACCGCGCCGCCCACCGTGAACGGCAGCCGGACATAGCCCTCGAAGGCGCCGTCCACTCCGAAGCGGGGCCCCGAGGGGACGCGGACGCCCGCCCGCTCCCCCGCCTCGGCCAGCCGCGAGCCGGACAGCCCGCCGGTGCGGACCCACAGCGTGAGGCCGCCGTGCGGCACCGCGAACTCCCAGTCGGGCAGCTCCCGGCGCACCGCCGCGACCAGCGCGTCACGGTTCTCCCGGGCCTGGCCGCGGCGCAGTCCGACGGCTTCCTCCCAGCCGCCCGTGCTCAGCAGCCAGTTGATGGCCAGTTGTTCGAGGACGGGGGTGCCCAGGTCGGCGTAGGCGCGGGCCGCGACCAGGCTGCGGACGACGTCCGGCGCGGCCCGCACCCAGCCGATGCGCATGCCGGCCCAGAACGCCTTGCTGGCGGAGCCGACCGTGATGACGGTCGACCCGGCGGGGTCGAAGGCGCACACCGGGCGCGGCATCTCGGTGTCCTCGTCCAGGCGCAGCTCGCTCATCGTCTCGTCGACGACGACCACGGTGCCGGCCGAGCGCGCCAGCTCCACCAGGCGGCGCCGCTGGTCCTCGTCGGCGAGCGCGCCGGTGGGGTTGTGGAAGTCGGCGACCACGTAGGCGAGGCGCGGTGCCGCCTCACGCAGTACCTGTCGCCAGCGCTCCACGTCCCAGCCGGCCAGCCCCTCGGCCATGGCGACGGGCACCAGCCGCGCCCCCGCCTCGCGCATCAGCTGGAGGATGTTGGCGTAGGACGGCGACTCCACCGCGATCCGTTCGCCGCGCCCGGCGAAGAGGTGGCAGATCGCGTCGATCGCGCCCATCGCACCGGTGGTCACCATGATCTGCTCGGGCATGGTCGGGATGCCCCGCGCGGTGTAGCGCTCGGCGAGCATGGCGCGCAGCGCGGGCAGCCCCGCCGGGTAGTCGCCGTGCGTGTGGGCGTACGGCGGCAGCTCCCCCAGGGCTCCCTGGACGGCGCGGGTGAGCCAGGGTTCGGGGGCGGGCAGGGCCGCGGTGCCGAGGTCGATCAGCGAGCCGAGCGCCTCGGGGGGCAGCGGTTCCAGGCCGCGCGCGGGCAGCGGGTTCCCGGCGGGTACGGCGGTCCAGCTCCCGGCCCCCCGGCGGGATTCCAGGAACCCCTCGCCGCGCAGTGCCTCGTAGGCGGCGGCGACCGTGGTGCGGCTGACGGAGAGGGCGAGCGCCAGTTCGCGCTCGGCGGGCAGCCGGGCGGCGACCGGGACCCGGCCCTCCAGCACGAGCAGCCGGATACCGTCGGCCAGGGCGCGGTAGGCGGGCGGGCGGCGGGTGCCGGGGCCGGCGGGGCGGTCCGCTTGCGAGCCGAGCAGCCGGGCGAGCTGTGCCGCCCCGACGGCGGAGGTCCACTTCACCATGGAGATCGGTCCACCTTCCTGGAATTGGCCCTGGATGGTTCAATTCCCCGAGCCACAGAGTGGCACGCGCCGGTCCACTTCAACCACTCGGGGGCTCCCTTGCCGACCTCGCCGTCCGTCCTTCCCTCCGGTTCCGCCCCGTCCGCGCCGCCGGAGCGCCGGCGCCTGCTGCGAAGGCTGTCCCAGCTCTACGTCGGCCTGGCGCTGTACGGCGTGAGCTCCGCGCTGCTGGTGGCGGCCGGTCTGGGCCTCGAACCGTGGGGCGTGCTGCACCAGGGGCTGGCCGAACGCACCGGGTTCACCATCGGCGAGGTGACGATCGCCGTGGGCGCCGTGGTGCTGCTGCTGTGGATCCCGCTGCGCCAGCGTCCGGGACTCGGCACCGTATCGAACGTCTTCGCGATCGGCCTGGCCATGGACGGCACGCTCGCCGTACTGCCCCCGGTGCACACCCTCTGGCTGCGGATCGCGCTGATGGCCGGCGGTGTGGTCCTCAACGGGCTGGCCACCGGTCTGTACATCGCCGCGCGGTTCGGCCCGGGCCCGCGCGACGGGCTGATGACGGGGCTGCACACGCGCACCGGCCGGTCGGTCCGGCTGCTGCGGACCTGCATCGAGGTCGCGGTCGTGGTGACCGGCTTCGTCATGGGCGGCACGGTCGGCGTGGGCACCGTGCTGTACGCGCTGTCCATCGGCCCGCTCGTACAGCTGTTCCTGCGGGTGTGCGCCGTCCCGTCGACGCCCTCGGGCAGCACCGTCGTTGCCGGACGGAAACCGGGGCGGGCCATACTGCGGCGGTGACCACCGCGATACGCCACCCCTACCTCGACCACCACGGCCCGCTCGCCTTCGCCCACCGGGGCGGAGCGGCCGACGGCCTGGAGAACACCGCTGTCCAGTTCCGGCGCGCGGTGGCGGCCGGTTACCGCTACCTGGAGACGGACGTGCACGTCACGGCCGACGGCAGGCTCGTGGCGTTCCACGACGCGACCCTGGACCGGCTGACGGACGGCACGGGCCGGATCGCCGGCCTCCCGTGGTCCGTCGTGCGCCAGGCACGCGTGGCGGGCGGCGAGCCCGTCCCCCTGTTCGAGGACCTGCTGACGGAGTTTCCGGAGGTCCGCTGGAACGTCGACTGCAAGGCGGAGTCCGCCCTGTTCCCGCTGCTCGGCCTCATCGGGCGCACCGACGCCTGGGACCGGGTGTGCGTGGGCTCGTTCTCGGAGGCGCGGGTGGCCAGGGCCCAGCGGCTGGCTGGACCCCGGCTGGCGACCTCGTACGGCACCCGGGGCGTGCTCGGTCTGCGGCTGCGCTCCTGGGGGCTGCCCGCCGCCGTGCGCGGCTCGGCGGTCGCGGCCCAGGTGCCCGAGCGGCAGTCGGGCGTGCCCGTGGTCGACGCCCGCTTCGTACGGACCGCGCACGCGCTGGGGCTCCAGGTGCACGTGTGGACGGTGAACGAGGCGGACCGCATGCACCGGCTCCTGGACCTCGGGGTCGATGGCATCATGACCGATCACATCGACACGCTGCGCACGGTCCTGGAGGAACGGGGCACCTGGGGCTGACGGCCCGGCGCGGCGGCGGACGGCAGACGTTCACGGGGTCCTCGGGCACCCCGGGGAACGGGCACGGGGAAGCGAGGGCACGGGTGGACATCGGCACCGTGCGCGTGGCGGCGGCGGTGGTGGCGTTGCGGGGGGAGGAGGGTCCCCTGGTGGACCGTCTCCGCGACGGGGTCGCGCGCGGCGGAGTGAATCGACAGCGGCCCGGCCCGGGCCGGGAGACCCTCTCCCGCTGGGTGACGGCCACGCGCCGGGCGTAACGGTGCGCGGGGGTGCGGACGGCTTTCCCTCGCCCCCGCCGCCCCTACCCTTCCCGTCCCTACAAGGGGCTCCGCCCCTTGGACCCCGGGAGAGTTCGGGTGGGGTGGGGTCGTGTGGGGAGTGCGGGTGGGTGGGGACTTCTCGCGCAGTTCCCCGCGCCCCTAAAAGCAGTGGGGCGCCCCCGGTCTTTCAGGGGCGCGGGGAACTGCGCGACAAGCCACGACACACCCGCACCCGCCGACGAACCCACCCCACCCGAGCTCTCCCGCGCCCCGGGGGCCCTGGGGGCGGAGCCCCCGGATTGAGGACGGGACGGGTAGGGGCGGCGGGGGCCTCGGTCTACGGCTCCGAGGAACTGGGCCTGGGCCAGTCCACCCTCATCGGCGCGGTGCTGCTCGTGCAGGTACTGCGCGACGCGATCATGTCGCTGGTGGTCTTCTTCGTCGCCGGATTCGCCCCGCTCGCCCGGGTTCCGGTGCGGCGGGCGGTGCGGGACGCGGGCAACCCGGTTCCCGACCGGATTTAGCACTCCGGACCAAAGGGCGGTAGTGTACGCGTTTGGCCTGCCAGGCGTACCGTTACTGCGCGTCAGAGAAGACGCGACGCTGGGTGACATCTGCTAGCAGATGTGACAAACCGGGCGCCGTTGGGTACTGCATGGGGAGACAAGGCTGCGGCTACGACGGCGACGCATGACCCGAAACGGGACACGGGACGGGAATCTTTACCGCCGACCGGACGTTGACCGGATGACGACGACAGCGACACCTGTCCTGTGGGCGACAAGCCCGGGAGGCACGATTCATGAGTGAGCGAGCTCTTCGCGGCACGCGCCTCGTGGTGACCAGCTACGAGACGGACCGCGGCATCGACCTGGCCCCGCGCCAGGCCGTGGAGTACGCATGCGAGAAGGGGCATCGTTTCGAGATGCCCTTCTCGGTCGAGGCGGAGATCCCGCCGGAGTGGGAGTGCAAGGTCTGCGGGGCCCAGGCACTCCTGGTGGACGGCGACGGTCCTGAGGAGAAGAAGGCCAAGCCCGCTCGTACGCACTGGGACATGCTGATGGAACGGCGCACCCGCGAGGAACTCGAAGAGGTCCTCGAGGAGCGGCTGGCCGTCCTGCGGTCCGGTGCGATGAATATCGCGGTTCATCCCCGCGACAGCCGCAAGTCCGCGTGATCCCTCCGGGGGTCGGGCGGTAGCACAGCGGACGTCGCGCAAGAGCGAGGGCGCCGTACGTTTCGACGTACGGCGCCCTCGCTCTTGCGCGCGCCGCGCGCCTGGCCGACAGGTGCGGGTGCGTCGTGGTTGTTGCTCGCGCAGTTCCCCGCGCCTAAATAGGGGCGCGGGGAATAAATAGGCGCGCGGGGAACTGCGCGATCTTTTCAGGGGAAACGCGTCAGCCCGTCAGCGGCGGACGGTCGTCGCCGGTGTCGTAGGGGTTGCCGGGGCGGTCATCCCGGATGACCTCGCCCTGGACGACCTTGCCGTCGGGCCGCCGCATCCGGGCCTGTGCGAACGCGTCACCGAGCGGCCCGGGAACCGTCGCCCGCAGCTTGCGGTCCAGCGTGCGCTCGGTGTACGCGCTCACGGCCTTCTGCACCGGCGGCACGAGCAGCAGCAGCCCCACCGCGTCGGAGACGAGACCGGGCAGCATGAGCAGCAGCCCGCCCAGCATCGTCAGCCCGTTCGCCCCACCGCTCTGCGGAGGCGTCCCGCGCTGAAGGGACTCACTGAGGTTCCTGAAGGCCCGGCGTCCGGCCCGCTTGACCACCGCCGCACCGCCCACGAACCCGGCGACCAGCAGCAGGAGGACCGCGAGCCCTCCGGCCGCGTCCGCGACCAGCAGGAGCAGCCAGATCTCCAGCACCAGCCACGCGGCGACACCGAGCGGCAGGAAGGTGCGCAGACGGGAGCGGCGGGGCCGGGCCGGGTATGTGGGACTCGATGCGCCAGACGTCATGGTTCCAGTGTGCCTGGGCCCTGCTCAGAACGGCGTAAGCGAGTGATCGTCCAAGGCGCCCGGCCGGCCGCCCCGGCCGTCAGCCGGAGGACTTCGGCGCCGTACGCCCGGCGCCGTCGGCCGGGGACGGCTTCGGCGCGGTACGCCCCGTCAGTCGCCCGACCCGCTCCCCGACGCCCCAGGAGGTGACCCGCCACAGGGCCTCGACCAGGATGTCGCGGCTCATCTTGGAGTCGCCGAGCTCCCGCTCGACGAAGGTGATGGGCACCTCGACCACGTGGTAGCCGGCCTTGACCGCGCGGCGGGCGAGGTCGACCTGGAAGCAGTAGCCCTGGGAGGCCACCTCGTCGAGGCCGAGGCCCTCCAGGGTCTCGCGGCGGAACGCGCGGTAGCCGCCGGTGATGTCGCGCAGCGGCAGGTCGAGTGCGAGCCGGGAGTAGAGGCTGCCGCCGCGGGAGATGATCTCGCGGGAGCGGGGCCAGTTGACCACGCGGCCGCCGGGCACCCAGCGCGAGCCGAGCACCAGGTCGGCGTTCTTGAGCGCGGTGAGCAGCCGGGGCAGTTCCTCGGGCTGGTGCGAGCCGTCGGCGTCCATCTCGATCAGTACGCCGTAGTCGTGCTCCATGCCCCAGCGGAAGCCCGCGAGGTAGGCGGCGCCGAGCCCTTCCTTGCCCTTGCGGTGCAGCACCTGGACATGGTCGTCCTCGGCGGCCAGTTCGTCGGCCAGCTTGCCCGTGCCGTCGGGGCTGTTGTCGTCGGCCACGAGGACGTGCGCCTCGGGAACGGCCTCGCGCACCCGGCCGACGATGGTCTTGACGTTCTCCGCCTCGTTGTAGGTGGGGATGATCACCAAGGCCGTGCCGAGCGGGCCGAACCGTCTTCCCTGGGCTCCCGCCTCGAGGGTCCCGTCGCCGTCGTTCACTGCAGCCCCTTCATGTCCGTACGCAGGGCACCACCATAGTGGCCACTGCCTGGTAGGACGCGACAGCACGGGCCCACGGGGGTGTCGGCCGGACAGAAAGTGGGTAGGAGTGCGCGCCCATGACTGCCGTCTACCCGCCACAGGCCCCTGTCACGGCTGTCGCGGGCGACGAGATGGGGGCCCGGCGGCCCTTCGGGCCGACCTGGGAACCGCTGGCTGCGGATCGACCGAAAGCCGTTGTCTACTGAGCGGCCGGGCCCCACCCGGGTCACACCTGCCGGCCGGGCACGAAACATTCCCTCGCCGTGGCGCGGACGCTGGGCCTGGCTCCCAGTGGCGGCGCGCCGGCGGCGCACCATCCCTGACCCAGCGGGCTCCGGCGACCTCTCGGACGTTCTCCGGCCGGACGTGGCGGTGGTGGACCCGGCAGAACCTACCGGCCCCCGACGGCTCGCTGTCAACACCCCTCCCAACTGCGGCTTTCGCGCAGCGTCGCAGGTCAGCGGGGAGGAAACGCAGGTCGTGCCACGGCCCGGCGGGGGCCGGGCGGCACCCGGCCGCCCCGGTAGATCACTCGCCCGGCCGTACGAACACCGTCCGTCCGCCCACCACGGTCCGCAGACAGCGCGGCAGGTCCCGGCCGGGGGCGAGGTCGGGCAGGCCGGGGGTGCCGGAGCGCGGGTCGGTGGACCAGCGGGCGACCCGGTCGTCGGGGGCCTGGACGACCAGTTCGTCGGTGCGCCAGACGGCGTAGTCCGCGGGCGCCCCGGGCACCAGGACGCCGACGTCGTCGCGGCCGACGGCCCGCCAGCCGCCGCGGGTGTGCGCGGTGAACGCGGCGCGCACTGAGACGCGGTGCTCCGGGGTGCGGTGGAAGGCGGCCGCGCGGACCGTGCCCCACGGGTCGAGCGGGGTGACGGGGCTGTCGGAGCCGAGCGCGAGCGGCACCCCGGCGCGCAGCAGGGCCGCGAAGGGGTTGAGGGTGCGGGCCCGTTCGGCGCCCAGTCGGCGTGCGTACATGCCGTCCTCGCCGCCCCACAGGGCGTCGAACGCGGGCTGTACGGAGACGGTGAGGCCGAGTTCGGCGAAGGCGGCGACGGTCTCGGGGGTGAGCATCTCGGCGTGTTCGACACGGTGCCGGGCGGCCCGCACGCGGGCGAGGCCGACCTTCTCGGCGGCGGCGCGGACGCCCTCGACCACCGTGGTGACGGCGGCGTCGCCGATGGCGTGGAACCCGGCCTGGATCCCCGCCTCGGTGCAGGCGACGACGTGTGCGGTGACGTCGGCGGCGTCCAGGCGGGCGGTGCCGGTGTGGGCGGCGTCGGCGTACGGCTCGTGCAGGCAGGCGGTGTGCGAGCCGAGGGCGCCGTCGACGAAGAGGTCGCCCGCGGCGCCGGCCGCGCCCAGTTCGCGCGCGCTGGCCACGCCCGCGTCGCCCTGCTCGGCCCAGTAGCCGACCACGCGGGGGCCGGGCTCCTCGGCGGCGAGCCGGAGCAGTCCGGTGAAGTCGTCCTCGGAGGAGATGTCCGGGCCGCCGCACTCGTGGACCGAGCCGATGCCGAGCGAGGCCGCGTGCGCGAGCGCGGCGCGCTGGGCCTCTTCGCGCTGGGCAGGGGTGAGCGCGCCGAGGGCGACGGCGCGGACGGCGTGGTGGGCGTCGCCGGTCAGCGGGCCGTCGTCGTACCCGGCCAGGCCGGTGACGCCGGGGGTCAGGTCGAGCAGGGCGGTGGTGACGACCGCGGAGTGGACGTCGATGCGGGAGAGGTAGAGCGGACGGCCGCCGGTGGCCTCGTCGAGTTCGGCGCGGGCCGGGGGCCGGCCATCGGGCCAGCGGGCCGCGTCCCAGCCGTGGCCGAGCAGGACCCGGTCGGCGGGGCGGGCGGCGGCGAAGTCGCGGACCAGGGCGAGGGCCGCCTCGCGCGTCGGCGCGGCGGAGAGGTCGAGTCCGGTGAGCGCGAGGCCGGTGGCGGTGGTGTGCACATGTGCGTCGGTGAACGCGGGGGTGACGAGTGCGCCGTCGAGGTCGATCACCTCGTCGATGCCGTCCGCGAAGGCGTCGGCGGCACCCTCGGAACCGACCCAGGCGACCCGGCCGCGTTCGACGACCATCGCGGTCGCGAACGGGTCGGCGGGGCTGTGGACCTCGCCGCGGCGGAGGAGGACGGTCTGCGGGTCGGGGGTGCGCTCACTCATGCGTAACAGTGTCGCGCGGCCGCCGGACGCGGCCGACCGCGGGTGGCCGTCGGAGACGTCCGACCACTGCGGACGGCGCCGGGTCAGATGCGGGGCGGGCGGGCCTCGTACGGCGTCGACAGGACGACCGTGGTGCGCGTGGAGACGCCGGCCAGGGTGCGCACGCGGGCCAGCAGCTCCTCCAGCTCGTGCGGAGTCGCCACCCGGACCTTGAGGATGTAGTTCTCGTCCCCCGCCACGCTGTGGCACGCCTCGATCTCGGGGACGCCGGCCAGCCGGTCCGCGATGTCGTCGGGGGCGCTGGGGTCGAACGGTTTCACGGAGATGAAGGCGGTCATCGGCAGCCCCACCGCCTCCGCCTCGACGACGGCGGCGTAGCCGCGGATGACACCGCGCTGCTCCAGCCGGCGCACGCGCTGGTGCACGGCCGACGTGGACAGGCCCGTGGCCTTGCCCAGGTCGGTGTAGCTCATCCGCCCGTCCTTGACGAGCAGCTGCACGATCTGTCGGTCCAGCTCCTCCATGGCGCAAGAACCTACAGTGCCGCGGATCACCCGGGACAGCTCGGCGACGCAGGTCATGTCCGGTTCGTGACCTGACGTGGTCCGGTACGCGCGGACGGGCGTGTCCCGTACGGCACCTCGTACGGCACCTGCGGGCGGCATGTGACGAACGCCACAGTGTCCGAACAGGCTTCGTGATGTCCTCGTGATTACCCACCGGGCGGGGCGGGAAGTGCTTGCTGTGGTCGAGGCCGCAGTGCCTGATCGGCCCAGCCCTAGGGGGAGAATCCCATGCAGAGTGTGAAGCGCCCTGGCCGCTCCGTGCCCAAGCGGCTCAAGCCGGTGGTGGAGCCCGAGCCGGAGGGCGTCGAACCGGACGACGAGTTCGACGCCTACGACACGTTCGAGATGTACCGGGTGATCTGCCCGGACTGCGCGCAGCCGATCGCGCTCCTCGCGGACGAGGAGGTGCTGCCCGAGCACGCGCTGTGCGCGTCGCCGTGGAACCCGTTCGGTCTCACGGTGTGCGCGGGCACGGGCCGCCCGGCGGACGAGGCCCGCCCCGCCGACGAGTCGCTGACGCCCCAGCAGCAGGAGACGGGTCTGCTCCTGACCCTGCCCCAGGGCCTGGACTGGCGCACCCAGCCCTTCTCCCACGTGGGCGGCCCCGGCTCCCGCCCCATCCGCGTCCCCACCATGCGCCAAGCGGCGGCCTGACCCGGCCGTACGACCACTGGGGGCGGAGCCGCTCGCGTCGGTCGAGGCCCGGCGCCCGGGGAATCTACCCCCGCCGCGCCGCCGCCGGCGCGGGGTACGCCGGGTCCAGTTCCTCGATCGCCCGCAGGGTCCCCCCGAGCATCTTCACCAGCAGCTCCCGCACGGTGTCCCGGGACAGCTCGGGGCGGCCGATCCAGTCGAGGGTCGTCCCCTCCACGCTGCACAGCCAGGCCAGCAGCCCCATCCGCGCCAGCGGGGCGATCCGGCGGCGACCGTACGCCCCTTCGGCGATCGCCTCGATCATCGCCTCGCGCACCCCGTCCCGGATCTCCTGCACCTCGGTGTCGAACCCGACACCGCCGCTGACGATCGCGCGGTACGCGGCCTGGTTGTGCTCGGCGTAGCGGAGGTAGCCGTCGATGGTGCGGTGCACCCGTTGCGCGGGCGGCAGTTCCCGCCCCTCGGCGGCGCGCGTGACCAGTCCGGCAACCGAGTCCTCGATGATCGCCAGGTAGTAGCCGCGCTTGGACTGGAAGTAGTAGTAGATCAGCCCCTTGGCCACCTGCGCGTGGCGGGCGATGTCGTCCATCGAGAGCGCGTCGTAGGACCTGTCGGAGAACAACGCCCGTCCGACGGCGATGAGTTCGGCGCGGCGTGCCACGGAGCGGTCGGTCCCGCGCGCCCGGGGGCGCGCGGTGTCACGCTGCTGACTGTGCGTCAATTTCGGCCCATGTCTGAAGCGGTCGGGCGGGACAGCGGCAGTATGGCAGAGCCACACCGCCCGCATGTTCGACTCCGATCACCGGACCGCGCCCGGGGCCCTGTCCCTCGGGGCGCGCCCTCACCTCACAGCAGGCCGAGCTGCGTGACGAGCATCGCGAGGACGACGACGAGGGTCCAGCCGAGGACGTGCTCCAGGTACGGGGTGCCGTCGTCCTTCGGCCCGCCGGTGCGGGCGCGCGGACGTGCGGTGGTGGCAGACAGTGCGGTCATGGCTTCTCGCTGGTCCTCGTCGTGCGGCGGATCTGGGCTCCCCCCACCGTGCTGTCCACCTTGCCACCGGATGCGGCGGGCGCGGCCGAGAGCTTGCTCACAGGCCCCCGGCCCGGCCGTCCGCCCCACCGGCACCCGGGGCGTGCGGTCAGCCCTGCCGGCCGGGGAGCATGGCCAGCGCCCGGGAGCGCTGGGCGACGAGGCCGTCGTACGTACCGTCGCGCTCGGCCCAGCGATGCCCGAGGACGCCCTTGACGAGGATCTCGCGGGGCGTGGGCTCCTGTGACAGCAGCTCCATGACCTCGCTCGCGAAGTCGTCGAGCGGCAGCGCGTGCGGGTTCACCTTCTCCTGGCCCGCCGTGGCGACGGCCGGCGGGACGAGTTCGACGACGTCGACCCCGGTGCCGTCGAGCTGCGCGCGCAGCGCCTCCGAGTAGGCGTGCACCGCGGCCTTCGAGGCGGCGTAGCTGGGCATCGGCGGGAAGGGCAGGAACGCGATGCCGGAGGTGACGGTGACGAAGGTGCCGGCGCCGCGCCCGACCAGGTGCGGGGTGAAGGCGTCGAGGACGCGGACGGTGCCGAGGAGGTTGGTGTCGACCGTCGTCCGGGCGGTCTCGAAGTGCGCGGGGTCGCGCAGGTCCTCCAGGAGCATGACGCCGGACATCGTCACCACGGTGTCGAGGCCGGGGTACCGGGCGAGCACGGCGTCCCGGGCCGCGGCGACGGAGGCGTCGTCGGTGACGTCCACGCTGACCGTGCCGAAGCCCTGCCCTTCGAGTTCCGCGAGTGCGCGCGGGTCACGCCCTGCGACGGCCACGGTGCTGCCCGCCGCGGCGAACCGGCGGGCCAGCTCGCGCCCGATGCCGGAGGTGCCGCCGACGACGAGGACGGTGCGGTTGGTCAGATCCACGGGATCTTCCCTTCGTACGGGCGCCGCCGGTGTGCGGTCCGGCGGCGCGGACGGTGAGGAACGGCCGTCCGTCCCGGACGGGCGGCACGACGGCAGTCTTCGCGACCCGCGCCGAAGGGGGCAGTGCCCCGGTGTTCCCTGGTCCTGACAGGGCCCCCTTCGCGGCCCGGGATCCGCATTACCGTGGCGGTATGAAGGACGAGGAATCCGGCAACCGGCTCGGTGACTACCTCCGCGCCCGGCGCGAGCTGGTCTCCCCGGCGCAGGCGGGGCTGCCGCCCGGCGGCAACCGGCGGGTGCCCGGGCTGCGCCGCGAGGAGGTCGCCCTGCTCGCCGGGATCAGCCCGGACTACTACCTGCGCCTTGAGCGGGGCCGGGACCGGAACCCGTCCTCCCAGGTCCTCTCCTCGCTCGCGCGCGTCCTGCGGCTCGACGACGTGGAGCGGACGTATCTGCTCGGCCTCGCGGCCGCCCGCCCCCGCGCGTCACGCGCCAGGCGGCCCGAGCGGGTACCGGCGCGGCTGCACGAACTGCTCGCCCATCTGACGGTCCCGGCGTTCGTCGAGGGGCGCGCCTTCGACGTCCTGGCCGCCAACCAGATGGCCGTCGCGCTC
This sequence comes from Streptomyces sp. NRRL F-6676, assembly GCF_000725625.1. Lineage (GTDB taxonomy): Bacteria > Actinomycetota > Actinomycetes > Streptomycetales > Streptomycetaceae > Streptomyces. The sequence continues at coordinate 50,893 of NZ_JOHS01000030.1, forward strand.
TCCCCCCGGCTGCGGCCCGGCGAGAACCGGCTGCGCTCGCTGCTGCTGGACCCCGAGGAACAGGCCTTCCACCAGGACTGGCAGCGGGCCACCGCCGATTTCGTCGCCGCCCTGCGCAGCACCATCGGGGACGACACCGACAACCCCCGGTTCGTGGAACTCGTCGGGGAGCTGGCGCTGTCCAGCCAGCGGTTCCGCACCCTGTGGGCCCGGCACGACGTCCGCGTCCTCGACGGCGGCACGGTCACCGTCAACCACCCGGCCGTCGGCGAACTGCGTCTGCACCGCGACAAACTGCCCGTCGGCGGGGTCATCCTCGTCGTCTACTACCCGGACAGGAACAGCGACAGCGACGAGAAGCTGCGGCTCCTCGCCGCGCTGTCACAGACGGAGCAGACCGAGCAGACCGAGCAGACCGAGCAGACCGGCACGGAATCGGTCGGCACGGCGCCCGCCGACCCGGCGCCGTAGCACGCCGGGTCGTGCGGCGGCCCGGGTCACCGCACCCCGACGCTCTCCAGCGCGCGCCTGACGCCCGGCGTCGGGCCGGCCGGGAAGTACAGGTAGCACACCCCGCCCGAACCGCTCTTGACCTGGCCGTTCGCGTCGTAGCGCTTGGTGCGCAGCCAGATGTTCTCGAACTCGCGGCGCCGGTAGACGCGCCGCACCTCCGCGTCGCTCGGCGCGGCGGGGTCGTGGGCGACGACGTCGCCGTCGGCGGTGAAGGCGGTCACGGTCATCAGGTGCCCGGAGGTGCCGTAGCCCGCGCCCGTCAGCTCCTCCTTGAGGAAGGACTGCGAGGTGATGACCGGGATGCCCGCGGCGACCAGCGTCTCCACGTCGGTGAGCGAGGCCAGCCGGGTCACCACGCCCTGCATGTCCTGGTAGGTGGCCGCGTAGGCCGCGTTGAAGGGCCAGTTGCCGCAGCCCTCGTACTGGTAGTCGAAGGTGTACCGGGCCGCGTGGCAGACCTGGGGGTCGGCGTACGACGGGTCCACCCAGGCCAGTTGCGCGGCGGTGGGCCGGCGGCCCCAGTACTCGACGATCATCTGGGAGGAGGTGGGGCTGCACCAGGCCTCGCCGCCGTTGTCGTACTGCGGGTACTGGCCCTTGTGGATCTCCTGCGAGTAGCTCGGGACCCGGAGTTCGTGGGCGGCGCCGGGGGTGGAGGCCGGGACCGTGAAGCGGTCGGGGACGTCGGAGCCCATGGCGCCCGCCCGCCATACGGTGGGCGTCCTCCGGGTGCCGGGGGCGCGGTACAGGGTGAGGCGCAGCCGGTAGGAGGCGAGCCGGAGTCCGCTCGCGGCGTCGTCGAGGGCGAGGGTGTCGGTCCAGACACTGCTCCTGCCGTCGCTCTGGTCGTCGACGGAGGTGCGGCGGATGTCCTCGTCGCCGGCGGCCCAGCGGCCCATGACGTACCAGGGCGTGTCGGTGCCGTCGGAGTAGCGGGCCGACAGCTCGGTCTGGATCCAGGTGCCGGCCGGGGTGTGCGCGTTCCAGGAGGCGATGACCTCGGTGGCGGGCACGGAGAGGGTGTGGGCCGGGGAGGTCCAGGTGGCGTACTCCCAGGTGGAGGTCCGGCCGGTGTGCGGGTCGGCGTAGTCGGTGCGGCCGGCCGGGGTGTCGAGCACCAGGCCGGGGCGGGTGCCGGGGACGGCTCGGGTGCCCCTGGCGGTGCCGGAGCGCCAGTCGGTGTGGGAGGTCCAGGCGTGATAGTCCACGGTGGGTGCGGGCTTCCTCCTCGTCGGCCGGTCGGCGGGTGTGGCGGCGGCCGCGGGGATCGCGGTGCCGGCCGCGGCGGCGGCCACCGCGGCGGTGAGGAGGGTGCGGCGGGAGGGCTGGGATGGGCTGGGCATGTGTGTGTACCCCCGAGTGTCCTGTGTCCTTGCGCGGCGGTCGGACGCGAGTGGGCCAACTATGGCCGCCGGAGGCGGACGCCTGCCAGCATCCCGACGCTTCGGCGCGCCACCACTATTGGTCTCGACCACTGGCGTGCGCCGGGGAACGGGAACCTAGGATGCCGCTGTCGGCCCTGCCCCTCCTCGTCGCTCAGGACTCCTCGCGTGGAACTCGCCCTTCAGCAGCTCGCCTCCTCCGTGCGGCAGGCGCCGCCGTCGTGCGGGGACGTGCGGCTCGTCGCCATCGACGGGCACGCGGGGTCCGGGAAGAGCACGTGCGCGGGGCGGCTCGCGGGGGCGCTGGGCGGCGCGCCCGTGCTGCGTCTCGACGACGTCGCCACGCACGAGGAGCTGTTCGACTGGACGGAGCGGCTGCTGCGCGAGGTCGTCGCACCGCTGCGCCGGGGGCAGACGGCGCACTACCGCCCGTACGACTGGCGTGCGCGGCGCTTCGGTCCGGCGCGTGCGCTGCCGCCCGCGCCCGTGGTGCTGGTCGAGGGGGTCGGCGCCGGTCGGCGGGCCCTGCGCCCGCATCTGGCGCGGCTGCTGTGGATGGAGGTGCCGGCCGAGGAGGCCTGGCGGGCCGGGCGGGAGCGGGACGGGGAGGAGCAGCGGGAGTTCTGGGACGGCTGGGTCCGGGCGGAGCGCCGGCACTTCGCGCGGGATCCGTCGCGGCCCTTCGCCGATCTGCTGGTGCGGCGGGTGCGCGGCGGGGATCCGGACGGATCCGACGGCGGATATCTGGTGCTGCCGGGGCCGGCGGGCACGGCTGTGACGGGTGGTTCCCTCACTGAGGGTGACGGTCCGTCAGCGGTGTGCTGAATTCGTGAAGTCCCTGCTCATCCGCGTGCGCCGGCGCCCCTCTCCGGCTTGACCGGGGGACCGTGGACGTCCTACGTTTTCAATGTGCGGTGCACCGAAGCCGCCCTCCCGCGCGAAGCCCCCGGTTGTTCCCCCGTGACCGGGGGCTTCGTTCCGCCCTCCGCCTCCTGCCGCGTTCCTTTCGCGTGCCGAGCGCGGCGATGCGCTCACTCAGGGTCACCGATTCGTGTGCGCCCCCGTGCTCCCACCTCGTCCAACAGGTCGGACGGCACCCTTCGGCGGGCGGCTGCCCCGCAGGTACGATGCCCTCGGCGTGACCGGGGTCTGCCTGGTCGCACCGCTGCAACTCCGGTCCGCGGTACAGCGGTTCGAGGACTGCCGGCGGGCAACGGCCCGGCGGTGAACCATCGGGGGCACGGTTTGTGGGGGACGTGATGGACTTCGGCACGCAGGGCCCCGAGGCTCCGGCCGACCTCGCCTGGCTGCGGGGGGTGGACGCCTACACGATGGGCGCCTATCCGCAGGCCGAGGAGGAGTTCCGGGCCGCGGTACGGATGGACCCCGGGATGGCGGACGGCTGGCTCGGGCTGCACGCGCTCCGCGTCGACACGACGACCGCCCTGCTGCGGATGTTCCATCACCGCGAGCGCTTCGGGGAGCAGCGGGCACGGCACCGTCGCACCTTCAACTCCTGGTACTGGCTGGGCTGGTGGGTGCAGCCGGTGCTGGAGAGCCCGCGCGATCTGCTGTTGGCGCACGCCTCGCACTGGCTGGACGGCAGGCATGTGCCGGAGCTGGACCGGGCGCTCGCGGGGCTGCCGCCGGTCGACACCGACGCCCAGGTCCGCTTCCTGCATGCCTGCCGGGCCTATCTGGTCAAGGACTGGGAGCAGTTGGTCCGGCACACCGATCCGCTGATCGACGACACCCTGCTCGGCATCGAGGCGGGGCTGTTCGGCGGCATGGCCCGGGTGCGGCTGGAGATGTTCGGGCAGGCGGAGCCGCTGCTGTCGGCCGCGCTGATGCGGTGCCGCAGCGAGCAGCCGCAGCGCAAGGAGCTGCGGTACTGGCTGGCGCGGGCGCACGAGGGCACGGGCCGCTCGGCGGCCGCGCTGCCCCTGTACCGGGCGGTGCACCGGGTGGATCCGGCGTTCATGGACACCTCCGCCCGGCTCGCGGCGATCGCGGAGGGGGACGGGTACGACGACGCGGCCGGTCTCGCGGCGGTCAGCCTGGCCGGGATCGGCCAGGACCTGCTGGACGGCCCGGACGGTCTCGACGGCGTCGATCCGCTGTTCGGCGCGGGCGCGGAGGGGCGGGATCTGCGGGTCTCCCCCGAACCGGAGCCGACGAGCGGCCCCGGCGGTCCGGTGGACCCGGTGGGTCCGGTGGGCCCCGTCGTCGCGGCGCCGGCCGCCGACGCGGCCCGGGAGCGGACCCCCGGGACGGGCTCGCCGCTGCCGGCCGGGCCCACCGACCCCGCGCTGCTCGAACAGGCGCTCGCGGAGCTGGAGCGGATGGTCGGGCTGGAGCCGGTCAAGCGCCAGGTCAAGGCGTTGTCGGCGCAGCTCAACATGGCCCGGCTGCGGGCCGGTCAGGGGCTGCCCGTGCAGCCGCCCAAGCGGCACTTCGTCTTCTCCGGCCCCTCCGGCACCGGCAAGACGACGGTGGCGCGCATCCTCGGCCGGGTGTTCTACGCGCTCGGGCTGCTCGGCGGCGACCATCTGGTGGAGGCCCAGCGGGCCGACCTGGTGGGCGAGTATCTGGGCCAGACGGCCGTGAAGGCCAACGAGCTGATCGACTCGGCGATCGGCGGCGTCCTCTTCGTCGACGAGGCGTACGCCCTGTCCAACTCCGGGTACGGCAAGGGCGACGCGTACGGCGACGAGGCGCTGCAAGTGCTGCTGAAGCGGGCCGAGGACAACCGGGACCATCTGGTGGTGATCCTCGCCGGGTACCCCGAGGGCATGGACCGGCTGCTGGCCGCCAACCCCGGGCTGTCCTCGCGGTTCACCACGCGGGTGGACTTCCCCTCGTACCGGCCGCTGGAGCTGACGTCCATCGGGGAGGTGCTGGCCGGGGAGAACGGTGACGTGTGGGACGAGGAGGCGCTGGACGAGCTGCGCTCGATCGCCGGGCACGTCGTCGACCAGGGGTGGATCGACGAGCTGGGCAACGGGCGGTTCCTGCGCACGCTGTACGAGAAGAGCTGTGCCTACCGCGACCTGCGGCTGACCACGTATCCCGGGACGCTGTCCCGGGACGACCTCGCCACGCTGCGGCTGCCGGATCTGATGCAGGCGTACGGGGAGGTGCTGTCCGGGCGGAGCCCGCAGGACCCGTCCGCGCTGTAGCCGGCGGCGGGAGCGGGGACCGCGGGAACCGTCCGCGCTGGTGGCGCACGGCGTGGGCGGAGCCTTCGGGGTCTCCGCCCACGCCGTCCGTCACGCCACCGGCGCCTCCGCTTCCCCGGCGGCGACCCGGTGTGCCGGGTCCCGTACCTCTCCGACCAGCAGCTCCAGCACGTCCTCCAGGGCGACCAGGCCGAGCACGCGCCCGGACGCGTCCGCCACCTGCGCCAGGTGGGTCGCGGCCCGCCGCATCACCGTCAGGGCGTCGTCCAGCGGGAGTTCGGCGGCCAGGGTGGTCATCGGCCGCCACACGTGCTGGGGCACCGCGCGCTCGGACTCCTCGAGGTCGAGGACGTCCTTCACGTGCAGATAGCCCATGAAGGCGCCGGTCCCGGCGGCGACGGGAAACCGGGAATACCCGGTACGGGCCGTCAGCGCCACGATCTCGCCCGGGGTGACGGCGGGCCGCACGGTCACCAGTGAGGCGCGGTCCAGGAGGACGTCGGTGACCGGGCGGGAGCCCAGCTCCAGCGCGTCCTCCAGGCGCTCCTGCTCCTCGGGGTCGAGCAGTCCGGCCTGGCCGGAGTCCTCCACGAGCTGGTTGAGCTGCTCGCTGGTGAAGACCGCCTCGACCTCGTCCTTGGGCTCCACCCGGAACAGCCGGAGGATCAGCCGGGCGCAGGCGCTCAGGAAGACCGTGACCGGCCCGCACAGTCGCGCGAAGGCGACCAGTCCGGGGCCGAGCCACAGCGCGGCCTTCCCGGGAGCGGCCATCGCGAGGTTCTTCGGCACCATCTCGCCGATGACGAGGTGGAAGAAGACGACGGCGGCGAGCGCGATGACGTATCCGAGGGGGTGGATCATCCCCTCGGGCAGGCGCACCGCCTCGAAGAGCGGTTCCAGCAGGTGCGCCACGGTGGGCTCGGCGACGGCGCCGAGGGTGAGGGAGCAGACGGTGATGCCGAACTGGGCCGCCGCCATCATCTGCGGCAGCCGCTCCAGGCCGTACAGCACCTGGCGCGCCCGGGCGGTGCCGAGCGGCTCGATCTGGCTGCGCCGCACGGAGACCAGCGCGAACTCGGCGCCGACGAAGAACCCGTTCGCGAGCACGAGCAGCGCGGCGAACAGGAGTTGCACGAGACTCATCGCACGACCTCCGCGGCCGAGCCGCCCCGTCCCGCCCGCACACCGGGCCCATCGGCCCCGTCCACCACGTCGGGCGTCGGACGTCCCTCGGCCGACGGCTCCCGGCCGGACCCGGCCGGCTCACCGCCGTCCCGGCCGGAGGGCGTCCCCTCGCGCGCGGCGCGCGCGGCGGGCGGCGCCGCGCTCCCGCCACGGCCCCCGGACCCGGTGGTCACGTCACGCGGTGCCGCCGCGGCCCCGGAACCGTCCGTCCCCGAGTCCGGGCCGGCCGACGCGAGCGACCCCGCACCGGCCTCTGCCGCCGCGGAACCGGCGACAGGCCCGGACGTGGTCACCGCACCCCACGGTGCGAGCGGGGCCGGCGTCGCGGAACCGCCGGGCGCGGAAGCCGGCCGTCGGGCCGGTGCCGCCGCGGCACCCGTCCCCACCGCCGCGTCCGCCGGCGCGGACCGCTCCGCGCCGGTCCTCGGCGCCGTCGGCCCGGTGACCGGTCCGGACGCGGTGCCCACGTCCGGCGACACGGCCGAGGCCGGCCGGCCGGCCGGCGCGTCGGGACCGCCGCCGGGCGCGGAAGCCGGTACCGCGGGCCGGGTGGCGCGCCCCGGCCCCGCCGCCGTGCCGCCGGGCGCGGGCGAGGTCGGGGCGGCGGCCGGTGCCACCGGGGCGCCGCCGGACCGCGCGGCGTGCCGTGCCGCCTTCGTCGCGGTGCGCGGGGCCGGGGGCGCCGGTGTCGTGACCGGCTCCGCCGTGGCCTCCGTGCGGGTCAGGCGGACGCGTTCCGCGCGGTAGTGGTCGACCTGCCGGACGGTCAGGCGCCAGCCGGGCAGTTCCGCGCGGTCGCCGGGGGCGGGGATGCGGCCGAGGAGGTCGGCGACGAGGCCGGCCACCGTCTCGTACGGCCCCTCCGGCGCGTCCAGGCCGATGCGCCGCAGCACGTCGACCCGCAGGCCGCCGTCGGCGTCCCACGAGGGGCGTCCCTCCTCCGGCGGGGCGGCGGCGAGCTCGGGCAGGTCGAGGCCGTCGTGCTCGTCGCGGACCTCGCCGACGAGTTCCTCGACGATGTCCTCCAGCGTGACCACGCCGGCCGTGCCGCCGTACTCGTCGACGACGACGGCGATGGGCTGCTCGCTGCGCAGCCGCGTCAGCAGCGGCCGCACCGGCAGCGTCTCGGGAACCAGGACCGCCGGCTGGGCGATCCGGGCGGCGGTGACCCGCAGCCGGTTGTGCGCGGGGACCGCGAGCGCGTCCTTGAGGTGGACCATGCCGACGATCTCGTCGATCTTCTCCCGGTAGACGGGGAAGCGGGACAGCCCCGTGGCCCGGGTCAGATTCACCACGTCCTCGGCGGTCGCGGAGGATTGCAGGGCGCTGACCTTCACACGCGGGGTCATCACGTGCTGGGCGGTGAGGTCGCCCAGCGACAGTGTGCGCACGAAGAGGTCGGCCGTGTCCTGCTCCAGCGCGCCGGCCTGCGCCGAGTGCCGGGCCAGCGAGACGAGTTCGCCGGGGGTGCGGGCGGAGGCCAGTTCGTCGGCCGGCTCCACGCCGAGCGCCCGTACGAGCCGGTTGGCGACGGTGTTGAGTGCCGCGATCACCGGTCGGAACAGTCGTGCGAAGACGTGCTGGGGACCCGCGACGAAGCGGGCGACCTGAAGCGGCCGGGAGACCGCCCAGTTCTTCGGCACCAGTTCGCCGATCACCATCTGTATCGCGGAGGCCAGCAGCATGCCGACCACCACGGCGAGACCGGAGACGACGCCCTCGGGCAGGCCGACCGCGCCGAACGGGCCGCGCAGCAGTTCGGCCAGCGCGGGTTCGGCGAGCATGCCGACGACGAGGGAGGTGATCGTGATGCCGAGCTGGGTGCCGGAGAGCTGGAACGACAGGTGCTTCAGCGACTCGACGACCGTGCGGGCGCGCCGGTCGCCGTCGGCCGCGGCCTTCTCCGCCTCGGGCCGTTCGACCGTGACGAGGCCGAACTCGGCGGCCACGAAGAACCCGTTGGCCAGGATCAGTAGGAACGCGGCTGCCAGGAGCAGCAGGGGGATGGTCATGATGCCGCCGCCCGAGCACGCGCGCGGAGGGGGTCCGCGCTATGTCGGCAGGGGGCGGCGCAGGTACTGCAGGACGGTCCGTCCATCGCCGGAGGGAGTCACTCCTCGGGTAGCAGGAGCCCCCGGGCACCGGGCGGTGCGGCAGGGGGCGGAGGCGTCGTACCGACGTCTCCGTCCCCCAGATTAATCAAGACGCGGCCCGGTGCGGCAGGGCCGACGGCCCCGACTCAGCCCTGAGGTTCCCCCGAGGACGGCTCGGGGTCGTGCGCCGACCGGGCCCTGACGAGCGCGCGCAGGGCCCGTGCGTCGGCGATGGCGCGTTCCCTGGCGATGCCCGGCTGGATGCCCAGCGCGGGCAGGCTGGTGCCGTCGCTGAGGTCGAGGAAGACCCAGGCGTCGCCCGGGCGCAGATTGACCTGGATGATCTGCGCCCACTCCAGCCGGCGCCGGCTGGTGATGTTCACCACGGTCACCCCGGAGTCGTCGGCGGTGATCCGGGGCCGGGAGAGCAGGAGCAGCACTCCGGCGAGCAGTACGGCGGTGAACACGAAGCTCAGACGCTCACCGGGCCCGAGCTGTTCGAGCAGCAGCGCGACGACCGTGATGACGACGACGGTCGCCACGGCGGCCGTGAGCAGCACGGCCCGGGTGCGCCCCGGCCGGAAGGTGACCGGCAGGGCGGGCGTCGCGGGCATGTCGGACGGGTCCGAGGAGACGGGCGGGGTCGGCATGGTGTCGCTCCGGCCGGTTCAGAGGCGGCAGGCGTGGATCGCCGTGGTCAGGATGGCGCGCGCGCCCAGCTCGTAGAGGTCGTCCATGATCCGCTGCGCCTTCTTCGCCGGGACCATGGCGCGCACGGCGACCCAGCCCTCGTTGTGCAGCGGGGAGACGGTCGGGGACTCCAGACCCGGGGTGAGCGCGACGGCCTTCTCGAGCTGCTCGACGCGGCAGTCGTAGTCCATCATCACGTACGTCCGGGCCACCAGGACGCCCTGGAGCCGGCGCAGGAACTGCTGCACCTTGGGCTCCTCGTCGTCCGCCCCGGTGCGGCGGACGACGACCGCCTCGGAGGTCATGATCGGCTCGCCGAAGACCTCCAGGCCCGCGTTGCGCAGCGAGGTCCCGGTCTCGACGACGTCCGCGATGACCTCGGCGACGCCGAGTTCGATCGCGGTCTCCACGGCCCCGTCGAGGTGGACGACGGAGGCGTCGATGCCGTGCTCGGCGAGGTGTCCGGCGACGATGCCCTCGTAGGAGGTGGCGACGGTCAGACCGGCCAGGTCCTTGACGCCGCTGACGGTGCCGGGCTTGCCGGCGAAGCGGAAGGTGGAGCGGGCGAAGCCCAGCGGAAGGATCTCCTCCGCCTGTGCGCCGGAGTCGACGAGCAGATCGCGTCCGGTGATGCCGATGTCGAGGCGGCCGGAGGAGACGTAGATCGCGATGTCGCGCGGGCGGAGGTAGAAGAACTCGACCTCGTTGTTCGGGTCGACGATCCGCAGTTCCTTGGACTCCCGGCGCTGCTGGTAGCCGGCCTCATGCAGCATCTCCGCCGCAGGGCCTGACAGGGAACCCTTGTTGGGGACGGCGATGCGCAGCATGAGGTCGGCTTCCTTCGCGTGGGAGACGTGAGTGGGGCGGGAGGGGTGAGGCGGGAGGGACGGGACGGCTACAGATGGGCGTAGACGTCGTCCAGGGAGATGCCGCGGGCGACCATCATCACCTGGACGTGGTACAGCAGTTGCGAGATCTCCTCGGCCGCCGCGTCCTTGCCCTCGTGCTCGGCGGCCATCCAGACCTCGGCGGCTTCCTCGACGACCTTCTTGCCGATGGCGTGCACGCCCTTGTCCACCAGCTCGGCGGTGCGGGAGGTGGCGGGATCGCCGTGGGCGGCCTTGTGCTGGAGCTCGGTGAAGAGCTCCTCGAACGTCTTCTTGGACATGGTGGTCCTTACCCTACGCGGTCCGGCCGGTGCCTCAGTGCCAGGGTTCGGATACCGAGCGGAGCGTCGCCGCGGTGGCGACCGCCGCCGTCACCGCCTCGTGCCCCTTGTCCTCGGTCGAGCCCTCCAGGCCGGCGCGGTCCAGGGCCTGCTCCTCGGTGTCGCACGTGAGGACGCCGAAGCCGACGGGGACGCCGGTCTCGACGGAGACCTGGGTGAGCCCCTGGGTGACGCCCTGGCACACGTAGTCGAAGTGGGGGGTGCCACCGCGGATGACGACGCCCAGGGCGACGACGGCGTCGTAGCCGCGGCCCGCGAGGACCTTGGCGGCGACCGGGAGTTCGAAGCTGCCGGGGACCCGGAGCAACGTGGGCTCGTCGATGCCCAGGTCGGTCAGGGCGCGCAGGGCGCCGTCCACCAGTCCGTCCATCACCTTGTCGTGCCACTGCGCCGCGACGACGGCGACCCTGAGGTCGCTCACGTTCCGTACGGACAGCTCCGGTGCGCCCTTGCCGCTCACGTTCTCGTGTCTCCTGATGGTGTGTTCCGCCGGACGGCCCGGCGGCTGACGGGTCTGTTACTGGTGCGGTTCTTCTACTGGTGCGGTTCTTCTACTGGTCCGGGTCTTCTACTGGTCCGGGTCTTCTACTGATCCGGGCCTTCTACTGGTTGCCGCAGGGGGACGCGGTGGCCGTGTCCAGCCAGGGCAGGTCGTGCCCCATCCGGTCCCGCTTGGTGCGCAGGTAGCGGAGGTTGTGCTCGCCGGCCTGCACGGGCATGGGTTCCCGTGCGGTGACGCGTACGCCGTGGCGTTCGAGCGCGTCGGTCTTGTCGGGGTTGTTGGTCAGCAGCCGGACGCTGCGCACGCCGAGGTCGGCGAGGATGCGGGCGCCGGCGCCGTAGTCCCGGGCGTCGGCGGGCAGGCCCAGTTCGAGGTTGGCGTCGAGGGTGTCGCGGCCGCGTTCCTGGAGTTCGTAGGCGCGCAGCTTGGACATCAGGCCGATGCCGCGCCCCTCGTGGCCGCGCAGATAGACCACCACTCCCCTGCCCTCGCGCCGGACGAGTTCCAGGGAGGTCTCCAGCTGCGGGCCGCAGTCGCAGCGCAGGGAGTGGAAGACGTCGCCGGTGAGGCATTCGGAGTGGACGCGGACCAGGACGTCCTCGCCGTCGCCGATCTCGCCGTGCACGAGGGCGATGTGCTCGACGCCGTCGGCGGTGGAGCGGTAGCCGTGCGCGGTGAAGTCGCCGTGGGCGGTGGGAAGGCGGACCTCGGCCTCGTGTCGGACGGACGGCTCGGCGGGTGCGGCGTGCTCGGTGGAGCGGCGGTAGGCGATCAGGTCCTCGATGGAGATGATCGTCAGGCCGTGCTTGCGGGCGAACGGCACGAGTTCGGGCAGCCGCAGCATGCGGCCGTCCTCCCCGGCGATCTCGACGATCGCGCCGGCCGGGCGCAGCCCCGCGAGGCGGGCCAGGTCGACGGCGGCCTCGGTGTGCCCGTTGCGGGTGAGGACGCCGCCGGGGCGGGCGCGCAGCGGGAAGACGTGGCCGGGGCGGACGAGGTCGCCCGGTTCGGCGGTGCCGCCCGCGAGCAGCCGCAGCGTGGTGGCGCGGTCGGCGGCGGAGATGCCGGTGGTGACGCCGTGCGCGGCGGTGGCGTCCACGGAGACGGTGAACGCGGTCTTCATGGACTCGGTGTTGTCGTCGACCATCTGGGGCAGCCGCAGCCGGTCCAGTTCCGCGCCCTCCATGGGGGCGCAGATCAGGCCGCGGCACTCGCTCATCATGAAGGCGACGTGCGCGGGGGTGACCTTCTCCGCGGCCATGACGAGGTCGCCCTCGTTCTCGCGGTCCTCGTCGTCGACGACGACGATCGGGCGGCCGGCCGCGATGTCGGCGATCGCCTGTTCGACGGGGTCGAGCGCGAGGTCGTCGTCGAGGAGGTGGTCGGTGCTGTGCAGGACGGGCGCCGTGGTCATGCCGTGGCTCCTTCCAGGACGGGCCGCGGGCCCCGGCGGGAGCGCAGCCACCAGTCGCGCAGGCCCCACAGGACCAGCGCGCCGTAGAGGACGTAGACGAAACCGGAGAAGGCGAAGCCATTGGCGAAGTTCAGCGGGACGCCGACGGCGTCGACGAGCAGCCAGGCCAGCCAGAACTCGACCATGCCGCGGGCCTGGGCGTACATCGCGACGACGGTGCCGACGAAGATGTACGCGTCCGGCCAGGGGTCCCAGGACAGCGACGGGTACGCCTTGAACAGGGCGGCGACGGCGACCGTGCCGACGGCGGCGACCGCGATCAGCACCGCCCGCTCGCGCCAGGTCGCGAACCGGACGGCGATGTGGCCGTCCTCGGCGCCGCCCCTGCCGCGGTTCCACTGCCACCAGCCGTAGCCGGCGACCACCATGACGACGATCTGCTTGCCGGCGCTGCCGGACAGGTGGGCGGTGGCGAACGCGGCGAAGAGGATGAGGCCGGAGAGGAACTGGGTGGGCCAGCTCCAGATGGACCGGCGCCAGCCGAACGCGAGTCCGACCAGGCCGATGACGTTGCCGATCATGTCCGACCACTTGATCTGCTGGTCGAACAGGGTGAACGCCTGTGAGTTCAGCCAGTTCACCGCGTTGCCTCCCGGTCCGCGCCGAGCAGCCGCTCGACGTACTTGGCGACGATGTCGACCTCGAGGTTGACCGGGTCGCCGGGCTGCTTGCGGCCCAGCGTGGTCAGGGCGAGGGTCGTGGGGATCAGGCTGACGGTGAAGTGGGCGGGGCCGGCCTCGACGACGGTGAGGCTGATGCCGTCGACGGTGATGGAGCCCTTCTCGACGACGTAACGCGCGAGGTCGGCGGGGAGGGAGACCTTGACGACCTCCCAGTTCTCGGAGGGCGTGCGGTCCAGGATCTCGCCCGTGCCGTCGACGTGGCCCTGCACGATGTGGCCGCCGAGGCGGGCGCCGACGGCGGTGGGGCGTTCGAGGTTGACGCGCGAGCCGACGGCGAGGGCGCCGAGGCTGGAGCGGTTCAGGGTCTCCGCCATGACGTCGGCGGTGAACTCGTCGCCCTCGTGGTCGACGACGGTGAGACAGACGCCGTTGACGGCGATGGAGTCGCCGTGCCGCGCCCCCTCCGTGACGACGGGGCCACGGAGCCGGAAGCGGGCGGCGTCGCCGAGGTTCTCGACGGCGGTGACTTCGCCCAGCTCTTCGACGATTCCGGTGAACACTTCCCGGGTCCTCCTGCCTCTTCGGGCACGGACTCCGGGGGCTGTCGAGAGCGACAGACTCGTACGGGAGGGAACACCGGGGGCGACGCCGAGCGGACGCGTCCTTCGCTCGCGTGGTGCGGGGGCCCCGCGAGGTGTCTCGCGAGTCCGCACGGTCACGCGTCCACGTGGACGAACCGGTACGGCGGCGCGCACGAATGCCCGCCCGCCGCGCACTGCCTCCCATCCGGACTTTAACCGTCGGTCCAGGAATTTCACCTGGTCAACCGGCCGCTGGAAGCGACCGGGTCGCGGACTGTAACCGCCGGTTCGGACTTTCACCGACCCCGGAGTGCGCTGCTTCTGGTACAGGCACAGTGTGCCACGCGGCAGGGGGTGAGTGACTGTGCGGTGCCTCACAGAAGGGGCGCCAGGCGAACCCCCGTCAGACGAACCGCGCCGCGAACACCGACTCCTGCGCCGCGTCCCGCGCCGTCAGCAGCGCGCCCCGGAGCACCGCCGCACCCCCCAGCTCCCCCACCCGCACCTCCGTCGGCAACGGCGACATCCCCGCCAGCCGCTCCGCCACCCGCCCCGCCAGTTCCTCCCCACCGGCCTGCCCGACCTCGCCCCCCAGCACCACGCACCCGGGGTCCAGCACCGCCACCACGGACGCCACCCCCATGGCCAGCCGCTCCGCGAGCACGTCGAGGAAGTCCGACGCCCCGCCGTCGATGCCCGCCCGCACCAAGGCCGCCGCATACGCCCCGGGCTCCCCCGCCGGAGCCGTCACCCCGTACCGTCCCGCGAGCCGCACCACCGCCTCCGCGCCGGCCAGCGCGTGGAAACCTCCCGCGCAGTCCGTCGCCGACGGCAGACCTCCCGTGCCCGGCACCGGCAGGAACCCGATCTCCCCGGTCCCGCCGGAGGCGCCCCGCCGCAGCGCGCCGTCGAGCATCACGGCGGCCCCGGTACCGTGCCCGAGCCACAGCAGCACGAACGTGTCGCGGTCGCGCGCGGCCCCGTCGCGCCGCTCGGCCAGCGCCGCGAGGTTGGTCTCGTTCTCGACGAGCACGCGCGCGGGGAGCCGTTCCTGCAACGCGGCCACCAGCCGCCGGTGCCACTCGGGCAGTCCGGAGGAGTCGCGCAGCACCCCCGTGGCGGGGTCGATGAGCCCGGGCGCGCCGATCCCGACGGTGTGCAGCCGGTCCGCGCCGGCCTCCTTGGCCGTGCGCTCCACCAGCGCCACCGCCTGCTCCACCGCCGGCCCGGTCCCCGTACCGCCGCCGATCGGCACGGACGCCTCGGCGAGCACCGAGCCGAGCAGATCGGCGACGACGACCGCGACCCCCTCGGTACGCACGTCGAGCGCGACGAGATGCGCGCGCCCCGCGACGATCCCGTACAGCCGCGCGTTCGGCCCGCGCCGCTGCTCCCCGGACTCCCCCACCACCTCGATCAGCCCGGCGACGGCAAGACGTTCGACGAGGTCGGCCACGGTGGGCCGGGACAGTCCGGTGAGCTGCTTCAACTGCCCCGCCGTCAGCGGACCGTGCTCCTGCAACAGCCGCAGGGCGAGCCGGTCGTTGATGGCCCGGGCGGTACGCGGGGATGCGGGCATGCCGGGATCCTTCCAGACGGGACGGCCCGGCCGGCCGTGGGCACCCGTCACAGGGCGCACCGACCGCCCGGCCATAAAGCGGCTATCTATCAGGCAGGGTTCCTGATAGTTTACGGCGGTCATCGCACAGGCACGGCTCCGGGGAGGGAAGACAACGATGGCGGACGTGGTCGGAACGGGCGGCAGGGTCCAGGACAGGCACACGGTGAAACGCGCCCGGTACGCCGTGGGCGCCGTGTTCGCGGTGCACGGCGCGGTGACGGGCTCGTTCGCGACCCGGGTGCCCTGGATCCAGGACCACGCCTCGGTGAGCGCGGGCCAGCTCGGCCTGGCACTGGCCTTCCCCGCGCTCGGCGCGGCGGTGGCGATGCCGCTCGCGGGCCGGATCACCCACCGCTTCGGCTCCCGCACGGCGCTGCGCGGACTGCTCGCGCTGTGGACGCTCTCCCTGACCCTGCCGTCGCTCTCGCCGAACGTGTACGCGCTGTGCCCGGCCCTGTTCCTCTACGGCGCCGCCGCGGGCATGTCGGACGTGGCGATGAACGCGCTGGGCGTCGAGGTGGAGAACCGTCTCGACAAGTCGATCATGTCCGGGCTGCACGGCATGTGGAGTGCCGGCGCCCTGCTCGGCTCGGCCGGCGGCACGCTCGCCGCCCACCTGGGCAGCGACGCACGGGTGCACCACGCCCTGGCGGCGGCCGTCCTGACCGTCCTGGGCCTGGTGGCCTGCCAAGGGGTGCTGGACCTGCGGCCCACCGAGGACGAGGAGCCGCCGCCGCGGTTCTCGCTGCCGCCCCGGTCGGCGCTGCTGATCGGCGCGGTCGGCTTCTGCGCGGTGTTCGCGGAGGGCGCGAGCCTGGACTGGTCGGCGGTGTACCTGCGGGACCGGCTGGAGACCTCGGCGGGGCTCGCGGCGGCCTGCACCACGGGCTTCACGTTCACGATGGCGGTCGCGCGGATCGCGGGCGACGCGGTGGTGGACCGGTTCGGCGCCGCCCGCACCGTACGCGCCGGCGGTGTACTGGCGACGCTCGGCGGACTGATGGTCGTCCTGGCCGGACACCCGGCCGTCGCCATGACCGGCTTCGCCCTGATGGGGCTCGGCATCGCGGTGGTCGTCCCGCTGTGCTTCGCGGCGGCCGGGCGCAGCGGGCCGAACCCGAGCCAGGCCATCGCGGGCGTGGCGACCATCACCTACACCTCGGGGCTGGTCGCCCCCGGCGCGATCGGCACGCTGGCCGAGGCCACCAGCCTGATGGTGTCGTTCGGCCTGGTGACGGTGCTGGCGTGCGGCCTCGCGGTGTTCGCCGGGGTCCTGCGGGCCGGCGACCGCGACCGGCAGAAGATCAGCGGTGGTCCGGGTGCAGCAGTTCCCGACCCACGGCCCTGAACCGCTCACTCCACGGCGTGGGCCGCAGCGTCGCCGCATCGAGCCGCACCAGCACTCGGCTGCCGCGGGCGTACGTGACGGCCCCGTCCGCCGAGCAGAACCGGAATCCGTACGTCAGCCCGGTGGTCCCGAGCCGCTCCAGCCACAGGTGCACGGCGTACGCGCCGGGCCGGCTCACCGGCGCCTCGTACCCGATCCGCAGTTCCCGCACGGCGTTGCAGCCTCCCAGTCCCCCTCGTACCCGCCGAACCCGTACCTCTGCCACAACTCGGCCCAGGCCCGCTCGACCATGACCGGATACCGGGCGTTGTGCAGCAGCCCGAGCGCGTCGAGATCGTCGAAGTGAACGGTGACGGGGATCAGCCGCCCGTACGACAGTGCGGGTGCGGCCGGGGCTTCGGCGGTCACGGGGGCAACTCCTGGGGAGGGGGACGTTCTCGCCCGGCCGCCGAGTCGGCAGAGCCGGGACCATCCATCCTAAGCGACCGCTCAGCACCCCTCTGAACAGGGGCTCACCTGGTATGGGCCGGGCGCCGACCCGATGGCCACTACGACTGCTCCTGGTCGTCGTACTCGGTCAGGCCACCGTCCAGCAGCGCCGGCTGGTACGTGCCCGCCGCCTTGGACAGCCAGCGCAGGCAGTGGTATCCGGCCAGCACAAGGATGGTGCCGAGTGCGATGCCGCTGAGTTCGAAGTTGTCGGAGATCTTCAGGCTTACGCCGCCGATGCCGACGATCAGTCCCGCTGCCGCCGGGATGAGATTGAGCGGTTGGCCGAAGTCGACCTTGTTGCGAATCCAGATCTGGGCGCCCAGCAGGCCGATCATGCCGTAGAGGATCACGGTGATGCCGCCCAGGACACCGCCCGGAATCGCCGCGACGAACGCTCCGAACTTCGGGCAGAGCCCGAAGAGAAGCGCGAAGAGCGCCGCGCACAGGTAAGCCGCGGTCGAGTAGACACGGGTCGCGGCCATGACGCCGATGTTCTCCGCGTACGTGGTCGTGGCCGGGCCGCCGGCGACCGTGGAGACCATGGTGGCCGCGCCGTCCGCCATGATCGCCGTACCGAGCTCGTCGTCCAGCGGGTCACCCGTCATCTCACCGACGGCCTTGATGTGACCGGTGTTCTCCGCGACCAGGGCGATGAGAACCGGGAGGGCCACGATGATCGCCGACGTACTGAACGCGGGCGCGTGCAGATCGGGGAAGCCGACCCAGGCGGCATGCTTGACCGACGTGAGATCCAGGCGCCAGTGATCCGTCACCTTGCCGCTGCCGTCCACCGAATGGATCTTGCCCGCGGTCAGGTCCAGAACCCACGAGAGCAGGTATCCGAACACGAGACCGAGAAAGATCGCGATGCGCGACCAGAAGCCGCGCAGTACCACCAGAGCCAAGCCGGTGAATCCCATCGTGGCGAGCGCCGACCACTGGTCCTGCGGCCAGTAACTCGATGCGGCCACGGGAGCCAGGTTGAAACCGATCAACATGACCACGGCCCCGGTGACCGCCGGCGGCAGTACGGCATGGATGACCCGCGATCCGAGGAAACGAATCACCACACCGACCACCGCGAGCGCGAGCCCCACCACGAAGAGGGCGCCAGTCAGTTCCGCCGGCCCTCCGCCCTGACTTCCGATGACTGCCGCGACACCGACGAAGGAGAGCGACGACCCCAGGTAGCTGGGCACCCTTCCGCGCGTGATGACGAGGAACAGCAGCGTGGCCACGCCCGAGGCCATCAGCCCGAGACTCGGGTTCAGCCCCATGAGCACCGGGGCGACGAAACACGCACCGATCATCGAGACGACATGCTGTGCGCCCAACCCGATCGTCCGGGCCCAGGTGAGCCGCTCCCCGGGCCGGACGACCTCACCCGCTTCCAGGCGGCGCCCATCGCCGTGCAGCTTCCAACCAAAACCCGACATCAAGCACACTCCGTTCGTTCAGTACCGCAAAGAAATATAGGGCGCACGATCGACCGACTGAACCGCCGAGGCGCCGACCACCTGCCGAAAGGCTGCGCGCGGCATTCGTGCGGCGGCGCTGGGCGGCTCTGAGCGAACAAGTGAACAAGCGGACGGGCACATCAAGCCCTCGTCGCGCCGATAACCTTGATCACGAACCTGTCTGTCGCAGACGTCAGTCACCCGACACGCCAACCACTCCAACCAGACGGTGAGTTGAGAGGCCGCCTCACTGCGCAGGCGTGTTCCACGGCACGCCGCGCACCGCCTTGATGCACGGCGCTCGACACAGGACGAAATGGGGATGCGATGAAACCGGGGACACCGACAGCGCGACGTAGCGCCGGGACCATCACCGCGTGGGACGCACTGCTTCGCTGGACGTGGATCCGGCGGCGGACGTCCGCCCAGGACGTGGAGGACTTCAAGAACGGCCGGCCACTCCTGGTCGTGGGTTACACCAAGAGCATCGGCGGGGCGGCGATGACCAAGGTCGGCCAGGGCAAGCAGATCGCACGACTCAGGCAAGGCCTTCTGCGGCTCGCGGTGACGGAGGAGCCGGTCTGGAGAGACCGCCGAGGAGGGCGCAGTGCCACTCTGAGACCACCCTTCGCACTCGAGCCCACCGGCAAGAAGTTGCCGCTGGGAGGGAAGTTCGCACGCTACGAACTGAGCACGGCCGATGGGACGTACGACGTGGCATTCCCGAAGAAGGACGCGGAACTCCTGCGACACGCCTTCGGGCCGGCAGGGAGCTGAGCAGCGGGAACCTGGGCTCTCCCGGAGGGCACCCGTATGCGTAGGGATGCGGTGGGTCGAGACAGAGCCAATCGCGGGCGGACGGCAGGCTCAGCTTCCAGCGTGACGACGGGCCGGCCTCTGGTCCCGCCCCACCTCACCCGCCGCGCCTGCGCCTGCGCCTGCGCCTGCGCCTGCGCCGACAGTAACTGACGACGGACCTGAAGACCCACCCGCCGCAACCGTCGTCGTCCGCTGACGTTGCCGTCAAGCCCTCCCAGACTCCTCCCAGACCATTGCTGCCCCCACCGATGCTCCGGTGGGGGCAGCAATGTAATGCCTCAGGCATCCCTACGAGCTCGTAACACGATCATGGTGAGACGCGGTCTACCTTGTTGGGGTGTCGTCCCTCGCTGTTACTGCTTCTTCGCACTCATCGGCGTCTGCCGCCA
>NZ_JOHS01000031.1 GCF_000725625.1 Streptomyces sp. NRRL F-6676
GGCGGGTGGGGGGTCGGTGGGTGCTCTCGGCTGACGGCCGGTGGGGGGGTCGGTGGGTGTTCTCGGCTGACGGCCGGTGGGACTTCTCGCGCCCGCGCGGCGGAGCCGCACGTCGGCACAGCCCCGCGCCCCTTCCCGGTCGCGCCCACCCGGCCGGCGCCGGGTCGCGAAGCCGCCGTGACAGTACCCGCGGCCATGCGTGTCACCCCCTCACCGACCGCCACGCACGGGGGATCGCCCCCGCCACGTCGTGGGCGCCGGCCGGCGCGCCCTCGGCGGCCAGGCGCCCGGCGAGGCCGTGGACGTACGCGGCGACGCTGCCGGCGTCACGCGGCGGCAGCCCCGCCGCGAGGAGGCTGCCGGCGAGGCCCGACAGGACGTCACCGCTCCCCGCCGTGGCGAGCCACGGCGTCCCCGTCGCGTTGACCCGCACCGGCGCCCCCGCCTCCCCCGCGACCAGCGTCGTCGAGCCCTTGAGCAGCACCGTCGCCCGGTACCGCGCCGCCAGTTCGCGCACCGCCGTCAGCCGGGCGCCCTCGACCTCCTCGCGGGCGACGCCCAGCAGGGCGGCGGCCTCGCCGGCGTGCGGGGTCAGCAGGGTCGGCGCGGTGCGGGCGCGGACCGTGTCCCGGTCGGCCAGGCGCAGCCCGTCCGCGTCCAGCAGCACGGGTACGTCGGCCGTCAGCACCTCCGCCACCGGCCCCGCGTCGTCGCCCGCGCCGGGCCCGACGACCCACGCCTGTACACGCCCCGCCTTCGCCGGCCCCCGGTCGGAGATCAGCGTCTCCGGGAAGCGGGCGAGGACCGCCTCCCCGGCCGCCCCCACGTACCGCACCGCCCCCGCCCCGCCGCGCAGCGCCCCGGCCACCGCCAGCACGGCCGCCCCGGGGTAGCGCGCGGACCCGGCGGCGATACCGACGACGCCCCGCCGGTACTTGTCGCTCTCCGCCGCCGGCTCCGGCAGCAGCGCCGCCACCTCCGCGTGCTGCAACGCCTCCAGTTCGGGCACGTCCGGCAGGTGCGGGCCGAGCCCGATGTCGACGAGGCGCACGGAACCGGCGTACTCCCGCGCGGGGTCGACCAGCAGCCCCGGCTTGTGCGTGCCGAAGGTGACCGTGAGATCGGCCCGGAGTGCTGGTCCCCGCACCTCGCCGGTGTCGGCCTCGACGCCGCTCGGCAGGTCGACGGCGACGACGGACGCGTCCCCCTCGGCCACGATCCGCGCCAGCCGGGCCGCCTCCGGCCGCAGTCCGCCCCGGCCGCCGATGCCGACGATGCCGTCGACGACGAGGCCGGCGCGGCGCAGCGGCGGCGCGGCGTCCCCGGCGCTCACCGTCGTGCCGCCGGCCCGGCGCAGGGCCGCGAGGCCGCCGGGGTGGGTGCGTTCGGGGGCGAGCAGGACGGCGGTGACGCCCGCACCCCGGGCGGCGAGCCGGGCGCCGGCGTACAGGGCGTCGCCGCCGTTGTCGCCGCTGCCGACGAGGAGGACGACGCGGGCGCCGTACACCTTGCCGAGGAGTTGTGCGCAGGCCGTCGCCAGTCCGGCGGCGGCGCGCTGCATGAGGGTGCCGTCGGGGAGTCGCTCCATGAGCGCGCGCTCGGCGGTCCTGACCGTTTCGACGCTGTACGCGGTACGCATGTGACCGAGTCTGCCCCGTATCCGCCGGGCGTACGTCCGGCGGCCCGCGCTGCCGCCGAGTGGCCCGCCGCCCGCCGGTCACCGAGCATGCGTAGAGGGACCGGCACGGAACAGGCAGGGAAGAAGGCGGGCGGATGGCCGACGAGGGCGGCGGCGACCGGTGGCTCCGGGCGCTCGAGCTGCTGCTGGCCGAGCAGCGGTTCCGCATCGGGCGGTACGTCGACGCGCATGCCGTGTCGCCCGTGACGTTGCCCTCGGCGTCCCCGGAGGCGCCGTCCGGCGCGCCCCTCGGCGGTCCCCGGCAGCCGTCCCGTACGCCTCCCCCGCCGCCGCCCGTCGCCGAGCCCCCGGCCCGGCAGCTGCTGGACGCCGTGCCGCTCGCCTCGATGGTGGTGCGGGCGGTGCCGGGCGGGCCGGGCGCGGGGACCGAGTACCGCTATCTGGGGCACAACGCGGCCGCACGGGAGTACGCCGAGCGCCGCTTCCCGGCCGTCGCCCGGCAGCCTGCGGTGTCCTGGCCGTCGTGGGGCGGGGATGTGCCGCTGCTGGCGCGCTTCCCGAGCCTGGCGGACACGCCCGTGCCCCGTCTGCTCGACGAGGCGCGCCGGACGGGACGGCCGCAGGGACCCGAGTCCGCCGAGTGGTCGCTGACCGGCCCGGGCGGGCGGGCGGTGCGGATCAGCAGCGAGGTGCGCGTGGCTCCCGTCGGGGAGCTGCTGCTGCTCACCTGGGAGCGCGGGGAGCAGGCGCGCGCCCGGATGGCCCGCGCGGCGCAGCAGCTCGCCCGCGTGTGCTGGGCGGAGTGGAATCTCGCCGACGGGACGGTCGAGGAGACGGGACTGCGCGACGTGCTCGGTCTGCCCGCCCCGGACCCGCTGCCGGACCTGGCGGAGCTCGGCCGCATGGCGCTGCCGGAGGGCCGGGAGCCGCTGTACCGGGGGCTCCACGACGTGCTCCTTGGCGCACGGGACGTCGTCGACCTGGAACTGCGCCTGGGGCCGCGCGAGCCGGAGGCGCGGGTGCTGCGCTTCATCGCCGAGCCGGTGCGTCCGGAGACCGGGCCGGTGTGGACCGTGCGCGCGGTCTGCCGCAACGTGACCGCCGACGTGCGCGGCCGGGAGGTGGCCGAGCGGGCGGTACGGGAGGCGCGGGCGCAGCGGGAGCGGGCGGACGCGGTCGCCGAGGTGGCCGAACGGCTGCGCGAGGCGGTGCTGCCCGGCTTCCCGCCGGAACTGGCCCGGCACGGCGTGGAGGCGGCCGCCGTGTACCGGCCCGAGGGGCGGACGGCACGGGTGGGCGGCGACTGGTACAAGACCCGTGTCCTGCCCACCGGCCAGATCCTCATCGCCCTCGGCGACGCGCGCGGGCACGGCCTGGACGCCGTCACCCTGATGGCCAAGCTGCGGTACGCGCTGGCGGGGCTGGCGTTCACCGGCGCGCGGGTGGAGGAACTGACCGGCTGGCTCAACCTGCTCGCCTGCGACGACGGCGAGGAGTCGACGGCGACGGCGGTCATCGCCCGCTACCACCCCGACCGGGGGCTGCTGCGCTGGACCTGCGCGGGCCATCCGCCGCCGGTCCTGGTCCGCGCGGGGCAGGCCCGGCTCCTCGGCCCGCCGCCGGGCGGGCCCGGCATGCCGCTGGGCGTCCTGCCCGGCGTGCCGTACACGGCGGCCGAGACGCTGCTGCACCCCGGTGACGTGGTGCTGCTCTACTCGGACGGGCTGATCGAACGCCGCGGCTCGGACCTGGACCGGGACGCGTCCCGCCTGCTGCGGGCGGTGCGGGACGGGGCGGGGGCCGGCATCCCGCCGGGCGGCGCGGCCCTCGACGCGTACGTACGGGGACTCGTCGACGGGCTCGTGGGACCGGACGCGGAGGACGACGCGACGGTGCTGGCGTTCCGCCTGGTGGAGCGGAACGCGTAAGCGGGGGGCTGCGTCACCCCTCGGCGATCACGACCGCCGACGCGATGCCGGCGTCGTGGCTCAGCGAGACGTGCCACTGCCGTACGCCGAGCTCGGCGGCCCGGGCCGCGACCGAGCCCCGCACCCGCAGGCGGGGGCGGCCGCTGTCCTCGACGTACACCTCGGCGTCCGTCCAGAGCAGGCCCGCGGGGGCGCCGAGCGCCTTCGCGAGGGCCTCCTTCGCGGCGAACCGCGCGGCCAGCGAGGCGGGGCCGCGGCGCTCCCCGCCGGGAAGCAGCAGCTCGCTCTCCACGAACAGCCGCCGGAGCAGGCCGGGCGTACGTTCCAGTGACGCCGCGAACCGTTCGATCTCGGCGACATCGATCCCGACCCCGATGATTCCCATACGGGAACCATAGGCTGCCGCCTGGGCTCGGGGTTCGGGCGCCTACGGGGTCGGGGGTGCGGGTGTCGGGCGACCGCGGGTCCGTCGTGGCCGATCGCGCAGTTCCCCGCGCCCCTTTCAGGGGCGCGGGGAACTGCGCGAGAAGCCCCACCCACCCGCACCCGACAACGCCCCCCGCGGCCCCTACTCCACCGTCACCGACTTCGCCAGGTTCCGCGGCTGATCCACCTCGTTCCCCCGCGCCGTCGCCAACTCGCACGCGAACACCTGCAACGGCACCGTCGCCACCAGCGGCTGCAACAACGTGGGCGTCGCCGGAATACGGATCAGATGGTCGGCGTACGGGACGACCGCCTCGTCCCCCTCCTCCGCGATCACGATCGTCCGCGCCCCCCGCGCCCGGATCTCCTGGATGTTCGACACGATCTTGTCGTGCAGCACGGACCGCCCCCGCGGCGACGGCACGACCACCACCACCGGCAGATCCTCCTCGATCAGCGCGATCGGCCCGTGCTTCAGCTCCCCCGCCGCGAACCCCTCCGCATGCATGTACGCGAGCTCCTTCAACTTCAGCGCCCCCTCCAGCGCGACCGGATAGCCCACATGCCGCCCCAGGAACAGCACCGTGTCCTTCTCCGCGAGGGAGCGCGCGAGCGCCCGCACCGGCTCCATGGTCTCCAGCACCCGGTCGACCGCCGCCGAGATCCCGGACAGGTCGCGGATGACGGCCCGGATCTCGTCGCCCCACTTGGTCCCCCGCATCTGCCCCAGGTACAGCGCCACCAGATAACAGGCGACGAGCTGCGTCAGGAACGCCTTGGTCGAGGCGACGGCGACCTCCGGCCCCGCGTGCGTGTACAGCACGGCGTCGGACTCGCGCGGGATCGTCGAACCGTTGGTGTTGCAGATGGCCAGCACCCGCGAGCCCTGCTCACGGGCGTGCCGCAGCGCCATCAGCGTGTCCATCGTCTCGCCGGACTGCGAGATCGCGATGACGAGGGACTGCCCGTCGAGGATCGGGTCCCGGTAGCGGAACTCGCTGGCCAGCTCGACCTCGCAGGGCAGCCGGGTCCAGTGCTCGATGGCGTACTTGGCGATCATCCCGGCGTGGAAGGCCGTCCCGCACGCCACGATCACGACCTTGTCGATCTCGCGCAGCTCGGAGTCGGCGATGCGGACCTCGTCCAGGGTCAGCGACCCGGCCGCGTCGATCCGGCCGAGCAGGGTGTCGGCGACCGCCTTCGGCTGCTCGGCGATCTCCTTGAGCATGAAGTATTCGTAGCCGCCCTTCTCGGCCGCCGAGGCGTCCCAGTCGACGTGGTAGGCGCGCACGTCGGCGGGGCTGCCGTCGAAGCCGGTGACGGTGACGCCGTCCCGGCGCAGCTCCACGACCTGGTCCTGACCGAGCTCGACGGCGGACCGGGTGTGCGCGATGAACGCGGCGACGTCGGAGGCGAGGAACGCCTCGCCCTCGCCGACGCCCACGACGAGCGGGGAGTTGCGGCGGGCGCCCACGACCACGTCCGGCTGGTCGGCGTGCGTCGCGACCAGCGTGAACGCGCCCTCCAGCCGCCGGCACACCAGCCGCATGGCCTCGGCGAGGTCGGCGCAGGAGGAGAACTCCTCGGCGAGCAGATGCGCGACGACCTCGGTGTCCGTCTCGGAGGACAGCTCGTGCCCGCGCTCCTCCAGCTCGGCGCGCAGGGCGGCGAAGTTCTCGATGATGCCGTTGTGCACGACGGCGATCCGCCCGGCGTTGTCCAGGTGCGGGTGCGCGTTGGCGTCGGTGGGGCCGCCGTGGGTGGCCCAGCGGGTGTGGCCGATGCCGGTGGTGCCGGTCGGCAGCGGGCGGTCCTGGAGTTCCTTCTCCAGGTTGATCAGCTTCCCGGCCTTCTTCGCCGCGGCGAGACCGCCGTCGGCGAGGACGGCGACACCGGCGGAGTCGTACCCCCGGTACTCCAGCCGCTTGAGACCGGCCACGACCACCTCGAGCGCCGACTGCGCCCCTACGTATCCCACGATTCCGCACATGCGGGCAGCCTATGCGGCGAAGGGGCACCGAATCTCGTCGATCTTGCCCGATTTCGGAAAGAAATCGCCGCCGAGAGGGCCTCTATGCGCCCGCCGCGAAGCGCGAGGCGCCGGTATCGCTTTACACAACGCCCGTATCTGTGTGCTTTCTGTGTTCGCGGTATGGACCTTCCCCCGACAAGAGGGATACGGTCCCCCATTCGGGAGTGAGCCGTCTCCCGGGGCAGGGGGGAACGGCCGTGCGCCTTCGACTTCACCGGTTCGTGCGCCGCCGCCCGGTGCGTCCGTCCGATCTCGCCGGACGGGTGTGCAGCGAGCTGGCCGCGGATCTGCCCGACGAGGACGTCGGGGAGGATCTCGACGACTGCCTCGCGAACTACCGGCTCGGCAGCAAGCCGCGCTGCGAGGAGGTCGAGTACCTGGCCCTGGTCCAGGACGCCATCGACCGCCTGGCCGAGGGCGAGTGACACGTCCGGACCGAGACCCCGGACCCGGGGCGCCGGGCGAGTGACGCATCCCACCCGCCCTTTCCGTTCGTCTTCCCGTAACAATGGACTGTGATCTCTCCGGTCTCCTCGATGCCCCGGAGCGCCCACCGGTCCCGGCCGGAGGCGACTCCCTACGTCGACCTCACCCGCACGGAGTGGAGCGCGCTGCGCGACAAGACGCCGCTGCCGCTCACCGCCGAGGAGGTCGAGAAGCTGCGCGGCCTCGGCGACGTCATCGACCTCGACGAGGTGCGGGACATCTACCTCCCGCTCTCCCGGCTGCTCAACCTCTACGTCGGCGCCACCGACACCCTCCGCGGCGCCCTCAACACCTTCCTCGGCGAGCAGGGCTCCCAGTCCGGCACCCCGTTCGTCATAGGCGTCGCCGGCTCCGTCGCGGTCGGCAAGTCGACGGTGGCCCGGCTGCTGCGCGCACTGCTCTCCCGCTGGCCCGAACACCCCCGCGTCGAACTGGTCACCACCGACGGCTTCCTGCTCCCCACCAAGGAGCTTCAGGCGCGCGGCCTGATGTCGCGGAAGGGTTTCCCCGAGTCGTACGACCGCCGCGCGCTCACCCGGTTCGTCGCCGACGTCAAGGCCGGCAAGGACGAGGTGACGGCGCCCGTCTACTCGCACCTCATCTACGACATCGTCCCCGACGAACGGCTCGTCGTACGGCGGCCGGACATCCTGATCGTCGAGGGCCTGAACGTCCTCCAGCCCGCGCTGCCCGGCGACGACGGCCGCACCCGCGTCGGGCTCGCCGACTACTTCGACTTCAGCGTGTACGTCGACGCCCGCACCGAGGACATCGAACGCTGGTACCTGAGCCGGTTCCGCAAACTGCGCGAAACCGCGTTCCAGAACCCCTCCTCGTACTTCCGCAAGTACACCCAGGTCTCCGAGGAGGAGGCCCTGGACTACGCACGCACGATGTGGCGCACCATCAACAGGCCCAACCTCACGGAGAACATCGCCCCCACCCGCGGCCGCGCCACCCTGATCCTCCGCAAGGGCCCCGACCACACGGTGCAGCGCCTGAGCCTGCGCAAACTCTGACGAGGGCGCCCGGCCGCCCGGCTACGCTGCGGGCATGCTGCATCTGCGCCTGATCACCCCGGCGGGGCGGACCGAGGACGTGGTCCGGGTGATCGAGAAGACCGTCGGGACCACGCATGTCGTGGTGCTCCCGGGAGCCGCCCGCAATCCGGTCGGGGACGTCGTGATGTGCGACGTGGCCCGCGAGGCCGGCGACGAACTCATCGGCTCCCTGCGGGAGCTGGGGCTCGACGACGCCGGTTCGATCGCCGTGGAGAACATCGACCTGTCGCTGTCCCGGCGGGCCGACAAGGCCGAGGAGGACGCGCCCGGCGAGGGCGCGGACGCGGTGCTGTGGGAGCAGCTGACCGAGGCCACGCACGAGGAGTCGACGCTGTCGGTCACCTACGTCGCCTTCCTCACCCTGGCGACGATGATCGCGGCGTGCGGTGTCGTCCTGGACAACGCCATCCTGATCGTCGGCGCGATGGCGGTGGGCCCGGAGTTCGGCCCGCTGGCGGGGCTGTCCACGGCGATCGTGCGCCGCGCACCGCGCCTGGCGCTGCGTTCCCTGATCGCCCTGATCGCCGGCTTCGCCGCCGCCATGGTGCTCACCGTCGGCTTCAGCCTGCTGATGGACGCCCTCAACCTGTTCAGCGAGGCCGAGTTGGAGGGCGACCGGCCCAACACCGGGTTCGTGTACGCCCCGGACGCCTTCTCCTTCGTCGTCGCCGTCCTGGCCGGCATCGCGGGCACCCTGTCCCTGACCTCGGCCAAGTCCGGCGCCCTGGTGGGCGTCGCCATCTCCGTCACCACGGTCCCCGCCGCCGCGAACGCCGCCGTCGCGCTGAGCTACGGCGACACCCACCAGACGGCCGGTTCGACCTACCAACTGCTGCTGAACCTGGCGGGCATCGTGCTGGCGGGGACTTCGACACTGCTCATGCAGAAGTGGCTGTGGGCGCGCACGCGCCCCTGAGAGGGGCGCGCGCCTCTGCCTGCCTAGCCGAGGGCGGACTTGACCGCGTCGGCGAGCCGCCCCGCCACGGAGCGCGCCTGTTCGATGTCGGCCGCCTCCACCATGACCCGCACGAGCGGCTCCGTACCGGAGGGACGGAGGAGGACCCGCCCCGTCGTACCGAGCTCACGCTCCGCGTCCGTCACCGCCGCCGCCAGCTCCGCCGACGTCGTCACCCGGGACTTGTCCACGTCCGGCACGTTCACCAGGACCTGCGGCAGCCGCTCCATGACGGAGGCGAGGTCCTTGAGCGTACGGCCCGTTCCGGCGACCCGGGCGGCGAGCAGCAGTCCGGTGAGCGTGCCGTCGCCGGTCGTCGCGTGGTCGAGGACGATGACGTGGCCGGACTGCTCGCCGCCGAGCGCGTACCCCTTGTTCTTCATCTCCTCCAGGACGTACCGGTCGCCCACGGCCGTCTGCACGAGCCGCAGCCCCTCGCGCTCCATGGCGAGCGTGAACCCGAGGTTGGACATCACGGTGGCGACGACCGCGTCCGCGCGCAGCGTGCCCTGCTCGCGCATGGCGAGCGCCAGCACGGCGAGGATCTGGTCGCCGTCGACCTCGGTGCCCTCGTGGTCCACGGCCAGGCAGCGGTCGGCGTCGCCGTCGTGCGCGATGCCGAGGTGGGCGCCGTGCTCGACGACGGCGGCGCGGAGCTTGTCCAGGTGGGTCGAGCCGTAGCCGTCGTTGATGTTGAGGCCGTCGGGCTCGGCGCCGATGGTGACGACGGTGGCCCCGGCCCGGGTGAAGGCCTCCGGGGAGACACGGGAGGCGGCGCCGTGGGCCTCGTCGAGGACGACGGTCAGGCCGTCGAGACGGTTGGGGAGAACGCCGGTGAGGTGGTCGACGTAACGGTCGAAGCCCTCGTCGTAGTCGGTGACCCGGCCGACGCCGGCGCCGGTGGGCCGCTCCCAGGGGGCGCCGGTGCGGTGCTCGGCGTACACGGACTCGATGCGGTCCTCCAGCTCGTCGGCGAGCTTGTGCCCGCCGCGGGCGAAGAACTTGATGCCGTTGTCGGGCATGGCGTTGTGGCTGGCGGAGAGCATCACGCCGAGGTCGGCGCCGAGCGCGCCGGTCAGATACGCCACGGCGGGCGTCGGCAGCACGCCCACCCGCAGGACGTCGACGCCCGCGCTGGCGAGGCCCGCGACGACGGCGGCCTCCAGAAACTCCCCCGACGCGCGCGGATCGCGCCCGACGACCGCCTTCGGCCGGTGGCCCTCGAACGTGCCCACCTCGGCCAGTACGTGTGCCGCCGCGACGGAGAGGCCGAGCGCCAGCTCCGCCGTCAGATCCGCGTTGGCGACACCGCGCACGCCGTCCGTGCCGAAGAGTCGTCCCACTGTGGTGCCTCCGAATGTGCTCAGAAAGTGCGGCTCGTGCGAGTGAAGTGCGGCTCGTGCGAGTGTCGGGCACGGCCCGGGGCCCGCACATCCCCCGGACATGACTTCTGACCGCCGGGCCCGCTCTCAGGTTGTACCGCGCGAACCTGTGCCGGAGGGTTCATACCGGAAACTACCGGAAATTACTGGAAGCCCATACCCCAAGCCGCATAAACCTGTGGTAAGCCCGCCCCGGGAAACGCACCGCCCCGGCGGCACGGAACGTGCCACCGGGGCGGGTACGGCGGTACTGCGCGGACGCCGGTGCGGCGGCCCGGTGCGCGGTTTAGCGCTTGCTGTACTGCGGGGCCTTGCGGGCCTTCTTCAGACCGGCCTTCTTGCGCTCGACCGCACGGTCGTCGCGGCGCAGGAAGCCGGCCTTCTTCAGCGGGCCGCGGTTGTTGTCCACGTCCGCCTCGTTCAGCGCGCGGGCGACACCGAGACGGAGCGCACCGGCCTGGCCGGAGACACCGCCGCCGGCGATGCGGGCGACGACGTCGTAGCGGCCCTCGAGCTCGAGCACCTTGAAGGGCTCGTTGACTTCCTGCTGGTGCACCTTGTTCGGGAAGTAGTCCTCGAGGGTGCGACCGTTGATCTTCCACTTGCCGGTGCCCGGGATGATCCGGACGCGGGCGATGGCGTTCTTGCGACGGCCCAGGCCGGCGGCCGGCTGGGGCTCGCCGAAGCGGGACGACAGCGACTCGGAGGTGTACTCGCCCTCGACGGGCACCTCGGACTCGCTGGTGTAGCTCTCGATGTCAAGCTCTTCGAGCGGCTGCTCGGCAGTGGTCTCGGCCACGATTCTCCTCAGATTCTCTTCGGTCTTAGGGGGTGGCCGGACTTACTGCGCGACCTGGGTGATCTCGAACGGCACCGGCTGCTGCGCCTGGTGCGGGTGCTGGTCACCCCTGTAGACCTTCAGCTTCGAGAGCATCTGACGGCCCAGGGAGTTCTTGGGGAGCATGCCCCGGACGGCCTTCTCGACGGCCTTCTCGGGGTTCTTGTCCAGCAGGTCGTCGTAGCGGACGGAGCGCAGACCGCCCGGGTAGCCGGAGTGGCGGTACGCCATCTTCTGGGTCCGCTTGTTGCCGGACAGGTGCACCTTGTCGGCGTTGATGATGATGACGAAGTCACCGGTGTCGACGTGGGGCGCGTAGATCGGCTTGTGCTTGCCACGCAGGATGGAGGCGGCGGTGGAGGCCAGACGGCCCAGGACGACGTCCTGGGCGTCGATGACGTGCCACTGACGCGTCACATCGCCGGGCTTGGGGCTGTACGTACGCACGGTTCGTAGCCTTCGCTTCTTCAGTGAGTGGTCCTGACATTGGTCACCGAAGACGATCACGACAGCCCTGACCGCATGGCGGCGACGCAAACCGCGTACATGGGTCGCTGGTCATCGGTCCGGAGACCGGTGTAAGGGCCCCTCACGTGAGAATGAGCAAGCCAATACACACAACGAACAAGAAGAATAACGGCGGCACCCCGGACGGGTCAAAACGGCCACCCCACCGGGGCCCGGGGGCCCGGCCCCCGGGGACTGGCCCGGACCCCGTCCGGCCCGTCTAAGATGCGGCGCATGAGTTATGGGCAGGGGGAGCCCCCGTGGGATCCCTGGAAACCGGGCTCCCAGCAACAGCAATGGGGCAATCAGGGCACCAGTGACACACCGGACTGGGCCGCGCTGGCCGACGCCTCCGCGTCGCGCAACAAGCGGCGCCGGCTGCTGCTGATCGTGGGCGGCGCCGTCGCCACGGTCGCCGTCGGCACCGCCGTGGCCATGGCCGTCGTGTCCGCCAACAGCGGGTCCGACAACAAGCCCACCACCAGCCTGCCCGGCAGCGCCGACATCCCCGGCGGTTCCACCTCCGCCGTGGACCCGTCGTTCGACCCGACCTCCGCCCCGCCGCCGCTGGACCCGATGGACTTCATATCCAGCGCCAAGAAGGACAAGGCCGCGCTCAGCCCGGACACCCTGTTCCCGGACTCGCAGGTCACCCTGGGCTCGAACGCCTACACCAAGCACGCCCGCTCCTCCACCACCAACTGCGCCTCCGCCGTCCGCGGCACACTCGACAAGGCGCTGACGGACAACGGCTGCACCCGTGTCATGCGCGTCACCTACACCACCAAGGGCGGCGTGGCCGTCACCGTGGGCGTCGCCGTCTTCGACACCGCGGACGACGCGACCAAGGCCCGCAAGGCCACGGACGACAAGAGCATCCTCACCTCGCTGCCGGGCTCCGGCGTCGACGACTTCTGCCGCACCTCGGTCTGCCGCAGCACCCGCAACTCGGTCGGCCGCTACGCCTACTTCACGCTCGGCGGCTTCACCGGCAACAAGGACGTGACGACCAAGGACACCAAGGTCTTCACCGCCGGCGACGACCTCGCCGAGTACACCTTCCGGCAGATCCACCGGCGCGGCGAGACCCAGGCGTCGGCCGCCGCCAACAAGTAGGACGCACCCGAGCAGGACGCACGGGGGACGGGGCGCGGGGGCCCGCCGCTCAGCAGCAGCCGGCGCCGGACACCGCCCCCGGCAGCGTCCGCCGGTTGCGCGCCTCCCTGTTCCGCGCGGCGAGCAACTCGTCGGCCGGGTAGCCGACTTCCTCCAGCGTCAGCCCGTGCGGCCGTACGACGTGCACGGCGGAGTCCCGTACGCCCGCCGCGAGCACCTCTCCCGGCCACTCGGACCCCCGGTGCCCGTCCCCCACGAACAGCAGCGCGCCGATCAGCGAGCGCACCATGTTGTGGCAGAAGGCGTCGGCGCGCACGGTCGCGGTGACGATCCCGTCGTCGCCGCGCGCCAGGCTCAGCTCCTGGAGGGTGCGGATGGTGGTCGCCCCCTCCCGCTTCTTGCAGTAGGCGGCGAAGTCGTGCTCCCCCAGCAGCCCCCGCGCCGCCTCGTTCATGGCGTCGACGTCGAGCGGCCAGTCGTGCCAGAGGACGTGGTGGCGCAGCAGCGGGTCGACGCCGCCGGGGTTGTCGGTGACGCGGTAGGCGTACCGGCGCCAGACCGCCGAGAACCGCGCGTTGAAGCCCGCGGGCGCCTCCCTGAGCGCCCACACGCGCACGTCCCTGGGCAGCCGCCCTGCGAGCCGCTTGAGCAGCTTCTCGTGGTGCTCGGCCCACACCTCGCGCGGCAGGTCGACATGCGCGACCTGCCCGCGCGCGTGCACGCCGGCGTCGGTCCGCCCGGCGACCGTCAGCTCGTACGTCGTCCCCCCGGACCGCGTCACGGTCCGCAGCGCGTCCTCGATCTCCCCCTGCACGGTCCGCCGCCCCCCGGCCTGCTTGGCCCACCCGGAGAACGCGGTGCCGTCGTAGGAAAGGTCCAACCGCACCCGCACGAACCCGGGCCGCACTTCGTCACTCACGTTCAGATCCTTTCACCCCACGAAAGCGGGCCCGCTCCTCGAAAGGAACGGGCCCACCAGCGCCCCTCAGGGGCGCGGGGCTGTGCTCGACATGCGGCTCCGCCGCGTGGGCGCGATCGACCACGACGCGGCCGCGGCCGCACTCACACAGCCCCCCGCGGACGCTTACGCGTCCTTCGACTCCTCGTCCGAGGTCTCGGCCTCGACGGCCTCGTCCTTCGTGAGGTCGGCCTTGGCCTCGGAAGCGTCCGCATCCTTCGCGGCGCGCTTCGTCGCGGCCTCCGCCTCGCCCGTCGCCTGCTGCGCGACCGTCAGCGCCTCGACCAGCTCGATGACGGCCATGGGCGCGTTGTCGCCACGGCGGTTACCGATCTTGGTGATGCGGGTGTAGCCACCCGGACGGTTCTCGTAGCGCGGGCCGATCTCGGTGAAGAGCGTGTGGACGATGCTCTTGTCCGTGATGACCTGCAACACCTGACGGCGGTTGTGAAGGTCGCCCTTCTTCGCCTTGGTCACCAGACGCTCGGCGTACGGCCGCAGCCGGCGCGCCTTGGCCTCGGTGGTGGTGATGCGGCCGTGCTCGAAGAGCGCCTTCGCGAGGTTCGCGAGGAGCAGCTTCTCGTGCGCGGCACTGCCGCCCAGACGGGCACCCTTGGTGGGCTTCGGCATGTTCTTTCTCCTGTGTGTCTGCCCCGGCCGTATCAGGTACCGGGGTCAGGAACCCGATGAGCGGATGCTCACCGGCATCGACCGATCAGTACTGCTCGGTCTCCACGAAACCCGCGTCCGCGTCGTCGTCGGCGCCGAAGGCGTCGGCAGCGGCCGTGGGGTCGAATCCGGGCGGGCTGTCCTTGAGGGCCAGGCCCATGCCGGCCAGCTTCGCCTTGACCTCGTCGATGGACTTCGCACCGAAGTTGCGGATGTCCAGCAGGTCCGCCTCGGACCGCGCCACGAGCTCACCCACGGAGTGGATGCCCTCGCGCTTGAGGCAGTTGTACGAGCGGACGGTGAGTTCGAGCTCCTCGATCGGGAGCGCGAGGTCGGCCGCCAGCGCCGCGTCCGTCGGGGACGGACCCATGTCGATGCCCTCTGCGTCGATGTTCAGCTCGCGGGCGAGACCGAACAGCTCGACCAGGGTCTTACCGGCCGACGCCATGGCGTCGCGCGGCCGCATGGCCTGCTTGGTCTCGACGTCGACGATCAGCTTGTCGAAGTCGGTGCGCTGCTCGACACGCGTGGCCTCGACCTTGTACGTGACCTTGAGGACCGGCGAGTAGATCGAGTCGACCGGGATGCGGCCGATCTCCTGGCCGACCTGCTTGTTCTGCACGGCGGAGACATAACCGCGGCCGCGCTCGACCGTCAGCTCCATCTCCAGCTTGCCCTTGCCGTTGAGCGTGGCGAGGACGAGGTCGGGGTTGTGCACCTCGACACCGGCCGGGGGCGCGATGTCGGCGGCGGTGACCAGACCCGGGCCCTGCTTGCGCAGGTACATCACGACCGGCTCGTCGTGCTCCGAGGAGACGACCAGCTGCTTGATGTTGAGGATCAGGTCGGTGACGTCCTCCTTGACGCCCGGCACGGTGGTGAACTCGTGCAGGACACCGTCGATCCGGATGCTGGTGACGGCGGCACCGGGGATCGACGAGAGGAGCGTGCGGCGCAGGGAGTTGCCGAGGGTGTAGCCGAAGCCCGGCTCCAGCGGCTCGATCACGAACCGGGAGCGGAACTCGTCGACGACCTCTTCGGTCAACGAGGGGCGCTGAGCGATCAGCATGTGAATCCTTCAGGTTCAGGGGCACCCACTATTTGATGCCCTGAGGCCACCAGGCGGAGCCTGACGGAGTTACTACAAGGGTACGGGCGGTACGACCCGTGCAGAGCCGTACCGCCCGAAAACCGCGAGCCGCGAAGGCGACGCCTCAGACGCCACGACGCTTCGGCGGGCGGCAGCCGTGCTGCGACATTGTGGGGGACGACCCCCACACCCCCAGCCGGATACCGAGCCGCCGTAGGCCGTACGTCAGACGCGACGACGCTTCGGCGGGCGGCAGCCGTTGTGCGGGGTCGGGGTGACGTCCTGGATGGAGCCGACCTCGAGGCCCGTGGCCTGGAGGGAACGGATCGCGGTCTCACGACCGGAGCCCGGGCCCTTGACGAACACGTCGACCTTGCGCATGCCGTGCTCCTGCGCGCGGCGGGCGGCCGACTCGGCGGCCATCTGCGCGGCGAACGGCGTGGACTTCCGGGAGCCCTTGAAGCCGACGTGGCCGGCGGAGGCCCAGGAGATCACGTTGCCGGTCGGGTCGGTGATCGAAACGATGGTGTTGTTGAACGTGCTCTTGATGTGCGCGTGGCCGTGAGCGACGTTCTTCTTTTCCTTGCGGCGCACCTTCTTGGCAGCGCCCTGACGTCCCTTGGGGGGCATGTCTTCTCCTACGGGAGGTGGTCGGTCCTACAGCGAAGACCGCTGGACGGCGAAGTCGCTGAGGACTACTTCTTGCCCGGCTTCTTCTTGCCGGCGATGGCGCGACGCGGGCCCTTGCGGGTACGGGCGTTGGTGCTGGTGCGCTGACCGCGGACGGGCAGACCGCGGCGGTGCCGCAGACCCTGGTACGTGCCGATCTCGACCTTGCGGCGGATGTCGGCCTGGATCTCGCGACGGAGGTCACCCTCGGTCTTGATGTTGTTGTCGACGTACTCGCGGATCGCGACGAGCTGCTCCTCGGAGAGGTCGCGAACGCGGGTGTTCGGGTCGACGCCGGTGGCTGCCAGCGTCTGCTGCGAAAGAGTCCGGCCGATGCCGAACACGTAGGTGAGGGCGATCTCCACGCGCTTTTCGCGCGGGATGTCAACACCGGAAACGCGTGCCATTCAATGGCTCCAGTTGATTGTCGGAGGTCTTCCACAGGACCGGCTCCCAGCCGCCGTACGAGGTACGAACTGGGTCCCCGGCCTCCGAACCGGGGGTGTCGGACCTGAGTGCCAGGTCCGGGCCCTGCGTATGAACAAATTCAGCTCGCGTCGCGCGAAATTCTGCGAATCGCAGAGGGTACGGTCGTGCGTCAGCCCTGGCGCTGCTTGTGGCGCGGGTTCTCGCAGATGACCATGACCCGGCCGTGACGGCGGATCACCCTGCACTTGTCGCAGATCTTCTTGACGCTCGGCTTGACCTTCATGGGTGTGAGGTTCTCCGGGTCAGTTGCCGGCGGACCCGCGCGGAACGCACGCGGGACGTGGGCAAGATCTACTTGTACCGGTAGACGATCCGGCCACGCGTCAGGTCGTACGGAGACAGCTCCACCACGACCCGGTCGTCAGGGAGGATGCGGATGTAGTGCATGCGCATCTTGCCGCTGATGTGTGCCAGGACCTGGTGGCCGTTCTGGAGCTCGACCTTGAACATGGCGTTCGGAAGAGACTCGACGACAGTGCCCTCGATCTCGATGGCACCTTGCTTCTTGGCCACGCTTCGCCCTTCGAATCGACTACCTTGATCGACTCCGGTACGTCCGCATGCGGACATGCGGGTGCACGAGAGCCGACGAGTCAGTCTACGTCAGCGCACCCGGAAAGGCGAAACGAGGAATTCTGCCCTGGCAGGGAGATCATCATGCCAGCGGATCCGGGGCCGCCGTGATCCCCAGCTCCGCGAGCTTGGCCCGGCCCCCGTCCGGGGCGGTGAGGACGAGGGGGCCCTCCTCCGTCAGGGCCACCGAGTGCTCCCAGTGGGAGGACCAGGTGCCGTCGGTCGTGATGACCGTCCAGTCGTCCTGGAGGACCTCGGTCTTCGGGGTGCCCAGGGAGACCATCGGCTCGATGGCCAGGCAGAAGCCGGGGACCAGCTTCGGGCCCTTGCCGCGCTTGCGCTCGACGTAGTTCAGCAGGTGCGGGTCCATGTGCATCTCGGTGCCGATGCCGTGGCCGCCGTAGTCCTCGATGATC
The DNA here is from genome assembly GCF_000725625.1 of Streptomyces sp. NRRL F-6676. Classification (GTDB taxonomy): domain Bacteria; phylum Actinomycetota; class Actinomycetes; order Streptomycetales; family Streptomycetaceae; genus Streptomyces. Next base: position 17,235 of record NZ_JOHS01000031.1, read on the forward strand.
CCATAGCGGCCGCCGCCGGGCTTCGGCTGACGGCGGATGTACGTCTCGACGGCACGCGAGATGTCGACGAGCCGGTTGCCCGGCTTCATGGCCGCGATGCCGGCCCACATCGACTCCTCCGTCACCCGGGACAGCTCGACCAGCTCGGGGGCGTGGCCGGAGCCGACGAACGCGGTGTAGGCGGCGTCGCCGTGCCAGCCGTCGACGATGGCGCCGCAGTCGATGGAGATGAGGTCGCCGTCCTTGAGGACCACCTCGTCGGACGGGATGCCGTGCACGACGACATCGTTCACGGAGGTGCAGATCGTGGCCGGGAAGCCGCCGTAGCCGAGGAAGTTCGGCTTGGCGTCGTGCTCGGCCAGCACCTTGCGGGCGACCTGGTCCAGATCCCTGGTCGTCGCGCCGGGCACGGCCGCCTCGCGCGTGGCCGCGTGAATGGCCGCGACGACCAGCCCCGCCTCGCGCATCTTCGCGATCTGCTCGGGGCTCTTGATCTGCACCATGACGACAAGCGCCTTTCTGACCCGGAAAACCTGCGGACCCATCAACAATACGGCGCGCCCGCACCCCGAAGGGGCCCGGGGAACCGCACACCGCGCACCCCGCACACAACGACCGCGGCCCCCCGCCATGGGGAGCCGCGGTCGAGAAGCGAACCGGCACCGCCTACTGCGGCGCCCCCTCACGCTGCAACGCCCGCATCGCCCGCCCCGTCACGTCCTCGACCTTCCCCAGCGCCGAGATCGTCACGACGAGCCCCTGCGCCTTGTAGTAGTCGATGATCGGCTCGGTCTGCGTGTGGTAGACCTCCAGCCGCGTCCGCACCGTCTCCTCGGAGTCGTCGTCGCGCTGGTACAGCTCACCCCCGCACGCGTCGCACACCCCCTCCGTCTTCGGCGGGTTGTACGTCACGTGGAAGACGTGGCTGGAGTCCTTGCGGCAGATCCGCCGCCCGGCGATGCGCTTGACGACCTCGTCCTCCGGGACCTCCAGGTCCAGCACCGCGTCCAGCTTCATGCCCTCGCTCCCGAGCATGTCGTCCAGCGCCTCGGCCTGCGAGACGTTGCGCGGGAAGCCGTCGAGCAGGAACCCACCGGCCGCGTCGGACTGCTCCATGCGGTCCTTGGCCATGCCGATGGTGACCTCGTCCGGCACCAGGTTGCCCGCGTCCATGTAGGACTTCGCGAGTTTGCCCAGTTCCGTCTGGGAGCTGATGTTGGCGCGGAACAGGTCGCCCGTGGAGATGTGCGGGATCGACAGGTTCTTGGCCAGGAACGCGGCCTGCGTTCCCTTCCCGGCCCCGGGTGGCCCGACGAGGACAATTCGCATCAGCGGAGGAACCCTTCGTAATTGCGCTGCTGGAGCTGACTCTCGATCTGCTTCACGGTCTCGAGACCGACACCCACGATGATCAGGATGCTCGTCCCGCCGAACGGGAAGTTCTGGTTCGCCTTGAAGCCCACCAACGCCATTGTCGGCACGAGAGCGATCAGACCCAGATACAGCGAACCCGGCCAGGTGATCCGGTTGAGTACGTAGCTCAGGTACTCGGCGGTCGGCCGGCCAGCCCGGATGCCCGGGATGAAGCCACCATACTTCTTCATGTTGTCGGCGACTTCTTCGGGGTTGAAGGAGATCGCCACGTAGAAGAAGGCGAAGAACACGATCAGCAGGAAGTACAGGGTGATGTAGACCGGGTGGTCGCCCTTCACCATGTTCGCCTGGATCCAGGTCTTCCAGCTGGAGTTGCCGTCGGAGAACTGCGCGATCAGAGCGGGGATGTACAGCAGCGACGACGCGAAGATGACGGGAATCACACCCGCCTGGTTGACCTTCAGCGGAATGTACGTCGAGGTGCCGCCGTAGGAACGGCGGCCGATCATGCGCTTCGCGTACTGGACGGGAATGCGGCGCTGGGCCTGCTCGACGAAGACCACCAGGCCGACCATGACCAGGCCGATCAGGATGACCGTGCCGAACTCGATCCAGCCGTCGGCCAGCGTGCCCGAGGTCTTGATGGCCCACAGCGCGGACGGGAAGGTGGCGGCGATCGAGATGAACATCAGGATCGACATGCCGTTGCCGATGCCGCGGTCGGTGATCAGCTCGCCGAGCCACATCACCATGCCCGTACCGGCGGTCATGGTGATGACCATCGTGATGGTGGTGAAGATCGACTGGTCGGGGACGATGTCCGTGGCGACCGGGCAGCCGGTGAAGAGCGCGCCGCTGCGGGCGGTGGCGACCAGGCCGGTGCCCTGGAGGATGGCGAGCGCGACCGTCAGATAACGCGTGTACTGCGTGATCTTCGCCGTACCGGCCTGGCCCTCCTTCTTCAGGGCTTCCAGACGCGGGATCACCACGGTCAGCAGCTGGAGAATGATGCTCGCCGTGATGTACGGCATGATGCCCAGCGCGAAGATCGTGATCTGCAGCAGCGCACCGCCACTGAACATGTTCACCAGGCCGAACAGGCCCTGGTTGCCCTTGGCGACGTCGATACAGGTCTGGACGCTCTTGTAGTCGACGCCGGGGATCGGAATGTGCGTACCGGCGCGGTACACCACGATGATCCCGAGCGTGAAGAGCAGCTTCTTGCGCAGGTCGGGCGTCCTGAACGCCCGGGCGAAGCCGGTGAGCACGGTGCCTCCTGCGACCCCCGCGCACGTGCGTCAGAGGTGACGATTGGTGAGGTTCGACGAATACATAACGGCTGCCGGCATCTCCTGGTGCCCCGGGTGGAGCACCTGGTGAAACTTGACAGCGCAGGCCACCTTACCGGCGACACTGCCCCCCTTGGAACGACCAACCGGGGATACCCCAAATGTGGGGTATCCCCGGTCGGATTCGTTCACGTCATCGGCGTGCCTGACGGAGTCAGACGAGCTCGGTGACCGTACCGCCGGCGGCGGTGATCTTCTCCTTGGCGGAGCCGGAGACGGCGTCGACCGTCACCTGAAGCGCCACGGAGACCTCGCCCTGGCCGAGGACCTTGACGAGGCTGTTCTTGCGAACGGCACCCTTGGCCACCAGGCCCTCGACGGTGACCTCGCCACCCTCGGGGTACAGCGCGGCCAGCTTGTCGAGGTTCACGACCTGGTACTCGGTCTTGAACGGGTTCTTGAAGCCCTTCAGCTTCGGGAGGCGCATGTGGAGGGGCATCTGCCCGCCCTCGAAGCGCTCCGGAACCTGGTAGCGGGCCTTCGTGCCCTTGGTACCACGACCGGCCGTCTTGCCCTTCGACGCCTCACCACGACCGACACGGGTCTTGGCGGTCTTGGCGCCCGGGGCCGGACGGAGGTTGTGGATCTTGAGCGGGTTGTTCTCCGCCATGATCAGTCGACCTCCTCGACCGACACGAGGTGGCGGACGGTGTGCACCATGCCGCGGAACTCGGGGCGGTCCTCCTTGACGACCTGCGTGTTGATCCCCTTGAGACCAAGGGAACGCAGGGTGTCACGGTGGTTCTGCTTGCTGCCGATGTAGGACTTGACCTGCGTGATCTTGAGCTGTGCCACGATTACGCACCTGCCCCGGCACGCGCACGCAGCAGGGCCGCGGGGGCGACGTCCTCGAGCGGCAGACCGCGGCGGGCCGCGACCTCCTCGGGACGCTGCAAGCCCTTGAGGGCCTCCACGGTCGCGTGCACGATGTTGATCTGGTTGTCGGAGCCGAGCGACTTCGACAGGATGTCGTGGATACCGGCGCACTCGAGCACGGCGCGCACCGGACCACCGGCGATAACGCCGGTACCGGGCGACGCGGGCTTGAGCAGCACGACGCCGGCCGCCTTCTCACCCTGGATCGGGTGCGGGATGGTGCCCTGGATGCGGGGGACCTTGAAGAAGTGCTTCTTGGCCTCCTCAACACCCTTGGCGATGGCGGCCGGCACCTCCTTGGCCTTGCCGTATCCGACACCCACGGTGCCGTCACCGTCGCCCACCACGACCAGCGCGGTGAAGCTGAAGCGACGACCACCCTTCACAACCTTGGCGACACGGTTGATCGCGACGACGCGCTCGACGTACGCGGTCTTCTCGGCGGCGGATGCTCCGCCGTCACGGCCCTTCCGGTCCCGCCGCTCGCCGCCACCGGCACCGCCACCGCGGCGCTGGGGTCCAGCCATTGGATTACCTCTCTCTTTCCGCTAGCTACAAGCGGCTCAGAACTTGAGCCCGGCTTCGCGGGCGGCGTCCGCCAGGGCGGCGATGCGCCCGGCGTACTGGTTGCCACCACGGTCGAACACGACGGCCTCGACACCGGCGGCCTTGGCACGCTCGGCGACCAGGGCGCCGACCTGCTTGGCCTGCGCGGACTTGTCGCCCTCGCCGCCGCGGATCGACGTGTCCAGGGTGGACGCCGACGCCAGGGTGTGACCCTTGAGGTCGTCGATCACCTGCGCCACGATGTGACGGTTGGAGCGGGTCACGACCAGGCGGGGGCGCTCGGCCGTACCGGAGACCTTCTTGCGGATCCGGATGTGCCGCCGCTTGATGGCGGTGCGCTTGTAGGCGTCGCCCTTGGCGATCTTCTGCCCGTATGCCATGGCTTACTTACCCGCCTTTCCGACCTTGCGGCGGATGACTTCACCCTCGTACTTGACACCCTTGGCCTTGTACGGGTCGGGCTTGCGCAGCTTGCGGATGTTGGCCGCGACCTCGCCCACCTTCTGCTTGTCGATGCCCTCGACCGAGAAGTGCGTCGGGTTCTCCACCTTGAAGGTGATGCCCTCGGGCGCCTCGACGGTGATCGAGTGGCTGTAGCCGAGCGCGAACTCGAGGTTCGAGCCCTTGGCGGTCACGCGGTAACCGACACCGCTGATCTCGAGCTTCTTCACGTAACCCTGGGTCACGCCGGTGATCATGTTCGCCACCAGCGTGCGGGACAGGCCGTGCAGGGCCTTGTTCTGACGCTCGTCGTTCGGGCGGGTGACGTTCAGCACGCCGTCCTCGCCCTTAGCGATCTCGATCGGCGCCGCGATGGTGTGCGACAGGGAGCCCTTGGGTCCCTTCACCTGCACCTGACGGCCGTCGATGGTGACGTCCACGCCGGCGGGAACCGCGATGGGGAGCTTGCCGATGCGCGACATAGCTGTTTCCTCCGTTCCCTTCCGCTACCAGACGTAGGCGAGGACTTCCCCACCCACGCCCTTCTTGCCGGCCTGCTTGTCGGTGAGGAGCCCGTGCGACGTGGAGATGATCGCCACGCCGAGGCCGCCGAGCACCTTCGGCAGGTTGGTGGACTTCGCGTACACCCGGAGACCGGGCTTGGAGATCCGCTTGATGCCCGCGATGGAGCGCTCACGGTTGGGGCCGAACTTCAGCTCCAGGACGAGGTTCTTGCCGACCTCGGCGTCCTCGACCTTCCAGCCCGTGATGAAGCCCTCCTGCTGGAGGATCTCCGCGATGTGAGACTTGATCTTCGATGCCGGCATCGCCACGGAGTCGTGGTACGCCGAGTTCGCGTTACGCAGACGCGTGAGCATGTCTGCGATCGGATCAGTCATGGTCATGAATTGGCCTTCGGCCTCTCTCGCCGGGGTTTCCTGGTGCGCCATCCCTCTCCCCGATCCGAGACGGGACGGGTGCGGCGCGGTGGACCTACGGCGTAGTAAGCATTCATTGGCGGGCGAACCCGCGTATGTACAGGGCGCGGCAGGCGCCCAACCCCGCAAGCCTACGGCATGCCGAGCGGGCCTCCTGCCGGACCCGGTTGCCTACCGAGAGCCCTGGTGCACCCCAAGTGGGGGTTTACCAGGAGCTCTTGGTCACGCCCGGCAGCTCGCCGCGGTGAGCCATCTCACGGAGGCACACACGGCACAGGCCGAACTTGCGGTAGACGGAGTGCGGACGCCCACAGCGCTGGCAGCGGGTGTAGGCGCGCACGCCGAACTTGGGCTTGCGGGCAGCCTTCGCGATCAGAGCCTTCTTCGCCATCTCGCTCACGCCTCCTTGAAGGGGAAGCCGAGGTGACGGAGGAGCGCGCGGCCCTCTGCGTCGTTGGTCGCCGTGGTCACCACGGTGATGTCCATACCCCGGACGCGGTCGATCTTGTCCTGGTCGATCTCGTGGAACATGACCTGCTCCGTGAGACCGAAGGTGTAGTTGCCACGGCCGTCGAACTGCTTGGGGGACAGACCGCGGAAGTCGCGGATGCGCGGCAGCGCGAGCGACAGGGTGCGGTCCAGGAACTCCCACATGCGGTCGCCACGGAGCGTGACGTGGGCACCGATCGGCTGGCCCTCGCGCAGCTTGAACTGCGCGATGGACTTGCGGGCCTTGGTGACGGCCGGCTTCTGCCCGGTGATGATGGTCAGGTCACGGACGGCACCGTCCATGAGCTTGGAGTCACGGGCGGCGTCGCCGACACCCATGTTGACCACGATCTTGACGAGGCCGGGGATCTGCATGACGTTCTCGTACTTGAACTCGTCACGCAGCTTGCCCGCGATCTCCTCGCGGTACTTCGTCTTGAGACGCGGAGTGGTGGTGGTAGCCATCAGATGTCCTCACCCGTCCGCTTGGCAACGCGGATCTTGTTGCCGTCCTCGTCGAAGCGGTAACCGACGCGCGTGACGACCTTGTTCCCGTCCTTCTCCACGACCAGCTGGACGTTGGAGACGTGGACCGGGGCCTCGGTGGTCACGATGCCGCCGGCCTGCGAGCCGCTGGCGGTCGGGCCGGCCTTGGTGTGCTTCTTGACCCGGTTGACACCCTCGACCAGGACGCGGTCCTCGCGGGGGTAGGCCGCGATGACCTTGCCCTGCTTGCCCTTGTCCTTACCGGTGATGACCTGGACCAGGTCGCCCTTCTTGATCTTCATGCTCACAGCACCTCCGGCGCGAGGGAGATGATCTTCATGAACTTCTTCTCGCGCAGCTCACGGCCGACGGGGCCGAAGATACGGGTGCCGCGGGGGTCGCCGTCGTTCTTGAGAATGACGGCGGCGTTCTCGTCGAAGCGGATGTACGAGCCGTCGGGACGGCGGCGCTCCTTGACGGTGCGAACGATGACCGCCTTGACGACGTCACCCTTCTTCACGTTGCCACCGGGGATCGCGTCCTTGACGGTGGCGACGATGACGTCACCGATGCCCGCGTAGCGGCGACCGGAGCCACCGAGCACACGGATGGTGAGAATTTCCTTCGCACCCGTGTTGTCGGCGACACGCAGTCGCGACTCCTGCTGGATCACGTCTATCTCCTGTTTGTCTGCCGGTTCCCCACCGGGGCTGACTTGCTTCGATCAAGCGCAGCAGCCCCGGTGGAGCCTGGCGGAACTGTCCTGCGAGGAATGCCCCGCAGGAACGTACTCTTTGGAATTCCCTTGCGGGAATTACCTACTTGGCCTTCTCGAGGATCTCGACGACGCGCCAGCGCTTCGTCGCGGACAGCGGCCGGGTCTCCATGAGGAGGACGCGGTCGCCGACACCCGCGGCGTTCTGCTCGTCGTGCGCCTTGAGCTTGTTGGTACGGCGGATGACCTTGCCGTACAGCGCGTGCTTGACGCGGTCCTCGACGGCGACGACGACGGTCTTGTCCATCTTGTCGCTGACGACGAGACCCTCACGGGTCTTGCGGAAGCCGCGGGCCTCTGCAGTCTGCTCAGTCACGTTGCTCTCACTCATCAGGCGCTCTCCACCGTCTCGATGCCCAGCTCGCGCTCACGCATCAGGGTGTAGATCCGCGCGATGTCCTTCCGGACGGCCTTCAGCCGACCGTGGTTCTCGAGCTGACCGGTCGCCGCCTGGAAGCGGAGGTTGAACAGCTCTTCCTTGGCTTCGCGGAGCTTCGCCAGAAGCTCCTCGTCACCCAGTTCGCGCAGCTCGGACGCCTTGGTACCGGCCGACATCACGCTTCACCTGCCTCGCGCTTGACGATCCGGCACTTCATCGGCAGCTTGTGGGCCGCACGAGTCAGCGCCTCACGGGCGATCTTCTCGTTGGGGTAGGACAGCTCGAACATGACCCGGCCCGGGTGCACGTTCGCGATCCACCACTCGGGAGAACCCTTACCGGAACCCATGCGGGTCTCGGCAGGCTTCTTCGTGAGCGGGCGGTCCGGGTAGATGTTGATCCAGACCTTGCCACCACGCTTGATGTGGCGGGTCATCGCGATACGGGCCGCCTCGATCTGGCGGTTGGTCACGTACGCCGGCGTGAGGGCCTGGATGCCGTACTCGCCGAACGAGACCGTCGTACCGCCCTTGGCCTGACCACGGCGCTTCGGGTGGTGCTGCTTGCGGTGCTTGACCCTACGGGGGATCAGCATGTCGGTCAGGCCTCCGTTCCGGTGCTCTCAGCCGGAGCAGCGGCGGGCGCGTCGGCCTTGGGGGCCTCGGCTGCCGGAGCCGACTGCTGCTGCGGCTTGCGACCGCGGCCGCCACGCTCGCCACCGCGGCCACCACGGGCCGGACGGTCGGCGCCACCACGGGCCGGGCGGTTGCCGGCACGGGCGGCCGCGTTCTCGGCGCGGACCTCGGCGATGTTCTTGACGTCGCCCTTGTAGATCCAGACCTTCACACCGATGCGGCCGAAGGTCGTCTTGGCCTCGAAGAAGCCGTAGTCCACGTTCGCGCGGAGCGTGTGCAGGGGCACGCGGCCCTCGCGGTAGAACTCCGAGCGGGACATCTCGGCGCCGCCGAGGCGGCCACCGCACTGGATCTTGATGCCCTTGGCGCCCGCCTTCATCGCCGACTGCATGCTCTTGCGCATGGCACGGCGGAAGGAGACACGGCTGGAGAGCTGCTCGGCGACGGCCTGGGCCACGAGCTGAGCGTCCGTCTCGGGGTTCTTGACCTCGAGGATGTTCAGCTGGACCTGCTTGCCCGTCAGCTTCTCGAGGTCACCGCGGATGCGGTCGGCCTCGGCGCCGCGGCGGCCGATGACGATGCCCGGACGCGCGGTGTGGATGTCCACACGGACGCGGTCCCGGGTGCGCTCGATCTCGACCTTGGAGATGCCGGCGCGCTCCATGCCGGACGTCATCATCCGGCGGATGGCGACGTCTTCCTTGACGTAGTCCTTGTACAGCTTGTCGGCGTACCACCGGGACTTGAAGTCCGTGGTGACACCGAGCCGGAACCCATGCGGGTTAACCTTCTGGCCCATTACCGGGTTCCTTCCTTGCTGCTGACGACCACGGTGATGTGGCTGGTCCGCTTGCGGATCCGGTAGGCGCGGCCCTGGGCGCGCGGACGGAACCGCTTCAGGGTCGGGCCCTCGTCGACGTAGGCCTCGGAGATGAAGAGGCTGTCGGCGTCGGTGTGGTCGTAGTTGTGCGCGGCGTTGGCGATGGCGCTGTCCAGCACCTTGCCGACCGGCACGCTCGCGGCCTGCGGGGCGAAACGCAGGACCGCCTGAGCCTCCGTGGCGTCCATGCCACGGATGAGGTCCACCACGCGGCGGGCCTTCATGGGCGTGACGCGGATGTACCGCGCCTGGGCCCTGGCTTCCATGGTTGTCCCTTCAGTGTTTGTCATGGTCGATTGCACCCGCCGACTAGCGGCGCTTCGACTTCCGGTCGTCCTTGACGTGCCCCCGGAAGGTGCGCGTCGGCGAGAACTCGCCGAGCTTGTGGCCGACCATGGACTCGGTGACAAACACCGGGATGTGGGTCTTGCCGTTGTGCACCGCGATCGTGTGGCCGAGCATGGCCGGGACGATCATCGAGCGACGGGACCAGGTCTTGATGACGTTCTTGGAACCCGCTTCGTTCTGCACGTCCACCTTCTTCATGAGGTGGTCGTCGACGAAGGGCCCCTTCTTGAGACTGCGCGGCATCTGAACCCGCTCCTAGCGCTTCTTGTTCGTCTTGCGGCGGCGGACGATGTACTTGTTCGACGCCTTCTTGGGCGAACGAGTACGGCCTTCCTTCTTGCCCCACGGGGACACCGGGTGGCGACCACCGGAGGTACGGCCCTCACCACCACCGTGCGGGTGGTCGACGGGGTTCATGACCACACCACGGACGGTCGGGCGGACGCCCAGCCAGCGCTTGCGGCCGGCCTTGCCCCAGTTGATGTTCGACTGCTCGGCGTTGCCGACCTCGCCGACCGTGGCGCGGCAGCGCTGGTCGACCAGGCGGATCTCGCCGGACGGCATGCGGAGGTGGGCCATCGAGCCCTCCTTCGCGAGCAGCTGCACCGAGGCACCGGCGGAGCGGGCGAACTTGGCGCCGCCGCCCGGCCGCAGCTCGATGGCGTGCAGCGTGGTACCGACCGGGATGTTGCGCAGCGCGAGGTTGTTGCCCGGCTTGATGTCGGCGCCGGGACCGTTCTCGACGCGGTCGCCCTGGGCCAGACCACGCGGGGCGAGGATGTAGCGCTTCTCGCCGTCGGCGTAGTGCAGCAGCGCGATGCGCGCGGTGCGGTTGGGGTCGTACTCGATGTGCGCGACCTTCGCCGGCACGCCGTCCTTGTCGTGACGACGGAAGTCGATCACGCGGTAGGCGCGCTTGTGTCCGCCACCCTGGTGGCGAACGGTCACACGACCGGAATTGTTACGGCCGCCCTTGCTGTGCAGGGGACGGACCAGCGACTTCTCCGGCGTGGACCGCGTGACCTCGACGAAGTCGGCGACGCTGGCGCCACGACGGCCAGGAGTCGTCGGCTTGTACTTGCGGATACCCATTGTCTCTCAGTCCTCGGAAAGTTCCGATTATCTGGACGTTCCGGACCTCCGTCAGGAGGTCGGACCGCCGAAGATGTCGATACGGTCGCCCTCGGCAAGGGTCACGATCGCGCGCTTGGTGGCGGCACGCTGACCGAAACCGGTGCGGGTGCGCTTGCGCTTGCCCTGCCGGTTGATCGTGTTGACCCCGGTGACCTTGACCTCGAAGACCGCCTCGACGGCCTGCTTGATCTGGGTCTTGTTGCTGCCCGGCGCGACGATGAACGTGTACTTGTTGTCGTCGAGCAGGGCGTAGCTCTTCTCGGAGACGACCGGCTTCAGCAGCACGTCACGGGGGTCCGTGAAGGACTTGCTGGCCGGGGTCTCGACCGTGTTCCGGCCCTCCGCGGCGTGGCGGCGCGCCTTGGCGACGCGCGCGGCCTTGGCGGCCTTCGCGGCCTTGGAGGCGATGCTCGGGTGACGCGTAGCCATCAGGCCTCGCTCCCTTCGGTGTCGTTGGCCTTGTTCGGGCCGGACACGAAGGACTCGAAGGCGGCCTGGGTGAAGACCACGTCGTCCGAGACGAGAACGTCGTACGTGTTCAGCTGGCCCGGCTCCAGGATGTGGACCTGGGGCAGGTTGCGGGCGGACAGCCACGCGGCCTCGTCGGCGCGGTCGACGACCAGGAGCAGGTTCTTGCGCTCCGAGATCTTGCCGAACAGCGTCCGGGCGGCCTTCGTGGAGGCGGTCTCGCCCTCGACCACGCCGGTGACGACGTGGATGCGGTTGTGGCGGGCCCGGTCGGTGAGGGCGTGGCGCAGGGCCGCGGCCTTCATCTTCTTCGGGGTCCGCTGCGAGTAGTCACGCGGCTGCGGGCCGTGGACGACGCCACCGCCGGCGAACTGCGGGGCGCGGGTCGAACCCTGACGGGCGCGGCCGGTGCCCTTCTGGCGGTACGGCTTCTTGCCGCCACCGCGGACTTCACCGCGGGTCTTGGTCTTGTGCGTGCCCTGGCGGGCGGCGGCCAGCTGCGCGACGACGACCTGGTGGATCAGCGGGATGCTGACCTTCTCCACGCCGAAGATGCCCTCGGGCAGTTCGACGGTCCCGGCCTTCTCGCCCGCCGGCGAAAGGATGTCAACAGTGCTCATCGTTACCTCAGGCCCCCTTGGCCGCGGTGCGGACCAGGACGAGGCCGCCGTTCGGACCGGGAACCGCGCCCTTGATGAGCAGCAGACCCTTCTCCGCGTCAACGGCGTGGACGGTCAGGTTCTGGGTGGTGACCCGCTCGTTGCCCATGCGGCCCGCCATGCGGAGGCCCTTGAACACACGGCCCGGGGTGGCGCAGCCGCCGATGGAACCGGGCGAGCGGTGCTTGCGCTGGGTGCCGTGTCCGGCGCCGAGGCCCTTGAAGTTGTGACGCTTCATGACACCGGCGAAGCCCTTGCCCTTGCTCTTGCCGGTGACGTCGACCTTCACGCCCGCCTCGAAGACCTCGGCGGTGACTTCCTGACCGAGGGTGTACTCGGCGGCGTCGGCCGTGCGGATCTCGACGAGGTGGCGGCGGGGGGTGACGTCGGCCTTGGCGAAGTGGCCCTTGAGGGGCTTGTTCACCTTGCGGGGGTCGATGTCGCCGAACGCGATCTGGACGGACTCGTAGCCGTCGGCGTCGTTCGTGCGGACCTGGGTGACGACGTTTGGGCCGGCCTTGACGACGGTGACCGGGACGACACGGTTGTTCTCGTCCCACACCTGCGTCATGCCGAGCTTCTCGCCCAGGATGCCCTTGATCTGCTTGGTCATCTTCAGATCACCGGCCTCAGAGCTTGATCTCGATGTCGACACCGGCCGGGAGGTCGAGTCGCATCAGAGAGTCAACGGTCTTGGGGGTCGGGTCGAGGATGTCGATCAGGCGCTTGTGCGTGCGCATCTCGAAGTGCTCGCGCGAGTCCTTGTACTTGTGCGGCGACTTGATGACGCAGTACACGTTCTTCTCAGTGGGCAGCGGCACCGGGCCCGCGACCGACGCACCAGTGCGGGTCACCGTCTCGACGATCTTCTTCGCCGAGGAGTCGATGACCTCGTGGTCGTAGGCCTTGAGCCGGATGCGGATCTTCTGTCCCGCCATGGCTACTCAGTAGTCCTGTCTCTCGTAACGCTCCGGAACCCGGCGGGGTGTCTTGCCGTCTCCCTGCCCCTCCGACCCACGCGGTCGGGTGTGTCGCACTCCCGCCGACACAGATGTCCCTTGGTTCGAACATCCCTGCTGTGGGAAGTGCGGGCCCTTCCGGAACCGCGGACCAGGGGCGAGAGGCCCACCGGGTGCCTGGCCGGTACCCCGCTGACGCTTCCCGGAAGATTCCCGTACGTCCGCCCCAGAGCTGCCCGAGGGCAGTTGGGACGACGAGTACTGTGGGACTCGCTTCCGGTCCTCCCGGCGGGAGGCGCGCAGCATCGGCACTCGACCGAGCAACCCCGCTAGTCTGCCATACGGGGCGCTTCGCGCGCCAATTGGGCGGAGGAGAATACCCCTAAGGTGATCTGGATCAAACCAACGGGGGTCGGGGGCGCCTGAGAGCGCGGGAGTCCGGCGTTCACCGGCGGGTGCGCGTGCCGTGTGGCCGGCCGCGCCATTCCCCGCGCCCCTGACGGGGCGGGGGCAGTGCGGGGGGGGGCGCGTCACCGAGCCCCTAACTCGGCGGGGGGCAGTGCGGGGGACGCGTCACCGCGCCGTGGGAGGCGTACAGGGTGCGCAGGGCGGCGGTCAGGGTCGCCGTCGTCGCCTCGTCCAGCGGAGCGAGGAAGTCACGTTCGACACGCTCCCGCGCCTCGTCCGCCTCACGCCGGCACCGCTTCCCCTCCGCCGTCAGCCGGACGACGTTCCGCCGCCGGTCGCGCTCGCTGCGGCGCCGTTCGACCAGGCCCTTGCCCTCCAGGCCGTCGATGAGCGCGACCATCGTCGTGCGGTCCACCCCGAGCCGCCCCGCGAGCTCCATCTGCGACCACTCCTGGCCGCCCCCCTCGATCGTCGAGAGCACCCCCAGCTCGCGCGGATTCATCCCGTACGGCGCCAGCGCCGCCGTCATCCGCTCGCTGAGCCGGAAATAGGCGTGCTTGAACAGGTAGCCCAGCCTCGTGGCCAGGACACCGGAGGGGTCACCGGGGAGATACGCGCCCGTCATACCCATAGCGTATCCTGGGGTCTGACGATCAGCGGTACTGACGATCCGCACTAGTGACGGTCGGGCCGGCGGCCCGAGCACACCGGCCCTCACCAACCCTCACAAACCCAAGGAAGCGACACCCCGCGACATGAGCGACTCCTCATCCGTCGACGCCATACGCACGGCGCCGGCACCCACCTCCGGCCGTGCCGTCGAGGAACCGGACCCCCGCCGCTGGTGGGGTCTGGTCGTCATCGCGCTGGCCCAGCTGATGGTCGTCCTCGACGCGACCATCGTGAACATCGCGCTGCCGTCCGCGCAGAAGGCGCTGGACATGACCGACGGCAACCGCCAGTGGGTCATCACCGCCTACACCCTCGCCTTCGGCGGCCTGCTGCTCCTCGGCGGCCGCATCGCCGACCTCGTCGGCCGCAAGCGCACCTTCATCATCGGCCTGGTCGGCTTCGCCGTCGCCTCCGCGATCGGCGGCGCGGCCGGCAGCTCCGGGATGCTCTTCGCCGCCCGCGCGCTCCAGGGCGTCTTCGGCGCCGTCCTCGCGCCCTCCGCGCTCTCCCTGATGACCACGACGTTCACCGACCCGCGCGAGCGCGGCAAGGCGTTCGGCATCTACGGCGCCATCGCGGGCGCGGGCGCCGCGCTCGGCCTGCTGCTGGGCGGCGTGCTGACCTCGTACGCGAACTGGCGCTGGTGCCTGTACGTCAACATCCCGATCGCGATCGTCGCGGTGATCGGCGCCGTCATGCTGCTGCACGACCGCCCCGGCCACAGCGAGGCCAGGCTGGACGTCCCCGGCGTCATCCTCGGCTGCGGCGGCCTGGTCGCCGTCGTCTACGGCTTCTCCGAGGCCGAGCCGCGCGGCTGGAGCGACAGCCTGGTGCTGATCCTGCTCTTCGGCGGCCTGGCGCTGCTCGTGGCGTTCGTCTTCTGGCAGACGAAGGCGAAGTCCCCGCTGCTGCCGCTGCGGATCCTGAGCGACCGCAACCGCGCGGGCTCCTTCCTGACGATGGCCCTCGCCACGATCGGCATGTTCGGTCTGTTCCTGTTCATGACCTACTACCTCCAGGGCATCCTCGGATACTCCCCGGTCAGGAGTGGTCTGGCGTTCCTGCCGATGTCCGCGTCGATCATCATCGGCTCCACCCAGATCTCCGCCCGGCTGCTGCCGCGCGTGCCCGCCCGCATGCTGATGGTGCCCGGCATGCTGCTCGCCGCCTCCGGGCTCCTGGTGCTGACCCAGCTCGGCGTCGACTCCGCGTACGCCACGCACATCCTCCCGGCCGAACTGCTGCTGGGGCTCGGCATGGGTCTGACCTTCATGCCGGTCTTCTCCACCGCGACCCACGGCGTCCGGCCGCAGGACGCGGGCGTGACCTCGGCGATGGTCAACACCTCGCAGCAGGTGGGCGGTTCGCTCGGCACAGCGCTGCTGAACACGATCGCCACATCGGCGACCTCGACGTACGTCGCCGGCCACCTCACCGACCCCTCGCGCAAGGCGCAGGTGCTGCGGGAGGGCATCGTGCACGGCTACACGACCGCCATCTGGTGGGGCGTGGCCGCCATGCTGATCGCCGCCGTGGCCTCGGGCGTCCTGGTCACCGCCCGCCCCCAGGGCCGCGGCGCCCCGGCGGGCGCGGGCGCGCACTGAGCGCACACCCGGTGGCACCGAACGGCCGCCGTGCGCGGGGCGAACGCCACGCGTGCGGCGGCCGTCGCGTTCCCGGCCGACGTCCG
This sequence comes from Streptomyces sp. NRRL F-6676, assembly GCF_000725625.1. Lineage (GTDB taxonomy): Bacteria > Actinomycetota > Actinomycetes > Streptomycetales > Streptomycetaceae > Streptomyces. The sequence continues at coordinate 32,762 of NZ_JOHS01000031.1, forward strand.
CCGCGCACCACCTCCGGTGATCGACATCACGCCCCCAGGTGAACGGAACCCGTCCTCCCGGGGAACCCCGCCTCTCTCGCTCCCCTCTCCTCAGTCGGAAGCCGCACGGACCGGCGCGCAGTGCGCGGCCCGGCCCCGGGCGGCCCAAGTACCACTGAGCACCGCAGCGCACCCGACCGCTGCAAGGCGGCGATCGGAGTGTGGAGCATGCGGTTCAGGCATGTCCGGGCTGCGTGGGCAGACAGGGCGAAACGACACACGGAGGACAGTGCGCGCACCGGCGGCGCCGGGACCGGCAGAGCCGGTACCGCCCGGCGGGCCGTGCTCGTCGGGGGTGGTGTCGGGCTGGGCGGGGCCGTCGTCGGGTACGGCCTGTCCCGGGCCGGCGGCGCCTCCGCGAAGGCGCCCACCGCCGGTCCGGCCCCCGTCACGGGGCGCCCCGCCGTGCAGGGCAGGCGCGCGCTGGTGATGCAGGTCCTCGCGCACCCGGACGACGACTTGTACTTCATGAACCCGGACACCCAGTACGCGGTGGCCGCCGGGGCCCCGCTCGTCTGCGTGTACGTCACCGCGGGCGAGGCCAACGGCGTCAACAAGATCCCGGGGCGCCCGCGCCAGCCCGCCGACAAGGCCGCGTACTCCTCCGCCCGCCACCAGGGCCTGCGGCAGAGCTACGCGACCCAGCTCGGGCTCCCCGTGTTCATTCGATGGAATGAATCCGTGCTCAGCCTGCCCGGGGGGCACCGCGCCGAGCTGAACACCCTCGAACACCAGGGCCGCCGGGTCGAGCTGGTCCATCTCGACCTGGCCATGCACACGCCGTTCCGGCGCATGGGCGTTCCCGCGCTGTGGCAGCAGACCGGGCTGCGGCTGGCCACCGTCATCGCCGACGGCTCACCGCTGCGGACCGTGCGGTCGTACGACCACGAGGAGCTGCTCGACGTCCTCGTCGGGCTGTTCACGCACTATCGGCCCACCCTCGTGCACACGCTGGACCCCGATCCGGACATCCAGCTCAGCGACCGGCTCACCCGGATCCGCGACAGCGAGCAGCCCGGCTACTCCGACCACGCCGACCACACCGCCGTCGCCTCCTTCACCTGGGCCGCGCTGGCCCGCTGGGCGCGGACGGACTCGCCGGACGGGCCGCCGCCGTTCACCACGGTCTCCTACCGCGGCTACTACAACCACCACTGGCCGGACAACCTCCCGCCCGCCGTCCTGGGGCCCAAAGCCTCGCACCTGGTGCCCTACGGCGGCTCCCCGGAGTGGAAGTGCGGCAACGCGGCCGGCTGCGGCGACTACAACGTCGGCGGCGACCAGCCGCTGACCAACCGCAAGCACTGGGTCCGTTCCACGCACTACCGCCACCCCGGCCCCCGGCTCGCGCTGACCGAGGCGGCGGACGGGCGGCTGACGGCGTACGGGGTGCTCGGGATGCGGGTGGTGCGCTGGCGCGAGTCCGCGGACGGGACGTTCGGCGAGCCGGCCGACCTGGGCGGCGGCCCGCTGGCGCCGGCGCTGGGCTCGGCGGTGCTGGACGACGGCCGGCTGCTGCTGTTCGCGCTGCGGTTCGCGGCCTTGCAGGGGCTGGGCGGGGCCAACACGCGGGAGATCGTGGCGCTGGAGCAGCGCGCGCCCGGCGGCCGCTTCAAGGCGTGGACGGGGCTCGGCAACCCCGAGGGCACCGACGCGGACCGGGGCCGGCGGATCGGCGTCCCCGTCGCGGTCACGGCGCCCGACGGCCGCGTCCACCTGTTCGTGCGCAACGCCGATCAGGGGATCAGCACCCGCGTCCGGGAGACCGGCGGCGCCTGGTCGCCGTGGCGGGACCTGGGCGGCGGGCAGGTGCAGGACGGGCTGACCGCGGTGGTGGGGGCGGACGGCGAGGTGCACGTGTACGCGCCGGGCCGCGACGCCGTGCACCACTGGACCCCGCAGGGCCCCTCCCCCGCCCCGGGCGTCGGGACGGGCGCGGCGGCTCCCGCGGACGCGATAGCCGTGGCGGGCGGACACCTGTACTACCGTCCGCCCGCCTCCGCCAGGCTCCTCGCCCCCGCGGGCGGGGCCGTGTCCTTCCCCGGCTACGGGCCGGTCGTCGCGGCCGGGTCCCATCTGCTGGGCCGGGCGCTGGACGGCCGGCTCCGCCTCGTCCACCGCGGGACCGGCAGGCACGTCACGTCCACGACGGAGGCGCTGGACGGCTCCGTGCTGCACGCCTCGCGCCGCCGGGGCCCGGTCGCCGCGGGCCTGACCCCGGAGGGCCGGCCCTGGCTGTGGCAGCCGGACCCGTCGCCCGAACCGTCCGAGTCGTCGGAGGCACCGGCCCGCAAGGTCTGACGCCACTTCCGGGGCGTCAGATCACGCCCTGCGCGAGCATCGCGTCGGCCACGCGTTCGAAGCCGGCGATGTTGGCCCCGGTGACGTAGTCGCCGGGGGCGCCGTAGCGCTCGGCGGTCTCGTGGCAGGTGGTGTGGATGGCGTTCATGATGCCGGTCAGCTCCTCCTCCACGCGCGCCGCCGGCCAGGACGTACGGGCGTGGTTCTGCGCCATCTCCAGGCCGCTGACCGCGACCCCGCCCGCGTTGGCCGCCTTGCCGGGGCCGAAGGCGACGCCCGCCTGCCGCAGGGCGTGCACGGCCTCGGGGGTGGCCGGCATGTTGGCGCCCTCGGAGACCGCCTTGACGCCGTTGCGGATGAGGGTGGCGGCGTCGTCGGCGTTCAGTTCGTTCTGGGTGGCCGACGGCAGCGCGAGGTCGGCCGGGACCTCCCAGACCCGGCCGCCGGGCACGAACCGCGCGGAGGCGCCCCGGCGCTCGGCGTAGACGTCGACGCGGCCTCGCTCGACCTCCTTGACCTGCTTGAGCAGCTCGACGTCGATGCCCTTGTCGTCGACGACGTAGCCGGAGGAGTCCGAGCAGGTGACGGCGTTGGCGCCGAGGGCGGCGAGCTTCTCGATGGTGTAGATCGCGACGTTCCCGGAGCCGGAGACGACCGCCGTCTGCCCCTCCAGGTCCTCGCCGCGCTGCTGGCGCAGCATCGCGGCGGCGAACAGCACGTTGCCGTAGCCGGTGGCCTCCGGGCGGATCAGGGAGCCGCCCCACAGCGGGCCCTTGCCGGTGAGCACGCCGGCCTCCCAGCGGTTGGTGATCCGCCGGTACTGGCCGAACAGATAGCCGATCTCGCGGCCGCCGACACCGATGTCACCGGCGGGCACGTCGGTGTGCTCGCCGATGTGCCGCTGGAGTTCCGTCATGAACGACTGGCAGAACCGCATGACCTCCGCGTCGGAGCGGCCGTGCGGGTCGAAGTCGCTGCCGCCCTTGCCGCCGCCGATGCCGAGCCCGGTCAACGCGTTCTTGAACACCTGCTCGAAGCCGAGGAACTTGATGACACCGAGGTTGACGGTCGGGTGGAAGCGCAGACCGCCCTTGTACGGACCCAGCGCGCTGTTGAACTCGACGCGGTAGCCGCGGTTGACCCGCACACGGCCGTGGTCGTCGGTCCACGGCACCCGGAAGATGACCTGCCGCTCCGGCTCGCACAGCCGCTCGACGAGCCCCGGCTCCGCGTACTCGGGCCGGGCGGCGAGCACGGGTGCGAGCGTCTCCAGCACCTCGTGGACGGCCTGGTGGAACTCCGGCTGCGCCGGGTTGCGCTGCTCGATCTCCTCGCGCAGGTGTTCGAGCGAGGACAGGGCGGACTGCTTCGTCACGGGTCGTGTCGCCACGGATTCCCTTTCTGGCACGGCTGCAACCGGTCGTACGACATCGTCGTACGGAACCGGGTACGGGCGCTCGGCGCCGTTGCCGCGCGCGGGAACACGGCCGCCGCCGGACGCACCCCACCGAGGTGCCGCCCGCGAGACGGCCGACCCTTCAGTGTTACGCACAGGTAAACCGTCTGGCCAGAGCCTTCGTCGAACCAGGAGGACCGACCGGTCCCGTCGGCGGAGGCGTCACGTCCGTGTGACCGTCCCGCAGGCGTCGCGGTCGGTCTCGTCCGTCAGCGTGTCGCTGCGGTCGTACGGGTCCGCCGCCGCGCCCGTGGCGGGGGCGCCCGTGGGGGCGTCGCCGGGGAAGACGGTGTGGATGTAGCCGTCGTGGACGCCGCACTCGAAGTTGTAGAACTCGGCGTCGTTCTCGGCGAGCGAGAGCTTGCCCTTGGTGGCGATCCACCTGGCCGGGTCGGCGAGCGTCATGGTCAGCTCGCGGCGCACGACGGTGCGCGCCACCCGGCTGTCGCCGTCCGCCTCCGTGTGCACGAGCGGGTAGACGAAGCTGTAGTCCGCGTGCACCCGCACCTGACCCGGCTTCCCGGCCTCGAACGTCAGGTGGCCGCGCACCTTGACCGTGTCGCCGGCGAGCCGCACCTGCTCGGGGTCGAAGCGGGTGACGTAGTTCAGCGGGTCGTTCTCGCGCCCCGGGGCGCGCAGCGCGCTCCGGATGCCGGACAGCAGCTTCGGCTGTTCGGGGTCCAGGAGCGCCAGCGCCGCCTTCGGCTCGCCGCCGCGCAGCACCTTCGGGTCCAGGTTGGCCGCGACCAGGAACTCCTTCGTGCGGCGCAGCGCCAGCGCCACGTCGTCCTTGCTCATGCCGCCGACGGCCTTGGCGGCCGGCAGCACGATGGCGTCCGGGCCCCCGGCCCAGGAGCGGGCCGGGGAGCCGAGGAACGGGTGGTCACGGGTGGGCGCCCTGACCTGGCCCACCTCGCCGGGCGCCCCGGTCGGCAGCGCGGTCTCGGCCGGGAGCGCGGTGGGGACCGAGTCCGCCGACCCGCCCCCGGAGAACCGGTCGAGGAGCAGTGACGGGCGGATGGCGACCACCGCCAGCGCCACCGCGGCCACCACGCCGACGGCCGACCACACCCCCCGCCGGCGCCCGCGGCCGCCGTTCATCTCCTGCCAGGCGGGGCCCGTGCGCCAGCCGGGCGGGGTCGCGGGAGCGGACCGCGCCGCCTTCCGGCCGCCCCGGCGCCACCGCCGGCCGCCCCTGCCGCCCCGCTCCGCCGCCTCGTCCTGCTCCCGCAGCCGCCGGGCCACCATCCGGGCCCGCGCCGACGGCTCCTTCGGCGGGGCCGCGCCACCGCCCTCCGCCGCGTCGCGCTGGAACGCCGCCCACTCCTCGTCGGATAGGGAGGACGGCATCGAGGACGCCGCGGGGGCCGACTCCTCGTCGGGCTGTTCGGGGGGCGGAACGGTGCTCACGGGCTCACTCTCGGGGTGCTGTACGTCGTGCTGCACGGATGGGCCGTGCGGGGGGCCCGATCATTCCTAGGCTCCGTATCCGCAGTTCACAAGGGGTGCACAGGGCCGTCACGAGAGCTGTGATCCAACCGGTACGGGTTCGAGGCCCGCCCGTACGTCCGTACGACCGCACCGGGCGGGCCCCGCCTCCCTCAGCCGCGCCGTGCCAGTTCCGCCCGCAGCGCCTCGTACGCCGGCTTGCGGCCGAAGTCCGCGTCGAGGAGGTTCGCCTCGCCCTCGCCCTCGAAGGTGCCGGGCACCCAGGAGTACTTGTCGGTGAAGCCCCACACCGTGAACGACGTGCAGCCCCTCGTCGCCAGGCAGGCGGCGAGCAGCGCCCGGTAGTCGGAGGCCTGCCGGGTCAGCTTCGCCTCGTCGGACGGCGTGTACATCCGCACGTCGGCCTCGGTGATCGCGGTGCGCAGCCCGAGCCGGTCGAAGCGGGCCAGGTTGTCGGCGAGGTCGGCCGGGAAGCCGTACTGGATGTCGAGGTGGGCCTGGACGCCCATGCCCTGCACCGGAACTCCCTCGGCGCGCAGCTTCTTCGCCAGTTCGTAGTAGGCGGTCGACTTCGCGTTGACGCCTTCGACGTTGTAGTCGTTCATGAACAGCTTGGCCTTGGGGTCGGCCCGGTGCGCCCAGCGGAAGGCGTCGGCGATGTACGACGGGCCGAGTTGCCGCAGCCAGAGCGAGTCGCGCAGGGTGCCGTCGTCGTTGAACACCTCGTTGACGACGTCCCACTGGTAGATCCTGCCCTTGAAGTGCGTGACCTCGGCGGTGATGTGGTCGCGCAGGATGCCCCGGAGCGCCTTCGCGTCGAGGGAGCCGTCGGCGACGCCGTCGGTCAGCCAGGCCGGGAGCTGGTTGTGCCAGAGCAGGGTGTGCCCGCGGACCTGCTGGCCGTGGGCGCGGGCGAAGCGGACCAGCTCGTCCGCCTGCGACCAGTCGTACCGGCCCCGCTCCGGCTCGACGACCTCCCACTTCATGACGTTCTCCGCGGTGACCGAGCTGAACTCCCGGGCGGTGGTGGCCCGGTAGACGCTGTCGTCGGCGAGTGCGGTGGTGTCGACGGCGGTGCCGATCAGGACGTGCCGGCGGTCGGCGAGCTCGCGCAGCGAGGAGTCGGCGGGCTTGTGGTGGCCCTTGCCGTGCTGCCCGTGGCCGGCGTGCGCCTGTGCCGTGCCGGCGGCGGTCGCCACCAGGGCCGCGCTCAGCACGGCGACGGCGGCTCTTCGCAGGGTGGTGCGGTGGGGGTGCATGGGTTTCCTCTCTGCGGAATGGGGGGGTGGGTCGGTGTGCCGCGCGCGTCAGCGCAGCCGCTTGCTCTCCGGCGGTCCCAGATACGTCGGCGTCAGCCCGCCCGTGTCCACGACGAGCCGTTGCAGCACGACCGTCGGGTCGACCATCCAGAACGTCAGGCGGTGCACGCCCGCCGAACCGATCGTGTGCCGGGTGGCCGTGCGGTTGACGTTGTCCGAGGTGTGACGGGCCCACTGCCTGTTCATGGTTCCGTCGTCCGCGCCGGTGGAGCCGATGACGTCGACGGTCCGGGGGGTGTCGTCGTCGAAGGAGACCGCGTACCGCAGTCCGGCGCGGGCGAGGGCCGGGTTGCGCGGCGACAGATACGCCCACACGGTGACCTCGCCCGGGGTCAGCACGCTCACCTCGTACTCCAGCCGGGGCGAGTGGCCGCCGGGGGTCTGCGCGGCGGCGGTGACCGGCACCGGTGTCATGCCCGCGCCGGTGCGGCCGATGCCGTCGACGCGCTGCCAGCTCACCCCGTGTGCGCCGACCGCACGCGTGTGGTGCGCGGCGTCGATCGCGAGGTACCCGCCGGCCTCGACGAAGCCGCGCAGTCCGCGCGCGGTGCGCCGGTCGGGCCGGTGGGCCACGGCGGTGACGGTGACGGTCCGGCCGCCGGGGCCGTGCACCACCAGCTCCGCCTCGCCGCGCCCCTCCGGCGCCTTCGCCCAGTCGACCGTCACGGTGACGCGCACCTGCTGGTCGACGTGGCCGTGCGGGCGGTCGACGCGCAGCCAGCGGGCGGAACTGGTGATCCGGTAGTCGAAGGGGCGGCTGCCCCGGTTGAAGACCTCGAGGTATTGGTCGGGCCTGGTCTGGTAGGGGCTGAACTCGGGCAGTACGGCCCGCTGTTCCGCGTGCGGCCACCAGTCGGCGGAGCCGTCGACCGCGACGCCTAGCTCGGCCTCCTCCGGCAGCTCGACGCGCTTGACGGCGGGGAAGAGCACGTCGGGGAGGGCCACGTTGTTCAGCTCCGGCTGCTGCCAGGGCGCGTTGGGCCCGTACCGTTCGACGTCGCCGTAGTCGATGTGCGGCTGGGTCTGGAACCCCTTCCACTTGCCGTCCGCGACCTCGTTGTCGAACCGGTCCTGGAGGGCGAAGTCGTCCTTGAGGCGGGCCTCGGCGCTCGTCGCGCGGTCGTTGGCGGCGGCCCGGCCCTGCGCGGCGTACAGCAGGTTGGTGAACTCGGCCTCGCGCAGCGCGTAGAGGTTGGCGGTGGCGGCGACCTCGTAGCCGACCAGCTCGAACCAGGCGTCCTGGTCCTTCTCGGGCAGCCGCCGGGCGACCTTCTCGGCCCGCTCGGCGAGCCGGCGCCACTGGGCGGTCACGCGTTCGAGTTCGCGGTGGTCGGTGAGGGAGAACGGCGTCGCCTCGTCGTCGTAGACGATCGCGGACTCGTCCTTCGCGGGATCCTTGTCCGGGTCGAGGCTGATCCTCCGGTTGAGCAGCTCGGGCTTGCGCAGCGACTGGAGCCGCGCGTACTCGGCGAGGATCGAGGCGATCGCGGTGGACTGGGCCTCGCCGAAGTTCTGCCGGGCGTAGCGGCGCTCCCACTCGGGGAGGGCGTCGAGGTCCCAGCGGGCGGGGTTCCAGGCGTAGTCGAGGAAGAACTGGGTCGGCACCTCGTTGCCCTTGAGATCACCCACATTGGTGACCCACAGTCCGTGGTTGCCGTAGGCGACGGCCTGGCGGAGCTGGTCCCACATGTTCGGCAGGGAGGTGGTGTCGACCCACTTGTAGTTGCGGCCGGCGCCCACGTAGTCGAAGTGGTAGTACAGCACGTAGCCGCCGGGGCGGGCGGGTTCGGCGGGGTCGGGGTGCTTGCGGATGTTGCCCCAGTTGTCGTCGGTGAGGACGACGGTGACGTCGTCGGGGGCGCGCAGCCCGCGGTCCCAGTAGCGCTGGACCTCCTTGTAGAGCGTCCACACCTGGGGGATGGTCGTGACGTCCTTGCCGGTGACGTCGGCGAGGATCTTCCGCTGGGTGGCGATGATCTCCCGCATCAGCTCGATGCCGTCGCCGTCGGGGAGGCTGGTGTCGCCGTTGCCGCGCATGCCGAGGGTGACCACACCCTCGAAGTCCTGTTCGACCATCCGCCTGATGCCGTCGGCCCAGTACTTCTTCAGCGCGTCGGCGTTGTTGCGGAAGGACCACTCGCCGGTGCCGCCGTACGGGTCGTGGCCGGGGGTGATGATCGTGCCGTCCCTGTCGCGGACGGCGGCCACGGCGTGCCGGTTCCACTCCTCGATGCCGCGCATCATGGGCGCCTCGTGGGAGGTGCCCATGACGATGCCGTACCGGGTGGCGCGGGCGTGGTTCTCCGGGTCGTCCTCGGCGAAGGCGCGGCCCCATACGGCGGGCCACAGGTAGTTCGCCTTGAGGCGGAGCAGCAGTTCGAAGACCTTGGCGTAGAAGTCGGCGTTGAAACCGCCCTCGTACCCCTCGGCCCTGCCGGGGCCGAAGTAGGCGGGGGCCCAGGTGCCGAGGGCGGGGTTCTCGTCGTTGAGGAAGACGCCGCGGTACTTCACGGCGGGGGTGCCCTGGGTGTGCCGGCCGGGCAGGACGTAGAGGGCGGTGCGGCGGACCGGCTCGACGTCGTCCCACCAGTACCAGGGCGAGACGCCGATGCCGAGGCTGACGTCGTAGGCGCCGAAGACGGTGCCGCGCTGGTCGCTGCCCACGACGACGAAGGCACGGTCCACGCCGGGGAACGGGTGCTCGACGATCGTCTCCAGCGAGGTCTCCCACGCGCCCTCGACGCCGCTGACGTCCAGCTTGCCGCTCGCGACCAGGCGGTCGACGAGCGCGCTGCGGCCGAGCGTGCCGAGGACGACGACCTCGCGGGCGGCGGGCAGTTCGTCCCCGCCGGTCTTCACGAGGGCGGGACGGACACCGGTGACGCGTTCGACGTCGTCCCGGAGGTCCCCGGCGACGCGCACGACACCGGCGTGGTCGCCGCCGTCGACGGCGATCGGCAGCGCGCGCCCGGCGCGCACGAGGGCGAGTGCGCCGTGCCGGGGCGTGAAGGAGACGTAGGCGCCGGGGTCCGTCACCCGCGGCCCGCCGCCGGCCGCCGTCGCGGGGGTGGCCGCGTGCGCCGAGCCGGACAGGCCCGGGACGCTCCCGAGCAGACCGAGGCCCAGCGCGCTGCCCGCGCCCGCTCCGATGACGGCTCTCCGGCTCGGCCGCTCGCCGACATGCCTGTCCATGCGCTCCTCCGTCCGTCACGGGCCGCGAGTAAGCGATCACGGCCGCGCCACATCATGGTTCGGAGAATTCCCCGAAACAATAGGCCGTCGGCAACGAAAAACTTTCGTGGACGGGGAGGCTCGCGAATCGGTGGTACGGCCCCGGGCAACGCGAAGGGCCCGTACGACCGAAGTCGTACGGGCCCTCGACGGTGCTCGCAGCGGAGCTACCAGGCCGAAGCCGTCAAGAGTTACTTGACGATCTTGGTGACCTGGCCGGCGCCGACGGTCCGGCCACCCTCACGGATGGCGAACTTGAGGCCCTCCTCCATGGCGACGGGCTGGATGAGCTCCACCTTCATCTCGGTGTTGTCACCCGGCATGACCATCTCGGTGCCCTCGGGGAGGGACACCACGCCGGTCACGTCCGTCGTGCGGAAGTAGAACTGCGGGCGGTAGTTGTTGAAGAACGGCGTGTGGCGGCCACCCTCGTCCTTGGACAGGATGTAGGCCTGCGCCTCGAACTCGGTGTGCGGGGTGACCGAGCCCGGCTTGATGATGACCTGGCCGCGCTCGACGTCCTCGCGCTTGATGCCGCGGAGCAGCAGACCGACGTTCTCACCGGCCTGGCCCTCGTCCAGCAGCTTCCGGAACATCTCGATGCCGGTGACCGTGGTGGAGGTCTTGTCCTGCTTGATGCCGATGATGTCGACGGTCTCGTTGACCTTGAGGACACCACGCTCGATGCGGCCGGTGACGACCGTACCGCGACCGGTGATGGTGAAGACGTCCTCGATCGGCATCAGGAACGGCTTGTCGACGTCCCGCTCCGGCTCCGGGATGGACTCGTCGACGGCCTTCATCAGGTTGAGGACCGACTCGCCCCACTCCTTGTCGCCCTCGAGCGCCTTGAGCGCCGAGACGCGCACGACCGGAAGGTCGTCGCCCGGGAACTCGTACTCGGAGAGGAGCTCACGGACCTCGAGCTCGACGAGCTCCATGATCTCCTCGTCGTCCACCATGTCGGCCTTGTTCAGGGCGACGACGATGTACGGAACGCCGACCTGGCGGGCCAGGAGCACGTGCTCCTTGGTCTGCGGCATCGGGCCGTCGGTGGCGGCGACCACCAGGATGGCGCCGTCCATCTGCGCCGCACCGGTGATCATGTTCTTGATGTAGTCCGCGTGACCGGGGCAGTCGACGTGGGCGTAGTGACGCGACTCGGTCTGGTACTCGACGTGCGCGATGGAGATGGTGATACCGCGCTGGCGCTCCTCAGGAGCCTTGTCGATCTGGTCGAAGGCCGAGGCCTCGTTCAGGTCCGGGTACGCGTCGTGCAGCACCTTGGTAATGGCGGCCGTGAGGGTCGTCTTACCGTGGTCGATGTGACCGATGGTGCCGATGTTGACGTGCGGCTTAGTCCGCTCGAACTTCGCCTTCGCCACTGGGGTCCTCCTGTGGAGTGGTTCTGTACGCCTTACTCATCGGCGCCAGGATGATCTTTGCTGGGGTGCCGCCCGCCGGGAATCTCCCTCACCGGTCGAATTCCCGGCGGTCGGTGTCAAGCCTAAAGCGTGTGAACGGGGTGCGTTACTCGCCCTTGGCCTTCGCGATGATCTCCTCGGCGACGTTCCGCGGAACCTCGGCGTAGGAGTCGAACTGCATCGAGTAGCTGGCGCGACCCGACGTCTTGCTGCGGAGGTCGCCGACGTAGCCGAACATCTCCGACAGCGGAACCAGGCCCTTGACGACGCGGGCGCCGGCACGCTCCTCCATGGCCTGGATCTGGCCACGGCGGGAGTTGATGTCGCCGATCACGTCGCCCATGTAATCCTCGGGCGTGGTGACCTCGACGGCCATCATCGGCTCGAGCAGCACGGGGCTGGCCTTGCGCGCGGCCTCCTTGAAGGCCTGCGAACCGGCGATCTTGAAGGCGAGCTCCGAGGAGTCCACCTCGTGGTAACCACCGTCGATGAGCGTGACGCGGACGCCCGTCATCTCGTAGCCGGCGAGGATGCCGAACTGCATGGCCTCCTGCGCACCGGCGTCGACCGAAGGGATGTACTCCTTCGGGATGCGGCCACCGGTCACCTTGTTCACGAACTCGTAACTGGCGTCGCCGCCCTCGATGGGCTCGATCGCGATCTGCACCTTGGCGAACTGACCGGTACCACCGGTCTGCTTCTTGTGGGTGTAGTCCACGCGCTCGACGGCCTTGCGGATCGTCTCACGGTAGGCGACCTGCGGCTTGCCGACGTTGGCCTCGACCTTGAACTCGCGCCGCATCCGGTCGACCAGCACCTCGAGGTGAAGCTCGCCCATGCCGCCGATGACGGTCTGGCCGGTCTCCTCGTTGGTGTGCACCTGGAAGGAGGGGTCCTCCTCCGCGAGACGCTGGATGGCGACACCCAGCTTCTCCTGGTCGCCCTTGGACTTGGGCTCGATCGCGACCTCGATGACCGGCGCCGGGAAGTCCATGGACTCCAGGATGACCGGGTTCTTCTCGTCGGACAGCGTCTCACCGGTGGTGGTCTGCTTCAGGCCCATGACGGCGACGATGTCACCGGCGCCCACCGACTCGATCTCCTCACGCTTGTTGGCGTGCATGCGGTAGATCTTGCCGATGCGCTCCTTGCGGCCCTTGACGGAGTTCAGCACGGCGGTGCCGGACTCCAGGCGGCCGGAGTACACGCGGACGAAGGTGAGCTTGCCCAGGTGCGGGTCGCTCATGATCTTGAACGCGAGGGCGGACAGCGGCTCGTCCTCGGACGGCTTGCGCGTGACGACGACCTCGGGGTCCTTGACGTCGTGGCCCTCGATGGCCTCGACGTCGAGCGGGGTCGGCAGGTAGCGCACGACCGCGTCGAGCAGGGGCTGGACGCCCTTGTTCTTGAACGCGGTGCCGCAGAACACCGGGGTGACCGTGGTGTCGCTGGACTTGCCGGAGGCGATGGTGATGCGGCGGATCGCCGCGTACAGCTGCTCCTCGGTGGGCTCCTGGCCCTCCAGGAACAGCTCCATCATCTCTTCGTCGTTCTCGGCGACGGCCTCGACCAGCTTGCCGCGCCACTCCTCGGCGGCCTCGGTGTGCGTGGCCGGGATGTCGACGGTGTCGTACATCTCGCCCTTGGCCGCCTCGGCGGACCACACGAGCGCCTTCATGCGGACCAGGTCCACGACGCCCTTGAAGTCGGCCTCGGCACCGATCGGGAGCTGCATGACCAGCGGCTGGGCACCCAGGCGGTCCGAGATCATGTCCACGCAGCGGTGGAACTCGGCACCCGTACGGTCCAGCTTGTTCACGAAGCAGATGCGCGGCACGCCGTAGCGGTCGGCCTGACGCCACACCGTCTCGGACTGCGGCTCGACACCCGCGACACCGTCGAACACCGTCACGGCACCGTCGAGCACACGCAGGGAGCGCTCCACCTCGACGGTGAAGTCGACGTGCCCCGGGGTGTCGATGATGTTGATGGTGTAGTCGTTGTCCTCGAGCGGCCAGTGACAGGTGGTGGCAGCGGACGTGATCGTGATGCCACGCTCCTGCTCCTGCTCCATCCAGTCCATGGTGGCGGCGCCGTCGTGGACCTCACCGATCTTGTACGAAACGCCGGTGTAGAACAGGATCCGCTCGGTGGTGGTCGTCTTGCCCGCGTCGATGTGGGCCATGATCCCGATGTTGCGGACCTTGGCCAGGTCAAGTGAAGTGGTAGCCATAAGGCTTCAGTCTTCTCTCGGTCTCGATGTGGGAAGCGACTACCAGCGGTAGTGCGCGAAGGCCTTGTTGGACTCGGCCATCTTGTGGGTGTCCTCGCGCTTCTTCACCGCGGCACCGAGGCCGTTGGAGGCGTCGAGGAGCTCGTTGAGCAGGCGCTCGGTCATGGTCTTCTCGCGACGGGCGCGGGAGTAGCCGACCAGCCAGCGCAGCGCGAGGGTGTTGGCGCGACCGGGCTTGACCTCGATCGGCACCTGGTAGGTGGCGCCACCGACACGGCGGGACTTGACCTCGAGGGTCGGCTTGATGTTCTCCAGCGCGCGCTTCAGCGTGATGATCGGGTCGTTGCCCGTCTTCTCACGCAGACCCTCCATGGCGCCGTAGACGATGCGCTCGGCGGTGGAGCGCTTGCCGTTCAGCAGCACCTTGTTGATCAGGGAGGTCACCAGAGGAGAGCCGTAGACCGGGTCGATGATGACCGGACGCTTCGGGGCGGGGCCCTTACGAGGCATTCTTACTTCTCCTTCTTGGCGCCGTAACGGCTGCGGGCCTGCTTGCGGTTCTTGACACCCTGGGTGTCGAGGGAGCCACGGATGATCTTGTAGCGAACACCCGGCAGGTCCTTCACACGGCCGCCGCGCACGAGCACGATGGAGTGCTCCTGCAAGTTGTGTCCCTCACCCGGAATGTAAGCAGTGACCTCGATGCCGCTGGTCAGACGCACACGCGCGACCTTGCGGAGGGCCGAGTTCGGCTTCTTCGGGGTGGTCGTGAACACACGCGTGCAGACGCCGCGACGCTGGGGCGAACCCTCGAGTGCGGGCGTCTTGTTCTTCTCGACCTTGTCCTGCCGGCCCTTGCGGACCAGCTGCTGGATCGTAGGCACTACTTCTCCGGTTTCTGTGTGCCGATGGGTACAGCTAACCTGGAACATCTCCGACCCACGCGGTCGGGTGTGTCGAATACTGCGGATCCCCGCCGCGAGGCAGAAAAGGCGCAGATTACGGTGGCCGGTGACGGCTCCCCGTACGGGTGCAGGCACGCACGAGGGCCAGGGCACACCCCAGGCACAAGGTCTGAGCGTACCTACCTCATTGCCTGCGGTCAAAACAACTCCGCCACGGCCGGGCCCCCACGGACACCGCCGCAGCGTTCAGGTGGACATCGACGCCGCCGCGATCACGAAGATCAGGAACAGCGTCCAGCCCGCGATCGACAGCCAGCCCAGGATCAGGCCGGCCAGCGCGAAGCCGTCGCCCCCCTCGCCCGTCCGGCGTATCTCGCTGCGGGCCGTGTGGCCCAGCACCACGGCGGGGATACCCGTCAGCCCCGCCGTCATCGTCGTCAGGATGCCGCACACCAGGGCGCCCACGGCCTTGCCGTTGTTGGGCGGCGGCAGCGTCGGCGCCGGCAGGAACGTACGCGGCACGGGGGCCGCGGCCACGGCGGGCTGCATCGGGACCGGCCCCTGCGGCAGGTCGGCGACGAGCAGTCCCAGCTCCCCCACCGTCCGCGCCTCGTACGCCCGCGCGATGCGCTTTTCCAGTTCGGGCTGCTGAAGCCGGCCCTCGCTGAACCCCGCTCTGAGGACGTCGACGGCCCGCTCCCGGTCCGCGTGGGACGCGAGCATCGACGAGCCGTGCTGCGCGTTCTGCCCGCTCCACGGCTGCCACGGTGTCGGATATGTCACGGAACACCTCCCCCGGCGGCGGTATGGCCTCCATCATCTCCAAACGCGCCCCGATGCGCGATGGTTCCCTCCCCGCCGGAAGACACCTCCGAGGGCGTGAGGAGGCCGCACACGCCGACGGGCGGCCACCCCTGGGGGTGACCGCCCGTCGCGTGCTCACGAACCGCCGGCGCGGCCCTCGACCGCGCCTACCGACCGCTTACTGGTTGTACGGACCGTAGTCGTAGTCCTCCAGCGGCACCGCCTGGCCGGAGCCCGTGCCGAACGGCGAGTAGTCGATGTCGTCGTAGCCGACGGCCGAGTACATCGCCGCCTTGGCCTCCTCGGTCGGCTCGACCCGGATGTTGCGGTAGCGGGACAGACCCGTACCGGCCGGGATGAGCTTACCGATGATGACGTTCTCCTTGAGGCCGATGAGGCTGTCGGACTTGGCGTTGATCGCCGCGTCCGTCAGGACCCTGGTCGTCTCCTGGAAGGAGGCGGCCGACAGCCAGGACTCCGTCGCCAGC
This sequence comes from Streptomyces sp. NRRL F-6676, assembly GCF_000725625.1. GTDB lineage: Bacteria > Actinomycetota > Actinomycetes > Streptomycetales > Streptomycetaceae > Streptomyces. Next base: position 48,411 of record NZ_JOHS01000031.1, read on the forward strand.
GAGGCCTTGGTGATACCCATCAGCTGCGGACGGCCGGAGGCCGGGTGTCCGCCCTCCTGGACCACACGACGGTTCTCGGTCTCGAACTTGCCGCGCTCGACGAGCTCGCCCGGCAGCAGCTCCGCGTCGCCGGACTCGATGATCGTCACCCGGCGGAGCATCTGCCGGATGATGATCTCGATGTGCTTGTCGTGGATCGACACGCCCTGCGAGTTGTAGACCTTCTGGACCTCGCCGACCAGGTGCACCTGGACCGCGCGCTGACCGAGGATGCGCAGCACGTCGTGCGGGTTGGTGGCACCCACCGTGAGCTTCTGGCCCACGTCGACGTGGTCGCCCTCGGAGACCAGCAGACGGGCACGCTTGGAGATCGGGAACGCCGTCTCGTCGCTGCCGTCGTCCGGGGTGACGACGATCTTCTTGGTCTTCTCGGTCTCCTCGATCCGCACCCGGCCGGAGGCCTCGGAGATCGGGGCGACACCCTTCGGGGTACGGGCCTCGAAGAGCTCGACGACACGCGGCAGACCCTGCGTGATGTCGTCACCGGCCACACCACCGGTGTGGAAGGTACGCATCGTCAGCTGGGTGCCGGGCTCACCGATGGACTGGGCGGCGATGATGCCGACCGCCTCACCGATGTCGACCAGCTTGCCGGTGGCCAGCGAACGGCCGTAGCACATGGCGCAGGTGCCGACGGCGGACTCGCAGGTCAGGACCGAGCGGGTCTTGACCTCCTCGACGCCGTGCCTGACGAGCTCCTCGATGAGGACGTCGCCCAGGTCGGTGCCGGCCGGGGCCAGCACCTTGCCCTCGACGACGATGTCCTCGGCGAGGCAGCGCGCGTACACGGACGTCTCGACGTCCTCGGTCTTGCTCAGCACGCCGTCCGCACCGCGCTCGGCGATCTTGAGGCGCAGACCGCGGTCGGTGCCGCAGTCCTCCTCGCGGATGATGACGTCCTGCGAGACGTCGACCAGACGACGGGTGAGGTAACCCGAGTCGGCCGTACGCAGGGCGGTGTCCGCCAGACCCTTACGGGCACCGTGCGTGGAGATGAAGTACTCCAGGACGGAGAGGCCCTCACGGAAGGACGCCTTGATGGGACGCGGGATCGTCTCGTTCTTGGCGTTGGACACCAGACCGCGCATACCGGCGATCTGACGCATCTGCATCATGTTTCCGCGCGCACCCGAGTCGACCATCATGAAGATGGGGTTCGTCTTCGGGAAGTTCGCGTTCATCGCCTCGGCGACCTCGTTGGTCGCCTTGGTCCAGATCGCGATGAGCTCCTGCGTGCGCTCTTCCTTGGTGATCAGACCGCGCTCGTACTGCTTCTGGACCTTCTCGTCCTGCGCCTCGTAGCCCTTGACGATCTCCTTCTTCGCCTCGGGAACGACGACGTCGGAGATGGCCACGGTGACGCCGGAGCGGGTGCCCCAGTAGAAGCCGGCCGCCTTCAGGTTGTCGAGCGTCGCCGCCACGACCACCTTCGGGTAACGCTCGGCCAGGTCGTTGACGATCTCGCCGAGCTGCTTCTTGCCCACCGAGTAGTCGACGAACGGGTAGTCCTCGGGCAGCAGCTCGTTGAAGAGCGCGCGGCCCAGCGTGGTCCGCAGGCGGAACGGGTCGCCCTGCTGCCAGGCGGCGGCGTCGGCGTCGTCCTCCTCGGAGACCGGCGGGGTCCAGCCGCGCGGCGGGATGGTGCCCACCGGGAAGCGGATGTCGACGGGCGACTGGAGGGCCAGCTCGCCGGCGTCGAACGCCATGGTCGCCTCGGCGGTGGAGCCGAAGGCCCGGCCCTCGCCCTTGGTGTCCCGCATCTCGCCGTCGGTGGTGAGGAAGAACAGACCGAGGACCATGTCCTGGGTCGGCATCGTCACCGGACGGCCGTCGGCGGGCTTGAGGATGTTGTTCGAGGACAGCATCAGGATGCGGGCCTCGGCCTGCGCCTCCGCGGACAGCGGCAGGTGCACGGCCATCTGGTCACCGTCGAAGTCCGCGTTGAACGCGGTGCAGACGAGCGGGTGGATCTGGATGGCCTTGCCCTCGACCAGCTGCGGCTCGAAGGCCTGGATGCCGAGGCGGTGCAGGGTGGGCGCACGGTTCAGCAGCACCGGGTGCTCGGCGATGACCTCTTCGAGGACGTCGTACACCACGGTGCGGCCGCGCTCGACCATGCGCTTGGCGCTCTTGATGTTCTGCGCGTGGTTCAGGTCGACCAGGCGCTTCATCACGAACGGCTTGAACAGCTCCAGCGCCATCGCCTTCGGCAGACCGCACTGGTGCAGCTTGAGCTGCGGACCGACGACGATCACGGAACGCGCGGAGTAGTCCACGCGCTTGCCGAGCAGGTTCTGACGGAAGCGGCCCTGCTTGCCCTTGAGCATGTCGGACAGCGACTTCAGCGGACGGTTGCCGGGGCCCGTGACCGGGCGGCCGCGGCGGCCGTTGTCGAAGAGCGCGTCGACGGCCTCCTGGAGCATGCGCTTCTCGTTGTTCACGATGATCTCGGGCGCGCCGAGGTCGAGAAGCCGCTTCAGGCGGTTGTTGCGGTTGATGACACGGCGGTACAGGTCGTTCAGGTCGGAGGTCGCGAAGCGGCCACCGTCCAGCTGCACCATCGGACGCAGGTCCGGCGGGATGACCGGGACGCAGTCCAGGACCATGCCCTTGGGGCTGTTGGAGGTCTGGAGGAACGCGGAGACGACCTTCAGCCGCTTCAGGGCACGGGTCTTCTTCTGGCCCTTGCCGGTGCGGATGATCTCGCGGAGCCTCTCGGCCTCCTCGTCGAGGTCGAAGGACTCCAGGCGCTTCTGGAGCGCCGCGGCACCCATCGAGCCGTCGAAGTAGGTGCCGAAGCGGTCGCGCAGCTCGCGGTAGAGCAGCTCGTCGCCCTCGAGGTCCTGGACCTTGAGGTTCTTGAACCGGGTCCACACCTCGTCGAGGCGGTCGATCTCGCGCTGCGCGCGGTCGCGCAGCTGCTTCATCTCGCGCTCGGCGCCCTCGCGCACCTTGCGGCGCACATCGGCCTTGGCGCCCTCGGCCTCGAGCTCGGCCAGGTCGGTCTCGAGCTTCTTGGCGCGGGCCTCCAGGTCGGCGTCGCGGCGGTTCTCGACCTGCTGCCGCTCGACGGAGACGTGCGCCTCCAGGGAGGGCAGGTCGCGGGTGCGGCGCTCCTCGTCGACGTACGTGATCATGTACGCCGCGAAGTAGATGACCTTCTCCAGGTCCTTCGGAGCGAGGTCGAGCAGGTAACCGAGGCGCGACGGAACGCCCTTGAAGTACCAGATGTGGGTGACGGGAGCGGCCAGCTCGATGTGGCCCATCCGCTCACGGCGCACCTTGGCGCGGGTCACCTCGACGCCGCAGCGCTCACAGATGATGCCCTTGAAGCGGACGCGCTTGTACTTGCCGCAGTAGCACTCCCAGTCCCGGGTGGGGCCGAAGATCTTCTCGCAGAAGAGCCCGTCCTTTTCCGGCTTGAGGGTGCGGTAGTTGATCGTCTCGGGCTTCTTGACCTCGCCGTGGCTCCACTGACGGATGTCGTCAGCGGTGGCCAGGCCGATCCGGAGCTCGTCGAAGAAGTTGACGTCGAGCACTATGCGTCAATCCCTCTCAGGGTTGTAAGTCTGTGGTCTGAAACGGGGGTCGCGGGATCGGCGGGGCCTCTGCACGAGAGGCCCCGCCTGACTCCCGTCAGACCTCTTCGACGCTGCTCGGCTCGCGCCGGGACAGGTCGATGCCGAGCTCCTCCGCCGCGCGGAAGACGTCCTCGTCGGTGTCGCGCATCTCGATGGACATGCCGTCGCTGGACAGCACCTCCACGTTGAGGCACAGGGACTGCATCTCCTTGATGAGCACCTTGAAGGACTCGGGGATGCCGGGCTCGGGGATGTTCTCGCCCTTGACGATGGCCTCGTAGACCTTCACGCGGCCGGTGACGTCGTCGGACTTGATGGTCAGCAGCTCCTGGAGGGCGTACGCGGCGCCGTACGCCTCCAGCGCCCACACCTCCATCTCGCCGAAGCGCTGGCCACCGAACTGGGCCTTACCACCCAGCGGCTGCTGGGTGATCATCGAGTACGGACCGGTCGAACGGGCGTGCAGCTTGTCGTCGACCAGGTGGTGCAGCTTGAGGATGTACATGTAGCCGACCGAGATCGGCGCCGGGAACGGCTCGCCGGAGCGGCCGTCGAACAGCCTCGCCTTGCCGGTGGGCTGCACCATGCGCTCGCCGTCCCGGTTGGGGATGGTGTGCTGGAGCAGACCCGCCAGTTCGTCCTCACGGGCGCCGTCGAACACCGGGGTGGCGACGTTGGTGCCGGGCTGGACGTTGTCGGCGCCGATGACCTGGAGCCGCTGCGCCCACTCCTCCGCGAGGCCGGAGACGTCCCAGCCGCGGCTGGCGAGCCAGCCGAGGTGGATCTCCAGGACCTGTCCCGGGTTCATGCGGGACGGGACGCCGAGGGGGTTGAGGATGATGTCGACCGGGGTGCCGTCCTCCAGGAACGGCATGTCCTCGATCGGCAGGATCTTGGAGATGACGCCCTTGTTGCCGTGCCGGCCGGCGAGCTTGTCACCGTCGGTGATCTTGCGCTTCTGCGCCACGTACACGCGCACCAGCTGGTTCACACCGGGGGGAAGCTCGTCGCCCTCCTCACGGTCGAAGACGCGCACGCCGATGACCTTGCCGGTCTCGCCGTGCGGCACCTTCAGCGAGGTGTCGCGGACCTCACGGGCCTTCTCGCCGAAGATGGCGCGCAGCAGGCGCTCCTCCGGGGTCAGCTCGGTCTCGCCCTTGGGCGTGACCTTGCCGACCAGGATGTCGCCGGCGATGACCTCGGCACCGATGCGGATGATGCCGCGCTCGTCGAGGTCGGCGAGGACCTCCTCGGAGACGTTCGGGATGTCCCGGGTGATCTCCTCGGGGCCGAGCTTGGTGTCACGGGCGTCGACCTCGTGCTCCTCGATGTGGATCGAGGAGAGGACGTCGTCCTGGACGAGGCGCTGCGACAGGATGATCGCGTCCTCGTAGTTGTGACCCTCCCACGGCATGAACGCGACGAGCAGGTTCTTGCCGAGCGCCATCTCGCCGTTCTGGGTGGCCGGGCCGTCGGCGAGCACCTGGCCCGTGATGACGCGGTCGCCCTCGTTGACGATGACCTTCTGGTTGACCGAGGTGCCCTGGTTGGACCGGGAGAACTTGGCCAGGCGGTACGTGATGTACGTGCCGTCGTCGTTGGCGGTGGTGATGTAGTCCGCGGAGACCTCCTGGACCACACCGTCCTTCTCGGCCTTGACCACGTCGCCGGCGTCGACGGCGGAGCGGTACTCCATGCCGGTGCCGACGAGCGGGGCCTCGCTCTTGATGAGGGGCACAGCCTGACGCATCATGTTCGCGCCCATGAGGGCACGGTTGGCGTCGTCGTGCTCCAGGAACGGGATCATGGCGGTCGCGACCGACACCATCTGGCGCGGCGAGACGTCCATGTAGTCCACGTCCTCGGGGCCGACGTAGTCGACCTCGCCGCCGCGGCGGCGGACCAGGACGCGGGCCTCGGCGAACCGCATGTCGTCGTTGAGCGTGGCGTTGGCCTGCGCGATGACGAAGCGGTCCTCCTCGTCGGCGGTCAGGTAGTCCACCTCGTCGGTGACCTGGCCGTCGACGACCTTGCGGTACGGCGTCTCGACGAAGCCGAACGCGTTGACCCGGCCGTAGGAGGCGAGCGAGCCGATCAGACCGATGTTCGGGCCTTCGGGCGTCTCGATCGGGCACATGCGGCCGTAGTGCGAGGGGTGCACGTCACGGACCTCGAAGCCGGCCCGCTCACGGGAGAGACCACCCGGGCCAAGGGCCGACAGACGGCGCTTGTGGGTGAGACCCGACAGCGGGTTGTTCTGGTCCATGAACTGCGACAGCTGGCTGGTGCCGAAGAACTCCTTGATGGAGGCGACGACCGGCCGGATGTTGATCAGGGTCTGCGGCGTGATCGCCTCGACGTCCTGGGTCGTCATGCGCTCGCGCACCACGCGCTCCATCCGCGCCAGACCCGTGCGGACCTGGTTCTGGATGAGCTCGCCGACGCTGCGCAGACGGCGGTTGCCGAAGTGGTCGATGTCGTCGGTCTCGACGACGACCGGCTGGCCGTTGTCCCCGACGGTCTCGGTCTCACCGGCGTGCAGCTGCACCAGGTACTTGATCGTCGAGATGATGTCCTCGACGGTCAGGATGCCGGCGTCCAGCGGCGCGTCGGCGCCCAGCTTCTTGTTGACCTTGTAGCGGCCGACCTTGGCGAGGTCGTAGCGCTTGGGGTTGAAGTAGAGGTTCTCGAGCAGCGTCTGCGCGGCCTCCCGCGTGGGGGGCTCGCCCGGACGCAGCTTGCGGTAGATGTCGAGCAGCGCGTCGTCCTGGCCCTGGGTGTGGTCCTTCTCCAGGGTGGCGCGCATGGACTCGTACTCGCCGAACTCCTCGAGGATCTGCTCGGTCGTCCAGCCGAGCGCCTTGAGCAGGACGGTGACGGACTGCTTGCGCTTGCGGTCGATGCGCACACCGACCATGTCGCGCTTGTCGATCTCCATCTCCAGCCAGGCACCCCGGGACGGGATGATCTTGGCCGAGAAGATGTCCTTGTCGGACGTCTTGTCGATGGAGGAGTCGAAGTAGACGCCCGGCGAACGGACCAGCTGCGACACCACGACACGCTCGGTGCCGTTGATGACGAAGGTGCCCTTGTTCGTCATGAGCGGGAAGTCGCCCATGAAGACGGTCTGGGACTTGATCTCGCCGGTCTCGTTGTTGGTGAACTCGGCGGTGACGAAGAGCGGGGCGGCGAACGTGAAGTCGCGCTCCTTGCACTCGTCGATGCTGTTCTTCGGCGGCTCGAAGCGGTGGTCGCGGAAGGTCAGCGACATCGACCCGGAGAAGTCCTCGATCGGGGAGATCTCCTCGAAGATCTCCTCCAGACCGGACTTGGTGGGGACGTCCTGACCGGACTCCAGAGCCGACTCGACGCGAGCCTTCCACGCGTCGTTGCCGAGCAGCCAGTCGAAGCTCTCGGTTTGCAGCGCGAGAAGGTTCGGAACCTCGAGGGGCTCCTTGATCTTTGCAAAGGAGATGCGCAGCGGGGCGGTGCTGGCAGCGTTGTTCGTATTCGCGGTCGAGGCGTTGCGCGAGGCGGCCAAGAGGGGGTCCTTCCGAGGGCTCGGACTCACTACGCGCGTCCCGGTACCTCACCGGGACACCGGGACAGGGGTTCCTGAGGTCGGCCAAAAGGCCAGGTCAGGGACGATCCAGTCGCCGGGCTCGAATGAGGGCATGCTCCTGGTGACGGGCAGGAAGCAGCTAACAGGCAGCGCAAAGGGACAGTGTAGCCAGTTGGCACACTGATGTCCAGTGCGGGTCTACGGGCACTCGGAGGCCCTCGTTGTTCCTCAACACCTGCGGCAAGCCACGCCCTCGATGCACATCGATACTGCCCTCTTCGTCGCCGATCCATGCCTCGGATTCGGATCGTTGTGACGACGCGTCCTGAGAATTGCGCGCTGCGTGCGGTTCGTCAAGGCCCCCCTTGCCCAAACCGGTTGCTGCCGTCGTCATGTGCAGCAGGCACCGAGGGGTGCCTGGAGGCACGACGAAGATCACCCTACCCCCCGGGGCGGGGGGTGCAAGGCGGCTGCCGCCGGCGCCTCGGAATGCCGGTGAGCGACCACCCGATTGGATGATCGCTCCTGGGTGCGCGGGCGTTACAGGGGCTCCGCCCCCGCACCCCCGGCACGGGACTCCGGCCCCGTTCCGCGCAGTCCCCCACGCCCCTCTCCAGGGCGCCGGGAACGCGGGAAGCCCGCGCGGAGCCAGTGCTCCACGCGGGCTTCTCTGCGAACGAGAGGTGAGGTCTTACTTGACCTCGACCGACGCGCCGGCGCCCTCGAGGGACTCCTTCGCCTTGTCCGCGGCCTCCTTGTTGACCTTCTCCAGAACCGGCTTCGGCGCACCGTCGACCAGGTCCTTGGCCTCCTTCAGGCCGAGGGAGGTCAGCTCGCGCACGACCTTGATGACCTGGATCTTCTTGTCGCCGGCACCGGTGAGGATGACGTCGAACTCGTCCTTCTCCTCCTCGACCGGGGCGGCCGGGCCACCCTGGGCCGGGCCCGCGACGGCGACCGCGGCGGCGGCGGTGACGTCGAACTTCTCCTCGAAGGCCTTCACGAACTCGGAGAGCTCGATGAGGGTCATCTCCTCGAACTGGGCGAGCAGGTCGTCCTGGCTGAGCTTCGCCATGATGGCGGTCCTTCCACTAATTCGGCAGGTGCCGGATGTACGGGGTGTGGCGGGCGTACGTCGGGCCCGCTGCGACCCGTGCCGTGTTCAGGCGGCCCGGGTCAGAAAGCGAGCCGAATTACTCGGCACCGCCCTGCTCGTCCTGCTTGGCACGGAGCGCGTCCACGGTGCGGACGAGCTTCGAGGGGAGCGCCTGGAAGAGCTGAGCAGCCTGGGACTGCTTGCCCTTGAAGGCACCTGCCAGCTTGGAGAGCAGAACCTCGCGGGACTCGAGGTCCGCGAGCTTCTTGATCTCGTCGGCGGACATCATCTTGCCGTCAAGGACACCGCCCTTGATGACAAGATTCGGGTTGTCCTTGGCGAAGTCGCGCAGACCCTTCGCCGACTCCACCGGGTCACCGGTGACGAAGGCGACGGCCGTCGGACCAGCGAAGAGCTGGTCGTCGAGCGTGATCCCGGCCTCGTTGGCCGCAATCTTGGTCAGCGTGTTCTTCACCACGGCGTACTGGGCGTTCTCACCGAGCGAACGGCGCAGCGTCTTGAGCTGCGCCACGGTGAGACCGCGGTACTCGGTCAGCACGGCGGCGTTGGAGCTGCGGAACTTGTCCGTCAGCTCGGCAACCGCGGCAGCCTTTTCGGGCGTCGCCATAGAGCCTCGGCCTCCTTCCGGGTGATTCGGACCGCGCGGACCCGAAGGAGGACTGGGGAAAACGAAACGCCCCGGCGCAGGCGCACGGGGCGTGGCTCGACCTTTTGTCACACGCCCGGGGCGCGGACCGAAGGGAACTCATCCACTGTCACCTGCGCGGGTCGTCCGCTGTTCAGCGGATCCTTCGGCCACCGCGCCCTCTTACGAGCGCACGGCAACGACCAGCGGTCTTTGGCTTCTGTGGAAGCGTACGGGAACGGGACGGCGGCAGGCAAATCCGCCCCGTTCCGCGGCTCGGGACACGCGGCTCAGGCGTCCTGGAGCCCCTTCAGCATCTCGGCCAGGTCGGCGGTCTTCCCGGCCGGCGGGGCGGTGACCTTCACGGGCTTGTTGTAGTCGAGGACGGTGAAGGTCATGTCCATCGGCCCCTTGTCGGCGTCGGCCCGCATGCGGAACTGCTTCATGCGGTCGTCGCCGCCGACCCACATGTCCATGGTGAGTCTGTCGACGCCCATCGTCCGGTACTGCTCGACGGCCTTGCGGCGCTGCTCCTCGGTCACCCCGCTCTTCGTGAAGGCCGGCTTCTCCATGTCGTCCACGGCGACGGTGCCCCTGTAGTGCGTGGTCCTGACGCCTCCGACGGTCACGGTGTCGATCTTCTTGACGTCGTCGGCGCCGGCGAGGATGTTCGACTGGGCCGTCGGGCTCTGCTCGGCCTGGGAGGCCGCGCCCAGTCCGCCCATCTGGTCCAGTTGCTTTCCGGCCTCCGTCCCGGACAAATCGAACTTGATCCAGTTCTTGCCGTCCATCTCCTTGGCGGCGTCTTCGCCCCCGTCGACGTAGATGGCCTTGTCGATGAGCCGGACCTCCATGGGCAGGTCGGTCTTCCCGGGCAGGAACATCCTCATGCTCATCGCGGGCTCGGGCTTCATCCGCATGTCGGCCTCCGCCTCGATGCGGCCCTGCCCCGGGATGCTGCCCTTCATGCGGTAGTGCATGGACGTGATCTGTTCCGACTTCTTCGCGACCTTCGCCACGGCCGCCGCCGGCGTCATGGCGGGGGACTTGTCCGCCGCCTCCTCGCCCTTGCCGCAGCTCACCGCTCCTGCGGCCAGCAGCAGGGCGGCCAGCCCCGCGCCGACGGGCAGACGTACGGATCTGTTGTTCATGTTTCCCCCATGGAACACAGGCGACCGATGGCTCGCGTACAGACAGGACATGAGATCGCCACAGGAAGTTCGAATGATCTTACGATTTTCCATGAGGCCGACCGCCGCCGCCCGGCATTTACGCCAATTCGTTGAACAAAAAACAAACGGACCCCGCACCCAGGAAGGTGCGAGGCCCGTCGGTGTGACCGCTGGGGCGAGCCGTCGGCTCAGACCGCGGCCGGGTCCTCCTCGACGAGGAGGTTGCGGGTGCGGTTCGGGTCGAGCTGGATGCCCGGGCCCATCGTGGTGCTGAGGGCGGCCTTCTTGATGTACCGGCCCTTGGCGGCGGACGGCTTCAGCCGGAGGATCTCCTCCAGCGCCGCACCGTAGTTCTCCACCAGCTTGGTGTCGTCGAAGGACGCCTTGCCGATGATGAAGTGCAGGTTCGAGTGCTTGTCGACGCGGAACTCGATCTTGCCGCCCTTGATGTCGTTGACGGCCTTCACGACGTCCGGGGTGACGGTGCCGGTCTTCGGGTTCGGCATCAGACCACGGGGACCGAGCACGCGGCCCAGGCGGCCGACCTTGCCCATGAGGTCCGGGGTGGCGACGACGGCGTCGAAGTCCAGGCGGCCCTTGGACACCTCGTCGATGAGCTCGTCGGCGCCGACGATGTCGGCGCCCGCGGCACGCGCGGCCTCGGCACGGTCACCGGTCGCGAAGACCAGGACCCGGGCGGTCTTGCCGGTGCCGTGCGGGAGGTTCACGGTGCCACGGACCATCTGGTCCGCCTTGCGCGGGTCGACACCCAGGCGGAAGGCGACCTCGACGGTGCCGTCGAACTTCGAGGTGGAGGTCTCCTTGGCGAGACGGACGGCCTCGAGCGGGGCGTACAGCTTCTCCCGGTCGATCTTGGCGTCCGCAGCGCGGAGAGCCTTGCTGCGCTTGCTCACAACTGCTCCTGTGTTCGTTTGAGGAGTCGTGGTACGGGCCGAGCAGGCCCTGCCACGGTGCTACGGGTACTACGGGGCTGGGGTCGCCCGAGGGTGGTTCAGCCCTCGACCGTGACGCCCATGGAACGCGCGGTGCCCGCGATGATCTTCGAGGCAGCGTCCAGGTCGTTGGCGTTGAGGTCGGGCAGCTTGGTCTGGGCGATCTCGCGGACCTGCGCCTGGGTGATCTTGGCGACCTTGGTCTTGTGCGGCTCGCCGGAGCCCTTCTCCACGCCCGCGGCCTTGAGGATCATCTTGGCGGCCGGCGGCGTCTTGGTGATGAAGGTGAAGGAACGGTCCTCGTAGACCGTGATCTCCACCGGGATGACCCAGCCGCGCTGCGACTCGGTCGCGGCGTTGTAGGCCTTGCAGAACTCCATGATGTTGACACCGTGCTGACCCAGCGCGGGGCCGACCGGCGGAGCCGGGTTGGCGGCACCGGCCTGGATCTGGAGCTTGATGAGCCCCGTGACCTTCTTCTTCTTGGGAGGCATGGCTCTCCGGGTCCTTTCGATTCGGGTCCTGCCCGCCTCCGGGGACCACCCGGACGCAGGCATACCGCACAACGATAACGGGTATACATGTGCGGCTGAAAACCGAGCAGGTCAGACGGTCACCGAGGCGACCGTCTGACCTGCTCGGACGTGGGGGAACCAGAAGGTCAGTTCTTCTGGATCTGGTCGAAGCTCAGCTCGACCGGGGTCTCGCGGCCGAAGATCTCGACGAGGCCCTTGACCTTCTTCGAGTCGGCGTTGATCTCGTTGATGGTCGCCTGGAGGGTGGCGAAGGGGCCGTCGGTGACGGTGACCGAGTCGCCGACCTCGAAGTCCAGCACCTGGACCTCGACCTTGCGCTGCGGGGCCGGCTTGCCCTCGGCCTCGGCGGCCTCGCGGGCGGCCTTCTCCTCGGCCTCCGGGGCGAGCATCTTCACGATCTCGTCCAGGGAGAGCGGGTACGGGTCGTAGGCGTTGCCCACGAAGCCCGTGACGCCGGGGGTGTTGCGGACGACGCCCCAGGACTCGTTCGTCAGATCCATCCGGACGAGGACGTAACCGGGCAGCTTGTTCTGCCGGACGGTCTTGCGCTCGCCGTTCTTGATCTGGACGATCTCTTCCTCGGGCACCTCGGCCTGGTAGATGAACTCCTCGACGTTCAGCGAGACGGCGCGCTGCTCCAGGTTGGCCTTCACGCGCTTCTCGTAGCCCGCGTAGGTGTGGATCACGTACCAGTCGCCGGGCAGCGTGCGCAGCTCCTCGCGGAGCGCGGCGACCGGGTCGAGCACGGGCTCCGGCTCGGCCTCGACGGCCGCTTCGTCGTCGGTGTCCGTCTCGTCGGTGTCCGCCACCGCCGTGTCGTCGTCCTCGGCGTCCTCGACGGTGTCGTCGTCCTCGACGGTGTCCTCGTCGCCGGCGGCGTGCTCGGCGGCGGCCTCGTGTGCGGCGGCCTCGGCAGCCTGGGCCTCGGTGGACTCCTCGGCGTCCCCGGTGTCCGCGCCCTCGACGGTGTCGAGCTCGTCCTCCACGGACTCGACCGGCTCGATGGCGTCGTTCAGGTTCGGGTCAGACACTGTGGCTGCTTCTTCCTGGATACAGAGGGGTGGAACATGCGAAAGGGGCGCCGGACACGGCGCCCTTCGCTCCGGGCTCAGCCGAAGACGTACTTCGCTGCGTGGTTGAAGCCATAGTCAATCACGGTCACCAGACCGATCATGATGGCAACGAAGAAGATCACCACGGTGGTGTACGACGTCAGCTGGTTGCGCGACGGCCAGACGACCTTGCGGAGTTCCGCGACGATCTGGCGGTAGAAGAGGGCGAGGCGCTTGAGCGGGCCCTTCTTGCCCCGCTTGCCACCCTTGCGCCCCTTCTTGCTCTCCGTCACCTCGTCCTGGGCGTCAGGCGTGTCGAGGGAGCCCACGGCGTCCGTCATTCATCCTCACCTGATCCCGGGTCGTGGCCGTGCCGCGCCCGGTTGAGCCGCACGGCGGGTGCATGAAGTACGTACTCTGCAGCACACATCCTCGATGAAGGAGTGTGTAGCAGGGCCGGAGGGACTTGAACCCCCAACCGCTGGTTTTGGAGACCAGTGCTCTACCAATTGAGCTACGACCCTTTGTCCGTCCCCCAACGTACCGCATCCGTCCGAGTGCCAGGCGTGCACCGGCTCGACGCGGCCCGCAGGAGGCCAACGACGTAGGAGTGTACGTGGTCCACGGCCGGGCGTCGAACGGAAAGCGCCCGTACGGTGATCGGGCTCCCGCCGCGCGCGGCGGATACGTATGGTTGTCCGCCCGCTGTCCACTCCGTGTTCAGTCCGTGAAACCCGCGTGCCGGGGCGGTTTCCGGTCTGGAACGATGGGTGCCATGAGCGCTGCAACCCCTCCCACCGAGCGCCGGGTCTCCGCGCGCATCGGCGCGATCTCCGAATCCGCCACCCTCGCCGTGGACGCCAAGGCGAAGGCCCTCAAGGCCGCCGGGCGCCCGGTGATCGGCTTCGGCGCCGGTGAGCCCGACTTCCCGACGCCGGACTACATCGTCGAGGCCGCCGTCGAGGCGTGCAAGAACCCGAAGTACCACCGGTACACCCCGGCCGGCGGGCTGCCCGAGCTGAAGGCCGCGATCGCCGCGAAGACGCTGCGCGACTCGCACTACGAGGTCGACCCGTCGCAGATCCTCGTCACCAACGGCGGCAAGCAGGCCATCTACAACGCCTTCGCCGCGATCCTCGACCCGGGCGACGAGGTCATCGTCCCGGCTCCGTACTGGACGACGTACCCCGAGTCGATCCGGCTGGCCGGCGGCGTCCCGGTGGAGGTCGTCGCGGACGAGACCACCGGCTACCGGGTGAGCGTGGAGCAGCTCGAGGCCGCGCGCACCGAGAAGACCAAGTGCGTGCTGTTCGTCTCCCCGTCCAACCCGACGGGCGCGGTCTACGGAGAGGCCGAGGCGGAGGCGATCGGCCGCTGGGCCGTCGAGCACGGCCTGTGGGTGCTCACCGACGAGATCTACGAGCACCTCGTCTACGGCGACGCCACGTTCACGTCGCTCCCGGCGCTCCTGCCCGAGCTGCGCGACAAGTGCGTCGTCGTCAACGGCGTGGCCAAGACGTACGCGATGACGGGCTGGCGGGTGGGCTGGATCATCGGCCCCAAGGACGTCGTCAAGGCGGCCACCAACCTCCAGTCGCACGCCACGTCGAACGTGAACAACGTGGCCCAGGTCGCCGCGCTGGCCGCCGTCTCCGGTGACCTGTCCGCGGTCGCACAGATGCGCGAGGCCTTCGACCGGCGCCGCAAGCTCATCGTGCGGATGCTCAACGAGATCGACGGCGTGCTCTGCCCCGAGCCGGAGGGCGCCTTCTACGCGTACCCCTCGGTCAAGGAACTCCTCGGCAAGGAGATCCGCGGCAAGCGCCCGCAGTCCACGGTGGAGCTGGCCGCGCTCATCCTGGAGGAGGCCGAGGTCGCGGTCGTCCCGGGCGAGGCCTTCGGCACGCCGGGCTATCTGCGGCTGTCGTACGCGCTCGGCGACGAGGACCTCGTCGAGGGCGTGAGCCGCGTCCAGAAGCTGCTGGCGGAGGCGCGGGACTGAGGTTCTCGACCTCCACGCGCGCGTGCGGGCCAACCTACTCATGTGAGTGGGTTGGCCCGCGTTCGTCTGTGCGAGCAAGACCACTATCGGGGAAAGCGGTACCGGGACGGGCCGGGCGTGCGGCAGGATCATGCAATGGAGCGTGTACGTGAACTCTCCGAGCAACGCGGTGCCCGCGATGTCTCCGAGCTGCCGAAGGCCCATCTGCATCTGCACTTCACCGGGTCGATGCGGCCCGCCACCCTGCTGGAACTCGCCGACAAGTACGGCGTGCGCCTGCCCGACGCGCTGACCGAGGCCCTCCTCGGCGGCGAGCCGCCGAGACTGCGGGCGACGGACGAACGCGGCTGGTTCCGCTTCCAGCGGCTGTACGACGCCGCCCGCTCGTGCCTGCGGGAGCCGGACGACATCCGGCGGCTGGTGCGGGAGGCGGCCGAGGAGGATCTGCGGGACGGCTCCCGGTGGCTGGAGATCCAGGTGGACCCGACGTCGTACGCCCCGCGCCTGGGCGGGCTGATCCCGGCGCTGGAGATCATCCTGGACGCGGTCGACTCGGCGCGCCGGGACACGGGCCTCGACATGCGCGTCCTGGTGGCCGCGAACCGCATGAAGCACCCGCTGGACGCTCGCACGCTGGCCCGGCTGGCGGTGCGGTACGCGGACCGGGGCATCGTCGGCTTCGGGCTGTCGAACGACGAACGGCGCGGCATGGCCCGCGACTTCGACCGCGCGTTCGCCATCGCGCGCGAGGGCGGTCTGCTGTCGGCCCCGCACGGCGGCGAGCTGAGCGGCCCCTCCTCGGTCCGCGACTGCCTCGACGACCTGCACGCCGGCCGGCTCGGCCACGGCGTCCGGGCGGCGGAGGACCCGCGGCTGCTGGCGCGTCTGGCCGAGGCGGGCGTGACCTGTGAGGTGTGCCCGGCGTCGAACGTGGCGCTCGGCGTCTACGAGAAGCCGGAGGACGTCCCGCTGCGCACGCTGTTCGAGGCGGGCGTGCCGATGGCGCTGGGCGCCGACGACCCGCTGCTGTTCGGCTCACGCCTGGCGGCCCAGTACGAGATCGCCCGCCGCCACCACGGCTTCACCGACGCGGAGCTGGCGGAGCTGGCCCGCCAGTCGGTACGGGGTTCGGCGGCGCCGGAGGACGTACGGGCCGGGCTTCTGGCGGAGATCGACGCCTGGCTCGCGGCCCCGCCGGCCGCCGTTCCCTCCGCTACGCCTGGAGATCGACGCCGATCATCACCGGCTCGTTGACGAGGGTGATGCCGAACGCCTCGCGGACGCCGGTGACGACCTCGCGGGCCAGCGCGAGGAGGTCCTCGGTGGTGGCCCCGCCCCGGTTGGTGAGGGCGAGGGTGTGCTTGGTGGAGATGCGGGCGGGGCCGCTGCCGTAGCCCTTGGTGAAGCCTGCCTTGTCGATCAGCCAGGCCGCCGAGGTCTTGGTGCGGCCGTCTCCCGCCGGGTAGGCCGGGGGCTCGACGCCGTCGCCGAGCCGCTCCCGTACCCGCGTGCGGAACACCGCGAAGGCCTCGTCGTCGAGGATCGGGTTGGTGAAGAAGGACCCGGCGGACCAGGTGTCGTGGTCCTCGGGGTCCAGCACCATGCCCTTGCCGGCGCGCAGCTTGAGCACGGTCTCGCGCGCGTCGGCGAGCGGCACGCGCTCCCCCGGCTCGACGCCCAGCGCCCGCGCGGTCTCGGCGTACCTCAGGGGTGCCGACAGCCCGCCGGCGTCCTCCAGTGCGAACCGGACGCGCAGGACGACGTACCGCTCGGGGTCGGCCTTGAAGCGGCTGTGCCGGTAGGAGAAGGCGCACTCCTCGTTGGTGAGGGTCACCGTCTCGCCCGCGCGCCGGTCGTAGGCGATCACCTCGGTGAGGGTGGCGGAGACCTCCTGGCCGTACGCGCCGACGTTCTGCACGGGGGTCGCGCCGGCGGAGCCGGGGATTCCGGCGAGGCACTCGATCCCGGCGAGCCCGGCCTCGACGGTGCGCGTGACGACGTCGCTCCACACCTCGCCCGCCGCGACCTCCAGCCGGTTCCCGTCGAGCGCGATCCCGCGGGTGGCGATGCGCAGCGCGGTCCCGGCGAACCCCTTGTCCCCGACGACGAGATTCGATCCCCCGCCGATCAGCAACAACGGCGTCCCGGAACCATCGGCCTCCCGCACGGCCTCGACCACCTCGGCGTCGGAGTCCGCGGTGACCAACCGGTCCACGGACCCCCCGAGCCGAAAGGTGGTCAGGGGCGCGAGCGAAGCATCATGAAGTACCTGCACCGGACAAGCCTACGGTGCCCTCCAAGGGCGCGGGTAACCGCGCGATCGACCACAACAGGCCCGCACCCGCCGACGAACGAAGAACCCCCCGAGCCGGAAGGCGCCCAGGGGGTCGAAGGGGCACAGCCCCTTCAGAACGGGAAGGGCAGGGGCGGCGGGGGCGAAAACCCCCACCGCCCGCACCCCACCCGCCCTCAGCCCTCCACCACCTCCAGCACATCCCCCCGCACGGCGACCTTCTCCTCCACCACGGCCCCTGCCGACCGCCGCCCCGGGATCAGCAGCGCCGCCCCGCCCGCGAGGGCGACGACCCCCGCCCCCACCACCAGCGCCGGCCGCAGCCCGTCCACGAACGACGCCGCCGTCTCGTAACCCCCCTGCGCCGCGAAGATCGACGACATCACGGCGACTCCGAGCGCGCCCCCGACCTCACGCAACGCGTTGTTCGCCCCGGAGGCGATCCCCTGCTCCCCCACCCGCACGCTCGACATCACGAGATGCGAGGCCGGCGCGAAGTACAGGGACATCCCCACGCCGCTCACGATCAGCCCCGGCAACTGCGCCGCGTACGACACGTCGGCCGTGACCACCGCGGCGAGGTACCCGAGCCCCAGCGCCTGGAGGAAGAGCCCCGCGGCGACGACCGGCCGTCCTCCGATCCGGTCGGCGAGATAGCCCGCGACCGGCGCGATCAGCATCGGCATGCCCGTCCACGGCAGCATCCGCAGCCCCGCCTCGGTGGGCGAGTACCCGAGCACCCCCTGCATGTACTGGCTGAGCAGGAAGATCGAGCCGAACATGCCGAGGAACATCAGCAGGCTGGCCGCGTTGATGCCGGAGAAGGCGCGGGAGCGGAACAGCCGCATCGGCAGCATGGGGTGGGCGGCCCGCGCCCCGTGCACCACGAACCCGGCCAGCAGCGCGGCCCCCGCGAACAGCCCGGTCAGCACCAGGCCGCTGGTCCAGCCGTCGGCGGGCCCGCGGACCAGTCCGTAGACGATGCCGAAGAGGCCACCGCTGACGAGCACGGTGCCGGTCGGGTCGAGCGGGGCCCCGGTGCCGTGGGACTCGGCGAGGCGCAGCCGGGCGAGCGGCAGCAGGGCGAGGCCTATCGGCACGTTCAGCCAGAAGATCCAGTGCCAGGACACGTGTTCGGTGAGGCTGCCGCCGATGAGGGGTCCGGAGGCGACGGCGAGTCCGTTGACGGCGCCCCAGATGCCGAAGGCCATGCCGCGCTTGGCGGCGGGCACGGCGGCGGTGAGCAGGGTCAGGGTGAGCGGCATCATGACGGCCGCCCCGACGCCCTGCACGGCCCGGGCGGCGATCAGCGAGTCGATGCCGGGTGCCATGGCCGCGGCGGCCGAGGCACCGGTGAAGACGGTGAGCCCGGCCAGGAAGAGCCGCCGGCGGCCGAACCGGTCGCCGAGCGCGGCGCCGAACATGAGGAGGACGGCGAAGGTGAGCGTGTAGGCGCTCACGGTCCACTCCAGGTCGTCCAGCTTGCCGCCGAGATCCTCGCGGATGGAGGGCAGGGCGGTGGTGACGACGAGGTTGTCGAGCGACGCCATGAAGCCGGCGGCGCTGGTGAGGAGGAGGGCCCAGACGGTCCCTCCCCGGCGTGCGGTCTGCTGTGACACGGCGACTCCCCCAACTTAGTAATTGACCACTAACTTTCCTGGACAGACGACGGCACGGCTCATGGCCCCACGCGTCACGGAACGGCGGACCCGCAAGCCCCCGCCCCGTCCCCTACTTCTCCAGCCGGCCCTTGACCCTGGCCGACGGGTACAGCCCCTCCCACACCCGGTGCTCGGGCGGGAACCCCATGGCGACCAGACAGTTGACGAGCATCCCGTACGCCAGGAAGGTCGTCGTCTCGTCGATGTCCGCGCCGAGCGGGAGGTGGACGGTGTCCCACATGTTCATCCACTCGGCCCGCACGGCCTCGCCGAACTCCCGGTCGCCGTCCTGCTCGGCGGCGGCCACGGCGACGTACATCTGCATCTGCAA
Organism: Streptomyces sp. NRRL F-6676; assembly: GCF_000725625.1. Lineage (GTDB taxonomy): Bacteria > Actinomycetota > Actinomycetes > Streptomycetales > Streptomycetaceae > Streptomyces. The sequence goes on from NZ_JOHS01000031.1 coordinate 67,356, forward strand.
CTGCAACAGCTCGGGCCGGTCGGCGATGAGCTCCGTATAGGCGTTGGCCATGGCATGCAGGGCCTCCTCGCCCTCCAGCCCCTCCGACGCCCGCTCGAACGTCGCGGTGATCTCGGCCGTACAGCGTTCGGTCGCCGCGCGGAAGATCGCCCGCTTGTCCGGGAAGAGCCGGAAGAGGTACGGCTGCGACACCCCGACGCGTCTGGCGATCGCCTCGGTGGACGTGCCGTGGTAACCGCCGCGGGCGAACTCGCTCGTCGCCGCACGGATGACGCTCTCGCGCCGCTCCTCCGCGCTCATCCTGACCATGCGAGTAAGTTAGTGCTCAATCACTAACTACGTCAAGCGGTCGCCGAAAATGGCATGTGAGGGTCAACCAGCCGCCCCTAGGATCAGGGCGACCTCGGCGGGCACCGCGACCGGGTCGCCGCAGGCGGCCCTCGGACCGGAGCGGAAGCCGCCGACCGACGGAAGGGGAACAGCACGTGAAGCCGGAGAAGTCGCGTACCCGCTGGATGCGCTCCGCCTCCCTGCTCGTGGGCGCGCTCGGACTGGTGGTCGTGACGGCCAACGCGGCCAGCGCCCAGACGATCAAGACCTATGGGGCGTACGAGGGCGGCGGCTGGGGGGCCTGGTCGCAGGACCCCGGCACCGACCAGTACGGCGACGCCACCCCGGGCGACTCGATCCAGGCGTGCGACAGCATCGCGGACGGCTGGGGCATCGAGGTGCGGCTCGACATCGGCCGGGACGGCGACATCGACCGCACGGTGAGCACCCGCGGGCACAGCTCGTTCTACTGCTCGGCCTGGAAGACCGGCGACATCAAGGAGGACACCCCGATCCGCATGTGGGTCGTGAAGGTGAAGGGCGACACGAGCTACCACCCGGTGTACTGGGACGGCCACGCGTAGCCCGGCCGGAACGCCGGTACGCGGACGGGCCCGCCCCCTCGAAGGGGTGCGGGCCCGTCCGCGTTCCGGCGTACTTCAGGCCAGCCGGACGACCGCGCGGGACATGCCCAGGACCTTCTGCCCGGCGCTGGTCGCGGTCAGGTCCACGCGGACGGTGTTGTCGTCGAGCTTGGCGGCGACCTTGGCGCTGACCTCGATGAGCGCGCCCTTGTCGTCGTCCGGGACGACCACCGGCTTGGTGAAGCGGACGCCGTACTCGACGACCGCGCCCGGGTCGCCGGCCCAGTCGGTGACCACGCGGACCGCCGAGGCCATGGTGAACATGCCGTGCGCGATGACGTCCGGCAGTCCGACCTCCTTGGCGAACCGCTCGTTCCAGTGGATCGGGTTGAAGTCGCCGGAGGCACCGGCGTACCGGACCAGGGTGGCGCGGGACACCGGGAACGTCCTCGCGGGCAGCTCGGTGCCCACCTCGACGTCGGCGTACGCGATCTTCGCCGTCATCGTCCTCACGCCTCCTCTGCGGCCGCGCGGGCCACGAGCTTGGTCCAGGCGGTCACCACGTGCTCGCCCGACTCGTCGTGCACCTCGCCGCGGATGTCCAGGATGTCGTTGCCCGCCAGGGACTTGACCGCCTCGATGGTCGAGGTGACCGTGAGCCGGTCGCCGGCGCGCACCGGGCGGGTGTAGGCGAACTTCTGGTCGCCGTGCACGACGCGGCTGTAGTCCAGTCCGAGCCGCGGGTCCTCGACGACCTGGCCCGCGGCCTTGAACGTGATCGCGAAGACGAAGGTCGGCGGGGCGATCACGTCGGCGTGCCCGAGCGCCCTGGCGGCCTCGGGGTCGGTGTACGCCGGGTTGGCGTCCCCCACGGCCTCCGCGAACTCACGGATCTTCTCCCGGCCCACCTCGTAGGGGTCGGTGGGCGGGTAGGACCGCCCCACGAAGGACTGGTCGAGCGCCATCGGCTCGGCACCTCCTGCTGCTGGGTGAGTGGCTGGACGAACGCTTGGGTGGGCCGAGCGTACAAAACGACGCGAGGCCGCCCCCCGGACTGCGGGGGCGGCCTCGTGTACGAGCCTTGTTTATCGCGTTTCGCGGTGCGCGGTGTGCGCGTTGCAACGCGGGCAGTGCTTTTTCATCTCCAGTCGGTCCGGGTTGTTACGCCGGTTCTTCTTGGTGATGTAGTTCCGCTCCTTGCACTCCACGCAGGCCAGCGTGATCTTCGGGCGGACGTCGGTGGCAGCCACGTGAGTGCTCCTTGACGAACGGTTGACTTGAATGAACGCAGAAAAGAGTAGCCGATCGAAGGACCGACCCCGCAATCGGCTACTGAGAGTAGCGGTGACCGGACTTGAACCGGTGACACAGCGATTATGAGCCGCTTGCTCTACCGACTGAGCTACACCGCTGCGGTGCGATCGGAGCCCGTCTTGCGACGGGAACCTCACTCACCAGAGCCCCAAAACGGAATCGAACCGTTGACCTTCTCCTTACCATGGAGACGCTCTGCCGACTGAGCTATTGGGGCGAGCGATGAAGACATTACACGGTCGCCCGCCGTTCGCCCAAATCCGTTTCGTGCCGTGGGGCCCGACCTGTTCCGGGCCGTCTCGCGGGCCCGTCCCGGCGGCGGTTCCTCCCCCGTACCCGCGGGGCTCCAGGGCTTGCGGCGGCCGGGTTCCCGGGCCCGTCCCGGCGGTCTCGTGGGCCCCTGGAGCCACACCGGTACGACTATTTCGCTCCTCCCCGTCACCGCCGAGCCGCCGTCCTAGGGTCCTTCTGATGGATCTCCGTGGGAGAAGGAGCGGCGTTCGGTGCGTGCTCTCGCCGTGCCGTGTGGAAGCCCTCGTAGCGGCGCTACTTGGGCTTATCTTGGCCCTTCCGCCTCACGCGTCCGCCCGTGCCGCCTCGTGGCGCCCGATCCCAGGAGTGCGATGCCCGACGAGCGCCCACAGCCGCCCCGCTCCCCCTTCCCGGCCCCCTCGGCGGCCCCGGGGTTCCCCGCCGCCGGGCCGGCCGGACTGCTGCTGTGCGGGGCCCGGCTCGCCGACGGCCGGACGGTGGACGTACGGCTGGGCGGCGACCGGATCGAGGCGGTCGGCACCCCCGGCAGCCTGGTGCCCGGGCCGTCCGGCTCCCGCCTCGACCTCGGCGGCTACCTGCTCCTCCCCGCCCCCGCCGAACCCCACGCCCACGGCGACACCGCCCTGTCCGCCGACGGCGACGGCCCGCCCGACTCCGACGCCGAGGACGTCCAGCGGCGGGCCACCGAGGCCGCACTGCTGCAACTCGGGCACGGTGCCACGGCGCTGCGCTCGCACGTACGGGTCGGCGAGGTGCGGGGGCTCGAGGCGCTCGCCGCCGTACTCCTGGCCCGCCGCTCCCTGCGCGGGCTCGCCGAGCTGACGGCGGTGGCGATGCCCCGCGTACTGACCGGGGTGGCCGGCGCGGACGGGCTCGCGCTGCTGCGGGACGCGGTGAAGATGGGCGCGGCGGTCGTCGGCGGCTGCCCGGACACCGACCCGGATCCGGCGGGATACGTGGAGGCGGTCCTGGAGGTCGCCTCCGAGCACGGCCTCCCCGTCGACCTGCACACCGACGCCGCCGACCCGGCGCGGCTCACGCGGATCGCGGCGATGGCGGGCGGGCTGCGGCCCGGCGTGACGCTGGGCCCCTGCGGGGGCCTGGCCGGGCTGCCGGAGGAGGCCGCGGCCCGGGTCGCCGACCAGCTGGCGGCGGCCGGCGTCGGCGTGGTCTGTCTGCCGCAGGGCGGCTGCGGCGCGGCCGGCCTGCGCGGGACGCCTCCCGTACGGCTGCTGCGCGCGGCCGGGGTGCGGGTGGCGGCGGGCAGCGGGGCGCTGCGGGACGTGTCCAACCCGGTCGGCCGGGGCGACCCGCTGGAGGCCGCCTACCTGCTGGCCTCGCGCCAGGGGCTGCGCCCGGAGACGGCGTACGAGGCGGTGAGCACGGCGGCGCGCGCCGCGCTGGGGCTGCCGGAGGTACGGGTCGAGGCGGGGTTCCCGGCCGAGCTGCTCGCGGTGCGCGGCACGGACCTGGCGGGCGCGCTGTCGCTCGCGTACAGCAGGATCGTGGTGCACCGGGGGCGCGTGGTGGCGCGGACCAGCGCGGTGCGCGAGTACTGCGACTCGGCGGCGACGGCGGCGCTGGGGCTGCCTCGGCAGGGGCGGGGCGGGGTGTCGTAGAGGGCCCGGGTGGCGAGCCCGGTGCCGGGGGCGCACGGCCGGGTTCGGTGCGCGCCGGGGCGTACGGCGGCGGGAGTGCCGCTCCCGGCGTACCGTCGGAATCATGCGCATTGTCATCGCTGGGGGTCATGGTCGGATCGCGCTGCGGCTGGAGCGGTTGCTCGCCGCGCGTGGCGACGAGGTGGCGGGGATCATCCGCCGGGCGGAGCAGGCCGACGACCTGCGGGCGGCCGGCGCCGAACCGCTCGTGTGCGATCTGGAGTCCGCGTCGGAGGACGAGGTCGCCGGACTGCTGCGGGGCGCCGACGCGGTGGTGTTCGCGGCGGGCGCGGGTCCGGGCAGCGGGACGGACCGCAAGGAGACCGTGGACCGGGGCGCCGCGGTGCTGCTCGCGGACGCGGCCGCGCGCGCGGGCGTACGCCGCTATGTCGTCGTTTCCTCGATGGGCGCCGATCCCGAACACCCCGGGGACGAGGTGTTCGACGTCTATCTGCGGGCCAAGGGCGCGGCCGACGCGTACGTCCGCGGTCACTCGGCCCTGGAGTGGACGATCCTGCGGCCGGGGCGGCTGACGGACGACGCAGGTACGGGTCTGGTGCGTCTGGAGGCGGCGACGGGCCGCGGCCCGGTCCCGCGCGACGACGTGGCGGCGGTCCTCGCGGAGCTCCTGGACACCCCGGCGACGGCGGGCCTGACCCTGGAGCTGATCAGCGGTTCGGCGCCGGTGTCGGTGGCGGTGAAGGCGGTCGCCGGGAACTGACCGGCGGCCGGAGGGCGTGGGGCGGCGGGGCCCCGGCCGTCCGGAAGGTTCAGAAGAGGGGGAGCTGCCCGGGGAACTCGGGCACGGCGTAGCCGTCCAGCGCGGGCTGGGCGGCGTCCGGCCCGGCGGACCGCCGGGAGCCGGGGCAGGAGATCAGCTCCCCGGCGGCCCGCGCCCCGGGCGGATCGTGCCGCGCGAACCGCCCGGCGACGACGGCGATCTCCCGACGGCACTCGGGACAGGTCCTGCGACGCGACGACATGCCTTCAGCGTACGGGGAATGTCAATGGGAATTACGGCGCCACCCGTTCGGCTGGCACCGGTTCGGCGGCGGGCATGGCTGGTCGCATTGGCGCCCCGGATTTCCGGATGATCGTGGATCCTTCGTCGTCCCTTCACCGGAAGGTGTGTGCCCGTGTCCGTGCCCGCAAGGAAAACCCGCGTGTCCGAGGTGGACCTTCCCCCTCTTTACTGCCCGCTGGAATCCGCCGTGCATCCGCGGGTGCGGCGGATCGAGAAACGGGCGGTGGAATGGATCGGCGACAGCGGTATGTGCGCCGACGAGCGGGAGAAGGCGTGGGTCGTGGCCACGCACAGCGCCGATTTCTTCGCCCGTTTCGCACCGGGCGCCCCGGACGAGGACCGGCTGCTGGCCGCGACCCTGTGGGTGTACTGGGGCTTCGCCTTCGACGACGCGCGCTGCGACAGCGGCCCGCTGAGCACCCGTCCCGCCCAGTTCAACGCGCTGGCCGGGCAGGTGCAGCGGGCGTGCGAGACGATGTCCGCCGAGGGCGCGGACCGGTACATCGGCGCCCTTCAGGACATCGTCGGCCGGTTCCGCGGCTTCGCGCCGCCCACGCAGGTCGCGCGGTTCGCCCACGGGCACCGGGCGTGGCTGTCGGGGGTGGCCTGGCAGATCGGCAACCAGGCCGTCGGTCGGATGCCGGGACTGGACGACTTCCTCGCCATGCGGCTGCTCTCCTCCGGCGGCGAACCCACCTTCGCGCTGCTGGAGTTGGCGACGGGCGCCGAGGTGCCCGACCGGGACCTGCACCGCCCGGCGGTGCGCGCGCTGACGGAGATGGCCATCATGGTGGCCGCCCTCGACAACGACCGGCACTCGCTGCGCAAGGAGCTGGCCCGGGAGCAGGCCGACCAGAACCTCTACACCGTGCTGATGCAGGAGCGGGGCATCGCGTTGCAGGAGGCGGTCGACGTGGCGAACGGGCTGCGCGACCGCGTGCTGCAACGGTTCCTGCACCTCCACGACCGCGTCCGGCCGACCGCCGGCTTCGATCTCGCCACCTATCTCCAGGGGCTGCGGCACGGTATCCGGGGCAACAACGAGTGGGGGCTGCGGGTGCCGCGCTATCTGAGCCGGGGTTACTGGCCGGACGAGCGCGAGGAGATGCCGCTGAGCTGGGCCGACGCCCCGTCCGACACGCGGCCGGGGCCGGTGGAGGGGGCGCCGTCCATCGCCTGGTGGTGGGACCCGGATCTGGGGTGAGTCCGCGTACGGGTCACGGGATACGGGCAGCGGCAGGGCTTGTACGAGGCGGGCGGGGGTCCTCAGTCAGCGGCCCGAGGCCAGGTCCAGCGTCCACCACGGCCCGCCGGAGCCCGCCGCGACACCGACCCCGGCGTCACGGTATTCGCAGGTCAGGATGTTGGCACGGTGCGGCGGGCTGCCCATCCACGCGTCGACGGCGGCCCGGGCGGTGCGGGTGCCTGCGACGACGTTCTCGCCGCCGGCGCGCGGGTGGTAGCCGGCGGCGCGCATCCGGTCGACCGGTGTGCTGCCGTCCGCCCCGGTATGGCCGAGGCGGTGGTGGCGGGCCATGTCGACGCTGTGCGCCCGCGCGGCCCGGTTCAGCGCGGCGCGCGGCCGCAGCGGCCGGCAACCGGCCTTGGTCCGGCTCCGGTTGACGGCGGCGAGCACGCGCGCGGCGGCCTTGCTCCCGGCGCCGCGCCCGGGTGCGGTGCGGGACGGTTCGCGCGGGGCCGGCTCCCGGCCGCCGGCCGGGGCGGGGACGTACGGGTCCGGGGCGCCGGGGGCCGGCTGCCAGCGGCCGGGAACCGTCACGGACCACGGGGGCGCCAGACGGGCGGGCGAGGGCGGGACGGGGTCCGCCGGAGTGGCTCCGGCGGCCGGTGCCGCGTACCCGGGCGGCATGACGAGAAAAGCACTTCCCAGCACAAGCGCCCATCTTTTCATTCGACTCATCCGCGAATGCGTCCCCTCGCTGTGCACATGTTCCCAGGTCATCGTTTTTTCTTTTCCTTTTGTCATCGCCGCCCGCCCGGCCGGTCGCGGCGCACACCGTATCCACTTTCCCCCTTCGAGGGAAAAACGCATTCCCGGGACGGTCCCGGCGGGAACGCCGGACAACGGCGGATAGGGTGAATCCCGCTCACTTCCCCATCCCCTTTCCGTCTTTCCAGGGAGGATTCCCCATGCCCATGCGGATTCGCCGGCTCGCCCTCGTGTCCCTCGCCGCACTGGCCCTGACGACGGGCGGCGCGGCGACGGCCGCCAGTGCCGCCCCGGCGCCGGCCCGGCCCGTCACCGGCCCGGGTCCCGACGGCGGCTACCCGGGCGGCGGCCACGAGCGTCCGCTGCACTTCGGCCCGTTCGAGTTCCCCCGGTACGGCACCGTCTCCGGCGGCTTCTCCTGGGGTGTGCGGGACTAGCACGCGTACGGCACGAGCGGCGCGGCCCCCTTCCGGGAACTGTCCGGAAGGGGGCCGCGCGGCTGTACGTGCCCACCGGCGCCGTCAGCGCTTGAGCGTCGCGGCGCTGGCCACGAGCACCAGGATCACGCACAGCAGGATCAGCAGGGCGTCCCGCACGAACAGCCCCGTGACGCCGGTGTGCGCGGCGGCTTCGCTCGCGGCCTGGACGGCGTACGTCATCGGCATCACCTTCGCCGCGGCCCCCAGGACGCCGTGCATCTCGTCGCGCGGCACGAACAGCCCGCAGACGAGGAACTGCGGGAGGACCCCGGCGGGCAGGAACTGCACCGCCTGGAACTCGTTGCGGGCGAAGGCGCTGACCAGCAGTCCCAGCGCCAGCCCGAGGAGCGCGCCGAGCATGGCGATGACCATGAGCAGATAGGCGGGCCCCTTGATGTCGAGCCCGAGCGGGCCGACGGTCAGGAGAGTGGAGAGGACGGCCTGGAGCAACGCCAGGACGGTGAAGGCGAGGCTGTAGCCGAGCACGATGTCCAGCCGTCGCACCGGCATGGTCAGCAGCCGTTCGGCGGTGCCGGTGGTGCGTTCGCGCAGGGTGGAGACCGAGGCCACCAGGTACATCACGATGACCGGGAAGATGCCGAAGACCTGGGGGCCGACCCGTTCGAACGACGCGTCCGAACCGTCGAACATCAGCTTGAGCAGCACCATCAGCATGCAGGGGATGCCGAGCAGCAGGGCCGTGCTGCCGCGGTCGCGGGAGATCTGTTGGAGGACCCGTACCGCCGTGGCGCCGGTGATGGTGGGCGAGAACGGCAGCCGGTCGGCCAGGGAGGCGGTGCTGGAGTCGGTGCTCATGACAGCGAGTCCACGGCGAAGAAGGCCCGCTCGGCCTCGGGCGCGGGGGCCTGGTCGAGCAGGGTGGGCAGGGTGAGCGACGGGGACTGGGCGGCGGCTCCCTGGCGGGCGCGCGCCTCGGCCTCGCTCGCGGCCCTGACCAGGTGCAGGAACGCCTCCTCCACGTCCGCGCAGCCGGTGTGTTCGAGGAGGGTGGTGCGGCCGGCGTCGGCGAGGAGGCGGCCGTCGCGCATCAGCAGCAGCCGGTCGCAGCGGTCGGCCTCGTCCATGACGTGGCTGGAGACCAGCAGTGTCGTCCCCTCCCGGACCAGCCGCTGGAACACCTGCCACAACTCCCGGCGCACCATGGGGTCGAGGCCGACGGTCGGCTCGTCCATCACGAGCAGGTCGGGCTTGTTGAGCAGCGCGACCGCGAGCGACACCCGCGAGTACTGGCCGCCGGACAGCCGGGCCACCAGCTTGTCCGCGTACGAGGCGAGGTCGACCTCCTTCACCACGCGCACCACGGCGTCCTCCCGGCGCCAGCCCCGCATGCCGAGCGCGGCGGCGAAGTAGCGCAGGTTCTCCAGCACCGTCAGGTCCGCGTAGACGGAGGGCGCCTGGGTGACGTAGCCGACACGGGTCCGCAGCTGCGGGGCACCGGCCGCGTAGCCCAGGACCTGGACATGGCCGGCGGTGGGTTGCTGGACGCCGACGACGGACCGCAGCAGCGTCGTCTTGCCGCAGCCGCTCGGACCGAGCAGCCCGACGACGCACCCGCGCGGAATCGTGAAACCGAGGTGCCGCAGGACGGTGTGGGAGCCGCGGACGACCTGTAGCCCGTAGGCGGCGACGGCGGGGAGGTCGCCGGGGAACGGCGCGTCGGATGCGGTCTGCTGCACGACTCCACTGAGTTTCGTCACATCGGGCACTCGATTACGAACCGTCCCGTTGCGGGACGACAGTCGCACTGCCGGGCATACACGGCAAATACCCACCGGAGAGTCAACGGACCAGAGGGAGCAAAGTCACGCGTGGGACGGGACGTGAATGCCGGGGCGCCGTACGGGGAACCGGCGACGGCCACCGTCACACCTCACGCCGGGTCATCGCCCGGGCGATGTCGTGCAGTTGGCGGTAGGCCTCCGCCGTCGGCCGGGCGCACGACAGCGCGCGCAGGGCGGCGGTCAGCTGCCGGTGCGCCTCCTGCTGCGCCCCCTCGCGCCCGCCGGCCTCCTCGACCAGTTCGCGCGCCAGGGCGACGTCCCTCTCGTCCAGGGCGCCCGGGGAGTCGTACAGCTCCCGCAGCCGCCGTGCCGCCGTGCCGCCGCCGCCCAGGGCGATCACCACGGGCAACGACTTCTTCCGGGCCGCGAGGTCCGCCCCCACCGGCTTTCCGCTGCGCGCCGACCGGCCCCAGATGCCGAGCAGGTCGTCCGCGCACTGGAACGCCACCCCGAGCCGGCGCCCGAACTCCCGCAGCCCGCACACCTGTACGTCGTCGGCCCCGGCCAGTACGCCGCCCAGGGCGCAGGCGCAGCCCATCAGCGAGCCGGTCTTGCCCTCGGCCATGGCCAGGTACTGCGCCACCGACACCTCGGGCGCCTTCTCGTAGGCGACGTCGCGGCTCTGGCCCTCGACCAGTTCCAGCAGCGCGTCCACCAGCTCCTTCACCGCGACGGCCGCCCGGTGGGGCCGGGCCTCCGTCAGCGCCCGCATCGCGGCCACCAGGAGGGCGTCACCGGTGAGGACGGCGGCGGGCGTCCCGAAGACGGACCAGGCGGCCGGGCGGTGCCGGCGCAGGGCGTCCCCGTCGATGACGTCGTCGTGCAACAGCGTGAAGTCGTGCACGAGTTCGACGGCGACGGCTCCCGGGACCGCGCCCTCGGCGCTGCCGCCGACGGCCATCGCGGACAGCAGCGTCAGCGCCGGGCGGACGGACTTGCCCCCGCCGGCCGCCGGGGGCGTCGGCGTGCCGTCGGCCTCGCACCAGCCGCGGTGGTACCCGGCGACCCGGCCCTCGGCCGCGGGCAGCGCGGCGAGGGCGCCCCGCAGGGCGGGGCCCAGCAGGCCGTCGACCCAGCCCAGACGCGGGAACGTGCCGACCGGGGCGGGGTCGGTGATCTGCGGCATGTACTGCTCCTCGGAACTGGCACCGGAGACCGCGCCGGCGCCCACGGGCACGTCACGTACACGCACCAGTCAACCGGCTGCCGCCCACCCCGAAGAGACCACGCCCCACCCTCCGCCCCAAGGATCACCGAGGCGGCCCAGCCCCATGACAGTGCACCCACCAGACGATCCGACCGGACCACTGCGCGCCGACCGGACCCGCTCTTCGCGCCGTCCGGACCACTGCGCGCCGTCGCGGGCGGTCGTCCGCCGGCGGGGAGGCGCACGGCCGGCGAGGGCTCAAGCACCGGCCCCGGAAAGCACTGCGCACTGTTTCCGATCCCGCTCGATCTCGTGAGCCTGCTCCGGTGGCACGTCACCGCGTACGGCGTCGCCCCCGACGGGCGGCTGTTTCGGACGCAACGCGGTGGACTCATCCAGGACACCGGATACGGCGAGGTGTGGGCGGACGCCCGTGCGCGTGCTCTCATTCCGGGTGTACGTGAAGTGCCTGGACGGCGGCGCCGCCACGGTGAACGCCCGGATCGAGCGGGCACTGAAGAACGGCAGCTAGTAGTGCTTCGTTACGTTGGGTGATCTCGCCTGGTGTTGGGCATCTTCTCGGTATGAGGTTGGGGGAGGTGGAACGGCTCCGGGGTGAGTTGGCGG
>NZ_JOHS01000032.1 GCF_000725625.1 Streptomyces sp. NRRL F-6676
GGGGGGGGGGGGGGGGGGGGGGGGGGGGGGGGGGGGGGGGGGGGGGGGGGGGGGGGGGGGGAGGGGCAGGCCGAGGGCCGTGCCGAGGGTGGTGCGGAGCCAGTGGGCGGTGGCGGTGGTGCCGGGGGGCGCGTCGAGGGTGGTGTGGGCGTCGAGGGTGGGGGTGCGGGTGGCGGGTGTGGGGATGATGTGACGGGGGGCGGGGACGAGGGCGGGGGGTGCGGGTTCGGGGTGGGTCATACGGACGCCTCCAGGGGTGCGGGGCGGTGGCCTCACCGGAAGGGTTTTCGCCCCCGCCGCCCTTACCCTTCCCATCCCCAGGGGCTCCGCCCCTTCGACCCCGGCGGGGGCTGCGCCCCCTGCACCCCCGCGGGGCTCCGCCCCTGCACCCCGACAGACGTGAGGGGCTCTGCCCCCTGCACCCCGCGGGGCTCCGCCCCTGCACCCCGACAGACGTGAGGGGCTCTGCCCCCGGGCCCGTTGCAGGGCGGGGAGGCTTCGTCCCCGGGCCCGTTGCAGGGTGGGGAGGCTTCGTTCCCGGGCCCATTACAGGGCGGCCCCAGGGGGCTTTGCCCCCTGGAGCCCGTCGGTGCCCGCGGCAGTTACTTCTTGCCGCCTTCGTCGCCGCCGCCGTTTTCCATGGACTCGTAGATCTCCTTGCACATGGGGCACACCGGGTACTTCTTCGGGTCACGGCCCGGGACCCACACCTTGCCGCAGAGCGCCACGACGGGCGTGCCGTCGAGGGCGCTCGCCATGATCTTGTCCTTCTGGACGTAGTGCGCGAAGCGCTCGTGATCGCCGTCGCCGTGCGACACCTGCGGCGTCGGCTCGACGAGGGTCCCCGTACCGGTCCCGCGCTCGGGCTCGAGAGTGCTCATGGGGCCAAGGGTACTGAAACGTGCCGGGTTCAGTTGAGCGACGGGTCGTCCGGATACGTGGCCACCATCGCCAGCTCGCTGCGCTGCCGGCGCAGCACCTCGCGCCACAGCGTCTCCGGCGACGGCGAGGAGACGTCCCCGGGCTCGGACTCGACGACGTACCAGGCGCCGTCCGACAGTTCGTCCTCGAGCTGGCCCGGCCCCCAGCCCGCGTACCCGGCGAAGATCCGCAGCGAGCCGAGCGCCGAGGCCAGCAGCTCCGGCGGGGCCTCCAGGTCGACGAGCCCGATCGCGCCGTGCACCCGCCGCCAGCCCAGCGGGGTCCGCTCGCCGGAGCCGCCGCCGGGGATGACCGCGACGCCGAGCGCCGAGTCGAGGGAGACGGGCCCGCCCTGGAAGACGACCCCGGGGTCACCGGCGAGGTCGGCCCAGCCCTCGAGGATGTCGCCCACGTCGACCGGGGTCGGGCGGTTGAGGACGACGCCGAGCGAGCCCTCCTCGTCGTGGTCGAGGAGGAGCACCACCGCGCGCTCGAAGTTCGGATCCGACAGGGCGGGCGTGGCCACGAGCAGCCGCCCCGTGAGCGAGGACACCTCGGTCATGCCAGACATGATCCCGCATCTTCCCCCCGCGTGGGGAGGCAATCCCGGTACGCGGGTGAGGGCCGGCCGGGGCGCAGGGAAGCGGCACCGGGCGCACGGCGGGGGCAGGTACGGTTCCGGCCATCCGCCGGCCGCCTCCCGGCCGCCCGCCGGTCACCCCACGTGCCCGCGCGGGTACGGCTCGTGTTGTGGCAAAGCTATGACCTCCCTGGGTGGTCCCTGGGCTTACTCCAGGGGGGTGCCCGGCCATTACCCTTGCCTCTTCGGCCCTGCCCCCCTCACCGGAACGCGAGATACATGACCGTCAACGGCAATGACGACGTCCTGCTTGTCCACGGCGGAACCCCGCTGGAGGGCGAGATCCGTGTCCGCGGTGCGAAGAACCTCGTACCGAAGGCCATGGTGGCGGCCCTGCTGGGCAGCGCGCCGAGCCGGCTGCGCAACGTCCCCGACATCCGCGACGTGCGGGTGGTGCGCGGACTGCTGCAACTGCACGGCGTGACGGTGCGCCCCGGCGAGGAGCCCGGCGAACTGGTGCTCGACCCGACGCGGGTCGAGAGCGCGAACGTCGCCGACATCGATGCCCACGCGGGCTCCTCCCGCATCCCGATCCTGTTCTGCGGCCCGCTGCTGCACCGGCTCGGCCACGCGTTCATCCCGGGTCTCGGCGGCTGCGACATCGGCGGCCGGCCCATCGACTTCCACTTCGACGTGCTGCGACAGTTCGGGGCGAAGATCGAGAAGCGGGCGGACGGGCAGTACCTGGAGGCGCCGCAGCGGCTGCGCGGTACGAAGATCGCGCTGCCGTACCCCTCGGTGGGCGCCACCGAGCAGGTGCTGCTGACGGCCGTGCTCGCGGAGGGCGTCACCGAGCTGTCCAACGCGGCGGTCGAGCCGGAGATCGAGGACCTGATCTGCGTGTTGCAGAAAATGGGCGCGATCATCGCGATGGACACCGACCGGACGATCCGCATCACCGGTGTCGACACGCTCGGCGGCTACACCCACCGGGCGCTGCCGGACCGGCTGGAGGCCGCGTCCTGGGCGTCCGCCGCGCTCGCCACCGAGGGGAACATCTACGTCCACGGGGCGCAGCAGCGGTCGATGATGACGTTCCTCAACACCTACCGCAAGGTGGGCGGGGCGTTCGAGATCGACGACGAGGGCATCCGGTTCTGGCACCCGGGCGGGCAGCTGAAGTCCATCGCCCTGGAGACGGACGTGCACCCCGGCTTCCAGACGGACTGGCAGCAGCCGCTGGTCGTCGCGCTGACGCAGGCGACGGGGCTGTCGATCATCCACGAGACGGTGTACGAGTCCCGGCTCGGGTTCACCTCCGCGCTGAACCAGATGGGGGCGCACATACAGCTGTACCGCGAGTGCCTCGGGGGCTCGCACTGCCGGTTCGGGCAGCGCAACTTCCTGCACTCGGCGGTCGTCTCGGGCCCGACGAAGCTACAGGGTGCGGATCTGGTCATCCCCGACCTGCGGGGCGGCTTCTCGTATCTGATCGCCGCGCTGGCGGCGCAGGGGACGTCCCGGGTCCACGGGATCGACCTGATCAACCGCGGCTACGAGAACTTCATGGAGAAACTCGCGGCCCTGGGCGCCAAGGCCGAACTCCCGACGGCGACCCTGGCGTAGCCTGCCGGGCTCGCGCCCTCGGGCGCCGGCGCCCGCCGGGGTCGTAGGGGCGGAGCCCCTGGCAGGTACGCCGTTGGGGCGGCCCCGGAGTCCCGGGGCCGCCCCAACGGCGTGTGTCACGGTGCCGCGCGCCGTCCCCCGACGCACGACAGGGCCGGCAACGTCAGTTGCCCTTCGCGGCTTCCTTGAGCTTGCTGCCCGCCGACACCTTCACGCTGTAGCCGGCCGGGATCTGGATCGGGTCACCGGTCTGCGGGTTGCGCGCGGTGCGAGCGGCACGGTGCGTGCGCTCGAAGGTCAGGAAGCCGGGGATGGTGACCTTCTCGTCGCCCTTGGCGACGATCTCGCCGACCGTCTCGGCGAAGGCGGCCAGAACGGCGTCGGCGTCCTTGCGGGTCACCTCGGCGCGGTCGGCCAGCGCGGCCACCAGCTCACTGCGGTTCATGTTCTTACTCCCGTGTTCTTCTTGCCATGGAGGCGTGCCACGCGGCCAGGCCGCATGTCGGGCACGGCGAAGCCGATGCTGCCAGGGTCCCCGGTGAGTCCCCGGACCCGGGTCCGTCGTCCGAACCCTCGCGCCCAGGGAGGCATCCTGCCCCTACCTGCGGCGGTAAAGCCAATCCGGCACCCGCAGGAATGGTGAGAACACTCCCGCGTGTCACACGAAAAGCGGCCACCGGTACCGGCCGGACAGACCCTAGGCGGCGCTCGCAGCCCCTCTGCCCCGCGACGCGCCGGGTACGCCCCCGCCGTGTCCATCGTCACAGCGGGGGCACAGAACCTACCGGACACCCCGGAACGTCACGCCGTGGGCCGCCAGGGACGTCACGCCGTGACGCCCGCCGCCTTCGCCGCGTCGCGGACCGCGCCGGCCACCGCGCCGGCGACCTTGTCGTTGAAGACGGACGGGATGATGTAGTTCGCGTTGAGCTCGTCCTCGCTCACCACGTCCGCCAGGGCCGTCGCCGCGGCCAGCATCATCTCGGTGTTGACGGTGCGGGACTGCGCGTCCAGCAGGCCGCGGAAGACGCCCGGGAAGACCAGCACGTTGTTGATCTGGTTCGGGAAGTCCGAGCGGCCGGTGGCGACCACCGCGGCCGTCTGACGTGCGACGGCCGGGTCCACCTCGGGGTCCGGGTTCGCGAGCGCGAACACGATCGCGCCCTCGGCCATCGCGGCCACGTCGTCGCCGTCCAGGACGTTGGGCGCGGAGACGCCGATGAAGACGTCGGCCTCGCGCACGGCCTCCTTCAGCGTGCCGGTGAGGTTCTCGGGGTTGGTGTTGTCCGCGATCCAGCGCAGCGCCGAGTCGGGCGCGGCGTCCACCAGGTCCTCGCGCCCGGCGTGCACGACGCCGTGGATGTCGGCGACGACCGCGTTCTTCACCCCGGCCGCCAGCAGCAGCTTCAGGATGGCCGTACCGGCCGCGCCCGCGCCCGACATGACGACCCGCACGTTCTCGATCGCCTTGCCGACCACGCGCAGCGCGTTGGTCAGGCTGGCCAGCACCACGATCGCGGTGCCGTGCTGGTCGTCGTGGAAGACGGGGATGTCCAGGGCCTCGCGCAGCCGCGCCTCGATCTCGAAGCAGCGCGGCGCGGAGATGTCCTCCAGGTTGATGCCCGCGAAGCCCGGGGCGATCGCCTTGACGATCTCCACGATCGCATCCGTGTCCTGGGTGTCCAGGCAGAGCGGCCAGGCGTCGATGCCCGCGAACCGCTTGAACAGGGCGGCCTTGCCCTCCATCACCGGCAGCGCGGCCTTGGGGCCGATGTTGCCGAGGCCCAGCACCGCCGAGCCGTCGGTCACGACGGCGACGGAGTTGCGCTTGATGGTCAACCGGCGGGCGTCCTCGGGGTTCTGCGCGATCGCCATGCAGACCCGGGCCACACCGGGGGTGTAGATCATGGAGAGGTCGTCACGGTTGCGGATGGGATGCTTCGACGCCATCTCGATCTTGCCGCCGAGGTGCATCAGGAACGTACGGTCCGAGACCTTGCCCAGCGTGACGCCCTCGATGCCGCGCAGCTGCTGCACGATCTGGTCGGCGTGCGCGGTGGAGCTGGCCGCGATGGTGACGTCGATACGGAGCTTCTCGTGACCGGAGGCGGTCACGTCGAGGCCGGTCACCGAGCCTCCGGAGGACTCCACCGCGTGGGTGAGCTGCGAGACGGCCGTTCCGCTCGCGGGCACCTCCAGCCGGATGGTCATCGAGTAGGAGACGCTGGGCGCCGTTGCCATGGCCGACTTCCTCTGCTTTCACCGTACAAAAGGCGTAGTGCTGTGGGGTGCGGACATGCGGACCCCACGGACGGGGTCTCGCGCGGCCGCGTGTGCGCGTGGTATTGCGCGCGGTGTGCCGTCCGATCGTCGCACCTACCGCGGAGTACGTGGTAGCCGCCCCCGATTGCGAACGTTGTGTTCGTGGACACGTTCGCCGGAAACCTCGCGGCCGGAGCCCGCGGGTCCGGGAAATCGCCGCGAGATTCGGGTTTCGGCAAGGAAGTCGCGGGAGGGGAATTGCCCTACGGGGATCGTTTGTTACCTTGGATGTGGCACCGGCTCGATCCAAGCCCCCGGGCCCAACCTTAGTCGCTTCGAGCGACCACTTGCCGCGAGGCGAGCATGGCGGGCCGGTGTCACAGACGTAGGAGAAGGGCCCGTACCGGCGCACAGCCGGTACGGGCCCTTCTCTCGTGTCTTCCCTGAGACGTGCCTTCCCCATAGGCGTGGCTTCCCCATAGGCGCGACTTCCCCGTAGGCGTGCCTTCCCTGGAGGCGTGCCTTCCCCATAGGCGCGACTTCCCCGTAGGCGTGCCTTCCCTGGAGGCGTGCCTTCCCTGGAGGTCTAGTCCCGCAGCAGGTCCGGTACCCCGTGCGCGTCCGGCTCGTCCCGGTCGCCGGAGACGACGGTGAGCTGCTGGGTCGCCCGGGTCAGCGCCACGTAGAGCACGCGCAGCCCGGCGGGTGACTCGTCGGCGATCTCCGCGGGCGAGACGACGACCGTGGCGTCGTACTCCAGGCCCTTGGCCTCCAGGCTGCCGAGCGCGACCACGCGGTCGCCGAGCCCGGCCAGCCAGCGGGCCGCCTCCTCGCGCCGCCGCATGGCGACGACGACGCCGACCGTGCCGTCGACCCGATCGAGGAGCGCGGCCGTCTCCTCCCGCACGGTCCGCGCGAGCGACTCCCCCACGGCGGCGAACCGGGGTGCGAGGCCGGTGGAGCGGACCGCCGAGGGGGCCGTCGAGCCCGGCATGGCCAGGGCCAGGACGCGGGCGGCCAGGTCGGCGATCTCGGCGGGGTTGCGGTAGTTGACGGTGAGGGTGAAGCGGCGGCGGGGCCGGGAGCCGAGGGCCTCGTCGCGGGCGGCGGCGGCCTCGTCCGGGTCGGACCAGGAGGACTGGGCGGGGTCGCCGACGACGGTCCAGGTGGCGTGCCGGCCGCGGCGGCCCAGCATCCGCCACTGCATGGGGGTGACGTCCTGTGCCTCGTCCACGATGACGTGCGCGTACTCGGTGCGCTCCTGCGCCAGCCGTTCGGCGCGCTCGCGCTGGGACTCCTCGCGCACCGGCATCAGTTCCTCCAGGCCGGTGAGCTGGTCCAGCGGATCCGCCTCGCGCCGCCTGCGGGGGCGGGCGGGGACGCCGAGGATCGCCTGGAGTTCGTCGAGCAGGGCCACGTCGTGCACGGAGAAGCCGTCGCGGCGCAGGGACTTCGCGATCCGGCGGACCTCGCCGGGGTTGAGGACGCGCCGGGCCCAGCGGCCGAGCCGCCGTTCGTCGGCCATCGCGTCCAGCACGCCGCGCGGGGTCAGTTCGGGCCACCAGGCGTCGAGGAAGTCGGTGAAGGGGTCCTCGGTGGAGACGTCCTCGTCGAAGGAGGAGCGCAGCTCGGCGGCGAGTTCGGGGTCGGTGTGCCGGGACCCGGCGCCGGACTTCGCCCACAGCGCGTCCAGCAGCAGCTTGCGGGCGCGCGGGCGCAGCAGGTTGACGGGGGCGGTGCCGCCGAGCGCGGTACGGCGGATCTCCGCGAGCTCCTCCGCCTCCAGTTCGAGGCGGCGGCCGAAGGCGACGACGCGCAGGCGGGTGGGCGCGCCGCGCCCCTCCAGGGCGCCGCGGGCCGCCTTGCGCAGCACCTTCAGCATGCGCAGGGAACCCTTGACGCGGGCGGTGGCCGGGGAGTCGTAGAGCCCCGCCTCGGCGCCGTCGACGAGGGAACCGAGGGCGCGGATCGCGACCTGGCCCTCCTCGCCGAGCGAGGGCAGCACGCCCTCGGTGTACGCGACGAGCAGCGGCGTCGGCGAGACGATCAGGATGCCGCCCGCGTACCGGCGCCGGTCCTGGTAGAGCAGGTAGGCCGCCCGGTGCAGCGCGACGGCCGTCTTGCCGGTGCCGGGCCCGCCCTCGACGTACGTGACGGAGGCGGCGGGGGCGCGGATCACCAGGTCCTGCTCGGCCTGGATGGAGGAGACGATGTCCCGCATGGAGTGCGTACGGGCCCGGCCGAGCGCGGCCATCAGGGCGCCGTCGCCGATCACGGGCAGCTCGCGGCCGTCGAGGTACGCGGTCAGCTCGGGCCGCATCAGGTCGTCCTCGACGCCGAGGACGCGGCGTCCCTTGGACCGGATGACCCGGCGGCGCACGACCCGGCCGGGGTCGACCGGGGTCGCACGGTAGAAGGGGGCCGCGGCGGGCGCGCCGTCGGGGCCCTTCTTGCCGTCCTTGCCGAGGAGGAGGTCGACGCGGCCGAAGAGGAAGTCCTCGAACTCGTTGTTGAGGCGGTTGAGATGGATGCCGGCGCGGAAGACCAGGGCGTCGCGCTCGGCGAGGGCGCCGGGCGTGCCGACCTGGCCGCGGCGGGCCGCGTCGTGCATCAGGAACTCGGCCTCGTGGATCTTCTCCTCGAGGCGGTGGTAGACGCGGTCGAGGTGCCGCTGCTCGACGAGGATCTCCTGGTCGCGCGCGGAGTCGCCTGCGGCGGGCTTGATGTGCGGCGGTTGAACCTGAGCGGCCACCGGCTCCCCTTCTGACGTGCTGAGCAGCCGTCCACCGTACGCGAAGGGGGACACGTGCGGCTACGCGCGGGGCGCCCGGAAGGTTTTTCGCCCCCGCCGCCCCTACCCTCCCCCAAGCTCTCGGCTTCGCTCGAGCAGGGGGGACCCCCATCGTCCCCGGGGGCTCCGCCCCCGGACCCCCGCTAAACGATTGCGCAGTTCCCCGCGCCCCTCAAGGGGCGCGGGGAACTGCGCGAGAAGCCCCACCGGCGGTCAGCCGACAACGCACCCAACGAGGTCCAAGGGCTACGCGTTCACCTCGACCAACCGCTTGCCGTCGAACGTCATGACCTCGAAGTGGTCGATGTCGTTCGGTTTGAAGGCCGCGCCCCCGCGCACGTACAACGGCTTCTTCGCCTCGTCGGACTTCGCGTTCTCGATGCCGTACCCCCAGTTCGGCACCGACCACGAACTCACCGTCTCCCGCTCACCGTTCTTGCCGACGGCGATCAGCGAGCACTTCTGCGGCCCCTTGACGTTCTTCAGCTCCAGCACCGCGTCGGTGCCCCAGTCCTTCTGCTGCATGGCGACGACCGCGCTGACGGCCGTCCCCGCGTCCGTGTGGGACACCTTGTCGTCGATGCTCTCGAACGCCGCCTTCGCCGCGGCCGGCGCCGACGCCTGGGTGGTCGAACCGCCCCCGTCGTCACCGCCGTTGACCGCCATCACGGCGAGCGGACCGCCGATGATGAGCGCGGCCGCGGCGGCCACCAGGTAGAAGCCGCGGCGCCGCTTGAGGGCGCGCTTCTCCGACACCTCGTCGACCAGCCGTTCGACCAGGCGCGGGCTGGGTTTCGCGGAGAGGGACTCGCCGATCGCGGGCGTCCCGGCACCGGGCAGGTCCGCGAGCGCGGCCAGCATCGGTTCCATCCCGGCGAGGCTGTCGAGCTGCTGCCCGCACCACTCGCAGGTGGCGAGATGGGCCTCGAAGGCCGTGGCCTCGGCGTCGTCGAGGATGCCGAGGGCGTAGGCGCCGACGGTCTCGTGGACGTTGTCGTCCCCGGAGCCGCCGCGTGGACCGTGCACGGAGCCGGGGGAACCGGTTCCATATCCCCCGTAGACGTTGCTCATGCCGTCACCCCGCGCTCCTCGAGAGCCAGCTTCATCGACCGCAGGGCGTAGAACACCCGTGAGCGCACCGTGCCGCTGGGTATCCCGAGCGTTTCGGCCGCCTCATTGACCGTACGCCCTTTGAAGTACGTTTCAACCAGGACCTCCCTGTGAGCAGGGGTCAGGTCGTCCAGCGCGTCCGAGAGTGTCATCAGCCACAACGCCTTGTCGATCTCGTCCTCCGCGGGGATGACCTCCAGCGGCGACGGGTCCACCTCCTGCGGCCGGGCCTGCCGGCTGCGGTGGCCGTCGATGACGATGCGCCGGGCGACCGTCACCAGCCAGGGGCGTACCGAACCGGTCGCTCGATTCAGCTGACCGGCGTTCTTCCAGGCACGGATGAGCGTTTCCTGCACGACGTCCTCGGCACGCTGCCGGTCGCCCGCGACCAGACGCAGCACATAGGCGAGCAACGGTCCCGCGTGTTCCCGGTACAACGCACGCATCAGCTCCTCGTCCGGTTCGGCCGAGGAGTTCGACGCGGACGGAGTCATGCGATGTCGGGCCCTTGGCCTTCGTTCATCAGCCACGGCGGAATCCTTGCGCACGCCCACCTCCGATGTCCGGGGGTTCCCCCAGTCGGTCGCTCACATCCGGGTACGTGGGCGGGTGTCGTTGTGTTCAACGAGACAGCACGATTTTGTGACGACAGGTGTGGGAGGTCACGCCGGTGGGCATCCATTTCACCCGCTACGGGACATTCGGCCGCGACCGCCGGGAGACGCAGGTCACAAGGGCGTCTTAATCACTTCGTGATACACGGAGATCCCG
Organism: Streptomyces sp. NRRL F-6676; assembly: GCF_000725625.1. Taxonomy (GTDB): domain Bacteria; phylum Actinomycetota; class Actinomycetes; order Streptomycetales; family Streptomycetaceae; genus Streptomyces. The sequence continues at coordinate 10,062 of NZ_JOHS01000032.1, forward strand.
GCGTGAAAATTCGGCTTGACCCGTGTGGAGAAAATGTCGAAACGGCATGTCCGGGTCGTGCGGTCTCGTACGGGCTCGTGGCCGCTCGTGCGCGCTCGTGCGGATTCGGGTTCGTATTCCGGGTTTCCGCATTCCGGGTTCAGGTGCGCGCCAGGGCCGCGCGGCGGCGGTGGCGGGCGACGCGTTCGCGGTTGCCGCACAGTTCGCTCGAACACCAGCGGCGGCGCCGGCCGCGGGAGGTGTCCAGGTAGACGAGGGGGCAGTGGTCGCCCTCGCACCGGCGCAGCCGCGCCCGGGCGGCGGGGTCGGTGAGCAGGTCCACGGCGTCCCAGGCGAGCGCGGCGAGCAGCGCGGCGCAGGTGGGCGGTGCCTGGAGGGTGCGGACGAGGGTGCCGTCGGCGGCGCGGAGCGCGCGGGGGGCGGGGGGTGCCGCCTGGCGGGCGCGGGCGTTGAGGTGCGCGAGGGCTTCGGTGACGGCGTCGGCGGGCGTGGTGCGGGGGCTGAGGGTCTCTTCGGTCAACCGGGCCGCGTGGTCGCGGAGTTCGCGGAACGGGGGGAGCCAGGTGGAATCGACGTGGGAGAGCTCGGTGCCGGGTGGGACGAGGGGGGTGGTGGTGATCCAGGTGCGGAGGGCGGTGGGGGTGAGGAGGTGTTCGGTGGGATGGGTGGTGGCGAGGAGGGCGAGGCAGGGGCGGCCGGCGTCGAAGCGGGGGGTACCGGCGGTGGCGCCGGTTGTGGACGGGAGCATGCGGGGTCACCGCCTTGGGGGGAACCGGTCCCTCTACAGTGCCCGCCTGCGGGCACGGCGGGAACCCCCCGGGGCCGGGCCCGAGGGCTTTTCGCCCCCGCCGTGACGGTCAGCCCGGCTCGCAGTCACCCGCCGCGTCCACCGCCAGCCGGTACCCCCGCTTCACCACCGTCTGGATCAGCCCCGGTACGGCCAACGCCGCCCGCAGGCGGGTCATCGCCGTCTCGACGGCGTGCTCGTCCCGCCCCGTGCCGGGAAGCGCACGGAGGAGCACGGCCCGGGGGACGACCCATCCCGGCCGCTGCGCCAGCGCCCGCAGCAGCGACATCCCCGCCGGCGGCACCGCCCGCAGCTCCCCGTCCACCACCACCGCATGGCCCCGGATCTCCACCCGGTGCCCGGCGACCGGCAGGGTCCGGGCGCGCCCCGGCAGTTCACGGCAGAGGAGCTGTACGAGCGGGCCGAGCCGGAACCGCTCGGGCTGCACCGTCGGCACCCCGCGCGCCTGCAACGGCACAGCCGTCACCGGCCCGACGCACGCCGCCAGCACGTCGTGCCCCAGCGCGGCGAGCACGTCGTCGAGCATTCCCCGCTGTTCCGCGCGGGAGAAGAGGGAGGCGGCGGCGGGCGCGCTGGTGAACGTCAGGGCGTCGAGCCCGCGGGCGACCGTCGCGTCGAGGAGCCGGTCGAGCGGCCCGAGGTCCTCCGGCGGCATCCACCGGTACACCGGCACCCCGACCACCTCGGCCCCGCTCTCCCGCAGCGCCTCGACGAAGCCGGGCAGCGGCTCGCCGTGCAGCTGGACGGCGATGCGGCGGCCGTCGACGCCCTGGTCGAGGAGCCGGTCGAGCACCTCGGCCATCGACTCCGACGACGGCGACCACCGTTCGGTGAGCCCGGCGGCCCGTACCGCGCCCTTGACCTTGGGGCCGCGGGCGAGGAGTTCGACGTCGCCGTCGCGGAGCCGGGCGAGGAGTTCCTCGCCGAGCCCCCAGCCGTCGGCGGCCTCGATCCAGCCGCGGAAGCCGATGGCCGTGGTGGCGACCACCACGTCGGGCGTCTGGCGCAGCAACTCCTTGGTGGCGGCGAGGAGTTCGCCGTCGTCGGAGAGCGGCACGATGCGCAGGGCGGGGGCGTGCTGGACGGCGGCGCCGCGTCGTTCGAGCAGCACGCCCAGTTCCTCGGCCCGGCGCGCGGCGGTCACCCCGACGGTGAACCCGGCGAGCGGCCCGTACGTGTGGCCGGCCCCCGGGCCCTCCCCCGGCGGCCCCTGCCCCTGTTCCTGCCCCTGTTCCGGTGACTGCTGTCCGTCGTCGTCCATGGCCCTCGTCCCGTGCTCGTCCCCACGCTCGGCCCCGCGCTCGGCCCCGCGCTCGGCCCCGCGCTCCGCCGGTGCGACCCGTCCGTCCCTGCCTGCCCGTCTTACGAGCGTGCCAACGCCGCGTGACGGTCCCGGTTCGGCCCCATGTCGCTTGTGTTACCAGGTTCCTTGCAGAGAACCCCGTATCCACACCGGGGATGAATGCGTCTCAAGACTGCTCTGACGTGCATTTTAGAGTGGACGTTTCTACAACTCGATGTACTGGCGGACAATGGCCAACGGCGCCCCACCGTGCGACACGGAGAAGTAGGAGGGCGACCACAGGTGCCTGTGCATGAGGGCGCGGTTGATCCTTCCGGTGAACTCTCCCCCAGCCTTCGGCCGGGATGTGCCCCCAGCCGGATCCGGCGGGCGGAGGCGCCCTTGAGGCTGTTGACCAGCTTGGAGACGGCGACCTTCGGCGGGTAGTGCACCAGGAGGTGTACGTGATCGCGTTCGCCGTCGAACCTCTTCAGCTCTGCCTCGACGTCCTCGCACACCTTGCGCATGATTTCTTCGCAGCGTGTCAGCATCTCGTCGTTGAAGACTCCGCGCCGGCACCTGCCCGCCATTCCTGTGATCATCCCACTCCGCTGAGTTACAGGTCGCGCGGTAGGGTCCTGGTCATGCAGCTCCGCTACAACTACCGGGCCTACCCGGACGCCTACCAGCGCCGCGCGCTGGCAAAGGCGTTCGGATGTGCCCGCGTGGTGTGGAACGACTGCCTGCGCGACCGCAAGGAAGCGCACGCGGCGGGGCTGCCGTATGTGAAGTCGGCCGAGTTGTCCCGGCTTCGCATCACCCAGGCCAAGCGCACGGAGGAACGCGCCTGGCTCGCCGACGTGTCGGCCGTCGTCCTGCAACAGTCCCTCCGGGACCTCGACACCGCCTACAAGAACTTCTTCGACTCGGTCAAGGGCAAGCGGCAGGGCCGCAACGTCGGGCCGCCCCGCCACAAGTCGAAGAAGGACACCCGGCAGTCGATCCGTCTCAACACCAACGCCTTCTCCCTCCAGGGCGACGGCACCGTGTACGTGGCCAAGGCCGGCAACCTCAAGGTCACGTGGTCGCGCCGGCTTCCGGCAGCCCCGACTTCTCTCACCGTCACCAAGGACAGCTGCGGCCGGTACTTCCTCAGCTTCGTCGTCGACACCGAATTGGGCTTCCTCCCCGAGGCGGAGACGGAAACCGGTATCGACCTCGGCCTGTCCGCCTTCGCGGTCCTGTCCGACGGGCGGAAGATCGACAGCCCGCGTTTCCTGCGCCGGGCGGAGAAGAAACTCAAGCGCCTCCATCGGGAGCTGTCCCGCAAGCAGAAGGGGTCGAAGAACCGGGCCAAGGCCCGTATCAAGGTCGCACGCCAGCACGCACGTGTGGCGGACCGGCGCCGGGACTTCCACCACAAGGCTTCCACACAGATCATCCGCGACAACCAAGCGGTGTACGTGGAAGACCTCGCGGTGTCCGCTCTCGGGCGCACCCGGCTCGCCAAGTCCGTGCACGACGCGGGATGGTCCGCGTTCGTACGGATGCTGGAATACAAGGCGGCTCTGCACGGCCGCACTTTCGCCAAGGTGGGCCGGGCCTTCCCCTCCTCACAGGTCTGCTCGGCCTGCGGATTCCGGGACGGCCCGAAGCCTCTCCACGTCCGTGAGTGGGCGTGCGGGCAGTGCGGCACGGTGCACGACCGCGACCACAACGCAGCCCGCAACATCCTCTTGGAAGGACGCCGAATCGTCGCCGCCGGACGGGCGGAGATGCCAAACGCCTGTGGAGCGCCGGTAAGACGGGCACACGTGCCCGCACAGCGCGGTGAAGCAGGAAGCTCCCGGAAGGCTCGGACGACCCAGGCCGGAATCCCTGGGCTTCAGGGCAGGGAGCACGTCAAGTCACGTCTCACACCTCAACGTAGCTGAGCTGCGCCTTCGTCTCCGCGGCGGCGCTCGTACGGGGCCGGCCGGCCGGGCGGCGAAGGTATACGGCCCAGGTGAGGGCGAAGCAGGCGGCGTAGAAGGCGAGGAAGGCGGCGAAGGCGCCGGTGCCGGAGCCGTAGGAGAGGAAGGACTGGCGGAAGGCGAGGTTGATGCCGACGCCGCCGAGCGCGCCCACCGCGCCGATGAGGCCCATCGCCGCGCCGGAGAGCCGGCGCCCGTACGCCGCGGCCGCTTCGCCCGTGAGCCCCTCGGCCAGGGCTTTGGCCTGGAAGATGCCGGGGATCATCTTGAACGTCGAGCCGTTGCCGAGCCCGCTGAGCACGAACAGCACGACGAACACCGTCACGAACAGGGGCAGCGACCCGGCGAGACCGGCCGCGAGGAGGCCCGCGGTGGCGGCGGCCATGCCGACGTAGTTCCACAGGGTGATGCGGGCGCCGCCGTAGCGGTCGGCGAGCCGGCCGCCGAGGGGGCGGATGAGGGAGCCGAGGAGCGGGCCGATGAAGGTGAGGTAGGCGGCCTGGAGCGGGGTGCGCCCGAACTGGTTCTGCAACACCATCCCGAAGGCGAAGCTGTAGCCGATGAACGAGCCGAAGGTGCCGACGTAGAGGAAGGACATGATCCAGGTGTGGACGTCCCGCACGGCGTCCTTGGCGGCGCCGGTGTCGTTCTTCACGGAGGCGAGGTTGTCCATGCGCAGCGCGGCGAGCACGGCGGCGAGCAGGATCAGCGGGATGTAGATCCCGAGCAGCAGCCGGGGACCGCCGCCCGCCCCGATGAGGGCGAGCGCGACGAGCTGGATCACGGGCACGCCGATGTTGCCGCCGCCCGCGTTGAGCCCGAGCGCCCACCCCTTCTTCCGCAGCGGGAAGAACGCGTTGATGTTGGTCATGGAGGAGGCGAAGTTGCCGCCGCCGATGCCGGCGAGGAGGGCGACGAGGAGGAAGGTGGAGAAGGAGGTGCCGGGCTCCATGACGACGAACGCGGCGGTGGTCGGCACGAGCAGCAGACTCGCGGAGATCACGGTCCAGTTCCGCCCCCCGAACACCGCGACGGCGAAGGTGTAGGGGACGCGGACGACCGCGCCGACCAGCGTGACGACCGAGGTCAGCAGGAACTTGTCGGCGGGGGTGAGGCCGTACTCGGGCCCCATGAACAGCACGAGCACGGACCACAGGGTCCACACGGAGAACCCGATGTGCTCGGACACCACGGAGAAGAACAGATTGCGGTTGGCGATCCGCTCTCCACCCCGCTCCCAGAACCCTTCGTCCTCGGGCTCCCAACGCTCGATCCAACGGCCGGCGGGGCCACTCGCTCTGCTCATCGTGCCTCCACGGTGCGGTGCGGGCTCCCGACGCTAGGAACCCCGCATTTCACCGCTGTGGCAGCACGTGACCACGACGGAACGATGCGCTCACTCGGAGCGGGAACGGCATGAGAGGCCGCCCCGGCACATCACCGGCCCCCGTACAGAACCCGCAGCCCCACGACCACGGCCCGCCCGCCCGGCCTTGCACCGTGCCAGTGGCGAGCTGAACCCCGCGGGCAGGCAGGGCCGCCCGGCCACACAACTCTGAAGCACTTATTGCGAAGTTTCCGCTTCACTCCTACCGTGGGCGCATGCCACCCAAGCAGCAGCCCGAGCAGATCACCGACCTGGCGCGGTTGCGGGCGTTCATGAATCCGTTGCGGATGCAGCTCTACCGGCTGCTGTACGCCGCGGGCAGTGCGACCGCCTCGCAGCTCGCCGAGCATGTCGACGGGACGCCGTCGCTGGTCAGTTACCACCTGCGCAAGCTGGCCGAGCACGGCTTCGTGGCCCAGGCCGACGGTGAGAACGACGACGGACGCGAGCGGTGGTGGCGGGTGGCGTCGGAGGAGGGCTGGGGGTTTCGTGACTCCGACTTCGCCGGGACTCCGGAGGGCGCCGCCGCCGTCGGCGCGGTGACCCGGGGAATCTTCGACACCCAGGTCGCCCAGTACCGCACGTATCTCGACCAGAAGTCCGCCTGGGGAAAGGAGTGGACCGACGCGGCCTTCGCCTCGGAGTGGCTGCTCGACCTCACTCCGGACGAACTCGCCGAGATGAACGGCGAACTCGAGGCGCTGGCCCGGCGCTGGCGGGAGCGCGGCAGGGCCGCCAAGGCGGACGGTGGCACCGAGGACCGCGAGCACGTGTCCGTGCACCTTTACGGCTTCCCCTTCCGGCCCTGACCGGCGTCCACGGTCCCCCTCGACTCACTGGAGAGCCCGTCATGGCCGTTCCGGAGACAGTCCCGCCCACGCACATCACGGCACCGGCGGCCCACCGGGACGGCAACGTGCTGCGCTGGCTCGCCGCCTACACCGCTTCCCTCGTCGGCGACAGCGTGTACTTCGTCGCCCTGGGCTGGTCCGCCCAGAAGGCCGCCGGGCCGGCCGAGGTCGGCCTCGTCATGGCGTCGGGCGCGCTCCCCCGCGCGCTGCTCATGCTCGGCGGGGGCGTGGTGGCCGACCGGTTGGATCCCCGCCGGGTCATCCTCGGCAGTGACGCGCTGCGCTGCCTCCTCATGCTGGTGGTCGCCGCGGTCGTCGCGCTGACGGCACCGGCCCTGTGGCTGCTCGTCGCGGTGGCGCTCGTCTTCGGCGCCGTGGACGCGCTGTTCGTTCCCGCCGTCGGAGCCCTCCCCCCGCTCCTCACGACCCCCGATCAACTGGCCCGGGTCACCGGCATGCGCTCCCTGTCGATGCGCCTCGGCCAGATCGCGGGCCCGCCGGTCGGCGGCCTGGCCATGGGGCTCGGCGGTCCCGCCGCCGCCTTCGCCGTCGCCGGGGCGTTCATCGCCCTGTCCCTGCCGCTCCTGCTGACGACACGAACACGGTCCCTCGGATCGCGCGACGCCGAGAAGCCGACCCCCGGCACCGCGCGGCAGGACCTGCTCGACGGCCTGCGCTACATCCGTCGCCACCGGCTCATCGGCCCGCTCGTCGTGGCCGGCGCGATCTGCGAACTCGGGCTCACCAGCACGCTCAACGTCGGCATGGTGCTCCTCAACGCCGAACGTGGCTGGGGCCCTTCCGGCTACGGCTGGATCGTCGGCAGCTTCAGCGCGGGGGCCACGGCCGGCGCCTCGCTGCTCGCCGTCGCCGGCCGGCTTCCCCGGGCCGGTCTGGTGCTCGCCGGGACGCTGCTCGTGGGCTGCACGGGCGCGGCGGCCCTCGCCCTGGTGCCCACCCTGTGGCTCGCCGCCGTGCTGGCCGCCGTCGTCGGACTGAGCGCGGGTGTCTTCGGCAGTCTGGACAACGCCCTCATCCAGACCGCCGCGGACCCGGCCTACCTCGGCCGGGTCACCTCCGTCGTCATGCTCACCATGGTCGGTCTCGCACCCCTCAGCTATCCCCTGGTCGGCGCCGCCGTCGGGGCCTGGGGGACCGCCCCGGTGTTCGTCGGTTGCGGCGTCTTCGCCGGTCTGGGCGCGGTCCTCCCGCTGGCGTCTCGCGCGGTGCGGCACGCCGAACTGCCCCGGAAACGGCCGGCCGCGACTGTTCCCGGCGCGGCCGCGTGACGTCATTCACCGCCTGGCGAGAGAAGACCTGAGAGGACCAACGGTGCACGGCACGCCCCGGCACGACGCCGGACTCGGCGCGGTGGGCAGCGTGGCGCGATCGGAGACCGTCTTGGCGCCTTATGTCACTACCCGGTGCATCGTGACTCCTTACGGTTGTCGCAGAGCGCTGACCGTGAGGAGCGAGCACCATGTGGTCGACCAAGGACATCCCGGCCCAACGCGGGCGCGTAGCAGTGGTCACCGGCGCGAACGGGGGGCTCGGGCTGGCGACCGCCACCGCGCTCGCCGCAGCTGGCGCTCACCTCGTCATGGCGGCGCGGGACCGGCCCAAGGCGGACCGGGCATGTCAGCGGATCCGGGCGGCGCATCCGGGGGCCTCGGTCGAGGTCGTGCCGCTGGATCTGGGATCCCTGGAGTCCGCGCGGAGCGCCGCCGCGGACATACGGACGAGGCATCCCCGTATCGACCTGCTGATCAACAACGCGGGCGTGATGGCGGTGCCCGAAAGCGTGACGGCCGACGGACTCGAAACCCAGTTCGCCGTCAACCACCTGGGGCACTGGGTGCTCACCGCCGGGCTGCTCCCCGCTCTGGTGCGCACCCCGGGGGCCCGTGTGGTGACCCTGACCAGCAGCGCACAGCACTTCGGCCGCGCGGTGGCCCCCGGCGGACCGTACCTCGGGCGGCCCTACACGCCCTGGCGTGCCTACGACACGTCCAAGCTCGCCAACCGCCATTTCGCCCAGGGTCTCGACCGCCGGTTCCGTGCCGCGGGCCTCTCCGCCAGGGCGCTGACCGCGCACCCCGGGTTCACCGACTCCGATCTGTTCGACACGACGCGGGCGGCGGGCGCGGCCGGGACACGCGGCCGTGTCCTCCACTCCGTGACACGCGCGGTCGGCATGGACACCGAACGCGGGGTGCTGAGCCAGCTCCGCGCCGCGACCGATCCGCACGCCGAAGGGGGCACCCTCTACGGCCCGCTCTGGGTGGTCACCGGCCCGCCCGTCGCCCGCCGGCTGATCCGGCCCGGCGCCGACCGGGCCATCAGCCGGTTGTGGCAGGTCTCCCGGCGCCTCACCGGCGTCGATGTCGACGTAGCCGGTGCTCTCGCCGAGTCGGCCGGTCACGCATGACCGCGGACAGGTTCCACCTGGGCTCCGGCACGGCGGCGATGTTCGCCGACCTCGGTGTCGAGACCGGTGCTGTCCTGCGACTGGCGGGACTGCCGGAGGATCTGCTGCTCCGAGGGCGGACGGCCCTCACTCCCGCGCAGTTCTACCGGTGCTGGACCGCGATGGAGGAGGTCTCGGGTGATCCCGCGCTCGCCGTGCGGCTGGCCGCACACCTGCGCGTGGAGACGTTCCAGCCACTCGTCTTCGCGGCTCTGTGCGGCCCCGACCTGTACCGGGCGGCGGAGCGCATCGCGCTCTACAAGCGCCTGCTGGGCCCACAACTGGTCACACTGGACGGCGGCGGCCGGCTGACCCTCACCATGCGCTGGCCGGTGCGTCCCCCGCCGCCCAGCGGCCTGGTCACGTACGAAGTCGCCTTCTGGCTCGCGCTCGCGCGACTCGGCACCCGGAAGCGGATCGTCCCGTCACGGGTCACGACGCCGGAGCCACCCCACCCCGACGCGATGGAGGCGTGGCGCGAGTACCTGGGCGTTCCCGTCGAACCCGGCGCGAGGGCGGCGGTGACGTTCACCGAAGCCGACGCCACGACGCCGTTCCTGACCTCCGACGCGCGGATGTGGCAGGTTTTCGAACCCGACCTGCGCCGCCGGCTCGCCGACCTGGACCAGGCGGAGTCGACCGCCCACCGTGTGCGTGCCGTCCTGGTCGAACTGCTGCCCTCCGGCAACCACGCGGCAGCGGACGTCGCCCGGCGGCTGGCGCTCAGCACCAGGACGCTGCAACGACGGCTCGCCGAAGAGCACACGAGTTTCCAGGCGGTGCTCGACCGGACCAGACACGCGCTGGCCCGTCACTACCTCCAGCAGCGGGAGGTCTCCGTCACCGAGATCGCGCTGCTCCTCGGCTACGACGAGCCGCGCTCGTTCTACCGGGCCTTCCGGGCCTGGTCCGGAACCACACCCCACCAAGTCCGCACCACCGAGGAGACATCGACGTGATCAAACTGACCCTCGTGCTACGACGCCGCGGCGACCTCACCCACGACGAGTTCGTGGAGTACCACCGCGACCGGCACGCGCCGTTGTTCGAGTCGCTCGAAGTGGTGAGGGACAACGTCCGCCGCTACGTCCAGCAGCACACCGTGACACCGGACATACCCGGTCTGCCGGTCCGGGAAGACATCGACGGCCTCACCGAATTGTGGTTCGACGACCAGCAGGCGCTCGAACGGGTCTTCGGCGATGCCGAGTACCTGGCCCTCGTCCGGCCGGACGAGGGGAAGTTCCTGGACATGGAGCACACCGAGTGCCTGCTGACCGAAGAGCACCAGGTCCTCGGCCGGGTCGCGGACTCCCGGTAGCGGCATCGGGCAGCGGCGCCGGGCCGACAGCGCCGGGCGGGTACTCCCGGTGCCCGACGGCAGCTCAGGCACTCCCGCGCACAGCGCCGCTTTCCAGGAACTCCGCCCCCGCCGCCTCCGCCAGCCCCGGTCCGAACAGTGTGGCCGGGGTGTGCGCGCCCGGGGTGGCCTCGCCTCGGGCCAGGCGCGCGGCGACCTCCGCCGCGACCGACGTCGTGAACTCCATGGCGTCGCCCGTGCGCAGCCACACCTCGTGGCTGGTGCCGTCGGACCAGGTCGCGCGGGCGCGGGCGTAGGAGTGGGGGCGGGGGGCCGCGCGTTCGCTGGCGCGGACCCGGGCGAGCCGCCGCTTCGCCGCGTTGCCGATCGCCGGGCGGGCCAGCACCACCGCCATGACGGGCAGCAGCGCGCGGACCACCAGGGCGCTCGGGAACTCCGCGTTGCCGGCCGTCACATACGGGGCCCCGCTCGCATGGTGGGCGGCCTCCAGGTCACCGGCCGGCAGTGCCATGGCCCGGGCCGCGGAGCCGTCCGGCAGGGTGAAGCGCTCGACTCCGGAGCCGATCCGGGCACGGACGAGACGGCCCCGCTCGTAGCGGTGACCGCCGACCGTGACGCCGTTGACCAGGCTGGCCGCCAACGCCTCCCCGAGCAGGCCGGGCTCGGTGCGGACCGACGGCACCGCGTCCACCCGCACCCGCTCCGCCGGCGGCATGTCCTCGCACACCTTCCGTACGGCGCTCTCGGTGGCGCACACGCCGAAACCCGCGCCCGGGACCAGCGTGCTGCCCTTCGCCACCGCATCGTCGTGCAGGTCCAGGACCTGGCGGATCGACGTGAGCTCGTTGGAGAGGTCGAGGTAGTGGGTGCCGGGCGGGCAGGCCCGGATCACCGGCACCGCGGTCCCCGTGAACGGGCCGATCGTGTTGACGACTACGGTGGGCGCGTTGCGCGCCAGTGCCGCCGTCGTCTCCTCCATCGTCGGCGCCACCACGGTGCGCGGGTTCCCGCCCAGCTCCGCGGCCAGCTCGCGCAGGCGGCCCGCGTCGCGTCCCACCAGGACCGTCGCGAGGCCGCGCGCCGCCAGCAGCGAGGCGACCGTCCGGCCGACGCGGCCGGTCGCACCCAGGATCCAGATGCCGCCGCCGTCACCGGCCGAACCGGCCGACCCGGTGTCCGTTCCGGTTCCCGTCTTCTCCGACACCCTGACCGCCGCCCTCTCGCCGCTTCGTTCCGTCGTCCTTCGCACTTCGCAGGACTTCTTCCAGCATCGGAGCGGACGGCCCACGGCGTCCAAAGCCTGTTCCGCACGGGCCGATACGGTCCGGGCATCGCGGCAGGTCGGCGCGGCTCGCCCGGCCGGAACGCGCCGCGATCTGCCGACGACCGCTCGCGGCACGGACCTGCCGCCCACCACAGGACGACACGGGTCTGCCGTCCGCCACAGGACGACACGGATCTGCCGCCCCGGAGCGGCGGCCGCCGCATCAGCGCCCGTGCTGGCCCGACCCCGCCCTGGCCCGCCCCCGCCTCGCCCCGTTCGGCCACAGCCTCGGCCGTCGCTTGGCCGCCAGGTCCTCCACCCAGCCGAAGGCGACGATCGCCACCGCGAGCATGGGCCAGACCAGGACGAACGGCCAGTACTCGTAGGTCGAGTCGAGAAAGGACACCGCGCCCTCGGACTGCGTGAACGGCAGGTTGTAGAACTGGTCGATGATCGGGAACGTGAACGCGATCAGCAGGTTGTGCCAGAGATAGATCGTGACCGCGCGGTTGTTCGACAGGGTCACCAGCTTGTCCCACTTCGCCAGCCTGCCCGGCAGCTCCTGCCACGACGGGGAGTACTGGAGCAGGATGGCCACGAACCCGAGCGACCAGGCCGCCTGGACGAACGGCATCTCGTCCAGGTTCCAGCCCTCGTCACCGAGGTGCCCCGAGGCCCACCACAGGGCGAAGGCCATCACGAAGGCGGAGCCCGAGACGACGGCGTAGCGCGGGATCTTCTTCAGCATGCCGTCGTGGTGCGCGAAGCCGAGCACCCAGCAACTGCCGTAGACCGCGAAGTCCGTCACCGCGTTGCCGGTCTCGCCGGGGATGCTGACGATGCCCGCGTCGATCAGCACCGTCAGGCCCAGCGGCGCGAGCAGCGTCGGCCACGGGAAGCGGCGGAACGCCCACAGCAGCAGCGGGGAGGCGACCACGAACCAGAGGTAGGCGCGCAGGTACCACAGGGGGCCGGCCGCGTCGTCCGGCCAGGTGGCGCCGAGGATGCCGGTGGAGTCGGCGCCGAGTTCGGCCGGGTACGGCGGGGCGCCGACCGGGACGATGTACTCGAGCAGCTTCACCAGTCCGGCGAAGCCGGAGCCGAGGTCGGGGTCCTTCGTCGGGTTCCAGCCGCCGCCGACGATCATCATCGTCAGCAGGACCGCCCCGAACAGCCACATCGGGGGCAGCAGCCGGCGCAGCCGGCCCCGGATCACGCTGAGCGGCGGGCGCTTGAGCGAGCGGGCCATCAGCGAGCCCGCGAGGGCGAACATGACCCCCATGGAGGGGAACAGGATCGTCAGCCACGCCCAGCCGAAGATGTGGAACGCGACGACGCGGACCAGGGCGAGCGAGCGCAGGAGGTCCAGGTAGCGGTCACGGCCGGGTTTCTTCGCTCCGGCAGCGGCGCCCTTCCGTGCGTCCTCGGTGGCGGCAGCCCCGGGTGCGTCCTCGGTGGCGGGCGTCGCCGGGGCGGCTCCCGCCCGGTCCGCCGCCGTCGCCGCCGATCGCTGGATCGGGAAGCCGTCCGTCAGCGAGGCGGTCGGCGGGGCCGGTACCGGGAAGGGGTCCGTGGCCAGTGCCGGGTCCGTCGCCGGGTCGTACGGGTCCGCGCCCGCGAGCGGGGCGGTCGCCCACGCCTGCCGTTCGGCGGCCGAGGCGCGCGTCCAGGAGTCCGGGCCGGTGGCGGGGTCGCCGTGGACCGGGCCGGTGGCCGAGCCGCCGGATGCCGCAGAGCCTGTCGGCCCCCAGCCCCCCGCGCCCTCCCCGTAGGACCCCTCCCCGTACGGTCCCGCGCCGTACGATCCCTCGCCGGACGTGCCCATACCCTCGTGCGCCGTCATCCGACGGGCCTCCGATCGCTCCCGCTGCCACTGCCACTACCACTGCCGCCACCGACACCGCTGACACTGCCGCTGCCGCTGCCGCTTCGTTGACCCGTGCGCTGCTGCGGGATGACCCCCGGCGCCTCCACGACGCCCGTGCGCCGCAGCTTCTGCCAGCGGAGCCGGCCGCCGGTGAGCGCCGTGGTCCAGGAGCGGAGCAGGACCACGTACATCAGCTGCCGGTAGAGGATCTGCTGGAGCGGGAGCGAGACGAGGTGCCACATCTTCTCGCGGTCCAGCCGGAAGGCGTACGCGGCGCAGATCCCCTGGATCGCCATGACGCCCAGCCAGGCGACGATCGTCTTCTGCGTGGGGCCGAAGATCACCCCGTACAGCAGGAAGATGTCGATCAGCGGGGCGAGCAGCGGCGCCACCACCATGAACAGGGAGACGAACGGCAGTCCGACGCGGCCGAAGCGGCCGGACGCGCCCCCTTCGACGAGCGCCCTGCGGTGCTTCCAGATCGCCTGCATCGTGCCGTACGACCAGCGGTAGCGCTGCGACCACAGCTGCTGCACGGACTCCGGGGCCTCGGTCCAGGCGCGCGCGTTCTCCGCGTAGACCACGCGCCAGCCGTCGCGGTGCAGCGCCATGGTGACGTCGGTGTCCTCGGCGAGCGTGTCGTCGCTCATGCCGCCCACCCGCTCCAGCGCGCTGCGCCGGAACGCCCCGACCGCGCCGGGGATCGTCGGCATGCAGCCGAGGATGTCGTACATCCGGCGGTCGAGGTTGAAGCCCATCACGTACTCGATGTGCTGCCAGGCCCCGATCATCGAGTCCCTGTTGCCGACCTTCGCGTTGCCCGCGACCGCGCCGACCTTCGGGTCGGCGAACGGCTGCACCAGTTCGCGCACGGTGGACGGTTCGAACACCGTGTCGCCGTCCATCATCACGATGATGTCGTGACGGGCGTTGGCCAGGCCCCGGTTGAGCGCGGCCGGCTTGCCCGCGTTGAGCTGCCGCACCACCCGTACGCCGGGCAGGTCGAGGTCCTCGACGATGCGGGCGGTGCCGTCGCTGGAGCCGTCGTCGACGACCAGCACCTCGATGGGGTGGTCACTGGCGACGAGCGAACGCACCGTGTTCTCGATGCACTTGGCCTCGTTGTACGCGGGGACGAGGACGGTGACCGGTTCGGTGATCGGTCCGTCGGGGCCCCAGCGGAAGTCCTTGCGGCGCACCCGGCGGGCGTGCCATCCGGAGAGCAGCAGCATCAGCCCGAAGCGGGCGAAGACCAGGAAGCCGATGACGGCGAGGCAGACGACCATCGCGCCGGTGATGCCGTCGGAGGCCTGGACGAGGAAGACCCACGCCCGGCCCTTCCACAGCTCGGTGCCGCTGACGGGGGTGTGCGCGCTGGGCGCGCCGAGCGCGTCGGTGAGGTTCTCGAACCGGTAGCCCTGCGCCTGGAGTTCGGGCAGGAACCGGTCGAGTGCCTGCACGGTCTGGTGCCGGTCGCCGCCGGAGTCGTGCATCAGGACGATGGCGCCGTTGCCGTGCTTCGGGGTGGCGTTCTTGATGATCTGGTCGACGCCCGGCTTCTGCCAGTCCTCGCTGTCGGTGTTGTTGACGACGGTGAGGTAGCCGCGCGAGCCGATGTACTTCGTCACCGGCCAGGACTTGTTGTCCATGGCGTCGGCGAAGGAGGAGTACGGCGGCCGGAACAGCGAGGTGCGGATGCCGGCGGCGCCCTCCAGGGCGAGCTGGTTCTGGGAGAGCTGCCAGTCGATGCCGCTGTGGGACTTGTAGGAGAGGTCGGGGTGGTTGAAGGTGTGCAGCCCGATCTCGTGGCCCTCGTCGACGATGCGCCTGACCAGGTCCGGGTACTGCGAGGCCATGGTGCCGGTGATGAAGAAGACCGCGTGCGCGTGGTGCTTCTTGAGGACGTCGAGCACCTGCGGTGTCCAGGTGGGGTCGGGACCGTCGTCGAAGGTGAGGACGAGCCTGTGCCGGGGCACGCTCAGCGTCGTCGTCCTGCCGTTGCGGGTGTCGATGACCGGGCCGCCGTCGAGGATCTTGTCCGGCACCTGGTCGGTGGCGGCCTCGGGGCGGACGCGGTAGTCGGCGAGGATCTCGCTGTGCACATAGCCGCGCAGCAGCAGCATCGCCGTCATGGCGAGCAGCAGCGCGGCCGGCAGCAGGAAGCGCATCGGCAGCCGGACGCGGCGGGCGTTGATGTTTCCGGAGGCGGGCTGCGAGTGCGCGCCGCCCCCCGAAGAACGGCGGCGGTTGGAGCGGCGTGCCATCAGAGGGTGTTCTCCGGGGACTTGGCGGGTGCGGCGGCGGACGGGCCGCCGGCCGCGACGGGGGTCTGGGCGGCAGGCCCGTCGGCGGCGTTGTTGGTGGTGGTGCCGCTGCCGCCGGCGTCGCCGGTTCCGCCGGACGGGGAGGGAGCCGGGGAGGTGTCGGGCGAGGCGTCCGGGGACGACGAGGCGGGCGGGTCCACGACGGTGCCGGAGTCGCCGCCGGTGCCCGGGTCGGTCTTGGTGCCGCCGGACGACTTCTTCGTGGTGGACGCCGACGGCTTGGGCTTCTTGCTGGTGGAGGCGCCCGGCTTCTTGCTGCTGCCGGCGGAGGCAGCGGGCGCGGCGGAGCCGCCGGCGGACGGGGTGGCGCCGGCGCTCGGGGCGCCGGGGTCGGCGCTGACGCCGGGGAGGACGCCGCCGGTGGCCGCGGACGGGTCGGCGGAGTCCGTGGGCCCGGTCGAGTCCTCGACCTTGCTCGCCGGGGCGCCGTCGCCCGCGCCGGGGATCGGCACCGGGACCCAGGGCGCGGCGGAGTTGCCGGACAGCAGGGTGGCGACGATCACGAGGGCGTAGAGACCGCAGGCGATGCCGACGGCGATGCCGACGCGGCGGAAGCGGCGGCTGCGGCGGCCGGACTCGTCGACGAAGACGGGGCCGTCGGAGTCCCTGCTGTCGGACGCTCCCAGGGGCCCGGCGGCCGCACCGGGCGGGGTCGTGCGGCTGCCGTCCAGCCGGCGGCCGATGCCGTCGAGCTGCACGGTCACCTCGTGCGGGTCGTGGTTGCGGCCGGGCTCGCCGGTGCGTTCCCAGGTGGGGCGGGGGCCGGGACCGGCGGGCGCGGAGGGGGTGCCCGGGGCGCCCGTGCCGGCCACGGGGCCGGGGAGGACGGCGGTCCCCGGCTCGGCAGCCCCAAACGTGTCCATGTCAGACGTCACACGTGCCACCGGTGCGGAGGCGAAGAACTCGGCGTTTTCGGGCAGGGTCCCGGCTTCGGGGGACGCGGAGGACGCGCCGACTCCGACGGACCCGGACCGCACCGACGGCCGCGCCGTGTCGAACGGCGCGAGCAGATCCGCACCGGCGGACGCGGTTCCCTGCGGGGAGCCCGGCGTGGTGTCCGAAGCGGCGCCGGCCCCTCTGTCGAACCGGGGGCGGCCAAGGACACCGTCCCGACCGGCCCGCCCACGGGCCGCACCGGCACCGACCCGCGCGCCGGTCCCCTTGTCGAACCACGACCCCGCCACGGGGGTGGACTCCGCACCGGCGGGCTCCCCCGACGGACCCGGCGGTCGGGGCCGTCCCGGCAGCCCGGCCCCCGGTCCGCCCTCCGGCCGGGCGGCCGGCCACGCGGCCGTACGACCACCCGCTTCCGGCCAGACGACCGGGCCCCGATCGCCGGAGGCGTCACCGGCCTCGCCGGTCCCGTCCGGTTCCGGCCCGGCGGATCGCTCGGCCGGTCCGTTCGGTTCCCCGGCCGCTCCGTCCTGTTCGGTACGGGTTTCCCGCCCGTTCGGTTGGGCGTTATTCCGCCAGTTCTCCACGCGCACGTACATCCCCCCAGGGGCATCACACATTCAGGCGGGCGTACGCGTCCGGGCCTACGTACTGTCGTCGGACCGGGCCCCCACCCGGTCCGAGCGCCCCCTTTATCACATTGCGCCCGGGGCACTGAATGTAGCGCATGTGCCCATGTCGTGGAGATCCATCTCAGAGAGAGGTCACCATGACGAGTGCATCGGTGTCCGGAATCCATCCCTCTTCCGGTCGCCGGAGCCATCCTTCCTCGCTCGCGAGTTCGGTAACAGAACGCCTGAGTGCATCCAAACCCGGGTGAAACAGGCCTTTTCGCCACACGAGTGACACGGGAGACAGTGGAACGGGGTCAACCAGAGGTCGTATGACCGTATGAGGCATGGCCGGAAAGTCCTCTACGGCGAGGATGGGGTTCCGGGTCTTCGCCATGATCCGCTGGAACTCCTCGGCGCCGATGGCGAGGGGCGCGGGGGGCGCGAGTTCGATTCCCCGTCCCTCGAACAGGCGACGCGCGAGGTCGGTCCACTCCAAGGTGCGCGGATTGCCCGCGCCCGCGTACACGGTCTCGCCCGCCAGCGCGCGCAGCGGCACCTCCGTGCGGCCCGCGAGCGGGTGGTCCTCGGGGAGGATCACCGCCATCCGCTCGTACCGGACCGGCTGGTGGTGCAGCCGGTCGCGGACGGCGGGGTCGAGCCCGGCGAACCGGCCGAAGGAGGCGTCGACGCGGCCGGCCAGGATCTCGGCGGCGGCCCAGGTCAGCCCGGACTCGAAGCGGGCCATCAGCTCCAGCTCCGGGACGAGCCGCCGCGCCCGCTCCAGCACCCGGAGCCCGAACAGCCCCGGGCTGTTGACGTCGACGAGCAGCGGCCGCTCGGGCTCGCCCCGCCCGAACGCGGCGAGCAGCGCGCGCTGGGCGTCCAGCACCCGGCGGGCGTACGGCAGCAGCCGGGTGCCGTCGGCGGTGAGGGAGACCTGCCGGGTGGTGCGGGCGAACAGCTCGACGCCCAGCTCGCGCTCCAGCCGCCGGATGTCCCGGCTGAGCGCCTGCTGGGCGACGTACAGCCGGGCGGCGGCCCGCGTGAAGTGCAGTTCCTCGGCGACGGCGACGAAGGCACGCAGGAGGCGGGGGTCGAGGGTGGGGGCGTAGGAGCCGGGCGGACCGGGGGTACGGGAGAGGCCGGCGGAACCGGGCGGCGTGGCTGGCATCGGGCGAACTTACAACGGAGATGCGTCAATGGCGTCGCGTCAGGTGTTGGACCCCAGGTCAGCGCCGCCGCGACGGTAGACGCATGCCGACCCCGAACCCGGAAGCACGGGACACGCCACCCACCCGAGCGGAACCCGCGGCAGCCCCCGCAACCGCGCCCGAACCCGCAACCGCAACCGCAACCGCAACCGCAGCCACAGCCACAGCCACAGCCACAGGCACAGCCACAGCCACAACGAGCCCCTCCGTCCCGGCCCCCGCCCTCCTCTCTCCCTACCGCGCGCTCTTCGCCCGCCCCGGCACCCGTGCCTTCACCCTCGGCAACCTCTTGGCCCGGCTGCCCTCCGGGATGTTCGGCGTCAGTGCGGTGATCATGATCGCCGGGGCCAGGGGGTCGTACGCCCTGGCCGGCGCCGTCACCGCCACGGGGCTCGCGGCGACGGCGGTGGCCGGGCCCTGGACCGCGCGGCTCGTGGACCGGTACGGCCAGGCCCGGATCGCCGTGCCCGCCGCGCTGACCGCCGCGCTCGGCAGCCTCGCCCTGCTGCTCTGCGTCCACTTCGACGCGCCCGACTGGACCCTGTTCGCCTCCTACGCCGCCACCGCCACCACGCCCAACACCGGCGGCATGTCCCGCGCCCGCTGGCAGCACCTGTTCCGGGACGACCCCGCCGCCGTGCACACCGCGAACTCCTTCGAACAGGCCGCGGACGAGCTGTGCTTCATGCTCGGCCCGGTGCTCGCGGCCTTCCTGTGCGGCTCGCTGTTCCCGGAGGCGGGCACGCTGACCGCTGCCGTCCTGCTGGCCACGGGCGTCCTGGTCTTCGCCACCCAGCGCGCGACGGAACCGCCGCCCACCAGGGCAGAGGCCCGCGGCCGTTCGCCCCTGCGCAGCGCCGGGATGCCGGCGCTGCTGCTCACCCTGGTCGCGACGGGCGCGGTGTTCGGGGCGATGGAGGTCGTCACGATCGCGTACGCCGACGCCCGGGGCCACCGTTCGGCGGCCGGGGTGATCCTCGCGCTCCAGGCGGCCGGGTCGTGCGCGGCGGGGCTGGCGTACGGGGCGCTGCGGGCGGGCGGCAAGGGCTCGGCGGAACGCCGGCTGCCGTGGTGCCTGCTGGCGATGACCGGTCTGATGACGCTGCCGGGCCTGTCCGCCTGGACGACCGGCTCCCTCGTCCTGCTGGCCCTCGCGCTTCTCTTCGCGGGCACGGGCACGGCCCCCACGATGGTGACGGCGATGACCCTCGTCCAGCGCCGCTCCCCCGAGGGCCGCCTGAACGAGGGCATGAGCCTCGCGGTGACGGCCCTGCTGACGGGCATAGCCACCGGCTCGGCGACGGGCGGCTCGGTGGTGGAACACCTCTCCCCGCAGGCGGGCTACGCGGTACCGGCGGTGGCGGCGGCCCTGGCACTGCTGCTCGGGACGGCATCGAGCCGGGGCAGGGCCGGCACCGAAAGGGCACCGAGCCGGGGCCGCCGCCCCGAGTCAGGAAAGGTGGAAACTCCTACCGCTCAACGTGTCGATGGCATCGATGGCATCGACGGTGAGGGTCCGGGAGATGTCCCACTGGAATGAGGCTGTGTAACCTCCCCCGGATTCACCGCCGTGCCGACGCACCCGTCCCTCCCTCGTCCCGCCCACGCGCCCGCCCACGCGCCCGCGCCCGCGCCCGCGCCCGGCCAGGAACGCGCCCCCGCACGCGCCCCACCAACTCCTCCGCCGCCCCAGCCGCCCCGTCCCACTCCGGGTACCGGAACTCGAAGCCCGCCCCCGTCAGCCGGCCCGGCACCACCCGGCGGCTCTTCAGCAGCAGCTCCGTGTCCGAACGCAGCGCGAACGCCCCGAGCTCCGCCATCCACCTGGTCGCCGGGAGCCCCACCGGCATCCCCCACGCCGAGCGCAGCGCCCGCATGAACGCGCGCTGCGGCAGGGGGCCAGGGGCCGCCAGGTTCACCGGGCCCGTGATGTCCTCCCGGTCGATCAGGAACTCCACCGCGCGCACGAAGTCGGCGTCGTGGATCCATGAGACGTACTGCGCCCCGCCGGCCACCGGGCCGCCGAGGCCGAGCCGGACCAGGCCCAGCAGGACGGCGAAAACGCCGCCGGGGTCCGGGCTCATCACCATGGCCGCGCGCAGGGCGACCCTGCGGGTGGCCGGCGTGTCCGCCTCCTCCTGGGCCCGCTCCCAGTTCTTCGCGATGTCGACGCTGTACGACCAGTAGTCCGGCACGCCCGTCTCGGCGCCGCCGATGACGCCGGTGGCCTCGTCGTTGGGGGCGTCGAAGCGGTGGGCGTACACCGTGGCGGTGCTCATCTGCATCCAGAGCCGGGGCGGCCGGGCGGCGGCCGCGATCGCGGCGCCGACGACCCGGGCCGAGTCGACCCGGGAGTCCATCATGTCCCGCAGATTGGCCTCGGTGTAGCGGCAGCTGACGCTGCGCCCGGCCAGGTTGATCACGACGTCGCTGCCGTCGACCGCCGCCGTCCACGGCCCCGGTGTCCGGCCGTCCCACGCGATCTCGCCCTCACCCCGGGGGTGGCGCGTGAGCACCACGACCTCATGTCCTGCGGCGCCGAACGCGCGCCGCAGGATTCCGCCGACCTGTCCGGTTCCGCCGGGAATCACGATCTTCATCGGCTGCCCCTCCTCCGCCTGGGACTCGGAGCGTAGCCGAAATATTGAACGCGTTCAAAAAGTAGAGATCCATGCGCGACCCATTGACGCACCCCCTCCCCCCGCCTACCGTCCCGTCGAAGCGCTTCGATACAGATTGTCGAAGCGGTTCGACGAAGTCCACTCCACCCCCCACTTCCGACTCCCCCAGGACCCCAGGAGGCACGGGATGTTGACGGCACGAAGGCGTCTGGTCGCGACCGCGGCCGCGTTGCTCAGCGGAGCCCTGCTGCTCACCGCCTGCGGCGGCGACTCGGACGGCGGGTCCGGGGACGGCAAGACGCTCAAGCTCTGGCACTACGAGACCGCGGACAGCGCCATGGGCATCGCCTGGAACGAGGCGATCAAGGAGTTCAAGGCGAAACACCCGGGCGTGAAGGTCGAGTTCGAGGAGAAGGGCTTCGAACAGATCCAGAAGACCGCCCCCATGGTCCTCAACTCGAACGACGCCCCCGACGTCATGGAGTACAACAAGGGCAACGCCACCGCCGGACTGCTCTCCAAGCAGGGCCTGCTGACCGACCTCACCTCCGAGGTCACGAAGCACGGCTGGGACAAGAAGCTGAGCACCGGCGTCGCCACCACCGCCCGCTACGACGCGAGCGGCGTCATGGGCTCGGGCAACTGGTACGGCGTCCCCAACTACGCCGAGTACGCGATGGTCTACTTCAACAAGGACCTGTTCAAGAAGTACGGCGTCGCCGAGCCCAAGACCTTCGACGACCTCACCGCCGCGCTGGACGCCTTCGTCAAGAAGGGCGTCACCCCGCTCGCCAACGGCGGCGCCGAGTACCCCGCCCAGCAGTACCTCTACCAGCTCGCCCTCTCCAAGGCCGACCGCTCCTGGGTCGACGGCTACCAGCTCTACAAGGGCAAGGTCGACTTCCACGACGCCGCCTGGACGTACGCCGCCAACACCTTCGCCGACTGGGTGAAGAAGGGGTACATCAGCGACAAGTCCAGCAGCACCAAGGCCGAGGACGCCGGGCTCTCCTTCATCCAGGGCAAGTCGCCGGTCTTCTTCAGCGGCAGCTGGTGGTACGGCCGCTTCGCGTCGGAGAACAAGTTCGACTGGGACACCGCCCTGTGGCCCGGCTCCAAGCTGACCCTCGGCTCCAGCGGCAACCTGTGGGTGGTCCCCAAGGGTGCCAAGAACAAGGAACTGGCGTACGACTTCATCGACATCACCATGTCGAAGAAGATCCAGAACCTGCTGGGCAACAGCGGCGGCATCCCCGTCGCCGCGGACAGCGACGCGATCACCGAGCCCAGGGCCAAGGCCCTCATCGGCGACTTCACCACCGTCTCCGACCGTGACGGCCTCGCCTTCTATCCCGACTGGCCGGTCGCCGGCTTCTACGACGTGCTCGTCTCCGAGACGCAGAAGCTGATCACCGGCAGCGAGAAGCCCGACGCGTTCCTCGGCAATCTCCAGAGCGCGTACGACAAGGGCGCGCCGAAGAAATGACGCTCACCGTCGACCGCGGCGGGCGCGCCCTCGGCAAGCGCGCCCCCGCCGGCCCCCCGCGCCCCCGCCGCCCCCGTAATCCGTACCCCCTCTTCCTCCTCCCCGGCGTGCTTGCCTTCGCCGTCGTGATCGTCGGACCGTTCCTGATGAACACCGGCGTGAGCTTCACCGAGTGGTCGGGGGTGGGCAGCCCGAAGTGGACCGGGCTCGCCAACTACCGCGAGCTGCTGGACGACGCCGAGTTCTGGGCGTCGTTCCGGCACAGCCTGTTCATGGTGGTCGCGATGGCCGCCGTCCCGACGGTCGTCGGACTGGTGCTCGCCGCCGCGCTGTTCGACTTCGTCGGCAAGCACTTCGGCCCGAAGATCGCGGCCGTACTGCGCGCCTGCTTCTATCTCCCGCAGGTGCTGCCGATCGCCGTCGCCGGCATCGTCTGGAGCTGGATCCTCGCGCCCGAGAACGGCTCGCTCAACGAGCTGCTGAAGGCCGTCGGGCTCGGCTCCTGGCAGCAGGACTGGCTCGGCGACCCGGACATCGCGCTGTACAGCGTGATGGGCGTGATGGTGTGGGTGCAGATCGGCTTCCCGCTCGTCGTCTTCATGGCCGGACTCCAGCGCGTCGACCCGCAGCTCTACGAGGCGGCCGAGCTGGACGGCGCCGGCTGGTGGCGCCGCTTCTGGCACATCACGCTGCCGCAGATCCGTCCGGAGATCTACGTCGTGCTGACCTGGTGCACGATCGCCGCGCTCAAGGTGTTCGGCGCGGTCTACGTGCTCACCAAGGGCGGCCCGGGCGGCGCGACCGACGTGCCCTCGTACTTCTCCTTCACCACCTTCTTCGAGAAGACCCAGGTGGGCTACGGCGCGGCGATCTCCACCGTGCTCACCGTGATCATCCTGCTGCTGTCCCTGGTCGGGCTGAAACTCCAGACCCGCGCCGAGGACGCCGAGGAAGGAGGCGCCGCATGACCGCCGTCGACACCCACGTGGGCAAGCGTGCCCCAGGTCGCACCTCCCGCTCCGTCGTCGCCCGCTACCCCGTCCTGGTAGCGCTGTGCATCGGCGCGCTCTTCATGGTCGTGCCCTTCCTCATCGTCACCGTCAACGCGCTGAAGTCGCCCACCGAGTACGCGCAGAACGGCCCGCTCAGCCTGCCTCACGGTTTCTACCTCGACGGGCTGAAGGACTTCTGGGACCGCGTCGACTACGGCCAGAAGCTGTGGAACTCCGTCCTGATCAGCGGCTCGGTGGCCGTCCTCGCCGTGATCCTCTCCATCCTCAACGCGTACGCCATCGGGATCGGCCGGATCCGCGGCCGCACCTGGGTGCTGGCGTTCTTCGTGCTGGCCAACGTGCTGCCGCAGGAGGCGCTGGTCTACCCGGTGTACTACCTGAGCAAGCAGGCCGGGCTGTACGACACCCGGCTCAGCGTGATCATCGTCTTCACGGTGATCCAGGCCGCGTTCGGCACGTATCTGCTCTCCTCCGTCCTCGGCACCTTCCCCCGCGAGATCATCGAGGCGGCCCGCATCGACGGGGCCAACGCCTGGCAGGTGCTGTGGCGGATCGTGGTGCCGGTGAGCCGGCCCACCCTCGGCGTGCTGCTGGTCTTCTTCTTCATCTGGACCTGGAACGAGTTCCTGCTCCCCCTGGTCATGCTGATCTCCAACGACAACCAGACGGTGTCGGTGGCGCTCGGCGTCCTCCAGGGCCAGCACCTGATGGACGCGACGATGACCAACGCGGCCGCCCTCCTCGGCGTGCTCCCCGCCCTCGTCTTCTTCCTCGTCTTCCAACGCACCCTCACCCGCGGCATCGCCGTGGGTGCCGTCAAGTAAGGGGTCCCCGCGTGAAGTTCACCGACGGCTACTGGCTGTTGCGCGAAGGCGTCACCGCCGCCCACCCGGTCGAGGTCCTCGATGTGACCGCCGGGCCCGGCACGCTGGAGATCCACGCACCCACCCAGCCCATCCGGCACCGCGGCGACCTGCTGAAGGGACCGGTCGTGACGATCACCGCGCACGCGCCGATGCCCGACGTCATCGGCGTCACCTTCACCCACTTCCAGGGCGCGCCGTCGCACGGCCCCGACTTCGAGCTGGCCGGGGAGGACTTCGAGGACTTCGTGGCCCACACCTCCTCCGACGACGACTCCGCGACGCTCACCGCCGGCGCGCTCTCGCTCAAGGTGGCCCGCACCGCGCCCTGGCACGTGGACTTCCTCGCCCACGGCCGGGTGCTCACCAGCAGCGGCCCCAAGGGCATGGGCATCATGCGGGACGCCACCGGCGCCCACTATCTGCGCGAACAGCTGGGCCTGGGCGTCGGCACCCACGTCTACGGCCTCGGCGAGCGGTTCGGCCCGCTGGTGAAGAACGGCCAGGTCGTCGACATGTGGAACGCGGACGGCGGCACCGCCACCGAACAGGCGTACAAGAACGCCCCGTTCTACCTCACCGACGGCGGCTACGGCGTCTTCGTCGACCATCCCGGCCGGGTCTCCTTCGAGGTCGGTTCGGAGGCGGTCTCGCGGGTCCAGTTCAGCGCGGAGAGCCAGGAGCTGACGTACTACGTCATCTACGGCCCCACCCCGAAGGAGATCCTGCGCAAGTACACGGCCCTCACCGGCCGCCCGGCGCTGCCGCCCGACTGGTCCTTCGGCCTGTGGCTGTCGACCTCCTTCACCACCTCCTACGACGAGGCGACCGTCACCTCCTTCATCGACGGCATGAAGGAGCGCGAACTCCCGCTCTCCGTCTTCCACTTCGACTGCTTCTGGATGCGCGAGTTCCAGTGGTGCGACTTCGAGTGGGACCCCCGGGTCTTCCCCGACCCGGAGGCGATGCTGGGCCGGCTCAAGGACAAGGGCCTGCGCATCTGCGTCTGGATCAACCCCTACATCGCCCAGCGCTCCCCCCTCTTCGCGGAGGGCAGGGACCTGGGCCACCTGCTGAAACGGCCCGACGGCAGCGTGTGGCAGTGGGACCTGTGGCAGCCGGGCATGGCCCTGGTCGACTTCACCAGCCCCGCCGCCCGCGAGTGGTACGCCGCCAAGCTGGAGGCGCTGCTCGCGCAGGGCGTCGACTGCTTCAAGACCGACTTCGGCGAGCGGGTGCCGGTGGACGTGGCGTGGGCGGACGGCTCCGACCCGGAACGCATGCACAACTACTACACGCACCTCTACAACCGGACCGTCTTCGACGTGCTGCGCAAGCACCGCGGCGAGAAGGAGGCCGTCGTCTTCGCCCGCTCGGCCACCGCCGGCAGCCAGCAGTTCCCGGTGCACTGGGGCGGCGACTGCGAGTCCACGTACGAGTCGATGGCGGAATCGCTGCGCGGCGGACTCTCCCTCGGCCTGACCGGCTTCGGCTACTGGAGCCACGACATCGGCGGCTTCGAGGGCACGCCGTCGCCCGCGCTGTTCAAACGGTGGATCGCCTTCGGCCTCCTCTCCTCCCACAGCCGCCTGCACGGCTCCTCCTCCTACCGGGTGCCGTGGCTGTTCGACGAGGAGTCCGTCGACGTCCTGCGCCACTTCACCCGGCAGAAGCTGCGCCTGATGCCGTACCTGCACGAGGCCGCCCGCACGGCGCACGAGGAGGGGGTGCCGATGATGCGCGCGATGGTGCTGGAATTCCCCGACGACCCGGCCTGCGCGCACCTCGAACGCCAGTACATGCTGGGCCCCGACCTGCTGGTCGCCCCCGTCTTCGACGACGCCGGCGACGTCTCGTACTACGTCCCCGAAGGCACCTGGACCCACTACACGACGGGCCGCACGGTCACGGGCCCGCGCTGGGTCCGGGAACGGCACGACTTCCTGAGCGTGCCGCTCCTGGCCCGCCCGGGGTCGGTGATCCCGGTCGGCGCGGTGGCGGACCGCCCCGACTACGACCACGCGGACGACGTCACCCTGCACGCCTACGAACTGGCGGACGGGGCGCGGGTGACGGTGGAGGCGGGCGGCGTGCCGTTCACGGTCGTACGCGAGGGCGACACGCTGCGCGCGTCCTGCGCGGACCCGACGGCGCCGTGGGCACTGGCGGCCGGGGAGCGGGTGGTACGGGCGGCGGCGGGAACGGGGTCCCTGTCGCTGGAGCTGGAGTGACCGTCGGCGGAGCCGGGTGCCCGGTCGTCGGCGCCGGCGGTGGGCTGAGGGCCGCGGCCCTCACCCGTGCGGGTGGTGCGATGCGGGCACCGACCACGCGTGCGCGGAGGCGCGGGAATGTACAACCTCCGCGACGGAAATCGACTGTGGGCTACAACCGTTCGGTCGGCGGGGCCGTCTTGGGGGCGTGACGACGACACCTTCAGCCGCGCCCTCGCTGGTCCTGCGCGGGCGGGATGCCACCGCCCGTTTCGAGAGCGGTTCGGATCACGTGCGGTGGGAGGGCGGCGGGCGGGTGGTCCGGATCCCACTCGACGCCGTCGAGGACGTGCGCGGTACGGAACGCGCCGTCGAGGTCGTCCTGACCACCGCGCGGTCCGACCGCCCCGCCACGGTCTACACGGTGCACGGCGCCGGGACCGCCGCGGTGGCCGCGTTCCGCGCCGCTGTCCGGGCCCGGCTGCCCGAGCGTGGCCCGGACGATCCCCGCCCCGAGGGCGCGGACCTGGTCACGACGGCCACCGCCGCGGGCGGCCACCGGTCACGCACCCGCCTGGCCATCTACGCCGCGATCGCCCTCTTCGCCGCGATCGACGTGACGGCGGGAGCCCTCGGCGGCGCCGGCTACCTCGTCCTGATGCCGTGCGTACAGCTTCTCGTCGTGACGGGGACGCTCATCGTGGGGCTACTGGGCCGCGGCCTGTACGACGGGCTACGCCTCCCCCGGCACGGCATCACGGTGCTGGCCGAGTTCAGCCACTACACCGACAAGGCGGGGATCTACCGCTACGCGGACCTGGACGGCGGAACCCACCACTACCGGGGCACGCCGGGCGAACAGCGACTGGAACTGAGCTACGACCCGAACAACCCCGGCCGCGCCGTCGCCCACCAGTCCCGCTACGAGCAGACGGTGATGGCCGTGGTGACGCTCATCGGCCTGGGCATGCTCTGCGCCGGGCTGTGGCTCACGTTGCACATGTTCGTGCTCGCCGTACGCGGCTGAGCCAGGTCCAGCACTGCTTGCAATAGCCGGCTCGCAATGGCCGGCATCCCGGCACCGATCGGCCGCTTGTCACGATCAGGAGGTGTGGTCGGTGGAGAGGGTGAGGTCTTCCCAGGTGTCGAGGTCGTGGTCGACCGCCTTGCGTGCGGCCCGTACCAGGCGCAGGGCGTCGGATCCGAGGACGAGATGGGCCGGCGGGTCCGGTTCGTCGAGGATGCGCAGGAGGGCGGCGGCCGCCTTGGCCGGGTCGCCGAGCTGCCGGCCGCTGGCGGTCCGCCGGGCGGTGCGGATGGGTTCGAACAGTTCGTCGTAGTCGGGGATGGAACGCGGCACACGGACCATGGAGCGGCCCGCCCAGTCGGTGCGGAAGGAGCCCGGCTCGACGGCGGTGACGTGGATACCGAAGCCGGAGACCTCCTTGCCGATGGCTTCGAGGATGCCCTCCAGGGCGTACTTGCTGCCGCAGTAGGCGGAGACGCCGGGGAAGGAGGCCAGGCCGCCCATGGAGGTGACGGCCAGGATGTGTCCGCGGCGCCGTGCGCGCATGAACGGCAGAACGGCGTGCGCGGTGGCGGCGGCGCCGAAGACATTGACGTCGAACTGAGTGCGCAGATCGGCCAGGGACGTTTCCTCGAAGGTGCCTTCCAGGCCGTACCCGGCGTTCGCGATCAGCACGTCGACGGGGCCCACGTACTGCTCCACCTCGCCGATCACGGCGAGGACCGCTTCGTCGTCGGTGACGTCGAGAAGGCGGGCGTGGGCACGCTCGGGGTGCAGAGCGGTGAACGCTCGCGCGTCGGCGTCCTTGCGGACGGTGCCGACGACGGTGTGTCCGGCGTCCAGGGCGCCCGTGGCGAAGGCGCGGCCGAGACCGCTGCTGACGCCGGTGATGAAGAAGACCTTGGCGGTGGGCATCAGGCCTGCTCCTCCTTGTGGTTCTCCCTTTCGTTCTCAGTCCCGGTCCCGGTCTCCGTCTCGGTCTCCCTCTCCCTCTCCCGGTACAGGACGAGATGCTCGTGGAAGAGCACGCCGTCGCGGATGTCGCCTGTGGCGGTGAACCCGGTGTCGTCGACGTACTCGAGGTGGTGGCCGGTGACCGTGTAGCGGCCGGTGTAGGCGCTGCGACGGCTGCCGCGGGCCTCGTCGTAGCGACCGTCGGGCAGCAGCTCCTGCCGGATGTGTCCGTCCGCCGTCACCCACATCCCGACCGCGTCCACGTCCACGTCCACGCCACCGGTCCTTCGTTCGGTGGCCTCTTCGGGCGGGCCCGGCTCATTCCTCACCATGCGCTTGCGCTCCTTCTCGTGTCCGGTTGCCGATCACCAGCCTGGGCGTCCCGGGGGAAGGGAGCCAGGACGAGTCGTGCCTGGGTACGGCACCCCCAGGCACCCGGAGGGGGAGCGGCTTAGCCTGAAGGGATGACCAGCAACGACCTCGGAGATTTCCTGCGCGCCCACCGCGCCCGCCTGCGCCCCGACGACGTCGGGCTCGTCTCCTACGGCGCCCGCCGGGTGGCGGGGCTGCGGCGGGAGGAGGTCGCCGTCCTGGCCGGCATGAACAGCGACTACTACGCCCGCCTCGAACAGGGCCGCGAGCGCAGCCCGTCCCCGCAGATCCTCGAGTCCATCAGCAGCGCGCTGCGGATGGACGACGAAGCGCGGGAGCACCTGTTCCGGCTGGCCGGCACCGCCCCGGACGGTGAGCGGCCGCAGCCGAGGGAAACGGTGAGTACCGCGCTGCGCCAACTACTGGACGCACATTCGAACGCCGCGGCCTTCGTCCTGAACCCGGCCACCGACTTCCTCGCCTCGAACGCACTGGCCGACGCGCTGTTCTCACCGTACGAGGCCATGGACAACATGGCCCGCATGACATTCGTCGACCCGGCCGCCCGCGGCTTCTTCACCCAGTGGCAACGGGCCGCCGAGGCGGTCGTCGCCGGATTGCGCCACGCCACGGGCCTGGACCCCGACTACCGGCGCCTGCACGACGTCGTCGGCTCCCTGACCGAGGCGAGCGAGGAGTTCGCCGCCCTGTGGTCCTCGCACACCGTGCACGGAAAGACCCGTGCCGGCAAGGAGCTTCTCCACCCCGACGTCGGCCCCCTCGACCTCACCTACCAGACCTTCGACGTCCGCGGTGCGCCGGGCCAGCAACTGGTGATCTACCACGCCGCCCCGGGCACCCCCAGCGCCCAGGCGCTCACCCTCCTCGGCAGCCTCCACGCCACACGCCACCTCAAAGCGCCCTGATGAGCGGAGTGCGCAGAAAATAGCTCATCTCCGCCCATTCAAAAAGGCAAACACTGAGAGTGGCACCTACGGAAGCACCTTCCAGCCTCCAGATCCCTGACCGCCTCAGCCCCACCCTTCTTCCGTCCTCACAGAGTTCCACACCGAGCCCGTGTGGGGTGAAGTCGACACTCAACCCTTTCATTGCCACATTCCTGCTCGAGCGGATCAGAGCAGAGGTCACCTCGATCTCGAAGTGACCGCCATTGAACGATCCGAAGGTGCCCCGCTTGAGAATCCTCCGAGAAACAACCCCCGGCGCTCCGAAATCAGGCATATCCATGATGTGGCCGGCAGGAGTCGTGAGCGTCCAGCGCTCGTGCCGTTCCGCTGCCGAGACAGGGTCGGAACGCACAGCCGCGGACCGAACCAGTACAACATTCCCCAGTGGCGTGGCGGCTTCTCCATAGACACCTTCCTCCTCAGCAGGGTCTCTCCATTTGCCGAGCTTGACAGTTCTCGTGACATTCACTGATCCACTCTTTTCACACGGGAGTCAGACCGTCCCACTGCGAGACCAGAGGCATCGAAGGGCTCCTTTGAGCACATGGAACACCTTCGCCCCAAATGCGGCGATCGCCAGCCAATCACGAACGTCAGACGGGCCAACCGGGCCGATTCCTCAACGTTAACTAACTAAGCGCCTGCATACGGATCATGCCATGGTGTTGCGTGAGCGTACTGAGTTTGTTCCCACTGCCGTACAGCGTTCCCGCCTCCTGCCCATCGGCGATGGCGTACAACTCGTGATCGACTGTCTCCACCAGCACATTCGGTCCACTGAGTGCTGCTGCCGAAGCTCCCTTGAACAGCAACACCTGTCACGCGCAAGAGCCCGCCCCGACGGTCAGCACCACCCCGAGATCCTGCGGCTTTGTAACCGACCTGGCGGGCCGCCGTCACCGAAAACGCCCTGATTCACCCTTTCCGCTGCCTGCCCCCGATGACGCCACCTACCCTGACAGCAACCAACACAGGTATAACGATATTGAACGGACCAGGGAGGACGCGACATGCGGCAAAGAATCCGACGACCACAGCGGTCCCCAACAGGAATCTCCAACGACTTCGGAACATTCCGCCCCCCGTAGATAAACGCCGCCTTGAACGCGCGCTTCTCTTCTCTTTCCACAAGGATGGGAAAGAACATCCCAGGGGGCGAGCGCGTCGCCCTCCTCGTTCGCAACACCACAACCAGCGAGGCCTGCCAGGCTAGTTGCGGCTTCATCGCTGCCAACGTCCCTCGTTGACCTGGCCCGGAGGTGCCGGCCACGATGGCTGCCCCGGCATTGCCTTGAGCAAGAGCCGGACGGACCGGCGGGAGTTGAGGCTCAAGCCCCGTCGTGCAAGACATACCCGAGGAACGCGGTCCAGGCGCTCTCGAGCACGCCGAAGCGGGGGCTGTGGGCCCCGAGTTTGGAATCGCGGACCTGAACGGTGTGGGGGCAGGCGGTGACTTCGAGGCATGCGCTGCCAGACGAGTCGCTGTGGCTCGACTTGCGCCAGGGGTAGGCGACTTCGAGGCATTCGCCGCCCTGATCGTCGCTGTAGCTGGACTTGAACCACGAGAGCTCGGGGCTCATAGTTCCTCCGCCACCTTCCTGATGAACCGATCAGACTCTTCGAGGTTAAGCACCTGCATACGGATCATGCCATGGCGTTGCGTCAGGGCGTTGAGCTTGTCCGGATCCGCGTAGAGAGCTCCCGTTTCCTGCCCCTCAATGTAGGCGTAGTGCTCATGCTCCTTGGTCTCGATGAGTACGAGCGGGCCGCCCAGTGCCACAGGCGGAGCACAGACGAACGGCAACGCCTGGATGGACACGTTGCGCGCCATTCCGACCTCCAGCAGATGGCTCAGCTGCCTGCGCATGAGCGCACGTTCGCCGACCACCGATCGCAGAGCGGCCTCATGGATCACAAAGTTGAAGTGCGCCAAGGGCTTCCTGACCGAGGCTTCCTGCCGCTTCAGGCGGGCCTCGCCACGCTCCTCGATCGTCTTCCCGTCCAACGGAGGACAACTGTTGCTGATCAGCTCGTGGGCGTACTCCTTGGTCTGCATCAGCCCAGGGATGAACATGGTCGCGTACGAATGCAGAGTGATGGCCTCGGCCTCCACCAGCACGTACTGCTGCGTACGCTCCGGGAACCGTTCCGGCTTCATGAACTCGTGCGCGGCCGTCAGCTTGCCGCCCGCCCGGCACATCTGGCCCGCGATCTGCAGCAACCGCAGCGGCGGCCGACGTCGGCCGCACTTCATCGACTTCACGTACTCATAGTCTTAGCCCGCCTCGTCCGCCAGACCCTGCCGCGTCACGCCCGCGCTCTCGCGCCACAGCTTGATCTGACCGCCGCAGTAACGCCAGTTCTGCTGCGCCTGCTGAGACTCCCCCGTCGCCACCCGTACCACCCGCTCCCTCACGCCACCCCGGGTACAGCCACGCTGCGTACCCGAATCGCTACTCGTGAGCGTAAACACAGGCCGCCACGCTGATCCCACCGAACGACGGGAAACCACACGCAAGGAACCCACCCCCGTGGCGACGACCCCACCTCAATCCCCCAGCAGCACCGCACTTCCCCACGACATCGAGTGGCGACTCCCCCGCCACCCCCGCAGCGTCGGCCGCGCCCGGACACTGTTCCGCGAGCAGGCCAGGCTTTGGAAGATCCCCGACGACATCGCCGAGACGGCCGTACTCCTGCTCAGCGAGCTAATGACGAACGCCTACCGGCACGCCAAGGCCCCGGCCGGCCGGGAAATCCGGGCCCGGTGCGTGGAGACGGAGGACCGGCTGCGCCTCTCCGTGACAGACGCGAGCGACACACTGCCAGTCCTCCGGGAGCCCGCCCCGGACGACGAATCCGGCCGCGGCCTCCCCCTCGTCGCCGCCCTCGCCGACGACTGGGGCACAGAACCCCGCCCCTGCGGCATCGGCAAAACCGTCTGGTGCGAACTCCGCACCACACCAGGACCGCGCCAGCCGCCACATCAGCTGAAGTGAGTTCGCCACCAGTGTGGTCCGCCAGGAGATCGCGACCCGAGGTCGTGAGACGCTGCCTCGCATGGTCGTCGCCAAGTTGCAGTGCGTAGTGCTGGACTGCGCCGACGTGGATGTGCTGTCCCGGTTCTACCAGTCGCTTCTGGGCGGCGTGGTGAACCGGCCGGATCCACGGTGGTCGCTCGGCGACGGCTGGGCGACGCTGCACGCCGACAACGCATTCGTACTGGCCTTCCAACGCGTGGAGGATTATCAGCCGCCACAGTGGCCGGACTCCGCTCACCCTCAACAGTTTCACCTCGACCTGGCGGTCGAGGATCTGGACCAGGCTCAGGAAGACGTTCTCGCTCTGGGCGCCACGCTGCTCAACGAGGGGTCCCGAACCGGAAGTTGGCGAATCTTCGCAGATACGGCAGGACACCCGTTCTGTCTCGTCCGGGACCAGGTGCGATGCGTGCTCCGATCTTGGACTGGGGAGCCGGGTGAACGTCGAAGGGCGCGACCGTCCATGATCACGTCGATACCACTCAGCATGATGGTGAAGGCCGCGCCCGTATGCCATCCTGCCCGACCCTGTCCACATCGCGCCGACTCGTCGGGCAACGGCCCCAAGGCTGAGGAGTTGTGCACGCCTGAGATGCTCCCCTCACCGCTGGACGCGGTCCGTGCCGTCCCCGACCCACGCACGCCGCACCTGGTCACCCATCCCTGGCCGATGCTGCTCGGCCTGGTCGCCTGTGCCCTGCTGTGCGGGGCGCGCTCGGTACGCGGCGTAATCCGCTGGGCAAGCGGCCAGGACGCCGGCACTCTCGCCGCCCTCGAAGTCCCCGACGGCACCCCGGACCAACTGCCGGTGACCACCACCCTCACCCGCGCGCTCGCCCGGCTGAACGCCGCCGCCGGCGTCTTCGTCCAGGCCCACACCAGCGACCCGCTGGCCGGTATCGCCGGAGATCCGCCCGTGCTACAGCCGGCCGCTGACGGCAAGACCGTGCGCGGCGCCCGCGACAGCGAAGGCCTCCAACTGCACCTGCCCGGCGGCTACCAGGTCGACCCGGACGTCATGCTCACCCAGCGGGAGATACGCCACAAACCGCACGAGACAGTGCACTTCACCACAGCCCTCGACCTGATCGCCGACATCACCGGCGCGATCGTCACCACCGACGCCCTACGCGAGCTCGGTATCACCGGATGAGCGCACATCACACCTGGGTCGTACTCGGCGCGCAGCGCAGTACGGGAACTTCCGCTCGTCGTCGGTCCGAGCGCGCAGGTCGGCATTCAGAAGGCGGCCTGGTCTCCACTCGCAGACGTCGATGAGAGGGGTTCACTGGACGACCAGAAGGCGTCTTCCATGTTGGGCCTCGGAATCGCCTCACCGTAGTAACTGCGGCCGTTCACTTTCGTCGCCGGTGGGGCCACGCTCGACTCCTTGACGCAGGAGGTTTGGACGTCCAGGAAGAACTGGCCCTCCCCGCCGACCACCAAGCTCATGCGGAGCAGTCCGTCACCGCTCTCGGCGTAGATTTCCGGGAAATCGATATTCGGGCTGACGTCGGTAATCTTGTGTCCGTTCTTCTTCCAATGACGCTCGATGATGCCGAGCAGGGCGCCCCTCCTCTCCTTCGAAACCTTTGTCATGACAACCGCGCGGCGCGTAACGTCCCCCAGCCCGGTCGATTCTCCACCACAGCTGCCGTGATCCGACACGTCGTGAGTCCACTCGACGGGAGGCTTCACCGTCGAGAAGGTTTCGTAAACAAGCGCGTCAGCCTTGTCCGCTGCCTCCTGCATGTTCACATTCGGATCCTTCCGTGCGCCTTCCGAACGCCCATGGCCACCACCGCAACCGACGGCGGCGGCGAGGAGTGCGAGTGAGATCCCGATCACTCCGATGGGAAACCTTTTCATCGTGACTCTTCTGTCGTGACTAGATCTGCTCTGCCGGAGACAATCTTGGCGATATTGTTGGCAGCGGACGGGTTTCTGTCGGAATCGAAGTATCCCGAGTGGGCCGGGGTCGGGCCCTCACCGGAGAGCCAAAGAGGCAGTGGGCCGTCGCCCGATTGTATGCGCGTGGCGCCAAAACTGTCGCTGACGGGGTCCCTGCCGAACCATCGTTCGTCGTCCAGTGCGTTGACAATGGCAGGAGCGGGGCCGATAAGGCTGCTGGGGGCCGGGAGCCAGGAAACTGGATCATTTCCGGCTGATGCGGCGAATACATGACCTTTCCCGACGTTGAGTTCGTCGGCGGTCTGCGCACCGGTGCCGGGGCTGCCCAGGAGTACGATGTCGTCGACTCCGGGTATACCGCCCTGCTCTCTCGCCGCCGTTCCCACCAAGAGGGAGCCATAGGAATGGCCAATGGCTGTGACGTGCGGATCGGCGTTCTCGTTAGTGGCCTGTATGCCTTCCATGAAGCTTCGGTATGCGGGAGCGCCCCTGTCGGCGAGAGTTGTTGACGTCACTTCGGTGAAACCGGGAGCGTCATAACCCAACCAGACTATGGAAGCGGTGGAGTGGTCGTACTTGTATGCACCTTTTGCGGTCTGAAATGCTCGCCGGACCGTGTCGTCCGCGAAGTCGCCGTCAAGCGCTATCCCTAGTCCTGGAGCGTAAGCGGAGACGTTCCTTGAAGTGTCCGGGTTTCCGTAGCTTACGATTGCTCGACCATTTCCTTCGTCCCCGATGCCAAGCAGCAACATGGGTGGTTGACTGGGATCGGCCAGCTTCTCCTGAATTCCTTTCATGCCCTCCAGTTGCGCCTTGGAAATTTCGTCGTGCTGCCCTTCGAGTTTGGCGATGAGTACATGCAGATTCTCGCGGTTCACTTCATCGCGCACTGCGGCCGGAATTCCGTCCAGGCTTCCTATGGTCTCAGGGAATGCGATCTTGTATTCTTCGCGCTGTTCGTCGGTGAGGGTGTCCCACCACTCTTTTCGGTCGGCAGGGGACTTGTCGAAGGGGACGCTGTCCTGGAGGTATTCGCGCGCGGCCGAGCTGACAGCGTCCACGTCGGAGGCCACGTCCGCCCACGTCTTCGTGCTGACGCTCAGCCCTGGCGCCGCCTTGAGTTTGCCGAGTGCCTCGCTGTACCGCTCGTCGATGTCCGTGGCCTCGCGCAGGGCGTGGGCGATGCGGTCGGCGATGTCCTGGGCCTTGGCGTGGTGCGGGTTGCCGTAGTGGATGTCGATGCCGTCGGCTTCTGCGCCCGGTGAGTACAGTGCGTTGGGGCCAGGGCCGTACAGGGCTCTGTTGCCGGGGCCCAGCATGCCGTTGTTGCCGACGGCCGTGCCGCCGGGGATCTCGTCTCCGGTCGCTTTGTTCTCGCCGCCTGCAGGAAAGGTGACGTCTCCTGCCGGGCTGACCGGGTATCCCAGAGCCGCCGCATCGTCCAACGCTTCGATCAGCCGGCGCCGAGGTGAGGCGATCTCGGCGGAGAAGCCATTGAGTGACCCGCTGACCAGGCCGCACTCGACCTGGGTGTAGTGGAAGTTCTCCGCGAGCTTCTTCAGCTGCTTCTGCGCCGCATCAGCGGCCTTCCCTTCATTGGCCGCGTCCATGGCTTTGGTGATCTGCTTGCCAATGCGCTCCGCGGCTGCATCGGCTGCATCGCTCACCGCACGGTATCCGTCTGCGGCCTCCGCGTACTCGGCCGGCTTGAGCGTCTTGAGCGCCTTCAGGTCCAAGCCGGATCACCGACCGTTGCCCTGAGCGGCAGTCGCCGCCTGGGAGCCGACACTCAGCGCGGCAATCTCTGCCTTGATCGCCTCATCGGTCCTCAGCTGGTCGTTGCCCGTCTTCTCCAGCACACCGGCGAGCCCGTCACACCACGCGTCGATGTCCTTCACTCGACGCGTCCACGAGTCGTACACACCCTGCTGCGCCGCGGCGGTCAGAAACGCGGGCCCCTTGTCGAGGCCGGTCTGGGCGTCCTCTAGCTTCGTCAACGCCTTTCCCATGTCGGTCCGCAGCTCGTCGAGCCCCTCCCCGGCCTTGGACCACGCAGCCTTGTCCGACCTCAACCTGCCCGACGGGGGCCCATAGGCCGGACCCGTGCTCGTAGCACCCCGGTCGGCCGGCAACTGATTGAGCTGCATGTGTGCGGACTGCCGTTCAGCCGCCGCAGCCTTGAGCTGCTCCCACTCCTCCCACGCCATGCGTGTGGTCCCTCCCCGACTTCCTGGACCCACCACCGGCCGAACATGCCTGTTCTCCAGCGATGTTGTGTGGACGAAGTGAACGCTAGCGTGCCGTCACCACCGTCCCCACCCGTATCCGGCATCAAGGAGTCTGAGTAGACGTACTCAGACTGGAACAAGCCGCGAACTGGCCGGATCGGTGTTTTCCGCGCAGGCCCGTCGTGCACGCGTTGCCCGAGTGCATGCGCACGCCCTACCCCGGCACCGCCGACAGACGGTCCACGTCCGTACGGAGCCCGTGACGCGGTTGAGGAACCCGTGGGCGCGCGGCGAGGCGGATTCGGTGATCCAGTGGGGTTACCGGCGCGCGGGCGGCATGGCTCAGGCCGAGGCAGGCGTACGGGACAGGGCGGTACGCAGTGCGAAGACGCCGAGCAGGCCGCCCGACGCGAACCGCTGGGCCGCCATCACACGTGGCCGAGCGGCCAGGAACCCGGATATCCGTACTGCGGCCAGCATGACCGCGGCATTCACGGAGACCCCCACGACGATCTGCACCGCACCGAGCTGGAGCAGCTGCGCCCAGCCCGGGCCCGCCTGCGAATCCATGAACTGGGGCAGGAGAGCGGCGTACAGGAGAGCGATCTTGGGGTTGAGCAGGTTGGTCAGAAGCCCCATCGAGAACAGGCGGGCGTCAGACACGGGAG
This sequence comes from Streptomyces sp. NRRL F-6676, assembly GCF_000725625.1. Lineage (GTDB taxonomy): Bacteria > Actinomycetota > Actinomycetes > Streptomycetales > Streptomycetaceae > Streptomyces. Next base: position 47,687 of record NZ_JOHS01000032.1, read on the forward strand.
GCAGGTCCCGGGCCGGGGCGAAGGGCGAGCGGCCACCGGGCCTGAGCATGCCCCAGGCCAAGTAGGCCAGGTAGGCGGCCCCGGCGAGCTTGACCACCGTGTACGCCAGCGGCACGGCCGCGAACAACGCGGACAGTCCCGCGGCAGCGGCCAGCAGGTAGCACAGGAACCCCACGGCGGTCCCGCTGAGGCTGACCAAGCCCGCCCTGCGGCCTTGGGTGATCGCGCGAGAGGCGAGGTGGATCATGTTCGGTCCCGGAGTCAGAGCCATGCCCAGTTCCACCAGGGCCACTCCCCCCGCTGCTGCCAGGCTGATCACTGGCCAACTCCCGATCGTTTTCTGGGTGGACGGCACCCGGTTGCCGCAACGGCTGCGACGCTCCGGCGGTGCCTGCTTCGCCTGCTTCGGTTGCTTCAGGGTATGGCCCTGCCGCTCGGCGCCTCCGTGTTCCTGGCTCCAGTCGACGCGATCATGTGAGTAGCCACCGGATCCGCACCCCGACATCTTCGCCGGGCCGGGCAGGGCCTTCCCTTATCTTCCGAGAAGAGGCGAAGGCCCTGTCCGCGTGTCAGAGGTGCTTGAGGAACGCGGTCCAGGCACCCGCCGGCACGCCGAAGCGGGGGCTGTGGGCCCCGAGTTTGGAGTCGCGAACAGCGACTCCCAAGGGGCATGCCTTGAGGCCACCGCCTGCCCCCACACCATCCACGTCCACTCGACTCGCGCCAAGGGTAGGCGACTTCGAGGCAGGCGCTGTCCGACGAATCGCCGTAACTCGACTTGAACCGAGCCAGTTCGGCGCTCATAGCTCCTCCGCCAACTTCTCGATGAACCGAGCAGACTCCTCAACGCCAAGCGCCTGCGTGCGGATCATGCCATGCCGCTGCGTGAGCGTACTGAGTTTGTCTCCGCTGCCGTACAGCGCTCCCGTCTCCTGTCCATCGGCGAAGGCATACCGCTCGTGGTCAGCCGTCTCCACAAGCACGACGGGTCCGCTGAGCGCTGCCGCCGGCGCCCCTTTGAACAGCAGTACCTGAAGCGAGACATCGCGCCGCCGGCTCACAGCCAAAAGGTGGTCAAGCTGCCTCCGCATCAACCCTTCGTCGCCGACGACCGCACGTAGCGCAGCCCCATGAACTACGAAGCTGAACAGCGCCAGTGGCTTGCTGTCGAGCTTCTCTTGACGTTTGAGTCGCGCGGCAACCCGCTCAGCCAGCCGACCGGACCGACCCGGAGTTCCGCGCCGCGATGAACGAACTGCGCGCGGTCGAGACGGAGGCCGAGCGGGCGCATCGTGCGGACAAGGGGCCGGCGCGGCCGTGACGTGCGGAGGCATGGCGAAGGCCCCGTCGCTTCACGCGGCGGGGCCTTTGCCCACATGGGGTACCGGGAGCCGGGGGTGTGCCCCCGGGCTTCGGTGGTGGAGATGGCGGGAATCGAACCCGCGTCCAACGGTGCGGAATCAGGGCTTCTCCGTGTGCAGTTCGCTGCGATTTTCTCGGCCCCGGAGATCACGCGAACAAGTCTCCGACGGGCCCAGTCACTGTTAGATTTCCCTCTTCACCCCGTGACCGGGATCAAGGTTTAGTCCCCTAGCTGATGCCAGGATCCGGGTCGGGAACAGCCCCGGGCTGACACTCCCTGTGTAGGAGGCTCGCGATCGCTACCTGAGATCAGGCAGCGAGGGCGAAGGCCTGCTGGGAGGAATCGCGCTTGGTATTGGCGATTATTTTTTTCGGCCTGTGGTTTACGAGATCATGGCCGCTTCCTCGACACGCTTCCCCTGCTTCGACAGCCGCTGTCGAAACCGATCATCCCCATGTTGATTTTTCAATCGCGTGCACCGGCTGTGCGGTGCGATCCCATCGTACGTGACCAACGCGGTCCAGTGCCAGCTTATTCCGGGTGCCCCAGGGGCACACGGGTCGCCGCTCAGCCCTGCGGTGCCCGCTCGCGCCGCTTCGCCGCCGCGATCGCGCGGTCGGACTCGCGGCGGTCCTGGCGCTCGCGCAGGGTCTGCCGCTTGTCGTACTCCTTCTTGCCGCGCGCCAGCGCGATCTCCGCCTTCGCCCGGCCGTCCTTGAAGTAGAGGGCCAGCGGGACGATCGTGTGTCCCGTCTCCTGGGACTTCGCCTCCAGCCGGTCGATCTCCTCGCGGTGCAGCAGCAGCTTGCGCTTGCGGCGCACGGAGTGGTTGGTCCACGTCCCCTGGCTGTACTCGGGGATGTGCGCGTTGTGCAGCCACGCCTCGTCCCCGTCGATCTGTACGAAGCCGTCGGTCAGCGAGGCCCGTCCCTGGCGCAGCGACTTCACCTCCGTGCCGCTCAGCACGAGGCCGGCCTCAAAGACGTCGATGATCGCGTAGTCGTGGCGTGCCTTCTTGTTCTGCGCGACGATCCGCCGCTTGCCGCCCTTCTCGCCGTCCCGCGCCTTCGCGGTCGCCTTGCCCTGCTTCGGCTGGGCCTCTTTCGGTACGTACATTCCCTTGGCCATAGTGCTGGCCATTTTCGCACCTCGGAGGGGGTGGGGGGAAAGTCGTTTACCGAGTTCCCCAAGGGGTCGGCTCACGCCGGGTCATGAGCTGCCCAGGCCGGACAGGACGTGCTCCGCGCGGGTCAGGGCGGCGTCCCCGTCCGTCTCCAGGTCCGGGGTGATGCCGTGGCCGTCGACACCGCGGCCGGACGGGGTGCGGTAGTGGCCGACGGTCAGCTCGGCGACGGAGCCGTCGGGCAGCCGGCTCGGCATCTGCACCGAGCCCTTGCCGAAGGTGCGGGTGCCGACGACGATCGCGCGGCCGCGGTCCTGGAGGGCGCCGGTGAGGAGTTCGGCCGCGCTCATCGTGCCGCCGTCGACGAGCACGACCACGGGTCTGCCGGTGTCGCCGCCGCGCGCGGCGTGCAGCGCCCGCTGCTCGCCCTCGACGTCGTACGTGGCGACGAGGCCGCCGTCGAGGAACGCGGAGGCGGCGGAGACGGCCTCGGTGACCAGGCCGCCGGAGTTGCCGCGCAGGTCCAGGACGATCCCGTCACCCTTGGGCGCCCCCTCGACGGCGGCGCGGACCAGGTCGCCGGAGCCCTTGGTGAAGGCGGTCACCCGGACGAGAGTGGTCCGGCCGGCGATCCGGCGGGAGGTGACGTCCTCGGTGGACAGCCGGGCCCGGCGCAGCGTCGTCGTCCACGCGCGCGTGCCGCGCTGGAGGCCGACGGAGACGCGGGTGCCGGCGCCGGCGTCCGCTCCGTCGCCGTCCTCGGCGTCCCCGCGCAGCAGGGCGACGACCTCGGTGACGGGGCGGTCGTCGGCCTTCTCGCCGTCGACGCTGCGCAGCCGGTCCCCGGCGCGGATCCCGGCGGCGGCCGCGGGTGAGCCGGGGCGGACCCGGGTCACCTCGATCCGGCCGTCGCTCGCGCGCCCGGCGGAGAGCCCGACGCCGGTGTACTCGCCGTCCAGGGCCTCCTGGAACTCCTCGTACTCGTCCTGCGAGTAGACGGCGCCCCAGCGGTCGCCGCTGCGGCTGACGGCCCGCTCGGCGGCCTCCATGGGGGACGTGCCGTCGGCCATCGCGCGGGCGGCGGCCCGGGCGACCTCCCGCTGCCGGGTCGCGGCGGCCGAGCCGGTGGAGTCGTCCACGGATGTCTGGCGGGCGGCGGCCCGGCTCGCGACCGCGCTCTCGTTGAACGAGCCGGTCACTGCGCCGGCCACCACCACGCTCGCGAAGACCAGCGTCAGCGCTGCCCCGCGGCCGGTGCGGCGGCGGGACGGTGGGAAGAGCGGATCTCGGCCGGACATGGCGGTGAGTCTAGGGGACACGATGTGACAGGGCGGGCGGTTGACCCGCCCGCCCCATTGGCGTGTGTCACACCTTCAGATACTTGCGCAACGCGAAGAACGCGGCCAGGGACGGCATCAGGATGCTCGCCGCGAGGATGAGCGGAAGCTTCGTCAGCACCGAGTCCCAGCCGACGAAGTTGATGAGCGTCAGCTTGCCGGACAGGGCCATGCCGTGGTCGACGGTGAAGTAGCGGCCGAGGACCAGGAAGACACACGCCACGCCACCGCCGATGAGACCGGCGACGGCCGCCTCCATGATGAACGGGGCCTGGATGTAGAAGCCGGAGGCGCCCACGAGCCGCATGATGCCGGTCTCGCGGCGGCGGCTGAACGCCGAGACGCGCACGGTGTTGACGATCAGCAGCAGCGCGACGACCAGCATGAGCGTCATCACGCCGAGCGCCGCCCGGTTCATCAGGTTCAGCAGCTGGAACAGGTTGTCCAGGGTGTCCTTCTGGTCCTGCACCGACTGCACGCCGTCCCGCCCGTCGAAGGCGGTCGCGATCACCTGGTACTTCTGCGGGTCCTTCAGCTTGATGCGGTACGACTCCTGCATCTGGTCCGGGGTGAGGGAGCTGATCAGCGGGGAGTCCTTGAACTGCTCCTTGTAGTGCTTGTACGCCTCGTCCTGCGACTCGTAGGTGACCTTCTCGACCACCGACATCTTGTTCAGGTCGGTCTTGATCTGTTCCTTCTGCTCCGATGTCACCGCGCCCTTGGCGCAGTTGGGGTCGGAGTCGGCGTCGCTCTTGTTGCAGAGGAAGATCGAGACGTTGACCTTGTCGTACCAGTAGCCCTTCATCTGGGACACCTGGTCGCTCAGCACGAGGGACGCGCCGAACAGGGCCAGGGACAGGGCGACCGAGACGATGACCGCGAAGGTCATCGTCAGGTTGCGGCGGAGACCGACGCCGATCTCCGAGAGCACGAACTGGGCGCGCATGGCGTCTGGTTAAGCCTTTCGTTCCTCGTCGTCAGTGCTGGTAGCCGTAGACGCCGCGCACCTGGTCACGGACGAGGCGGCCCTTCTCCAGCTCGATGACGCGCTTGCGCATCTGGTCCACGATGTTCTGGTCGTGGGTCGCCATCAGCACGGTGGTGCCCGTCCGGTTGATGCGGTCGAGCAGCTTCATGATGCCGACGGAGGTCTGCGGGTCGAGGTTGCCCGTGGGCTCGTCGCAGATCAGCAGCTTGGGCCGGTTGACGAAGGCGCGTGCGATGGCGACGCGCTGCTGCTCACCACCGGACAGCTCGCCCGGTCTGCGGTCCTCCTTGCCGCCGAGCCCGACGAGGTCGAGCACCTGCGGCACGGACTTGCGGATCTCGCCCTTCGACTTGCCGATCACCTCCTGCGCGAAGGCGACGTTCTCGGCGACGGTCTTGTTGGGCAGCAGCCGGAAGTCCTGGAACACCGTTCCCAACTGGCGCCGGATCCCCGGCACCTTCCAGTTGGAGACGCGGGCGAGGTCCTTGCCCAGGACGTGCACCTGGCCGTGGCTGCACCGCTCCTCGCGCAGGATGAGGCGCAGGAACGTGGACTTTCCGGAGCCGGACGATCCCACGAGGAACACGAACTCGCCCTTCTCCACCTCCAGGGAGACATCCCTGAGCGCGGGGCGGGTCTGCTTGGGGTAGACCTTGGAGACGTTGTCGAATCGGATCACGGGATGCACCACAAGTCGCCGGGGTTGGTGAGCGTGACCATACGCGAACCGGATGTGTGCGTGCAGTCGTCGGTGGGCATGCGCGAATGTTGTGCGTTTTGTCGGGGCCCGCGGAGCCGCGGGGCGCTCGGCTTCCCCGCGGCGCCGCGCGGCGCCGCGGAACCTGGCACAGTGGGAAGTGGTGACGGACGCCGGACCGGAGCGGGGACGGAACGGGGACGGGAACGTAATGGGCGTCCGGCACGTTGTACGGGGTGAAGGCGGTGCGAGGAGGCCGAGGCGCATGACGTACGACCGATTGGTGTGCGCGAACTGCGCTGCGCCCGTGAGCGAGGGTCGCTGCCCCGTCTGCCGGGCCAGCAGGGAGCGGCTCCAGCAGCAGAGCCCGTTCGCCCATCTGAACCCGATGACGCTGATCGCCCTGCTCGTCGTGCTGATCGGGGCGCTGGCGCTGGTGGCGCACCAGACGGTGTAGTCCCACGGTTTTTTCCCTGTCCCAGGGGTACGCGAAAGGCCCGGAGCCGGCTGCTCCGGGCCTATCTGCGTGCGGTCGCGCTGTGCCTGTCGTGGCTACGGCGGTCAGGCCGCGGCGCCGCCCCGGCCGTTGACCAGGCGGGGCAGGAACCGGAAGCCGATGCCGCCGGCGATCATCGTGGCCGCGCCGATCAGCAGGAACGCGGTCTGACCGGCACCGGTCTCGGCCAGCTCGCCGTCGTCGCCGCCCTGGGCAGTGGTGTCCGACGCCTCCGTGCCGGTGTCGGTCAGAGCGGAGGAACCCTTGCTCTGCTCGACGGGGTTGTTGCCGCCGCCGTCGACCTCGGTACCGCCGTTGCCGGAGCCACCGGCGTTGCCGGAGCCACCGGCGTTGCCGGAGCCACCGGCGTTGCCGGAGCCACCGCCGTTGCCGTTACCGCCGTTGCCGTTACCGCCGGCGTTGCCGTTGCCACCGTTGCCGTTGCCGCCGTTGCCATTGCCCTCGGAGGAGCCGGTCGAGGTGCCCTCGGAGGAGCCCGTGGACGTGCCCTCGGACGTGCCGGTCGAGGTGCCCTCGGACGTACCGGTGGACGTGCCCTCCGAGGTGCCGGTGGACGTGCCCTCCGAAGTGCCGGTCGAGGTGCCCTCGGACGTACCGGTCGAGGTTCCCTCGGAGGTGCCCTCAGAGGTACCGACGGAGGTGCCCTCGGACGTCCCCTCGGAGGAACCCTCCGAAGTGCCGGTGGAAGTACCGGTCGAGGTGCCCTCCGTGCCGGCGCTCGTGCCCTCGGTCAGGCCGAGGGAAGTGCCCTCGTCCTCACCGCCCGTCTTCACCTGGGCCTTGATCCCGCTGCTGTCCGCGCTCGCGGTGAGTTCGAGCGCGGAGGCCGCACCCGCGGCCGTCAGCGACGCACCCGCGGCAATCACGGCACCCGCGGCGATGCGCGCCACGCGGACCCGTGTCTTCTTCGTCATATGACTGCTACCCCCAGTAGCCGATCGTCAGTGGAACAGCGCCACGGGGCCGTGATCGACGGGGGCAGGTCATGAATGTGGAACTCCCCCGGTTCACATGCGCCCCGATAATGCGCATGCCACCCGACACCTTTCCGATTTTTTTAAGCAACGTCAAGGCCGTTGCGCACGCGATGTCCCATACCTCCGCTTTCGCCAGGAGAGCACGCGAAGAGATCACAGACAAAAAGCAACTGTCGCCACAGGGGCGGCAGTTGCCTTGTCGACAAAACGGCGTTTCCGGGGCGGCCGGGCCGCGACGGAAACCCGTCCCGTTACTTCTCCTGCTGCTTGCGCCAGCGAATTCCGGCCTCCAAGAAGCCGTCGATCTCGCCATTGAAGACGGACTCGGGGTTGCCGACCTCGAACTCGGTGCGCAGGTCCTTGACCATCTGGTACGGGTGCAGGACGTACGAGCGCATCTGGTTGCCCCAGGAGTTGCCGCCGTCGCCCTTGAGCGCGTCCATCTTGGCCTGCTCCTCCTGGCGGCGCCGCTCGAGCAGCTTGGCCTGGAGGACGTTCATCGCGGTCGCCTTGTTCTGGATCTGCGACCGCTCGTTCTGGCAGGAGACGACGATCCCGGTGGGGAGGTGGGTCAGGCGCACCGCGGAGTCGGTCGTGTTGACGCCCTGGCCGCCGGGGCCGGAGGACCGGTAGACGTCGACGCGCAGCTCGGACTCGTCGATCTCGACGTGGTCGGTCTGCTCGACGACAGGGAGGATCTCCACGCCCGCGAAGCTGGTCTGGCGCCGGCCCTGGTTGTCGTAGGGCGAGATGCGCACGAGGCGGTGGGTGCCCTGCTCGACGGAGAGGGTGCCGTAGGCGTACGGGGCCTGGACGGCGAAGGTGGTCGACTTGATGCCGGCCTCCTCCGCGTACGACGTCTCGTAGACCTCGGTCTTGTAGCCGCGCTGCTCGGCCCAGCGCAGGTACATGCGCTGGAGCTTCTCGGCGAAGTCGGCGGCGTCGACGCCGCCGGCCTCGGCGCGGATGTTGACGAGGGCCTCGCGGGAGTCGTACTCGCCGGAGAGGAGGGTGCGGACCTCCATCTCGTCCAGCGCCTTCTTCACTGCCGTGAGCTCGGACTCTGCCTCGGCGCGGGTGTCCGGGTCGTCCTCCTCCTCGGCCATCTGGAAGAGGACGCCGAGGTCGTCGATCCGGCCGCGCAGGGCCTCGGCCTTGCGGACCTCGGCCTGGAGGTGGGACAGCTTGCTGGTGATCTTCTGCGCCTCGTCCGGGTTGTCCCAGAGGGACGGCGCGGCCGCCTGCTCCTCGAGCACGGCGATGTCTGCCCTCAACTTGTCGAGGTCCAGGACGGCCTCGATCGACTCCATGGTCGAGGAGAGGGACTTGAGCTCTTCGGATACATCGACGACTGCCACGCTCCCCAGCGTAACGGCTCCGCCGGACGGGGAGGGCAGGGGCGGGGTCGGCCCCCGAAGCCCCCGGTGAGGCGCGGGAGAGCTCGGGGGGTTCGGTCGGGTGGCGGCTGCGGGTGCGTCGTGGCCTGTCGCGCAGTTCCCCGCGCCCCTAAAAGCCAGGGGGCACCCCCTGCTTTTAGGGGCGCGGGGAACTGCGCAATCTTTTGGGGGTCCGGGGCGCAGCCCCCGGGGACGGGAAGGGTAGGGGCGGCGGGGGCGGAGAAAACTACGGAACCGCCGGTGCCGAGTTGTTGGAGTCCTGGGGGTGGACGTCGGAGTCGTCGTCCGACAGGGCCGCCCACGCCCCGAAGCCCGCCGCGGCGACCAGCACCAGCGCGACCGCCCCCAGCGTCAACCGCCGCCGCCGCGCAACCGCACGGTTCCGCGCCGAACCCGGCCGCGGCGCCCCGGCCGCCCGCGGCACCCGTGCCGTCCCCCGCGCACCCCCCGCCAGCTCCTCCGGCCCCGGCACCCGCATCGACGTGTGCGTGTCCCGGTTGGAGTCCGGCTTCGCGCCGGGTACCAGCGGCACGGCTCCCCGCCGCACCCGCCGCTCACCCGACGGCGCCTCCCCCGGCTCCCCGCCTGCGGACTCGCCCGGCGTGGCGGCCCCGGCCTCGTCGTCCTCCTCCGGCCCCACCCCCGGCTCGTCGACGTCCAGCGGCCCCATCCCCTCCAGCGACGGCAACTGCTCCCGCAACCGCGCCGCCAGCTCGGAGGCGCGCAGCCGGGAGGCCGGCGCCTTGGCCAGGCACTGCACCAGGAGCTGCCACAGCTCGTCGGGGATGCCGGGCAGCGGCGCCACCGTCTCCGTGACGTGCCGCCGCAGCACGGCGCCCGGATGCCCGCCGCCGAACGGCGTGAACCCGGCGAGCAGCTCGTACAGGACCGTGGCCAGCGCGTAGATGTCGACGGCCGCGCGGGGCGGCAGCCCCTCGACGATCTCGGGGGCGAGGTAGTCCGGCGTGCCGATGATCTTCGTGGCGCGGGTCCGGCGCGGGGTGTCGATGAGTTTGGCCACACCGAAGTCGGTCAGCAGCGCGGGATGCGCGCCGCCGGGTCCGAGGGGGCCCTGCATGTCGAGGAGGATGTTCTCCGGCTTGACGTCGCGGTGCACGACCCCGGCGGCGTGCGCCGCGGCCAGCGCGTCGGCGACGTCGGCGGTGATCGCCACCGCCGCCTCGGGCGCCAGCCGGTGCTCCCGGTCGAGACGGGTGCGCAGGTCCGTGCCGCGTACGAGGTCCATGACGAGGGCCAGGTCGTTGCCGTCGACCACGAGGTCGCGCACCGAGACGATGTGGGGGTGGTCCAGGCCGAGCAGCGCCGTGCGCTCCTGGACGAACCGGCCCACCAGTTCCTGGTCGGACGCGAGGTCCTCGCGCAGCAGTTTGACGGCCACGGGCCCCTCGGGGCCCTCGCCCAGCCACACCGTGCCGGCGCTGCCCCGTCCCAGGACCTGGTGCGCGGTGTACCGACTGCCGATCTTCCGTGCCAAGGCTGCTCCGCTCGCTCCAACGGTCCGCGTGTTGTCGCCAAAACTACGCGTCGCGGGAGCCGGCCTTCACCCGGGCGACGGAAATCACCCGGTGGGTGTCGACAAATCCCCAAGGTCGGAATCCCGGAGGAAGACATTCCGGACCTCCGGAGGCCCGGCCCGGAAGCCCGGCTCGGACGCCCGGCTCGAAAGCCCGGCTCGGAGGCCCGGCTCGGAGGCCAACAGCGCTTCGGGGGTCGCGGTCTAGTTGCCCAGTTTCCCCAACAGGTCCCCGGCCCGCGAGAACCAGTGGCTGACCTCGTCCCAGTACCCCCTGCCCGTGCCGATCCAGTCCCGCAGCGGACTCAGTTCCCAGACCAGCCAGCTCGCGACGACCAGGATGACGAGCGTGAACAGGCACCCCTTGAGGCAGCCGAGACCCGGGACCTTCATCGGGTTGGCGCTGCGCTGCCGCGGTGCCCTCGGCTCGCGCTCGGGAGGGGGCGCGGGCCGCTGCGGTTCCGGGGCGTAGCGCTGGGGCTGGTGCTGGGGCGCGGGGGCGTACTGCTGCGGCTGCGGGGTCTCGCGGCGGCGCTGGGGCGCCCGCTGGGGGGCGTACCGCTGCTGTCCGGGCGGCTGCTGCGGTTGCTGCTGCTGCGGGTAGCCGTAGCCCTCCTGCGGGGGCGGCTGCCGGCGCGGCTGCTGCTGGGGGCGGGCGACCTGGCGCTGCGGGCGGCGGCGCAGCGGGTCCTCGTTCGGGTCGAGGTACTGGACCTGGGTCTGGTCGTTGCGGTCCCGGGCCGCGCGGAGCTGGGTCTGCCAGGGGTGCGGCTGCTCGGGTCCGCCCACGTCGCCCTGCTGCCCGGGCGCGCCCGGCGGCACCGGGGGCAGGACGGCGGTCGGGTCGGCGGCCCCGGTCTGCGGCAGGACGGCGGTGGGGTCCGCGGCCCCGGCGCCGGAGGTGTGCGGGAGGACGCTGGTGGCGCCGTTGGGGTCGTAGCCGTTCGGCAGGGTGGGGTCGCGGTGGAGGTCCGGGCCGTGGGCGCCCGCGGTGTGCGGGAGGACCTGGGTGGGGTCGGCGGCGCCGGGCGTGCCCGGTACGGGGGCCGGGGCGAGGTCGGGGCCGAGGAGGGCGCCGACGCCCTCGGCGGCGGCGATCGCCGCGGAGTTCGCGTGCACGCCGACGCCGTCGGCGACGACCCGCAGGGCGTGCGCCAGGTTCTCGGCGCTGGGGCGCTGGTCCGGGTTCTTGCGCAGGCAGCGCTCGATCACCGTCCACAGCGGGTCCGGCACGGTGGAGGGGCGGCGCGGCTCGGCGCTCAGATGCTGGTGCAGCACCTCCAGGGCGCTGCCACCGCCGAACGGGGGACGGCCGGTGACCAGCTCGTAGAGCATGATCCCGGCGCCGTAGATGTCCACGGCGGAGGTCTGCGGGCGGCCCTCGGCGGACTCCGGCGCGATGTACGCGGGCGTGCCGACGAACTCCTGGGTGCGGGTCAGGCCCGGGGAGTCGGCGAGGCGGGCGATGCCGAAGTCGGTGAGCATCGGGTGCATCTCGCCGCCGGTCTGCTTCAGCAGGACGTTGGCAGGCTTGAGGTCGCGGTGGACCACGCCGTCGGCGTGGCTGGCGGCGAGCGCGTCCGCGACCTGGGCGGTCAGCAGGGCGGCGGCGACGGGGGTGAGGGGACCGTTCTCCCGCAGGTAGCGGTGCAGGTCGGGGCCGTCGACGAGGTCCATGACGAGGGCGAGCAGATCGCCCTCGACGACCAGGTCCCGCACCCGGACGATGTTCGGGTGGGTGAGCCGGAGCAGGACGGAGCGCTCCCGCAGGAAGCGCATCACGATGTCCGGGTCGCTCGCGAGCTCCTCCTTGAGGACCTTGATCGCGACGGTCTCGCCCGGCCGGCCGGCGACGGCCGCCTCGGAGCCCGCGGTCTCGCGCTGGCTCGCACGCCACACCGTGCCCGTGGCGCCGCGTCCGAGCGGCTCCTCGAGCAGGTACTTGCTGCCTACCGGCCGCACGTCATGGGCTCCCTGCTGATCGGGGTGTCTGGTCCGTACACCGCTGTCCACACACCGTTGTCCACCTCGCGCACCGTGCTGTTCCGGGCTTCGGGCCCCGGTTCGGGACCCCGGCTCCGGGCTCCGGGTGTTCCGACCCACTGTAGTGCGGTGCCGGGGGACACCGGGTTGTCAAGCCCTCCGGCTGCCCGGGGGCGCCGGAGCCCCCCGGAGTGCTCCGTCGCGCTCCCGCGGAGGTACGGGCCGGGGGCCCTACGTGTTCGACGGTTCCGGCGGTTTCGTGGTTTCAGGGGGAGGACGCTCGGTTCGGGGCGGTTGGTTGCCCGGTCGGTCGCCGGTCGGTCGCCGGTCGGTCTCCGGTCGGTCGTCGGTCGGTCCCGGGGCGGTCCCGGGGTGACCCCGGATCGATCGCAAGCCGGCTTCGAGTGGTCATTCGTGGATCGGGGCAGGTCATTGGGCGGGCACTTTTGCGGGCAGAGCCGACCAATCAAGATCACTTGCCCTCGGGGGGCGGGCGCGTTGTCAGTGGCAGGTGCGAGGATGCCTCCAGTTACTGGCCGATGTGCTCGTGAGCGGTGGGGGGAGCCCCGGGGGAAGGTCCGCGGTCGGGGGACCGCGGGCGGCGCCTTCGTCCCCGCCCGCGGGTGCTTGCGCAGAAGGGACCGCTGACGGCGATGCAGATCCGGCTGACCGTCGTTGACCCGCTGGGCCCGCCCGCGGAGCCGGGAACGCGTGCCGCGAGCCGCGACGTCCTGGTCACCGCCCCTGCCGGGACGGCGCTGGCGGCGGTGGTCGCGGGCCTCGTCTCGGCGGTGGGCGGCGGCGAGGGCCCGGCGGTGCTGTACGCGGGCGCGGAGCGGCTCGACCCGCAGCGCCGCACGCTGGGCGAGCCGCCGCTGACCGACGGCGCCGTGCTGACACTGGGCGCCCCGGCGGAGCCGGGCCCGGAGGCGTCGGACGACGACGTCCCGGCGGAGCTGCACGTGGTGGCGGGGCCGGACGCGGGCGGGGTGCATCTGCTGCACGGCGGCCAGATCCGGGTGGGCCGCTCGGCCGACGCCGACGTCCCGCTCGACGATCCGGACGTCTCCCGTCTGCACTGCGCGGTCACGGTCGCGCCCGACGGCCGGGTCACGGTCGCCGACCTGGGCTCCACCAACGGCACGACGCTGGACGGCGTCCGCGTCACGGACCGCCCGGTCCGGCTGGCCCCCGGTGCGCTGCTGCGCCTCGGCGAGTCGACACTGCGGCTGACCCCGCCGGGCGGGGTGCGTGCGGTCCCGACGACACCGGACGGCGAAGGGCACGCGCGCGTACGGGGCGCGGGGGCGGCGGGCGCGGCGTCGGTGCCGGGTGCGCAGGCGGGCGCCGCGGCCGGTGCGACCACCGGCCGCCCGGAGCACGGCCCGGCGGCGGACGGACAGGCGACGCCGGGAGCGTACGGAGCGGGACGGCCGGGCTCGCACGAGGGCACGCCGGGTGCGCCGTACGGACATGGTGGGGACGGCCCCACGGGGCGCGGCGAGCCCCGCGGACCGGCGCAGGCGACGGCGGGCGACAGCACCGGCGCGGGCCGGTCCGACGGCCACGGCTACGGCTACGGCACGGGCGGTTCCGGCCGTGGCGACGACGGCCCCGGGGGCGGTCACGGCGGGGTCGGTGCGCACAGCGGTGCCACGGTCGGCGACCAGGGCCGCGGCGGCTTCGGCGGCTCCAGCGGCCCTGCCGAGCCGTACGGCCATGGCGTCGACGGCCATGGCATCGACGGCCGTGACGGCGGCCGGGCCCGTTCCGGCGGCCACGACAGGACGCCTGCCGACGCCGGTGACGGCGGAGGCGGGGCCCCGGTCCGGCGCCGGACCGGCCGGGACGGCGATCAGCCCGGCGGTGCCGGGACCGCCGGCACCCCGGGCCCTCGAGACCTCGCCGACGCGGGAAGCGGGCCCGGCGGCCACGGCCATGGCGTGGGCAGGGACCAGAACGCCCCCCACCCGCACGGCGACAGCGGAACCGGCCACCCCGGCGGTCGCGGCGGTCGCGGCAGCGACCGGCAGGGTGGCGGCTCGGCGGTCGGCGATTCCGGCGGTCGTGCCGGTGGGCGCGGTGCCGGCCGGGGGCGCAAGGGGACACCGGTGCGAGGGACCGACGTACCGGAGGAGTGGCGCGGCGAGTCGGCGGCCGGAACCCGGCGGCGCGGGGGGCTCGCCGCGTGGGCCCGGCGGCTGGCCGGGGGCCGGGAGGAAGCGGCGGCGGGCGGCGGGGCCACCGGGCACGCCGAGGGCGTCGCCCCGACGCTGCCGTACCGTCCGCAGGAGCCCGAGAAGTGGCCGGATCCCGCCGCGCTGCTGCTGACGGCGCTGCGGCCGGGACCCCGGCTGTGGGAGCGCGGGCCGCTGCACCCGGAGGCGCTCACCGTGCGGCTCGGCACCGCCGACCTGCCCGCCGCGCCCGACGGCTCCGGCCCGGTGCTCGCCGTGCCGGTCACCACCGGGCTGCGCGAGGTCGGCTCGCTCGGCCTCGCCGGTCCCCGCGCCCGCCTCGGCGGGCTCGCCCGTGCCGTCCTGGCACAGCTGGCGGCGCTGCACTCCCCCGACACCCTCGAACTCGTCCTGATCAGCGCGGACCGCGCGCGCCCGGTCGAGGAGCGCACCGCCGAGTGGTCCTGGCTCGGCTGGCTGCCGCACCTCGTCCCGGCGCACGGCCAGGACTGCCGGCTCCTGCTCGCCTACGACCGCGAGCAGGCGACGGCCCGTACGGCGGAGCTGCTGCGCCGCCTGGACGACCGGCTCGGCGACCCGGCGTCCGGCGCGGCGCCCCGGGTGCCCCACCAGGGCGGCCCCAGGGACGAGGACGACACCGTGCGGCGCCCCTCCTGGGCGCGGGACGGGGACGACGCGCCGGCCGAGCCGTACGCCGGTCCCCGCACCGTGCTGGTGGTGGACGGCGACCCCGGCGGCGCGGATGTGCGCGAGGCGGTGCTGCGGCTGGTGCGGGAGGGGCCGCGGGCCGGCATCCATGTGATCTGTCTGGCCGAGACGGCGGCGGCCTCCCCCGCCTCGCCGGTCGCGGAGACGTACGAGGCGGCCTGCGCCGGGTCGCCGACGTTCCGCGAGTGCGGGGCGGCGGCCCTGCTCAGCGGGGACGTGGCCACGGCGGTGCACGTCCTGCGGGTGGCGCAGCACGCGGAGCCGGGCGACGACTCCGGCTTCCCCCGCCCCGGGGCCGACCCGGGTCTCGGTGCGGCGCCCGTACCCGACCGGGCCGGCACGGACCGGCGACGCGGCCGGGCCGCACCGGACGCGTACGGCGCCGGCGACCGAGCAGTGCCGGGCACGCACGACACGAGCGGCCGGACCGCACCGGGCACAGACGGCCGGACGGCACCGGGCACAGACGGCGCCGGCGGCCGGACCGCACCGGGCGCACGGGACGGAGGCGGCCGAGCCGCGCAGGGCCGGCACGGCTTCGCCGACGGCCCGGCCGCGCCGGACGGGCAGGGCACGGGCGGCCGGACCGCACCCGGCTCCGACGACCGGGGCGGGCCGGGCGCGGGCAGCCGGGGCGGCCCGGGCAAGGGCGGCCGGGACGCGTCTGGTGTGCGCGACGCGGGTGGCCGGATCGCATCGCACACATACGACGCCGACGGCCGGGCCGTGCCCGGTCGGCACGGCTTCGCCGGTGAACCGGATCCGTACGGCGGTGTCCCCGCCGACGGGCGGGGCGCGGCGGGCGGCGGCGCGACCGCCCGCGCGCGGGCGCCCCGGCCCGGTCGTAGCGGCGAGGGCCGCGCGGCCGACCCCCGCGGCATCCCGCAGCCCCGCGCCGAGTACGGCGCCCCCGGCGCCCCGTACGACCCCCAGGCCACGCACCACGACCGCACGGGCCGGGCGCCGCGGGACGCGGCGGTCGCCGGGCACGGTCTCGCCGAGCCCGGCGCGGCCGGCTCCGCCGGGCGGATACGCCGCGGTCCGGTGAGCGAGGGCACCGTTGCCGCCGTGGACGCGGTGTCCCTCGCGTGGGCCGAGCGGTTCGCCCGCGCGCTCGCCCCGCTGCGGACGGACACCCCCGTCGGCGGGGCCCTCCCGCACCCGCGGGTCTCCGCGCCGCTGCCCCGGACGGCCCGTCTGCTCGACGAGTTGGGGCTGGCCCGCGCCACCCCGGCCTCGCTGATGGCCCGTTGGGCGGCCGCGGCCGACGACACCGAGTCGCTGGGCGGCCGCGCCTGGGCGGTGCTCGGGGCCGGACCGCGCGGTCCGGTCGTCGTGGACCTCGCCGCCGACGGTCCGCACCTGCTGGTCGAGGGCCCGCCGGGGAGCGGCCGCACGGAGCTTCTGCGGGCCGTCGCCGCGTCCCTCGCGGCGGCCGAACGCCCGGACCGGCTCGGCATGGTGCTGATGGACGGCCGCGACTGCGGGCCGCGCGCCTCCGGCGCGGACGAGGGTCTGCGGTTGTGCACGGACCTCCCCCATGTCACCACCCACCTCGCCGCCAACGACCCCGTGCGCATGCGGGAGTTCGCGCAGTCGCTGAGCGCGGAGCTGAAGCGGCGCGCCGAACTGCTCGGCCGGCTGGACTTCGCCGAGTGGCACACGCAGCGGGCGGTGTCGCAGCGGATGGTGCCGCAGCGGGCCGCGGCGGGCGGGACGGCGGGGACACGGCGGCCGGGTGCGGCCGACGGGGCGTCCCCGGCCGGGACGCAGTCCGGTACGGCCTCCGGGGTGGCCGGATCCGGGGTCGGCGCCGCCGACCTGGAGTCGCCGCCGAGCGCGACGCTGCGGCTGCGGCCGCCCGCGGCGCGCCGGGCGCCGGAGCCGGGGCCGCCGCTGGCCCGCCTGGTGGTCGTCGTGGACGACCTGGACGCGCTGCTCTCGCCCGCCCTCGGCGCCCCCGGCCGCCCGTCGGCCGGTTCGGTCGTACGGGCGCTGGAGGCGGTGGCGCGGGACGGGGCGCGGCTCGGGGTGCACCTGGTCGCGGCGACGGGGGTGGAGGGCGGCCGTACGTCCCGCTCCGAGCCGGGCTGGGCCGCCGGGCTGCGGGTGCGGCTGCGCACGCCCGCCCCGGGTGCGGACGAACCCGCTCCGGGACGGGGGCGGTTGACGTACGCGCGCGGCGCGGAGGGTACGACGGCCGGGGCGGCGGACCGGGACCTGCGGGCGACGGAGTTCCAGGGCGGTCGCGTCACGGGGCGCATCCCGCGGACGGCGACCGTGCGGCCCACGGTGGCGCTGGTGGAGTGGGAGCGCATGGGCGATCCGCCGGTCCGCCGCACGGTACGGGAGTTGGGCAACGGGCCGACGGATCTGGCGCTGCTCGCCAGCGCGTTGGAGCGGGCGGCGCGGTCGGTCTCGGCAACGGGGGTTCCCTCACTGCTCTGACTGCCCCCCTCCCCGAAGGGTGGGGATTCCTGCGTCCGGGACGGGGGCCGACACAACGACGCGGTCACGATGGTCCGCTTGACACCGTAGGCGCTCTTGCCGACCCGCCTGGCCCGGCGTACACCAGAGCGCACGGAACAGCGCCGGAACGACGTTCGACGAGGAACGAAGAACGGGGCAGTGATGCGCAGCACCAGGAGCAGCAACTTCGGCACCGTCCATACCGACAGCACCGCTTGCAGCTACAGCACCTTCCGTATTGACAAGACCTTGCGGGCCTCGCCCACGACCACCCGGTGGCGGACCCCCAGAGTCGCCGCCGTTCTTCTCGCCACCGCACTCGCGCTGGCCGCCACCGGCTGTGGCGGGGACGACGACACCCCCAGCGGCGACACCAAGCCCAGCCGCGCAAGCAACGGCGGCGGCTCCACCGTGCAGCTTCCCAAGCTGGACGGCGAGAGTCTGGAGGTCGCCGCCGTGTGGACCGGTGGGGAGCAGAAGAACTTCAAGAAGGTCCTCGCCGAGTTCGAGAAACGCACCGGCGCCAAGGTCACCTTCGTGCCCGCCCAGGATCCGATCATCAACTTCCTCGGCTCGAAGGTGGCCGGCGGCCAGCCGCCGGACGTCGCGCTGCTGCCGCAGCCCGGCGCGATCAAGCAGGCCGTGGACAAGGGCTGGGCCAAGCCGCTGGGCGCGGAGGCGACGAAGGAGCTCGCGAAGAACTACTCGCAGGGCTGGCAGGACATCGGCAAGGTCGGCGGCAAGCAGTACGGCGCCTACTACAAGGCCGCCAACAAGTCGCTGATCTGGTACAACGCCAAGGTCTTCGAGAACGCGGGAGCCAGCGAGCCGAAGACGTGGCAGGACCTGCTGAGCACCGCGCAGACGGTCTACGACTCCGGCGTCACCCCCTTCTCCGTGGGCGGCGCGGACGGCTGGACGCTCACCGACTGGTTCGAGAACGTCTACCTCTCCCAGGCCGGCCCGGAGAAGTACGACCAGCTCGCCCAGCACAAGATCAAGTGGACCGACCCCTCGGTCAAGCAGGCGCTCACCACCCTCGCGCAGATCTGGGGCAAGAAGGACTACGTCGCGGGCGGCGCGAAGGGCGCGCTGGGGACGGCGTTCCCGGAGTCGGTCACCCAGACCTTCACCGGCGGCGAGCAGCCGAAGGCCGGCATGGTCTACGAGGGCGACTTCGCGCAGGTCAACATCGGTGAGACCAAGGCGAGGATCGGCACGGACGCCAAGGTCTTCCCGTTCCCGGCCGTGGGCGACACCGCGCCGGTGGTCAGCGGCGGCGACGCGGCCGTCATCCTGGACGACTCCAAGGCGGCGCAGGCCCTGGTGACCTTCCTGGCCTCGCCGGACGCGGCGACGATCCAGGCCAAGCTGGGCGGTTACCTCTCCCCCAACAAGAACGTGCCGGACTCGGCGTACCCGAACGCGGTGCAGCGGAAGATCGCCAAGTCGCTGGTCGCGGCCGGTGACGACTTCCGGTTCGACATGTCCGACCAGGCCCCGCAGGCGTTCGGCGGCACGCCCGGCAAGGGGGAGTGGAAGGAGCTTCAGGACTTCCTGAGCAACCCCGAGGACGTGGCCGGCGCGCAGGCGAAGCTGGAGGCCGCCGCGGCCAAGGCGTACGGGAGCGGGAGTTGAGCCCGCGCCGGGCACGAGGGGCGGGTGACCGGCGATGACGTCGGCCACCGCGGAGGGGGTCGCCGAGTCCCCGGCGACGCCCCCCGTCCCGTCGAGACGCAGAAGCGTGACCGGCACCCGGCGCACGGTGGCAGCGCTCTTCCTGCTGCCCGCGCTGGTGCTGCTCGGCGCGCTCGTGGTCTACCCGATCGGGTACTCCGTCGTCCGCAGTTTCTACGACTCCTCCGGTGACTCCTTCGCGGGCATCGACAACTACAAGGACCTGTTCACCGACGACGGCATCCGTACGGCGCTGAAGAACAACATCCTGTGGGTGGTGTTCGCGCCGACGGTCGCGACCGCCCTCGGACTGGTGTTCGCGGTGCTGACCGAACGGGTGCGCTGGGGCACGGCGTTCAAGCTGGTCGTCTTCATGCCGATGGCGATCTCGATGCTCGCGGCGGGGATCATCTTCCGTCTGGTGTACGACCAGGACCCGGACAAGGGCGTCGCGAACGCGGTCTGGGTGGGCGTGCACGACACGTTCGCGCAGTCGTCGGCGTTCCCGAAGGCGCACCCGGGCCGTGAGTCGCCGCTGGTCGCGCGGGACGGCGGGTTCGTGACGAGGGCGACGGTGCACACGGGCGACACGGTCACCCTGCCGCTCGTCGGTGTCGCCCCCGACCAGATGCCGGACAACGCGAAGAAGGCGGCCGCGCCGAAGGCCGACCCGGGGAGGATCACCGGGACGGCCTGGCAGGACTTCACGCGCGGCAAGGGCGTCGGCACGCTCGGCGGGGTCGACGCCACCGAGCAGGGCTACGCGGGGATGCGGATCGAGGCGGTGAAGGACGGCGAGGTCGTCGACTCCGCGAAGGCCGCCGACGACGGCACGTTCACGCTGTCGGCGAAGGCGGACGGGGCTCGACTGCGGTTGCCCGCGAGCAACTTCAAGGAGCCGTACAACGGCGTCGACTGGCTCGGCCCGTCGCTCGTCACCCCGGCGGTCATCGGGGCGTACGTGTGGATGTGGGCCGGGTTCGCGATGGTGCTGATCGCGGCGGGGCTGGCGGGCGTGCCCCGCGAACTCCTGGAGGCGGCGCGGGTGGACGGGGCGAACGAGTGGCAGGTGTTCCGCCGGGTCACGGTGCCGCTGCTGGCGCCGGTGCTGGGGGTCGTCGTGGTCACGCTGATGATCAACGTGCTGAAGGTCTTCGACCTGGTGTTCATCATCCCGCCGGGCTCCTCGCAGGACGACGCCGACGTGCTCGCCCTGGAGCTGTACCGGAAGGGCTTCGCCGAGGACCAGCCGGGCGTCGCGAGCGCGATCGCGGTCTTCCTGTTGCTGCTGGTGATCCCGGTGATGCTGTTCAACGTGCGGCGACTGCGGCGGGAGGTGCGGCGATGACGGCCGAGGCCGGAGGGATCAGTACGGCGGCACCGGCGCCCGCGCCGCCGTCCGGGACGGCCGTCGAGGCGCGGCGGTCCTGGGCGGCGCGGATCACCGAGGGGGTCAGCGGCGGTCTGCTGCGGGTCTTCCTCCTCCTCGTCGGCCTGTTCTGGCTGGTGCCGACGATCGGTCTGCTGCTCGCCTCGCTGCGCACACCGGAGGACATGAGCGCCTCCGGGTGGTGGAAGGTGTTCAG
This sequence comes from Streptomyces sp. NRRL F-6676, assembly GCF_000725625.1. GTDB lineage: Bacteria > Actinomycetota > Actinomycetes > Streptomycetales > Streptomycetaceae > Streptomyces. The sequence goes on from NZ_JOHS01000032.1 coordinate 68,241, forward strand.
CCAACCTTCCCAACTGACGTTCGACAGCTACCAGAAGCTCCTGGAGAACGGCGACATCACCGACTCCCTGTGGAACACGGTGCTGATCACGGTGCCGGCGACGGTCCTGGTCGTGCTGATCGGTTCGCTCGCCGGGTACGCCTTCGCCTGGATGGAGTTCCCGGGGCGCGACTGGTGGTTCCTGGGCGTGGTCGGGCTGCTGGTGGTGCCGGTGCAGGTGGCGCTCATCCCGATCGCCGAACTGTTCGGCAACATCGGGCTGTTCGGCACGATCTTCGGGGTGGTGCTGTTCCACGTCGGATTCGGGCTGCCGTTCGCGGTGTTCCTGCTGCGGAACTTCTTCGCGGAGATCCCGCGCGAACTGCTGGAGGCGGCGCGGCTGGACGGCGCGGGCGAACTGCGGCTGTTCCTGCGGGTGGTGATGCCGCTGGGCGGACCGGCCATCGCGAGTCTGGGCATCTTCCAGTTCCTGTGGGTCTGGAACGACATGCTGGTCGCGCTGGTGTTCACCAAGGCGGGCACGCAGCCGATCACGGTCGCCCTGCAAACGCAGGTGCGGCAGTTCGGCAGCAACATCGATGTGCTGGCGCCGGGCGCGTTCATCTCGATGGTGATCCCGCTGGTCGTGTTCTTCGCGTTCCAGCGGCAGTTCGTGTCGGGGGTGATGGCGGGGGCGGTGAAGTAGCGCCGGCCGTCTTCCGGAGGGGCGGACCCGAGCACGGGTCCGCCCCTTCCGTGTGCCGACACGCCGGGATGTCCCCCAAATGCCACAAACGGCGTAACCGGATCACTCCTTCGGCCGTTCGCGGGCATATGCCCGTGCCGACCATATGGATGTCTCCGTGCCCAGGTTCAGTGTCATCGTCCCCGCGTACAAGGTGCAGGCCCAGCTGCACGCCTGCCTGCGGTCCGTGCTGGAGCAGTCGTATCCGGACCTCGAACTGCTCGCGGTCGACGACTGCTCGCCGGACTCGTGCGGGGCGATCATCGAGGAGTTCGCGGCCCGCGACGCGCGGGTGGTGCCGGTGCACCTGCCGCGCAACGCCGGTTCAGGACCCGCCCGCAACGCCGGGCTGGCGCGGGCGGACGGGGACTACGTCGTCCTGCTGGACGGCGACGACAGCCTGACGCCGGGCGCGCTGGAGGCGATCGCGGTCCGGCTGAAGGAGACGGAGGAGCCGGACCTGCTGCTCTACGGCCACGCGTACGCGCTGTGGACGGGCGAGGAGGCGCCCGACCCGTTCGCCGCCGGCCTCGCCACGGCCCGCGGCCCGGCCCCCTCCTTCACCCTGGACGACCGCCCCGACCTGCTGGAACTCCCACCCCTGGCCTGGAACAAGGCATACCGGCGCGACTTCCTGGAACGCGAGATCCTCCTCTTCCCCCCGGGCGGACACGGCGACCCGGCCTGGACGTACCCGGTCCTGCTGACGGCCAAGACGATCACCACGCTGGAACGGGTGTGCGTACACCGCCGGCTGGGCCGCGGCGACGCCGCCCTCACCGCCGGGTCCCACCCCGGCCCGACGGCACCGGACCGACCCGGCGGCGGCCGGCTCCGCGCGCCCCGGCCCGATGCGGCCCGCCCCGGCGGGGACTGGGCCGACGGGGACTGGCCCGGCGGGGACTGGCCTGGTGCGGGCCGGTCCCGCGCGGGTGGCTCGGAGACCGCCGGGCCGGGAACAGCCGGGACCGGCCGGCCCGGCCCGGGCGGCTTCGACGTCGTCAGGCCGAACGCAGGCAGCCTGGGCGTCGCCGGGCCTGGCACGGGCAGCCTCGGCGTCGTCAGGCCTGACACGGCCGGCCTCGGCATCGCCGGGCCGGACACGGGCAGCCTCGGCATCGCCGGGCCGGACACAGCCGGCCTCGGCATCGTCAGGCCGGACACGGGCAGCCTCGGCATCGCCGGGCCGGACACGGGCAGCCTCGGCATCGCCGGGCCGGACACAGCCAGCCTCGGCATCGCCGGGCCGGACACAGCCAGCCTCGGCATCGCCGGGCCGGACACAGCCAGCCTCGGCATCGTCAGGCCGGACACAGCCGGCCTCGGCGTCGCCGGGGCGCCGGACCCTCGGGTCGGCTTCCCCGGCACGGGGGGCGCGCGGCCGTTCGACGTGTTCGCGCAGTACGACCGGGTCTTCGCCCGGCTCGCGGACCGTCCCGATCTGGCGCGCTGGCGGCCGGTGCTGTTCCGCCGCATGGTGGACCATCTGACGGCACTGTTCGACGGCGGCGGACGCCACCTCCCGCGCGGGGCGCGCGCGGAGTTCCTGCGCCGGGCGCGCGCCCACTGCCGACGGCACCGGGTGCGCGGCCGCGGGCTGCGGAGGACGACGAACGGCTCACTGCCCGGCAGCGGCGCGCACCGCGGCGCCGGGGCCCGGGCGGGCGGCCGTCCGTTGCCCGGCGGCGGACAGGTGCCGGACGCCGGGGCGCTGTCCGGCGTCCGGCCGTCGCCCGGTGCCCGGCCGTCGCCCGGCGTCCGGTTGCGGCGGTTGCTCGTGCGGCTCGGGTGGCACCGGGCGTACCGGCTGCTGTCGTTCGTCTCCCGGCAGGGGTGCCGGGGGCGATGCGTGGCCGGTCGGCTCGGCCGGGGGCTGGGCGAGGTGTTGGGGCGGCTGCACTACCGGGTCCAGCGGCTGCTGCCCGTACGCGCCGACCGTGCCGTGTTCGCCAGCCACGGCGGCCACGCCTACGGCTGCAATCCGGCCGCGCTCGAGGCCGCGTTCCGCGAGCTCGCACCCCGTATCCGTACGGCATGGATCGCGCACCCCGAGCACCGGCACACCGTCCCGCCGGGCACGCAGGGCGTGCGCCCCGGCTCGTTGGCGTACTGGACGGCGCTCGCGCGCTCGCGCTACCTCGTCGGCAACGCGCCCTTCGACGCGCGGCTGCGCAAGCGGCCCGGCCAGGTCGTGGTCCAGACCCAGGCCGGCACCCCGCTCAAGCGCATGGGCCTGGACGTACGGGACCGCCCCGCCGTCCTCCGGGAGGGCGAGCTGGAGCGGCTGCTGCACGACGCCGACCGGTGGGACTACGTCCTCTCCGGCAACCGCCACTCCACCCTCGTCTGGGAGCGCGCCTTCCCCGCCGCGTTCACCATCCTGGAGTACGGGCTGCCCCGCACCGACCGCTTCCACCGGGCGGACACCACGGACCCGGCGCACACGGCCCGGCTGCGCGCCTCGCTCGGCATCCCCGAGGACGCCGTCGCCGTGCTGTACGCGCCCACCTACCGCGACTACCGGCGCACCCCGTACCGGCCGCTCGACCTGGAGCGGCTGCTGCGCCGGCTCGGCCCGCGCTTCGTCCTGCTGGCCCGCGCGCACCCGGCGTACGGCGAACCGCTCGTGCGCGTCCCGGACGTGCCCGGGCTGATCGACGTCAGCGACCACCCGAGCGTGGAGTCGCTGTGCCTCGCCTCGGACGTGCTCCTCACCGACTACTCGTCGCTGATGTTCGACTACGCCGGCCTCGACCGCCCCGTCGTGATCCACGCGGAGGACCGCGAGGCGTACGAGGCGGCGCGCGGCACGTACTTCGACCTGCGGACGTTCCCGCCGGGCCCCGTGGTGCGCGGCGAGGAGGAGATCGTCGACGTGTTCCTCTCCGGACGCTGGGGCGGGCGGCACGCGTCCCTGCTGCGGGCCGCGTTCCGCGAGCGGTTCTGCCCGTACGACGACGGAGGGGCCGCGGAACGGGTCGTGCGGCACGTGGTGTTCGGTGAGCGGGGGCTCGCGGCGGGGCCGGTCACGGGGGCGCCGTCGTAGCGGGTGGGGCGCCCCCGTACGCCTCGCTACTCGACCACCAGCTCCACCGGCACGTTCCCCCGCGTGGCGTTGGAGTACGGGCACACCTGGTGGGCCTGTTCGACGAGCTTGCGGCCGGTCTCCTTGTCGAGGGCTTCGGGGAGCTCGACGCGCAGGGTGACCGCCAGGGCGAAGCCCTCGCCCTGCTTGCCGATGGAGACCTCCCCGGTCACCGCCGCCTCGCTCACGTCGACCTTGGCCTGCCGGCCGACCACCCCGAGCGCTCCGGCGAAGCACGCGGCGTACCCCGCGGCGAACAGCTGCTCGGGGTTGGTGCCCTTGCCGTCGCCGCCCATCTCCACCGGGACGGACAGGTCGAGGTCGAGCTTGCCGTCGGAGGTGACGGTGCGTCCGTCGCGGCCGTGGGTGGCGGTGGCGACGGCGGTGTAGAGCGCGTCCATGGGGAACCATCCTTCTCTGGTGTGCGGGGCTTCCGTACGGCCATAAGTGAAGCACCCAATTGAATTGCGCGCAACTGAATGACGCCGGAGCTACCCTGGTGTCATGACCAGGACGCAGCACTCCACGACGCGGGAGACGGAACTCCTCCGCCTCGACCGCCAGATCTGCTTCTCCCTGCACGCGGCCACGCGGGCGTTCAACGGCGTCTACCGGCTCGTCCTGAAGGACCTCGGTCTGACCTACCCCCAGTACCTGGCGATGCTGGTGCTGTGGGAGCACGGCGAGCTGCCCGTGAAGCGGCTCGGCGAGCATCTGCGCCTCGACTCGGGCACGCTGTCGCCGCTGCTCAAGCGGCTGGAGGCGGCGGGTCTCGTCCGCCGGGAGCGCAGCACCCTCGACGAGCGCTCGGTCCAGGTGCGCCTCACCGAGGAGGGCACGGCGATGCGCGTGCGGGCACTGGAGGTGCCGCGCCGGATCAGCGCCGCCACCGGCTTCGACGCGGACGAGATCCGGGACCTGCAAGAGCGCCTGGACGTCCTCACGGCGGCCCTGGACGCGGCGGTCGCCCACCCCGAGGCCCTGAACGGCGAAGCCACGAACCCGCGGGACTGACGCAGCCGGGTGACCGTATCGCCCGAACTTGTACTCATCACATCCGTCTGCACCCATTTGACGGCGTATCACCCGGCGTGAGTCGTATACCCGGCCTACGATCCGAGCTTGATGAGCACCTCGATCACCGCCGCCGCCCGCCGCCGCCCGCGCCCGCTGCTCGGCCTCGCCGCCGCCTGGCTGACCACCCGCGCCCTGATGCTGTGGCTGCTCGTGCACGACGACACCCGGCTGCTCGGCCTGGGCGGCGTCTCGCGCGAGGTGCACCACCTGTACTTCCACTGGTACGGCGTCCTGGTGCACGGCGCCTTCCCGGTCGGCGACCCCATGTGGCAGTACCCGCCGGGCGCCGGCCTCGTCCTGCTGTCGCCCGCGCTGCTGCCGGGCCTGACGTACTTCCAGGGCTTCGTCGCGCTCACCCTCCTCACCGATCTGGCGGTACTGCTCTCCCTCACCCGCACGGGACTGCGCACCGGCCGCAGCCTGCGCGGGGCCGCGCTGTGGATCGGCGGGCTGCCGCTGCTGCTGCATCTGCCGCTGGCCCGCTACGACGTCCAGGTCACCGCGTTCGCCGTGCTCTCCCTGCTGGCGCTGACCCGCTCCCCGCGCGTCTCCGGCGCGCTGGCGGGGCTCGGCGCCCTGGTGAAGGTCTGGCCCGCGCTGGTGCTCATCGGCACCCCGCGCGGCCGTGACTCCCGCCGGGCCTGGGTCTCGGCGGCCGTCGCGGGGGGCGCGCTGCTCGCGCTGCTGGCCACCCTGTTCCGCACCCCGTTCGACTTCCTGCGCCAGCAGGGCGGGCGGGGCGTGCAGATCGAGTCGCTCGGCGGCACGGTCCTCGGCTTCGCCCGCCGCGCCGGCTGGCCGGGGCGCACCCGGTACCAGTTCGGGGCGCGGGAGTTCGTGGGCCCCTACGTGCGCGAGGTCGCCACGGTGTCGCTCGCGCTCACCGCCGTCGCCTTCGGCCTGCTGCTGCTGTGGCGGCTGCGGGCCCGGCACTGGACGACGGCGACACCGTGCGACGCGGCGCTCGCGGCGGTGCTGCTGTTCACCGTGACCAGCCGGGTGATCAGCCCGCAGTACATGGTGTGGCTGGTGGGCCTGGCCGCCGTCTGCCTCACCTCCCGGCACACCACCCAGCGCCCGGTGGCCTGGCTGATCCTGGCGGCGACCGCGACCAGCACGGTGGTGTACCCGGCGTTCTACGGCGAGGTCATGACCTCCAGCTGGACGGGGTGTCTGCTGATGCTGGCGCGCAACGGGCTGCTGGCAGGCGCGGCCGTGTGGTCGTTCGTACGGCTGTGGCGGGCCACCGCGCGCCGCCCCGAGTCCGTCGTCCCGCCCCGGGACGCCCGGCCCGATCCCGCGCGGCTCCCGGACGACAGCCTGAGCGTCTCCTGACGGGGAGCACACCGTGGACCCCCTGGGCGCACCTTCCCCGCGAGGCGGCACCGCCGGTGCCGTGACCGTCGTGGTCATCGGCTACGACGACGCCGCCCACGTCACGACCGCCGTACGGTCCGCGCTGGCGCAGGGTCCCGCCGTGCGCGAGGTGATCGCCGTCGACGACTGCTCGACGGACGGCAGCGCGGAGCTGCTGGACGCGCTCGCCGCCGGGGAACCGCGGCTGCGGGTGGTGCGCCGCACCGTCAACAGCGGCGGCTGCGGCACCCCGCGCAACGACGGCATCGACGCCGCGACGGCCCCGTACCTGATGTTCCTGGACAGCGACGACGTCCTGCCGCCCGGCGCGGTCGACGCGCTGCTCGGCGCCGCCGGACGCCACGGCGCCGAGGTCGCGGCGGGGCTGTGCGTGCGCCGCGAGCTGCCGTCGGGCCGCGAGAGCCCCTGGCAGCCGGAGCTGTACGCGCGTCCGGCGCTGGTCGAACGGCCGGCCGGGCGCCGCCGGCTGGTGTACGACACCCTGTGCGTCAACAAGCTGTACCGCGCCGACTTCCTGCGCGCGCACCGCATCCGCTTCCCCGAGGGCCGCTTCCGCTACGAGGACTTCGTCTTCACCGCGCGCGTCCTCGCGGCCGGTCCGCGCCTCGCGCTGATCCCCGACCGGGTCTACGTCTGGCAGGTGCGCCGCACCGCCGGCCGGCTGTCGATCTCGCTCGACCGGGCCGGGATCGACAACTGGCGGGCACGCACGGAGGCCGCCCGGCAGGCGTACGACATCCTGCTGGGCGCCGGGGAGAAGCGGCTCGCGCGGGAGGCGCGCGCCAAGTTCCTGGAGCACGAGGTACGGATGTACGCGCGGGAACTGGCGTTGCGCGACGCGGAGTACCGGCGCGCGTGGTGGGCGCTCACGCGGGCGCACCTGAAGGCGTACGACGAGGCGGACTTCGCGCGGGCGCCCGCGCCGGGGCGGGTGATCGCCCGTGTGGTGCTGGCCTCCGACGCGCCCCGGGATCTGCCCCGGCTGCGCGAGCTGGCCGCCCGCCCCTCGCGGCTCTGCCCGCCGTACGCGCGGTCGGCGGGCGGGGCGCCCGTCTGGTCGGCGGACCTCCCCCAGGTGCCGCTGGACCACGTCCTGACCCGCCCGCTGCGGCTGCTCCCGCTCGCCGTCGACGCCGAGCTGCGCCCCCGGGCGCGCGGCACCCGGCTGCGGCTGGGCCTGCACGAGCTGTACGGCAGGGTCGAGGAGGCCGGCCCGCGGGAGGTGGAGGCCGTGTTCGTCCACCGTGAGGACGGCCACACGGTCCGCCTCGGCACGGCCGCGCTGCTGCCGCCCGACCCGGAGTTCGACACCTGGACCGCCGAGCTGCCGCTGGACCCGGGCGCCCTCGCCGCGGCCGGCCCGGCCGTCTGGGACCTGCGGCTGCGGCTGCGCTTCGCCGACGGCGCGGTCCGCGACACCACCGCCCACGCGAGCGCGGGGCCCGGCCTGCTGACCCGTACGGCACTCGCGAGCCCCCGCCACGGCCTCCTGCTGGTCCAGCCCTACGCCACCCACTCCGGCTCCCTGGCCCTGCGCGTGGCCCCCGGCCTGCGGGGCGCGACCGCGGTGCTCCGCAGCCGCCTGTCCCGGCTGCTTCCCCGGCGGGCGGGAGCGGCGGCCTAGGGTCCTTCTGACGGATCTCCGTGGGAGAAGGAGCGGCGTTCGGTGCGTGCTCTCGCCGTGCCGTGTGGAAGTCCTCGTAGCGGAGCTACTTGGGCTTTCGCGCGGTGCGGCGAGAGTGCGTGCCGGGCGTCGCGACGCCGCGGAGATCCGTCAGAAGGGCCCTAATAGTGCTTCGTCAGGTTCTGGGCTGTCTGCGGCTTCTCCGAGGGCGGGGCAGGGGTCGTCCGCAGGTGGTGCAGGTACCGGTCCAGCACCTCAGCAGGT
>NZ_JOHS01000033.1 GCF_000725625.1 Streptomyces sp. NRRL F-6676
CCCCCCCCCCAGCCGCCCCGCAGGGGCTGAGCCGCCTCCGTCAGGACGCGCGCCGTTCCGGCGTGGGGTCGATCTCCACGCCGCCCGCGTCGCCGAATGTCAGGCGGCAGGTGTCCGCCCGGTACGTGGCGACCGATACCGCCGCTGTGCGGCCGGCCGCGTAGAAGCGGGTGGTGACGACCAGGACCGGCGAGCCGGGGAGCCGGTCGAGTTCCTTCGCGTCCTCCGCGCTCGCGGAGCCGAGCTCCACCGCGCGGTACTCGCCCTCCAGTTCCAGCCGGTGCAGCTCGCGCAGCACCGCACGCGCGCGGGCCGCGCCGGAGGGGGCGTCGATGCCCGAGAGGGCGGGCACGGAGGCCTCCGGGACGTACAGCAGTTCGGCGGCCACGGGCTGGCCGTGCGACACCCGGGTGCGTCGTACCGTGTGGACGTCCTCGTCGCGCCCGGTCTCCAGCAGTTCCGTCACCGCGGCCGGCGCCGGGGCGGCCTGGCAGTCGACGGCCTGCCAGGCGTCGTCCCCCTCGCCCGGCCAGGTCTGTTCCTCGGAGCCGACGGCCACCCCCATGCGCGGCGGCGCGACCGTCGTGCCGACGCCCCGGCGGCGCTGGAGCCTGCCCTCCAGTTCGAGCTGCTCGAGCGCCTGCCGCAACGTGGCCCGGGCGACGCCGAAACGCGCCGCCAGATCACGCTCGTTGGGCAGGATCTCGCCCACCGAGAACTCCGAGTCGAGCGCCTCCGTGAGCACGTTCTTCAGATGCCAGTACTTCGGCTCCGGCACCGTCTCCAGCTGCGTGGTCCCCACCCTGTCCTCCGCATTCGCCGTGACCCGGCGGCGTTTTGGCGCCCTTGTTTATTAAAGGTTGTTGCACTTCTCTGGACCATAAAACGGTCCCCACCCTTGGTCAAGACCAATCGGGCAACCCGGGAAATTCCCGGAGACTCGCGCTCGGCGCGGCCCGCCGGGCGTGCGCGCCTCCGGCATGGAAGACGTCGTCGACGCCCGCCAGGTCCCCCCACCCCACGAATTGCCGGCCCGGCCCCCTCCGGCACGCGCCCATCCCACCGTGCCGCCACCCAACGTGTCCAGGTGTCCACGAACGAGTGACCGGACATCGCCGTTGGTTGCGCGCGGTTCACGCCAACCAGGGGCTACCCGTCAGTAGCCGCTGCTGACAAGCTGTCTACGAGGTCGACCGCCCACAGACAAGGAGCAGCAGCATGGCCACGGTGTCCTTCGACGTCCCCTCGCCCCACGGTCCCCGCACCCTCACCCTCTCCTACGCGCGCGTGGGCACCGGTGAGCCGCTTCTGCTGCTGCACGGCATCGGGCACCACCGGCAGGCCTGGGACCCGGTCGTCGACATCCTGGCCACCGAGCGGGACGTCATAGCCGTCGACCTCCCCGGCTTCGGCGCCTCCGACCCGCTGCCCGACGGCCTGCGGCACGACCTGCCGACCGTGAAACCGCGCTCGGCGCGCTCTGCGAGGCACTGGGCCTCGACCGCCCGCACGTCGCCGGGAACTCGCTGGGCGGTCTGCTCGCCCTGGAGCTGGGCCGCGAGAAGCGCGTACGGTCCGTCACCGCGCTGTCCCCCGCCGGGTTCTGGACGCCGGTCGAACGGCGGTACGCCTTCGGGATCCTGGCGGCGATGCGGCAGGCGGCGCGGCGGCTGCCGCTGCCGGTGGTGGAACGGCTGTCGCGGTCCGCGGCCGGGCGCACGGTGCTGACCAGCACCATCTACGCCCGCCCCGGCCGCCGTTCGCCCGAGGCCGTCGTCGCCGAGACACTCGCCCTGGCCCGCGCGCAGGGGTTCACCGAGACCCTGCGCGCGGGCGCCACCGTGCAGTTCACGGACGACCTCCCCGACCTGCCCGTCACCGTGGCCTGGGGCACCAAGGACCGGCTGCTGGTCCGCCGCCAGGGCGTCCGGGCCAAGCAGATCATCCCCGGCGCCCGGCTGGTCCGGCTGCCCGGCTGCGGCCACGTCCCGATGAACGACGATCCGGCGCTGGTCGCCCGCATCCTGCTGGACGGCAGCCGCTGAGGGCACGGCGAGCCGTCGGCCCGCACGCACCGCTCCGTTGTTCACTTGGCGTTAGCGCGGGCGCCGTGGGGCGCCAGTAGTTGTGGCTGTGCCCATCGGCCGTGCCTCGGCCGTGCCCACCGGTCGTACGCGTCGGCCGTGCCCCTCAGCCGTACCCGCCGGCCGTGCCCGTCGCCCGAGAGCCTCCCCAGGAGGGACCCGTCATGCCACACCTCCCGTCACCGGCCCGCCGCAGCGTGCTGCGCGGTGCGCTCGCCGTCTCCGCCGCCTCCGCCGTGCCCACCGCGCTCGGCGCGGCGCCGGCCTTCGCCCGGTCCGGGCGGCCGGCGGCCTCCTGGGGCGTGCAGGCCGGGGACGTCACCGCGCACTCCGGGCTGATCTGGGTCCGCTCGGACCGCCCTGCCCGGATGATCGTCGAGACCGCCGCCACCGAATCCTTCCGCGGTGCGCACCGCTGGCACGGCCCGCTCCTGGGCCCCGGCACCGACCTCACCGGCACCACCCGGCTGCACGGACTGCCCGCCGGCGAGCAGATCCACTACCGGGTGCTGCTCGCCGACCCGGACGATCCGCGCCGCACCGGCGAGCCGGTGACCGGCACCTTCCGCACCACCCCGGCGGGGCGCCGGCGCGGGGTGCGGTTCCTGTGGTCGGGCGACCTCGCGGGCCAGGGCTGGGGCATCAATCCGGACCTGGGCGGCTACCGCATCTACGACGCGATGGCGAGACTGGACCCGGACTTCTTCCTGTGCAGCGGCGACAACATCTACGCCGACGGGCCGATCTCCGCCACCGCCACCCTCCCCGACGGCTCCACCTGGCGGAACATCACCACGGAGGAGAAGTCCAAGGTCGCGGAGACGCTGGCCGAGTACCGCGGCAACTTCCGCTACAACCTGCTCGACGACAACCTGCGCCGGTTCAACGCGCAGGTGCCCTCGATCGTCCAGTGGGACGACCACGAGGTGCGCAACAACTGGTATCCGGGCGAGGTGATCGCCGACTCGGTGACCGCGTACACCGAGAAGCGCCTGGACGTGCTCGCCGCCCGCGCCCGTCGCGCGTTCAGCGAGTACTTCCCGCTCTCCACGCTGTCGCCGGGCGACCGGAACGGCCGGGTGTACCGGGTCATGCGGCACGGCCCGCTGCTCGACGTGTTCGTCCTCGACATGCGCACCTACCGCAACGCCAACTCCCCGGACGCCCAGGCCACCGACCCGGTCGGCATCATGGGGGCCGAGCAACTGGCCTGGCTAAAGCGGGAGCTGAAGCGGTCGAGGGCGGTGTGGAAGGTGATCGCCGCGGACATGCCGCTCGGCCTGGTCGTGCCGGACACCACCGAGGGACGGCCGAACTACGAAGCGGTCGCGCAGGGCGACCCCGGCAAGCCGCTCGGGCGGGAGTTGCAGATCGCCGAGCTGCTGCGGTACGTCAAGCACCAGCGGATCACCGGCACGGTGTGGCTGACGGCGGACGTGCACCACACCTCGGCGCAGCACTACCAGCCCTCGCGGGCCGCGTTCACCGATTTCGAGCCGTTCTGGGAGTTCGTCTCGGGTCCGCTCAACGCGGGCGCGTTCCCGGCGAGCGACCTGGACGGCACGTTCGGCCCGGAGCGGGTCTTCGTGAAGGCGCCCACCGCGTCGAACGTGTCACCGGCGGAGGGCTACCAGTTCTTCGGCGAGGTCGACATCGACGGCGGCAGCGGGGAGTTGACGGTCCGGCTGCGTGAGCAGGACGGCAGTGTGCTGTTCACGCAGGTGTTGCAGCCGGGTCTGGTCGGTCAGTGACGCGTCGGCGCCCGGCGGGGCGGCGGCTCGCGTAGTCTCGGTCGTCACGTCGCGCACCGGAGTCATCCCCCGGTGCGCGGCGTTCGGTTCCGGTCACGACATGCGCAATAAAGCGGACAGATCGACGCTTTACCGCACAGTCACAGAGCGTTCGTGATCACGCAACACGTTTCCTCCACAGTGGTCCTATGACACCGGACTTGTCGAACCTGTCGAAGGCAACGCGCACGAGGAACGGGCGTCCCGTCCACCACTGGCGGCGGGACCTCGTCGAGCTGGCGGCGCTGTTCACGGCGGTCGCCGTGGCCGACGCCGTCGCCAACACGGTGGGGCACGGGCCGGACGGGCCCATGCTGCTCGTCCTCTCCGCCGTGGGCCTGGTCGCCACGGCCGTCTTCCACGTGTGGTGGTCACGCCGCCACGGTCACGCCCCGCCCAGTGGCGATACCGGCGCCCGGCCGCCCGCCCCCGGCGGTGCGGAGCGGGCCGGGCCGACCGGGTCCGACGCGGTGGCCGAGGCCACCGGGGCGGCCGCGCTGTGGCGGATGCGGACGACGGTACGGGACGAGCCGGGCGCGCTCGCCGCGCTGTGCGCCGCGCTGGCCGGGCACGGCGTCGACATCCTGAGCCTGCAAACGCATCCGCTGGCCGAGGGCGTCGTCGACGAGTTCCTGCTGCGCGGCCCCGCCGGGCTGACCGCCGCCGAGGTCACCCGGTCGGTGGCGGCGGCCGGCGGGCGGGGCACCTGGATCGAGCGCGCCGACGCCCACGATCTGGTGGACGCCCCCGCCCGGGTACTCGCCCTGGCCACCCGTACGGCCCTGGACGCGGCGGAACTCCCGCTCGCGCTGCGGCAGTTGCTGGGCCGCTGCACCATCCGCTCCATGCCCGCCGGCGCCGCCGGACGCGCCGTGCAGGACACGCCGGTGGAGGGCACCCTGGAGGAGACCGTCATGCGGCTGCGGGCGCCGGAGGGCGGAGTGATCACCGTGGAGCGGCCGTTTCCGCCGTTCACGCCGACGGAGTTCGCCCGGGCCCGGGCCCTGGTCGAACTGGACGCGCGGCTCGGCCCCCGGGTGCCGGACGGGCAGGACGTGCTCACGCTGCCCGAGGGCAACGCGCTCACCGTGCGCCGGGCCGACGTCTCCGACCTGCCGGCGGCCCGGGCGATGCACGAGCGCTGCTCGGCGCACACGCTGCGCATGCGGTACCACGGCCCGGTCGGCGACGCCGACCGCTACCTCGACCACCTGCTCAGCCCCCGGTTCGGCCGCACGCTGGCGGCCCGCACCGCGTCGGGGCGGATCGTCGGGCTCGGCCATCTGCTGTGGGACGGCGACGAGACGGAGGTCGCGCTGCTGGTCGAGGACGCCTGGCAGCGGCGGGGCGTCGGCGGCCTGCTCCTCGGGCGGCTGGTCGCGATGGCGGTGGAGGCGGGCTGCGAGAACGTGTACGCCGTGACCCAGGCGTCCAACACGGGCATGGTCGCCGCGATGCGGGCGCTGGGGCTGCCCCTCGACTACCAGGTCGAGGAGGGCACCCTCGTCGTCACCGCCCGCCTGGCGGCGGCCCCGGCGGTCGCCCACGACACGGCGGGGGCGCACGGCGACGGGGCCGTACGGGACTGACCCGGCTGGTGCGGCCCCGGCTCGGCCGGAGGCCGCACCGCCGTCACCCCGGGTCGGCCCGGGGCGGCACCACTCTCACCACGGGTGCGGCCCGGGGCCTCACCGCCGTCACTGCGGGGCCGCCCCGGGCCACACCCGTCACCGCAGGTCCGCCCGGGCCACCCCGCCGTCACCACAGGCCCGCCCGAGGCCGCACCCGTCACCACAGGTCCCGCCCGAGGCCGCACCCGTCACCGCAGGTCCCGCCCGAGCCCGCACCACTCTCACCACAGGCCCGCCCGGGGCCGCACCCGTCACCACAGGCCCCGCCCGAGCCCGCACCACTCTCACCGCAGGCCCGCCCGGGCCGGACCGCCGTCACCGCGCGGTTTCGCGGCCCGCCGCGATGCGTTCCTCCCCCGCGCCGGCCCCCAGCGCGCCGTCCAGATCCGTCCACAGATCCTCGACGTCCTCCAGGCCGACCGACAGCCGCAGCAGCCGGTCGGTGACGCCGGCGTCCCGGCGGTCCCCCGCGTCGACGATGCGGTGGCTGATCGACGCCGGGTGCTGGATCAGCGTGTCGACGCTGCCCAGGCTCACCGCCGGGGTGATCAGCCGGACCCCGGCGATCACCTCGTGCGGGTCGCCGTGCACCTCGAAGGCGATCATCGCGCCGCCGATGCGCGGATAGCGGACGCGGGCCACGCGCGGGTCGGCCGCGAGCCGCCGGGCCAGTTCCGCGGCGGTGGCGGACGCCGCCCGCACCCGTACCGGCAGCGTCGACAGGCCCCGCAGCAGCAGATAACCGGCCAGCGGATGCAGGACACCGCCCGTGGCGAACCGGATCTGCCGCAGCCGCCGGGCGGACTCCTCGTCGCACGCGACGACCCCGCCCATCACGTCGCCGTGCCCGCCGAGGTACTTGGTCGCGCTGTGCAGCACCAGCCGCGCCCCCTGCCCGGCGGGCCGCTGGAGCACGGGCGTGGCGAAGGTGTTGTCGACGAGCAGCGGCACGGAACCGCACGCGTGGGCGACGGCCCGCAGGTCGGCCTCGGCGAGCGTGGGGTTGGCCGGGGTCTCGATCATCACGAGCCCGGTGTCGGGGCGCAGCGCGTCCGCGATGCCGGCCGGGTCGGTCCAGGTCACCTCGGAGCCCAGCAGCCCGGCGGTGAGCAGATGGTCGCTGCACCCGTACAGCGGCCGTACGGCGACGACGTGCCGCAGCCCGGCCGCGCCCCGGGCGAGCAGGACGGCGCTGAGCGCGGCCATTCCGGTGGCGAAGGCGACCGCGCTCTCGGTCCCCTCCAGCCGGGCGAGCGCGTGTTCGAACCGGGCGACGGTCGGGTTGCCGAGCCGCCCGTACACCGGCGGCCCCTCCGGCTCCGCGCCCTCCGCGGCGAAGGCGTCGATGCGGGCGGCCTCGCCCCGGCTGTCGGCGCTGGGATAGGTGGTGGACAGGTCGAGGGGCGGGGCGTGCAGCCCCAGGGCGGCGAGGTCCTCCCGTCCGGCGTGCACCGCCTCGGTGTCCGGGGACCGGGCGGGGAGGGGAACGGCGGAGAGGGCGTGCTCGTGCCGCCGCGGGCCGTCGTACGTGTCACGCGTACCGAAGTCCATGCACGGCAGACTGAACAGCGGCCGGACTTTCGAGGGATGACTCCGTGCTACGTTCGCCGCATGTCCGATTCCGTCGTACTGGATCCGGTGGACCTCCATCTGCTGCGGCTGTTGCAGAACGACGCCCGGACCCCCTACCGGGACCTCGCCGCACAGGTCGGGGTGGCGCCGTCGACCTGTCTGGACCGGGTGAACCGGCTGCGCCGCTCGGGGGTGATCGTCGGCCACCGGCTGCGGCTGGATGTGGCCAGGCTGGGGCGCGGGCTCCAGGCCCTGCTGTCGGTGCAGGTCAGGCCGCACCGGCGGGAGCTGGTGGGGCCGTTCGTCGAACGGATCCGGGCACTGCCGGAGGCGCTGACGGTCTTCCACCTCACCGGACCCGACGACTACCTCGTGCATGTCGCCGTCGCGGACATGGCCGATCTGCAACGGCTGGTCCTGGACGAGTTCACGGCCCGCCGTGAGGTGGCCCGGGTGGAGACCCGGCTGATCTTCCAGCAGTGGGAGTGCGGACCGCTCCTGCCGCCCAGGCGCGAGGCGCCGTCGGGGCCGACCGCACGGGGATGAGTTCCGGGCAGTACGGACGGAGAGACACCGGCCCCCTGCTGACGCGGGCGGTCCTTCCGTACGAGGATGGTCCGCATGTCTGACACCAACAGCCAGCTGCCCCGTCAGGTCGCCGACGCCTACGTCGACGCCCTCGTCCTCCTCGACCCCGTCACCGGCACCTATCTGGGTGTGAAGGAGAGTTCGAGCAGACTTCCGGACACCTCCCCCGCGGGGCAGGAGGCCCTCGCGGAGCTGGCGCGGGAGACCCTCGCGCGGCTCGACGAGGCGGAGCGCCTGCCGGGCGCGGACAGTGACATCGAGCGCCGGTGCGCGCGCCTGCTGCGCGAGCGGCTCACCGCCGAACTCGCCGTGCACGAGGCCGACGAGGGCCTGCGCGCGGTCAGCAACATCCACTCCCCCATCCATTCGATCCGCGACATCTTCACGCTGACGCCGACCGAGACCGAGGAGGACTGGGCGGCCGTCGCCGAGCGCCTGCGCGCGGTTCCGGCCGCGTTCGACGGCTACCGGGAGTCCCTCGCGCTCGGTCTGGAGCGCAAGCTGTACGGGGGCCCGCGCCCGGCCGCGACCTTCGTCGGACAGCTCACGGAGTGGGCGGACACCGGAGCGGGGCGCGGCTGGTTCGAGGACTTCGCCGCCGCCGGCCCCGAGGCGCTGCGCGCGGAGCTGGACACGGCGGCCCGCGGGGCGACCGCGGCCGTCGTCGCACTGCGCGACTGGATGCGGGACGTGTACGTGCCCACCATCGAGGGCGCGCCGGACACGGTGGGCCGGGAGCGGTACGCGCGCTGGGCGCGCTACTTCAACGGCACCGACCAGGACCTCGACGAGGCGTACGCGTACGGCTGGTCGGAGTTCCACCGGCTGCTCGGCGAGATGCGGCAGGAGGCGGAGAAGATCCTGCCCGGCGCCGAGACCCCCTGGGTGGCGCTCGCGCACCTGGACGCGCACGGCACGCACATCGAGGGCGTCGAGGAGGTGCGCACCTGGCTGCAAGGGCTGATGGACGAGGCGATCGAGGCGCTGGACGGCACGCACTTCGAACTCGCCGAGCGGGTGCGCCGGGTGGAGTCCCGCATCGCCCCGCCGGGCAGCGCGGCGGCCCCCTACTACAGCGCGCCGTCGCCGGACTTCTCCCGGCCCGGGCGGACCTGGCTGCCCACGATGGGGCAGACCCGGTTCCCCGTCTACGACCTGGTCTCCACCTGGTACCACGAGGGCGTGCCGGGCCATCACCTCCAGCTCGCCCAGTGGGCGCACGTCGCCGACGACCTCTCGCGCTACCAGGCGACCATCGGCGGGGTCAGCGCCAACATGGAGGGGTGGGCGCTGTACGCGGAGCGGCTGATGGACGAACTCGGGTTCCTCACCGACGCCGAGCGGCGGCTGGGATATCTGGACGCCCAGATGATGCGGGCGGCGCGGGTCATCGTCGACATCGGCATGCACCTGGAGCTGGAGATCCCGGCGGACTCGCCGTTCCATCCGGGTGAGCGGTGGACGCCGGAGCTGGCGCAGGAGTTCTTCGGGGCGCACAGCAGCCGGCCGGCGGACTTCGTGGAGAGCGAGCTGACGCGGTATCTGTCGATGCCGGGGCAGGCGATCGGGTACAAGTTGGGTGAGCGGGCGTGGTTGCTCGGCCGGGAGGCCGCGCGGAAGCGGCGCGGGGACGCCTTCGACGCGAAGGCGTGGCACATGGCCGCGTTGTCCCAGGGGTCGCTGGGGCTGGACGATCTGGTGGACGAGTTGTCGCGGCTGTGAGGCGGAGGGTGCGGCGGGGGAGTTGTCTCGCCCCCGCCGCCCCTTCCCGTCCCAACCCGGGGGCAAGCCCCCGGACCCCCAGAAGATGCGCGGTTCTCCGCGCCCCTCGCCCCTGACAGGCGCGCGGGGAACTGTGCGACAAGCCACGACGCACCCGCAGCCGCCGACACCGCTCAACCCACCCCCCGGTGGCGCACCCTCGACCCCGTCCGCTCCTTGACCACCTCCAGCTGCGCGTGCACCCGGCGGCGCAGATCGGGGACGTGACTGACGATGCCCACGCTGCGGTCGCGTTCGCGCAGGGCGTCCAGGACGTCGAGGACCTCGTCGAGGGTCTGGTCGTCGAGGCTGCCGAAGCCCTCGTCGATGAAGAGGGTGTCGAGCCGCACTCCCCCGGCCTCGTCGGTGACGACGTCGGCGAGGCCGAGGGCCAGCGCGAGGGACGCGAAGAACGTCTCGCCGCCCGAGAGCGTGGCGGTGTCGCGTTCGCGGCCGGTCCACGCGTCCACGACGTGCAGTCCGAGGCCGCTGCGGCCGCGCCCGGAACGGTCGTCGGAGTGGACCAGCGTGTACCGCCCGGACGACATCCGCCCCAGCCGTACGGTCGCGGCGGCGGCCACCTGTTCGAGACGGGCGGCGAGTACGTACGACTCCAGCCGCATCCTCCGTTCGTTGTCCGCGGAGGTGCCCGCGGTGAGGGAGGCGAGGCGGGCCACCCGGTCGTAGGCGTCGCGCAGCGGGGCCAGCCGGCGCACCGCGGTGGCGGCGTGCGCGGAGAGCCGGTCGAGCTCGGCGCACCGCCGGGCCGCCGCGTCCCGTGCGGAGGCGGCCTGCTGGAGGCGCCGGCCGGCTCGCTCGGCGGCCCGCTCGGCGGAGTCGACGTCGGCGGCCGGGCGTCGGGCGGCGGCCGCGGTCTCCGGTTCGGCGAGCACCGCGCGCACGGCGGCCTCCTCCTGCTGCCTGACGTCCAGGCGCCGTTGCAGCGCGCGGTGGGCGTCGTCGTCGAGGAGGGCGGCGGCCGCCTCGGCCGGGTTGTCGAAGCCGGCCCGGAACGCGGCGTCCGCGAGGCGGGCGTCGGCGGTCTTCAGCCGCTGCGCGGTGTCGTCCGCCACACGGGCCGCCTCGGCCGCCTCAGTGAGCCGGGCGCCCTCGCGCTCCAGTTGGGCGGCGCGCGCGGCGACGCTGCCGGCGTCCCCACTGGCGCGGGACACCTCCTGCTCCAGCGCGGTCCGTTCGCGCTCCAGCGCGTCCCGGCGGGAGACCCGGGCGGCGGCGCGCAGGGCGGCCCGCTCCCGGGCGGCATCGCGGCGTTCGCGCTCCTGTTCGGCCCGGCGCAGCTCCTCCTGAGCGGGGTGCAGCGATGAGGCGGCGTCCCGGGCTCGCGTGTACTGGCTATCCAACTCGGCCGATCGGTGCGCGAGTTCGTCGACGGGGGTGTCGCCGGCCTCGGCTCCGGCGGCGGCCAGCGACTCGCGCAGGGAGCCGTGCCTTCGTTCGTCCTCGGCGCGCTCCTGCTCCGCCCGCCGGTACTCCGCGAGTGCCCGCTCCTCGGTCTCCCGGTCGACGTGGCCGGCGTCCTTGCGGGCGGGCGCGGGGTGGTCGGTGGCGCCGCAGACCGCGCAGGGTTCGCCGTCGGCGAGGCCGGCGGCGAGTTCGGCGGCGATGCCGCGCAGCCGCTGTTCCTTCAGGGTGAGCCAGTGCTCGTGGGCCTCGGCGGCACGCTCCCGGGAGGCGAGGGCGCGGGCGGCCGCCGCCTCGGTGTCGCGGGCGAGCCGGTCGCGCAGCCGGGCGGCGTCGAGCCGGGCGCGGGCCGGTTCGCGCTGGACGGCAAGCTGTTCGGCCCTGGTCGCGGCCTCCTGCGCGGCGTCGATCCGGCCCTGGAGTTCCTCGCGGACCGTCTCCCAGTCGGCGAGCCAGCTCTCGGCGTCCTGGAGTTCGGCGTCGTCGGCCGACTCCTCGCGGTCCAGCGCCGTCTGCTCGGTGGCGAGTTCGGTGAGCCGGTGTTCCGCGCGGCGGGCCGACTCCAGTTCCCCGCGCTCCTCGGCGGCCCGCCGGGAGGCGGCGGCGAGCCCGGAGGCATCCAGCCCGGCGAGGGGTTCCGGGAGCACGGCACGCGCGGCCGTCTCCGCCCGGGCCGCGTGCGCGTGCTCGCGCTCGGCGGCCTCCCGCAGGTCGAGCGCCGGGGCGACCGCCTCGGCCTTGCGGGACCGTTCCATCCGCAGCCGGTCCTGCTCGGCGGCGTCGGCGTGCTCCCGGAGGCGGACGGCCCGCTCCTCGGCCTCCGCGAACCGGCGTTGCAGTCCGGCCAGTCGGCGGGCCTCCTCCAGCGCGCGGGCGGTGGCGACGGCGGCCGTCCCGGCGGCGGTGTGGGCGCAGGTCGCGATCGTGAGCCGTTCGCGGGCGGTGGTGCGGGCGAGCGCGGCCCAGGTCAGCACCGCCTCGGCGAGCCCCGGGTCGCCCGGGGTCAGCTCCGGCGGCGGGGTACCGTCGCCCGCCGCCTGCTGCATGCGGTGGGCGTCCGCGAGCAGCGCGGCGTCTCCCTCGCGCACGTCGGCCTCGGCGGCGCGCCGGCGTTCGGCGAGCCGCTTCTCGACGTCGGCGAAGCGGCGGGTGTCGAACAGCCGCCCGAGCAGCCGGCCGCGGGCCTCGGCGTCGGCGCGCAGGAACCGCGCGAAGTCGCCCTGGGGCAGCAGCACCACCTGGCAGAACTGTTCCCGGCTCATGCCGAGGAGCTGGGTGATCTCCTCGCCGATCTCCTGGTGGGAGCGGCTGAGGTCCTTCCACGCGGCGGCCCGGGTGTCGTATTCGCGCAGCCAGGACTGTGCCTTGTCGGTGGTCGTGCCCGTGCCGCGCTTCTTGGGGCGGGCCCAGGGCGGCTGCCGGGTGATCTCCAGGCGGCGGCCGGCGACGGTGAGGTCGAGCCGGACCTCGGTACGGGTGCCGGGCGGGGCGTGGTCGCTGCGCAGGGTGAGGCCCTGGCCGCTCTGCCGGGCGCCGGGCACGGCCCCGTAGAGCGCGTAGCAGACCGCGTCCAGGACGGAGGTCTTGCCGGCGCCGGTCGGTCCGTGCAGCAGGAAGAGCCCGGCGGCCGAGAGGGCGTCGAAGTCGATGCTCTGGGTGGTGCCGAAGGGCCCGAAGGCCGTGATGTCCAGCCGGTGCAGCCTCATCGGCTCCCCCTCCCCCGTGACAGTGCCGGTGCCGGTGCCGTGGTGTCCCCGTGTGTCCCGGTGGTCATGGGGCGACCTCCCGGACCGTGGCCTCGGCGCGTACGGCGTCGAACGCGTCCTGGAGGACGAGCCGTTCGCGGTCATCGGGGGCGGCGCCGCGCACATGGGTCACGAAGTCCTCCGCGATCTCCTGGTCGGAGCGGCCGGCCAGCCGGCGGGCGTAGCTGACGCCGGGTTCCTCGGGGGCGCGGTCCGGGTCGAAGACGAGGCTGAGGGTGTGCGGGAACCGCTCGGTGAGCCGGGCCATGGGCTCGACGGGGCGGACCGGGTCGGTGAGGGTGGCCTCCACCCATGCCTCCTGGTGCCGGGCCAGTTCCGTGTCGGCGAGCAGTTCCTCCAGGCGGCCGCGGATCCGGGCGAGCGGGCGCGGCACCGGGCAGTCGACGCGCTCGGCGGTGACCGCTCCGTCCGCGCCGAGGTCGATGAGCCACATGCTCTTGCGGTGGCCGGACTCGGAGAAGGAGTACGGCAGCGGGGAGCCGGAGTAGCGGACGCGGGCGGTGAGCGTCTGGCTGCCGTGCAGATGGCCGAGGGCCACGTAGTCGACGCCGTCGAAGACCCCGGCGGGGACGGAGGCGACGCCGCCGACGGTGATGTCCCGTTCGCTGTCGCTGGCCTCGCCGCCGGTGACGAACGCGTGTGCGAGGACGACGGAGCGGGTGCCGGCGGGGCGGGCGGCGAGGTCGGCGCGGACCCGGTCCATGGCGGCGGCGAGCACCTGTTCGTGCCCGGCCTTCTCGACGCCGAACTGCTCGCGCACCAGGGCCGGTTCGAGGTAGGGCAGGCCGTAGAAGGCGACGTCCCCGTGGGCGTCGGCGAGGATCACCGGGGTGCCGCAGGCGGCGGGATCGGTGCGCAGATGTATGCCGGCCCGGCCGATGAGCCCGGCGCCGACACCGAGCCGGCGGGCCGAGTCGTGGTTGCCGGAGATCATCACCGTGGGCACACCGGCGTCGGCGAGGCGGTGCAGGGCGTCGTCGAACAGCTCCACGGCGGCCAGCGGCGGCACCGCGCGGTCGTACACGTCCCCCGACACGACCACCGCGTCGACCGCGCGCTCGCGCACGGTCGCGACCAGGTGAGAGACGAACCCGGCCTGGGCGTCGAGCATGTTCACCCGGTGGAACGCCCGGCCGAGATGCCAGTCGGACGTGTGCAGAAGCCTCATGATCCCCGAGACTAACGGGAGGGTACGACAACGCGGGCGGCTACTCCCGTATCGGACCGATATGCCCGACTCGTGGGACCCTTACGCCCCGACCGCCCCAACAGCCGCCGGATTTGCGCCCTTTGTCCGGCTATGCCGCCCCGTAGGCCTCTCCGCCCAGCTCGAAGTGGGCGGTTCCGGCGGTGAGGTCGGCGAGCCAGGCGCGGAAGGCGTCCACGTCGGCGTCCGGCAGCCCGATCTCCAGGGCGACGGCCTGCCCGTAGCGGACGTCGCGCACCTCGCGCCCGGTGGCCAGCAGCTCGTGTCGCACCTTGCCGGCGCGCTGGTGGTCGACGGTGACGGTGGCGAGCCGGAAGCGGCGCCGGGTGACCGTGCCGAGCGCGTCGAGGGCCTCGCCGACGGCACCGCCGTACGCCCGGATCAGTCCGCCCGCGCCGAGCTTGACGCCGCCGTAGTACCGGGTGACGACGGCGACGGCGTACCGCAGGTCGCGGCGCAGCAGCATCTGTAGCATCGGGACGCCCGCGGTGCCGCCCGGTTCGCCGTCGTCGCTCGCCTTCTGCACGGAGGCGTCGGCACCGATGACGTAGGCGAAACAGTTGTGCGTGGCGTCGGCGTGCTCCTTGCGGACGGCGGCGACGAACTCCTGCGCCTCCCGCTCGGTGGCCGCGGGGGCGAGGGCGCACAGGAAGCGCGAGCGGTTGACCTCGGTCTCGTGCACGCCGGGGTGGGCGATCGTGCGGTACTCGTCCTGCATACGAGCAGCCTATGCGGTGGTCGTACCGCTCCCCCGGGGTCCGTCAGCCCCAGGCGCCGATCTCCCGGGTCAGCTCCAGGCCGAGCAGCCGGTCGGCGTAGGCGTACGACTCGAAGCGGGCGCCCGGCGGCACGTCCTCGGCCTCCTCCAGGCGTCGCAGCACCTCCAGGGCGGCGGGCAGGTCGAGATCGTCCTCCCAGGCGGCACGCAGTTGCCGCCGCACGGCGTCGGGGACGGGCCGGGAGGGGTGGTCCGCCCAGCCCGCGACCGAGCGGCGCCACCGGGCGAGCGTCTGCTGCGCCGTTGCCAGCGCACCGGTGCCCAGCTCCGCGGTGAGCCCCCGGGGGATGGTCAGCAGGGCGAGGCGGAGAGCGATGGGGTCGGGGGTGCCGGAGGGCTCGCCGGCGGGGGCCACCTCCAGGTGCGGTCCGTCCCCGGGGGCCGGCTGCCCGGCGCCGCGCACGTGCAGGACGCGGCCTCCGGGCGGGGCCTCGGGCTCGGCGCGCCGGATCCCGAGCGCGTCGGCCCGGGCCCGCAGCTCCGGACCCGGACGGGCGACGGTGAGGGAGAGGCCGCCGTCGAGGTCCAGGGCACGCGCCAGCACGTCCGCCACGAGCAGCAGCCGCAGGGCGGAGGCGTCCGCACCCGCCGCATGGACATGGACGCGGGTCAGCCCGCGCGGAAGATCGGTGGGTTCGCCGCTCCGGGCGTCGGTGATGTGCAGCACGGGGCCGAGCCTAAGGGCTGTCCCGTAATCCCTGGTGGATCAGCGTGCGGCGTCAGATGCGGTGCATCGCAAGGCGGAGGGGTGCCCGGATACTGGATGTATCCGGGGTGCTCCCCGTCGTTGCGCGTCACAGGCGTGTTCTCGTGCCGCACACCGTGTCACGCACCGCCCCGACGTCGAAGGAGCCCCACGTGTACGGCGACAGCGCAACCATCCGCAGGATCCTCACGGAGCTGGGCGACACCTGGGCGGTCGTCGGTCTGTCGACCAACCAGAACCGGGCGGCGTACGGCGTGGCCGGGGTGCTTCAGCGGTTCGGCAAGCGGATCGTGCCGGTGCACCCCAAGGCCGAGACGGTCCACGGCGAGCGGGGATACCCCTCGCTGGAGGCGATCCCGTTCCCGGTGGACGTGGTGGACGTGTTCGTCAACAGCGAGCTGGCGGGCCCGGTCGCCGACCAGGCGGTCGCGATCGGCGCCAAGGGTGTCTGGTTCCAGCTCGACGTGATCGACGAGGAGGCGTACGCGCGCACCCGTGCGGCGGGTCTGGAGATGGTGATGGACCGCTGCCCGGCCATCGAGATCCCGCGCCTGGTCTGATCCGGCCGGCCTGATGCGGCCGGTCCGATGTGCCCGCCCCGATGTGCCCGGTCCGGCCCGGTCCGGGGATCAGTGGCGGTGGGGGCCCTCCCGGTGCACCGGTCCGTGCGCCCGCTCGCAGTGCGGGCCGCGCGCCGGGGCGGCGTCCCCGGGGAGCGCCACCTGCAACAGCCGCTCGGGGGCGTGGTCGACCTGGAGCGTGGTGTGCGTGATGGCGTACTCCCCCCGCAGCACCTCCTCCAGATCGCGCCGCACTTCGTGGCACTCGCCGCCCGGCTCCACCAGGACGTGCGCCGAGAGCGCCGACTGCCCCGAGGTGATCTGCCAGACGTGCAGGTCGTGCACCTCGACGACGCCGGACCGGCCGGCCAGCCGGTCGCCGAGCACGTCCGGGTCGACGTCGGCGGGGGCGGCCTCCAGGAAGATGCGCCCGGAGTCGCGCAGCAGCCCGTACGCCGCCTTCACCATGAGGGCGACGACGACGAGCGTGGCCAGCGCGTCGGCGCGGGCGAAGCCGGTCAGCACGACGACGAGCGCGGCGACGGCGGTACCGATGAAGGCGAACAGGTCGTTGAGGATGTGCTGGTAGGCGCCCTCGACGTTGAGCGAGCCGCGGTTGGCCCGGGACAGGCACCAGGTGGCGGCCACGTTCACGGCGATGCCGACGAGCGCCGTGACCAGCATCAGTCCGCCCTCGACCGCCGGCGGGGAGATGAGCCGCCGCACCGCCTCGTACGCCAGCCAGGCGCCGAGGAGCAGCAGGGTGAGGCCGTTGACCTGGGCGGACAGGATCTCCGCGCGCTTGAGCCCGTAGGTGAAGCCGCCGTGCGCGGGGCGCGCGGCCAGCCGCATGGCGACGAGCGCGAGCACGATGGACGCGGCGTCGGTGAGCATGTGGGCCGCGTCCGAGAGCAGCGCCAGCGACCCGGCGACGAGACCGACGGCGACCTCGGCGGCCATGAAGACGGTGATCAGCGCGAGCGCGGCGCCCAGCCAGCGGCGGTCGGCGTCGGCGGAGACACCGTGCGAGTGACCGGCGTGACCGCTGTGGCCGTCGTGACCGCCGCGGCTCCCGTGACCGGAGTGGCCGGCGTCACCGCCGTGCTCGCCCTGACTGACGTGGTCATGTGCGCGGACGTCGTCGTGCTGCTGCTCGTCGGGCCGGTGGTCGTGGTCGCTCATGTCGGATGCCTTCCCCCATTGCCGCGGACGCGTCGCACCCGGTCGGGGTGCGGTGCTCCGACTGCCACGCCCGGGCCGGCGGCGGCCGCCTCGCCCGGGCACCGCAGTGGGTGCCCCGACGGCAGTCAAACGCATCCGGACACGGAACGGCAAAGGCTGCACCGGTGACCGTTGTCATCTCCGTTAACACCGCCCTGACCTGCGGCGATACCGCCCGCCGACAGGACCGCGCGGAGGCGGTCCAGGAGGGGGCGCCCGCTCAGCCGGCTCCCGTGTGCCGCGCGACGAGGTCGCACCAGCCGGCCTCGACGCGCTCCAGGGGCATGCCCTCCCGGGCGACCAGGTGATCGACGAGGGAGATGTCCAGGAAGGCGAGCAGGGAGTGCGCGATCAGGTCGTGATCGCCACCGACCCTCGCCTCCCGGAGCAGCAGACGGAGGTGGCCGAGCCGCAGCCGGTAGGCCGGCACGGAGCGTTGGCGGCTGGTGTCGGCATGGGCGGCGAGGTAGATGTCGCGGTGGGCCTGCTCGTGGCGCAGCACCGCCGGGCCGAAGGCGCGCAGCCGTTCGGCGGCGGGGGCGCCTGGGCCGAGCGGCGGCGGGCCCGTGAGGAAGGCCGCCTGGAGATCGCGTTCGTGGCTGTCGAGCAGGGCGATCATGAGCCCCGCCCGGTCGCCGAACCGCCGGAACACCGTGCCCTTGCCGACCCCCGCCCCGCTGGCGACCGCCTCCATCGTGAGCTTCGCGGCACCGCGCGTGGCGACCAGGTCGGCGGCGACCTCCAGCAGCCGGGTGCTGTTGCGGACGGCGTCGGCCCGCAGCCGGGGCGCCTCGCCCACGGGTTCGAGGATCAGGTCCGCCCGGCCGGCGGGGTCGTCCCGCGACGGGCGCGGGGAGGGGAGCGGCTCGGTCATGAAAAGAAGAGTAGCGCTCCGGGAAGAGAACCGGACCGGAGTCCGTTACTACCGATGGACCACGGTCCGTTTGACACCCGGGCCTCGGCCCGCTTAGGTTGTACAACATTCAACGGACTTCGGTCCGTTTATCCCCCCGCTCGTTCTACCTGGGAGTTCCTCACCATGTCCGTTCGCATCCTCGCGCTCGTCGGCAGCCTCCGCGCCGGTTCGCACAACCGTCAGCTCGCCGAGGCCGCTGCGAAGCACGCCCCCGAAGGCGTCGAGGTGAACATCTTCGAGGGCCTGGCCGACATCCCCTTCTACAACGAGGACATCGACATCGAGGGTTCGGCGCCCGAGACCGCCACCGCCCTGCGGACGGCGATCGCCCAGGCGGACGGCCTCGTGCTGTTCTCCCCCGAGTACAACGGCACCATCCCGGCCGCGCTGAAGAACGCGATCGACTGGGCCTCCCGCCCGATGGGCGCCGGTGCCCTCGCGGGCAAGCCGGTCGCCGTGGTCGGCACCGCCTACGGCCAGTACGGCGGCGTGTGGGCGCAGGACGAGACCCGCAAGTCGGTCGGCATCGCCGGCGGCAAGGTCGTGGAGGAGGCCAAGCTCTCCATCCCGTCCTCCGTGATCCGCTTCGCCGAGCTGCACCCGGCCGACGACGCCGAGGTCGTCGAGGGCCTGGGCAAGGTCATCGACCAGCTGGTCGCCCAGTCCGGCACCGCGGCTGCCTGATCCGGCGCACGGCGCCGGCGGACACGTACGGCACCCACACGGCTGTGGGCCGGGACCGTCAGGGGTCCCGGCCCACAGCCGTGTTCCGTTCCCGGCGGCTCAGCCGGCCGCGACGCCCAGCCCCTCCAGCACCACCGCGTTCGGCAGCTCCGCGAACGCCTTTCCGGGCAGCAGCAGCTTGCCGCGCCGGCGGCCGCTGCCGACCAGGGCGTACGGCAGGTCGACGACGGCCGCGTCCACGAGGAGCGGCCATTGGCCGGGCAGCCCGACGGGCGTGATGCCGCCGTACTCCATGCCGGTCTCCCCCGTCGCCGTGTCCATCGGCGCGAACGACGCCTTGCGGACGCCGAGCTGTCTGCGCACCACGCCGTTGACGTCGACGCGGGTGGTGGAGAGGGCGACGCACGCGGCGAGCGTCGTCTCGCCGCCGCGTCGCCCCGCGACGACGACGCAGTTCGCGGACCGCTCCAGCAGCTCCTGCCCGTAGTGCTGGACGAAGGTGGCCGTGTCGGCCCACTCCGGCTCGGTGTCGACGTACACCAGCTGCTCGGCGGGGACGGTGCCGCGCCAGTGGCGTACGGCGTCGGCGACCGGCCGCACGAGCGTGTCGAGGCACTCGGGGGCGGGGCGGGCGGAGTCGAAGTCTCCGAGAGGGGCGCGCATGGCGGCACGGTAACAGCCGTGCGGGGAGGCGGTGATCAGCGGACCGGGGGCACCGAGACGGTCATCACCATCTCCATCGGCTCCTCGCCGTCGTTGCCGTAGGTGTGCGCGAGGTGCGCCTCGAACGACGCGCTCGCGCCCGTCGGCACGCGGTGTTCCTCGCCGTCCACGGTGAGCGTCAGCCGCCCCCTGGTGACGTGCAGGATCTCGACCGTGCCGGCGGGATGGGGGTCCGAGGGGCTGTGCTCGCCCGGCATCAGCCGCCAGTCCCACATCTCCAGCGGTCCGGGCGCCTCCGTACCCGCGAGCAGCCGGCCGTGGCCGCCGGCCTCGCTGTGCCACATCCGGACGGCCTGGTCGGCGGGGACGACGCGGACGCGGGGGCCCTGCTCGTAGTCGAGGAGGGTGGGGATGCTGACGCCGAGCGCGTCGCCGATCTTGACGACCGTGCCGAGGCTGGGGTTGGTGCGGGCCTGCTCGATCTGGATGAGCATGCCCCGGCTGACCCCGGCGCGGGCGGCGAGCGTCTCGAGGGTGAACCCCCGCTCGGCGCGCCAGCGTCTGACGTTGCGCGCCAGGGACTGGGTCAGCAGGTCGAGGTCCGACACGTTCCGCCCCGTGTTCCGTTCTGTCCGCCGTATCGCCGTGTGGCCGTGTGGCCGTTCCGTCCGCGCCCACCGCCGAATACGACGCGGTGCGCGGCGGCGGAACACCGACTGCACCCTATCGTCCACCAGGGTGTACCGGGCGGGCCCGTCGGGCGGGGTGCGCCGCTCAGGCCTCCGCCTCCAGTTCGGAGAGGGCCAGCAGCTGTTCCGGGGTGATGCCGTCGGGGATCGGCACCGGCGGCGGGGTGCGCAGCGGCGGCTGCCAGCCCTCCTCGGCCGTCCAGCGCCGCACCACCCGGGCGGGCGCCCCCGCGACCACCGCGTGGTCGGGCACCACCCCCCGTACGATCGCGCCGGCCGCCACCACCACGTTCCGGCCGATCCGGGCGCCCGGCAGGATCATCGCGCCGGTGCCGATCCAGCAGCCCGGGCCGATCGACACGGGCTCCATGCGCGGCCACTGCTTGCCGATGGGCTGGTGCGGGTCGTCGTAGGAGTGGTTGGTGGACGTCACGTAGACGTAGGGGCCGAAGTAGCAGTCGCTGCCGATGGTCACCGTGGTGTCGGCGATGACATGGCTGCCGCGGCCGAGGACGACGCCGTCGCCGATGCGCAGGATGGGCTCGGGGCCGAGGTCCAGGTCGGGCATCAGCCCCGCCGTCAGGGTGACCTGTTCGCCGACGATGCAGCAGGCCCCGAGGTGGATCCAGGGCTCGCCGAAGACCGTGCCCAGCGGGAAGGCCAGCCGTGTGCCCGCGCCCAGCGCCCCGAAGCGGAACCGGCCGGGGTGCTCCGCGGTGACGGAACCGGTGCGCTGCGCCCAGGCCCAGCCCGCGTGCACGGCGCGCTGGGCGAGGCGGCGCCGCCAGGACGACCACGTGTTCCTGCTGCTGAGCATCCGCTCACGGTACTGAAGCCGGGCGGCGCGCAGGACGCCGTACGGCTGTGATCTTCACCCCAGGGGGTGAGCCGGGGATGGCGTACGGTGCCGGGACGGCCGCCGGGCGACGGACGGGTGGCCGACGGCCGGGAGCGAGGAGACGGTGATGACGGACGGCGCGCTGATCAGGGGCATCGGGGGCAAGGAGCCGCGGCTGGGCGAGGAGGTGTTCCTCGCGCCGACGTCCGTCGTGCTCGGTGACGTGACGCTGGGGGCTGGTGCGAGCGTCTGGTACGGGGCGGTGCTGCGGGCCGACGTGGAGGGCATCGCGGTCGGCGCGCGGAGCAATGTGCAGGACAACTGCACGCTGCACGCCGATCCGGGCTTTCCGGTGAGCATCGGCGAGCGGGTCTCCCTGGGGCACAACGCGGTGGTGCACGGGGCGACGGTAGAGGACGACTGTCTGATCGGGATGGGCGCCACGGTGCTCAACGGGGCGGTGATCGGCGCGGGTTCGCTGGTCGCCGCGCAGGCGCTGGTCCCGCAGGGGATGCGGGTGCCGCCGGGGTCGCTGGTGGCGGGGGTGCCGGCGAAGGTCAAGCGGGCGTTGACGGAGGAGGAGCGGGAGGTCGTGACGCTCAACGCGACGATGTACGTGGACCTGGCGAAGGCCCACGGTGAGGTGAGGTGACGGAGGCCACGCGCCCCTTGGGGGGCGCCGGGGCGCACGTCAGTCGGTGGCCGGGACCGGTTCCGGCTCCTCCGCCGTTTCGGACTTCCCGGCCGTCGCCTTCGCCGCGCGGCGCTTGACGATCAGCATGGAGGCGACGCCGACCAGGGCCGCGGCGACCAGGCCCAGGTAGGAGAACCGCTTGAGCCAGTCCTCGGCGACCACGCCCACGTAGTAGATGACCGCGGTCGTGCCGCCGGCCCAGATCACCCCGCCCAGCAGGTTGGCGATCAGGAACTTCCAGTAGGGCATGTGCAGCACGCCGGCCAGCGGGCCCGCGAAGATGCGCAGCAGGGCGATGAACCGGCCGAAGAAGACGGCCCACATGCCCCACTTCTCGAACGACCGTTCCGCCGTGGCCACATGCCCCTCGCCGAAGTGCTTGGGGAACTTCTTCCCCAGCCAGGCGAGCAGTGGCCGTCCGCCCTTGCGGCCGATCGCGTAGCCGATGGAGTCGCCCACGACGGCGCCGGCGGTCGCGCAGGCACCGAGGATCACGGGGTTGATCTCGCCGTTCTGGGAGGAGAGCAGGGCCGCCGAGACGAGGACGATCTCGCCCGGCAGCGGAATGCCGAGGCTCTCCAGGCCGATGACCAGGGCCACCAGCGCGTAGATACTGACCGCCGGCACCGTCTCGAGCCATTCCTGGACGTGCACGCCGGATCCTCCCGTGTTTCCAGTCCCCTGAAGCCGCGCCCCACCGCATTCGCCGGGCCGGCGCGCGCTTCCCCCTGCCGCTCCACGAGCGCGCATGGGAAGCCTACCGGTTCGGCGTTCGAGTCGTCCGCCGCGGCCGGCCGCCCGGAGCGCGCGCGGCGCCCGGCGGGCGGTCGCACGCCCCCTCGCGCGCCAATGGCACCGTTCCTCCGTTCCGTCCGTCAAACGACCGGCGCCAAGTCCCCTCGTACGTAGGCCCGTTGGGGGCCGGAGGGCGGGGAAGGGATCACCCCGGCCGGGACCGGCGCGCCACGCCGGGCCGGTGCCGTACCCGGCCGTACGCGGCCGTTCGTGGTCGTACGCGGCCGTTCGTGGTCGTACTCCGTCGGAAGGAACGTTGTCATGCGCCGGCACACGTCGAGGAAGTGGTCGCGTCTCCTGGTGGCCGGGGTGGGTGCCGCGCTGGCGCTGTGCGTTCCCGGAGCCGCCGGGGGCGTCGCGGCGGCCTCCGCGACAGGGACCGAGACGGCCGGCGCGCGGGCGGCGCACGGTGTGGCGGTCGCCGCGCACCGGCTCGATCCGCACGCCTATCCGTGGCGGGGCGACGGAAGGACCTGGGAGGCCGACGGGCACGGCTACTTCGTGCGCTCGTGCGCGTCCTTCGCCGCCTGGGCGGTCCGGGCCGACGGCCGCCCCCGGCACCACTCCCCCGACTTCCTCGGCGACGCCCGCTCCTGGCGGGGCGCCGCCACGGTCCGGACCCCGCGCGCGGGGGACATCGCGCAGTGGGACCCGGGGGCGGGCGGCGCGGGGCACCTGGGGCATGTGGCGTATGTCGCCGCGACCCGCGGCGCGCGGGTCACCCTCTACGAGTACAACTTCCGCAGCGCCGCCAACGGCCACCGCCCGCGCGCCCTGAACGTCCGCACCGTCCCGGCCGGGAACCCCAGCCGCTATCTGCGCTTCTGAGCCGCCGGGACGAAAGAGGGTGGTGGGGGTCAGCCGTTGGGGCGCAGGGTCCAGACCACCGTCATCTCACCGGTGACGGCGCCGTCCGCGCGCCGCAGCGCGACGGAGACCGGGAACTCGGGGCGGCGGCCGGCGTCGAGCTCCGCGACGACCTCGGCCGCGGGCCGGCCGAGCGTCGCGGTGGCGGTGACCTCGCCCATCGCCAGCTTGCGGTAGGCGATCTCGGCGCCGACGGCGAGCGGCACGGCGCGCGAGAGCTGGTCCCCGAAGGCGGCCAGCACGACGGCACCGCTCGCCGACTCGCCCAGCGTGAACATGGCTCCGGCGTGCGGACCGCCGACGTGGTTGTGGTACTCGCTCTGGTCCGGGAGGGCCACCACGGCCTTCTCGGGGGAGGTCTCCAGGAACTCCAGACGGAGGGTCCTGGCCATCGGCACGGTCGCGGCGAGCATCTCGCCGACAGACATCTGGTCTGCGCTCATGCCGTCACGTTACCCGCGAGTAGCCACGGGCGGCCAGCCCCCGTCCGGCACGGGTTCCGTACGCGGCCGGTACCGGTCCGGTACGGGCCTGACGAAGGGAAGTGACCGAAACGTGTCATGGGCAGCACTAGTGTGACTACCCATGTGGCCAGGACAGCAGCCGCCCGGGGGCGAGCAGAACCCGCAGGACCAGAACCAGAACCCGTACACCCAGCCGGGATATCAGCAGCCGGGACAGCCGGGGTACCAGCAGCCGAACCCGTACGCACAGCCGGGATATCCGCCGCAGACCCCCAACCCCTACACGCAACCGGCACAGCCGGGGCAGCCGGGGCAGCCGGGGCAGCCGGGGCAGCCGCAGTGGGGGGCTCCCACGCCGCCCGCCGGGTTCCAGACGCCGGGCGGGGGCGGCACCGGAGGCGGCGGCGGGAACCGTACGAAGATCGTGGCGATCGTCGCGGCGTGTGCCGTGGTCGTGGCCGCCGCGGTGACCGGGATCGTGGTGCTGGGCGGCGGCGACAAGGACGACTCCGCGGACGGCAAGGACAAGGCGACGGCCTCCGCCGGCGCGTCGGCGGAGCCGGGGAAGTCCGCCACGCCGGAGAACAACCCGCGCGGCGGCGAGGAGGAGAAGGCCACGATCAAGGGCTGGAAGGTCGACATCAACCCCAAGTGGGGAGTCGCCTTCGACGTGCCGGCGGACTGGGAGGTCAAGTCGCCCAGCTACATCACCGGTTTCGAGGACGAGAAGGGCGAACCGCTCATCGTGATGTCCGCGCCCGCCGTCCTCAAGGAGAAGTGGTGCACGACCGACGAGGACAAGGACGGCCGCACCGAGAGCACCTCGCTCGCCGCGACGGGCGTCAAGGGCGCCAACGGCGCGAAGGACACCGACGAGGTCGCGATCGCGCAGTCGACCAACTGGGTCTACGGCGGTTACACGCAGCCCGACGAGAAGAGCCTGTCCCACGACAAGCCGAAGCCGTACACGACAACCTCCGGGATCAAGGGCAGCTACACCTGGGCCCGTTCCAAGAACACGCCCGCGAAGGGCAAGTGCGCGACCGACGGCAAGGCGATCAGCTTCGGCTTCAAGAACTCCAAGGGCGACTTCGTCTCCTGGACGCTCTACGGTGCCACCGGCGTGGACGAGGAAGTGTCCGAGGACACGATCATGAAGATCCTCAGCACGGTACGGCTGCACGGCGACCCGACGGCGTCCTGACCGCCCCGGTCCCCGACCCCCCGGCACGCCCTGGGCACCCGCGCCCGGCCCGTTCCCCGGCGGCGGATGGAGTGCGGTGAGGTGGACGGGCCCGCGGTTTGGCATCCGGACCCCATGGCGGCGATAGTCGGCCGGTGACCTCTGCCGCCGACCCCGACCACCGTCCGGACCGTTCCCACCGCCCCCTCGGGGGCCGGCGCCCCCGGCGTCCCGAGTGGGCGGGGCGGAACTACGGCCTGCTGGCCGCCGCCGCGGTCGTCACCAACCTGGGCAGCAACGGGGCCCTGATCGCCGCCGCCTTCGCGGTCCTCGACGCGGGCGGCGACGCCGGGGACGTCGGGCTCGTGGCGGCGGCGCGCACGCTGCCGCTCGTCCTGTTCCTGCTGATCGGCGGCGCGGTCGCCGACCGGCTGCCCCGGCACCGGGTGATGGTCGCGGCCAACGCCCTCAACTGTGTGTCGCAGGCGGCGTTCGCGACGCTCGTCCTGGCCGGTGAGCCCCGGCTGTGGCAGATGATGCTGCTCACCGGGCTGGGCGCGACCGGCCAGGCGTTCTTCAACCCGGCCGCTGAGGGCATGCTGATGTCCTCGGTGCGCGGGGAGCAGGCGGGCCGTGCCTTCGCGGTGTTCCGGATGGCGATGCAGTCGGCGGCGGTCGGCGGGGCCGCGCTCGGCGGGGCGCTGGTCGCCGCGCTCGGGCCCGGCTGGGTGCTCGCGATCGACGCGGCGGCCTTCGCGGTGGCGGGTTCGCTGCGCTCCTTCCTCGACGTCGGGCACATCGCGCCGCGCGAGCCGGGTGGCGGCCTGCTGGCCGATCTGCGCGAGGGCTGGCGGGAGTTCAGCGGACGGCCCTGGCTGTGGGGGGTCGTCGCACAGTTCTCGATCGCCAACGCGGTGGTCGGCGCGGCCGACGCGGTCTACGGTCCGTTGGTGGCGGAGGAGAGCCTCGGCGGGGCAGGGCCGTGGGGGCTCGCCCTCGGCGCGTTCGGCGCGGGCACGGTCGTCGGGGCACTCGTGATGACCCGCTTCCGGCCGCGCCGACTGCTGCTGGTCGGCACCCTGTGCGTCTTCCCGCTGGCCGCGCCCTCCGCGGCCCTGGCGGTGCCGGTGCCGGTCGGCGTCCTGTACACGGTGATGTTCCTGACCGGGCTCTCGGTCGAGGTGTTCGGCGTGTCCTGGATGACCGCTTTGCACCAGGAAATACCCGAGGACAAGTTGTCCCGGGTCTCGGCATACGACTGGTTCGGCTCGATCGCGATGCTCCCGCTCGCGACGGCCCTGGCAGGCCCCGCCGAGTCCTCCCTCGGCCGCGCGAACGCCCTGTGGGCCTGCGCCGCACTGGTCCTCGTCGTCACGGCGGCGGTCCTCTGCGTCCCAGAGGTACGCAACCTACGCCGCCGCACACCGTCGGCCCTCGTGCCGGGTCCGACCCCGGGGCCGGCGAAGCAAGAGCCGCACCACGCCCAACCCCGCACCCAGCCCGGCACCGACTGACGGCTCCTGCCGAACGGCACCCCACCTCCGCCCCGCCCCCGGGGGTCCAGGGGGCAGGGGCGGAGCCCCAAGAACGCGCCAGGGGGCGAAGCCCCTCACGCCTCCCGGGGGCGCAGCCCCCGAGGGAGGCCCGGGGCCGTAGACACCAGGCCCCCCGAGGGGGGCCAGCAGGCGCAGCCCCCAGGGAGGGGACGGGCGGGGGCGGCGGGGACGAGGAGAAACCCGGCGTCGAGCCTCCCCACCGCACCCCCGACAACGACACACAGCCTCAGCCGATACCGAACGCCCCGTCCGGCGGCTCCGGCGACGCCACCGCCTCCGTGTCATGAACCGGCCGGGCGGAGCCCATGAACACCCGCAGGGGATCCCCGTGCTCGACCCGCGCGGGAAACGCGTCCGCCGCAGCACGCCGCACCAACGCCCCGACATCCGCCGCCCGGTGCGCCGCGTACAGCACCACGTTGCCGAACCGCCGCCCCCGCAACACCCCCGGCTCCGCGATCAACGCCAGCTCCTCGAACACCGTCCCGAGCGTGGCGAGCTGAGAGCGCAGAAAGGCGAAGGGCGTGGCATCCGCCAGATTCGCCACGTACACCCCGTCGCCCCGCAGCACCCGCGCCACGGCCCGCGCGTACTCGACCGAGGTGAGATGCGCGGGCACCCGGGACCCACCGAACACATCGGCGATCACCACGTCCGCCGAGCCGGCCGGCGCCGCCTCCAGCCAGGCCCGGGCATCCGCGCGATGCGGCGTGATGTCCGCCCCGGCGGGAAGCGGCAACCGTTCGAGGACGAGGGCAAGCAGCCCCCGGTCGGCCTCGACGACCTGCTGCCGCGAGCCGGGCCGGGTCGCGGCGACGTACCTCGGCAACGTGAACGCGCCACCGCCGAGGTGCAGCACGTCCAGCGGCACCCCCGGCCCGGCGGCCGTGTCCAGCACGTGTCCGAGCCGCCTGGCGTACTCGAACTCCAGGTGCTCGGGCGCGTCCAGGTCGACGTACGACTGCGGCGCCCCGTCCACGGTCAGCAGCCAGGCGCGCTCCCGGTCGACGTCGGGCATCAGCCGGGCGGTCCCGTGATCCACGTCCCGCACCACGGGTATCGCTTCGCTCACGGGACCATTGTGCGGCACGGGGGCGCCCCGCAGGACGCCCCCGTCCGGCTCACTCCACGGAGGTCACCGTCCCCGCCCCGACCGTCCGGCCGCCCTCGCGGATCGCGAAGCCGAGCCCGGACTCCAGGGGCACGTCCCGGCCCAGCTCGACGGTCATGGTGACCGTCTCCCCGGGCCGGGCGACACCGGCCGCACCGAGGTCGACGCCGCCGACCACGTCCGCCGTGCGAATGTAGAACTGCGGCCGGTAACCGCTGGTCACCGCCGTCGTGCGGCCGCCCTCGCGGGCCGAGAGCACATACACCCGCGCGGTGAACCGGCGGCGGGGCTCGACGCTGCCGGGCGCCGCGACGACGTGGCCGCGCCGCACCGCGTCCCGCGCCACCCCGCGCAGCAGCAGCGCCACGTTGTCCCCGGCCTGCGCCTCCTCCATCGGCCGGCCGAAGGTCTCGACCCCGGTCACGACGGTCTCGACGCCGGCCCCGAGCACCTCGACCCGGTCGCCGACGCGCACCGTGCCGCGCTCGACGGCGCCGGTGACGACCGTGCCGCGCCCGGTGATGGTGAGCACGTTCTCCACCGGCAGCAGGAACGGCGCGTCCAGGTACCGCTCGGGGACCGGCACATACGTGTCGACCGCGTCGAGCAGCGCCTCGACGGCCGCCGTCCAGCGCGGGTCGCCCTCCAGCGCGCGCAGCCCGGAGACCCGTACGACGGGCACGGACTCGCCCGGGTAGCCGTGCGCGGTGAGCAGTTCGCGCACCTCCAGCTCCACGAGGTCGGTCAGCACCGTGTCCTCGCCGTCGCCGACGGCGTCGGCCTTGTTGAGCGCGACGACGATGTGGTCGACGCCCACCTGCCGCGCGAGCAGCACGTGTTCGGCGGTCTGCGGCATGATCCCGTCGAGCGCGGAGACGACGAGAATCGCCCCGTCGAGCTGCGCGGCCCCGGTGACCATGTTCTTGATGTAGTCGGCGTGGCCGGGCATGTCGACGTGCGCGTAGTGCCGGGTGTCGGTCTCGTACTCGACGTGGGCGATGTTGATGGTGATGCCGCGCGCGGCCTCCTCGGGGGCGCGGTCGATGCGGTCGAACGGCACGAACGTGCCGGCGCCGCGGTCGGCGAGGACCTTGGTGAGGGCGGCGGTCAGGGTGGTCTTGCCGTGGTCGACATGGCCCATCGTGCCGATGTTGAGATGCGGTTTGGTGCGGACGTACGCCGTCTTGGACATGGCGGTACCTCGAAGTCTCTTGGGTGGTGACGCGTGAACGGCCCCGGGCGCGGCGCATGGGGCGCGCGGCCGGGACGGGGACCCCGAGAACCTGGCCGACCCTCCCCCTGGGGGGTCCGCCGGACGATCCGGGGAGGGTCAGCTTCGGGCGCCGTCGACTGCGGCGAGGAGAGTGGGAACGGCAGCCTTCGGGGCATCCGCGGCGGCGGATGCTGCGAGGTGGAAGGCGTGCCAGAACATGCCCCGATCATGCCTCCGCCGCCCGTTCCGGGTCGAATGGTTTTCGCCCCGGGCGCGATCGGGGACGCGGAGATGTACGTCCGGTGCACAGCTGCCGTCGGTATCTCGGACACGGCCCCGACACGGCCCGCGTCGACCCGCCGGAGGGAACGTTCCCGCGGCCCTGGCCAGGGGACTGACGGGCGTTCAGCGCACCCCCCGTGAAATGGCCCATACGGCGATCACATGCGTTCGTCGGTTAATGTCACCGACATGCTCGATGCCACCACCCGCTCGGGCGGCACCGCCACGGCCTCTCCCCGGGCCACCGCCACGAAGCCCACCACCGACACGGCACCGGCCGTCTCCACGTCGCTGGTGAGCACCCCGGTCGCCGCAGCCGTCTCCCCCTCCCTCGCCGCGCGCTGCGGCAGAGCGCTGCTCTCTCCCTGGGCGCGCCTGGCCCTGCTCGTGGTGCTGCTCGCGACGGCCGCCACCTGCGTGCTGCTGTTCGAGCCGCAGAGGCTGCTGACGCACGGCTGGCCACCGCAGCTCGGCGGGGCCGCGGCCGCTTCGGTGTTCGCGGTGGCGTACGGACTGTGCACGGTCGCCTTCGTGCCGCGCCCGCTGCTCAACCTGGCCGCGGGCGCGCTGTTCGGTTCGCAGTTCGGCACGGGCAGCGCCCTGACGGGCACGGTGCTGGGCGCCGGGCTCGCCTTCGGCCTGGGCCGGCTGCTGGGGCAGGACGCGCTGCGACCGCTGGTGCGCGGCCGCTGGCTGAAGGCGGCGGACGGACAGCTCAGCCGGCACGGCTTCCGTTCGATGATGGCGGCCCGGCTCTTCCCCGGGGTGCCGTTCTGGGCGGCGAACTACTGCGCCGCCGTCTCCCGGATGCGTTCGGCGCCGTTCCTGATCGCGACGGCGCTCGGTTCGATCCCCAACACCGCCGCGTACGTCGTCGCCGGCGCCCGCGCCTCCAGCCCCACCTCCCCCGCCTTCCTCATCGCCCTCGCCATCATCGCCGTCCCCGCCCTCGCCGCCACGACCATCGCCTGGCGCAAACGCCACCACCTGCGCGCCCCGTAGGGGGCGCCCCCGAAGGGGCGCGAGGAACTGCGCGAGAAGCCCCCACTCAACCGCACCCGCCCCACATACCCCACCCACCCGAGCTCTCAGGCGCCCGGGGTCCAAGGGGCGGAGCCCCTTGAAGGGACGGGAAGGGTAGGGGCGGCGGGGGCGAAACCCCTGTGCCGGACCCGTCACTTGGGAACGCTACGCTGCCACCCGACACACCTGATCACCACACAGGATCCGGCGTGCCCACACAGCTCCCCCCGTTCACCAGACCCCACCTCACCCCTCTCCACGATCAGCGCTTGGACCTCCTGCCTCCATGTCTTGGTTTGAATCCCTCGTCCTCGGACTCGTCCAGGGGCTGACCGAATTCCTCCCGGTGTCCTCCAGCGCCCACCTCCGGCTGACCGCCGCCTTCGCCGGCTGGAAGGACCCGGGCGCGGCCTTCACGGCCATCACCCAGATCGGCACGGAGTCCGCGGTACTGATCTACTTCCGCAAGGACATCGCCAACATCCTCTCCGCATGGTCGCGTTCACTGGTGAACAAGGAGTGGCGGCACCACCCCGACGCCCGCATGGGCTGGCTGGTGATCGTCGGCTCCATCCCGATCGGCGTGCTCGGCGTGACGCTCAAGGACCAGATCGAGGGCCCGTTCCGTGACCTGCGTGTCACCGCGACGATGCTCATCGCCATGGGCGTGGTCCTGGGCGTCGCCGACCGGCTCGCCGCTCGCGACGAGAAGGGCGGCCGCCACCGCGCGCCCAAGCAGCGCAAGACGCTGGAGAACCTGAACACCAAGGACGGCCTGATCTACGGCATCTGCCAGGCGATGGCCCTGATCCCGGGCGTCTCGCGCTCCGGGGCGACGATCAGCGGCGGCCTGTTCCTCGGCTACAGGCGGGAGGCCGCGGCACGGTACTCCTTCCTGCTGGCGGTTCCGGCCGTCCTGGCGTCCGGGGTGTTCGAACTGAAGGACGCGGCGGAGAGCGGGCACGTGTCCTGGGGGCCGACCCTCTTCGCGACGGTGATCGCGTTCGGGTCCGGATATGTGGTCATCTCGTGGTTCATGAAATTCATCAGCTCGAAGTCGTTCATGCCGTTCGTCTGGTACCGGATCGCCCTCGGCCTCCTGCTGTTCGTGCTGGTCGGGGCCGGCGTGCTAAGCCCACACGCGGGCGAATCCGGCGGCTGAACGAGGGCCGCACGGATAGTGCTCTCTCGCGTTTCCCAGCGCCTGATCGCAGCACCGAACCACCCGGGGCACGGGCCACCGGCCTGTCCGACCGGGTACACCCGGCCCGCCACGACCTGGCCCAGCGTCCCGTCGACGGCCGCTGCGCCCTGGCCTTCGCCGGCCGACCGACGGCCTGATCCACCGTGGCGGCCCGGACCCCGATGTCACCATGGAACTCGGCGCCGAGGCATGTGCTGCGAGGCCGGCTCACGTCGTCGAGGGCCGCCCTGTCGTACCGCGGACCACGAGTTCCGGAACCGGTGTGCGGAGCACCAGGTCAGTCAGGGGAGCTCCGTCGATGTGGTCGAGCAGCATGGACGTGGCGGCGGCTCCCGCTTCTTGCAGCGGCATGCGTACGACTGTCACTGGCGGGCAGTACACCTCGGCCATCCAGGTGTCTTGGACAGCCACCACCGAGAGCTCCTCCGGAACGCGTATTCCGGCGCGGCTCGCGCAGGAAACAACGCCCAAAGCGGCGTTGACACTGGCCACCACCAGGCCGGTGGGAGATGGGGACGTACCCAGCAGTCGCTTCGCAGCAGTCATGCCCGCGTCGGCCTCCCATCCCGCGGCGACGACGGCGGACTTGGCGACGGAGCGCCCGGCAGCGCGCATGGCGGCCCAGAATCCCTTGAGCCTGCGCGCCGCGGCGTCATGCCGAACGGTTCCGCCGACGAATCCGAGGTGCTCGTGCCCGAGGTCGAGCAGATGCTGGGTGGCGATCCTCGCGGCTTCGACGTCGTCGAGAACCACCGAACCGGTGCGGCCCTTCAGCCGGGAGTTGAACAGTACGACGGGTACGTCGATGTCCAGGGTCGCCGCCAGCATGCGGTCGGTGAAGTCCTCCCGCCGCTGGAGGACCACCCCGTCGACCCGGCCCTTCCCTACGAGCGCATCCAACTCATGCTTTCCCGCCCGCGGGCCATTGAGCTGTCCCAGCAGCACGCTCACGGACCGCGATGTCGCGACCTCGTCCACGCCGGCCAGCATAGGCGCGAAGACGGCGTTGTTGACATCGGGAACGATCAACGCCAGGGCCCCGGCCCTGGACATGCGCAGGGCGCGGGCACGGTGACTCGGGACGTACCCGATCTCCGCCGCGACAGCCAGGACCCGCTGACGCGTGTCGGGATGGATCCGGGCCTTGGCGTCCGCGGTCAGCACGCGGGAGGCCACCGATATGGATACGCCGGCGGCCGCCGCGACATCTTTCAGTCCTGCCATGGTCAGGGCATCCTACAAGGAGGCTGAACCCGAAACCGGTGGTCGAGACATGGCCGAGAAGACGTCAGCGTGCACCGAACTTCGCCGGACGCTTCTCGACGAAGGCCCGAATGCCCTCCCGCGCGTCGGCCGTGTTCAACAGGGCGTGCAGGTGCTGTTGTTCAATCGTGAACCCGGCGGTGGCGGTGTGCCCCACGGCGGCCTTGATCGCCGTGATCGCGTGGACCGGTCCCCGCGCGAACTCGTCCGCGATGTGCTGCGCGCGCAGGAGAGCGGTGCCGTCATCGCTGACATGGGTGACAATGCCGAGTGCGTGGGCCCGTTCGCTGGAGATCCGCGCACCCGTCATGATCATTTCCTTGGCGCGGTTGATTCCCACGTGCCGGGTCAGCCGCTGGGTGCCTCCCCATCCGGGCATCAGGCCCAGCGAGATCTCCGGCAGGCCGAACGAGGCTGTGCTGTCGGCCACCACCAGGTCGCAACTCAGTACGACCTCGAAGCCTCCTCCCAGAGCCAGGCCGTGAACGGCGGCGATGACGGGGAGCCGGAGACCGGCGATCGTGTCGCACATGGTATTGGCACGTGTGGTGAACGCCTGGAACTCCTCGCTGTCAGCCCTCGCATACTCGCCGATGTCGGCGCCGGCGGCGAAGGCGGGGCCGCTGCCGGTGATGATCACGGCGCGTATGGCCGGATTGGCGTCGGCGTCGAGCAGTGACGAGGTGACCAGCTGGATCATCTCGGAGTTGAACGCGTTGTACTTGTGGGGCCGGTTCAACCGGATGGCCAGCGTCTGGTCACGGATCTCGGTCAGGACGGGCAGCTCCTCGGCCCTGGGCCTGCTTGTCCGCTCAGTCGGCACGGTGCAGCGCCCCCTTCCGCACGAGGACATCGACTTCCTGCGCGGTGTAGCCCAGCGACTCCAGGACCGTCGCGGTATCGGCTCCGAGCGCGGGCGGTACGGCATGGACACCAGGACGCTTTCCGTCATAGGTGACCGGGTGGCCCAGCACGCGGACCGTGCCCGCGTCAGGGTGTTCGAAGCTGACGATCGAACGGTTGTGGACCACCTGCGGATCCGTGACGACGTCGGCGTAGGTGTTGACCTGTGAGAACCAGATCTTGTGGGCGGTCAGCCGGGCGGTCCAGTCCGCGGTCGTCCGTCGACGCATGTGCTTGGCGACTCGCGCGTTGACCTGCTCCCGGCGGGCGTAGGAGTCGTCTTCTGCGATGTCGTCGAACCATGGATCGTCGAAGAGCGTGTGCAGGGCGGGGAGGCTGGTGAGGGAGAGGCAGAGGTGGCTGTCCGCCGTCGCGAAGACGCCGTAGGGAGCCTTGTAGTACATGGACGAGACGCCGGAGGCGCTGCGCTCTCCCTGGAAACCGTTCAGATGGTAGGCGAGCGGTTCGATCTGAAG
Source organism: Streptomyces sp. NRRL F-6676 (assembly GCF_000725625.1). Lineage (GTDB taxonomy): Bacteria > Actinomycetota > Actinomycetes > Streptomycetales > Streptomycetaceae > Streptomyces. Next base: position 33,911 of record NZ_JOHS01000033.1, read on the forward strand.
GTCGAGTGCCGCGTTCAGCAGGTTGCTCTCGACCTTGCAGCCCTCGCCCGTACGTTCGCGCCCCTGCAAGGCGGCCAGGATGCCCATGGCTCCGAGGACGGCGCCGTGTTGATCGACGAGCGACGCACCCACCGGCGTGGGAGGCCCGTCGGCGGTTCCCGTGGCTGCGGCCAGCCCCGAGAGTGCCTGAATGAGGACGTCCTGGCCGGGCCGGTCGCGGTAGGGCCCGTCGGGGCCATAGCCCGAGAGGGAGCAGTAGACCAGCCGCGGGTTCAGGGACTTCAGCCGCTCGTATCCGAACCCCAGACGGTCCATCGCGCCGGGCCGGAAGTTCTCGACCACCACGTCTGCGGTGGCCAGCAGTCTGTCGAGCGCCTCGCGCGACTCCGGCGCCTTGAGGTCGACCGCGATGCTCTTGGTGTTCCTGTTCCCGAGAAGGAAGAAGACGCTGGTGTCACCCAGGTATGCGTCGGGGCCCGACCAGGTCCGCTCGAAGGCACCGCTCGGTGGTTCGACCTTGATGACCTCGGCCCCGAGGTCGGCCAGTATCTGGCTCGTCGAGGGGCCCTGGAGGAAATGAGTGAAGCTCACGACGCGGAGACCCGAAAGCATGTGTTGTCCCATCTGAGGTGATGCAGCGTCCGACTCCGACCGGCGCGGGAATGCCGACCCGACGGCTCTTCGGGCGCGGGCATCCGGGAGTCCCGGGGTGCGGCCCCCAGGACTTGTCTTCCTGAAGCGCCCTGTCAGTCGACGCGGAATCAGGTCGAAGCCAAGGACGAGCCGTGGCGACTTCGTTTCACACTAGACGGCACGCTTTGGCCTCCGCAAGAGTGTGCGCAATCGATTGTCCGCAGGCACTTTCGTCGTGTCGCGCCCTGGCCTCCACCTCTATGACCGACACGCCGCACCCACCTGCACAATCGATTGTTCAATGGTGCCGTCCCTGCGGATGTCCCGCGCGGGCCGGAGTGTTTCCCCACGCGTTACCGACGCCGAGTCCGCCCGTGCGCGTCGAGCCGCCTGCCGGCCGCCGGCACAGGGTGCCTCAGTACGCGGCCCCCATGGCCCCGAGCTGGAGCCGGAGAGCCAGTCGTACGCGCGGCGAGGAAAGATCCACCGAAGCCACTTCCCCCAGGCGCCGCATGCGGTAACGCAACGTGTTGGGATGGATGCGCAGGGCGTGAGCGGCACTTCTGGGATCGCCGTGGAAGTCCAGCCACGCGGTGAGCGTCGCCAGGTGCGCGGTCCCGTGCTCCCTGTCATGGGCCGAGAGGGCTGCGAGCGGGCCGCCGAGCAGGCCCGCTTCGATTCGCGTCGCCGCCTGGGCCCGTTCCACCACGACGACGTCCCAGACGTCCTCCACCCGGATGAGTCCACCGGACGCGACGGTCGGCAGTCGGCCCGCCGTGACCAACCGGCTGAGCTCGGCGGCCTCGCCACGCGAACGGGGAATCTCCTCGGGCGCGTGCGCCAGGCCGCCCATGACGGCGTACGCGCTTCGGTCGTGCGGGGAAAACTCGCCGAGGATGTTCCGCAGCCAGCGCACGGAACCCGGGCGAGGTGTCGTGGCAGGACCGTTGCCGCCGTCGCTCACCAGGCAGTACAGAAGGCCGTCGAACTCCACCGTGAGCGGCTGCTCCCAGCCGGCTCGACGGGCGACGGATTCCCAGACGAGGGCGTGCGCGCCCACGTCCCGCACCCCGTCCGGGGTGCCCAGAACGATGACGCGCCACGGGCCCGGCGGCAGCGCGAACGCCGCCTCCCGCTCCCCATGGCGCAGCACGGCGGAGAGGCGACCTTCCCGTATCCGGCGCCCCAAACCGGCGTCCGCGCGCAGGTGCAGCAGGTGCAGGGCAAGAGCGGACCCCACTCCTTCGAGTTCGCGAATACGTTCCGGAGGCACCGGCTTCTCGGCCACGGCCCAGATCGAGCCGAGCCATTCGCCCGCGGCACGAACGGGAATGATCAGCCGTGGCAGCAGGCCGTCCGGCCCTGGAGGGGTCAGCACCGGCTCGCTGGAACTGGCGAGCCGGCGGTAGACGCCGCGGGCCCTGAAGTGCGCGGTCACCTCGGCAGGCACCCGTCGACCCACGATCGTCGAGACCCGCACGGAGTCCGTGATCTCCTGGCGTGCGGAGTAGGCGAGGACGCGCGAGTGGGCGTCCTCCACGGTCACGGGGGCATCGACGATGTCCGCTGCCGCATCCGCGAGGGCGAAGAGGGTGCCGCGCACACCCGCGGCATCCGTGTCCGTTCCCGCCCCGCGGTCGATGACACTGCGCAGCAGCCAGACAGCGCCCGTCCATGACACGTGCGGTTGCAGCTCCACGAGGGCCAGGCCGAGACGCTCGGCGATGTCGCCGATCCCCGAAGTCCTGATCACGGCGGCCTTCAGCACGAGTCCTTCCGCTCCAGCCGCGGCAGCTCGTTCCGCGAGCTCCGCAGCCGCATGCGGGTGTGTGACGCCCACGCCCAGGACGAGATCGCCCGGCTGTCCCGCGCCCTCACCGGGCTCCGCCAGCACGACATCGCGGATCTCGGCACCCGGCCCCGCGACGACCATGCGCAACAGTCCGGCACCGAGCGAGGTGACGAGATCGGTGAGAGTGATCACGGCCGGACCCTGGTCCGGAGGACGACGGCTTCACTACGCATGCTGCGCATTCTGCATCACCCCTTTGTGCCCGTGGCACAAGCACCACGGCGGCCATGAGCGGATCACGACGAAGACAGCGGCGGCCCGCCCACCCAGGATCGACACCGTTGCCGTCGAAACGGAAGGAAGCGCAATGCGGTCCTCCTCCCCCGGTCCTGACCGAGTCGCCGTCGTCGGCGCAGGCATGGTCGGCCTCTCCACTGCCTGGTTCCTCCAGGAACTCGGCGCCACCGTCACCGTGCTCGAACGCGCTGACGTGGCCGCCGGATCCTCATGGGGCAACGCAGGATGGATCACCCCCGGACTCGCCACGCCCCTGCCCGAACCCGCCGTTCTGCGCTATGGCCTGCGGGCCGTACTGAGCCCTTCCTCGCCCGTCTATGTCCCCTTGAGCAGCGATTTCCGGCTGCTGCGGTTCCTGGCGGGTTTCGCACGCCACAGCACCACCGCCAGGTGGAAACGTGCGATGTGGTCGCTGGTGCCGATCAACCGGCTGGCGCTGTCGAGCTTTGACGCCCTGTCGGAGGGCGGCGTCGCTGCCGAAACCGTCCCCGCGGGCTCGTTCCTCGCCGCGTACGGCAGCGCACAGGAGCGCGAGGTGTTGCTGGACGAACTGGAGCACATACGGTCCTCGGGACAGAGCATCGAGTTCGATGTGCTCAGTGGTGACGAGGCTCGGGAGGTCGAACCGGCGCTGTCCGGGAAGGTCGGCGCGGCGCTGCGGCTGCACGGGCAGCGCTATGTCGACCCGGGGGCCTATGTGCGCGCCCTCGCCGCCGCGGTCCGTGCCCGTGGCGGCGAGGTCCGGATCGGTGCGGAGGTCACCGACGTGTCGGACGACGGCCGAGGAGTTCGAGTCCGCACGACGGACGGCAGAGTGGATCACGTCGACTCCGTCGTCCTCGCCAACGGTGTCTGGTTGCGTCGCCTCGGCCATCGGTTCGGCGTGCGCTCCCTCATCCAGGCCGGGCGGGGTTACAGCTTCAGCGTCCCCATGGAACGGGTGCCCTCGGCACCGGTGTACTTCCCCGCTCAGCGTGTGGCCTGCACGCCGCTGGAAGGTCAGCGCCTGCGGGTGGCGGGCATGATGGAGTTCCGGTCTCCTGAGGCGCCTTTGGACGCCCGCCGGATCAACGCCCTCGTGGAAGCCGCCCGGCCGCTGCTGGACGGAGCGGACCTCGAGATGCGCAAGGACGAATGGGTGGGTTCGCGGCCCTGTACCCCCGACGGCCTGCCGCTCATCGGCGCCACTCGCTCGCCACGTGTGTTCGCCGCCGGCGGGCACGGCATGTGGGGCATGACTCTCGGACCGGCGACCGGTCGCCTGCTCGCGGAGCAGGTGGTCACCGGCCGTCGGCCGGCGGAACTGGGCCCCTTCGATCCGTTGCGCTGACGCGGGACGGCGGCCCGTAGCCGGTGCGCAGGCCCGTCGCCACTCAGGCCGCGCCGGGCAGCATGCCCCACGGGTCCACCGGGATCACCTCGGTGGACCTGCCGTGCTCGTCCACCAGGCGTCCGTGCACCTTCACCTGACGGAGCACCAGACGACGTTCGGCGATGGTGACCTGCGGATGTTCCGCGGCCAGTCTGAGCACGATCTCGTCCAGGTGCTCCACCGAACGCAGGCTGACGATCAGACACAGATTGGTGCGACTGACCACGGGCGCGCAGAAGCGCGTCTCCCGCCACTCCCCGATCGCCCGTCCGATGCCGCCGACTTCGGCGTCGGGTGCCGTCAGCCACAGCATCGCCATGGCGTGCCATCCGGCCAGGGGCCGCGCCACATCGCAGCGGAAGGCGATTTCGCCCCGTCGCTGCAACCGGTCGAGGCGGCGCTTGACCACCTGCGGCGAAGTCCCCAGGTCTTGTGCGACCTCGGTGTAACTGCGGCGCCCGTCCCTTCCCAGGGCGAGGTACAGCGCTCTGTCGTCGGCGCTGAGGGGACGCAGTTCCTTGGGAGGCGGCCCCAGGTCGCTACGGACCTGCTCGCGTTGCGCGCGATTGAGCACTCCGTGCCTCCAACGCCCCCCGCCCAGCATGCCCGTGTAGACATGGCTGCTCACCCGGGTGACGTCGGGGGTGATCGGCAGCCCGTCCAGCAGCACCGCGGAGATGGCATCGACCGTTGGGGCGACCACCAGGGCGAACAGGTCGTACTCGCCGACCGTGATGCCCACGGTGGCGATGTGCGGCAGCGGGGTGAAGGCGGCGGCCACGTCCACGGCCGTGCCGGGTTTGCAGGCCACCTCGACGATCGCTCCCCGGAAAGTGGGGCCTTCCAGGGTGATGCACGTCCATGCGGTGCGTGCCCGGACGAGCGCCTGCCATCTGCGGGCCAGGGTGACCGGGGACAGGTCGAGCACCTCGGACAGGGTGGTCCAGCTCACGCGTGGGTTCAGTTGCAGCGCATCGGTGAGGGCGAGGTCGGTCTCGTCCAGGATCGGGACTCCGCCCCGGCCGACAGAACTCGTCATAATCCGTCCCACCCGCGTGCTCGACGCAATTTTCCTTCATCTTGGCGGGCCGAACGTGATGCGGGAGCACCCTGAACGGCATCGCCGTCCACGCCGCCGTCATCTTTAACGCGGTGTTCATGCCCGCGCAAGTTCACTCACACATCCCGGAGGCTTCCATGAGAGCCCTGTCCCCGCTCGCGGTGGAGCACGACGCCCGGCGCGATGCTCTGTACGCGAAAGCGGCACGGCGGATCATTCCGCTGCTGGTCGTGTGCTACACCTTCGCCTATCTGGACCGGGTCAACATCGGCTTCGCCAAGCTCCAGATGCAGCAGGACATCGGCATCAGCGAGCATGTGTACGGAGTGGCAGCCGGCATCTTCTTCCTCGGATACGTCATCTTCGAGGTGCCGAGCAATCTGTGGCTGGCCAGGGTGGGGACGCGCAAGACGGTCGTGCGCATCATGATCCTTTGGGGGATCACCTCGGCGGCCATGGTGTTCGTCCATGACGCCACCAGCTTCTACGCCATCCGCTTCCTGCTCGGTGTCTTCGAGGCCGGTTTCGCACCGGGGATCATCTACTACCTCACCCTGTGGTTCCCGCCGGCCCGGATGGCGGCGGTCATGTCGTACGTCATGCTTCCCGGGCCCATCGGATCGATGGTCGGTGGCCCGCTGTCCACTTGGATCATGTCGACCCTCGACGGCGCCGCCGAACTTGCCGGATGGCAGTGGGTGTTCATCATCGAGGGCCTGCCCTGTGTCCTGCTCGGAGTCGTGGTCTGGAAGACGCTCGTAGACCGTCCGTCCGACGCCGGGTGGCTCACGGCCGAGGAGAAGGACATCATCACGGTCGACATCGGCAAGCGCCAGCAGGGCGGCAAGCACCGGCTCGGCGCGGCACTCACGGCTCCGCGGACCTACAGCCTGGCCCTCAGCTACTTCTGCCTCATCAGCGGCATCTATGCCGTGAGCTTCTGGCTTCCGACCATCCTCACGGAGAACGGTGTCCACGGCCTTTCCCGTGTCGGTGCCCTCTCCGCGGTCCCGTACCTGTTCGCCATCGTGTTCATGCTGATCGTCGGCCGCCGTTCCGACCGCACCGGCGAGCGCCGGCTGCACAGCGCGATCCCGGCCGGGATCGCCGTCTTCGCACTGGCATGTGCCGCTGTGACCGCGAGCCACTTCGTGGTGTCCTTCCTGTCGATCAGCGTGGCAATCGTCTGCCTCTGGGTGGCGTACACCGTCTTCTGGTCGATCCCGCCCTCGTTCCTCAAGGGGACGGCCGCAGCCGGAGGTATCGCGTTCATCAACTCGATCGGGCTCCTCGGCGGCTTCTTCAGCCCCATGATCATGGGATTCGTGAAAGAACGCACCGGGAGTACCGAGTGGGGGCTGCTGACGATGAGCGCGCTTGTCGCCGCTGGCACAGCGCTGCTGCTCGCGACCAAACCGACCCCCGCGCGCGTGGAGACGGACATCGAACGCGAGGTGCCTGCCGGCACGTGATCGCGTCCTCCTTCCCCACCAGCCGTATCGGAGTGATTCCCATGCCTGCTTCCACGCTCTTCCGCAAGGCCACCGTCGTCGACGGTTCCGGTGCCCCGGCCTACACCGCCGACGTCCATGTCGCCGACTCCCGGATCACCCGCGTGAGCGATCCACGTCCCGGGGCGGGGACGGCGGACCGTGTCATCGACGCCGAGGGACTCGTCCTGAGCCCGGGGTTCATCGACGTCCACTCACACGCCGACAACGCCCCGTTCCTGCATACTGCCGATGTGTCCAAGGTGACCCAGGGGGTCACCACAGAGGTCGTCGGCAACTGCGGATTCAGCCTGGCTCCGGTGCACGATGCCCATCGGGACGCCTTTCGCTCCTTCACCCGCCGCATCTTCCCCCCACTGCCGTTCGACTGGTCGTCCATCGAGGAGTTCTTCTCCCGGGCTGACGAGGCCGGCCACGTCGTCAATGTCGCCCATCTCATCGGCCACAACGCCCTGCGCATCGCTGCCATGGGACTGGAGGCCCGCGCACCCCGCCCCCAGGAGCTGGAGGCGATGCGGTCGCAGCTGCGCCGGGCCCTGGAGGCCGGAGTGTTCGGGCTCTCCACGGGACTCATCTACCCGCCCGGAGTGTTCTCCGAGGTCGAGGAACTCGTCGCACTCGCCGAGGTGCTGCCGCCCGGCCGTGTCTACGCCACTCACATGCGGGGCGAGGGACCGCAGTTGTTGCGGAGTGTCGCCGAGGCGGTGCACATCGCCGAACGCGCCGGGTGCCGCCTACAGGTCTCCCATCTCAAGGCGACGGGAAAGCAGGCCTGGGGAACCGTGAGCGACGCGCTCAAGGCTCTCGACGCGGCCCGGGCACGCGGCCTCGTCGCGCATCAGGACGTGTATCCCTACGAAGCCGCCGGCACGATGCTCACCGCCTGCCTCCCCCCGTGGTTCCAGGACGGCGGCAACCAGGCCTTCCTCGCCCGGCTCCGTTCCGAGGACGCTCTGACTCGCGCCAGGGCCGAGCTGGAGCGGCATGACGGCAGTTGGGAGAACTGGGTGGCCGCGGCGGGGTGGGACCGCATCGTCGTGGCCTCCTCCGCAACCCATCAGTACGACGGCATGACCCTCGCGCACATCGCCGCGCAGAAGGGAATCGCCTCGTTCGACGCCCTGGTCGGCGTGCTGCTGCAAGAGGAGCTCCAGGTCTCCATGACGGTGTTCGCCATGGACGAGAAGGACATCGCCGCGGCGATCGCCCATCCCAGCTCGATGATCGGGTCCGACGGCATGCCACCGGGAAACGGTGGCAAGCCCCACCCCCGGATGTTCGGCACGTTCCCGAAGATCCTGGCCACATACGTCCGTGACACCGGTCTGCTGTCGCTGCCCGAAGCGATCCGGAAGATGACGTACTTGCCCGCCACCGCCTTCGGCATCCCCGACCGAGGACGCATCGCGGAGGGCTGTGCGGCCGATCTCGTCCTCTTCGACGCCGGGACGGTCAAGGACCACGCGACCTATGAAGCACCGGATCGGCGGGCGGGGGGCATACGCACCGTCATGGTCAACGGGCGGATCGTGGTGGAGGACGGCGAATTCAGCGGGGAGCGAGCGGGAAGGCGTCTCACCCCGGCATGAGCCACCGGACCGCCCTGGCCGGTCCGCGCATGAGACCTCTGGGAGCTGTGGGGACCGGCCATACCTCCCGTCGGAGGAGCTGCTGCCCTACGTGCGGTGGCCTGCGGCAGCTGCTGGTCGAGCAGCCGGTTCGCCGCCTCGTCGCCAGTGGGCCGACTTCGAGGCGCTCGTATCCCTTGTCGAACCCGGGCAGCGCGGCCGCGGTGCGGACTCCCACCAACGGGGTGACGGGTTCGCTGTCCATGCGTCGCGCCACGAAGGAGAGAATCTCCAGTGTTCCGCGATCGATCCACTGTGCGTCGTCGACAAGGTGCGTCTCGGACTCGCTCCAGAATTCTGCGGCGAGCGGTCCCCGCGAGCCCTTCCCGCATTTTCCAGGGAATCGAGAATTCCCAGACAATAGCGCGCCCGACCGTGACAGTGCCCGCAGGTCCGGCGTCACCGGGCTTGGGTCGTGTTGAGCCGGCGACGACACACGCATCGCCCGACATATTCCGCCCGTCGCCCGCCGGTTCGCCACAGTACCGCGCCCTGCCCATGCCCTACGGGCTCCCGGCCGGGCGTCGAGGTCGCCGCGGGGCAGAACCGGCAGGCGCACGCGCTCTCCGCCTGTGGGCGAACGGCACCGATGCAGTCATGTGACTGATACGGGTGTTTCCCATCTCAGTCACGTGACTGATACCCGTTGACTGCTCCTTGAAGCACCATGGTCAAACCGGCCGTGATGACGTGAATGCGGCCTTGTCACAGTCCTGGCCGCCTCCAATGGCCGGCGCGCCAGGACATCTTGTGTGTACTTCATCGGAGTGCGAAAAATGGACAGCGAAAATCGTTCACGTTCCCTGAGCCGGCGCGGCTTCGTCGGAATGACCGCGGGCATCGGCGCGGCCGTCGGTGCCGGCAGCCTGTTCGGCAGCCGGCTCCCCGCGTCAGCCGCCGAACGCCGGACGCGGGTCCAGACGATCGAACTGGGCAGGGTCACCATCACCCGTGTCGTCGAGTTCAGCGGTCCGGTGGGCCTGACGTCGCGCCAGTTCTTCCCGGACAGCGCGCCGGAGCTGTGGCAGGAGAACGAGAACTGGCTGAGCCCGGACTTCTGGAACCCCAGCACCGACATGGTCGGCTCCGCCCTGCAAACATGGGTCTTGCGTAGTGAGGGCAAGACGATCCTGATCGACACGGGCGCCGGAAACGACAAATTCCGCCCCTACGCCAAGCAGTGGCAGTACATGGACACCGACTTCCTGCGCCGCCTCGCCCGCGCCGGGGTGCGCCCCGAGGACGTCGACGTCGTCGTGAACACTCACCTCCACAACGACCACGTCGGCTGGAACACCCGGCGCGAGGACCGCGACTGGGTGCCGACCTTCCCCAACGCCACGTACGTGATCCCCAAGGTCGACTTCGACTTCTGGAACCCCCAGAGCCCGGTGCGGCCGAAGTACTGGCAGGGCAATCAGAACGTCTGGGAGGACAGCGTACTTCCGGTCCACAACGCCGGCCTGGTGAAGCTGTGGGAGGACTCGCACACCCTGGACGGCAGCTTGAAGCTGCACCTCGCCCCCGGGCACACTCCCGGCTCCTCCGTCCTCCGGCTGGAATCGGGTAAGGAAAAGGCGCTGTTCACCGGCGACCTGCTGCACACCCCGCTCCAGCTCGAACACCCCGAATTCAACAGCTGCTTCGAGGAGGACGAGAAGAAGGCGCTCGCCACCCGGCGCCGCGAACTGGAGTGGGCCGCCGACAACAAGGCCCTCGTCCTGCCCGCCCACCTTCCCGGCCACGGCGCCGCCGAGGTGGAGCGCAACGGCAGCTACTTCAAGATCAAGGAGTGGGCGGGCTTCAGCCGCAGCTGAACCGGCCGGAAGGACCGTCCGGCATCGCGAGCCCGGCGCACCCTCCGTGTCGCGCCGCGGAACCAGGCCGTCACCTGCGAAGTCTCCCGGGATACGCGCCGTCAACCGCGGGCACGACCGTCCACAGGCGGAAGGATGACGGAGAGCTGTGCGTCGCCCGGAGCAGCGTCTGCTGCTGCACATCGATCACCTCGACGCGACCTCGACCGTACTCGCACGAGCCTTGGACCCGCTCGCCCGGGAACCCGGCCACGCCCCGGGCCGTCGTCCGCACAGCACCGGGCCACGACCGGCCACACCACTTCACGGGACGTCCGCGGCTGCGGCCGTCCCCTGTGCCCACCGCGCGCAGACGGCGACCGACCGTGTTGCCCGCCGGATCGAGCGGCCCCGAAGCCTTGTCGGCCGCCACTTCTCTCCCGGACGGCACGGGCCGGGGCATGGGCCGGTGGGCACGGGTCATCGATGAGGTGCGACTCCGTCCAGCGGCCGACGGTCCGTCGTGGCCAGGTGCAGTCACGTGACGTATACCGCGGCCCGTGCCCGGTACCGCAGCATCGTGGTGGGGGGTCGCTCACGGAGCGGTCGTACTCGCCGGGAGGCGGCCGAGATGAACCAGGCATACGCCGAGGCGGTGAGCGAGCCGTTCCCGGCCCGTACCACCGTCTACATGGCGCTTCCGCCCGGCATGCTGGTGGAGATCGACGCTCTGGCCGCCATCGATGGCTGACCAGGGCCCGTCGCAGCGCGGCCGATCGGCTGCGACAGCCCGTCCCGGGTTGCCGCAGCCGATCGGCCGCGTCATGACATACGCCGCCCGCGAGCGCCGTCGCTGACCCGGTGGCACTCGACGGACGTCTTCGGAGAACGGAAAGGCATGACTGATCGGTTGCCGCAGGCGTGCCGCGCGCTCCGTGTCACCGGGGCCGACCTCGTGGACGCGGTGTGCGAGCTCTCGGGCCGGCCGGCGCCTCCCCGGGGAGCGCACCCTGTACGGGCTCTCTACCTGCGAGTCCTCGAAGTGGTCGCCACGACAGCGCCGGGGGCACTGCAACCGGGCGACATCAGCGCTGCCGCCAACGTGCGCTCCGGCGTCCTCGACGTCGAAGTGCCGGGCCCGTCAGAGGTCGCGGCACAGTACATGGAGCAACTGGTGGACGACCTCGGCATCGGTGATCTCGCCCAGCTCGCCCAGCTCGCCGCGCTCACCTGGGAGGAGGCAGCCAAGGGCGCCGCCACTGTGCTCGGCTTCACTGGTCCGGACCTCGAGGAAACGCTGTGCGAACTCGGCGCCCAGTCCCTCGTCGACGACATCGCCGAACGCCCCCCACAGCACTGGGGCCGCCTCCACACGCAGGCGGTCCGCGCTGCCCTGTACCTCTGCCTGGCGGACCTGGCCGACGCCCTGATCGACGCCTCCGAGTCCACACCCACCCCGCTGCGGTGGAGGAGCGGCGCAGAACAGGGGCGGGAATCGGCAGAGGTTTGCGTCGGCGGAGTGGAGCGCCACCTCCTGGTCGACCGGGCGGAGGCTCTGCCGCCCCGGGAGATGCCGATCTGGAGCCATCCCGACGTCGCCCCCGTTCAGTTCACCTGGAGGTGGCAGCTGCGGCCGGGGACGTCCGAGCGCGTCACACACGGCTGCGGGACCTTTCCCACCCCGTTCGCGGCTCGCCACGCGGCCGAGTGTGCGATCACCGCCATGGCAGCCGGCCGTTGCGACCTGTGAGCATGCCGTCCGTCTGGTACCGGATCGCGTGGGGTGCGGCGAGCATCGGGCTGGTGGCGACGGGGGTGCTGAGTCCGCACGCGGCGGGGTCGGCGGGCTGAGGAGGGCGGAACGAGGAGTGTTCGGCGCCCGCCGTGACCCATTCCATAGCGGGTGCGTAGCCGAGCGGTAGCGGGCTGTCAGACCTTGCCCCTACGCTTGTCCACATGTCCCCCGAATCCGTGCCCCCTGGTTCCGTACGGTCCGCCGCCGACTTAAACGAGCGGATCCGTGCGCTGTGGATGCGTGCGGGCGGGTCTCTGACGGCCCAGGAGCGCGCGGAGTACGAGGCGCTGGTGATCCAGTGGGCGTCGGCGATCCGCCAGGACGTGATCGAGGCGGCGTAGGGCCCCCTGGGGTTTCCTCGCCCCCGCCGCCCCTGCCCTTCCCCTCCCCCAGGGGCTCCCGCCCCTTCGTCCCCGGCACGGGGCTTCGCCCCGTTTCGCGCGGTTCCCCGCGCCCCCGAACAGCACCCCTTCCGGGCGCCGCCTGCCCATCCGCCCCGTTTGAGATCTCCCCCACCGCGCACACTGAAAGCACACGCGGACGCACGCCGGGGAGGGGATCACGTGAGGTTGCTGCCCGAACGGCGTACCGCGCGGCGGGGCCTCGCCGCCGCGCTCACCGGCGCGCTGCCGATGTTCGCCTTTCCCGCCCCCTCCCTCTGGTGGTTCGCGTACGTCGCCCTCGTCCCCTGGATGGTGCTGATCCGCTCCGCGCCGACCGCGCGCCGGGCGGCGTACGACGGCTGGGCCGGCGGCTTCGGCTTCATGGTCGCCGTCCACCACTGGTTGCTGCCGAGCCTGAACGTCTTCCTGTTCGTCCTGGCCGCCCTGCTGGGCGCCCTGTGGGCCCCGTGGGGCTGGCTGGTCCACCGCTTCCTCGCCCCCCGTGCGGGAGAACCGGGCGGCCCGCCGCCCGCGCTCCGCCTCGCCGCCGCCCTGCTCGTCGTCCCCTCCGGCTGGCTGCTGCCCGAACTCGTCCGCTCCTGGCAGGGGTTGGGCGGCCCGTGGGGGCTGCTCGGCGCCACCCAGTGGCAGGTCGGGCCGGCGCTGCGGCTCGCCTCCGTCGGCGGAGTCTGGCTGCTCAGCCTCCTGGTGGTGGCCGTCAACGTGGCGGTGACCTCACTGCTCGCCACGCGCACATGGCGACGCCCGGTCGGCGCCGTCGTCGTGCCCGTCGCCGGCCTGGGCGCCGTCGCGCTCGCGACCTCGGCCGCCTGGGTGTGGGCGCCCCGCCCCGCCGTCGACGGGCACGTCCGCGTCGCCGTCGTCCAGTCGGGGATCGTCTCCGGCGACGACAGCCCGGAGCGCCGCTTCGACCGCGAGGAGTCGCTCACCCGCCGGCTGGCCGGCCAGGACGTGGACCTGGTCGTCTGGGGCGAGAGCAGCGTCGGCGTCGACCTCGACGACCGCCCCGACCTCGCGCACCGGATCGCCGCCCTGTCCCGCCGCCTGGACGCCGACGTCCTCGTCAACGTCGACGCCCGCCGCGCCGACCGCCCCGGCATCTACAAGAGCGCCCTCCTCGTCGGCCCCGACGGCCCCACCGGCGACCGGTACGACAAGATGCGCCTGGTGCCGTTCGGGGAGTACATACCGGCGCGTTCCCTGCTGGGCTGGGCCACCTCCGTCGGCAAGGCGGCCGGGGAGGACCGCAGGCGCGGTGACGAGCAGGTGGTGATGGACGTCGGGCACGGGCTGCGCGTCGGCCCGCTGGTCTGCTTCGAGACGGCCTTCCCGGACATGAGCCGGCACCTCGCGGCCGACGGCGCCGACCTGCTGCTCGCCCAGTCCTCGACGTCGAGCTTCCAGCACAGCTGGGCGCCCGCGCAGCACGCCTCGCTGGCCGCGCTGCGCGCCGCCGAGACCGGCCGTCCGATGGTGCACGCCACGCTGACCGGCGTCTCCGCGGTCTACGGCCCCGGCGGCGAGCGCCTCGGCTCCCGGCTCGGCACGGACGACGCCGGCGCCTCGGCGGTGTACGAGGTGCCGCTCGCGCACGGCACGACCCCGTACGTGCGCCACGGTGACTGGCCGGTCCACGCGGCGCTGCTGGTCCTGGCCGCGCTGTGCGTCACGGAGGGGGTGCGCGCCTACCGGGCGCACGCCGGCGTTCAGGACGTGGCGGACCGCTCCCGCACCGCGGTCACCACCCGTTCGCACAGTTCGTGAGTGGCCAGCGCGTCCCGGGCGCTGAGCACCTTCCCGGCGCGCACGGCGTCGAGGAAGGCCAGCACCGCCTGCTCGATGCCGCGCTGCCGGGCCACCGGCACCCAGTCGCCGCGTCGGCGCACGGTGGGCTGGCCCTTGTGGTCGATCGTCTCGGCGAGGTTGACCACCTGCCGCTTGCTGTCCTGCCCGGACACCTCGAGGATCTCCTCGGCCGAACCGCTCAGCCTGTTCATCACGCCGAGCGCCGTGAAACCCTCCCCGGCGAGCTGGAGCACGACATGGTGCAGCAGCCCGCCCTCGGTGCGCGCCCGCACGGTGACGTCGTCCACCTGACCGGGCACCAGGAACCGCAGGGTGTCGACGACATGGATGAAGTCGTCGAGGATCATCGTGCGCGGGTCCTCGGGCAGTCCGACGCGGTTCTTCTGCATCAGGATCAGCTCGCGGGGGTGGTCGGCGCACTGGACGTACCCGGGCGCGTACCGCCGGTTGAACCCGACCACGAGGCCGGTGTTCCGTTCCTCCGCGAGCGTCACCAGCCGCTCGGAGTCGGCCAGTTCGTAGGCGAGGGGCTTGTCGACGTACGTCGGCACACCCGCCTCCAGGAGCCGTGCGACGAGTTCGGGGTGGGCGGCGGTGGACGCGTGCACGAACGCCGCGTCGAGCCCCTGGTCCAGCAGGGTCCGCAGTTCGGTGTGGCGCTGTCCGGCGGGGAGGTGCAGGGCGTCGGCGACGCGGGTGAGCGTGGCGGGCGTGCGCGTGTGCAGGTGCGGTTCGACACCGGGCAGCGTGGCGAGCACCGGTAGGTAGGCCTTCTGCGCGATGTCGCCGAGTCCGATGCAGCCGACCTTCACCGGTGGTCTCCTCAAAGTGTTCGACGCGGGTTCCGGGGAAGCATACGGCGATCACCCGTGCGGGGCATTTCGCCCCCGTCCGCTGTCGCCGACCCCGCCCGGACCGCCAGAGTTGCCCGGGTGCATCGAACCACCACCGCAGCGCTCCTGGTCACGGTGACCGCGTCCGCCCTCGCCGGCTGTACGACGGTCCAGCGGCCCGTCGCTCCGGGGCCGCCGCCCTCGCCGTCACCGTCCCGTACGACCGCACCGCGCCCGGACGGCAGCGCCGGGCCCCGGCCCGTCCAGGCCCCGGCGGACGAGGCCCTGGAACGCACCGGCCCCCGCGCACCGTCGGCCGACGACCCGGACGCCCCCGTACGCCCGTCGCACCCCCCGGCCCCGCCGGCGGCCCGGGCCCCCGCACCCCGGCGACCGCCGGCCGCCCCGCACCCCCGACAACCCCGCACCGAACACCGGGCCGCCCCACCACCCGCCGCCCCGAACCCTCCCCCCGACAACGCGGGCATCTGCGACCTGGGCCGCAGCTACGGCGGCTGGCCCGCCGACAGCCCCCAGTCCAAGATCTGCGACAACACGTACGGCCACTGACCACCCGGTCTCAGGGCCGCCTCGGCGGCCCCACCGGTGGCCGGCCCCCCGTCGACAGCTCCCGCTCCAGCCGGTCCATCGCCGCCCGTACCCCCTCCCCGTACGCATCGTCCCCGAGCGCGTCCGCCGTGCCGCGGGCGCGGTGGAGATGCCCGCGGGCGTCCTCGCGACGGCCCAGCCTCGCGTAGTCCGCCGCGAGGTTGAGGTGCAGGGAGGGGAGGAAGCCTCGCACCACGTGCCGGCCGTCGTCCGTGGCGGGCCGGCTGTCGGTGAGTTCCTCGGCGGCCGACAACGCCCGCAGGTCCCAGGCCAGTTCGTCGGCGGGCTCGTCCTGCGTGTCCGCCATGTAGTGCGCCAGCGTGCAGCGGTGGAGCGGGTCCCCGTCCTCCCCGATCTCCGCCCACAACTCCAGGAACCGCCCGCGCGCCTCCTCCCGGTCACCGCCGTGGTGCAGCATGACGGCCTGCCCGATACGGCCCATCACGGCGTCGGCCGCCGCCTCCGCGCGTTCCTGTGGCTCCACCGTCACGTCCTTCCGGTCCCGCCGAAACCGACCTTTCCGACGCTAGGGCCTGTCGTCCGGATCAGCTCGCAGACACGGGGTCCGGTGCGCACATCTGCCCCGTTGTCCTCCCCCGTCTTGCAGCCGCACGCACCCGGCCCGCCTGCGCTCAGCCCAGGTTCGGGATCGTCCAGTCGATCGGCTCGTGGCCCTGCGCCGCCACCGCCTCGTTGATCTGCGTGAACGGACGGGAGCCGAAGAACTTCTTCGCCGACAGCGGCGAGGGGTGCGCGCCCTTGACCACCACGTGCCGGGACTCGTCGATCAGCGGCAGTTTCTTCTGCGCGTAGTTCCCCCAGAGCACGAAGACCGCCGGGTCGGGCCGGCCGGCCACCGCCTTGATCACCGCGTCCGTGAACTTCTCCCAGCCACGCCCCTTGTGCGAGTTCGCCTCGCCCCCGCGGACCGTGAGCACCGCGTTGAGCAGCAGCACGCCCTGCTCGGCCCACGGCATCAGATAGCCGTTGTCGGGGATCGGCGTGCCCAGCTCGGCCTGCATCTCCTTGTAGATGTTCCGCAGCGACGGCGGCGTCCGCACGCCGGGGCGGACCGAGAAGCACAGTCCGTGGCCCTGGCCCTCGCCGTGATAGGGGTCCTGGCCCAGGACCAGTACCTTCACCTTCTCGTACGGCGTGGCGTCGAGCGCCGCGAAGACCTCCTCGCGGGGCGGATACACGGGACCTTTCTCCCGCTCCTCCTCGACGAACTCGGTCAGCTCCTTGAAGTAGGGCTGCTGGAGCTCGTCCCCCAGAACGCCCTGCCAGGACTCGGGCAGCATGGCGATGTCGGTCACGTTCAACGTCCTTCGTCGTACGGTCACTTCCAGTTCTGAAGAACCTACCGGCGACCACTGACAACGGGCCTCCGCCCCCGGCCGTCGAGGGCCGGTATGCACGGGTGCGGGCGGCCCCGCCGGAAGGCGGAACCGCCCGCGCCCAGGAGCCCGGCCGCCGTCAGCCGACGCCCGCGTTGAGGAAGATGCCGCCGTCCACGACGAGCGTCTGCCCGGTGATCCAGTCCGACTGGCCGGAGGTGAGGAACGCCGCGGCCCCGCCGACGTCGGAGGGGACGCCGAGCCGGCCGAGCGGGTAGGAGGCGGCGGCCTCCGCCTCCCGGCCCTCGTACAGGGCCTGCGCGAACTTCGTCTTGACCACGGCGGGCGCGATCGCGTTGACCCGCACCGTCGGCGCGAACTCGTGCGCGAGCTGCTGCGTCAGGTTGATCATCGCGGCCTTGCTGACGCCGTACGCCCCGATGAACGGCGAGGCCGACAGCCCGGCCACGGAGGCGATGTTGACGATCGCCCCGCCGTTCTCCTTCTGCCAGGCGTGCCAGATCCGCTGGGCGAAGCCGAGCGCGGAGAGCACGTTGGTCTCGAAGACCTTGCGCACCACGTTCAGGTCGACGTCCGCGATCGCGCCGAACACCGGGTTGGTGCCGGCGTTGTTGACGAGGTAGTCGACGCGGCCGAACGCCTCCATGGTGCGCGCGACGGCGACGGCCTGGTGCTCCTCGTCGTGCGCCTTGCCGGCCACGCCGATGACGCGGTCGGCGCCGAGCGCCGTCACGGCCTCCGCGAGGGCGTCCTCGTTGCGGCCGGTGATGCAGACGCGGTCGCCGCGGGCGACGAACGCCTCGGCGACGCCGTAGCCGATGCCGCGGCTGGCGCCGGTGACGAGGGCGACCTTGCCGGAGAGTTCCACCGATGTCATGTTCCCTGTTTCCCTGGTTCCTCGGTCGCCCTAGTCGAGCGGCCCGCCGGCCACGTACAGCACCTGGCCGGAGACGAATCCCGCGGCCTCGCCCGTGAAGAACGCGATGGCGTTGGCGATGTCCTCGGGCTCGCCGACACGGGCGACCGGGATCTGGGTGGCGGCGGCGGCCTTGAAGTCGTCGAAGCCCATGCCGACGCGGTCGGCGGTGGCCTTGGTCATCTCGGTGGCGATGAAACCGGGGGCGACGGCGTTGGCGGTGACGCCGAACTTGCCGAGCTCCTTGGCGAGGGTCTTGGTGAAGCCCTGCAAGCCCGCCTTGGCGGCGGAGTAGTTGACCTGGCCGCGGTTGCCGAGCGCGGAGGACGAGGAGAGGTTGACGATCCGCCCGAAGTGCGCGTCGACCATGTGCTTCTGGCAGGCGCGGGACATCAGGAAGGCGCCGCGCAGATGCACGCCCATGACGGTGTCCCAGTCGGAGACGCTCATCTTGAACAGCAGGTTGTCGCGGAGCACACCCGCGTTGTTGACGAGGATCGTCGGCGCGCCCAGTTCCTGGACGACACGTTCGACGGCCGCCGCGACCTGCGCCTCGTCGGAGACGTCGCAGCCGACCGCGAGCGCCCGCCCGCCGGCGGCGGTGATCTTCTCGACCGTGTCCTTGCAGGCGGCCTCGTCGAGGTCGAGCACCGCGACGGCCCGGCCCTCGGCGGCCAGTCGTACGGCGGTGGCGGCGCCGATGCCGCGCGCCGCGCCGGTGACGACGGCTACCCGCGCTTCAGTGGTGGACATTGCTGCTTCTCCTCGTCCTGGGGAAGTCACCGGGCGGCCTCCGGGGTCCCGGAGGCTTCCGGAAGGTGGCGGCTCCTGCGGCACGCCCGGTGAGCGACCGCTTAGTACCTTCGACAGACGTGACGCTAGAAGCCCTGGCACCCGGTGTCAACGGCACACCGGGTCCGTGTGATCCATTACCTCACCAGCAGCCCGAGCAATCGCTCCGCCTCGGCCGCCGGATCGGCGGTCAGACCCGTGTGCACCGGGCCGGGGCGCACGATCGTCGACCGGGGCGCGACCAGCCAGCGGAAGCGCCGCCCGGCGTCGTCCCCGGCCGCCGGGCCCGCCGCGCCGCCGCCCGCGCACACACCCTCGACGGCGCGCAGCGCGGCGCGCACGCCGGGCACGTCCGCCGTCGGGTCCAGTGCGCGCAGCCGAGCCTCGTCCAGATGGGTGCGTGCGGCCACGAAGGACCGGGCCCGGCAGTAGACGAGCACCCCCGCGTTGAGGCACTCACCGCGTTCGACGCGCGGTACGACCCGCAGCAGCGCGTACTCGTAGACGTCCCGGTCGTTCACTTTTTCTCCTGCGGGGCGGTGGTGTCGAGGCCGGTGACGCGGGTGTGGATGTCGGAGGCCCGGGCCAGCAGCGGGGCCGCGTAGGCCCGGCGCACGTCGTCCGGGGTGCCGAAGCCGGGTTCGTCCGTCAGCCAGGCGTCGGGGATCTCGGCGGTCACCTCGGCCAGCAGCTCCGCCGTCACCCGCGGGGCCAGTTCGGCGGCGGCCGCGGCGACGTCCGGCGCGAAGGGGGCGAGGGCGTGGTCCGAGGCGTCGTAGGGCCGCGCGGCGGAGGTCTCGGCGGTGGGCCAGTTGTGCTGCCAGATCATGGTGGCCCCGTGGTCGATGAGCCACAGCTCGCCCCGCCGCATCAGCAGGTTGGGGTTGCGCCAGGAGCGGTCGACGTTGTTGACCAGCGCGTCGAACCAGACGATCCGCCCGGCCTCCGCGGGGTCCACCGGGAAGGCGAGGGCGTCGAAGCCGAGGGCGCCGCTGAGGAAGTCCATCCCGAGGTTGAGCCCGCCGCTCCCCCGCAGCAGCCCCTGCACCTGCTCGTCGGGTTCCCCGAGGCCCAGCACGGGGTCGAGGGCGACGGTGACCAGCGGGGGCGCGCGCAGTCCGAGCCGGCGCGCGAGCGTGCCGCACACCACCTCCGCGACGAGCGTCTTGCGGCCCTGCCCGGCGCCGCTGAACTTCAGCACGTAGGTGCCGAGGTCGTCCGCCTCGATCAGTCCGGGCAGCGAACCGCCCTCCCGCAGGGGCGTGATGTAGCGGGTCGCGGTGACTTCCTTGAGCATCGCCCCAGGTTATCGGGGCGGGGCGGGACCGGTTCCCGACCCCGGTGGCCGGATACCGGCGGCCTGCTGTCGATCTCCTGTCGATCGGGCGCGTCCTGAACAGGCGGCGCCCGTCCGCCGTAACCATGGTCGAAGCACCAGCAGTCACCGGCGGCGAGCCGGCGGCAGGACACGCATGCCGGTGGGCACGGGCGGGGGACGCCGGTGACCAGTGGCGGCAACCTTCGAAGGGAACGTCGGCATGACCAGCGAATCGCTCCACCCCGCTCCGGCTCCGGCCCGTCGTACGGTCGTGGCGGCGGTCGGCGCGGCGGGACTCGCCGTGGCGCTGACCGCGTGCGGCGGCGGGGACGACGACTCCTCCTCCGCCAGTGCGAGCACCGGCGGCGGCACGGGCGGCAACGACAGCGCCTCGCAGGACTCCGGGTCGGGTTCGGGCTCGGGCTCCGGCGGCGCCGAACTGGCGAAGACCTCCGACATCCCCGAGGGCGGCGGCAAGGTCTTCGGCGACCAGGGCGTGGTCGTGACGCAGCCGAGCGCGGGGGAGTTCAAGGCCTTCTCGTCCAAGTGCACGCACCAGGGCTGCGCGGTGAGCAGCATCAGCGACGGCGTGATCGTCTGCCCGTGCCACAACAGCCAGTTCTCCGCCAGCGACGGCAGCGTGAAGAAGGGCCCGGCGACCCAGCCGCTGGCCGCCGCGAAGATCACCGTGGACGGCGAGTCGATCAAGCTCGCCTGACCGGTGCGCGGCGGGTACCCGGCGGCAGCGGGCGGGTACCCGGGAGGAACGGAGCCGGAGGTACGGGGAAGAGGAACGGGGAAGGGGAACGCATGTCCGTCACCCAGCGCCGGGGGCGCAGGATCATGATGACGCCGGCGGAGCTGGACGGGTTCCTCACCACCCAGCGCAACTGCCGGGTGGCCACGGTCTCCGCGAACGGCGCCCCGCACGTGAGCACCCTCTGGTTCGTGTGGGACGGCGCCTCGATGTGGCTGTACTCCGTGGTGCGCAGCAAGCGCTGGGCGGAGCTGCGCCGGGACCCGCGGGTCGCCGTCGTCGTCGACACCGGCGAGGAGTACGACGAACTGCGGGGTGTGGAGCTGTCCGGGACCGTGGAGTTCGTGGGCGAGATCCCGCGCACCGGCGAACTGCGCGCCGAACTGGACGTGCCGGAGACCCTGTTCGCCCGGAAGAACTTCGGTCTGGAGGAGATGCCGCACGACGGCCGGCACGCCTGGCTCCGGCTCACCCCGGAGAAGACGGTGTCCTGGGACTTCCGCAAACTGGGCCGGCGGTAGCGGCCTCACGCGCCCTCCCCGTCGCGGGACACCCCCACCGTCTCCGCCGCCTCCCGCAGTGCCGCGACCGCCGCCCGGATCGACGGGCGGCGGTCGGCGTCCGCCCGCCACACCACGTAGACATGGCGCCGCACCCGCTGCCGCACCGGCACGGTGACCACGCCCTCCGGCATCGGGTCCCGGCCGAGCAGCGGGGCGACGCACACGCCGAGCCCGGCGGCGACCATCCCGAGCTGTGTGTGCGTCTCGGCGGCCCGGTGGCCGATGATCGGCTCGACGCCCTTGGAGCGCAGGGTGAACATCAGCCACTCGTGGCAGAACTCGCCCTCGTTCCAGGTGATCCACTCGTCGTCGGCGAACTCCGCGAGATCCACCTCCCCACGGCCGGCCAGCCGGTGCCCGGCCGGCATGGCCACATCGGCCGGGTCGTCCAGGAGCGCGGCCTTGACCAGCCCGTCCGGCAGCGGCATCGGCTTGTTGTACCAGTCCAGGACGACCGCGAGGTCGAGATCCCCGCGGACCACCCCGGCGACGCCGGCCTCCGGTTCCAGCTCGCAGGAGCGCAGCCGGAGCGAGGGGTGCCGGACGCGCAGCCCGGCGAGCGCCGCCGGGAACAGCCCGCGCGCCGCCGTGGGGAACGCCGCCAGACGCAACTCCCCGACCACGCGCCCCCGCTGGGCCTCCAGATCGGAGCGGGCCAGCTCGACCTGGGAGAGGATGCGCGCGGCGTGCTCGGCGAGCAGCCGCCCGGCGTCGGTCAGCCGTACGCCCCGCCCGTTCTTGGCGAGCAACCGCTGGCCGACCTCGCGCTCCAGCTTGGCGAGCTGCTGCGAGACGGCCGAGGTCGTCACGTGCAGCCCTTCGGCGGCGGCGCTGACGGAGCCGTGCCGGGCGAGGGCGTCGAGGGTGCGCAGGCGCTCCAGGTTCAACATGTAAGCGATGCTACGAGATATCGGGCGTCAATTCTCGATTGTGCTACGAGGTCGACTGCGCGAGGCTGGCCGCCATGAGCACCGTCGCCTCGTCCCCCACCCCGGATTCGGTTCCGTCCGCCCCTCCCGCCGCCTCCGCTCCCGCCCCCGCCCCGGCGGGCCGTCCCGCGATCGACTGGCGGCTGCGCTTCGGCGCGCTGTCGCTGATCTGGGGCTTCAGCTTCCTGCTCATCAAGGTGGGCACGCACGCCTACGCCCCGTTCCAGGTGACGTTCGGCAGGCTGCTGTTCGGCACGGCGGTGCTGGTGGCCGCGATGGCGGTGAAGCGGCAGCGGCTGCCGCGCGGGGCCCGCGCCTGGGGGCATCTCGCGGTGGCGGCGCTGCTGCTCAACGCGCTGCCGTTCTCGCTGTTCGCGTACGCGGAACTGACCATTCCGTCGACGCTCGCGGGCATCTGCAACGCGACCTCGCCGCTGTGGGGCATGGCCCTGTCGCTCGTGGCGCTCTCCGAGGACCGTCCGACCCGGCGCCGCTTCGCCGGGCTCGGCCTCGGCTTCCTGGGCGTGCTCACCGTCCTGGGCGCCTGGCAGGGCTTCCACGGTCTGGACGCCACGGGCACCGCGCTGGCCCTGCTCGCCTCGCTGAGCTACCCCGTCGGCTGGATCTACGTCCGCCGCACGCTGTCCGGCACCGGCTCCTCCCACCTCTCGCTCACCGGCGCCCAGCTGCTCCTGGCGACGGTGCAGCTCGCGGTGGTCACCCCGCTCTTCACCGACGTGCCGAGCGGCCTTCCCGTGCTGCCGCTGCTCGCCGTCGTCGCCCTGGGCGCGCTCGGCACCGGCCTCGCCATGCTGGTGCAGCACAGCCTGGTCGCCGAGGTCGGTCCGACGACGGCGCAGATGGTCACGTACTTCATCCCCGTGATCGCCACGGCGGCGGGTGTGGCGGTCCTGGACGAGCCGCTCGCGTGGTCGACGCCCGTGGGAGCGGTGATCGTTGTGGCGGGCGCGGCCCTGACGCAGAGCCGGAAGCGGGCGTAGGCGCGCCCCAAGGGGCGCGGGGAACTGCGCGAACACCCCCCACCGGCCGGCACAGGCCACGGCGGGGCCAGAGCGGTCACACGTACCGCGGGCCGCTCGCCGGCCCGACCGCCGCGGCGACGGCGTCCGCGACCGCCCCGGCCTCCTCCGGCGTGAGGGCCGAGACGGTGATCCGGATGCCGGGCGGGGCCGCCGCCCGGAAGCGGGCGCCGGGGGCGACCGCCCAGCCCGCGTGCAGCAGCCGGGCCACCGCGCCGGTCTCGTCCGGCACCGGGACCCAGACGTTCAGGCCGCTGCGCCCGTGGGCGCCCACCCCGCGCTCCGCGAGCGCCCCGATCAGCGCCTCGCGCCGCTGCCGGTACGCCGCCGCCACCGCCGGCACGTCCACCGCGCCGTCGGCCCACAGCCGTACGACGGCCCGTTGCAGCAGCCGGCTCACCCAGCCGGGGCCGAGCCGCTGCCGGCCCTGCACACGGTCGATCGTGACCGGATCCCCGGTGAGCACGGCGAGCCGCAGATCGGGGCCGTACGCCTTGGCCACGGAGCGGACCAGCGCCCAGCTGCGGGTGGTCCCGGCCAGCGGGTGCAGGGGCAGGTCGACGATGGCGTGGCCGTGGTCGTCCTCGATCAGCAGGGTCTCCGGATGCGCGGCCAGCACGGCACGCAGGGCACGCGCGCGGGCGGCGCCCACCACGGCGCCCGTCGGGTTCTGCGCCCGCCCGGTGACGACGAGGGCCCGGGCCCCGGCGGCGAGGGCCGTGCGGACGTCCTCGGCCAGCGGCCCCTCGTCGTCGACGCGAACCGGGACCGTCCGCAGGCCGAGGGCGGGGACGAGGTCGAGCAGGCCGCCCCAGCCCGGGTCCTCGACGGCGACCGCGTCCCCGGGTCTCAGATGGGCGGTGAGCACCCGTTCGATCGCGTCGAGCGATCCGGAGGCCACGATCACGGGTCCGTCCGGCACACCGTCCGCGTCCAGTTCCGCGCGGGCGATCCGGGTCAGTTCCGGCTCCACCGCGTCCTCCCCGTAGAGCACGGGGGCACGGTCGGCCCGGCCGGCGGCCGCCGCGAACGCCTCACCCAGGGCGGGCAGGAGCGCGGGGTCGGGGTTGCCGTCGGCGAGGTTGCGCACCCCTTCCGGGACCTGGACCCGGACGTACTCCCGGGCAGTGGTCGCCGGCTTCGCCCGGACCCGGCTGCCGCGCCGCCCGTCGGTCTCGATGACCCCGCGTTCCCGCAGGGTGCGGTAGGCGGCCGCGACGGTGTTCGGATTCACCCCGAGTGACGTCGCCAACTCCCGCATGGGGGGCAGCGGTTGGCCGGGGAGCAGGTCGCCGCTGCCCACCCCGCGTTCGATGCTCGCGGAAATCTCCGCCGCACGCCGGCCTTCGATCGGATATTCTCCTAGCACAAACGACATTATGCACTAGTGCAATACATCCTGTGCAACTCAGTCAGTGAGATCCAAGGGGAGACCAGACGTCATGTCGCACGCCACCGCGGCCACCGCGCCGGAGACCACCCCGCAGCCGCCGTCGGAGCCGCCCGCCGCCTACGCCCCGACCGACCGCACCGTTCCCACGCGCGCGGCGAAGCGCGCCTCGTACGACAAGGAGCTGGTGCACTCGATACTCGACGAGGCCTACGTCTGCCACCTCGGCTTCGTGCGCGACGGGGCGCCGGTGGTGCTGCCGACGCTGTTCGGACGGGTCGGCGAACGGCTGTACGTGCACGGGTCGACGGGCTCGCGGCCGCTGCGGATGGCGGGGCGTGGACGCGAGCGGGGGCAGGAACAACAGGCGGAGCAGGGACAGGAACAGCAGGCGGAGCAGGGGCGGGAGCGGGCGGCGACGGGGCTGCCGGTGTGTCTGACGGTCACGCATGTCGACGGCCTGGTGCTGGCACGGTCGGCGTTCCACCACTCGCTCAACTACCGCTCGGTCGTGGTGCACGGCATCGCCGAACAGGTGACCGACCCGGAGGAGCGGCGGACGGCGCTGGACGCCCTGGTCGACCACGTGGTCCCGGGCCGCTCGGCCGACTCCCGCCCGGCCAACGCCAAGGAGCTGGCCGCGACCGCCGTGCTGCGCCTGGACCTCGGGGAGGTCTCGGCGAAGGTGCGCACCGGCGGGGTCAACGACGAGCCGGAGGACCTCGGCCTGCCGTACTGGGCGGGCGTGGTGCCGGTCCGCCCGGCGTACGGGGCACCGGTGGCCGACCCCGGTCTGGCGCCGGGGACGGCGGTGCCGGGGTACCTGCCGGGACAGTGACCGCTCCCGGGCAGCCCTAGCGGGGCGGCGACTCCTCCGTGCGGGCGGTCTCGGGCCGGGGTGCGGCGGCGGGCGGGTGCGCCCCGCCGGCCGCCACGGGTGCCGGTGCCGGCACCGCCCGCGCGGCCCGCTGGGCCACGTACGCCCCGGTCAGCACCACCGCGCCGCCGATCACCTGCGGCGCCGACAGGTGTTCGCCGAGCAGCACCCAGGCGAGCACCGTCGCCACCACCGCCTCCAGGCATGCCACGACCCCCGCCACCTGCGGCGACAGCCGCCGCACGGCCAGGACGCCGGTGGCGTAGGCGAGGACGGTCGCGATGAGCACGATCCAGCCGAGCAGCAGCACCGCCGGCACCCGGGTGCCGTTCATGGCCGCGTCGCCGCCGAGCACGGACCACTCCATCTGCCACGGCCGTGCCACCGCCGTCAGGACGAGCGCCCCGCCCAGCAGCCCGTACGCGATCACGCCCAGCGGGTCCGGGGCCGCCTCCCCCTCCGCGTCGCCGCCGTGGTCGGACAGCACGAAGTAGCCGACCTGGCAGCAGGCCGCACCGAGCGCGAGCACCAGCCCGAGCGCGTCGAAGGCCAGTCCCGACCACACCTCGACCACGCAGGCGAGCCCGCCGGCCGCGAGGACGACCCCCACCGCGGCCGACCGCGTCACGGGCCGCCGCTGCACGAACCGCACCCAGCCGAGGACCAGCGCGGGCGCGAGGTACTCCACAAGCAGCGCCACCCCGACCGGGATGCGGGAGATCGCGGCGAAGTAGCAGGCCTGGACACCGGCGACGGCGAGCAGCGCGAACCCGGCGAGCAGCACGGGACGCCGCCGCACCAGCGCGCGGTGCCGTACGGCGACGGGGAGCATCACGACGGCGGCGCCCGCGACCCGCAGCCACACCACGTGGAGGGGTTCGAGCCCCGCCTCGATCAGCGGCTTCGCCGCGACCCCCGAGCCGCCGAAGGCGACCGCCGAGCCGAGGGCGAGCCCCAGCGCCACACCGTGTCCACGGCCGCCCCGGCCGCCCCGGCCGTCTCCAGAGGTACGCACCGGCACATGATGACAGCCGCCGACAGGACCGTCACCCCCAATGGCCCCTGTCCCCCGCCACTCCCGGCCGGTGCGGCGGTTCCCGGTCACACAGGCGTCAGTTCCGGGCGACGCACTCCGCCGCTCCCCGGCCGGGTACTCCACCGCTCCCCGGTCACGCACTCCGCCGGTCCCCGGCCACCTGCTCCGCCAGTCCCCGGTTACGCACTCCGCCGGTCCCGGCCGGGTATCCCGTCAGTTCCGTGTCACGTAATCCGTCAGCGCGATCCGCCCGAGCAGTACCGCGGGGTCGACGCCCACCCGGCGCAGCACCTCCACCGCCCGCGAGCCGGGGGCCGCGGCCACCGCCGCGAGGACGTCCATCCCCCGTGTCGCACCGCGCCGGCCGCGCCGTGCGCGCCGCCGTGCCGCCGCCATCACCTCGGCCGCGGCCGGCGACCAGCCGCCGGGCCCGCCCAGCGCGGGAACCGCGCCGGAGTCCTCGACGCTGCTCTGCCAGCGCAGCCCGTAGCCGATGCTGCGCTGCACGAGGTAGCCGAGGAGCCGGGCCACCGTGCGGCGGTCCCCGATCGCGGCCCGCACCTCGGGGTCCGACTCGAGCAGGGCGTGCAGGAGGTGGGCGGTGTCGATCTGACGGTCGCCGTCGCGCACCGCCCGGCGGCGTGCCGCGGCGACGACGGACGTCAGGTCGTCGGTGAGCTGCGCGTCGAGGTCGCTGTGGCGCGGGCCGGGCACGGTGGCCGGCTGCCGGCACTGGGTGGTTGGCACATCCCCCACCCCATCAACACCGGCACCCCCACGTCATCCCCAGCCGGCAGCATTCGCGGATCCCACGCAAGGTGGGTCCTCTCCCGTGCGCCTCCTCCTTGCGGATGACACGGCCCCGCATTTCCCCCGGGCGGGAGGACACGCGAAACGGCGTCCCGCGGACAGTGGTCCACGGGACGCCGTCGGGGCGCGCGGAGCCTGACGCACCGTCAGGTCCGGGGCGTCGCTGTCAGTCCTCGTCGGCGAGGATCAGGTACAGCTTCTTGCGCGCCTCGTTGATGACCGTCAGCGCCTTCTCGCGCTGCTCCTTGTTCCCGGTCTTCCAGACCTGGCCGAACGCCTCCATGAGGCCGAACCCGGCCTGCCGGATCTCGTTCAGCGCCTCCCAGTCGACCCCGCGCGAGGCCTCCTCCCAGGGCGCCTCGGGGCCCTCGTCGGCGGCGGCGCGGCCCTGCTCGGTGAGCGAGAACAGCTTCTTGCCACCCTCGGTCTCACTGGCGATCAGGCCCTCGTCCTCCAGCAGCTGGAGGGTCGGGTAGACCGAGCCGGGGCTGGGCTTCCACGCCCCGCCGCTGCGCTCGGCGATCTCCTGGATCATCTCGTAGCCGTGCATGGGCCGGTCCTTGAGCAGCGCCAGGATCGAGGCGCGCACATCGCCGCGCCGCGCCCGGCCGCGCGGTCCGCCCTTGCCGCGGCCGCCCCAGGGCCCGGGCCCGAAGCCCGGCCCGCCGAAGGGACCGTGCGGCCCACCGCCTCCGGGCCCGAACGGCCCGAACGCCGCCCGCACCCCCTCGAAGCCGGGCCCCCCGTGCCGTCCCTCTCCACCGTGCCGGCCGTGTCCATGACCGTGACCATGCTCGTGCTCGAACCCGAAGTCCTGTCCACGCGTACGCATCTTCACCACTTCCATTCCATCGTCGATCGTTCGCGATGCCTCAACGATATATCGGAAACGGGCTTACGGCAACCCCCTGCCGACCTGCGGCTTCAGCCTGCGCGCCCCGCGCCGAAGCAGTGCCACGCACCGCGGATTGGCCTTGGCCGGTTCTGCCGCGGCCCGCTTAACGTCGTCCCATGCGCATCCGAATCGTCGACGCCTTCGCCGCCCGCCCCTTCACCGGCAATCCGGCGGGGGTCCTGCTCCTGGACGGGGACGAGTTCCCGGACGACGGCTGGCTGGGGCAGGTGGCCCGCGAGGTCCACCACGCCGAGACCGCGTTCGCCCACCGTCTGCCCGAGGGCGGGGACGCCGACTGGGCCCTGCGGTGGTTCACCCCCGCCACCGAGGTCCCGCTGTGCGGCCACGCCACGCTCGCCACCGCCCACGTCCTGCACACCACGGGCGCCCACGAGGGCCCCGTACGCTTCGCCTCGCGCAGCGGCGTACTGCGGGCCGCGCCCGGCGCCGACGGCGCGGTCACGCTGGACTTCCCCACCGCACCGCTCACCGAGGAACCGGTTCCGGTCGGCCTCGCCGAGGTGCTGGGCGCCGCCCCGGTCGCCGCCTTCGGCACCGGTCCGAGCGTCGGCGAACTGCTCGTCGTCCTCCCCGACGAGAAGACCGTGCGGAATCTGACACCCGACCTGGACGCCCTCGCCCGCGGCTTCGAGCGCGGCGTCATCGCCACCGCCCGCGCCGACGATCCCGCCCGGGGCCACGACTTCGTCTCGCGCTGCTTCTTCCCGCGCATCGGCATCGACGAGGACCCGGTCACCGGGGCCGCCCACACGGCCCTCGCCCCCTACTGGTCGGCGCGCCTGGGCCGCATCACCCTCACCGGGCTCCAGGCCTCCGCCCGCTCCGGACTGGTCCGCACGGAGCTGCGCGGCGAGCGCACCCTGCTGACCGGCCACGCGGTGACCGTCATCGACGGCGAACTCCACGCCTGACGGCGCCCGCCACCGCCCACGGCGGACTCACGCCGTGGGCAGCCAGTCCACCTTCCCCGCGAGCAGCGCGTATCCGACGAACGCGCCGATGTCGAGCAGCGAGTGGGCCACCACCAGCGGCCCCACCCGGCCCCAGCGCCGGTAGAGGAGGACGAAGACGACGCCCATCGCCATGTTGCCGAGGAAGCCGCCGATGCCCTGGTAGAGGTGGTAGGAGCCGCGCAGCACCGCACTGCCGACCAGTGCGGTCCCCGGCGACCAGCCGAGCTGCCCGAGGCGGCGCAGCAGGTACCCGACCACGATCACCTCTTCGAGCACGGCGTTCTGCACCGCGGAGAGGACGAGCACGGGGTACTTCCACCACACGTCGGGCAGCGCCTCCGGCACCACCGTGAGGTTGAAGCCGAGCCCGCGCGCGGCCAGGTAGAAGGCGATGCCCGTGCTGCCGATCACCGCGGCGATCACCGCGCCCCGCCCGAGGTCGGGCCAGGGGCGGGTGCGGTCGAAGCCGAGGGTGCGCAGCGACTGCCGCTCGCGCAGCAGCAGGTGGGCGACGAGGGCGACGGGGACCAGCGCGGTGGCGATCCCGAACAGCTGCCAGGCGAGGTCGAGCCAGGGGCGGCCGGGCGCGGCCGAGGCGTTGAGCGTGGCGGCCTGGTCCTTCAGCCCGCCGGGCTTGGTCACCGACCCGATGAAGCTGATCAGCGCGGAGACTCCGCTCGCCCCGAGCGAGAGCGCCAGCACGAGCAGCGTCTCGTCCCGCAGCGTCCGCCGCGCCGGCCGTTCCTCGGTCAGGAGATCCCCCGCCGGCTCCGCATCCACCCGCACACCCGCCTCCGTAGCGCCGTCCCGCCTTCCCCCCCAGCTTGCCCGACGCGAGGGGAGGTCCGGCGAAGGGGGGCAGGTTGCGGCGGCGCCGACCGAGGGAGCGGCAGCCGGGGGGCGCCCCGGGTGCGGGGCTCGGCCCCGTGAGCCGCCCCCGACGCACGAGGCTCGGCGCCGTGAGCCGCCTCCGACGCACGGGGCTCGGCCCCGTGAGCCGCCTCCGACGCACGAGGCTCGGCCCCGCGGGGGGGCGCGGGCGGCGCCCCGGCCGGAGCGCGCCCCCGCTCAGCTGCCCAGCGGCACCGGCTCCGGCAGTCCCACCGGCCAGCCGTGCACCGGCTCGCCCTTCAGCATCAGCTCCCGGTACCGCCGCGTCGTCGCCGCCAGTGCCGCGTCCCGGCCGAGGCCCTTCTCCAGCGCGTGGTGGAACGTCTCGGCCTGCCACTTCGCGCCGTTGGTCCGCCGCCGGCACCGCTCCTCGATGACGCCGAGGTACAGGTCCCGGTCGGCGGGCTCCACGCCCCATGCGTCCAGCCCGGCCCGGGCGAGCGGCAGCAGTTCCTCGCGGACGAGGGTGACCGCGTCGACCTCCGCGACCCCGCCGAGCCGGCCGCGCCGCGGCCACCGCAGCCGGGCGTCGATGCCGTACCGGCAGGCCGCCTCGAAGTTGTCGGCCGCGGCCTCGAACGGCAGCTTCGTCCACACCGGCCGCGACTCCTCGGCGAGCGCGCGGACGAGACCGTAGTAGAAGGCCGCGTTGGCGACGACGTCGATCACGGTCGGCCCTGCGGGCAGCACCCGGTTCTCCACCCTGAGGTGCGGGACGTCGTCGACGACCTCGTACACCGGGCGGTTCCAGCGGTAGATCGTGCCGTTGTGCAGGACGAGTTCGGAGAGCTTGGGGGCGCCGCCCTCGTCGAGCACGCGCAGCGGTTCCTCCTCGTCGCAGATCGGGAGCAGCGCGGGGTAGTAGCGCAGGTTCTCCTCGAACAGGTCGTACGCGGAGGAGATCCACCGTTCCCCGAACCAGGTGCGCGGCCGCACCCCCTGCGCCTGGAGCTCCGGCGGGCGGGTGTCGGTGGACTGCTGGAACAGCGGCGGCCGCGACTCGCGCCACAGCTCGTGCCCGAACAGGAAGGGCGCGTTGGCGCCGACGGCGATCTGCGCGGCGCTGACCGCCTGGGCCGCGTTCCACACGTCGGCGAACCGCTCGGGCGTGACCTGAAGATGCAGCTGCACGGAGGTGCAGGCGGCTTCCGGCGCGATGGAACGGGAGGTGCAGACGAGCCGTTCGACGCCGTCGATGTCGAGCTTGAAGTCCTCACCGCGCGCGGCGACGATCTGGTCGTTGAGCAGCGTGTAGCGGTCGACGGCGGAAAGGTTCGACGACACCAGGTCGTCCCGGTCGAGCGTCGGCAGAATGCCGATCATCACGATTCCGGCGTCGAGCTCGCCGGCTTTCCGGTCGGCGTACGCGAGTGACGTGCGCAACTCCTCCGCGAGCCGGTCGAAAACCCGCTCACCCAGCCGGTGTGGGGCGATGTTGACTTCCAGATTGAACATGGCGAGTTCTGTTTGGAAATCCCGACTGGCTATCCTTTCCAGGACCTGTGCATTCATCATGCGCGGCTGACCGTCGCCGTCGACGAGATTGAGTTCGATCTCCAGGCCCATCAGGTTCCTGGGCCGGTCGAATCGCTTCTCCTCCAGCAGCCGTCCCAGCCCCGTCAGACAGTCCCGGAGCTTGTCGCGATACCGGTGACGATCCGACAGGTCGAACGGCCCTGCCACGACCTTCTCCCCCATCGAAGTGTCCCTCCTCGAATGGGCAGGCCGAGGGTACGGCCGCTGCTGTCATGGGTCACGGGGGATGATGCCCCGGCTCGGCGATCGATAACGTCCCGGTCGGCGACGGCCGGTCACGCACCGTCCGTCCCGTCCCGCTCATGGCCCACTCCTTCGATTACTCCTTCACGCGAAGCGCCGCGCCGCTACGCTGGAGCGGTGGTCCACAGGCACATTCAGGGGGCATGAAGCAGTAAGCAGTTCCGGTTCTCAACCATCTCGTGCATCTCGTGAAAAACGCCAACGAGATTCAGCCGTCCCCTTCCACAGCGTATTCCGAGGTCACGGGCCGGGTACCCACTCCGGACCGGGACAAACCCGTGCTTTTTCGCGACCGAATAGCCGCTTGTTGTTGATGACGACAACGTCTAGACGAAACATCGGGCGAACACACGTCGTATAAAATTCGCGAACGAGGCAGAGAGTTGACGTTCGCGGTCCCCGCCCTGTCGTCACAGCACCGTCGTTTTCGTCACGGTGCCGTCAGCCGTCCGGGTACCGGCCCCGCCACCTCTGACCCCGAGAGCTGACAGCGTCGTCCGCACGCCCACCCACGCCTGCGCGCCACCGTGCCTGTCGAATGAGAGGCGACCCACCATGCCGCTGCATGTCCCCCCGGCTCCCGCCCCCGCCCTGCGCTCCGTCCTGACGGCACTCGGTTCCCCGACCGCGGTCCGTGAGGCGCGCACCCCCTCGCTGCGCGCCGCGCCGGGCCCCGTCACGCCCGATCTGCCGCTTCCGGTGCACGTCCTGGAGCGGAACACCGCCGCGGGCGCCACCACCAGGCTCACCGGGTGGCGGTTCCTCATCCGCAGCGGCGACCGGGCGGTGGCCGCCGCGGAGACGATGCTGACGCCCGACGGCTGGGCCTTCTCGCACTTCTTCGAGGGCCCGTACATCGCCTCCACGGAACTCGCGCTGCGCCAGGCCGAGGCGGCGGCACAGCCGCACCAGCCCCGGCTGCTGTCCGTGCCGGAGCTCTACATGCTCACGCTCTGGCTGCACGGCGACCCCACCGCCGACGGGGCGAGCGGCGCCCCGCTCGCCACCGACCTGCTGGTGCCGCTGGCGCCGGCACCGCCCGGCATCGCCGCGCACCGCCCGTACCGGGCCGCCGACCTGCTCCCCATGCTCACCCTGCGCACGGCCCCGTCCCCCCTCCTCGGCCCCCCGGACCCCGTGGGCCCGGCCCACGCGGACTCCCCCGCCGCCTGACCGACAACGGCCCCGCCCCTCACCGGGCGGGGCCGTTGTCGGTCGGGGAACGTACGGCGCACCCCTGAACACTCGTCGCGCACGGCACGGCACCCTAGGTACGGACCTGCGCTCAATCGCGCCGCCCCTCGCTCGTTAGAGGGAAAATCCGCTGGTCAGCCCGGCTTGACTAGCCTGTTCCGACCATCGCCAACCATCCGAAGTGACGGTACTGTCGGGCTGAACCACCCGGGCGAGTGATGCGTCTAGAACCTGTGAGAAGCGGTGCCGCGAAATCCCTGCGGATCGACGCCCGCAGGGCAACACTGGGTCCGAGCAAGACACTTCGCCAACGGGGGGCGGCCATGAACGACGCATCGAGCCGCAGGGCAGAACCGACACTCACCTCACACATCACGACAGAGCGAAAGATCCCCTCCACCATGTGCAAGCACCAGCCACCGTGTCCGTCCGCAGAATCCGCCGACCGGGAGTCCGCCCGCCTCGTGGCGCACCACCCCGAACAGGGCTGGAGCCTGCTGTGCAACGGCGTTCTGCTCTTCGAGGACACCGGTGAGCTCCTGCCCGACGGCCGGGTCATCGCCCCGCACCGCAGTGGTGCCCGGGCGATGACGGCCGCCTGAGCCGGAGGGCGGAGCACGACCACGAAGGGGCCGGCGGGAGAGCACTCCCGGACCGGCCCCGACGCGTTCGCGCGGACGATCACTGCGCGTAGGCGTCCAGCGGCGGGCAGGAGCAGACCAGGTTCCGGTCGCCGAAGGCCTGGTCGATCCGGCGCACCGGCGGCCAGTACTTGTCCGCGGCCGACACCCCGGCCGGGAACACCGCCTCCTCGCGGGTGTACGCGTGGTCCCACGCGCCGCCGAGCGCGGCGGCCGTGTGCGGGGCGTTGCGCAGCGGGTTGTCGTCCGCGGGCCACTCGCCCGCGCCGACCTTCTCGATCTCCGCGCGAATGGCGATCATCGCCTCGCAGAACCGGTCGAGTTCGCTCACGTCCTCCGACTCGGTCGGCTCGATCATCAGCGTCCCGGCCACCGGGAACGACATCGTCGGCGCGTGGAAGCCGTAGTCGATCAACCGCTTGGCGACGTCGTCCACGCTCACGCCGGTGGCCTTGGTCAGCGGCCGCAGGTCGATGATGCACTCGTGGGCGACCAGCCCGCCGGGGCCGGTGTACAGCACCGGGAAGTGCGGCTCCAGCCGCTTGGCGATGTAGTTGGCGGAGAGCACGGCCACCTGCGTGGCGCGCTTGAGCCCCTCGCCGCCCATCAGCCGGACGTACGCCCAGGAGATCGGCAGGATGCCGGCGGAGCCCCAGGGCGCGGCCGAGACCGGACCGACGCCCGTCTCGGGGCCGGCCGCGGGCTGTAGCGGGTGGTTGGGCAGATACGGCGCCAGGTGGTCGCGGACGGCCACCGGGCCGACACCGGGACCACCGCCGCCGTGCGGGATGCAGAAGGTCTTGTGCAGGTTGAGGTGGGAGACGTCGCCGCCGAAGTGCCCCGGCCTGGCGAGCCCGACCAGCGCGTTGAGGTTGGCGCCGTCGACGTAGACCTGGCCGCCCGCGTCGTGCACGGCGGCGCAGATGTCGGCGACGTGCTCCTCGAACACGCCGTGCGTCGACGGGTAGGTGATCATCAGGACGGCCAGCTCGTCCCGGTGCTTCTCGATCTTGGCGCGCAGGTCCTCGACGTCGATCTCGCCGTCCCCGGCGGTCTTCACCACGACGACCTTCATCCCGGCCATGACCGCGCTGGCGGCGTTGGTGCCGTGCGCGGAGGACGGGATCAGGCAGACCGTGCGCTGCTCGTCGCCGTGGGCACGGTGGTAGCCGCGCACCGCGAGCAGCCCGGCCAGCTCGCCCTGGGAGCCCGCGTTGGGCTGGAGGGAGACCTTGTCGTAGCCGGTGACCTCCGCCAGCCGCTCCTCCAGCTCACGGATGAGGGTGAGGTAGCCCTGCGCCTGCTCGGCCGGGGCGAAGGGGTGCAGCTGCCCGAACTCGGGCCAGGTGACCGGCTCCATCTCGGTGGTCGCGTTGAGCTTCATCGTGCAGGAGCCCAGCGGGATCATGCCGCGGTCCAGCGCGTAGTCGCGGTCGGCGAGCCGGCGCAGATAGCGCAGCATCGCGGTCTCGGAGCGGTGCTGGTGGAAGACGGGGTGGGTGAGGACCTCGTCGGTGCGCAGCAGCGCCTGGGGCAGCGCGTCCTCGGTGACGGCGTCCAGCGTCTCGACGTCCGCCTCGATGCCGAACGCGCCCCACACCGCGCCGAGCGCGTCCCGCGTGGTGGTCTCGTCGCAGGCCAGCGAGACGTGGTCGGCGTCGGCCTGGTGCAGGTTGACGCCGTTCTCCCGGGCGGCGGCGACCACCTCGGCGGCCCGGCCGGGCACCCGCACGGTCAGCGTGTCGAAGTAGGCGCCGTGCACGACCTCGGCCCCGCCCGCGGTGAGCCCGGCGGCGAGGATCGCGGCGTAGCGGTGGGTGCGCCGGGCGATGGTGCGCAGCCCCTCGGCGCCGTGGTACACGGCGTACATCCCGGCCATCACGGCGAGCAGCACCTGGGCGGTGCAGATGTTGCTGGTCGCCTTCTCGCGGCGGATGTGCTGCTCCCGCGTTTGCAGGGCGAGCCGGTACGCCTTGTTGCCGTCGGCGTCCACGGAGACGCCGACGAGACGGCCGGGCAGGCTGCGCGCGAACTTCTCGTCCACCGCCATGTAGCCCGCGTGCGGCCCGCCGAAGCCCATGGGGACACCGAAGCGCTGGGTGGTGCCGACCGCGATGTCGGCGCCGAGCTCGCCGGGCGAGGTGAGCAGCGTGAGGGCGAGCAGGTCGGCGGCGACGGTGACGAGCGCACCGAGCTCGTGCGCCTGTTCGATGACGGGGCGGAGGTCGCGTACGGCTCCGGAGGCGCCCGGGTACTGCACGAGGACGCCGTTGATCTCCCGCTCGGCGATCCCGGCCGGGATGCCGTCGCTCAGGTCGGCGACGACGACCTCGACGCCGGTCGGCTCGGCCCGGGTCCGCAGCACGGCGACGGTCTGCGGCAGCGTGTCCGCGTCGACGAGGAACAGGCCGTTCTTGTTGCGGCCCATCCGCCGGGACAGCGCCATCGCCTCGGCGGCCGCGGTGCCCTCGTCGAGGAGGGAGGCGCCGGAGGTGGGCAGCCCGGTGAGGTCGGCGACGACGGTCTGGAAGTTGAGCAGCGCCTCGAGGCGGCCCTGCGAGATCTCCGGCTGGTACGGGGTGTACGCCGTGTACCAGGCGGGGTTCTCCATGACGTTGCGCAGGATGACCGGGGGCGTGAAGGTGCCGTAGTAGCCCAGGCCGATCATGGGGGTGAGCACCTGGTTGCGGTCGGCGAGGCCGCGCAGTTCGGCCAGTACCTCGGGCTCGGTGCGGGCGCCGGGCAGTCCCAGCGCCTCGGCGTTCTTGATCACGTCGGGGACGGCGGCCGCGGTCAGCTCGTCGAGCGAGCCGTAGCCGACCTGGGCGAGCATCTTCGCGCGGTCCCCGGCGTCGGGGCCGATGTGGCGCTGTTCGAACGGGATGCCCTGTTCGAGCTGGGAGAGCGGAGTGCGGTGGGCGGTCATTGCGGAGGCCTCCTGGTCTGGCGCGACCTGCGAGGGGCACCTCGGCGCGGGTACCCCAGCGGCCTCCCCCTCTGTCATCTCGACCTGAGAGCTTCGCCGGACCGGCCCTGAGCGGGCGCTGCGGCTTTCACCGTCGGTGAGAGCGGACACCGTCGATATCCGCTCTGCTTTCCAGAGTGACCTCGTCCGCGCGGTACGGGTGCCTGAGAGATTCCGGGGAGGAGTTGCTCCTTCGGCGCCCCCGGACTGTGTCCGGAGGGCTCTCCCGCGCGGGGTCGACGGCCGCTCACCAGCCTACCAGCGGGTCCTTGGGGCCGGTTGTCGAGTGGCCGCCGCCCGGAACATGCCGTTTCGTGGTGTTCCCGACACGCACAGCCAGGAGGGACGGGACCGTGCAGACCGACATCGATCCGCGCAATCTGATCGGCCGCAAGGCGTTCGACCGCAAGGGCGCCAAGATCGGCACGATCGACGAGGTCTACCTCGACGACGCCACCGGGCTCCCGGAGTGGGCCGCCATACGCACCGGCCTCTTCTCCCGGGACGCGTTCGTGCCGCTGGGCCCCAGCGCGCTCGAGGACGGCACCCTGCGCGTCCCCTTCGAGCGTGCCCTGATCAGGGACGCCCCGGACTTCGGCGTCGGCCGCCACCTGTCCCCCGAGCAGGAACTGCAACTCTGCCACCACTACGGACTCGACGCCGCCGCCTCTCCCCCGGCCCCGGACCACTCGTTCGGCCGAGTGGCGGGAGGCAGGGACGGAGCCGAGGTCGGCGAGGGCGCCGACGGCGCCCTCCCGGCACCGACGGACGAACTGGCGGGCACGGACGAGGCGTCCTGAGCCCGGCCACGCCGGGGGTCGGCACAGGGCGCGCCGGCACCGGAACCCGCACGTCCGGCGTCGGTTGTTCCCGGGCCGCACACCCGCCCCCCGCCCCCACGGGCATCGGCGCCCGGGCCACGGGGCTCGACGGCGCCCCCTCCCGTCCTGGCGCCGTGGCTGTCCCCGCCCGTCCCCCCGCCGGGGCCGTGCGCCCCGCCGGTGTCTCTGCGGGTACCCGTGTCCGGACCGCGAGTCCAGGCGGCGCCCGGATCCACGCCGTCGGAAGCTTCCGCACCCGCCCCGACGCCCTCTCCGCACGCCTCGGCGCCGGAGCCAAGCCCACCGGAGCCACGCGGCTGGGCCGCACCCCCGCCAGCGGCACCGCCGAAGCCGTGTGTCCCGACGCCGTGGTCCCGCACCTCGGTGCCGGGGCCCTGCGGCTCGGGGCCGGAGGCCTGCACCTCGGTGCTGGGGCCCTGCGGCTCGGTGCCGGGGCCTTGCGGCTCGGTGCCGGGGTCGTGCACCTCGGTGCCGGGGCCGGGGCCTGCCGGGGCCGCCGCGGGTATCCGTGGCGGCGGACCGGCGTCCGGGCCCGGCCCAGACAGCAGCGGCAGCGGATCCGCCGGCTGGAGGTCGGCGTCCTCCGCCCGGAACGTACGTACCCGCCCCGGCGCCGACTGCGGCGTCTCGAACCGTACGGTGACTCGCCCCAGCCCGCTGCCCTGCACCCACCCGGGCCCGAGTTCGGCGTGCGTCACGTCCTGCCCGGGCCGCCAGTGCCGCTCCGCCGCCCCGGCGGCCTCCCCGCGCACCGCGTCGTCGTCCGCTCCCGGCGGCGCCCCGCCGGGTTCCCCGGGCCCCGCGTCCCGCCCCGTTTCCTCCGACGGCACGGCAGTCCTCCCGGCCTCCAGATGCGCCTGCGCGAACAGGTCCTCCTGCGTGTAGTCGGCGAGCCCGCTGACCCCGACGCCGAGCAGCCGTACGCCACCGGTCGTGTCCACCGACTCCAGCAGCCGCCCGGCCGCCTCGCGCACCACCGCCGGGTCGTCCGTGGGCCCGCGCAGGGTCTCGGAGCGGGTCAGCGTGGAGAAGTCGTACCGCCGCACCTTCAGCACGATGGTGCGCCCCGAGAGCCCCGCCTCCCGCAGCCGCCGTACGCACCGCTCCGCGAGCCGCGTCACCTCCGTACGGACCCGCACCCGGTCGTGGATGTCCACGTCGTACGTGTCCTCCACGGAGACCGACTTCGTGTCCCGCTCGGCCACCACCGGCCGTTCGTCGCGCGCGAGCGCCATGGCGTACAGCGACTGTCCGTGCGCCTTGCCGAGGAGCCGGACCAGCTCCGCCTCCCCGGCCTCGGCGATCTCCTCGACGGTGGTGATCCCGCCGCGCCGCAGATGGTCCCCGGTGGCGGGGCCGACGCCGGGCAGGGTGCGCACCGACATCGGGCCGAGCAGGGCCCGTTCGGTGCCTGGCCGGATCATCACCAGGCCGTCCGGCTTGGCCTGTTCGGAGCCGATCTTGGCGAGCATCTTGGAAGCGGCCAGCCCGACCGAGCCCGTCAGCCCGGTGACCGCCTTGATGTCCGCACGCAGCTTGACCCCGGCCAGCCGCGCCGACTCCTCGTCCCAGGCGACTCCGCCGGCCTCCAGGTCGACGAAGGCCTCGTCCAGGCTGAGCGGCTCCACCAGCGGTGACAGGGCGCGCAGCAGCCCCATGACCTGGTCGCTGATGGCGCGGTAGAAGCCGAAGCGGGGCACCAG
Source organism: Streptomyces sp. NRRL F-6676 (assembly GCF_000725625.1). GTDB lineage: Bacteria > Actinomycetota > Actinomycetes > Streptomycetales > Streptomycetaceae > Streptomyces. The sequence continues at coordinate 73,117 of NZ_JOHS01000033.1, forward strand.
GTAGGCGGCGTGGGGGGCGAGCCGCCGCGCCTGCCCCATGGGCATCGCCGAGTGGACCCCGAAGACCCGCGCCTCGTAGGAGGCCGTGGCCACCACCCCGCGCGGCCCGAGGCCGCCCACGACGACGGCCTTTCCGCGCAGGCTGGGTTTGGCTGCCTGCTCCGCCGAGGCGTAGAAGGCATCCATGTCGAGATGCAGGATCGTGGGCGCGCTTCGCACATCTCCGATGCTGCACCACACCACTGACAACACGAACCGACGACGCGGGAACACGAACGGCCCGCGTCCCGCCGGGCGCCCGGGAGACCCTCGGACCACGCCGGTCGGCGGTACTCCCGCCGCGGCCTCAGACCGCCCGGTTCCGGCGCCGCGCCAGCTCGTCCGCCGGGTGCGCCCCCACCAGCGTCTCGCCCGTGTCGACGCGTTCCCCGTGCAGTTGGGAGAGGGCCCCCTCGACGTCCCGCCAGACCACTCCCACGGCGATGCCGAAGATGCCCTGCCCGCCCTGGAGCAGCGCGTGCACCTCGTCGGGCGACGTGCACTCGTAGACCGTCGCCCCGTCGCTCATCAGCGTCACGCGCTCGAGGTCCCGCAGCCCCTGTTCCCGCAGGTGCTGGACGGCGGTGCGGATGTTCTGGAGGGAGACCCCGGTGTCGAGGAAACGTTTGACGATCTTCAGCACGACGACGTCGCGGAAGCTGTACAGCCGCTGGCTGCCCGAACCGTGCGCGGGCCGCACGCTCGGTTCGACGAGCCCGGTCCGGGCCCAGTAGTCCAGCTGGCGGTAGGTGATACCGGCGGCGGCGCAGGCCGTGGGCCCGCGGTAGCCGATCCGCTCCGCCGGGTCGGCCGGGCCGGCCGGACCCGCGGCGTCGGCCGGGGCGGCGGAAACGGCCTGACCGTGCGGCACCGGCAGAGGGCGCGACGGCGCGTGGCCGGGCGCACCGGCGCGAAGCACATACCGGCCGCTCTCCCCCGGAATGCGTCCGGGGGCACCCCCAGCCGTACCGTCGCCGCTGCTTCTCACGCCGACCTCCGTCCTTGACCTGCCTTCTCGACGGTAGGCAGTCACCAGGGGTGCGTCAACGATCGCCACACTCGGCACGCCGAGTGATAATCACCCTGGGAGTGGTTTCCCGTGCCCTTCCGCGGGGAAAGGCTAGTCGAATGCCCTTGTGCGCCTTTCGTGCGCCGTCATGCGCCCCCTGTGCGCGGGGGCGGCAGGGCCTCTCGCGGAACCCGACGGGATCACTGGCTGCTGGTGCCAAAGTCCTCGGGCGAGATCTGGTCGAGGAACTCGCGGAACTTCTCGACCTCGTCCTCCTGCTCGTCCGGGATGGCGATGCCCGCGTCGTCGAGCACGCCGTCGCTCCCGTAGATCGGGGTGCCGGTGCGCAGGGCCAGCGCTATGGCGTCGGACGGCCGCGCGCTCACCTCGACCCCGCTGGCGAACACCAGCTCCGCGTAGAAGACGCCGTCACGCAGATCCGTGATGCGCACCTCCGTGAGCTCCTGGCCGACGGCTTCCAGCACGTCCTTGAACAGGTCGTGGGTCAGCGGCCGCGCGGGGGCCATGCCCTGCTGGGCGAAGGCGATCGCCGTCGCCTCCCCGGGGCCGATCCAGATGGGGAGGTAGCGGTCGCCCCCCACTTCACGCAGGAGCACGATCGGCTGGTTGGAGGGCATTTCGACCCGGACACCTACGACATCGAGCTCGTTCACACAGCAACCCTAGGCCGACGGCGGGACGTTTGGGTAGTCGAGGCGGGATCGGGGCGGGTATCCGCCCTCGGCGAACAGCGGGCCGTGACGCCGCTCACGGCAGGCGCACGGCGGGCCCGCGGCCGGGTCAGGGCAGGCGTATGCCCAGCGCCGTCTGCACCAGCGCGGCGTGGAGTTTCACCGCGAGACCGGCCAATTCCTTCGTACGCGCTTCCGCGTGCGCCCTGGTCTGCGGATTGCGGTGGCGCCGCAGCGGGGCCACCACCTGGTCGACCAGGCCGGCCTCGCGGTCGGCGGCGGCCTTCATCACCCGCAGGTGCCGCGGCTCGATGCCGAACCGGCCCAGCTCCACCACCAGAGTGGCGACGGTGGCGGCCTCCGCGTCGTACGTACCGTCCGGCAGCGGCGCGAGCAGCCCGTACGACTCCCACTCCGTCAGCTGCTCCTCGGCGATCCCCGCAGCGGCGAGCAGCTCCTCGCGGCCGAGACGGGCGGCGGCGGGCGGCTCCGGCTCGGCGAGCAGGTCCTCCAGCCGCTCCCCGTCACCGGCCTCGCGCGGCCGGCCCGGGAACGGGATGCGGACCTCCTCGCCGCGTTCGCGGGCGTCGAGGTGTTCGCGGATCACCTTCAGCGGCAGATAGTGGTCCCGCTGCATCCGCAGGACGTGCCCGAGGCGCTCGACGTCACCGGCGGTGAACTTGCGGTACCCGGACGGGGTCCGCTGCGGCTCGACGAGCCCCTCCGCCTCCAGAAACCGGATCTTGGAGACGGTGACCTCGGGGAACTCCTCGCGCAGCACGGTCAGCACCGTGCCGATGCTCATCAGCCCGCGGTCCGCGGCGGCGGTGCCGCCGCCGGCACCGCCACTCGGTGTGTGAGGCATGGGCCTTCCCCGGTCTCTCCCCGGGCCCGGGGCCCGGGGAGGCTCAGATGCCCCGCTGGCTCGCGTAGAAGACCAGCCGGTACTTGCCGATCTGCACCTCGTCGCCGTTGGCGAGCGCGACCTGGTCGATCCGCTCACGGTTGACGTAGGTGCCGTTGAGGCTGCCGACGTCGGCGACCGTGAACGTGCCCTCCGGCGTGCGGCGGAACTCCACATGGCGACGCGAGACCGTCACGTCGTCCAGGAAGATGTCGCTCTGCGGGTGGCGGCCCGCCGTGGTCAGCTCGCTGTCGAGCAGGAAGCGGCTGCCCGAGTTGGGACCCCGGCGCACCACCAGCAGCGCCGAGCCGAGCGGCAGCGCGTCGACCGCGGCCTGCGCCTCGGGCGACAACGTCGGCATCTGCGTCTGACCGGTGGTCTCGGCGTCGTAGGCCTCGAGACCGGAGATGGAGATCGTGGACGTCGTCTCCGACGGACGCTCCGGGACCGCGCCGGCCCGCAGCGGCGCGCCGCAGTTGGAGCAGAAGCGGCTGTTCTCCGCGTTGCGGTTGCCGCACCTCGTACACACCAGGGCCGACATGGACGGATCCTCCTGCCGCGGCTGCCCACCAGGGGCTTGGGACGCGTACGGGCCGGCGCCGAAGCCGCCACCCGCACCTGAGGTCGACGGATCCCCGAAACCTATGCGTCCGGAAGCGGCAGGGTCAACAGACGACGCGCCCTGACCTCCCGAAACGCCACCGCCCTGACCCGCGACCTGGTCGCGGAAGAGCGGACGCTCCGCTTCCTGCGGCTGTGCGCGATGACGGGCGGTCGCGTTGTCCCTGCCCTCTCGCGCGCTCTTGCCGAACAACTTCGCAAACAACTTCACGGGCGATTCCCCTTGACCGAAACAGACCCGCCCGTGGGGCAGGACGAACCCTGATTGAACACACCGGTCGACCCGGACATCCTCACAACGTCCGTATCCACCAGACAGTTTCCACCACGCACCCGCCATTCGGTGCGTCGACCCCCCGCAAGCTCATGCCCTCGCCGCACGGTCCCCATGCGCCCCCGCCTCACTGCGAGGTCGACCGAGCGTAGTCAGGCCGCTCCGCGGCTCGCAAGGCGTCCACAACGATCTTCGTCGAACGCTCCACGGTGACCGTGGCCTGCTCCTTCTCCAGGGTCTGCACCACGCCTCCGGGGATGTTGAGCGCCGGCTCGAGGTCCTGCGGCTTGCCGATGACCTTGAAACGATAGGGACCGTTGATCTTGTTCCCGTCGACGGCGATCCCCTTGCCCGAGTCCGAGAGATAGGTGTCGGCGACCACCCGGACGTCGTCGACCTGGATGGCCTCCGCGCCCGCCGCACGCAGCTCCTGGATCGCGTCGAGCAGCATGTCCGCCTCGACCGTCCCCTTCGTGTCCTCGATGGTCATGGTGATGCCGGGTCCCCGCGCGGCCACCGTGCCCGCCAGGATGCCGAGTTGCTTCTCCTTCTCGGCCGTCTGCTTGCGCGCCTCCTCCGCCTGGTCCGAGCTGTTCTCCAGCTCGGTCCGCTGGTCCTCGAGACCCTGCTTCTCGTCCTCAAGACGCTGCGTGCGGTCGTCGAGTTCATCGAGGATACGGACCAGGTCCTCCTGGCGGGCGCCGCGCAGCGCGCTGTCGCTGTCGCTGTTGGAGGCGACCTGGACGGCGAGGCCGAAGCCGAGGCCGAACAGGAGCAGCGCCACGATGAGTTGCGCGCGGGTCAGCCGCGGCGGCCAGAGCCCCTTGAGCAGCCGCTGACGGCCCGTCAGCGACGGCTCGCCGCCCTTGCCTCCGCCGTCGCCCCGTCCGGGCTCCGGGGGCCGCCCGGCCCGCTGGGACGGTGGTGAGTACCGGGCAGGACCGCTCTCGGCCGGTACCGGACGGACCTCCTGGGGCAGTTCCGCGCGCAGGTGGTGCGGAGCGGCGCCCCGGACCTCGCGCGGCGCGCCACCGCCGGTGTCGCGGCTCTTGTCGCTCTTGTCGCTGTCGTCGTGCATCGGCCTCACGCCCGGAAGACGTGCCGGCGGATCGCGGCGGCGTTGGAGAAGATGCGGATGCCGAGGACGACCACGACGCCCGTGGAGAGCTGCGCCCCCACGCCCAGCTTGTCGCCCAGGAAGACGATCAGCGCGGCGACGACCACGTTCGACAGGAACGACACCACGAAGACCTTGTCGTCGAAGATGCCGTCGAGCATGGCCCGCAACCCGCCGAACACGGCGTCCAGCGCGGCGACGACCGCGATGGGCAGATACGGCTCGACGGCAGCCGGCACCTCGGGCCGGACCAACAGGCCGGCCACGACTCCCACGACGAGGCCCAGTACGGCGATCACGATGTGCCCTTCCCGGTGTTCTTGGTGCTCGGTTCCGCGTTCTTGGTGCTCGGCTGCGCTGTTCTCACGATCACGCTCGGCGCCGCGGGCAGCCGGAGGTCCTTCTGTGTGGAGATGGCCGTCCGGATCCCGTAGTTCTCCTGGAGGGCATGCAGATACAGCCCGTCGGCGCTGTCCTGGAACCTGCGGCTCAGCCGCTCGCCGTCCCCCACCGCGAGCACCGTGTACGGCGGCACCAGCGGCCTGTTGTCGACGAGTATCGCGTCCCCGGCCGCCCTGATCGCGGAAAGCGCCGTCAGACGCTGCCCGTTGACGGTGATCGCCTCCGCGCCCGACTGCCACAGCCCGTTGACCACGCGCTGCATGTCGCGGTCGCGGATGCGCCCGGTGTCGGAGAAGCCGGAGGTCTGACGCGGGTCCCCGTTGCCGCCGCCGGAGGCCTCCTTGGCGTCGTTCACGACGAGCTTGACGCCGGGGCCGTGCACTTCGACGGCGCCCGACAGGATGCCCACCAGTTCGGCCCCGTCACCGCCGCCGCTGGACTTCAGTGCCTGCCGCTGCCGGTCGCCCACGTCGTCCCGCAGGGCGTCGACCTTGGTCTCCAGCTTGTCCGCCGCGTCGGTCTCCCGGTCGATGCGGTCGATGAGCTCCTGGCGCTCCTTGGCGACCGTGGGGGCGGCGACCCGTGCCTGGGCCGCGCCGACGGTCACGACCAGTGCCGCGAGGACCAGTCCGGCCGCGAGCCCCAGCCGGGCCCGCACCGTCTTCGGCATGCCGCCGGCGCCCTCGGCCCGCCTCCGGGCGGCGGCCTCGGCATAGCCGTCGTCGAGACTGTGGTCCATGACGTTGGTGAGCAACGACATGGAGGCGTCCGGACGCGAGGGACGCGTCACTGTCCGCCGAACGGGGGGTGGCTGCGGCATGCCGCACATCGTCGCACGTCGTCCGCCGTACCTCCGAATGGCCCCGCCCGCGTGCCGGACAGGCCCCCTTGGGGGCACTTGTCCGGCACGCGCGCGTGGCCGTGCGGTACGTCCTCACGTCCTCCGGCGGGTCAGCGGCCCGCGCTGTCGACGATCGCCGACCACTCGTCGAGCAGGGCCTGGGCGGAGGCGTCGTCGGGACCCTCGGCCCACAGGTGCGTGACCGCCTCGGCCGGGTCGGGCAGCACCATCACCCAGCGTCCGTCGCTCTCCACGACCCGCACACCGTCCGTGGTGTCCACGGAGCGGTCGCCGGCCGCCTCGACCACCCGGCGCATCACCAGACCCTTGACGGCCCACGGCGTGGCCAGGTCACGCCTGAGCACATGCGCCCGCGGAATGCGCGCGTCGATCTGGCTGAGCGTGAGCTGGGTTCGGGCCACGAGCCCGATGAGCCGTACGAAGGCGGCCGTACCGTCGAACACGCTACTGAACTCCGGCACGATGAACGCGCCCCGGCCGTCGCCGCCGAAGATGGTCTGGTCCTCGCGCCCGACCCGGGTGAGGTCGTCGGGCGAGGTCGTCGTCCACTCCACCTGCGTGCCGTGGTACGCGGCCACCTGCTCGGCGATCCTCGTGGTGGTCACCGGCAGCGCCACGCGCCCGCTGCGCCGCTCGGCGGCCACCAGGTCGAGCATCACCAGCAGCGCACGGTCGTCCTCGACGATGCGGCCCTTCTCGTCGACGAGCGAGAGCCGCTCGCCCACCGGGTCGAACCGCACACCGAACGCGGCCCGCGAGGAGGCCACGATCTCCCCGAGCCGGACCAGCCCGGAGCGCCGCATGTCGGCGGTCTCGGTGGGCCGGGACTCGTCGAGGCCGGGGTTGATGGTCAGCGAGTCGACACCGAGCTTGCCGAGCAGGCTGGGCAGCACCAGTCCGGCGCTGCCGTTGGAGGCGTCCACGACGACCTTCAGCCCGGACTCGGCGATCCCCGTGGTGTCGACGTTCCGCAGCAGCGATCCGGTGTACGAGTCGAAGACGCTGGACGGGAAGTGCAGATCGCCGATCTCCCCGGGGAACGCCCGCCGGTACTCCTGGCGCGCGAACACCCGGTCGAGCTTGCGCTGACTGCCCTGGGAGAGGTCGGCGCCCTGGCTGTCGAAGAACATGATGTCGACGGAGTCGGGCACCCCGGGTGTGGTCCGGATCATGATGCCGCCGGCGCTGCCCCGGGCGGTCTGCTGCCGGGCCACGGGCAACGGCACGTTCTCCAGATCGCGTACGTCGATGGCGCTGGCCTGGAGCGCGGAGATGACGGCCCGCTTCAGCGCACGGGCACCACGGGAGTGGTCACGGGCGGTGGTGACGGTCGAGCCCTTCTTGAGGGTCGTCGCGTACGCACCGGCCAGCCGCACGGCCAGCTCGGGGGTGATCTCCACGTTCAGCACACCGGAGACACCGCGGGCGCCGAAGAGATGCGCCTGTCCGCGGGACTCCCAGATCACCGAGGTGTTGACGAACGCGCCCGCCTCGATCGTCTTGAACGGGTAGACGCGCACATTGCCCTGGACGATCGATTCCTCACCGATCAGGCACTCGTCACCGATGACCGCGCCGTCCTCGATCCGGGCGGCTCGCATGATGTCGGTGTTCTTGCCGACCACACAGCCACGCAGATTGCTGTGCTGCCCGATGTAGACGTTGTCGTGGACGACCGCCTTGTGCAGGAAGGCACCGCTCTTCACGACCACGTTGGAGCCGACGACGGTGTGCTCCCGGATTTCGGCGCCGGCCTCGACCTTGGCGTAGTCGCCGATGTAGAGCGGTCCCCGCAGCACGGCGTCGGGGTGCACCTCGGCACCCTCGGCCACCCAGACACCGGGAGAGATCTCGAACCCGTCGAGTTCGACGTCGACCTTTCCCTCGAGCACGTCGGCCTGGGCCTTCACATAACTCTCGTGGGTGCCGACATCCTCCCAGTAGCCCTCGGCGACATAGCCGTAGATCGGCTTGCCTTCCTTCATCAGCTGCGGGAAGACGTCACCGGACCAGTCGACGGACACGTCGGCCTCGACGTAGTCGAAGACCTCCGGTTCCATGACGTAAATGCCGGTGTTGACGGTGTCGGAGAACACCTGTCCCCAGGTCGGCTTCTCGAGGAAGCGCTCGACCTTGCCCTCCTCGTCGACGATCGTGATGCCGAATTCCAGCGGATTGGGCACACGCGTCAGACAGACGGTGACGAGCGCGCCCTTTTCCTTGTGGAAGTTGATCAGATCGGTGAGGTCGAAATCCGTGAGGGCATCACCGGAGATGACGAGGAACGCGTCGTCCTTCAACGCCTCTTCGGCATTCTTGACGCTGCCCGCGGTACCGAGCGGCTTCTCCTCGTTGGCATAGGTGAGCTCCATGCCGAGCTCTTCGCCGTCACCGAAGTAGTTCTTGACCAACGAGGCCAAGAACTGCACGGTGACTACGGTCTCGTTCAGCCCATGCCTTTTGAGCAACCGCAGCACGTGCTCCATGATCGGGCGATTCGCCACGGGCAGGAGCGGCTTGGGCATGCTCGAGGTCATGGGGCGAAGGCGCGTGCCTTCGCCTCCGGCCATCACGACGGCCTTCATGTCGGAAGCGTCCTCCTCAAGAGACGACGGTTGGCCGACTTCACCCGTCCTGATTGTCCCGCACATTTACGACGCGGGCCAACGAGCCACTTCAGGCCGTACAACCGGCGAGCTCAATCGGCCATGGCGTCCGCACGGACAAGGCGGCGGACCTGTACCACGTAGAGGACTCCTGCCCACCAATACAGGGTTGTACCCCACCCTGCGAACGCCCATCCGAAAATGGCTGCGAGTGAGGGGAGCCAGCCGGTTCCGTCACTGAGGAGGAGCAGCGGGAAGGCGTACATCAGGTTGAAGGTGGCCGCCTTGCCCAGGAAGTTCACCTGCGGCGGCGGATAGCCGTGCCGCCTGAGGACGCCCACCATCACCAGGAGGACGAGCTCGCGCGCCAGCAGCACACAGGTGAGCCAGAGTGGCAGGATCTCGCGCCAGGTGAGCCCGACGAGCGTCGACAGGATGTACAGCCGGTCGGCCGCGGGATCGAGGAGCCGGCCGAGGCTGCTGATCTGGTTCCAGCGCCGGGCGAGCTTGCCGTCCAGGTAGTCGCTGACGCCGCTGAAGGCGAGGATGAGCAGCGCCCAGCCGTCACTCTTGGGGCCGCCGAACTCGGGCCGGAGGATCAGCCACAGGAAGAGCGGCACCCCGACGAGCCGCGCCATGCTGAGGATGTTCGGGATGGTGAGGACCCGGTCCGTCTGAACGCGGGTCTCCTGGACCTCCACCCGGGGGCCTCCTGAGGAAATGTGCCAACGATGCCACCCGACCTTACCCGGCCGGATCGAACGACGGAGCGGAGGGGTGCCGGCGGCGGCCGCGCGGGACGACGGGGCTCACGGAAAACGCCGTAAATGCAAAAAAGCCCCTGTACCGGATCACCCGGTACAGGGGCTTTTCTACAAGTATTGTTCGGCGGTGTCCTACTCTCCCACAGGGTCCCCCCTGCAGTACC
>NZ_JOHS01000034.1 GCF_000725625.1 Streptomyces sp. NRRL F-6676
CCGCACCCCCGCCCCGCCGCCTCACCCCCCGTCCGCGAACCTCTCCCCCCGCTCCGCCTTCCGCACCAGCAGCGCCGGCGGTGCGAACCGCTCCCCGTAGCGCTCCGCCAGCTCCCGCGCCCGCGCGACGAACCCCGGCAGCCCGCCCTCGTACCCGTTGACGTACTGGAGCACGCCTCCCGTCCACCCCGGGAACCCGATCCCGAAGATCGACCCGATGTTCGCGTCGGCGACCGACGTCAGCACCCCCTCCTCCACCAGCCGCACCGTGTCCAACGCCTCCGCGAACAGCATCCGTTCCTGCATGTCACGGAAGGGGATCTCGTGCCCCGGCTTGGTGAAGTGCTCGCGCAGCCCCGGCCACAGGCCGCCCCGCCGCCCGTCCTCGCCGTACTCGTAGAAGCCCGCACCCCCACTGCGCCCGGTCCGCCCGAACTCGTCGACCATGCGGTCGACAACGGCCTCGGCGGGGTGCGCGGTCCAGGTGCCGCCCGCCTCCTCCACCGCCCGCCGCGTCTCGGTGCGGATCTTGCGCGGCAGGGTCAGCGTGAGCTCGTCCATCAGGGAGAGCACCTTCGCCGGGTAACCGGCCTGTGCCGCCGCCTGTTCGACCGACGCCGGCTCGATGCCCTCGCCGACCATCGCCACGCCCTCGTTGAGGAAGTGGCCGATGACCCGCGAGGTGAAGAAGCCGCGCGAGTCGTTGACGACGATCGGCGTCTTGTTGATCTGCCGGACCAGGTCGAACGCGCGGGCCAGCGCCTCGTCGCCGGTCCGCTCGCCCTTGATGATCTCGACGAGCGGCATCTTGTCGACGGGCGAGAAGAAGTGCAGCCCGATGAAGTCGGTCTGGCGTTCGACGCCCTCGGCGAGTGCCGTGATGGGGAGCGTGGAGGTGTTGGAGCAGAGCAGCGCGTCGGGGGCGACGACCTGCTCGATCTCCTGGAACACCTTGTGCTTGAGCGAGGTGTCCTCGAACACCGCCTCGATCACCGCGTCGCAGCCCGCGAGGTCGGCCGCCTCGGCGGTCGGCGTGATGCGGGCGAGCAGGGCGTCGGCCTTCTCCTGGGTGGTGCGGCCGCGCGAGACGGCCTTGGCGCACAGCTTCTCGCTGTACCCCTTGCCCTTGACGGCGGCCTCCAGGGACACGTCCTTGAGCACCACCTCGATGCCCGCGCGGGCGCAGGAGTAGGCGATGCCGGCACCCATCATCCCGGCGCCGAGGACGGCGACCCGCCGCACCTGACGCCTGGCCACGTCCTTGGGCCGGTTGGCGCCGGAGTTGACGGCCTGGAGGTCGAAGAAGAACGCCTGGATCATGTTCTTGGCCGTCTGCCCGGCGGCCAGTTCGACGAAGTAGCGGGCCTCGATGACTTGCGCCGTCTCGAAGTCGACCTGGGAGCCCTCGACGGCGGCGGCCATGATGTTGCGCGGCGCCGGGTAGGGCGCGCCGCCCGTCTGCTTGCGCAGATTGGCCGGGAAGGCGGGCAGGTTGGCCGCGAACTTCGGGTTGGCGGGGGTGCCGCCGGGGATGCGGTACCCCGGCCTGTCCCAGGGCTGGACGGACTCGGGGTGGGCGTCGATGAAGGCGCGGGCCCTGGCGAGCATGTCCTCGGGGCTGTCGGCGACCTCGTCGACGAGGCCGTTCTCCTGGGCGCGGCGCGGGTTGTACTGGGTGCCCTGGAGAAGGACCTTCAGCAGCGCGTCGGCGATGCCGAGCATCCGTACCGTACGGACGATGCCGCCGCCCCCGGGGAGCAGGCCGAGGGTGACCTCGGGGCAGCCGATGCGGGAGCCGGGGGCGTCGAGGGCGACGCGGTGGTGGCAGGCGAGGGCGATCTCGTAACCGCCGCCCAGGGCCGCGCCGCCCAGCGCGGCGACGACCGGCTTGCCGAGGGTCTCGATGCGACGCAGATTCCGCTTGATCGCCATGCCGGCGTCGAAGAGTTCCTGGGCGGTTTCCGGCGTGACGCGGATGAGGTCGCGCAGGTCGCCGCCGGCGAAGAAGGTCTTCTTCGCGGAGGTGACGATGACGCCGCGGACCGTGTCCTTCTCGGCCTCCAGGCGGTCGGTGACCGCGGCGAGGGAGTCGCGGAACGCCTGGTTCATGGTGTTCGCGGACTGGGTGGGGTCGTCGAGGACGAGGGTGACGATCCCGGTGTCGTCCTGTTCCCAGCGGATGGTGGTGGCTTCGGTGGTCATGAGGGGAGCTCCAGAGGATCAGGTGATCAGGTGGTCCGTCGGGAGGGGGTCAGACGCGCTCGACGACGGTGGCGATGCCCATGCCGCCGCCCACGCAGAGGGTGGCGAGCCCGAACCGCTTGTCCTGGCGCTCCAGTTCGTCGACGAGCGTGCCGAGGATCATGGCGCCGGTGGCGCCCAGCGGGTGCCCGAGCGCGATGGCGCCGCCGTTGACGTTGACCTTGTCCAGGGACAGGCCCATGTCCTTGACGAAGCGGAGCACGACGGCCGCGAACGCCTCGTTGATCTCGACGAGGTCGATGTCGTCGATGGTCAGCCCGGCCCGGGCGAGCGCCTTGCGGGTGGCGGGGGCGGGGCCGGTGAGCATGATGGTGGGCTCGGAGCCGGAGACGGCGGCGGAGACGATCCGGGCGCGCGGGGTGAGGCCGTAGCGCTCGCCGATCTCCTTGGAACCGATCGCGACGAGCGCGGAACCGTCCACGATGCCGGAGGAGTTGCCCGCGTGGTGGACGTGGTCGATCTTCTCCACCCAGTGGTACTTCTGGAGCGCGACGGCGTCGAAGCCGCCCAGGTCGCCGATGTCTGCGAAGGACGGCTTCAGCTTGGCGAGGGAGTCGGCGGTGGTGCCGGGGCGCAGGTGTTCGTCGTGGTCGAGGACGGTGAGCCCCGCGCGGTCCTTGACGGGGACGACGGACCGCTCGAAGCGGCCCTCCTTCCAGGCCGTGGCAGCGCGCTCCTGGGACAGGGCCGCGTACTCGTCGACGTCGCGCCGCGAGAACCCCTCGATGGTGGCGATGAGGTCGGCGCCGATGCCCTGGGGGACGAAGTTGGTGGCGAGGTTGGTCATCGGGTCGGCGAACCAGGCGCCGCCGTCGGAGGCCATCGGCACCCGGGACATCGACTCCACGCCGCCCGCGAGGACCAGGTCCTCCCAGCCGGACCGCACCTTGGCGGCGGCCATGTTGACCGCTTCGAGCCCGGAGGCGCAGAAGCGGTTCTCCTGGACGCCGGCCACCGTGTCGGGCAGCCCGGCGGCGATCGCGGCGATCCGGGCGATGTCGGAGCCCTGGTCGCCGACGGGGCCGACGACGCCGAGCACGATGTCGTCGACGGCGGCCGGGTCGAGTTGGGGCGAGCGGGCCCGCAGCTCGTGGATGAGGCCGGTGACGAGGTCGATGGGCTTGGTGCCGTGCAGGGCCCCGTTGGCCTTGCCACGGCCGCGCGGGGTGCGGATCGCGTCGTAGACGTACGCTTCGGTGCTCACGGGCTGACCTTTCGGGAGGCGTGCGGGGGTCGGGGGGCGTCGGTGATGAGGTGCGGCAGGTCCCAGTCCCGGGCGACGGCCGCCGTGTCGGCGCCGGGCCGGGCGGGACCGCTGCGGACGGCCGTGGGGGTCGCGGAGAAGCGGGGCGCGGGGGCCGGCTGGGTGAGGCCGCCGTGGTCGGTGAAGGTACCGCGCGCGGCGAGGTGCGGGTCGGCCGGGGCCTCGCGCAGCGACCGGACGGGCGCCACGCACGCGTCCGAGCCCTCGAACACCTCGGTCCACTCGGCGCGCGTACGGGTGCGGAAGCGGGCGGCGACGGCGGCGCGCAGCTCGGGCCAGCGGGCCGGGTCGTCGCGCGGCGGGAGCGGTTCCCCGGCGCCGAGCAGGGTGGTGAACTCGGCGTAGAACCGTTCCTCCAGGGCGCCCACGGCCATGTGGTGGCCGTCGGAGGTCTCGTAGGTGCCGTAGAACGGGCAGCCGCCGTCGAGGAGGTTGGCGCCGCGCCGGTCCTGCCACGCCCCGGCGGCGAGCATGCCGTGCAGCATCGCGGTGAGGTGGACGGTGCCGTCGACGATGGCGGCGTCCACGACCTGGCCGGTGCCGGTGGCGCGGGCGTGGTGCAGCGCGGCGAGGGCGCCGACGACGAGGTACAGGGCGCCGCCCGCGTAGTCGCCGAGGAGGTTGGCGGGGGCGACGGGCGGGCGGTCGGGGTCGCCGGTGATGCCGAGGGCGCCGGTGCGGGCGAGGTAGGCGAGGTCGTGGCCCGCGCGGTCGGCGAGGGGGCCCTCCTGGCCCCAGCCGGTCATCCGGCCGTAGACCAGGCGGGGGTTGCGGGCGTGGCAGTCGGCGGGGCCGACGCCGAGCCGTTCGGCGACGCCGGGGCGGTAGCCCTCCAGAAGGATGTCGGCGCGTTCGGCCAGGTCCAGGACGCGGGCGGGGCCGTCGGGGGATTTGAGGTCGAGGACGACGGAGCGCTTGTTGCGGTTGGTGAGGTCGAGGGCGGGGTCGATACCGAGGCCGGGGCCGGTGGGGCGGTCCACACGGACGACGTCCGCGCCGAGGTCGGCGAGGAGCATGGCGGCGAAGGGGGCGGGGCCGATGCCGGCGAGCTCGACGACGCGGACGTCCGTGAGGGGGCCGGTGGGGGTGTGCGGTGCGGGTGTCGCCGACGGTGGTGCGGGTGGTGGCGTTGCCTCGGACATCGGGCTCCTGGGGCGAGCAAGCGCTTGGTTATGTGGTTGGGTCCAGGGTAGGTCACGGGGGGCGATTTTTCTCGCCCCCGCCGCCCCTTCCCGTCCCCACCCGGGGCCCGCGCCCCCGGACGCCGCCAGAAGACCGCGCCCACGCGGCGGAGCCGCGAACCGGCACAGCCCCGCGCCCCGGTCACAGGCCCCCCGCCTCAGGAAGTCGCCCTCTTCAGGGCTGCACGGCACAGTGCGTCCGCTCTGCGGGTCGTCTCCGGGAGGCGGTACTCCGGGGTCAGGGCCAGGGTGTGGGCGCAGGCGTTGTCGAGGGTGACCCGGTGGCCTGTCGAGACGAAGACCGGTTTCACGGCGGTCCGGGTGCGCAGGGCGCGGCCGACCTCCTCGGTGCCGTCGGCGAGCAGGGGGCTGGTGCTGCCGCGCGGGGCGGCGGGGGGCTCGTAGGTGAAGGTGAACGGGTTCTTCGCGACGCCGATGACCGGGAGCCCGGTGAGGACGCCCAGGTGGGCGGCGAGGCCGAAGCGGCGCGGGTGGGCGCGGCCGTAGCCGTCGCAGACGACCAGGCCGGGGTCGCACGGCAGCGCCTCCAGCGCGGCCAGGACCGCGGGGAGCTCCCGGAAGGCCAGCAGGCCGGGTATGTACGGGAAGGAGACCTCGCCGACGGCGGTGGCCTCGGTCACCGGCTCCAGCGTGGCCGCGTCGAGCACGACGGCCGCCGCGGCGACGACGTTCCGCGCGTCGTCGTAGGCGACGTCCACGCCCGTCACGTTGCCGGTTCCCGGCGGCGGCCCGGGCTCGTCCAGGATCACCTGGCCGCGCAGGGCGTCCTGGACGGCCAGGGCCTCTTCCTCGGTGGCGGGGGCGGGCGGGCCCGCGGGGATGCGTACGGTCGTCATGGTGGGACGAGGGTACGGCCCCGCCAGGGCCTGTCTCTCGGTTCCCGTCCGCCGGGCGTACGGGAACCGAGAGACAGGCCCTGGCCGCGCTCACTTGCCGAGGGCCCGCTGGAGCTGCGCCTTGTTCATGTCCGAACGGCCGTGCACGTTCTTCTTCTTGGCCTCTTCGTAGAGCTGGTCGTACGTCGGTCCCTGCGACCCCTTGCCGGAGCGCTGGCCGCCGCGCTTGCCGGACGACATGTCCTCGGTCGACGTCCTGCTCTTCTGCTTGGACTCGCCGGACCGGGCGCGCTCCTTGTTCACCGTGCGCGCGGCGATCTCCTTCGCGCGGCCGGTGCTCTCGCCGCGGTCCTCGGCGCTCTTCTTGATGTGCTCGTACTGGCGTTCACGCTTCGGGCTCGACCCGCTGGGCATGGACGGTCACTTCCTTTCGGGACATGTGAGGACCGGGTACCCCTCATCCCCCAGGCAAGCACCGCGTCCGTCGCGCCGCGCGGCCACTACTCCGGGCGGGCGGGAACCGGGAGCCGCCCGCGGGTGTCTTTTCGAAGTGTCACGGTGTCCGGGTGTCGACGTCTCGGTGAATGGACTCGGTGACAGAGGTCACTCGCACCTCATGTGCACGGAACGGCCGGTTCCGGCGTCTTTTTGGACGACGGATTCTGGCCGCCGGGAGTCCGTCCGGCCCATCACAAGGGAGCAAGGCGATGTCCACCGTCATAGAGCAGCCCGTCGAGGCACGCCTGGTCGCCGCCGCGCCGCGGATGTCGAGCATCCCTGCCACGCTCCACTACGACCGCGCGGACCCGTTCGCCGTCCGCATGACCTTCCCGGCGCCGGCGACGCTGGAGGGGGTGGACGTGTGCTGGACGTTCGCGCGGGAGTTGCTGGCGGCGGGGCTGGAGCGGGCGGAGGGGGACGGGGACGTGCGGGTGCGGCCGTACGGGTACGACCGGACGGTGCTGGAGTTTCATGCGCCGGAGGGGACGGCCGTGGTGCATGTGCACTCGCGTGACGTGCGGAGGTTTCTGCGGGCGGCGGGGGAATTGGTGCCGGTGGGGCTGGAGCATCTCCAGATCGACCTGGACCGGGACCTGGCGGAGCTGATGCGGGACGCGTGAGGGTGGGTGGGGGTTCCGGATCGCGCGGTTCCCCGCGCCCCTGGAAGCCCGGGGGCGCCCCCTGCTTTTCAGGGGCGCGGGGAACCGCGCGACAAGCCACGACGTACCCGCACCCGCCGACGAACCGAATTCCCCGAGTTCTCAGGCGCTCCCCACCCTCGTCTCCACCGCCGCCGCCAGGCCCCCGCGGATCTCCCTCGCGACCGGGTCGGCCGTCAGGGCGGACGCGCGGTCGCGGTCGGCCGGGGACGTGACGGAGGGCAGCCCCGCCGTCGCCGCCAGCGCGGCGAGCGCTGCCTCGTCCGGCGATGCCGCCGCTCCCGCGGCCAGCGCGCGGCGGACCGCGGCCTGGAGCGCCGTCGCCTTCGCGACGTCGACCAGCGCGTAATCCACCGTCGGCAGGAAGCCCAGCGCCCGCCGCTTCCCGGGGCGGAGGAGGCCGTCGGCCGCCAGGCCGGCGCGTACCGCGTCGAGGGTGACGGAGGCGTGCGCCGTCACCCATTCCGCCCAGGTGCGCGGGCGGGACTCCTGGACGAGTTCGAGGAAGTCGTCGAGCGCGTCGTCCCCCGTGCTCGCGTCGAGGTCGACCGGGGTGACGATGCCGTCCACGTCGGCCAGCAGCCCGCGCCGCGCCAGTTCCGTGAGAGCGCCGGCCCTCACCAGGTACGGCAGCCGGTCGACGGCGACCGGCTCCCCCGTCGCCGTGTCCCAGGACAGCAGGCAGAGGCGGGCGGGCAGGCTGAGGGAGCCATCGAGCACGTCGGCCTCCTTGCGTTCGGGCGGGCCGTGGGCCGGGGGCCCGGCACACGGATATTCCGTTGACACACCTCGTACCCGTTCCTACGGTGGACACCGGTTCTGTTGCCGTCGATCGGAGAAGGACGTTGCTCGTCTGAGGTCCTGGGACACCGCGCCGCACGCTCACCGGCCGCGCTGAGTCGAGTCGAACTCAGCCCCGCCGCGCCGAGCCGCCCGCGCGTCGTGTGCGACCTCGATCCACGAGCCGTCCCGCCGACGGAGGACCGTCGCTTCTGCCGCCTCCTCCTCGCGGTGTCCCGTACGCGTGTTCGCGATCCACCCCCTCACGCCCCTGCGAGGCCCGTATGCATACCTCTGTCACCTGTACGTCCCTGTCCTTCGCCTGGCCGGACGGCACCCCCGTCCTGGACGGTCTCGACGCCGCGTTCGGCCCCGGCCGCACCGGACTCGTCGGCGTCAACGGCTCGGGGAAGTCGACCCTGCTGAAGCTGCTCGCCGGGGAGCTCACCCCGGCCGACGGCACCGTCCGCGTCACCGGCGAGGTCGGGTACCTGCCGCAGAACGTCACGCTCGACACCTCCCTGCGTGTCGACGAGGCGCTCGGCATCGCCGCCGTGCGCGCCGCGCTGCACGCCATCGAGGCGGGCGACGTGGCCGAGGAACACTTCACGGCCGTCGGCGACGACTGGGACGTCGAGGAGCGCGCGCTCGCGGTCCTCGGCGAGCTGGGCCTCGGCCACATCGGCCTGGACCGCACGCTCGGCGAGGTCTCGGGCGGCGAGTCCGTCCTGCTCCGGCTGGCCGCCCTGCTGCTGCGCCGCCCCGACGTGCTGCTGCTCGACGAGCCCACCAACAACCTCGACCTGCACGCGCGCCGCCGGCTGTACGAGGCGGTGGACGCGTGGTCCGGGCCGGGCGCGCTGGTGGTGGTCAGCCACGACCGCGAACTCCTCGACCGCGTCGACCAGATCGCCGATCTGCGCGCCGGGGAGCTCACCTGGTACGGCGGCAACCTCTCCGCGTACGAGGAAGCCCTCGCCGTCGAACAGGAGGCCGCCACGCGGATGGTGCGCGTCGCCGAGGCGGACCTGCGCAAGCAGAAGCGCGACCTCGTCGACGCGCAGGCGAAGCTGGCCCGCCGCAAGCGGTACGGGCAGAAGATGTACGACAGCAAGCGCGAACCGAAGATCGTCATGGGGGCGCGCAAGCGGGCCGCGCAGGAGTCGGCGGGCAAGCACCGCATCCTGCACGAGGAGCGGCTGGCCGCGGCCCGGGAGCGGCTCGACGAGGCCGCCGACGCCGTCCGGGACGACGACGAGATCCGCGTCGAGCTGCCGTACACGGCCGTGCCGCCGGGCCGGACCGTGCTCACCCTGCGCGATCTGGAGGTGTCGTACGGGGGTCTGCTGGAGGGCGGGCTCGATCTGCACGGGCCCGAGCGGGTCGCGCTGATCGGGCGCAACGGCGCGGGCAAGACCACCCTGCTGCGTACGGTCGCGGGCGAGCTGCCGCCGGTGCGGGGCGAGGCGACGGCCCATGTGCCCGTGCGGTTCCTGCCGCAGCGGCTCGACGTGCTCGACGACGGGCTGACCGTGGCACAGAACGTGGCCCGGTTCGCGCCCGGCGCCACCGACAACCGGATCCGGGCGCGGCTGGCCCACTTCCTGTTCCGGGGCGCCCGGGCCGACCGGGCGGCGGGGACCCTGTCCGGCGGGGAGCGATTCCGGGCGGCCCTGGCCGCGCTGATGCTCGCCGAGCCCGCGCCCCAGCTGCTGCTGCTCGACGAGCCGACCAACAACCTCGACATGGCGAGCGTGCGGCAGCTGACCTCCGCGCTGGAGTCGTACGAGGGCGCGCTGATGATCGCCTCCCACGACCTGCCGTTCCTTCGGTCCGTCGGCATCACCCGCTGGCTGCTCCTGGACGGGGGCGAGCTGCGCGAGACGTCGGCCGAGGAGGTGGCGGCGGACTGACCGGCGCCTGCCGCCGGGGGGACGGGGCGCCCCCCGGCGTGGAGCCGGTGCCGGTGCCGGTGGACATCGGGGAGTTCGAGAAACTGAAGGGCAGCGCAACCTGTCCCCCCGTGCGGATGCGGGAACCGTACGCCTGATCAGCGGCCTTTACAGCGCGCTTAACCTACGGCTGCGTAACCTACGGTCTCGTAGCCTACGACGCCGTAGGTTACGGTGCCGTAGGTCCCATTGGCGCCGCCACAGGCGTCGCAGGCC
Organism: Streptomyces sp. NRRL F-6676; assembly: GCF_000725625.1. Lineage (GTDB taxonomy): Bacteria > Actinomycetota > Actinomycetes > Streptomycetales > Streptomycetaceae > Streptomyces. Next base: position 9,673 of record NZ_JOHS01000034.1, read on the forward strand.
GTGCGGGCCCACCGCTCGGGACCGCCGTACACACGCACCACCCGTCCGTCCCCGTTCGTCCCCCTGGAGTGCCCCGTGACCGTTACTTCCCCCCTTCTCGGCAGCCCGTCCGCCTGGACCGACGCGCGGCTGCTGTACGCGCTGGAGGAAGTGGTCGAGCAGGAGCTGAACCGGCATCTGAAGGTCGCCAAGGACTGGATGCCGCACGAGTACGTGCCGTGGGGCGACGCGCGCAACTTCCCCGGCTTCTTCGAGGACGGCGAGGCCTGGGAGAAGGACCAGTCCAAGGTCACCGAGATCGGCCGGACCGCCCTCGTGGTCAATCTGCTGACGGAGGACAACCTCCCCAGCTACCACCACGAGATCGCCACCCTGTTCGGCCGCGACGGCGCCTGGGGCACCTGGGTGCACCGCTGGACGGCGGAGGAGGGCCGGCACGGCATCGTCATGCGCGACTACCTGCTCGCCTCGCGCGCGGTCGACCCGGACAAGCTGGAGCGGTTCCGGATGGCGCACATGAGCGAGGGCTTCGAGTCGGACAACGCCCACTCGATGCTCCACTCGATCGCGTACGTCGCCTTCCAGGAGCTGGCCACGCGCATCTCGCACCGCAACACCGGGCACCAGTCGGGCGACCCCGTGTGCGACCGGATGCTGGCGCGGATCGCCACGGACGAGAACCTGCACATGGTCTTCTACCGCAACCTGCTCAAGGCCGCGTTCGAACTCGCGCCCGACCTGACGATGCAGGCGGTGCGGGACGTGGTCGTCGACTTCCGCATGCCGGGCCACAGCATTCCCGGCTTCGAGCGGGCGGCGGCGCAGATGGCCATAGGCGAGGTCTACAACCTGCGCATCCACCACGACGACGTGCTCCAGCCGGTGCTGCGCCACCTGAAGGTGATGCAGCTCGACGGTCTGGGGCCGGAGGGGCTGAAGGCCCAGGAGGAACTGGGCCTGTTCATGGGCGGGCTGGACGCGGAGGCGTCGAAGTTCGACGAGAAGCTGGCGGCGCGGAAGGCGCGGTTGGCGGCGCGGGCGGCCGGCTGACACCACACGCACGGCCGGTCGGCCCCGCGCCCCGCCGGGGGCGCCGGGCTGTACCGGCCCGCGGCTCTCCCGCCCCGGGGCGCGGTGGGTGCTTGCGCCCCGGGGCGGCGGCTCGCGCTCACAGGCCCAGGATCGTGGCCAGCAGTTCGTTGCGGCTGTGCGTACCCGTCTTCGCGAAGACGCTCTTCAGGTGGTCCTGCACGGTCGCCGCCGTGATGTGCAGTTCCCCGGCGATGGCCCGCGACGGCAGGCCCGCGACCACCCTCGTCAGCACGTCGCGTTCGCGCGGCGTCAGCCCGTACGCGAGCAGCAGCACCTCTGCCACCTCCGCGGCCGGTGCCGGGTGCAGCGTCACGGCGACGGCCGCCGGGTGCGGACCGCCGCTCAGCGGTGAGGCCTGGACCGACAGCCACCGGCCCGACCGGCCACGGATCCGCCCGTACGCCGGCAGCGCCGCGCCCCTCCCCCGCGCGGCGACCTCGAGCACCGCGATCGGCAGCTCCGCGCCCGACGAGGCGTCCGCGACCGGCCCCAGCTCGTCCCGCCAGAGCTTCGCCGCCGGGTTCTCCGAGAGCGGCCGCAGATCCTGGTCGAGCAGGAGCACCCCCGCCTCGGCCGGACCGGGGGCGGCGTCGCCGGGTGCCCGGTGGACGGCCCGGCGCAGGGCCGCGCCGACCGGGGCGGACAGCCGCCGCAGCACGGCGACGGCGGCCGGGGCGAAGTCCGGCCGCCCGCCACCGCGGAACAGGGCGAGGGCGCCCCAGCACCGGCCGTCCACCACGAAGCCGGCCCGCAGCTCGTACCGGGCGTCGATCAGCGGCAGCACCGCCCGGTACCGGTGACTGGACTCCGGGTCGCCGCCGGTGGCCGCGCCGAGCGTGCCCGCGGAGGTGGCGGAACGGGCGAGCTGCGCGAACTTCAGTACGTCGTCCACGAGGTACTCGTTGTGCGCGGCGGCCGCGGCCGCCTCCCGCGTGAGACCGGCGCTCACGTCGTCGGTGATCAGCAGCGTCTCCGGGTCGACCGTGCCGAAACAGTAGGAGTCGGCCGGGACGAGCCGGGTCAGCCGGCCGGCGATCCGACGCCGCAGCTCCCGGGAGCCGAGGTCGAGGCGGCAGATCGCCTCTATGTCGCGCACGGTCTCGCGCTGGGCAACCGGGGAGTTCACCGGGCCGAATCTATCCCAGGAACGGGGGAGGGCCGCGCGCTCCCCCGGCGCCTACCGTCGGTCCGGCGCACCGAGGCGATCGGTGCCGGAACACGCAGTCAACAGGAGGTGCCCGGCATGTCCCCGTCCCTGCTCACCGTCGGACTGGATCCCGCGCTGGTGGACGACGCGCCCTCGTCGCGGGCGGCTTTCCCGGAGATCGACGCCGAAGCGGTCCGGGCCGGGGTGGCCGCCGGCCGGGCCCGGCTGGAGGAACTCGGCTTCACCGTCGACGTCTGCCTGCTCGACTACGGGCGTACGGCGGAAGCGGTCTACCGGGCCGCGCTGGCCGGGAAGGCGTACGACGTCGTCATGGTCGGCGCCGGGGTACGGCTGGATCCGGTGCTGACGCCGCTGTTCGAGATGCTGGTCAACACGACGCACGAACTGGTGCCGGACGCGAGGCTCTGCTTCAACGTGAGTCCGACGACGACCGTCGAGGCGGTGCTGCGGTGGTGGCCCGCGCGGGGGCCGCTCGCGTGAGCGGTGCCTTGATGCGAGTCGTCGTGCCCGGGGTTCAGCCCTCGTCCGCGCGTACCAGGCGCAGGCGTTCCTTCTCGGAGAGGCCGCCCCAGACGCCGAAGCGTTCGTCGTGGCGGAGGGCGTATTCGAGGCAGACGGAGCGGATCTCGCACATGCCGCAGATGCGTTTGGCGTCGCGGAGGGAGCTGCCGGGCTCGGGGAAGAAGAAGTCCGCGCCCGTCTGGGCGCAGAGGGCGCGCTGCTGCCAGGCGAGGTCGGCGGTGGTGAGAGGTTCCGAGTGCATGGGGTGATGCTTCCGGGGCGTGCAAAACGTTCGATCAACGGCGCATCAACGGGGGTGGGTGCGGCGTTTCTCCTCGCCCCCGTCGCCCCTGCCCTTCCCCTCGTGCAGGCCCGTCGTGGCTGGTCGCACGCCCGAACGGACCCCACCCGCCCGAGCTCTTCCGGGTCCAAGGGGCTCCGCCCCTTGCTGCCGTGGGTAGCGCCGGCGCCCGCGCGCGCCCAGCGGTGGGGTGGCAGACTCTGGCGTGAGGACCACGGGACCTTGCGGAGGAGCCGGACATGCTCAGTACGCGTTACGTCAGCGGCACACCCAACTGGCTCGACGTCGGCGCCCCCGACATCGACGCCGCCGCCTCCTTCTACGCCGCCCTCTTCGGCTGGCACTTCACCCCCGCCGGCCCGGGCGCCGGCGGCTACGGCTTCTTCCGGCTCACCGAGCAGACCGTCGCCGGCGGCATGCCCATCACCCCCGAGCAGGGCCCGCCGTCCTGGAACGTGTACTTCCAGGTCCCGGACGCCGGCGCCACCGCGAAGACCGTCGAGCAGGCGGGCGGCCGCGTCCTGGTGCCGCCGATGGACGTGATGGGCGAGGGCACGATGGCGGTCTTCGCCGACCGCGCCGGCGCCACGTTCGGCGTCTGGCAGCCGGGCCGTATCAAGGGACTGGACGTCGCGGGCGACCTCGGCGCCCTGTGCTGGGTCGAGCTGCACACCGCGGACGTCCCCGCGTCGGCCGCGTTCTACCACAAGGTCTTCGGCTGGGAGGTCGAGGGCGTGCCCTGGCCCGGCGGCGGCACGTACACCACCGTCAACCCGGCGGACGGCGGCCCGGACACCATGTTCGGCGGCCTGGTCGCGACGGCCGACGACCCCGCCGGGGCGGAGGACGGGGCGGACGCGCACTGGCTGCCGTACTTCTCCGTCGCGGACACGGACGCCGTGGCGACGAGGGCCGGGGACGAGGGCGGCGGCGTCCACCTCCCGCCGACGGACGTACCCGACGTGGGCCGGATCGCCCGCCTCACCGATCCCTACGGCGCACGGTTCGCGGTGCTCAAGCCCGCGCCGCGCCAGGGCTGACGGGCCGTCCGCGCCGCACGCTTCACGCGGAGGCGCGCCGCACCAGCGTGGTGGGCAGCACCATCCCGACGGGCGCGCCGGCCGCCTCGCCGCCGGGTCCCGCCGCGCCGCCGTCGCGGTCCAGCGTGCGCAGCAGCAGGCGGGCCATCAGCCGCCCCATCTCCTCGATGTCCTGACGGACGGTGGTGAGCGGCGGGTCGGTCTGCTCGGCGACCGGCAGCATGTCGTCGAAGCCGACGACGGCGACGTCGTCCGGCACCCGCCGCCCCGTCTCCCGCAGCACCCGCAGGGCCCCCGCCGCGGTCAGGTCGTTGGCGGCGAACACGGCGTCCACGTCGGGCCGTCGCGCCAGCAGCTCCCGCATCGCCCGCGCCCCGCCGGCGGGCGTGAAGTCGCCCTCCGCCACGAGCCCGGGGTCGCCGTCGCCCATGACGTCCCGGAACCCCTCCAGCCGGTCCACGCCGGAGGTCTGGTCGAGGGCCCCGGCGATGTGCGCGACGCGCGTACGGCCGAGGCCGACGAGGTGGCGTACGGCCTCGCGGGCGCCGCCCCGGTTGTCGCTGTCGACGTAGACCGCCTCGCCCGTGCCGTCGCCGCCGTCGCCCCAGTCGGGCCGCCCGCCGAACACGGTGGGCACGCCGGCCCGGCGCACCAGGCTCGGCAGTGGGTCGTCGAGGTGCAGGGAGAAGACGAGCGCCCCGTCGACATGCCCGCCGGCGAGGTAGCGGCCGACGCGGGCGTGGTCCTCGCGGCCCTCGGTGAGCAGCAGCACGAGCTGGGAGTCGTGGGCGGTGAGTTCCTTGCTGATGCCGCGCAGCTGGACGGCGAAGAAGGGGTCGGCGAAGACCCGGGCCTCGGGTTCGGCGATGACGACGGCGACGGCGTCGTGTCGCTTGGTGACGAGGCTGCGGGCGGCCTGGTTGGGCACGTAGCCGAGTTCGTCGACGGCCCGGCGCACCCGCTCGGCGAGGCGTTCGCGCACGCCGTCGCCGCCGTTGACGACCCGGGAGACGGTGGCCCGGGAGACACCGGCCCGGGCGGCCACCGCCTCCAGCGTGGGCCGCGGCGCGGTCTCGGTCACTCGGCACTCCTCCTCGGCGGGCTGCCGCCAGGATAGCTCCGCCGCTCACCCGTTCCCGGCCGCGCTCCGATGACCACCGCTCACCCGTCCCCGGCCGCGTTCCGACGGCCACCGCGCGGGTGCGCCGGGGCGTCCTTGCGGGCGCGGCTGGGCTGTACGCGCTTGGGCTCGCCCGGCATCTTGGGGTACTCGGGCGGGTACGGCAGATCGCCGAGGCCGTGCTCGTGCTCGTCGCGGCGAGCGAGGTCGAGGAGGGCGTCCAGGGAGTAGGCGTGGTCGTCCATGTCCGCGTGGACGTCGCCGAGTTCGGCGAAGCGGCGGGGCATGGTCTCCAGGTCGAAGTCGCGGGGGCGGGCGTCGGGGACCTCGTCCCAGCGCAGCGGGGCGGAGACGGGGGCGTGCGGTCGTGGCCGTACCGAGTAGGCGGAGGCGATGGTGCGGTCGCGAGCGGTCTGGTTGTAGTCGACGAAGATCTTCTCGCCCCGCTCCTCCTTCCACCACGCGGTGGTCACCTGCTCCGGCATCCGGCGCTCGACCTCGCGGGCGACGGCGATGGCGGCGCGGCGGACCTGGGTGAAGGTCCAGCGCGGCTCGATCGGCACGAAGACGTGCAGTCCCCGGCCGCCGGAGGTCTTGGGCCAGCCGCGCAGTCCGCCGAACTCCTCCAGTACGGCGCGGAGTTCGTGGGCGGCGCGGACGGCCTCGGGGTAGCCGGTGCCGGGCTGCGGGTCGAGGTCGATGCGGAGTTCGTCGGGGCGGTCGACGTCGGCGCGCCGCACCGGCCAGGGGTGGAAGGTGAGGGTGCCGTACTGGGCGGCCCACAGGACGGCGGCCTCCTCGGTGGGGCACATCTCGTCGGCGCTGCGGCCGCTGGGGAAGGTGATGTGGGCGGTGGGGATCCAGTCGGGCATGCTCTTGGGCGCGCGCTTCTGGAAGAACCACTCGCCGCCGACGCCGTCCGGGTACCGCTCCAGGGTGGTGGGGCGGTCGCGCAGGGCGCGCAGGATGCCGGGGGCGACGGCCTGGTAGTAGCGCGCGACGTCCAGCTTGGTGAAGCCGCGCTCCGGGAAGAACACCTTGTCCGGACTGGACAGCCGTACGGTCCGCCCCGCCACCCGCAGTTCCACCGCTTCGCCCATGCGAGCCACGGTAGGCGTACGCCACATACCTCGCACACCGGGCGAAGGCGGGCGGACGGCCGCAGAATCGGGCCATGGACCTGCCGGTGATGCCTCCCGTTCTGCCGATGCTCGCCAAGTCCGTGGCGCGGATCCCGCCGGACATGAGTTACGAGGCGAAGTGGGACGGATTCCGGGCGATCGTCTTCCGTGACGGCGCCGAGGTGGAGCTGGGCAGCCGCAACGGCAAGCCGCTGACCAGGTACTTCCCCGAACTGGTGGACGCGCTGCGGGAGCGGCTGCCGGAGCGGTGCGTGATGGACGGGGAGATCGTGGTCGCCCGGGAGGGGCGGCTGGACTTCGACGCGCTGAGCGAGCGCATCCATCCGGCGGCCTCGCGGGTGCGGACGCTCGCCGAGCGGACGCCGACGTCGTTCGTCGCCTTCGACCTGCTGGCGCTGGACGACGAAGCGCTGCTGTCCGCCCCGCTCACGGACCGGCGCGCGCTGCTGGAGCGGGCGCTCGCGGGTGTCTCCGCGCCGGTGCACCTGGCGCCCGCGACGCGCGACCGGGCGGAGGCGGAGCGGTGGTTCGAACAGTTCGAGGGGGCGGGCCTCGACGGGGTGGTGGCGAAGCCGCTGACGTTGCGGTACCGGCCGGACGAGCGGGCCATGTTCAAGATCAAGCATGAGCGGACGGCGGATGTGGTGGTGGCCGGGTACCGCCTCCACAAGAGCGGCCCGGTCGTCGGCTCGCTGCTGCTCGGGCTGTACGACGAGCAGGGGATGCTCCAGCACGTGGGGGTGTGCGCGGCGTTCACGATGAAGCGGCGGGCAGAGCTGGTGGAGGAGCTGGAGCCGCTGCGGATGGAGGACGTGGCGGGGCATCCGTGGGCGGCGTGGGGGGACGAGGCGGCGCATGCGGCGGCGCGGTTGCCGGGGGCGCCGAGCCGGTGGTCGGGGAAGAAGGACCTGTCGTGGGTGCCGGTGCGGCCGGAGCGGGTGGCCGAGGTCGCGTACGACCACATGGAGAACGGGGTGCGGTTTCGCCATACGGCGCGGTTTCGGCGGTGGCGGGTGGACCGGGACGCGGCGAGCTGCACGTTCGGGCAACTGGAGGAGCCGGTGCGGTACGACCTGGCGGAGGTGCTGGGGGGCGCCACCTAAGGGTTCTCGCCCCCGCCGCCCCTGCCCGTCCCGTCCTCCAGGGGCTCCGCCCCTTCGACCCCGGAGAGCTCGGGGGGCGGGGGTTGTGGGGCGGGTGCGGGTGGGTGGGGGTTGCTCGCGCAGTTCCCCGCGCCCCTTCAGGGGCGCGGGGTCTTAGGGGCGCGGGGAACTGCGCGAGCAGCCGTCTCGCACCCGCACCCGCCGAACCACAGAAGCCCCCGAGCTGTTGGGCGCCCCGCGAAGACCCCTACGGCTTCATCAGGACCTTGATCGCGCCCTCCTGCTTCTTCTGGAACATGTCGTACGCGTGGGGCGCGTCCGAGAGGGGGACGTGGTGCGTCGCGAACGTGTCGACGCCCAGCGGGTCCGCCTCCGTGAGGAGGGGGATGATGTCGTCGCTCCAGCGGCGCACGTTCGCCTGGCCCATGCGCAGCTGGATCTGCTTGTCGAACATGGTGAGCAGCGGCAGCGGGTCCGCCTGCCCCCCGTACACCCCGGACAGCGAGATCGTGCCGCCCCGCCGCACGAGGTCGATCGCGGTGTACAGCGCGGCGAGCCGGTCGACGCTGAACCGTTCCGCGATCTTCGAACCGATCGCCCGCGGCAGCACGCCCGCCGCGGTCTGCGCGAGCTTCGCGGTCCCGCTGCCGTGCGCCTCCGTGCCGACCGCGTCGATGACGGCGTCCGGGCCGCGCCCGGCGGTCTTGTCGCGGATCGCCTCGACGAGCTCCTTCTCGCTGTCGAAGTCGCGCAGGTCGAACGTCTCCACGCCGCGCTCGCGCATCCGCCGCAGCCGCTCGGGCACGAGGTCGACCCCGAACACCCGCTCGGCACCCTGGTGCAGGGCGATCCGGCAGGCCATGTCCCCGATCGGCCCGAGGCCGAGCACGGCGACGGTGCCGCCGGGCGGGACGGCCGCGTACTGGACCGCCTGCCAGGCGGTGGGCAGTACGTCGGAGAGGTAGACGAAGCGGTCGTCCGGCGGTCCCTCGGGCACCTTCATCGGCCCGAACTGCGCCTGCGGCACCCGCAGATACTCGGCCTGGGCGCCCGGCACGGCGCCGTAGAGCCGGGTGTAGCCGAACAGCGCGGCGCCCATGCCCTCGCCGGACACCTGGGTGGTCTCGCACTGTGTGTAGAGCCCCGTGCCGCACATCCAGCAGTGCCCGCAGGCGATCTGGAACGGTACGACCACGCGGTCACCCGGCCGCAGGTTCGTCACCTCGGCCCCGACCTCCTCGACGACGCCCATGGGCTCGTGGCCCAGGATGTCGCCCGGGGTCATGAACGGCGTCAGCACCTCGTACAGGTGCAGGTCGGAGCCGCACAGGCCGCTGGAGGTGATGCGGATGACCGCGTCCGTGGGCTGCTCGATGCGCGGGTCGGGCACGTCCTCCACGCGCACGTCCCGTTTGCCCTGCCACGTCACTGCCTTCATCGGCTCGTGCCCCTTCGTTCAGGTCCGCTGGGTAGGGACCGACGGGTACCCGGGGCGCCGTACGCGAACCCGCCCCGTTGCCCGGAACGGCCCCGTCCGGGGCGCGCCGCGCGCTCCGCACTGGTATGGCAGGGATCGTACGAAGGTCACACAATTGACGGGTGAGCATGAGACGCACGACGGGGGCGGCCCGGGCGGCCACAAGAACGCGGACGACGGCGGCCACAAGAACGCGGACGGCACGCACGGCCGGCCTGGTCGCCGCCGCGCTGCTGGGCTCGCTCCTCGCGGGCTGCACCGGCGGTGACGGCGGCGGCGCGGACGACGGCGGCTCCGCAACGCACAGCCGGAGCCCCGACGAGAGCGCCCGGCCCGCCGGACCACTGCTCGCCGTCAAGATCGACAACGTCGCCCCGGCCCGCCCACAGGCCGGGCTCGACGCGGCCGACGTCGTCTACGCCGAGCAGGTCGAGGGCGGCCTGAGCCGGCTGATGGCCGTGTTCGCCACCAAGCTGCCCGAGGCGGTCGGCCCGGTGCGCAGCGCACGCGAGTCCGACCTGGAACTGCTGCGCCAGTTCGACGACCCGACGCTCGCCTTCTCCGGCGCCCAGCACAAGCTGCTCCCCCTGATCGACAAGGCACCGCTGCGGGCCGCGACCCCGGAGTCGGAGCCGGATGCCTACTACCGGGCGAAGGGCCGCCAGGCACCGCACGACCTCTTCCTGCACCCGCGCGCGCTGCTGAAGTCCGCGCCCGGCGCGGACGCGCTCACCACCGGCTTCGCCTTCGGCGCCGCACCCTCGGGCGGCAGCCCCGTGACCGACCGCACGGTCCGCTTCCCGGCGGCCCGGTTCACCTTCGCCTGGTCCGCCGACCGCCACCGCTGGCTGGTCTCGACGGACGGCCGGCCGACGGTGACGACCGACGGCACCCGGGTGGCCCCCGCCACGGTGGTCGTGCAGTACGTGACCGTGCGCGCCTCCCGCTTCCACGACTACCTCGGCAGCACGACGCCGTACACGCAGACCGTGGGCACGGGCCGGGCGGAGGTGCTGCGCGACGGCCGCACGTACGAGGGCCACTGGAAGCGGGACACCGCGACGGACGGCACCAGGTTCACCACCGCGGACGGTGCGCCGCTGAACTTCGCGAAGGGCCAGGTGTGGGTGGTGCTGGCGAAGAAGCCGTGACGGACCGGCCCGGGCGCCCTGCCCCGGGGCTCAGACCGCGCGGAGCTTCTCGGCCGCGTCGGACACCTTGCCGATGAGGGCGAAGAACTGCTCCTGCTCCCCGGCGGTGAGAGGCGCCAGGAAGACCTGGTTCATCCGCGCCGTGCGGACCGTCAGCCGGCGGTGGACGCGCACGCCCTCCTCGGTCAGATCGAGCAGGAAGCGGCGGCCGTCCCGCGGGTCACGGACCTTGTCGAGCAGGCCCCGGCGGCTCAGCCGGCTGATGACCTCGGCGATGGTCGACCGGTCCAGGCCGACCCGCTCCCCCACCGTGCGCTGGTCGAGCCCCGGCTCGGCGACGAGCGCGTTGAGCACCGCGAACTGCGGCGAGGTGATCTCCTCGGAGACCATCGTGTTCCACAGCAGGTAGTGCGCCTGCTGGAGCCGCCGGGCCAGGTGCCCGGGATGGGTGGAGAGGTCCACCGCGGCCATGTGTGCTCCTCGGGATGCCGGGGGCGGGATTTCGTTGGTGCACTGAATGATATCCGGGAGTCGAGCCCCGCGTCGCGCCCTCCCGATCTCCGGCCACAGGACCGTGACCTGCGGATTGACCGCTGAGGTCTTGACGGCGGCGAGAGGCGGTGGCAGCGTGTGGTCCACCTCGCTGAAATACTCAGTGCGCTGATTAAATGCCCGCTTCGACGACGAAGGAGCCGCACGGATGGACAAGGTGATCGCCACGGCCGCGGAGGCGGTGGCGGACATACCCGAGGGCGCGTCGCTCGCGGTGGGCGGGTTCGGGCTCAGCGGTGTGCCGAACGTGCTGATCGAGGCGTTGTACGAGCGGGGCGTCGGTGGACTGAGCGTGGTCTCCAACAACTGCGGCGCCATGGAGTCCGGCCTCGCGGTGCTGCTCGCGGCCGGGCGGATCGTCCGGGTGACCGGCTCCTACATCGGCGGGAACAAGGAGTTCGCCCGGCAGTACCTGGGCGGCGAACTGGAGCTCGAACTCATCCCGCAGGGCACGCTGGCCGAGCGGCTGCGGGCCGGCGGCGCCGGGATCCCCGCGTTCTACACCCCGGCGGGCGTCGGCACCCAGGTCGCCGAGGGCGGGCTGCCCTGGCGGTACGACGGCTCCGGCGGGGTCGCGCTGGCCTCGCCGCCCAAGGAGGTCCGCGAGTTCGACGGCACGGAGTACGTGCTGGAGCGCGGCATCCGCACCGACTTCGCCCTCGTCCGGGCCGCCAGGGGCGACCGGCACGGCAACCTGGTCTTCAACAAGTCCACCCGCAACTTCAACCCGCTGGCGGCCATGGCGGGCAAGGTCGCGATCGCCGAGGTCGAGGAACTGGTGGAGCCCGGCGGGATCGAGCCGGACGCGGTCCACCTGCCCGGCATCTTCGTGCAGCGCGTGGTCGCGCTCACCCCCGGGCAGGCGGCCGACAAGAGGATCGAGAAGCGGACGGTGAGTTCCTGATGGCCTGGACACGCGAGCAGATGGCGGCCCGCGCGGCCCGCGAACTCCGGGACGGCCAGTACGTCAACCTCGGCATCGGCCTGCCCACCCTCATCCCGAACCACCTCCCCTCCGGCGTCGAGGTGATCCTCGAGTCCGAGAACGGCATCCTGGGCACCGGCCCCTACCCCGCCGAGGACGCCGTCGACCCGGATCTGATCAACGCCGGCAAGGAGACCGTCACGGTCCTGCCGGGCGCGTCCTTCTTCGACTCGGCGCTCTCCTTCGGCATGATCCGCGGCGGCCACATCGACGTCGCCGTGCTGGGCGCCATGCAGGTCTCCGAGAAGGGCGACCTGGCCAACTGGGCCGTCCCGGGCAAGATGGTCACCGGGATCGGCGGGGCGATGGACCTCGTCCACGGCGCCCGTACGGTCATCGTCGTGATGACGCACACCGCCAAGGACGGCACGCCGAAGATCCGTACCGAGTGCGCGCTGCCGCTGACCGGCAAGGGGTGCGTCGACCGGATCATCACCGACCTCGGCGTCCTGGACGTCACCGACGGCGGCCTCGTCCTCGTCGAGACCGCCCCCGGTGTGACGGTGGAGGAGATCACCGCCGCGACCGACGCCGAACTCACCCTCGCCGAGGGACTGGAGGAACTGCTGTGAAGGACGTCTACCTCGTCGACGCGGTCCGCACGCCGATCGGCCGCTACAACGGCGGCCTCGCCTCCGTCCGCCCGGACGACCTCGCCGCCCACACCATCCGCCGACTCCTCGCCCGTACGCCGGACTTGGACCCCTCCCGCGTCGAGGACGTCTACTACGGCAACGCCAACGGCGCCGGCGAGGAGAACCGCAACGTCGCCCGCATGGCAGGACTGCTCGCCGGGCTCCCGACCTCCGTCCCCGGCGTCACCGTCAACCGGCTGTGCGCCTCCGGGCTCGAAGCCGTCGTCCAGGCCGCCCGCGCCATCGCCGTCGGCGACGCCTCCGTCGTCCTGGCCGGCGGCGTGGAGTCGATGACCCGGGCTCCGTACGTCCTGCCCAAGAACGACAAGCCCTTCCCCGCCGCCCACACCGAGCTGTACTCCACCACCCTCGGCTGGCGCATGGTCAACCCGGACATGGACCCGCGGTGGACCGTCCCGCTCGGCGAATCGGCCGAACTCATCGCCGACAAGCACAAGATCGGCCGCGAGCAGCAGGACGAGTTCGCGTTCGGGAGCCACCAGAAGGCGGCGAAGGCGCAGGCCGAAGGGTTGTTCGACGCGGAGATCGCTCCCGTGCCGGTCCCGCAGCGCAAGGGCGACCCGCTCCTCTTCGGCGCCGACGAGTCCGTACGCGGCAACGCGTCCCTCGACGCCATGGCCAGGCTCAAGCCGTCGTTCCGCGAGGACGGCGGGACGGTGACGGCCGGGAACGCCTCGCCGTTGAACGACGGCGCCGCGGCACTGCTCCTGACCGACGAGGAGGGCCTGAAGGCCACCGGCCGCGAGCCCCTCGCCCGTGTCTCCGCCACCGGGGTGCACGCCGTCGACCCGCACTACTTCGGCCTCGCCCCCGTCGAGGCCGTCAACCGGGCCCTGGCCAAGGCGGGGAAGTCCTTCGCCGACCTCGACGTGCTGGAGCTGAACGAGGCGTTCGCCGCCCAGGTGCTCGGCTGCCTCGCCGAATGGCCCGAGTTCGACCCGGCGATCCTCAACCCCCAGGGCGGCGCCATCGCCCTCGGCCACCCCCTCGGTGCCTCCGGTGCCCGCCTCGCCGGCACCGTCGCCCACCAGCTCGCGCGCAAGGGCGGCGGGGTCGGCGTCGCCACCCTGTGCATCGGCGTCGGCCAGGGCCTCGCACTCGTCCTCGAACGCTGAACCGCACCCCCGCAAGGGCCCTCACACGACAAGGAGTCCGGCCCATGGCCCTGACCCAGTACGACATCGACCAGGAGATGGCGGCGGAGCGCGAGGCGTACGACAAGCGCGTCGCCGGGGGCGCGCCCGTCGAGCACCACCCGCGCCGGGACTACGCCCCCTACCGCTCCTCGGTACTGCGCCATCCCCGGCAGCCGCCCGTAGCGATCGACGTGACGAAGGACCCGGAGATGGTGGAGCTGTCCTCCCCCGCCTTCGGCGAGCGCGACCTCACCGCGATCGACAACGATCTCACCAGGCAGCACCCCGGGGAACCGGTCGGCGAGCGCATCACCGTCTCGGGCCGGCTCCTCGACCGCGAAGGGCACCCGGTACGGGGGCAGTTGGTGGAGATCTGGCAGGCCAACTCGGCCGGCCGCTACGCCCACCAGCGCGAGCAGCACGACGCCCCCCTCGATCCCAACTTCACCGGCACCGGCCGCACCCTCACCGACGACGAGGGCTGCTACCGGTTCACCACGATCCAGCCGGGTCCGTACCCGTGGCGCAACCATGTCAACGCCTGGCGGCCCGCGCACATCCACTTCTCCCTGTTCGGATCGGCGTTCACCCAGCGGCTGGTGACGCAGATGTACTTCCCGAACGACCCGCTGTTCCCGTACGACCCGATCCTCCAGTCGGTGACGGACGAGGCGGCCCGGCAGCGGCTGATCGCCCGTTACGACCACAGCCTGTCGGTGCCGGAGTTCTCGCTCGGCTACCACTGGGACATCGTGCTCGACGGCCCGCACGCCACCTGGATCGAGGAAGGACGCTGATCCGCCATGACGAGGACCGACACGAGCAGCCCCGAGAGCCTGCCGCCCACCCCGTCGCACACGGTCGGGCCGTTCTACGGGTACTCCCTGCCGTTCACCGGCGGTGAGGAGATCGCCCCGCTGGGCCACCCGGACACCGTCACCGTGCACGGTTACGTACGTGACGGCCAGGGCGACCCGCTGCCTGACGCGCTGGTCGAGGTGTGGGGTGCCGACCCCGACGGCCGGGTGCCGACGACCGACGGTTCCATGCGGCGCGACCCGGCGAGCGGCGGCTACCTGGGCCGCAACGGGGTGGAGTTCACCGGCTGGGGCCGCGTCCAGACGGACGCCGACGGCCACTGGTACGTGCGGACGCTGCGGCCGGGGGCGCGCGGGAACAGCGCGCCGTATCTGAGCGTGTGCGTGTTCGCGCGCGGGCTGCTGGTGCACCTGTTCACCCGGATCTATCTGCCGGGCGACGACGCCGCGCTCGCCGCCGACCCGCTGCTGGGGCGACTCGACGACGAACGGCGGGCCACGCTGATCGCGACGGACGAGGGCGCCGCGTACCGTTTCGACATCCGCCTCCAGGGCGAAGGAGAAACGGTCTTTCTGGAGTACCGGTGAGTCTGGAGTGCCCGCGGTGATCTTGGAGTGCCCAGTGGTTCTGGAGTGCCAGTGACATTTCGCGATCAGGACGCCGGCCGGCCCGGTGGGCGGGACGCCGGTCTGCTCGCCCCCGGGTGGGTCGGCGCGCCCGCCGAGTCCGCCGCCTCGGACGCCGCCTATCTGCGGGCCCTGCTGGAGGCGGAGGCCGCGCTCACCCGGGCGCAGGCGGCGCTGGGGCAGGCCCCGGCCGCGGCCGCGGCCGCGGTGACCGGGGCGGCGGCCGACCCGGGACGCTTCGCGCTCCGGGACCTCGCCGAGCGGGCCCGCGGCGGCGGCAACCCGGTGATCCCGCTGGTCGGGGAGCTGACCCGGGCCGTCGGCGACGCGCACGGGCCGTACGTCCACCGGGGCGCGACCAGCCAGGACATCATGGACACGGCGACGATGCTGGTCGCCGCCCGCACCCTGGATCTCGTCCTCGCCGACCTCGCCCGCACCGAACGGGCGCTGGCCCGGCTGGCGGCCGAACACCGGGACACGGCGATGCCGGGCCGTACCCTCACCCAGCACGCCGTACCGACGACCTTCGGGCTCAAGGCCGCCGGGTGGCGGTCGCTGGTCCTGGACGCGCGGGACCGGGTACATGCCGTACGGGACCGGCTGCCCGCCCAACTCGGCGGCGCGGCGGGCACATTGGCGGCGTTCACGGCGTACGGCGCCGAGGACGCGACGGCGCTGCCGGCCGCGTACGCCCGGGAGCTCGGGCTCGCCGTGCCGGAGTTGCCCTGGCACACGCTGCGCACGCCGGTGGCCGACCTCGCCGGGTGCCTCGCGTTCACGGCGGGTGCGCTGGGCAAGCTCGCGGCCGACGTGCTCGTCCTCGCCCGTACCGAGACCGCCGAGCTGGCGGAGGGCAGCGGCGGCGGCTCGTCCGCGATGCCGCACAAGGCCAACCCCGTGCGCGCCACGCTGCTCGCGGCGGCCGCCCGGCGGGCGCCGGGGCTCGCGGCGACGCTGTACGGCTCGCTGGCCGCCGAGGACGAGCGGCCGGCCGGGGCCTGGCACGCCGAGTGGGAGCCGCTGCGGGACCTGCTGCGGCTGACCGGCGGTGCCGCGCGGGACGCGGCCGAGCTGACCGAGGGGCTGCGGGTGCGTGCCGACGCGATGCGGCGCCATCTGGACCTCACCCACGGGCTGATCGTCTCCGAGCGGCTCTCGGCGGAGCTGGCGCCCGTGCTGGGCCGGGCTCGGGCGAAGGAACTGCTCACCGAGGTGGCCCGGCGCGCCTGGGCGGAGGACCGCCCGCTCGCCGAAGTTCTCGCCGAGGAGCGCGAGTTGAAGGGTGTGGTCGATCTGGCCGACCTCACCGACCCCGCCCACTACACCGGCTCCGCCGGAGCCCTCACCGACCGTGCCCTGGAGCGACGTTGACCGACACCCTTCTCGACCACCGTGCGGAAGGCCCCGCTTCCGCTCCCCCGCTGCTGCTCGGGCCCTCGCTGGGCACGTCGTCCGCGCTGTGGGACCGGGTCGCGCCCGAACTGTCCATATCCCACCGGGTGATCCGCTGGGACCTGCCCGGGCACGGCGGCTCGTCGCCGGATCTGATCGGGCCCGGCGCGACGGTCGCCGACCTCGCGGACCTGGTGCTCGCGCTCGCCGACTCGCTCGGGGTGGAGCGGTTCGCGTACGCGGGGGTGTCGCTGGGCGGTGCGGTGGGGCTGCACCTGGCCGTCCATCACCCCGAGCGGGTGTCCTCGCTGGCCGTGCTCTGCTCCTCCGCGCACTTCGACGGGGCGAACGGGGCGCGGGGATGGACCGAGCGGGCCGCGCGGGTGCGGGCGGAAGGGGTGGAGTGGCTGGCCGGGACCGCGGACGCGCGGTGGTTCACGCCCGGGTTCACGGTGCCGGAGCTGGTCGAGGACCAGCGGCGGGCCGATCCGGGGGCGTATGCAGCGTGCTGCGACGCGTTGGCCGCGTACGACCTGCGTGGGGAGCTGTCCCGGATCGGTGCGCCGACGCTCGCGGTCGCCGGGCGGGAGGATCCCGCGACGCCGCCGGCGCATCTGCGGGAGATCGCCGACGCGGTGCCGGGGGCCGCCCTCGTGGAGCTGCCGGGCGTCTCGCATCTGGCGCCGGCGGAGCGGCCGGAGGCCGTGCTGACCGCGTTGCGCGGGCACTTCGGCGGTGCTGCCGGGAGTGCGCGGCGGGGGATGGCCGTACGGCGTGAGGTGCTCGGGGATGCGCACGTGGACCGTGCGCAGGCGCGGCAGACGGCGTTCACCGCGCGGTTCCAGGACTTCATCTCGCGGTATGCGTGGGGGGAGGTGTGGACGGATCCGACGCTGTCGCGGCGGGAGCGGAGCATGGTGACGTTGACGGCGCTCGTCGCGCACGGGCATCACGAGGAGCTCGCGATGCATGTGCGGGCGGCACGGCGGAACGGGCTGACGCCGGAGGAGATCGGGGCGGTGCTGTTGCAGGCGGGCGTCTACTGCGGGGTGCCCGCGGCCAACTCGGCGTTCGCGGTGGCCGAACGCGTCCTGTCGGAGGACAGGTAAATCTTCCTCGCCCCCGCCGCCCCTACCCTTCCCGTCCCTTCAAGGGGCTCCGCCCCTTGGACCCCGACACGGGGCTTCGCCCCGTTGCGCGCCCACGCGGCGGAGCCGCACGGTGACACAGCCCCGCGCCCCTGATCAGGGGCGCGGGGAACTGCGCAATCTTTTCGGGGGTCCGGGGGCTTGCCCCCGGGGACGGGAAGGGTAGGGGCGGCGGGGGCGAGGTAAAAGGTCAGGTGCCCCGCAGCGCTTCCCTCGCCCCGGCCGCCAGGCCGTCCGCCCCGCAGGACTCCGCCAGTGTCAGGGCCCGTTGCAACTCGGCCCGCGACGCCGTCGCAACCCCATACTCCAGGCGCGCCGCCGCGTGTTCGTACGCGGACGGCGACGCCTCCAGATACGTCACCGCCCGCTCGTACAGCACCACCGCCCTCCGCCCCGTCTCCAACGCGGCAGCGCACCGCAACGCCTCCCCGATCGCCGTGTCCGTCCCGAACCGTTCCGCCTCCTGCCGCGCCCCCGCCGCCAGCTCCGCGGCCCGCCGCGGATCGGCCCCTGCCAGTGCCCGCGCGAGATCCAGCGCCCACGGCGCGAGCACCGTGTTG
Source organism: Streptomyces sp. NRRL F-6676 (assembly GCF_000725625.1). Lineage (GTDB taxonomy): Bacteria > Actinomycetota > Actinomycetes > Streptomycetales > Streptomycetaceae > Streptomyces. Next base: position 27,645 of record NZ_JOHS01000034.1, read on the forward strand.
TGGTGCCCCCGCGCACTCGCCGCCTTCGCCGCGTCCTCCAGCTCGTTGATGCCGTCCTGCGTACGCCCGGTGGCCAGCAGCAGCCGGCCCCGCACGGACCGGATGTCGGGCAGCACGATCGTCGACGGGTACGGCGGCCCGAACCCGTACTCCTCGGCCACCTTCGCCGCCTCCTCCGCGTGCCCGCGCGCGAGCAGCGTGTCGACGAGGCCACAGGTCGCGGACCAGTGCAGCGGCAGCCCGCGGCCGACCCGCTCGGCGAGCCGCAACGCCTCGCGCTGCGACTCCTCGGCCTCGCGCAGCCGCCCCCGCCTGCGGTGGGCGAGCCCGACGAAGGCATGGGCCAGCGCCAGGTGGCCGCCGCTCCAGCCCGCGGTGGTGTAGGCGTGCAGGGCCTCGGAGAAGAGGGCCTCGGCGCGGTCCAGGTGATCGGCGTAGGCGTAGGAGCTGCCGAGCATCATCAGCAGCTCCATGCCCCACTCGGTGTCGGTCCAGCCGAGTCCGGGGGCGAGCCTGCCGTTGACGAGGGCCCGGTCGCTGAACTCCACGACCTGCTCGGCGCTCTCGCCGCGGGTCATGGCGTCGAAGCCGCGCAGGATCAATAACGCCCGCTCGGCGTTGTCCCGGCCGGTGCAGGCCGCCGCGAGATCGGCGAGACCGGTGGAGCGGGAGGGGGTGCCCTCCTCGGGGGCGTGGATGCCCTCCCACATGTAGTGCACGGCCCGCAGCCGGGTCCTGGCGGGGCCGTCCGGGAGCCGCGCGGCCTCGGCGTCGACCGTGCGGACGGCCTCCTCCAGCTGGTTGTTGTGCAGCAGCGCCTGGGAGAGCCGGTGGACGGCGTCGACGCGGACGTCGCCCTCCAGACCGGGCAGCGCGAGGGCCTCGCGGAGGTATTCGACAGTGGTCGCGGGCGAGGTGAGCAGGGTGGCGCAGCCCAGTTCGTACAGGACGTGCGGGTGGACCTCGGGGGCGGGCGGTTCGGCGAGCGCGCGTTCCAGGCAGCGGCGGGCGGGGTCGGGGGCGCCGACGGCGAGGTGTTCGCGGGCGGCCTCCCGCATCTGCTCGACCAGTTCGGCGTCGTCGTCCGGGTGGACGAACATCAGGTGCCGGGAGATGACGGCGGCGCCCATGCCGCAGTCGGCGACGACCCGTGCGGCGATGCCGTGCATGGCGGTGCGCAGCGCGTCGGGGATCGCCTGGTAGATGTCGGTGGCGACCAGTGAGTGGACGAACTCCAGCTCGCCGTCGAGGGCTCCGCCGCCTGGGGTGGGGTCGGAGGCGGTGAGCACGCGGGCGGTGGTGAGGAGTTCGGCGCAGTGCGCGGCGTCCTGTCGGTCCAGACCGGCGAGGCGGGCCACGAGGTCGACGGTGATGCCGTTGCCGAGGATCGCGGCGGCCCAGGCGAACCGGGTGGCGTCCACGCCGAGTTGTTCGAGGCGGGCGAGGAGTCCGCGGCCGCGGGCCGACTTGTTCAGCACGCGCAGTTCGGTGGCGGAGGACTCGACGGGTTCGAGCCGGCTGTCCCGCACCTTGGCGAGGAGTTCCACGGTGTCGTACGGGTTGCCGCCGGTGACGGCCCACACCTCGCGGCAGAACGGGGCGTCGGCCCGGGCGCCGAGGGTGTCGCGGGTGAGTCCCGCGGTGGCCTCGGGGGTGAGCGGGCGGAGCGGGATCGCGGGGCGGGCGGAGCGGGCGGCGACGGCGTCGAGGTGGCGGGCGGCGGCCTCGCCGGCCTCTCCGGGGCGGCGGGCGACGACGACCAGGGCGGGCAGGTCGCCGGCCTGCTCGACGAACGCGGCGAGCCAGCCGAGGGTCTCCTGGTCGGCCCAGTGGGCGTCGTCGATGAGCAGCACGAGCGGCCATTCACGGCGGGCGAGCCGGCGTACGGCGGTGACGAGGCCGTCGCGCACGGCCTGCGGGTCCGGCGGGCGGGCGCCGGGTTCGGTTATGCCGAGGGCGGGGCCGGAGACCTCGTACCAGTCGCCGAGGTAGTCGTGGGCCTCGTCGGGGGTGAGCTGCACGAGTGCGGGCTGGAGGAGCTGGCGTAAGACGTTGAACGGCACGGAGGTGACGGTCTCGCCGCCGCGGGCGTACCAGACCGTGCAGCCGAGCTTCTCGGCCCGGTCGCGGACCTCGCCGAGCAGGGCGGTCTTGCCGAGCCCCGCCTCCCCCGTGACGACGAGCACGCTCCCGGTCCCCGGGGCGCCGCCGGCTTCCGAAGCGCCGGCGGTTTCCGGGGCGCCGGCGGGTGCGTCGGCGCGCAAGGCTTCGACGGCCCTGGAAACGGTGCGGAGCTCGTCCTCGCGTTCCCACAGGGAAGCCGAGGGGACCGCGTCCGGCGGTACCTCCGTCATCCCGCTACCTCCCCAGGCCGCCCAAATGACGTACAGGCAATGAGCGTAGCCGTCCCGGCCGACGGAGGGGACGGCTGTCGGACACGTGTTGCCGGTTGCACCGGAAACGAGGTACGGGGAGGCGGGGCGGTGGTATAGGAGCGGATCACGACGGGAAAGAAGGGGTGCCCTCTCATCCCTCTTTCACGGTGGACTCATACGGTGGGGTCATGACGCAGGTGACTCCCCCCGGGTGGTATCCCGACCCCGGGCAGAACAGTGACGGCCCCGCCACGGAACGCTGGTGGGACGGCAAGGCCTGGACGGAACGCATCCGCCCCGCGACTCCCCCGCCCCCGGCGGACGGGAGCCCGACGGACGCGGGTCCCGCGGACGCGGCCACCGACGGGGAACCGGCCGGCGCCGGTTCCCCCGGCGGGGGCTCTGCCGACCCGGCTGCCGCGGACCCGGGCGCCGCTTCCCTCGGCGTGAGCCCGGCGGACGCGGGCCCCGCCGAGGCGGGAGCCACCGGCGGTGGCCCGGCGGGCGGCAGCCCCGCGGCGGCGGGGTCCGCAGGCGCGACCCCGGCCGGTACCGGCTCCGCGGGCTCGCCTCCCGGCACGAGCGCCGCGTCCGCGCCGTCGGCGGGCGGGAGCCCGGCCGGCGCGGACGCCGCTTCCACCGGGGGCGGCCCGGCGGAGGCCGGCCCCGCCGGCCCGGCGCCCGGCGCGAGCCCGGGGGCTCCGGCTTACGGCGGAGCCCCGGGTGCCGGGGGCGCGGCGGCCCCGGGGGCGCCCTTCGGCGGGGAGCCGGCGGTGGGCAGTGCCCAGGTCCCGTACGGCGGCCCCCCGGCCCCGGACGGGACCCCGTACTTCGGCGGGCCCCCGGCGCCCGGCGGAGCCCCCTACTTCGGCGGGGCACCGGGCGGGGCGCCCGGTGGGGCGTACCCGGGGGTCTACCCCGCGCCGTATCCCGCCCCCGCCCCGGCCCCCGCACGCCGGGGGCTTCGGGTCGGGATAGCCGTGGGTGCGGCCGTCGCCGTGCTGGCCGGGATCGGGGCCGGGACGTATGTGCTGACCAAGGACGACGGCGGCAACAGCGGCAGCAGCAGCGCACAGGCGCCGGGCGGCGGTGGCCGCAACGGCGGTCAGGGCGGCGGCCCCTTCGGGCAGGGCGGCAACGGCGGGCCGGAAGGCGGCTCCGGCGGGTCCGGGGGTTCCGGCGGCTCCGGCGGGGAGTCGCCGGACCCGGACCAGTCCGAGGCGCCGAAGATCGAGAGCGGCTCCGTCGCCGACCCGGTCGACGGGATCAGCCTGCCGGTCCCGGACGGCTGGTACGGCCAACAGGGCCAGATCGGCGCCCAGTTGTCGTCGAAGGACTCGTACAAGTGCCCCGGCGACACGTCCAAGACGTGTACGCGCGGCGGCGCGTACTCCACGCCCGCGCTCGCCCTCGGCACCAAGGGCAGCACCGCCGAGGAGGTGGCGAAGGCGGACATCGCCGCCAACGCCGAGGAGTCCTACGGCGGCAGCAGCTACGGCAGCATCACCTCGCACGAGGTGCTCGCCTCCAAGGCGGTCACCGTGGCCGGGCAGAAGGGCTACCTGGTGCGCTGGAAGGCGGTCACCAGCAAGGGCGCGGACGGCTATGTGCAGTCGCTCGCGTTCCCCTCCCCGGCGAGCGCGAAGCAGATCGTCGTGGTGCGGTTCGGCGTCGACGTGGACCAGAAGCAGTCGCTCCTGGACGACATCACCGAGGGGATCAAGGTCTCCGAGGGCGGCGGCAGCGGGCAGGACGTCTGACCCCCGCACACCGCGCACACACGAATCCGGCCGGGTGGACCCCCTCTCCGCTCCGGAGGGGGTCCACCCGGCCGGGTGGTGCGCCGCGCCCGTCCCCACGGTGCGGCGCGCAGGCCGTCGTCCGGTCATCCCACGGACGGCGGGCCTGGCTCTAGGGCCCGTCCGGGGCGAGGCCGAGCGCCGGAAGCACCGCCGCCTCGACGAAACGCTCCAGGTACGCGCCATCCGCGTACCGTCCTTCGAGCATGGGGCGGACCTTGGCCATACCGATGATCTGCGCCGGCAGGTACGGCAGGGCGGGATGGTCGGCGCGGACCTCGCCGCGCTCGACACCGCGCCGCACGATCGCCTCCAGCATCCGCACCTCGGGCTCCACCAGCGTCTCGCGCAGCGCCCGCCGGAGTTCCGGGTCCAGCATCACCGCGTTGCCGAGCGCCTGCATCAGCCGGGTGTCGCGCACGGACCCCCCTGCCTCCCGCGCGACCGCCCGCAGGTCCCCGGCGAGCGACCCGGTGTCGATGCCCGCGAACCGTACGCACCGGCTGGAGCGGAGCGCCGCGGCGACGAACCGCGGCTTGGTCTGCCACTGCCGGTAGAGCGTGGACTTGCTGCAACGGGCAGTGGCCGCGACGCCCTCCATGGTGACCGCCTCGTAGCCGCATTCGCGGACCTGTTCGAGTACGGCGTCGAAGAACTCCTGCTCGCGCTCGGGGGTGAGCTTGGAGCGGCGCGAGGCGGCCCCCGACGGGGACGCGTCCGCTGCCTGCGACGTCATGACCGCGCTCCTCCCACTCCCGCTCTTCCGTGCTCCGTGTTGCCCCGTGTCCCGGCGGCTCAATCCGCGTGAACCCGTGGTGCTCTTCACACAGTACATCGATACGCCAGTGTACCGATACGCGACCGTATCGGTACACTGGCGTATCGATGAGTCCGGCGTGCTCCCGCACGGCCCGGGCTCCGTACCACCGTCAGCAAAAGGACCGCGGGATGGCTTCCAGAACCGAGCCGCCGGACAGCGAACCATCCGGCAGCGGGACCGACGCGTCCGTCAGGCCGCCGCTCCTACGTGAACTGCTCCTCGTCGTCGGACTGTTCCTCGTCTACAAGGCCGGCCGGCGACTGGCCGACGGCCATGTCGCGGAGGCCTTCGGCAACGCCCACCGGGTCTGGGACCTGGAACGGGCCGTGCACCTGCCGGGCGAGGGGGCCGTGCAGTCCCTGCTGCTGCACGGCGACGCCCTGGTGCACGTGGCCAACACCTACTACGCGGTGGTGCACTTCCCCGCCACCGTCGCCTTCCTCGTCTGGCTGTATCTGCGCCGCCCGGCGCACTACGTGTGGTCCCGCCGGGTCCTCGCACTGGTCACCGGCGCGGCACTCGTCCTGCATCTGGCCTTCCCGCTCGCCCCGCCGCGCCTGCTCGGCGCCGCCCATCTGGTGGACACCGGACAGGTCTACGGGCCGACGGTCTACGGGGCCCACCCGGCGACCGACGCGATGGCGAACCAGTTCGCGGCCATGCCGTCGCTGCACTTCGGGTGGGCGCTGATGGTCGCGCTCGGGCTGATCGCGGCGACCCGGTCGCGAGGGCGGTGGCTGTGGCTGCTGCACCCGGCGGTGACGCTGCTGGTCATCGTCGGCACGGCGAACCACTTCTGGCTGGACTCCCTGGTGGTGGCGGCGCTGCTCGGCCTCGCGCTCGCCGTCGTCCCGTCGCCGGTACGGCGGGCGAGGGACACGGACAGGACAAGGGGTGGGGCGGGCGCGTCGCCCGCCGGGTCCGACGTCGGCCGGCCGGCCGGCGTCCCGGGTGCCGGGCCCGCCGCGGGGGACGCGAGCACCGGAGGCAAGGGGCTCGTGGGGGCACGGCGATGAACGCGACCGTCCTCGCCGTGGCGCTGTCCCTGGTCTCGGCCGTCGCCTACGCGGCCGCCGCGGTGGCGCAGGAACGGCTCGCCGCCCGCAGCGCGGGCACCGGTCTGCTGCGGCTGCTCGCGCACGGGGCCTGGTGGTGGTCGGTGCTGCTCAACGCGGCGGCCGCGCTGCTGCACGTCGCCGCGCTCAAGTACGGCACCCTCACGCTGGTGCAGCCGCTGGGCGCCCTGACCCTGGTGGCCGCGGTGCCGCTGGGGGCGCGGGCGGCCGGACGGCGGGTCACCGCGGCGGAGTGGCGCGGCACCGCGCTGACCCTGGCCGGGCTGGCGGCGCTGCTGGTCGCCGCGTCCGGGCCGGCCCCGGAGCGGATCCTGAGCCTGCCGCAGGCGCTCGCGGTCGCCGGGGTGACGACGGCGCTCATCGGCATGCTGGCCCGGCCGGGCGCCCGGCCGGGGCTGCGGCACGCGACGGCGTCCGGGGTCGCGTCGGGCGTGGCCTCCGCGCTGACCCAGACGGTGACGGTGGCCGCGACCGACCGCGCCGAACCGGCGCTCGGCGCGCACGTCATCGTCGTCGCGCTGCTGGTGACGGCGTTCGCGGCGGCGGGCCTGCTGCTGTCGCAGACGGCGTACCGGGGCGGCCTGGGCGCACCGCTCGCGGTGGTGACGCTGGCCAACCCGGTCGCGGCGGCGGCGATCGGCGTGACCCTGCTGGGCGATCGGCTGCGCGGCGGTCCGGCAGGACTGCCGGCCGGGGCCCTCGGGGCGGTGCTGGCCGCGTGGGGAGTCGTGGTGCTGTCCCGGGCGGCCCGGGACGTGGGCGCGGTACCGGTACCGGCCGCGGTGGCCGTGCCGGAGGAGCACCCCGTCGCCGCGGTGCTCGCGCTGGACCCCGCGAGCTGCCCCACGGAGGCGCCGGCACGGCGCCCCTCGCCCCCCACCGTCGTACCCGCTCCCCGGGGCTCGACGGTTCCCAGTCAGTGAGCCGGTGAGGGGGAGCGGGCCCCGCTCCCCCTCACCGGCCCGGGCCCGGCCCTCACAGGTCCAGGACCAGCCGCTCCCCCCGGCACCGCGAGACGCAGATCATCATGGTCTCGCCCGCCGCCCGCTCCTCCTCGGTCAGCACCGAGTCACGATGCTCGGGCACCCCTTCGAGGACGTCCGTCTCGCACGTCCCGCACGTCCCCTCCGTGCAGGAGTACAGCACCTCGACGCCCGCACCCCGCACCGCGTCCAGTACCGAGGTCCCCGCCGACACGGTCACCGTCCTGCCCGACCGCCGCAGCTCGACCTCGAACTCCCCGTCCGGCCCGCCCGGCCGCTGCACCGGCTGGAACCGCTCCAGGTGCAGCACCCCCGCCGGGCACCGCGACTCCACGGCGTCCAGCAGCGCCCCCGGGCCGCAGCAGTACACGAGCGTGCCCTCCGCGAGCCCGTCGAGCGCGGCGGCCAGGTCGAGCAGGCCCACCTCGTCCTGCGGGGCGAGGGTCACCCGGTCGCCGTACCGTCGCAGCAGCTCCCCGGTGAACGCCATCGACCCGCGGGTCCGCCCGCCGTACAGCAGCGACCACTCGGCCCCGGCCGCCTCCGCCGCCGCGAGCATCGGCAGGATCGGGGTGATGCCGATGCCGCCCGCGACGAACAGGTACCGCGCGGCCGGCCGCAGCGCGAAGTGGTTGCGCAGCCCGCGCACCCGCACCTTGTCGCCTTGCCGCAGCTCGCCGTGCACGTACGCCGATCCGCCCCGCCCGTCCGGCTCGCGCAGCACGGCGAGCCGCCACGCGGTCCGGTCGGCCGGGTCGCCGCACAGCGAGAACTGACGCTCCAGTCCGGGGCCGAGCAGCAGATCGACGTGGGCACCCGGCTCCCACGCCGGCAGCGCCTCGCCGAGCGGATGGCGCAGGGTGAGCGCGAGCACGCCGTCGGCGACGGACTCCCGCCGCTCGACGACGAGCTCGGCCTCGTACGTACCGGTCATGCGCCCCGTCCTCGTACCTCGTGTGCGTCATGTGCCTCATGTGCCTCATGTGCGGCGGGATGTCCGGGATGCCCCGGATGGGCGAGCATCCACTCCCACATCTCCACCGGATCCTGCGCGGTGTGCTCCGTCCCGCAGTGACAGGTGCCGTGCAGGAGGTCCGTGCCCGGCACCCAGTCGACGCGGTAGACCTCACCGGAAGCAGCCGCGCTCACCGCACCCCCTCCACCGGCTTCTCGCCCTCCTCCACGAGGCGGGCCAGGATCCGCCGCGCGGCCAGGCCGCCGGTGTCGATGTTGATGCTCAGCTCCTGGTAGCCGGTGCGCTCGGTGCCGAGCGTGCGCTGGAGCAGGTCGAGCGCGTCGACGTCCTGCATCACCACGGTGTGGTTGTTGGCCCGCAGGAACTCGGTGACCTCGGCGTCCTCGACGGCCCAGTCCCGGGAGACCATCCAGAAGTCGTACACGTGGCCGTCGCCGGAGGGCGTGATGGCGTACGTGATCTCGGTGTGGAAGCCGTGCGGGTCGCTGCCGTCCGGCTCGGGCACGACGCCGACCGGGGCGATGCGGCTGTGCAGCAGATACAGACAGGGGGCGTGGTACTCGATGTCCTGCCAGCGGGAGATCCGGCCCGTGAGGCCGGTGGACCGGGCGTAGAACGAGGGGCACTCGGCGTCGTCCATGTGCCGGCCGACCCGTACGATCCCGGCGCCCTCGTCGACCTCCGTGGTGATCGGCGTCTCGGCGACCTCGGGGGTGCCGATGTAGCCGCCGTGGAGATACGTCTCGTGGGAGAGGTCGAGCAGGTTGTCCACGAGGAGCCCGTAGTCGGCGTCGATGGGCTCCATGCCGCGCACGGTGACCCAGCCGGGGGCGTCGAGATGCCGGGCGCGCGGCACGGCCTCCGGGTCGGCGAGCGCGGGGTCGCCGATCCACACCCACACCAGCGAGTCCCGCTCGACGACGGGGTAGGAGGCGACACGGGCGGTGCGCGGCACGCGCTTCTGCCCGGGTACGAACACACAGGCGCCCGTGGTGTCGTAGGTGAACCCGTGGTAGCCGCAGACGACGCGGTCGCCGTCGAGCCGGCTCGCGGAGAGCGGGTAGCGGCGGTGCACGCAGCGGTCGTGCAGCGCGACGGGTGTGCCGTCCTCCTCGGTGCGGTAGAGGACGAGCGGCTCCCCGAGGATCGTCCGGCCGAGCAGTTCCTCGCGTCCGACCTCGTGACTGTAGGCGGCGACGTACCACTGGTTCCTGGCGAAGGCGGTGATGTGCGGCATGGCGCTCCCGTCCCTGAGAGCGGGGCGTCGTCGCCCCGCGTGCCGTGGTTGCCCACAGATTCGTGACGCACGACACACCCGGGCAAGGGCTCTTCCGTCAGACGGAACACCGCCTCGTCGGCGCCTCCGTGTCCGGGCGGGATGCGGACCGGCGCCGTACGCCCGTTGTACTTCTCCCCGTCACAGGAGTGCCCTCGCGCCCTTCCCTCTCGTTCGGTGCACTTGGAACACTCCATGCGCGTACGACGAAGCGCCCCCCGGCGGGCCGGCCCGCCGGAAACCGAGCAGCAGCAGAAGGAGAGGGCCCCGCCCATGCCCGAGGTCAACCGGCGCCGATTCCTGCAACTGGCGGGCGCCACCGCCGGTTTCAGCGCCCTGTCCGGCAGCATCGAGCGCGCCGCCGCGCTCCCCGCGCACCACGGCTCCGGCACGATCGAGGACGTCGAGCACATCGTCGTCCTCATGCAGGAGAACCGGTCCTTCGACCACTACTTCGGCTCCCTCAGAGGCGTCCGCGGCTTCGGCGACCCGCACCCCGTGACCCTGCCGAGCGGGAAGTCCGTGTGGCACCAGCCGCACGGCGACAAGGAGGTCCTGCCCTTCCGCCCCGACGCCGACGACCTGGGCCTGGCGTTCATCCAGGACCTCCCGCACGGCTGGAACGACGGCCACGCGGCGTTCGCCGGGGGCAAGTACGACGGCTGGGTGGGCGCCAAGTCAGCCACCACCATGGCGTATCTGACCCGCGAGGACATCCCGTTCCACTACGCCCTCGCCGACACCTTCACCGTCTGCGACGCCTACCACTGCTCGTTCCTCGGCTCCACCGACCCCAACCGCTACTACATGTGGACGGGGTACACCGGCAACGACGGCAGCGGCGGCGGCCCCGTCCTCGGCAACGACGAGGCCGGTTACCACTGGACGACGTACCCCGAGCGGCTGGAGAAGGCGGGCGTCTCCTGGAAGATCTACCAGGACGTCGGCGACGGCCTGGACGCGAACGGCAGCTGGGGCTGGATCCCGGACGCCTACCGCGGCAACTACGGCGACAACTCGCTGCTCTACTTCGACCAGTACCGCGATGCCAAGCCCGGCGACCCGCTGTACGACAAGGCCCGCACCGGCACGGACGCCCGTAAGGGCGAGGGCTTCTTCGACCGGCTGCGCGCGGACGTCACCGGCGGCCGGCTCCCGAAGATCTCCTGGGTCGTCGCCCCCGAGGCGTTCACCGAGCACCCCAACTGGCCCGCCAACTACGGCGCCTGGTACATCTCCCAGGTCCTGGACGCGCTCACCGCCGACCCCGAGGTGTGGGCGCGGACGGCGCTGTTCGTGACCTATGACGAGAACGACGGCTTCTTCGACCACGTCGTCCCGCCCTTCCCGCCCGCCTCCGCCGCGCAGGGCGGATCGGCGGTCGACGCGAGCCTGGACGTGTTCCCCGGGAACGCCGCGCTCATCGCCGGGCCGTACGGCCTTGGCCAGCGGGTGCCGATGCTCGTCATCTCGCCCTGGAGCAAGGGCGGTTACGTCTGCTCCGAGACGCTGGACCACACCTCGATCATCCGGTTCATGGAGCGCCGCTTCGGTGTCCACGAGCCGAACATCTCGCCCTGGCGGCGCACGGTCTGCGGCGATCTGACCGCCGCGTTCGACTTCTCGCGCCGGGACACCAAGGACGTCTCGCTGCCGGGCACCGACGGCTACCGGCCCAAGGACGACCAGCGCCACCCCGACTACGTGCCCACCCCGCCGGCCACGGGTGTCCTGCCCCGGCAGGAGCGGGGCACGCGCCCGGCACGGCCCCTGAAGTACGTGCCCCACGTGGACGCTGCGGCCGACCCGGCCGCCGGGACGCTGAGGCTCACCTTCGCCTCCGGCGCGCACGCGGGGGCCGCGTTCCTGGTGACCTCCGGCGATGCCGCCGACGAGGGCCCGTGGACGTACACGGCGGCGCCCGGCCGTACGGTCTCCGGCACATGGGGCCGGGGTGCGGCGAAGGGCGCGTACGACCTCACCGTGCACGGACCCAACGGATTCCTGCGGGAGTTCGCGGGCACGACAGGGGCCGGCGCCCCCGAGGTGACCGCGCGGCACACCCACGGCGACCTGGAGCTGACCTTCAGGGGCGGCCGTTCCGGCGCGACCCGGTTCACGCTCGCGGGGGCGCGGGGCGGGTCGCGGACGGTGCGGGTGCGGGCCGGGGAGCACGTACGGCACCGCGTTCCGCTGGCGGCGAGCCGGCGCTGGTACGACCTCACGGTCACCGTCGAGGGGGACCCGTCCTTCCGGCGCCGCTTCGCGGGGCACGTGGAGAACGGCCGGGCGGGCGTGAGCGACCCGGCGCTGGGCGGGGAGTGACGGAGGCGGGCGCCCCCGCACCGGTACGGGAGTTGTGCGCGTGACGGAAGCGGGTGGTGTCGTGTCCGGGCGGGAGTGGGAAGAATGGACGGTTGCGTCGGGGGCGGCTCGCGGTAGTGTGCCCCGGTGACCACGCATTCGAACACTCCCGCAGGCTGGTACCCGGATCCGCACGGCGCGGTACAGACCCTGCGCTACTGGGACGGCACCCAGTGGACCCAGCACACCAGCCCGGACCAGCGGGGTGCGCAGCAGGCACCGCCCGCCCCGGGGGCCGCCCCGGCCATGCCCCAGCAGCCCGCCCCCGCCGACCCCCGTGTGCAGCACCAGGTGCAGCAGCAGGCGGGGGTGGCCCCGGGCGCGGCGGGCGGCGGTTCGCTGTTCAGCGAGCCGGTGCTCGTGGTGAACCAGAAGGCCAAGCTGATCGAACTCACCAACGAGTACAAGGTCTTCGACCAGCAGGGCAACCAGATCGGCTCGGTGGCGGAGGTCGGCCAGAGCGGTCTGAAGAAGGCGCTGCGGTTCGTCTCCAGCCTGGACCAGTACATGACCCACAGGCTGGAGATCCGTGACGCGTACGGGCAGCCGCAGCTGCTGCTGACGCGGCCCGCGAAGTTCATCAAGTCCCGGGTGGTCGTGGAGCGTCCGGACGGGCAGCCGGTGGGCGAGATCGTCCAGCAGAACGCAATCGGGAAGATCAACTTCGCGATCAACGCGGGCGGTCAGAAGATCGGCGCGATCAAGGCCGAGAACTGGCGGGCGTGGAACTTCGCGATCACCGACCACGCGGAGAACGAGGTCGCCCGCATCACGAAGACGTGGGAGGGCCTCGCCAAGACGATGTTCACCACGGCGGACAACTACGTCCTCCAGATCCACTTCCAGCTCCCGGAGCCGCTGCGGAGCCTCGTCGTCGCGACGGCGCTGACGGTCGACACGGCCCTCAAGCAGGACGCGCGCGGCCTGGGCTGACGCCCGGGGCTCGCGCCCGAAGCCGGGCGCGCGCAGGCCGTGGCTTGTCGCGCGGTTCCCCGCGCCCCTGAAGACTCCGGGGCGCCCCCTGCTTCTGAGGGGCGCGGGGAACCGCGCGAGAAGCCCCACCGGCCGTCAGCCGACAACGCACCCCACCCCGCCCCCAGCCCCCGCAGGGACACACCACGCTTTCATAACGTCAACAATATTGTCAGCCATGGCCATTGACCATGGCCCACCCGCGCCTCTAACTTCCCGGGCAGCACCACTGCGCACCACCGTCGGATCACCGTCGCCGCACAGAGGAGCCAGCCCATGCGTCGCCTGCTCGCCGCGCTCGCGGTCGGAGCGTTCGTGGCCGCCACGTCGGCCTGCGGATCGTCGGACGGTTCCTCGGGGGCGTCGTCCGCGTCCTCCGGCGGCACCACCACGGTCAAGGTCGGGATCATCCCCATCCTCGATGTCGCCCCGCTCTACCTGGGGCAGCAGCAGGGCATCTACGAGAAGCACGGCCTGAAGCTGGAGATGACCCCCGCGCAGGGCGGCGCGGCCATCGTGCCCGCCGTGGTCAGCGGCCAACTCCAGTTCGGTTTCAGCAACATGGCCTCGCTGATGCTCGCCCAGACCAACAACGTGCCCGTCAAGGCCGTCGTCGAGGGCGTCAACTCCACCGGTGTGGACGGCAAGGACTTCGGCGCGACCGTCGTCAAGAAGGGCAGCCCCCTCACGTCCGCCAAGGACCTGGAGGGCAAGAAGGTCGCCGTCAACACACTGAAGAACATCAACGACACCACCGTGCGCGAGTCGGTGCGCGAGGCCGGCGGCGACCCCTCGAAGGTGAAGCTCGTGGAGCTGGCCTTCGACCAGATGCCGGCCGCGCTCGACAAGGGCCAGGTCGACGCCGCGTTCGCGGTGGAGCCCGCGCTCACCACCATCAAGGAACAGGGCGGCACCGAGATCGCCTCGTCGTACGTGGACGTGGCGAAGAACCTCACCGTGGCGATGTACTTCACCTCGCAGAGCTACGCGCAGAAGAACCCGGACACGGTGAAGAGGTTCCGGGAGGCGACCGAGGAGTCCCTCAAGTACGCCGACGGACACCCGGACGAGGTCCGCGAGGTGCTCACCACGTACACCAAGATCCCCTCCTCCCTGCTGTCGAAGCTCACCCTGCCGAGCTGGCCCGCCGAGGCCAACCGCGCCTCCATCGAGACGCTGATGAAGCTCGGCCGGCAGGACGGCCTGTACGCGTCCGAGCCCGACCTGGACAAGCTCCTGCCGTGAGCGGCCGGAACCGCGCACACCGCGGAACCCAGGACCGCCAGAACCCCACCCGCGCCCACCGCGGAACCCAGGACCGCCGGGCCCCCGCCCGCGCCCACCGCGGAACCTTCGAGAACACCTTCCTCGGCCTCGCCGGCCTCCTCGCCTTCCTCGCCCTGGGCGAGGCGGTACCCCGGCTCGGCCTGGTCAAGGAGGCCTACTTCCCGCCCACCAGCCGTATCGCCGACGCCCTCGGCCACGAGCTCGCCGACGGCGCCTTCTGGACCGCCCTCGGCGACACCCTCACCGGCTGGGCGCTCGGCCTCGCCCTCGCGGTGGGCGCCGGCATCGCGGCCGGGGTGCTCGTCTCCGTCGTCCCGTATCTGCGCGAGGCCACCGCCTCGACCATCGAGTTCCTGCGCCCCATCCCCTCCGTCGCCCTGATCCCCCTCGCCGTCCTCCTCTACGGCACCGAACTGCGCTCGGTCCTGCTGCTGGTGGTGTACGCCTCCTTCTGGCAGGTGCTCATCCAGGTGCTGTACGGCGTCCAGGACGTCGACCCGGTGGCCGAGGAGACCGCCCGCGCCTACGGCCTCGGCACCTGGGCCCGGATCCGCCATGTGCTGTGGCCGACCGCGCTGCCGTACGTCATGACCGGCGTCCGGCTGGCCGCCGCGGTCGCGCTGATCCTCGCCATCACCGCCGAACTCGTCATCGGCGCACCGGGGCTGGGCTCCCGCATCGCGGTGGCGCAGACCTCGCAGGCGGTGCCCGAGATGTACGCGCTCGTCGTCGTCACCGGGCTGCTCGGCCTGCTGATCAACGTGGGCGCACGCGCGGTGGAGCGGCGTGCGCTGGCGTGGCACCAGTCGGTGCGCGGGGAGGTGGCGGTGTGAAACGGGTCCTGCTCAGGGTGGTGTACACGGGCGCGCTCCCCGTCCTCCTGGTCGTCGGCTGGTGGCTGGCCTCCGACGGCTCGACCAATGTCTACTGGCCGCCGCTGCGCACGACCCTCAAGGCGTTCCCCGACGTGTGGACCGGCGACCGGCTCCGCGCCGACGTCCTGCCCAGCGTGTGGCGGCTGCTCGCCGGGTACGCGGCCGCCGCCGTCATGGGCGTGGCGCTCGGCACGGTGATCGGCTCCTACCGGCGGGTGCGCGCGGTGTGCGAGCCTGTGCTCGAGTTCCTGCGGGCGGTGCCGCCGCCCGTCCTGGTGCCGGTCATCATGCTGTTCGCGGGCATCGGCGACGGCATGAAGATCACCGTCATCGCGAGCGGCTGTGTATGGCCGGTGCTGCTCAACACCGTCGAGGGCGTCCGCGCCGTCGACCCGGTGATGGCGGAGACGGCCCGCAGCTACGGCATCACCGGCACCGCCCGGCTGCGCACGGTGGTGCTGCGCGCGGCGAGCCCGGGGATCGTCGCCGGGCTGCGGCAGGCGCTGTCGATCGGCATCATCCTCATGGTCATCAGCGAGATGTTCGCGGCCGACAGCGGACTGGGCTTCACCATCGTGCAGTTCCAGCGCGGGTTCGCGATCCCCGGCATGTGGACCGGGATCCTGCTGCTCGGGCTGCTGGGGTTCGTGCTGTCGATCCTGTTCCAGCTGGTCGAGCGGCGGGTGCTCGGCTGGTACCACGGGCTGCGCGCGGCCGGCCGGCGGTCCTCGTGAATCCTTCAGTCATGCGAAAGGGCAGTGCATGCTCGACGTACGCGGATTGAGAAAGGTCTACGAGGGCTCCGGGCGCCGGGTGGAGGCGGTCCGGGACCTCACGTTCACGGTGGCGGCGGGCGAACTGGTCTGCGTGGTGGGCCCGTCGGGCTGCGGCAAGACCACGCTGCTGAAGTGCGTCGCCGGGCTGCTCGCCCCGACCGGCGGCGAGGTGCTCCTGGAGGGGCGCCGGGTCATCGGTCCGCCGCCCGGCATGGCGGTGGTGCTCCAGGAGTACGGGCGCAGTCTCTTCCCCTGGATGCGGGTCGGCGAGAACGTCGAACTGCCGCTCAAGCAGAAGCGGTTGGGCAAGTCCCGGCGGCGGGAACTGGTGGCCGACGCGCTGGCGTCGGTGGGGCTCGCGGACGTGGCGGGCGCCTACCCCTGGCAGCTCTCCGGCGGGATGCAGCAGCGGGTGGCGATCGCCCGCGCGCTGGCGTACGAGCCGGACGTGCTGCTGATGGACGAGCCGTTCGCGGCGGTGGACGCGCAGACCCGGGCCGATCTGGAGGACCTGGTCCGGGGGCTGTGGCGGGAGCGGCGCATCACCATCGTGTTCGTCACCCACGACATCGACGAGGCGGTCTACCTGGGCCAGCGGGTGGTGGTCCTGTCCGCCTCCCCCACCGTCGTGCGGGAGGAGCTGCGGGTGGACCTGCCCGAGGAGCGGGACCAGGTGCACACACGGGTCGCCCCGCGCTTCGCGGGTCTGCGTACACAGGTGTACGAGCAGATCCAGGCGGCGAAGCGCGGGACGGCCGTGCCGGGTCGGGCCCCGGCGGTGGGGTCCCCGGCGGGTCAGGAACCGCCGGGCGACCGGGGGCCGGCCCTGGCCGAGAAAGATCCTCCCGGTCCGGCGGCTACTGCAAATACGCCTCCACCTCGCTGAACTGGGCCGCCGGCCAGCCGGTGTTGGCGGTCACGTTCAGCCTCAGATAGCGCAGGTTCGCGTTGCTCGGCAGGGTGACGGTGGCCGTGTTGCCGGAGGCCGGGTCGAAGCGGTAGTCCTTCGACGCGACGACCGTGGAGTACCCGGAGCCGTCGGTGCTGCCGAGCACGGACAGCGTCTCGGTGCGGGCGCCCCACGCGGAGGACGGCGGCAGCTTCAGCACCAGCCGCCGTACGGCCTGCGAGGACCCCAGGTCGACGGTGAGGGCCTGCGGGAAGGCGTTGTTCGCCGACTCCCAGTAGGTGTTCGCGTCGCCGTCGACCGCCTTGCCCGGGGTGTAGACGTCCTGGGAGCCGGTGGCCGAGGCCGGCCGGCCCTTGGCGAGGTTGCGGCCGGGGTCGGGGTCGGGGTTGCCCTGGCCGGGCTGGGGCCAGGTGGAGCAGTCCGACCAGGTGCTGTCCCAGCCGGAGTTGCCGCCGCCGTCGGTGAGCGTGAAGGTGCCCGAGTTGGCCGGGTAGGGGCAGTTGTAGACCCCGGCCGCGCCCACGCCGGTGGCGGTCACGTTCTTGAAGGTGGCGGCGCCCTGGGCCTCGGCCTGGACGACGACGGTGCCGGTGTTCTTCACCGTGGCGCCGGAGACGTCGACGTTCTTGACCGGGTAGCCGGTGCCGCCGCCGGAGACGAACTCGAAGGCGCTGTACGGGCTGTCGGTGATCGTGGTGTTGGTGATGTTGACCGTGGCGTTGATCTGGCTGTCGTAGGAGTCGACGCGCAGCGCGCCCATCGGGTGCTTCCAGTTGGGGTTCATCGCCCCCGCGCGGACGAGCGTGTTGCCGTCGACCGTGATCGTCCCGGCGAGCGGGCTGAACGGGTCGAGGAACTTCTGGTTGGAGATCGCGATGCCGCTGCCGAGGGCGTTGGTGTCGGAGATCAGGTTGTTCTTGACCGTGATGTCGGTGCCGCCGTAGATGGCGATGCCGTTGGCGAGGTTGGGCTGGGAGATGGTGTTGTTCTCGAAGCCGCTGTCGGTGTCCGGCGAGTACAGCGACCACATGGCGAGCGAGTCGTCGCCCTGGTTGCGCAGGAAGTTGTCGCGGACGTGGACGTTTTTGGCGGTGCCGTTGAGGTTGAGGCCGTCGGCGGTGGTGTCGAGGACGCGGTTGTTCTCGACGACGAGGTTGTCGTTGGTGCCGGTGAGCCAGAAGCCGCACTTGAGGTGCTGGAGCCACATCCCGGAGACGGAGGAGTTCGCGCCGAGGGAGCCGTTGACGAAGTTGTCCGGGCTGCCGTCGTTGCGTTCGGTGACCTCGCCGATCACCGCGAAGTCCTTGAGGTGGACGTTGCCCGCGCTGCTCTGCTGGTTGATGAAGCTGGAGCTGTGCACCACGGAGTGCCAGCTGCCGGCGCCCTGGAGGGTGACGTTCTGCACGTTCTGCAACGAGGACGACACCTTGTAGTCGCCCGGCGGTATCCACACCACCCCGCCCTGGGCGGCGGAGATGGCGTCGCGGAAGGCCTGGGTGGAGTCGCCCTGGCCGCTGGGGTCGGCGCCCTTGTCGGTGACGGAGACGGCCCCGGACGGCTTGCCGGGCGCGTCGGCGACCTGCTCGAAGTCGGCGACGTCGACCGTGACCTGCACGTTCGTCGCCTGGAAGGCGATTCTGTCGCCCGCCTGGACGTTCCGGCCGAGCAGCATCCGGGCGTTGTCGAAGAAGTGGTGGGTCTTGGAGCCGGTGATCCAGCTCGTGTCGACGTAGGAGTATTTCGAGGTGACGGGGAGGGTCTTGTCGAGCTTGGTGCCGTTGACGTACACGTCGAGGCTGCCGGACTGGCCGTCGGGCACGTTGTAGGAGACGTTCACGGCGTTGGCGGCGCGCGGCACGGTGAACTCCACGCGCTGGCCGGAGGTGAGGCGCACCGCCTGCCGTCCCGAGGCCTCGGAGGCGAGCGTGCCCTGGGTGTAGTCGGGGCCGATCTTCGCACCGGTGCTGCTCGCCGACTCGGCCTCGACGGAGGTGAACGGGAGGGTGGCTCCGGCGGCCGCGTGGGCGGCGGGGGCGCCGAGGGTGACGAGCATGCCGGCCGCGAGGGCGACGGCGGTGCCGGCGGCGGAGAGCCGCCCGGCGGCTCTCGCGGTGGTGCGGTGGTCCGTGGTGCCGTGTGACATGGTGCTGATCCCTTCGAGTGGGGGTGCGGGGATAGCGGGTCGCGGGGGCGGCGCTCTCAGGCGCGCAGCCAGACCGCGGTGTCCTGCGGCAGCCGCCCGTCGTCGGTCAACGGGCCGCTGGTGAGCAGGGGTGGGGCGGAGGTGGGGAGTGCGACGGGGTCCTCGCCGAGGTTCACCACGCAGCGGACGCCGTCGGCGCGGGTGAAGGCGAGGACTCCCTCCGGGGCGGGCAGCCAGGTGAGCGGCCCGTCGCCGAAGACGGGGCGGAGGCGGATCGCCTCGCGGTAGAGGGTGAGCATCGAGTGCGGGTCGGTGGCCTGCCGGTCGGCGGCGTACGCGGCCCAGCCGGCGGGCTGCGGCAGCCACGGCTCCTCGCGGGAACCGAAGCCCGCGTACGGCGCGCCGGCCGCCCAGGGCAGGGGGACCCGGCAGCCGTCGCGGCCCGGGTCGGTGCCGCCGGAGCGGGCGTGCATGGGGTCCTGGATGCGCTCGCGCGGGATGTCGGCCTCGGGCAGGCCCAGTTCCTCGCCCTGGTAGACGTAGACCGAGCCGGGCAGGGCGAGGGTCAGCAGGGCGGCGGCGCGGGCGCGGCGGGTGCCCAGCGCGAGGTCGGTGGGCGTGCCGAAGGTCTTGGTGGCGAAGTCGAAGCCGGTGTCGGCACGGCCGTAGCGGGTGACCGTGCGGGTCACGTCGTGGTTGCAGAGCACCCAGGTGGCGGGGGCGCCGACGGGGGCGTGCTCGGCGAGCGTGTCGTCGATGGAGGCGCGCAGCCGGGCGGGGTCCCAGGGGCAGGAGAGGAAGGAGAAGTTGAAGGCGGTGTGCAGTTCGTCGGGGCGCAGATAGCGGGCGAAGCGCTCGGCGTCGGGGAGCCAGACCTCGCCGACGAAGACGCCGTCGTACTCGTCGGCGACGCGGCGCCAGGAGCGGTAGACGTCGTGGAGTTCGTCGCGGTCGACGTACGGGTGCGGGTCGCGCCCCGCGGTGAAGTCGGGCAGCCCGGGGTCCTTGACCAGGAGGGCGGCGGAGTCGATGCGGACGCCGGCGACGCCCCTCTCGAACCAGAACCGCAGCACGTCCTCGTGCTCCTGGCGGACGGCCGGGTGGGCCCAGTTGAGGTCGGGCTGCTCGGGGGCGAACAGATGGAGGTACCAGTCGCCGTCGTCGAGTCTGCTCCAGGCGGGGCCGCCGAACTCCGACCGCCAGTCGTTGGGCGGGAGTTCGCCGTGCTCGCCGCGGCCGGGCCGGAAGTGGAACAGTTCCCGCTCGGGTCCGCCGTCGAGGGCCTTGCGGAACCAGGGGTGCTGGTCGGAGACGTGGTTGGGGACGATGTCGACGATGGTGCGGATGCCCAGTTCGCGGGCCTCGGCGATGAGTTTCTCGGCCTCGGCGAGGGTGCCGAAGGCGGGGTCGATGGTGCGGTAGTCGGCGACGTCGTAGCCGCCGTCCTTCATCGGGGAGAGGTACCAGGGGCTGAACCACAGCGCGTCGACGCCGAGTTGGGCGAGGTGGGAGAGCCGGGCGCGGACGCCCGCGAGGTCACCGGTGCCGTCCCCGTCGCCGTCGGCGAAGCTGCGGACGTACACCTGGTAGATGACGGCGGAGCGCCACCAGTCGGTCCCTTTTCGGGCAGGGGTGGGCTGTCCCACGGTGCGTGCCTTTCTGTTCGGTGGGGGTGGCGGGCGGGGCCGTCGCCGCGGAGACGGCCGTTCAGCCCTTGGTGCTGCCCGCGCTGATGCCGGCGATGATGTGCCGCTGGAAGACGAGGAACAGGGCGACCATCGGGATGCTGGCGATCACCATGGCGGCGATGAGCACGGTCAGC
Source organism: Streptomyces sp. NRRL F-6676 (assembly GCF_000725625.1). Classification (GTDB taxonomy): domain Bacteria; phylum Actinomycetota; class Actinomycetes; order Streptomycetales; family Streptomycetaceae; genus Streptomyces. The sequence goes on from NZ_JOHS01000034.1 coordinate 48,099, forward strand.
TGGATGTTCTGCGACAGCTGCACCAGGGCGACGCTGATGGGCTGCTTGTCGGTGTCGGAGAACACCATGAGCGGCCACAGGAAGTCCTGCCAGACGGCGACCAGGGCGAAGATCGACACCACGCCGAGCACGGGCCGTGACATGGGCAGCACGACGGACCACAGGGTGCGCAGCTTGCCGGCGCCGTCGATCTCGGCGGCCTCCAGCACGTCCCGGGGCAGCTGGTCGAAGAACCGCTTGAGCAGATAGAGGTTGAAGGCGTTGGCGACGGCGGGCAGCCAGATGCCGAGCGGGTCGTTGAGCAGACTGGTGTGCAGGAACGGCAGATCGGCGACGGTGAGGTACTTCGGTACGACGAGGGCCTGTGTCGGCACCATCAGGGTGGCGAGGATGCCGCCGAGGATCACCTTGCCGAAGGCGGGCCTCAGCCGGGACAGGGCGTAGGCGGCGGCGGTGCAGAACACGAGCTGGAAGGCCCAGGCGCCGGCGGCCTGGACGACGGTGTTCCACAGGTGCTGCGGGAGCTGCATCAGGTCCCAGGCGTCGGTGTAACCGCTCAGGTGCCAGTGCTCGGGGACGAGGGTGGGCGGGGTGCGGGCCACCTCGTCCGGGGACTTCATCGCGCCGGTGACCATCCAGTACACGGGGAAGAGGAAGGCGAGCGCGAACAGCAGGACGACGGCGGTGAAGACGCCCCAGTAGATCGCCTTCCCGCGCGGTCGGGCAAGGGTGGCCGGGGAGACGAGGGTACGGGTGCCGTTGCTCATGCGTCCTCCCCGTCGGTGCGGGTGAGCCGGAGGTAGAGGGCGGAGAAGAGGCCGAGGAGCACGAGCAGCATGACGCTGAGCGCGCAGGCGCCGCCGAAGTCGTTGTAGAGGAAGGCGTACTTGTAGATGAGGTAGAGCACGGTGACGGTGGCGTTCTCCGGTCCGCCGCCGGTGATGACGAACGGTTCGGTGAAGACCTGCATGGTGGCGATGATCTGGAGCAGCATCAGCATGAGGATCACGAACCGGGTCTGCGGGATCGTGACGTGCCGTACCCGCTGGAGCAGATTGGCGCCGTCCAGCTCGGCGGCCTCGTAGAGCTCACCGGGGATGGATTGCAGGGCGGCCAGGTAGATCAGCACCGTGCCGCCCATGTTGGCCCAGGTGGCGACGAGGACGAGGGAGACGAGCGCGGTGTCGGCGCCGTTGGACCAGTTGGACGTCGGCAGGTGCAGGAACCGCAGCGCCTCGTTGGCGAGGCCGGTGCCGGGGTCGTAGAACCACTTCCACAGCAGGGCGCTGACCACGGGCGGGATCATCACCGGCAGATAGACGGCGACGCGGAAGAACGCCTTGGCGTGGCGGAGTTCGTTCAGGACGAGGGCGAGGACGAACGGGACGGCGAAGCCGATGAGCAGGGCGAGCCCGGTGAAGGTGAGCGTGTTGCGCCAGGCGTCGCCGAACTCGGGGTCGTGCAGGACGCGGGTGAAGTTGTCGGTGCCGACCCATTCCGGGTCGGAGCCGGGGGTGTACTTCTGGAAGGCGATCACGACCGCGCGGATCGCCGGGTACCAGGAGAACAGGGCGAAGCAGAGCAGTCCGCCGAGGAGGAAGGCGTAGGCGCGGGCCTGGTCGCCGAGGCGGCGCCGCCGGCCGGCCCCCGACGCCGGGGAGGGCGTCCTCGCGGGGGCCGGGCGGGCGGCGGGTGCCTCGGCGGGAGGGCGGGAGGCCGTCTTGGTCATCTGTACTCAGCTCCGGGCGAGGATGCCGTCGATCTTCCCGGAGGCCTCCTTGAGGAGTGAGTCGATGTCGGCGTCCTTCTTGGTGAGGACGGCGGAGACGACGCCGTCGAGGACGGAGTAGAGCTGCTGGGCGTGCGGCGGCTCGATCTTCATCCGAAGGCTCTGGTTGCCGTCCAGGAAGCTCTGGTAGTTCTCCACGGGCACGTTGGCGTTGGCCTTCTTGACCTGCTGGTCCTTGGCGTCGGCGGCGCCGGTGAACAGGCGCGGCTCGGGCAGTCCTACGGGCGCGTCGTTCTTCTTGGCGCGGGCGTAGTCGCCGAGGAAGCCCTTTCCGGGGGTGAGGAACATGTGGTCGAGCCACTTGAGGCCGGCGCGGATCTGGGCGGGGCTGTCCTTCTTGTTGAACATGTAGCCGTCGCCGCCGATGAGGGTGCCCTTGCCGCCGGGCATGGGCGCGAGGGCGAGGTCCTTGTAGTCGCCGCCCTTCTCCTTGACCAGGATCGGGATGTTGTCGGGGGCGGCGAGGTACATGCCGAGCTTGCCGGAACCCATCATCTGCTGGGCGTCGTTGATGACGAGGAGCTGCTTGCTGCCCATGGAGTCGTCGTTCCACCGCATGTCGTGCAGGTTCTGGAGGACGGCGTGGCCCTCTGGGGTGTTGACGGTGGCCTTCTTGCCGTCGGCGTCGACGACGTTCCCGCCCTGGGAGTAGAGCTCGGCGGTGAAGTGCCAGCCGCCCTGGTTCTGGGCGCTGTAGTCGGCGTAGCCGACGGTGCCGTTGCCGAGGGCGGCGATCTTCTTGGCGTCGGCGCGGACCTCTTCCCAGGTGGTCGGGGGCTTGTCGGGGTCGAGTCCGGCCTTCTCGAACAGCTTGCGGTTGTAGAGCAGGCCCATCGAGTAGCCGGTGCGCGGGATGCCGTAGACCTTGCCGTCGACGGTATAGATGTCCTTGAGCTGCTTCTGGAGCGTGGACCAGCTCTTCAGGTCCTTGACGTACGGGGTGAGATCGGCGGCCTGGTTGATGTCGACGACGTGCCCCGCGTCGGTGAAGTACGTGTAGAACACGTCCTCCATCTGGCCGCCGGCGAGCTTGGCGTCGAAGGTCTTGGGGTCCTGGCAGGGGAAGGCGTCGTGGGCGACGACGTCGATGTCCGGGTGCTGCTTCTCGAAGGACGCGACGTCCTCCTCGAAGAACTTCCGGTCGACCTTGGCGCTCTTGGGCGGCATGCAGTTGACGGTGATGCGGGTCTTGCCGCCCGCCGCGTCGTCGTCGCTGCCGCCGCAGGCGGTGACGGCGAGGGAGGCGAGGGAACAGACGCCGATCGCGACGAAGGTACGGCGGAACCCGGTGCGTGTCATCGGTGGACCCCTTTGGGCAGGAGCGTGGAAAGGCCCACGGGGGGACGGCGACCGCGCAGGGCCGAGGCGTGACCGCGCATGGTCCGTACCACCCGTGACTGGCGACGCACACTCAAGCACCGGGAGGGAGGCCGCGCAATAGATCGCGCGAACTTTGCAATTATTCGACAGCAGGACGGATCTTGCTGGCTGTCGAGTGAATCGATTCGACGCCGTCAGCCGCGGGGAGCCTGCGCGGTCGAGCCGCGCACCACCAGTTCCGGCTCGAACAGCAGCTCGTCGGCGGGTACGGAGCTGCCGGCGATCTGCGCGTTGAGCAGTTCGACGGCGGCCTTGCCCATGGCGTCGATGGGCTGGCGGACGGTGGTCAGCGGGGGCTCGGTGCAGTTCATCAGCGCGGAGTCGTCGTAGCCGACGACGGAGATCTCGCCGGGGACGTCGAGCCCGCGGCGGCGGGCGGCGCGGATGACGCCGAGGGCGAGCGGGTCGGAGGCGCAGATGAATCCGGTGACGCCGCGGTCGATGAGCTTGGTCGCGGCCGCGTGGCCGCCCTCGATGGAGAAGATGGCGCGGCCGACGGCGTCCTCGGGCAGCGCGTCGCCCGCCACCGCGCGGGCGGCGGCGAGCTTGCGCGCGGAGGGCATGTGGTCGGCGGGGCCGAGCACGAGGCCGATCCGCTCGTGGCCGAGGGAGGCCAGGTGGCGCCAGGCCTGTTCGACGGCGACGGCGTCGTCGCAGGAGACGGCGGGGAAGCCGAGGCGGGCGATGGCGGCGTTCACCAGGACGACGGGGATGTTGCGCTCGGCGAGCTGGCGGTAGTGGTCGTGCGGGGCGTCGGCCTGGGCGTACAGGCCGCCGGCGAACACGACGCCGGAGACCTGCTGCTGTAGCAGGAGGGTGACGTAGTCCGCCTCGGAGACACCGCCCTTGGTCTGCGTGCACAGCACGGGGGTCAGCCCGTGCTGTGCCAGCGCGCCGCCGATCACCTCGGCGAAGGCCGGGAAGATCGGGTTCTGCAACTCGGGCAGGACGAGGCCGACGAGGCGGGCGCGTTCGCCCCTGAGCTGGGTCGGGCGCTCGTACCCGAGGACGTCGAGCGCGGACAGAACGGACTGCCGGGTGGCGTCGGAGACCCCCGGCTTCCCGTTCAGCACGCGGCTGACGGTGGCTTCGCTGACCCCGACCTTTTTCGCGACCTCGGCGAGACGACGTGTCATGCCCGCAAGGATAACGCAAGCCACGCAAGCGGCTTGCGTTGTCGCCTTGCGGCGCCTGGGGGGTGGGGGGTTGGTGTGCGGGGGCGGGTGCGGGTGAACGGTGGCTGGTCGCGCAGTTCCCCGCGCCCCTAGGGGGGGTGGCGGTGCGCTGTTCGGTGCGGGTGCGACGTGGTTACTCGCGCAGTTCCCCGCGCCCCTTGGTTGGCTGGGGTTGGTCGGGAGTGTGCTGGCGAGGTCTCCCCGGGCCCCGCAGGGGCCCCAGGGGCGCGGAGCTCTATCGATCTGCGGCTCCGCCGCATGGGCGCGACCAGCCACGAATCACTCGCACCCGTCGACGCGTGCCCACCCCCCGCCCCCCAGGGGCGCGGGGAACTGCGCGAGCGACCACATCCCACCCGCAGCCAACCGCGCACCGCTCCCACCCCCAGGGGCGCGGGGAACTGCGCGAGCGACCACATCCCAGCCGCACCCAACCACGCACCGCCCCCACCCCCCCAGGGACCCGGGGCTCTGTCGATCTGCGGCTCCGCCGCGTCGGCGCGGCGAGCCGCTCACCCACCCGCACTCGCCCACCCACACGCACCCCCGAGCCACAACGCACCCGGGGCTCGCCCCGGGACCCCGGCGCCGTCGGCGACCTGAACGTCGACGGAGCCGGGGTCCGGCTTCTGGCGGAAAGGGAGCCGGAGGGCGTCAGCCCTCCACGGCCGGCACCACCCGAAGGCGCGCCCCCGCCCTCGCCGCCTCCCGCAACACCAACGTCAACCGCACATACCCCGCCGCCCGTAGCGTCCTCGGCGTCTCCCCCACCACCCGGCACACCCCGCCCCATCTGGGGTCGGGGTGGTGCAACGGCCGCACCGCCCCGTCCGGCTCCCCCGCGTCCGCCCCCACCGCCCGCAGCCAGTGCGGCACCCCGTGCCGATAGGCGACGTCCATGATCGGGTCCTGCGCGATCTCGCGCCGGATCGCCTGCAACCCCCGGTCGTGCCCATGCCGCTCCACCGCCGACGCGAAGTCGGCGAGCATCGGCAGCGCCCAGCTCGACTCGTGCTCCCCGAGCACCCGCGCCGCGTCCGGATGGAACAGCACGAACCGCAGCAGATTGTCGCCCGGCATGGCCGTGGGATGCGGCCCGACCCCCGCGAACAGCTCCTCGTACGCGGAGTTGGCGAGCACGACGTCCCACCGGTGGTCGTGGACGACCGACGGGAAGGGCGTGGACTCGAGCAGCGCCGCGTAATCCCGCAGATACGCCCGCACATCGGGACGTCCGGGCACGGACCGCGGTACCGACCGCTGTCCCCCTGCCTGCTGCACCATCGGGTGGTCACCCCTCTTGCCCTGGGTCCCGCACTCTCCGGCCGGTCCCGCTCACCCGCCGTCACGCGGAGCCCCGATCCTGGGGGCGACCGCCGACGCGTGTCAACTATCGTGGCATTCCCGCGCCGGGGACGGCTGAATCCCGCCACAGTTGTGGCGAGACCTGGATGCGAGTTCGAAGGAGCCGTTACTCTCCGGGTGGTTCGGGACACACGACACGGGTCGTCCCTGTTCATACCCGCCCTTCCTGAGAGCGCGCTGAGGAAACGGCCTGAGAGACATGGGAGTTGGGTCGGTGACGGATGGCTACGAGGTTCCGGGCGCCGCGGCGACGGGGCTGCTGCCGGCCGTCGTCTCCCGGGTCACCGCCCTCGCCGACCGGCTCGGCGTGCCGCACGGCGAGGTGTTCGACACCGGCCGCCTCTCGGCGGCGTCGGGCGTACCGGATCCCGTGGTGAGGGCGCTGCTCGCGGGCCGTCCCGCGGGCGAACCGGACCTCCAGGCCCGGTTTCTGCAACGGCTCCAACTGCTGCGCCGGACCCGGCTGAAACCGAACGGCCGCACGTACACCCAGCAGGAGATCGCCGACGGCGCGGGCATGTCGCGCCAGCAGGCCGGCGCGCTCATCAACGGCGACCGCCGCCCCACGATGGAGCACTGCGACGCCATCCAGCGCTTCTTCCGCGTACACGCCGGCTTCCTCACCGCCGACGACCCGGACGCGCTCGCCACCGCCCTCCAGCACATCGAACAGGACCTGCTCCAGCAGCTCGCGGACCGCGAGGGCACGGCGGGCCGCCCGGAGGGGCCGGACCGCGAGCGTACGGACCAGGAGCGCGCCGCGCGCGAGGACGGGACCGCTTCGCACGCGGACGCACCGCCCGCACCCGACGATCCACTGGAACGGCTGTTGCAGGACCACGGCGTGCGCGGCATCGCCTGGCGGGCCGCGCAACTGCCCACCGACCAGCACCGCGACAAGGTCGCGGAGTGGCTGGACATGCTCCTGGAGAGCGTCAAACGGCCCGAGTCCTGAGCCGGGAGGGGGAAGACCGACCATGGGCATTGGCAGGGACATGCGCCGTCTGTGCGGCGCACTCGTCGCGGAACTCACGCTCCCGGCACCGGCGGACCCGTCCGCGCTGTACGCGGCGCTGTGCTCCGGCATGAGCCGGCGGCGCGGCCGGCCCGTGCAGTTCCGTACCGCCGTCTTCCCGCCCGGGACGGCCAGCGGGCTCTGGCTGGACATGGCCGAGCAGGATCTCGTCGTCGTCGAGGAACGCACCGCCCCCGACCACCAGTTGGTGATCCTGGGCCACGAGCTGTGGCACATGAGTGCCGGGCACCACGGCCACCACGTGGAGGGTGCCGCCGTCGCCGCGCGCTTACTGAGCGACACCGCCGACTTGCAGGCCACCGTCCACTCGGTGGCCGCCCGCACCCGGTTCGACCTCGCACACGAGAAGGACGCCGAGAGCTTCGGCCTGCTCCTCGCCAGCAAGTGCCGTACGTGGCTGGCGGGTTCGCCGATGCGCGGTCCCCTGCGGCGCGACGACCTGGCCGGGCGCATCGAGGCGTCGCTCGGCTACCGCGGACCGCAGGGCTAGAGGGGACTGGCACACCGACACGATGGACGGCTCCGGCTACTACCTCCCCTCCGCCGCGATGGCGGTGGCGCTCACCGTGAAGGCGCCCGCGCTGCGGCGGGCGTGGCGCGATCCGCTGCTGCGCTCGGTGTGCGTGCTGCTCGCGCTGGCGGGCCTGGTGTTCTGCTTCGCCGCGCCGCCGACGATCGCGCAGGTCAATGAGTGGACCGGCATCGTCAACTTTTCGGCGCCGCTGGTGTACTGCCTGCTGAGCGCGTTCAGCGCGTCCTGCCTCGTGCTGGTGGTCAACTGGCGCGGCGGACCGCCCGCCCGGACCCGCCGCGTCAACCGGTGGATCACCGCCGGGTACGGCGTGGTGATCGTGGCGCTCGTCGTGCTGTTCGTGCTCGGCAGCGCGCCGGTGGAGCGGCTGCGGGACTTCGACACGTACTACGCGCGCACGCCGTACATCCGCGAGCTGATCGTGCTCTACCTCGTGGCGCTGACGGTGGCGGGCGTCGCGATGAACGTCATGTGCGGGCGCTGGGCGCTTCAGGTGCGGGGCTGGCTGCGGGCCGGGCTGCTCATCATCGTCGTCGGCTATCTGTTCAATCTGGCGTATCTGGCCACCAAGTTCACGGCGGTGATCGCCCGCTGGCGCGGGGCCGACCTGGACTATCTGAGCAGTGACTGGGCGCCGGTGCTGGCCTCCGCGGGGGCGCAGATCAGCGCGGTCGGGTTCTGCATCCCGCTGGCCTGCCGGCGGGCCGGGGACAGCTGGCAGACCTGGGCGACCTACCGGCGGCTCGGCCCGCTCTGGCGGGAACTGCGGCCGGTGGCCGCGCAGTCGCACCGGGGCGTGCGGATCGCCTGGTGGGCGCCGGCCGAACTCCGGGTGACCCAGCGGGAGTCCGACATCCACGACGGCATGCTCGGCCTGTACCCGTACTTCGACACCGCTCTGCGCCGGCGCGCCCGGGACGCGGCGCTGGCCGCCGGTGCGGACCCGGAGCAGGCGCGGGCCGAGGCCGACGCGGCGATGGTGGCGGCGGCCGTACGGGCCCGGGCCGCCGACCCGGAGGGCAGGCTGATCGACGCGGCCGGCGCGGTGGCCGACGTCCGCCGCACCACCGCCGAAGCGGCCCCCTCCGCCCCCTCCGCCCCCTCCGCCTCCGACGACGGTCCCCGGGACCTCGTACGGATATCCCTCGCCCTGCGTCAGTCACCCGTCGTCGCGGCCGTCCGGGGACGGACCGCCACCAGGTCAGGAAGCGATCTCCATGAGTGAACCCGTCGGCACCGCCAGCGGTGCCGCACCCCGTCGTGCCGTCGTGATCGGCGGGGGCATGGCCGGCATGCTCGCCGCCGCCGCGCTGAGCGCGTACGCCGAGGTCACCGTCGTCGAGCGCGACGCGCTGCCCGAGGGCCCCGAGCCGCGCAAGGGGCTGCCGCAGGCCCGGCACGTGCATGTGATCTGGTCCGGGGGCGCCCGGGCGATGGAGGAGCTGCTGCCGGGGGTGACCGAGGCGTGGCTGGCCGGCGGGGCGCGGCGGATCCCGTTGCCGACGGGGCTGGTGTCGATGCAGCCGCGCGGCTGGTTCCGGCGGTGGCCGGAGATGCAGTTCATGATCGCGTGCAGCCGGGACCTGCTGGACTGGGTGGTGCGCGAGCGCGTGGTCAAGGACCCGCGGGTCACCGTGGTGCAGCGGGCCGAACTGCTCTCCCTGGAGGGCGACGCCGGGCGCGTGACGGGCGTACGGGTACGGGCGACCGACGGCGAGGAGCGGGTGCTCTCCGCGGATCTCGTCGTCGACGCGGCCGGGCGCGGTTCCCGGGCGCAGCGGTGGCTGGGCGAACTGGGCGTGGCGGACGCGCCGATGGAGGAGGTCGACTCCGGGCTCGCCTACTCCAGCCGGCTCTACCGGGCGCCCGCGGGCACGGAGGAGTTCCCGCTGGTCAATGTGCAGTCGGACGCGACGGTGCCGGTGCCGGGGCGGACCACGACCATCGAGCCCGTGGAGGGCGGGCGGTGGCTGGTGACGCTGTCGGGCACGCGGGGCGGTGAACCGCCCGCCTCCGCCGAGGAGTTCGAGACGTTCGCCCGGGAGAGCGTGCGGCATCCGGTGGTGGGCGAGCTGATCGCGCACGCGGAGCCGTTGTCGGAGCCGGTGGTGACGCGCAGCACGGTCAACCGGCGGCGCTACTACGAGAAGGTGAAGGGCTGGCCGGAGGGGTTCGTCGCGATCGGCGACTCCGTCGCCACGTACAACCCCGTGTACGGGCACGGGCTGTCGGTCGCGGCGCAGGGCGTGCTCGCGCTGCGCGACGAGGTGGCCCGTGCGGGGCTTTCCGCGGCGGGGCTCGCGCGGCGGGCGCAGCGGGCGGTGGCGCGGCCGGTGGCGACGGCGTGGTCGCTGGCGACGAGCACGGACATCCACTATCCGGGGGCGATCGGGAAGGCGCCGGGGCTGGGGAACCGGGTGCTGGGGGCGTACGTCAACCGGTTGATGCTGACGGCGACGGGGCGGCCGTTGGTGGCGCGGGCGTTCTTCGACGTGGTGACGCTGTCGAAGCCGGTGGCCGAGCTGGTGCGGCCGGCGGTCCTCATCGCGGTGCTGCGGGGACCGAGGCGGGAGCGGCTCGCGGAGCCGCCGCTCACGGAGGCGGAGTGGGAGGCGGTCCGGGGGGATTAGCCGGCGGGGGGTGAGTGGGGGTGCGGCCGATTTCTGCCGCCCCCGCCGCCCCTTCCCGTCCCGGCCCCGGGGGGGCAGACCCCCGGGCCCCCGAAAGGTGCGCAGTTCCCCGTGCCCCTGGCAGGGGGCGTCTCAACCCCGTTGTCAGTGCCGCACGGCAAGCTGGTCGTGTCCGTCGTGGCTGAGACCGGGGAGAGTCGGAGACGATGCCCACCGCCGTACTGACCGATCGTGAGCGTGCCGCCGTGCAGGCGTATCTGCGGTTGCTGCACACCGTGCGCGCGACCTTCGACGAGCCGTCGGTCCTCGTGCCGCCGGGTGTGCTCGCCGAGGCCGAGCATGCCCTTGCCGAGGCCGGGCTGGCCGGGAACGAGGGGGAGTTGTTCCGGCTGTTGGGCGAGTGGTGCCCGGACCTCGCCCCGCCCGCCGGGGCGTGAGGGGTCAGCCGCCGCCCACCGTCACCGCCGTCGCCAGCAGGCCCCGTCCCACGGCCCACCGGCCGTCGAAGACCCGCACGACGCGGCCGTCGACCAGCGGCCCGTCCACCAGCAGCGAGGCCCGGAAGCCGCCGGACGTCGCGGGACCGGCGGCGGGGCGGATCTCCACGTCCGCCTCGAGGAAGTCCAGCCACCGCCCGGTCAGCGGGAACCACGCCTTGTAGACCGACTCCTTCGCGCTGAACAGCAGCCGGTCCCAGTGGACGGACGGGTGCGCCGCGGACAGCGCGCGCACCCGCTCCCGCTCGCCGGGCGCGGCCACCGCGTCGAGCACGCCCTCGGGCAGCGCCTCGTGCGGCTCGGCGTCGATGCCGAGCGAGGCCAGGTCGCCGGCGCGGACGAGGGCCGCCGCGCAGTACCCCGTGCAGTGGGTCATGCTGCCGAGCAGCCCCTCGGGCCAGCCCGGCGCCCCGCGCGGGCCGGGCAGTACCGGTACCGGCGCCACGCCGAGCTTCTCCATCGCGCGCCGCGCGCACAGCCGTACCGCCGTGAACTCGCGCCGCCGCTTGGCGACCGCGCGGGCGACGACGGCCCGCTCCTCGGGGTACAGCGGCGCGTCGTCGACGGCCGCCTCGGCGCCGTACGCCTCCACGGCGACGACGGACCCCGGAAGCAGCTCCTCGATCACCGGTTCTCCCCTCCGCACGCGGCACGGCCGACGGCAACGACGGTAGCCCATGCGTCGCACCGCCCCGGAGGCCCTATGATCGCCCCAACACCTCCCACGGACGCGTCGAAAACGTACGTCGCCGCGGTGTGCCTCCTCCTGTTCCGGCCGGGCTCGGCCTGCTGTGCCGTGCCCGCGCGACCCCGAAAGGCGGCCTGCATGGTTTCTCCCGTACGCGTCTGGCTCAACCGCACGTACGCGGAGAACGTGTTCTTCATCGATCAGCTGCGCCGAAATCCCGACGGCCGTGCCGTCGAGGTCCATGCCACGCACGGCGACGCGGACTCCCCCGTCCTCGCCGCCGCCGACACCGCCGAGCCGGAGCCGGAGGGCCTGTCCCCCGCCGCCTACGTCGAGTACGCGCTCGCCCAGTGCCGCCGCCGGGGCATCGACGTGTTCGTGCCCCGGCTGCACCAGGAGGCGGTCGTCGCGCACCGCGCGGAGTTCACGGCCGCCGGTACGGCGCTGCTGGCGCCGTCCGCCGAGGCGGTCGCGGTGTTCCGGGACAAGGTGACGGCGTACGAGGCCGCGCGCTCGGTGGGGCTGCCCGTGCCGCCGTGGTTCCGGGTGCGTGACGCGAGTGAACTCCTGCACGCCGTGAGGGAGTTGGAGTCCGCCGGGCACACCGCGTGCTTCAAGCCGGCGGACGGTGCGGGCGGCGTGGGGTTCCGGGTGGTCACCCGGACCCGGTTCTCGCTGGCGCAGCTCGCCGGATTCCCGGGCCCGCAGGTGCCGCTCGACCTCGTCGTCCGGGCGCTCCGCGAGGCCGGGGAGCCGGTGAACTGGCTGGTCATGCCCCGCCTCGGGCAGCCGGAGGTGTCGGTGGACTGCCTCACCGGAACCGACGACCGCGTCCGTATGGCGATCGGCCGGACGAAGAACGGCCGCCGGCGCGGGTTCACACTGCACGAGCGCTGGATCGCCCCGGCGGTGCGGCTCGCGGAGACGTTCGGGCTGCACCATCTGTCGAACATCCAGTTCCGCATGTTCGAGGACCCCGGGCACCCCGACGGCGCCCGTCCCGTCCTGCTCGACGTCAACACCCGCCCCGCGGGCGGGCTGCACCAGCTGTCGCTGTGCGGCGTGAACGCGCCCTGGGCCGCCGTCCGGCTCGCCCTCGGCGACGATCCGGGCCGGGTCGTACCGCCGTTCGTCGGGGACGACTACGCGGTGGTCTCCGGGCCCCGCCCGCTGCGGGCGGCCGGGGTGCCGAAGCCCCGGGAGGCCGCCGTGAGTTCCACGCGGGCCGCGGCCGTGCCCCTCTAGCCACCCCGCCGGCCGCCCCTCCCCACAGGCACATTCCAGCCGGTCCGGACCAATTGCCGTCGCCCCCCTTGACGCCGCAATTGGTCCATACCAAATTGATGAGCGCACCTTCCGCAGCACCTTGCTCGCACCGTCCCGCTGCGTCCCGCACCACCCGGCACTCCCGAATTCCCCATTCCCCACAGGGAGATCGCGTGCGCACTCATCGCTCGTCATCGGCCTCGTCAGGTTTCCTGGGGCGCTCCAGACGCGCCCTCGTCGCCGTGCTCGGCTCCGCCGCGCTGGCCCTCGCCGGGGCCCTCGCGGTGCCCGGCACGGCCCACGCGGCCAACGTCCTGTCCAACCCCGGCTTCGAGTCGGGCTCCCTCTCCCCCTGGTCCTGTTCCGGCAACCTCGGCTCGGTCGTCTCCTCCCCGGTGCACGGCGGCTCCAAGGCCCTCGCGGGCGCGGTCACCTCCAGTGACAACGCCCAGTGCACCCAGACCGTGTCCGTCCAGCCCAACACCGCGTACACGCTGAGCGGTTGGGTCCGGGGCTCGTACGTCTACCTCGGCGTCGACGGCGGCGCCTCCACCTGGACCTCCTCGCCCTCCACGTACAGCCAGCTGAAGGTGCCGTTCACCACCGGCGCCTCGCAGACCAGCGTCAAGCTGTACGTCCACGGCTGGTACGCCCAGGGCACCTACTACGCCGACGACATCTCGCTCGACGGCCCGGGCGGCGGCAACAGCTCCGACACCCAGGCGCCCAGCGCGCCGACGAACCTGACGTCGACCGGCAAGACGTCCTCCAGCGTCTCGCTGTCCTGGTCGGCGGCCTCGGACAACGTGGGCGTCACCGGCTACGACGTCTACAGCGGCGGCAACCAGGTGCTCAGCGTCTCCGGCACCAGCGCCACCGTCGGCGGGCTGTCGGCGAGCACCGCCTATACGTTCACCGTCAAGGCGCGGGACGCGGCCGGGAACACCTCGGCGGCCTCCAACTCCGTGAGCGTCACCACCAGCGCGGGCAGCGGCAGCGGCACCGGCTTCAAGCAGGCGGCGCCCTACCTCTACCTCGGCTGGGGCGACCCGCCGAGCGCGACCTCGGTGATGAGCGCGACCGGCATCAAGTGGTACACGATGGCGTTCATGCTCGACTCGGGCGGCTGCAACCCCGCCTGGGACGGCAGCCGGGCGCTGACCGGCGGCGTCGACCAGAGCACCATCAACCAGATCCGCTCGGCCGGCGGTGACATCGTGCCCTCGTTCGGCGGCTGGCAGGGCAGCAAGCTCGGCGCCAACTGCTCCTCCGCGGGCGCGCTCGCCGGGGCGCTTCAGAAGGTGATCGACGCCTATTCGCTCAAGGCGATCGACATGGACATCGAGAACACGGACGAGTTCGAGAACGAGGCCGTGCAGGCGAGGATCCTCACCGCGCTGAAGACGGTCAAGGCGAACAACCCCGGCCTGCGGACCATCGTCACCTTCGGCACCTCGACGACCGGGCCGACCTACTACGGCAACCGGCTCATCGAGCAGGCCAAGTCGCTCGACGCCGGCATCGACGTCTTCACCATCATGCCGTTCGACTTCGGCGGCGGCTCCGACATGTACGGCAACACGGTGAACGCCGCCGAGGGCCTGAAGGCCAAGCTGAAGTCGACCTTCGGGTGGGACGACGCCACCGCCTACTCCCACATCGGCATCTCCGGCATGAACGGCCTGTCCGACCAGCAGGAGAACACCACCCCGGCGATCTGGACGTCGATCCGGGACTGGGCCAACTCGCACCACATCGCGCGGCTGGCGTACTGGGCGGTCAACCGCGACCGGCCGTGCGCGGGCGGCGGCGTGGTGAGCAACTGCTCCGGGATCTCCCAGAGCGACTGGCAGTTCACCTCGATCACGGCCGGTTTCACGGGCTGAGCCCGCGCTCCGGCGCCCCTCGTCACGGACTGGGACCCGCGCTCCGGCGCCCGTCTCAGCGTGGGGGTACCCGCTCCGGGTACCCCCACTTCCGTGCCAACTCCTTCAGCCTGGGCGGCAGTTCGGCGTCCGGGTCGGCGGAGCGGGCCCGCTGGACGCGGCCGGACTTCAGGGTGCTGCTCCAGTCGCCGAGCTGCGGGCGGAACGTGCCGTGGTCCCTGCTGCCGTAGTCGAGCATGCCGGGCTCCCACGGCACTCCGAGGTACTCGCACAGCCCCCGGGTGGCCCGTTCCGGGTCGGCGGTGAGCTCCTCGTACGTCAGCACGTGCGGGCCGAGGTGCTGCCGGGCCTCCTCCAGCTTCTCGGCGTACTCCAGCACCTCGGCGCGGATCGCCGCGTGGTCGGGGTCGGTGCGGCGGCCGGTCAGCGAGGTGACGATCGCGCCGGGTTCGCGCAGCAGCAGGATGTACCGGGCGTCGGGCCAGCATCGGCGCAGCCGGGGCCAGATGAGGGTGTTGGCCGGGGTCTTGTCGACGATGACGTCCTTGCCGCTGCGGGCGAGTTCGAGGTGCAGCACCCGGTCCCAGAGGACGTGCTCCAGCTCCGTGCGGTCCAGTTCCAGCGCCTTCATGGCCTCGGCGGTGAAGTCCCGGGACAGATGCACGTGCAGGGTGCGCAGGTGCATCTCGTGCGGGGCGCGGATCCGGCTGTGGCTGTTGAGCAGGACCCGTAGCAGGGTCGAGCCGGAGCGGACCGAGGAGAGCACGAAGACCGGCGAGGACACCAGCCGCGGGGCGCACGGCGCGGTGTACGGGGCCGTCTCCGGGGTGCGCGGGGCGGGTACGGCGTCCAGTGTGCGGCGCGGCGGACTCACGGCCTGCATCACCAGCCTGCCGCGCCGCCTCAGTCCCTTGCCGATCACTGTGAGCCGGGGGTCCCGCACGGTGCCGCTCCCTTCCTTCGCGCGCCTTCGCCTGCCGCTCCGCATTGCAGGGGCGGCGGGCGAAGGGGAGATGACGCGGAGGCGAAGCGGAGGGGCCGCGGCGGCCGGCGCACCGATGGTGACCTGCGCACTTACCGCTCTCTTAATACTTCATGGGAAAGCGTGTCCGGTGGGCTACCGCAGATAGGCCAGGCCCGGGTGGACGGCGGTGTACCCCTCCACGAGCCTGCGGGCGACGTTGACCGAGTCGACGAGCGGGTGCATGGCGAACGCCTTCACGGCGGTCGTACGGGACCCGGAGGCGGCCGCCGACAGCACCTCGCGCTCGACCGCCTTCACCGCGCACACCAGTCCGGTGGCGTGGCCGGGCAGCGGGTCGACGGCGACCGGGTGCGCGCCGTTCGCGTCGACCAGGCAGGGCACCTCGATGACGGCGTCGGCGTCCAGGGCGGCGAGGGTGGTGCCGTTGCGGACGTTGAGGATGAGCGTGGCGCGTTCGTCGCGGGCGATGGCCCGCATCAGGGCGAGGGCGACGTTCTCGTAGCCGCCGGAGAGATCCTCCGCGGCGCGCTCGCCGGCGCCGGCGGTTTCCCGGTTCTCCGCCATGTAGGTGGCCTCGCGTTCGGCGCGGGTGCGGTCCCACAGGTCGAGGGCGGGGGTGTCCGGGCGGGCGGCCCGGGCGTAGAAGCCGGCCTGCTGGTCGAGGAGGAAGGCGCCGCGGGTCTTCTCCACCTCCTGGTAGGCGCGGACGGTCTCGCGGTTGAAGTAGTAGTAGTGCAGGTATTCGTTGGGGATCGCGCCGAGGGAGCGCAGCCAGTCGGGGCCGAAGAGCCTGCCCTCCTCGAAGGAGCCGAGCAGGGCGGGGTCGGCGAGCAGGCGCGGGAGTTCGTCGCGGCCGGCGACGTGGAGGCCGCGGACCCAGCCGAGGTGGTTGAGGCCGACGTAGTCGATCCAGGCGGTGGCGGGGTCGGCGCCGAGGGTGCGGGCGATGCGGCGGCCGAGGCCGACGGGGGAGTCGCAGATGCCGAGGACGCGGTTGCCGAGGTGGTGGGACATGGCCTCGGTGACGAGGCCCGCGGGGTTGGTGAAGTTGATGACCCAGGCGTCGGGGGCGAGGCGGGCGATGCGGCGGGCGATGTCGGTGGCGACGGGGACGGTGCGCAGGCCGTAGGCGATGCCGCCGGCGCCGACGGTCTCCTGGCCGAGGACGCCCTGCGCGAGCGCGACGCGCTCGTCGTGCGCGCGGCCTTCGAGGCCGCCGACGCGGATGGCGGAGAACACGAAGTCCGCGCCGCGGAGGGCTTCGTCGAGGTCGGTGGTGGAGGTGACGGTGAGGCGGGTGTCTTCCGGGCGCCGGCCGGCCTGGTCGGCCAGGACGCGGGTGATGGCGGTGAGGCGGGTGGGGTCGAGGTCGTGGAGGGTGAGGTGGGTGATGCGGTGGGGGGCGGTGTCGGCGAGGAGGGCGGCGTGGACGAGGGGGACGCGGAATCCGCCGCCGCCGAGGAGGGTGAGCTTCATGGAGCCTTCCGGTTGGTACGGGGTGGGGCTCCCCTCATTTTCCTCGCCCCCGCCGCCCCTGCCCTTCCCGTCCCTTCAAGGGGCTCCACCCCTTGGACCCCGGGGAGTTCGGGTGGGTGGGGGTGTGGGGGGAGTGCGGGTG
>NZ_JOHS01000035.1 GCF_000725625.1 Streptomyces sp. NRRL F-6676
AACGAAGATCCCAAGCCGTTCATCTGGACCAAGACCGCCGAGGAAATCCTCGACTCCCTCGCCCGCTTCTGCCGACGGATCTCCGGCGCAGGACACTAGTAGTGCTTCGTTACGTTGAGTGATCTCGGCTGATCGCGGGCAGCTTCCCGGAATGAGGTTGGGGGAAGTGGAACGGCTCCGGGGCGAGTTATCGGAGTTCGTTGCCGATATGTTCGGGTCGTTTCCGCGGCGGGATCAGCGGCGGTGGGGCGAGTGTTATCTGCGGGGCCTGATGCTCGACGGCCGGCGCAAGTCGATCCAGCCGATGGCCGAGCGTCTGCCGGACGGGAACATGCAGGCCCTGCAGCAGTTCGTGAACCAGTCGCCATGGGATCCGCTGCCGGTCAGGCAGCGGATCGCCGAGCGGCTGTCCGGAGTTGTCAGGCCCGAGGTGTGGGTGATCGACGATGTGTCGTTCCCCAAGTGCGGCAAGGCGTCGGTCGGGGTGGCCCGCCAGTACTGCGGAGCGGTCGGCAAACGGGCGAACTGCCAGGTCGCGGTCAGTGTCCATGCCGCCACCGACACGGCCTCGTGCCCGTTGGAGTGGCAGTTGTATCTGCCGCGTGAGTGGACGGACGAACCGGAGCGATGCCGCAGGGCAGGTGTCCCCGACGACGTGGTGCACCAGGAGAAGTGGCGTCTCGCGCTCGGCCTGCTGGACACACTCGCCCAGTGGCAGTTGAAGGCACCGGTCGTAGTCGCCGACGCCGGCTACGGCGTCAGCACCCCCTTCCGACTCGGCCTCGAGGAGCGAGGGCTGTCCTATGTCCTGGCCCTGACCGGGAAGGAAGTCGCCCACCCGGAGGATGTTGAGCCGTACCAGCCTGCTTACGGCGGACTCGGACCGCCCACCCTTCCCCGCTACCGCACCCCACCGCGAACCGTCTGCGCCCTCGCAGCGGAGGCCGGTGCCGACCGGTTCACCGAGGTGACCTGGAGGCAGGGCAGCAAAGGCACGATGACCTCACGCTTCGCGGTCCTGACGGTCCGGCCCGCGGGCAAGCAGTCCCTGGCCGCAGCGCAGGAGGCGGGTGGCGGCCGCAACCGGTGGGACGGCGTCCTGCCCGTCCAGACACTCCTGGTCGAGTGGCCGGACGGCCAGGACGCTCCGACGGACTACTGGATATCGAACCTGCCCGCCACCACACCGGCCGCTGACCTGGTGCGGTGGGCCAAGATGCGCTGGCGGATCGAGCACGACTACCGTGAGCTCAAGCACGGCCTGGGACTGGACCACTTCGAGGGCCGCACCTGGCGCGGCTGGCACCACCACGTCACCCTCGTCACCGCCGCCCAGGCATTCCTCACCCTCAGGCGGCTCGACCCAAAAGTCCACACACCGGCCTGACTTTCTACCAGGTCCTCGACGTTATTCAGGACCTGCTGAGGTGCTGGACCGGTACCTGCACCACCTGCGGACGACCTCTAGCCAACCCGCGAAGCCGCCGCAGACAGCCCAGAACCTAACGAAGCACTACTAGGGGCTGGTCGCGGCAGAACGCCCCCGCGCCGTCTCAGGCCTGCGCCGGCTTGCGGCCGCGCCCGCGCACACCACTACAGGCGGACGATGCGTCCGAGCGGGGCCCGTGGCTCGCGGCGGGAGGGGATGCGCTCGGTGAGCAGGATGAGGCGGGCGGCCCGGTGGCGTTGCCCGGCGTAGGGGGCCAGGAGTTCCAGCATCTCCGCGTCGCCAAGGCCGCGGCGGCCGGTGAGGACATAGCCGATGTGTCCGGGCAGGTGTAGATCGCCCGTGGTGAGGGCGTCGGGAGCCTCGTTGGAGCATTGCAGTACCTCGGCGGCGGTCCATGGCCCGATCCCGGGCACGAGCTGGAGACGTCGCATGGCCTCCGGCAGGTCCATGTTGGCCGCTTCTTCGCGGCGCGGCGCGTAGCGGCAGGATCGCTGAGGCGCGCTTGTCGTCGGCGCCCGCCTGGTGCCACTCCCATGACGGGATCATCGACCACTGCCGCGGCGTGGGCGAGACGCGCATGCCGTCGGGTGCGGGCCCGGGAGGGGCCTCGCCGTAGCGCAGCAGTAGTCGGCGTCAGGCCGCGAACGCTTCCCGGTGGAGACCTTCTGTTCCAGCACGCTGGCGACCAGGGCCTCCATGACGAGTCCGGTCCGCGTCAGGCGCAGCCCTGGGTTCCGGCGCACGGCCTGGGCGACGATCCGGTGCCGTGCCGTGAACTCGCCGGGCTCGTCCTCGGTGCCCAGCAGGGCCGGCAGTGTCTCCAGCGCGCAGTCGGCGCCAGGCCCCCACGCCTCACCGATGACCACGCGCGATCCGGGCGACCGGCAGTCGCCGGGGCGGACGCCGGTCGGTGAGGTGCGCACGCAGCAGCGTGCTCGCGCTGCGCAGATAGTCGGTCTCGGCCGTGTAGGAGATCGCTACAGCAGTCGTGCGCTCCTCGCTCGGAGCGTCGTCCACGCGCTGGGCGGTGGCCCGGGCGGCATGACCCTGGGCGCTCAGCTCGGCGATCGCTCGATGCCAGCGGCTGCTCACCGGCCGCCCCCTTCTGTACCCGGTGTGGTGTCGCCCAGTGAGGCTACCCGCATGGTCCGACACGCCACGCTCCCCGGCTCGGTCCTACCGGCCGGGGAGGTGCGAGTCAGACCAGTTCAGGCCGCCACCGGTTCGAGGGACCAGTTCAGGTCGACGTGGGTGGCACCCTCGCGGACCACGATGGGGCCGTGCTCCCTCTCCAGGCGGCGGTACTCGTTGCCGCCGGAGTTCGGGTTCTTGTACCCGGCCCACTTGCCGAGGTCGACCTGCGACAGGGCGACGCCGGCGGCCTGGTGGGCGATGTAGATCCGCTCGGCGCGCTGCCGATGGGTGAGGTTCTTCGGCAACACCGAGAGGTCGATGTTGATTCTCAGCTCCTGAGTCTCTTCGTCTTCCTCGTCTTTCGGCGGGGTGTGCTGCTCGGCGGCGGGCTTCTCGCGCTCGCGCTTCTCTTCCTGCTCCTTGTCTTCGTGCGCATCCTCGCCACCACCTGGCCGTGACTTCTCATCCGGCTCGCTGGCGGGCGCGCCCTTGGCGGCAGCCTCGACAGGCTCTCGCTCAGTTCCCGGCTCCGGCTCCGGCTCTGCCTTCGGCTCCGGAATGGCCGCCGGGCGGGGCTCGGCCGTGGGAGCTTCCGGAGTCTCCTCCGCGACCGACGCCTGTTCGCCCTGCGAGCTGATGGCCGGCGCGGAGGCAGCAGTGGCCGGTGGCGTCACCGCGCTCACCAGGGGCTCTTCGATCTCCTCGACGGTGGCGGCATACGGGGCGCCGGCTGTCAGCGCGTTCACCGACGCCATCTCGGCCGGGGCGACGCGTTCCACGGTCACCTCCGCCGGGCCGGACGGTCGGGGGCGCTGGGAGCCGATCACGCGGACGTTGTCGACGGTCGCCAGAAGCTCGGACCGCCACGCCTTCCACATCTTGACCGGTGCGCCGATCGGCCAGGGCAGCCACAGCAGCAGGCTGTAGCCGCGGTCCTGGTCGTCCTTGCGGCGCTTCTGCCGGCCCATGATGACCTGCTCGATCTTGTAGAGCAGCATCTCGAGCAGGATCGCGTACACCAGCGGCGGCACCACGGCGAGGAACGCACTGCCAGCACCCTCCCCGGGGGCGTGGAGCAGGTTCATCGCCGCCGAGGCGGACACGAATGCGAGCAGCAGGATCCGCGTGATCGCGCTGGACCGCAGGGTCAGGGCCTCGAAGAAGCGGATGAGGGAGAGGCTGAGGGCGCCGGCGTCCAGGAGCAGCGCGAAGCCGGTCGCCGCGTCCCAGTCGCCGCCGTTGTGCGCGTGGGCGTACTCGCGCTGTGCCCCGAAGGAGAGCCAGGCGGCGATGCCCGCGAGAACGAACATCATCAGACAGCCGATGCCGAGCGCGATCACGGCGAGGCGCCGCTGCCAGGCGTTGCGGCGCTGGAGGGCGAGCGCGGCGCGCTCCTCGGCGGTGGCGTTCTGCTCTGCGGCCCGGCGGCGGCTGCCCAGCAGCAGTGCAACGGTCGTCGCGGTCCCGATCCCTGCCACGGCGAGGCCGGCGAACAGCGACCACTGGAAGGTGGTCATCGGCAGCTCCCTTCCCTGGAGCGGGCCGCCGGGGTGGTGGGCCCGGCGGGCGGGACGGCGGCGTGCTGCCGGCGGCGGCTCATGTGCGCGGTCTCCTTCGTCGGATGGACGGCCGAAGAGGCCCTCGCTCTCTACAGGTGTGATCGAACGGTGCGGTGTGACACCGGAGGTCGGTGAATCTCGGACGGATCATGGTCATGAGGCGGCGGACCCCAAAGGGGGCTGGATCCTCTCCCCTTTGAGGAGCGTGCGCAGCAGCCCGACGGTCTCAGGTGAGGAGTCGACGCCCTCCTCGGCGTTGATCCGGGCCAGTTGCGCGGCGGCGCGCTCCAGGCCCTCGCGGTCGCCCATCTCGTGGCAGATCGTGAAGAGGTCCCGGTAAAGCAGCTCCGACTGCGCGTCGACGAGCATGCCCTTGGTGACGGCCTGGGCCGCGGCCCGATAGTCGCGGACATGACGGCGGCGTTCGGCGAGCTCGTGGGCGACGTCGACGATCGCGCTGATCATCTCCTGGATGTCGGCCTCCGCCCAGGTGTACTTGGATGGGTCGACGTCCGCGAAGGGGCGGCCGCGTACGAGGGCCAGGGCATGGGCGAGGGCGATGTCAGCGTCCTGCCCGTCGTGGTGCATGCCCTGCTGGTACAGCTCCTTGAACCGGTCCCAGTCCGAGGTGACGGCGGGGTTGAGCTGGTAGACGCCGTCCGTGACGTCAGGGAGGTAGGCGCTGCTGGGGTCGTCGGCGGGCAGGTGGGGATCCCGGCCCAGCCAGGCACGCAGCCGCGAGATGGCGGTGTTGCGGGTGCTGGCGGTCCGGCGCAGCCCAGGCCAGATCGCGTTGTCCAGGTCCTGACGGCCCAGGCCCGGGTGGAGCACGAGCCAGGCGGCGATCTCCATGAGGTGGTTGCGCCGGCCGCTGCTCACGCGGCCCTGCGTTCCCGTCAGCGCCACCGGGCCGAGGACCTGGACCTGAGGGCCGGCGGGTTCGGCAGGCGGAGTGGCCAGCGCAGCTAGGACGGTGGAGGTCGCGGCGCTGGGCCGGGGGATGATCCGTGCGGCCGGTGCCGTTCCGGACGCCGTGTGGTCGCCGTGGGTGGCCGGGGACAGCCCGGACTCCGCATCGTCCTCTTCGCCGGACGGCGCCGGACCCGTCTCCGATGCGTCCAGGTCCTCGCCGAGCGCCGCTGCGGACAGGCCGGAGCCTGCCTCGTCGTCATCCGCCTGGAGGGGCGAGGCGTCTTCCTGTTCCGCGAGCACCTCTTTGAGCACCGCGTCGGAGTCTTCACCCGGCTCGGATCTGTCCCAGACGTCCTCGCCGAGCGCGGAGGCCGCCTCAGAGTCCTCCTCCGGCTCGGGTTCGTTGTCCCAGCCGGAGGGCTCGGCCGAGGCATTGTGGGCGGTCTGCTCGTCGTGCGCCTCATCAGCGGCAGGCCCGGCGACCGCGGGGGACAGAGCGCTGCCTTCGTCCTCCGGGCGGTCACCGTCGATTCCGTCGTCGGACGAGAGGTGGTGGGAGGGGGCCGTGAAGCTCGGCACGGCGGTCGCCAAGCTGCTGCCTTGGACGGCAACCGTGGTGCTCACCCGGGGAGCGGCGGTGGTTTCCGGCGCGAGCGCGGAGGCCTCACCCGCCGGGGTGGGGCGGGGGCCGTTGATGTCTGCCGGGCCGGTGTGCCCGGTCCACGGCGGCGGGGGGACGTCGTCGGTACGACTGGACGTTGCGATCAGCTGGACAAGCCGGTCGTAGGAGTCGGCGTCCAGGTGCTGGAGCTTGACCGCGAGGCCCAAGTCGGGCAGTTCGACGCTGCTGCCGGGCTGGGCGGGCAGAGTCCAGGCGCCCGGCACGTCGAGTTCACCGCCCGCGGCGGTGACGACCGCGACCGCGGTGCGGGGCCGGGAGGCGAGGAGGTCCTCGAGTTCGGCGGCCGCCGCGCTGGTGGGCGGCGCGGTGGCGATGAGGATGCGGGGAATCCAGGTGTCGCCGCCGTCCTCGCTGAGCCGGGCGGCCCGCAGGTGGTCGTGCCCGCCATCGGTGAGGGCCTGACGCTGGAAGGCGTCATGCGCCTGGAGGTCGGTGGTGGCGGTGCCGAGATCTGCGTGGTGCTCGATCTGGTCGGGGTAGAGGTAATGCAGGTCGCTGCCGGCGCCGGCGAGGACGATCTGCGTGTCGGGCGCCAGCCGGGAGGAGGCAAGTTCCACGGCGAGGGCGAGCATGACCGCACGCACGTCGGCCGGGCTGCCGGCCAGGCGCAGCAGGCTAATGGCCTCCAGGTTGACCAGGACCGCGTCGCCGTCCTCGGTCTCGCCCAGGCTCACCAGGGCCGGATAGGGCACCGTGACGTCGGCGGCCTCGTCCTCGTCGAGGAGGGCGGCACCGCGGGCGGGGCAAGTCCACACCGTCGGGTTGCCCTCGTTCTCAGTGAACGGCGCAACGGGCGGGGTGACGGCGGCCAGGTGGAGCTCGATGCCGCGTGCGGTGATGCACATCGCCTCGACCTCGGGCAGAGGCCGGCCGGCCTGGAGGCAGTTGGCGGCCAGGGTGCGCAGGGCGCGGTCGGCGAGTGCGATGCCGGTGATGTCGGACGCCACGCGCAGCTGCTTCTCGAAGTCGGCGGTCGCACCGGAAGGCATCGGGATACGCCGCTTGGGGCGCCGACGGCGCTGCTGGCGGGCGCGACGGGTCGCGACGACCGAGAGGACGGCCGCGGCCAGGATGCTCCCCGCCGCGGAGATGGTCCGCACGCTCTGGTCACCGCTGTCGGCGGTCTCCGCGGTTTCGTGCGTCTCGGGTGTCTGGGTGGGCGTGCCGTGCTGCTCCCGCTCACGGTCATGTGCAGGGCTCTGCACGGCCGGCTGCTCCGTCGGGGTGTCCGGCCGGGCGGTCGGCTGCCCACCGCCCTGTCTGTCCTTGTCCGCGCCCTGACCGGGGGTCTGGGCAGTCTCGCCCTTGTCTCCCTTGTCGGAGCCCTGGCTGGGCTTGTCCTGGGCGGGCGGCTGCGTCTGCTCTGCGCCGGGCCGCTCCTCGGCCTTGTCCGGGGCGGCGGGCTGCTCGTGCGGCGGCTGCGCCTTGTCCGGGGTTGAGTCGCTCTGGTCGCTGTCGTCGGTGCTGGCCGCGGCGGGAATCTGCAGCTTCCAGCCGGGGTAGATCTCGTCGGGGTCGGCGAGGACGCGCCCGTCGTCCTGCTTCACGCCCTTGTTCGCTTCGACAATCCTCGGATAGGCGTCGGCGTCACCGAGCTCGTCCTCGGCGATGCCGGTGAGAGTCTCGCCCACGCGGACAGTGTGGGTCTGGTCGGTGGCGGCCGTGGAGCCGGAGGTCTGCGGAGGGGCTCCGTCCTGATCGGTGGAAGACGCGGGCGAGGCGTCGGCCGGCAGGCGCAGAATCCAGCCGGGCTGCAGGACGGTGGTGTCGGGGGTGACGAGGGAGCCGTCCGCCTGGCTTACGCCTTCGTTGGCATCGAGGATCCGGTGCCACTCGATTCCGGCGCCCAGACGCTTCTCTGCGATGTCCCAGAGGGTGTCGCCGTCCTGAACGTGGTGGACGGGGCCGTCCCAGGCGGCGGAAGAAGAAGCCACGGCCTTGATGGCGGTTGCCTCCGCAGAGTGGGCGTCGGCGGTAACGGTGGCCGTGGCCACGGTGGCGGGGGCGGCGCTGGCAGGTGATGCCATCGCCGTGCCGGTCGGCAGCAGGACGAGGATGCCGCCGACGAGGGCGCCGGCGAGCTGCTGGGATCCGCCGAGCATGCGGATCCGGGGCGCGCGGACGTTCCGCAGCGCGGCGCCCGTTTCCAAGACGACCGAGACCACGAAGCTCAGCCAGCCGTACCAGCCGATGAGGGTGACGGTGCCCAGGAACAGCTGGCCGGAGTCGGGGCTGGTGAGCGCGGCGGTGATCTCGTCGAAGCCGGGGACGTGGTCGGGGAGGACCCCGATGCTGAGCAGAACGGCGGGCACGCCCGCCAGGAGGGCGACCAGGGCCACCAGGGCGAAGAGGGCACGTATGAGTCGGGCTGCGGTACTGCGGTTTCTCATGATCGTCACCCTCGGTAGACCAGGTTGGCGCTGCCGTGGCCGGTGACGGTGCCGCTGGCGCCGCCTAGGAAGAGGGCGCGGTACGACTCGGTCACGGTCACTTCCAGGGACCCGCCGTCCTCGCTCACGCTCACCGTGCCGCTGACACCTTCGCGGCTGAGGTAGTTCCGCGCGGCGGCGACCGCGGCGTTGCGGTCGACGGTGATGCCTCCGCCGGAGATGGCCTTGCCCGCATCGACGGCCTGGCCGCCGGCCCGCGCGGCCTCGTGCGCGACGCCCTCGGCGTGGGTGAGGGCCCGCAGTTTGCCGGCGCCGTCGTAGACGAGCGCTGCCACGAGGAACAGCGCCACGACGGTGACGAGAACGAACAGGCTCATCGACCCGCGGTCGTCGCGCAGGGCGCGACGGATCCGGCGGGTGAACGCGAAGCGGGCGGGTGTCATGCGATGGTCCTGTCAGCCGCGCTGGCGGTAGGAGTCGATTGACGAGGTAAAGCTGCTGGTCAGAGTCTTGGAACCGGGCAGTCCAGGCAGTCCGATGTCGGAGAGGCGGACCGTGCACGTCACCGTGGCGGTGGTGGAGGCCGGCTCGCCAATCCGTGCGGAGAACCCGCCGGTGGAGATGGAGATGGACGTGGAGGTGCACTCCAGCCCTTGCTGGCTCAGGACGCTGCGCGCCACCTGTGAACCGGCGCTGCTGGCCGAGCCGCCGCTGCGTTCCAGCGAGGCGGCGCGGGCGGCGTTGCGGGCGGCGGTGTCGACGGCGTTGCTGGCGGATCCGATGCGGCCGAACGCGATGACCAGCAGGAGCACCATGATGAGGACGGGAAACAGGATGACGGCTTCCAACGACAGCGCGCCGCGGTCGTCCCTGAGCCTTCGGGCGATGGTCACCGGGCCTCCGTGATGCGCTCGGTGGCCGCGTCCGCGTGCTGGTCGATCTTGAGCTTCAGGCCGGGGATCATCGTGTCGACGTAGCCCGTGACGCGGATCCGCACCGTCTCCCCCTTGCTGCCGCTGACGGACAGACCCGAGATGCTGCTGCCAGCCCGGGAGAGAAAGTCGCGGGCCTCGGCGGTGCCGGTGCCTGCGGACGCCCCCCGGACGCGGGCCGATTCCACTCCCAGCTGGGCGGCCGACATCGCCACATTGCGCGCGTGCCACCACAGCCCGACGTGCACGACCAGCAGGATGGCCAGGAGCACGACGGGAAAGACGATCAGCATCTCCAGGGACAAGGCTCCGCGGTCCCGCACGTCGCGTTCTGCGAGCGCGCGGGACCAGCGCCGTACGGCCTTGCGGAGGCGGGTCACTTGATCGTTGCCGCCTTCTCGCTGACCTTGGTGGCGATGATGGCGACGGCCACGCCGGCAGCGACGACGAGACCGGCGATGATCATCATGGTCTCGATCGATATGGCGCCGCGGTCGTCGCGGACGTTGCGCAGCCGGTCGATCCGGGCGCTGAAGAATGCCTTCAGGAAGGTGAAGTTCGGGTCGGTACCCATCGTGAATTTCCTTGTCTCTTAACGGAATTAGCTGGCCATGATCCGCGAGAGCGCGGGGTAGCCGATGTAGACAGTCATGATCAGGACCAGCATCGCGACGGGCATCACCATTTTTTCGGATGCCATGTTCGCCTGGGCCTTCGCGGCGGTGACCAGGGCGCCGGAGAGCGACTTGGCCTGCGCGCCGAGGGTGTCGCCGACGGCCGCGCCCTCCTCGCCGGCGATCGCGATGATGTCGGCCGGTGCTCCGAGCTCGGGGACATCGAGCTCGAGGGACAGACGCTTGAGGCCTTCCCACGGGCTGATGCCTTCGAGTTCGGCGCGCGTGATGGTGTCCCGGATCTTCGCGAAGACCCAGCCTTCCCCGACTTCGGCGGCCTTCTTCAGGGCCTGGGTCGGGGCCGCGTCCGCGGCACGTTCGAGCTGGACCAAGCGCAGGTAAGCCTTGACGGCATACCGGAAGTCCTCCTTCGCCTCCACCGCCTGCTGCTTGAGCTGGAGGTCGGGCAGGAGCCAGAAGACAACCGCGAGACCGAGACTGGCGATCGCCGGAATCGCGAATGGCAGTGGAAAGCCGGCCAAGGCCGCCAGGGTCACCACCAGGAGGGGCAGCAGCAGCCCGTACAGGGCGAGTCCGAGCTTGCGGCCGAGGTGGGCGGCGGGGGACCGGCCCACGAGTTCCAGCTGCTGGCGGGGCAGGCGCAGGGTGCCTTCCCCGGCGGTGCGCAGCAGGAACGCGCCGGCCTTCTCCATCAGCGTGTTGGGCTGGCTGTCCCGGTTACGGTCGAGGTTCTCGAGCCGGGTGGCGTCCATCCGGTTAAGGACGTCGCCGAGGTCGGGCCGGCCGGGAAGGATGCCGCGGGCGGCGATCACCAGGCCGAGGCCGGCGACGGCGCCGCCGACGACGGCATAAGGGGAGAAGATCACGGCGCCTCCTCGGCGATCGGGCCGCCGGAGCGGTCGGCAGGAGACAGGAACCGGGGCGCGGGCTCGATGATCGCCATGCGACGCATCCAGATCTTGACCAGAACGAACGCGACGCCGACGAAGGCCAGCACGAGCTGCCCGGTGAGCGTGTTGTAGGGCTCGACATACGTCCCGGAGAACGCGGTGATGCCGAAGATCCCCAGGCAGAAGATGGTCACCCAGCGGTCGTTCGTCCGCGGCTTCTGCCTGTCGGCTTCGACTTCGCGGCGCGCCAGGACCTCGTGCTGGAGGGCATCGGCGAGCTCGCGCAGGGCCTTGCTCAGGCCGCTGCCGCGGTCCTCGACGTGCAGGATCAGCAGGGCGGCCACCTCGTCGACCATGGCGTCGTTGAGGTCGTCAGCGAATGCCCGGTAGGCATCCTGGGGCACCCAGCCCGACTGCTGACGCGAGACGAGCAGCCGTACGTCCTCGCGGATCGCCTTGGGGACGGTTTCCAGACTGCGCTGGATGGTGGCCTCCAGGCTCACGCCGACGGTGTGGATGTCGGACATGCGCCGCACCCACTCCTCGATCGCTTCGAGCTTGTCGATCTGCGACTTGCCGCTGCCGGAGGTGTTCAGCAGCCAGGGCAGACCCAGCACGACGGCGAGGGTGACGAGCCCACCGGTCAGCCAGCCGGTGAACAGCCACACTCCCAGGCCCGCCAGGACGGCGCCGGCCAACCGGGCCTGGCCGCGGGCCCACCAAGAGGTGGGCGTGCGGGCGTCCTTGACGAAGAAGGCACGGACCTTGCGCTCCAGGCGACTGCGGCGGCGCACGGTGGTCGAGGGTGCCCAGCCGACGCCACCGGCCACAGCCAGGACGAGGCCGCCGACGGCGGCCAGTCCGCCGAGCGCGGCGATCAGAGAGCTCAAGGTGAGCGTCACAGCGGCACCACCGTCTCCAACGGAGCACCCCAGCTTCCCCACGGCCGCTGCAGGACGCTGCGGTCCAGCCCGGCCCGCACCAGGTCCTCCAGGCAGGCCTGGGAGATGTTCCCGTGCGGCACGGCCCGCGGCTCACGGCGGCCGTCCTGCTCGCGCGGGGCGAAGACCATCTGGTACGAGGGGCGGCCGCCCTCACCGATGCCGGTGATCTCCATGACGTGCGACACGAAGCGATGCTTGCGTCCCGGCTTGCCGTCCGGGCCGACGAGTTCGGTCTCGTCGACCAGACGTACGTAGACGACGAAGTCAACGGCCTGCGCGATGAGCCGGTAGGCCAAGGCCTCGGTCATGCCGATGCCCGCCTCCAGACACAGGGTGGCCAGACGCTCGATCGACAGCTGGGGGCTGCGGGCATGGAGCGTGGCCATCGACCCGCCTTCGCCCTCGTTCATCGCGTGCAGCATCGGGACGACTTCCTTGGAGCGGACCTCGCCGACGATCACACGCCGCAGCGACATACGCAGCAGCTGCGGGAAGAGGTCGGACAGGGTCAGCTCACCCTGGAGCTTGCCGTCCGCCCCGCGTTCGCCGTTGGACTCGCGGCCCTCGTAGGCGACAACCTCCGGGCCCTCGGGGTCCTCGTGGAGGTGGAGCTCGTACTCCGACTCCAGCGTGCCCACCCGCTCGTTGCGCGGGATCTCCCGGGCCATGGCACGCAACAGGGACGTCTTTCCTACGCCCTGGGAGCCGACCACGATGATGTTCTTGCGGCCCTTGACCGCAGCCCGCAGGAAGTGGGCGAGCGAGGCGTCGATCGTGCCCCACCGCACCAGGTCGTCCAGGCCCTGGCCGCGGGTGCGGTGGCGGCGGATGACGATGCTCGGCCGCGGCGTGACATACGCCGAGGCCGCCAGGCGGGAGCCGTCGGCCAGCCGGAGGTTCAGGTTCGGCGTGGCGGGCGTCAGCGCACGCTCGCCCTGCCCCTGCATACGCGCGAGGTGGTTGATGAGGTTGATGAGGTCCCGGTCGGTCTTCGCGATCGGGTCCCAGGTGCGCGTTGGACGGTCCGCATAGTCGACCCGGACCTTGTCGCCGTAGATGATGATGTTCTCGACGTTCGGGTCGTCCAGGAGCGGCTGGAGACGGCCGGCGCGGAACAGCTCGTCGAACACGGCCTCACGAACGGCACGCTCCTGCTGGGGCGTCAGGTCCTGGCCGCTGGCGGCGTACTTCGTCGCCCATTCCGAGACGACCTGCCTGATGATCGACTGTCCGCGCTGCCGGCGGTCCTGCTCGGTCATGGACGCATCGGCGCCTGCGGCCTCGCCGATCTTCACGCTGGCGCGAGAGCGCAGCTCGGCCAGCACCTCGTGCCCGACCGGGAGCGTGGCCGGGGCAGAGGCGTCGGCGAGGGCGGCGACGCTCTGGGGCAGGCCAGCTGGGGACACCTGTGCGGGAACCGGCCGAAGGACCGGCGCGCCCTGCGCGGAGTGCTCGCTGAGGGCCTGGGTGAAGAGGGCGGTGTAGTCGGTGGCCGGGGATTCCGGCCGGGTGTCGGTCATGATGCCCTCCCGGCGAGCGTCGGCACTGCGGCCGGCTGCAGCTGAACGCGGCGCCTGGTCACCAGCTCATTGATCGTTTGGTGGGCCGTACGGGCTGAGCGCAGCAGCGTGCGCGGCAGCTTCTTGTAAGCCCCGTGGGTGAAGACGTCGGCGCTGTCGGGATCCCACGCGAGCATGCCGACCACGGGGGCCTGGAGGTACTGCTGGACTTGGCTGCTGTTGAAGGGCCCTTCCTCGATCAGCAGGAGGCCCAGTGCATCGGAGCCCGTTCCGTGGTGCGCCAGCTCTTCCCTGAGGACCCGCATGGCCGGCGCCGCCGCCGTGATGGAGGCCTGGGTGGTGCGCACCACCATGAGCACGGCGTCGGCACGGTGGAGCAGCGGTGTCGGGTAGCGGGTCGTGGACAGCCGGGTCTCCGACTCCGTCAGGATGCGTCCGGCGTCGATGATGACGTCGTGGCCGGTCTGGTCCATCACGCCGAGCAGCCGGGAGATCGGCTCCCAGGTGCGGCTGAGCGAGGCGGCCTGGGTGGGGTCGGTCAGGCCCGGCAGGAGCAGCCGCTGCCCGGTGTTATCTCGGTCCAGGCTCACGAAGTGCTGGCTGAACTCGCGGGCGAGCGTGCCCTGTCGGTCCGCGGCCGCCAAGCGGTGCAGGCCGGTGGACGCGTTGCCTTCGCCACCGAGGTAGCCGGCCCGGATCGTGCCGCCCGCCGGGTCGGCCTCCACCAGCAGGGAGGGCTTCGGCGAGGAGAGCGCGAGGGCGAGTGCGGAGCAGGTGACGCCGGCGGACTTGCCGGAGACCAGCGCGATGACCGACATCAGCCGGCCGCCTTCAGCACGACGGTGACCGCGCCTCTGGCCGCCCAGGTGGCCAGGGACGGGCTGTCCGTTCCCGCAACGGCGACGTCCACGACGACGGCCCCGTTCGCGTCGGGGGACGAAAGGCCGACGACCACCGCGTTGATGCTGTCCGGAGCCCTCTGTGTGCCCGACTTCGCCGCCTCGGCGTCGTCCTGCGGGGTGTGGACGAGCGCGACCGCGTCGCCGGTGCGCAGCCGCTGCGCAGGGAGCTGTCCGGGCTTGGCCAGGATGCCCACGGTGTCACGGCCCTTGGCGACAGGGGTGCCCTCGTGGACCGAGGCGTCGGTGACGAGGCTTCCCTTGGGCAGGTCGGCGGCCGCGGTCTTGCCGACGATGTCGCCGCTGCGGCTGACCGGCACCGGTGCGAGCGCGGCGTCGGGAGCGATCTGCGCCACGACCAGGTCACTCTTCTTGACGGTCTGGCCCGCCTTGACGTCGTGGGCCAACGCGATCACGGGAACCCGGTTCCCGGCCTCGTCGACCTGCCACACGGCGAGGAGCGCGCCGACCGCGGCCAGCGCCAGGCCGGCGCCGACGACGACCGGCCGTCGCCGGCGGCGGGGGGCGTCCTGGGATATCGGGAGCGGCCCGGGGGCTGCTGCGGGCGCCTTCTCGGCTGGCTTCTTGTTCGCGAACGTCGTCGCCATGGTTGCTGTTTTCCTCGTTAGTTGACGACCTGGAGCTCGCCGATGTTGATCGCGGTTCCGGCGGTGCGTGTCTCGTTCGGCAGCGTGCCCGTCTCACCGTTGGTGGCGGTCCAGTCGATCACCCACGTGCTCGTCGCGGTGATCTTGTAGGAGCCGCCGTCGGGCACCTTGGTGTAGGTGTGGCCGCAGTCCGGGGACTCCTGCTTCCCGTAGGACTTCTCGTACGGCGTTCCGGGCTTCGTGCAGGTCACGGACGTGCCGTCACCCATGGCCCAGGTGATGGACTTGACGCGTGCGGTCGCCGTCACCGACAGGCCGCCGGCCGACGCGGTGGTCGAGAGCGGTCCCCACGTGTTGGGCGTCTGCTCGGTCCACAGCCACACAGGCATGCCGATAAGACCCTTGGAGCCGGCCGGGGGAGCGCTGCCGATCTTGGCGCCGTCCAGGCGCATCATGCTCAGCGCGCGCTGGGCCAGCTCGGCTGCCGACGGACCGGTCTGCCCGAGCGGGTCCGTCTCGGACCACCGGGCGAATCCGTCGGTGGGAGTGGGGCGGGCGTGGATCTGAGACATGCATGCGAAGGCGTAGATCGCGCCGGTTGTGTGGCCTTCCCAGATGGGGTCGGACTTTGGCGGCTGCGGGTCGAGCTTGCGGATGTAGCAACCGTAGGATTCGCTCCAGGTGCCGACGCCAGGGATGTAGCACTCCCAGCCCGGGCTTCCCGGGCGCTCCTTCGCGCCGGTCTCGCAGGTCTTGCCGTCGCCCTTGCCGCCGCCACCTCCGCCGCCGTTGTGGCCGCCACCGCCACCGCCACCGTTGCCTCCGCCGTTTCCACCGGGGACTTCCACACCGGCGCAGATCCAGGCGCTGTTGCAGGAGCCGACGTCCGTGTCACCTCCATCTGCCCAGGCCTGGGAGGGGAGGAGCAGGTAGATGATGCCGGCGAGCGCGGATATGACGGCTGCGGTCTTGCGGGTCAGCATGTGCGGTCCTGCTGCTGCGTCTCGGTGATCATCCACTTGTCGCCGACAGTCCGGGCGTTGATGGTGGTGACGAACCGGGTGAGCCGCTCCTTGGGCAGCTTCACCTCTTCGCCGGTCTTCTCCTTGACCAGCTTCCAGTTGCTCACGTCGACGCAGTCGGTGATGGTGGCCTTCTTCGGCGTCTCGTCAAGGCTGACCGCGGTGACCTCCGGGGAGAGCTTCGGTTCACCCTTGATGACGTTGCCGTTCAACTTGAGCGCGACGAGTTCGGACTCGGCCTTGCCGAGGGCCTTGTCGAAGGCGTACTTGTCCAGGCCCGTGTCGACGGGGCTGGCTTTCGCGTATGCCTTGACCTGCGCCTCCCAGTAGTTGCGGTAGACCGCCAACACCTCGGCCTTGGCCGTGGCCTGTGGGTCGGAGCTCTTGGTGGCGCTGGGGCTGGCGGAGGCCTTCGGCTTCTTCTCCTCGCCGCCGCCTCCGCAGCCAGTAGCCGTGACCGCGACGCTGAGAGCCGTGGCAGCAACCACCGCTCGGCGCAGCCAGCGAGTCGTGTCGTGAGCGGTTGAGATCGACACTGGCGTATCCCCCTTGTGAGTAGTGGTGACGGCTTGGATCGTAGGAAACGGAGGAGCTGCCTCAGGCCAGGGCGCGGCCGGAGCCGGTCGCGGCACCTGCAGCGCGTACGGCGAGGCTGGACTTCGCCGGCCACTGGGCGCCGGTCGGCAGGCCGGCGAGGTGCCGCGGCGCTGCGGGCGGGGGGCCGTTTTCGGGCACGCCGAAGGGCACGACAGGAATGGCGCCAGCCGTCTCTGCGAAGCTGACGTTCCAGGTCGTGAAGCCGACGGTGGTCTGGTTCAACGCGAAATCCCCCTCGCGGTCTGGGACTGGGCGTCTCCCACAACGCGATCAGTCCGAGCCTGATTCTGGCCAGAAAGATCAGATGCAGCCAGGTCCCGTTTTTTCCTGTAGCCGCACTTCCGGTATATGCCTCCGGCGTAGGTGGTTTGGGAACGCCTTGATCAGGGCCTCAGGGTTTGATCATGAGGGCCGGACCGGAAGCCCTAAGGGCCCTTTCGGCGGCCTCGCGGTCTGAGCCGGTGATGGCGTTAAGTCGACGTTCGACGAAGGGGGTGGAGGGGTGGTCCTTGCCGTAAACCGACTGCAGCAGCGCCAGAAGAGCCGTGCCGGTTCTGACGGCGTCGGGCGCGTGGGTGATGGTGAGCCAGGAGGCGGCGCCGTTGCGGGCCTGCCGGCGGATCTGGCGGTGCTTGGGTTCCAGGACCCGCTGCCAGGCTGCGGCGGTGTAGACCGACACCTCGGTAGCCATGGTGGGGTGCCCGGCGAGCTGGGCGCAGAAGGCGACGAGCTCGAGGGCGTGGAGCGTGTAGTTGTGCAGGGG
Source organism: Streptomyces sp. NRRL F-6676 (assembly GCF_000725625.1). Taxonomy (GTDB): domain Bacteria; phylum Actinomycetota; class Actinomycetes; order Streptomycetales; family Streptomycetaceae; genus Streptomyces. The sequence goes on from NZ_JOHS01000035.1 coordinate 16,938, forward strand.
GCCATGGCTCTCGGCGAGTTCCTCGCTGAGGATCCGCGCGAGAGTGAGGGCTTCCTCGCGCCCACCGGCGAGGAGGGTGTGGCGGAGGTTCTCGATGCGGGGCGCGAGGAACTCGGGGACGGCGGCGGGGACCGGCAAGGTGCTGGCGGCGGGCGTCATAACTCTCCCTGGTCGAGGCGGCTGCGAGCGGATGCCGCCGCCGGGGGGCCAGCGGCGGCATCCGGAATCGAGTCCAGCAACGCGTGCTGCTCGACCGCGCACGTCAACGGGCGTGGGAGGGCCCTCGGTGCCTGGGCGGCGCTCCCCCGTGCGTGCACGGCGCGCCGACGTCGGTAGTTGACCGGCCCCGGGGAGCGCAGTGCAAGCCCGCACGCCGCGCAAGCGGTTCATATTTCAATGACCGGAACGCTGGGGCCGCGCTGTTTCACCTGCCGGAATAGGCGAGGTGCGGCTGCCGGGCAGGGCTCAGAGCGTGGTCGGGCCGGTGGAGGAGCGGTCCCAGGCGATGTGTGCCGCGTGATTCATCAGCTCTAGCAGGTCCGGGGCGGTGGAGTCCTGGTCGAGGTGGCGGTACTCGGTGCTGAGGGTGATGGCGAGCCGCTCGGGGAGACCGAGGCCAGGGTAGCGGTCCTCCTTGATCAGGATGCGTGCCGCCTCGACGGCGGTCCGGCCCTGGCCGTGCATCACGTAGGCCTGGTCCGCGAGGTCGTCGAGGTAGGCCACGTAGTCCTGGAGGCCGGCCGGGGTCATGAGCGGGCCGTGGCCGGGGACGATCCACTCGGGGTCGAGGTCCAGGATCCGGGCGCAGGCGGCGGAGACGTGTTCCAGCGGACCGGCCCAGTGCGAGGGGTGGTCTCCCGCGAAGACGATGTCGCCGGCGAAGACCACGCGCTGCTGGGGCAGATGGACGATGAGGTCGCCGACCGTATGGGCGGGACCGACCTCGTGGAGCTCGACGGGCATCTGGCCGACCGTGAGGTCGTGGCGTCCGGTGAACGTCGTGGTCGGCGGCAGTACCTGTATGCCGGTGAAGTCGAAGTTGCCGAAGTGCTCCCGGAAGTACCAGCCGAGCGGTTGGCCGGGGTCGGTGTCGTGGATGAGTGCCTGAAGCTGCTGAGGCTTCGGCTCGAGGCACTGGTGCTCAAGAGCGGCGCGAGTGGCGAAGATGTCGGCGCCGGGCAGCTGCTGGAGGCCCCAGGTGTGGTCGCCATTGGCGTGGGTGACGGCGACCCGGTCCAGTAGGGCATCCGGCCCTGCGGCCGTGCGGGCTGCAGTGAGGAAGGCGTCGGTCAGGGCGGGGGTGTAGGGCGTGTCGATGACGAGGGCCTGGCCCCCGGAGACGACGAGACCGCAGTTGGCCATGCCCCAGGTCGCCTTGTTTCCCGGCTGCCAGGCGAAGACGCCGGGGGCGATCTGCTTCAGGTCAGTGGTTGCCATGGGCATGCATTGTGCGTGCCGCGGCCGCCCCGAGGAAATCCCTCCGCCAGGGCAGCCGCGGGCGCGACCTCAGTGGTGGGGTGCGAACGGCAGGAGGAAGAACCGGGCGCCCGGGCTGCCGAACGGCTGGGCGGCGCACATGGTGACCGTGCCCAGCTGAGACGGTGCGTGGCGCTCGCAGCAGCGGCTGCGGTGGTCCTCGCCGTCGCGCGGCGGCGTGTAGCCGGCGTGCCGCATCGGCCGGGCGTCGCCGTCGGGGTGGATGTACGCGAGGCTGTGGTCACGGTAGATGGGCCCCGCCACCGGGTCGTCGTTGACCTCTTTGTCGAGCAGCTGGAGATCTTCGTTCTCTGGGTGCGCGGCGACCGCCGTGCGCAGCTGGGCCGCGACCTGTGGGGCCCATCGCGTGTCCCAGTCGACCAGGTGGTGCTCGCGCGCGTCCTCCCGTAGGAGCATCCACCGGATCAGGTTGCGCTCGGGCAGTTCCGGGGCCTTGCCCTCGACCTGCGGGAACATCCGCTTGAAGTCGTCGTTTGCCGCCAGCACGTTCCAGGCGACGTCGTTGATGTAGCAGGGCTGCCCGGAGACGCCGTTTACGGCCAGCTGCCATGCCGGGTCGACGTTCGTCCCCGCGCACGGATCCATGGGGAACGGGGGCTCGTAGCCGAGCGCGTAGACGTAGAGCACGTTCCTCTCGCGCTCATTCATCTTGAGTACCGTGGCCACGTTGTCGAGGAACTCGGTGCTCGGCTGGGGTGTGTTCCCGCGCTCGAACTCGGCGTAGGTCCTCTCGGTCACGAACAGCGCCTGCGCCACCTGCGCCTGCGACAGTCCGCGCGAGCGCCGACCCCGGCCGACGCGCTTGGGCCAGCCGAGCTCGACCGGGTCTATCTGTCCCCGCTTCCATTGCAGCAGCTGCTGCAAGGCCTCCTTCTGATTCAACTTTCAACCCTTCCCCGTGGTGCCATCCCCGTACCAAGCACGCGATATACCGGAAGTGCGCGCTCCTGAAATTCAGGGACCGGAAAATTCAGAGCCTGGTGGGCGAGATCTTGGCCGGGAAGAATCGGCCATTGGATCGCATCCGCGTTGTGGGAGACGCGAGGGTCCTCCACAACCGCGAGGGGGAGTTCGCGTTGCTGCAGCCTGTTGCCACCCCGCCCGACCGCGCCGGCGGCGTCGGTGGAGCCGTGGGACGCACCATGGCGGTGCTCAGAGCACTGATCAGCCTTGGGCCGGGTGAACATCCCCTGGCCGCGGTCGCCGAGTCCGCGGACCTTCCCGCGGCGACTGCCCACCGGTATCTGCAGGCCTTGATGCGGGAGGGCGCCGTGGAGCAGCTTGGGCCGCGCGCTGGCTACGCGCTGACTGACGCGCTGCACGGTCCCCCCTCGTCGACACCCGCCCAGCCCCTCCAGGCTGGCCCGCCCTCTCCTGCTGTGAGGGCCGAGATCGTCACACTACAGTCGCGAACCGGCCAGCTCGCATTTGTTTACCGACCCCACCTGATCGGCACTCCGATGAGGATCTGCGCGGAACGGGCATACGGGCCACACGCTGACGAGGTCCTTACTTCGCCTCAGACCGCCTTGCGCTCTCTTGAATCTGCGCCCCTGGAGGATGACGCCGCCGGCCTGGCGATCTTCGCCTGTCTCGGCTCCGTCGGCGGTAACAAGATCGACGTCGCACAGATCCGTGAGGAAGGTCACGCCATCGGTCCGTCCCCGCTGGCGGGTCGCACCATGATCGCGGCGCCCATTTGGTACGGCTCGGCCGTCGCCGGATCCGTCGCGCTACTGGCCAAGGAGGTGCCCATGCGCCGGGCCGCCACCCGAGCCCGCTACGTGACCGCCGTCATGGACACCGCCGCGGCGATGAGTGGACACCTCACCCGTTCCGGCACTCGCCGGGCCAGTTAATTCACGACAGATACCCGCAAAGCACTACAGAAAGGCGCCATCCCGTGTCCCGTTCAGTCCTGGTCACCGGCGGCAACCGCGGCATAGGCCTCGCCATCGCCCGTCACCTCGCGGAGTCCGGCGACCGCGTCGCCGTCACCTACCGTTCGGGCGAGCCCCCCGAGGGTCTGCTCGCCGTCCGCTGCGACATCACCGACACCGACCAGGTCGACGCCGCCTTCAAGGAGGTCGAGGCGCAGCACGGCCCCGTCGAGGTCCTCATCGCGAACGCCGGCATCACCAGGGACCAGCTCCTGATGCGCATGAGTGAGGACGACTTCACCTCCGTCCTCGACACCAACCTCACCGGCGCCTTCCGCGTCACCAAGCGCGCCTCCCGCGGCATGCTCCGCGCGAAGAAGGGCCGCGTCGTCTTCATCTCCTCCGCCGTCGCCCTGCGCGGCGAGAGCGGCCAGGCCAACTACGCCGCCTCCAAGGCCGGCCTCGTCGGCTTCGCCCGCTCCATGGCCCGCGAACTCGGCTCCCGCGGCATCACCTTCAACGTCGTCGCCCCCGGCCTCACCGAGACGTCCATGAGCGAGCAGTTGACCGCGGAGCAGCTCGAGAACCTCAAGACCCAGATCCCCCTCGGCCGCCTCGCCCGCCCCGAGGAGATCGCCGCGACCGTCGCCTTCCTCGCCTCCGAGCAAGCCGCCTACATCACCGGCGCCGTGGTGCCCGTCGACGGCGGCGCCGGCATGGGCCACTGACCACCGCGACCGCCCGCCACCTTGGAGCCCCATGAGCGCATGACCTGACAGCAGGCAGTCCCCCGTGGGCTGCCCCGCGGCAGCAAACCCTGGTGTGTCCAGCACCTCGGCCTGCGCGCCGCATCTCTGCCACCACCCGGCGAGTGTCCAGCCCGCCCGGTGAAGAACCCGGTCCGAAGACCGGGCAACACCGCCCCTGCCAGGGCGGATCACCTTGGTTCCCGAAGAACCCAGCCCCACCGAAGAGGGGCTCGCGCATGCCCGAAAGACACCTCAGGCGCTCAACGCGTCAAGCAACAGCGGCGAGTTCGACGGGGAACGCGGTCTGTTCATCGAACAGGGTGCGGTGCCGGAGGCAGTAGTAGAGCTGGCCGAGCATGCGGTTGAAGAGGTTCCTCTGGGCGGCCGCGTGCCAGTCGCCGTGTTCGTCGCGGCGGCGTCGGTAGTGGGCCTTGGCGCCGGGTGAGGCGGTGATGGAGGCGAAGGCCCAGAGGTAGCCCGCATGGTTGAGCCGGTCGTTCTTGATCCGCCTGCGGGTGATGCTCGACTTCTTCCCGGAGGCCCTGGTGATGGGCGAGGCGCCAGCGTAGGCCTTCAGTCCTCGGGCGTCCGCGAAGCGGGTCCTGTCGTCACCGACCTCTGCCAGCACCCGGGCTCCCAGCTGGACGCCGAGCCCCGGGAAGCTCAGCAGAATCTCGGCGTCCGGGTGCTGAGGGAAAGCTTCTTCCACCGCCTCGGCGAGATCGTCGGCGGCGGTGCAGGCTGCCTCAAGCTGGACCAGGAGGGCGAGCATCTGCTTGCCCAGCGCCTCCTCGACCAGCGGCGGCTGGTGGGCCCAGTCGGCGCGGAAGACGTCACGGAGCCGGTCGGCCTCCTCCTCGATGCCGCGCTTGCGGCCGGCTCGCTTGAGTGCGGCGGCCAGCTGGGTGCGTGTCAGCTTCGCCGCGCGGGTCGGTGTCGGTGCCGTCCGAAGGATCTCCCGGGCCTCGGGCCGGCACAGGCCGTTGCGCCAGGGCTCGAAGGCTGCCAGCGCGGACGGGTAGTACTCCCTCAGGAGGGAACGCAGCTGGTTGGCGAGCTGCTGCCGGTTCCAGAGAGAGTCCTGCTGAGCCCGTGCCAGAACGGCGATCGCGCGGCCCAGGTCGCTGTCGTTGGGCAGCGGCCGGTGCATCGCCATGTCGGTGCGGAGAATGTTGGCCAGGACGAGGGCGTCGCCGGGGTCGGACTTCTTGCGCGAGACGGAGTGCCGGTCGCGGTAGCGGGCCGCGGCCATGGGGTTGATCGCGAAGACCTGGCGCTTGCCGGTCCGCAGTACGGACACGAGCAGGCCGCGGGAGGTCTCGATCGCCACGGGGATCGGGTTCTCCTCGGTGTCGCCGTACTCGACGAGCAGATCCAGCAGGATCTTGTAGCCGGCGGAGTCGTCGGTGATGTGCCGTTTGGCCAGTAGCTGGCCGCTGTCGTCGACCAGGGCGACGTCGTGAGTACGTTCGGCCCAGTCGATGCCGCAGTAGATCAAGATGTTCCTCCCCATGTGCAGTCTGCGCTGGTCACGAGCGCAAGCGGGCCACGCAGCTCCCTAATCCCAGGACTCGGCGCGAGGCCGGTCCGCCACCTCAGTAGCAGTTCGTGGCACCAGCGCACCCCACGGGCCTCGGTCTTACCGGGAGCTCGAAACGGCTCGGGGTTCGTGAGAGGTCACCGTGCGGTGGGCTCGTCCCACCAACACCAACGAGTGATCTTCCGGAGGGTGTTGACGTCCGGCGACGCTGGACGGCGCCGATCTTTCGGTAGGCGTCTTACACCGGGAGGGACGTCAAGCGTCCGTCCAGCGCCGGCGGACGCCAGCACCCATCGCGTGAAGGGCGTGGTGGTGGTCGCGGAGGTGCCGAGCAGCACCGCTCTGTCACGAGGCCGAACCGGCTGGGGAGCGTGTAGGTGCCTTCTCGGCACCCGCGCGACCACCACCACTGGACGATGGTGGCGGCCGGAGAGACACCGAGACGTGCTCGGTCTCATAGAAGGCCTCAGGGGCCGGGCTGTGAGTAGACATCATCTCGATGCCCGTCCGGCCGCCACCATCGTCAGGGCCGCCTGCCGCTCTATGGGAAGGCGTACAGGCCGGGATTGGCCCAGGCATGACGGACCCTGCTGTTCGAACAGCCCGGGTGCTTCTCTACCGGCCCGGACCGTCCGTACATGGGGATTAGGAGGGCGTGCCCTGCCCATGATGCAGCATGCCCACGCGCCGGTCCACGCAGCCGCCGCTCCGCCGTGCCCTACGCGCGGAGAAAACCGAATATCCCTGAACAACCGATTCGACCTCGTCTATGAGCATGCAGACCAGGAGGTCGACACGACCGCGTCCCGACGTACCCGGCGCGGGGACTTCCTGCGCGCGGCCACCTGGGCCATTACCCATCGCCTGCACCCCAAGGCCGGCGACACCACGCTGCGCGTCGCCCGCGATCTCGCCGCCCGCCTGAACGCGGACGGGCACGTCGCCTACTGCCGCGACGCGATGTGGCGTCGCCTGGGTATCAGCCGACGCACCTTGGAGCGGCACATCGCCGTCCTGCGCGAGCTCGGCCTGCTCGTCTGGGCTGTCCACGGAACCCGGACCAACACCCGGCCTGCCGGAAGCGGCGAGTGGGCAGGCACCGCCACCATCTACGCCGCCGTCGTCCCCCGTGCCTGGGACGACGCCCTCGGCCACCGTGTCAGCGGCCACGGCTACCACGCCCGGCACATCGGGTTCACCGAACACGGACGGCAGCTGGCCATCGCCGACGCCCGTCGCCGCGCCCGCCCGACGCGATGCCGTGACACCCCTTCCTGTAAGACCAACCACCCACGTCCTACAGCTGAGATGAGAGGGAAGAAGAACAACACCAGCGCGCCCCGCGGAGCGCGGCCGCGCCCCCGCAGCCGGCACGAGATCCCGGAGCCCTACCAGGCCAGCCCAGACCAGGCCGCCCACGCCGTCTCGGTCGCCGCCTGGGTACGCCCCCGGGTGCCCTGGACCCAGGGCGAGGGCCTGCGCCGCCTCGCCTTCGCCCTGCGCCCCTGGATCGCCACCGGCCTTTCCGCAGCTGACATCGCCGCCGACCTGTCGGTCTGGCGCGTGCCCCGACGGCCGGCCTCCCCAGCCAGCTTGATCATGGCCCGCTGGAGCGAGACCGAGGGCCGGAACAAGCGCGCTGCCGACCCCGACAGCCGCGAGGACACGGCTTCCGCAGTCCCGCCCAACGCGGCCTTCCTGGCGGCCATGGCCGCGGTCCGTGCCCGCCTCACCAGGGTGTCGCCGCCCGTCGAGCCGGAACCCGATCCGCCCGGCTTCGTCATCCGCGACAGGATCCTTGCCTCCCTCGCACAGGCAGACCGGGCCCGCCGCGCACGCACCGCCGAGCAGTGCCTCACCTTCGCCGAGTGGGAAGCCGTCTGCGACGCCAGAGAACGAGCCCCCTGGTGACCCCGCGCCGACCCAGGCCACGCACGTACGGCACGCACCAAGCCACGGCACCGATGACGAACCCGACCGCGAAGCTCTCGAACCGGAACACGACATCCTCTTCCCGTTCAGGGCGACCCCGCCGCTGTGGCGGCGCACTCAACGGACTCCTCGACGGTCTCCCCCTGAGCCTTGCCCTCAGCGTCGCGCCGGCGCGTGCGGACGACCGCCCTCACCGAACGGAACAGGGCACGCACCAGCCGCCACAGACCGACAGCTGCGCAGCCGACCGCCGCCGTGCTGGCGCCCAGGCGCGCGGACGTCTCCAGCCACCCCGGCCAGTGCAGGTAGCCCAACGTCAGCGACGTACCGATCAGGCTCAGGCTGAGCACCATCAGGACACTGCTGTGCCCGATCACCCCCCAGGTGCGCTTCAGCTCGGCATAGGCCTCCGGATTCGCCTTCCGCCAGGAAACACGTCGACCGGTCCGCTCGTGCTCACGCATTGCTCTCTCCGCTCGTCGCATGCCGAGTTCCGTCGTCGTGAGCCCCACCCAAAACTTCCCGGGCATGGCGCAGCCCCTCTCCCAGCTCCTCCAGCTCCAGCCGCACTTCATCCAGCAGATGTTGGGGCAGCAGCCCTTCGGGCAGCGCGGGCCTGACCGGCGCGGCGGCCGCGCCGTCTTCGCGGATCGCCGACTCCACCGCTTCCTCCTGCCGCTCGACTTCGACGGCCTGGTCGACCAGGAGCGCGAGCGACTGGGCGTATCCGAGAAGAAGTTCACGGGCTTCCACGTCGTTCGCCGCCAGCGGCACCAGCCCGGCCGTGTCCCACACCAGCCGCGGCAACGCCGCCGCCGCGCGCGTCAGCTCGTAGCGCCCGCTGCGCTCGGCAAGCATGCGCAAGCGCTGCTCGTCGGCCAGCAGCCGGAAGAAGACCGCCGCGTACGCCTCCTCCGACTCGACCACGCGCACGCGATGCCGGGTGAGGCGCCGGACGGCCGCCGGCAGTCCGACGGCCGCGGCCAAACCGACCGCGCCGGCCGCGAGGAGACCGATTGTCGCCGGCAGCAGGGAGGCCGCCGGGCCCAGAGCGGCGAAGGCGACCACGGTGAACAGCGCGGTCCGACCGACCGGGAGGGGGCGGGGAAGCTCGAGGCCTCCCAGCGTCCAGATGTGCAGGGGAGCACGGCGCCCCCACACGGTCCGACACGCCCAGCGCCCCAGCCGGTGCTGCCCCGGGTCGAAGACGCCCGCCTCGCGCAGCACACCCCCCGGGTGCGGTCCGAAGACGTCCCAGCGCAGCCACCCACCCCGGGTCCGCTCCCGTATCAGCAGCAGCGCCTCCATGGCGGCCCGAACGGCGGCCGGGGCCGAGAGCCTGCCAGCCAGCTCGGCGCGCACGGCGTGGTGAAGCCGGGCTGCTTCCCGGACGGCGTGGGTCCACCGGTCTCGGTCCGCATCGAAGGGCAGCGGCTGTGCGGACGGCCTCATCGCGGGCCCGCCTCGGCCGGGCAGGATTCCAGCGCGGCGCGCAGGGCCGTCTTCTCCGCCGGCGTGACCGACAGGCGGTACTTGGTCTTCACGCGGACCTGCGCGGTCGCGTACCAGCAGTGGGCCTCGGCCTGCGGGGGCATCCACGCGGCGGCGTCCTTGGCCCCCTTGCCCGCGTTCGTCGGACCATCGGTCGCAATCAAATTATCCGGGTCGTTCGCATAATTCAGCCTTTGCTCGGCAGTCAGCTCCCGGGCCCCCGATCGCCATCCGAGCGCCAGGGGCACGATGTGGTCGATCTGCACGGCCATGGATGTGCGGGGGCCGCGCTTGAAGTTGATCGTCCGGCCCGTGTACCGGTCGTGGAGAACGCCGGAAAGCACGGTGCAGCCGTCCTCGGCCCTTGCGACGTCGTCCAGGTCGCGGGCCAGGACGTCCTGACGCGTGGGGCACGAGTTTCCCGACATCTCGACGGTGCCCTCATCGCTCCATGCCGGTCCGAAGGCGTCGCGGCTGTAGCCGGCGAGGGGGACGCGCTTTCGGACCGTCAGGTTGTTCAGCTGGGTCAGCGCCGTTCCGTCTCCAGCCGCGACTGGTCCGTGAGCGGGTGCGGCTTCAGCCGCAGAGCCGGGAGCGGGCAGTGGGCCGCAGGCGGAGGCAGCGAGCGCGCCGGCGAGCACGAGGGCGGCGGCCGAGATGCGAGGGGCCATGGGCAGAGAGTCCTGTTCGTGTCGGAGGAAACACCGTTCACCTGCTACAGGTGCGGCGCTGGCTGACGGTGTGACACTCGGTCCGAAATTTCTGCCCGTGTGCAGCCTGGCCTCGGCGCTTCAGGGTCTGCTGACCGCTTCCAGCAGTGCCGCGGCGGCTCATTGCTTGGCTGACTACTTGGTGGACGCGGTGAAGACGCTGGTGAGTATCTGACCGTCGTAATCGGCTTCCGCCTTGCAGTTCACGGCTGGCTGCGGAACCAGGTGAGGAAGTCCTCGGCGTGTGCCTGGTCGAGCCGCATGGTCAGGTCACCACCGTCCAAGTCCTGGGTGATGCCGTCGGCCTGTCCGTCCGCGGTGATGGAGCCGGGCCAGCGGGCTACCAAGGAGAGCAGAGCCCCTGCCGCCGAGCCTGTGGCGGTCATCTTGAGGATGACCGCCAGCGTCTCGTCGTCTACGTCGAGTTCGATCAGACAGCCGGGGACGACGGAGCGCAGCCGGTCGAAGAGGTGCCGCTGGTCGGGAACGGCCGCGCCGAAGGCGTCGGCGTTCGCCTGGGCCCGCGCAGTGCGCTCGTAGAAGGTGCTGATCAACTTCTGTGCGCTGGCGCGCAGTCCGGGATCGGCAATCTCCGACAGCGCGCCCACGGTGCGGTCGGTCGTGCCCGGCGGGGTAAGGGGAGAGAAGCCGATCTCGCGCTGGACTCCGGCATCGTCGAGGAGGGTGAGGATGGTCAGGTTGGCGACGGGGTGGAGATTGATCGTCCACTGATCCGGCAGCGGCTTGGGCGAAGAGGTCACCAAGGTCTCCAGGTAATGGTGTACGGACGGGGTCAGGACGTTGTCGGAAGTACGGCGGGCTGGGACGGCGTAAGCGGAGCGGCATTGAGGTCCGAGTCCTCCTCCCCTGCGCACTCGACGGCGTACGCGCGGTCGGCACAGTTGCCGCACAGGCCTTCCCAGCCTTCGCCGTCGGCGCTGTAGTCGTCGCAGTCCTCCCCCGAGCAGAAGTACTCCTCGTAGGTGCCGGCCGGGATGAACCGCAGCGCCGCGGTGGAGCTGGCGAGGATGAGGACGCCGGATTCGAAGACGTGGACGTTGGCCCCGTAGTGGGGGGAGCGTCGGATGGCGTGCCAGACGTCGATGCCGTGCAGTGTGCGGTGCTCGGCGTTCTTGGGGCGTGTCCAGACGCCGTCCTCGCGGACGTGGAGGACGTATTCGGACTCGAAGTCGATCTCGGCGCGGAGGCCGGCGGCGGTAGCGATGGTGCTTCGGAACATGGTGAGTCGGTTCTCGCAGTGTTGGAGGCGGGGCTGAGGCGCTGCCGGGCGGCCGGGGCCGCCCGGCAGCCGGTCAGAGGCGGGCGACGCGGTCGCCGTCGCCGACGAGGGTGAGCATCAGCCGACGGTGGGCGTGCGGGGCGTCCCATGCGATGCTGAGCTGACGGACCAGCGGGTGGGGGTTCCAGTGGGTGACGGTGCCGGTCGCTCCGGCGGAATAGGGGTCGTGCTCGTCGGTGCACAGGACGACCTTGATGCGGTCTCCGACACTGAACTCGGGTTCCACGGATTCTTCTCCTTGTGGCTGAGGGACGGCTCGACAGACATGGGGCCCAGCGACGGATCGCGGACGAATGCATGGCGAGCGAAGGCAGGGGAGTTGGCGATGTCCGGTCCCGCCGCGGGTGCCGGTCTCGACGGGCGGGAGCCGGTGAGTGTGGTGCTCGACGTGCGCGTTCGGGACCGGGTGGTAGACGCTTCGGTGCCCGCGCGGTCCGGGCCCGCCTGGGCTCTGGGGCCCCGGCGGGGCTCAAAGACTACCGAGACTCATAGAATTAAGCAATCTCTTGCAGGATGCGCCCCCGCGGCTGGATCGGCTGCGCCGCCGGGAGTTGCTTAACTCTATGAGTGTGCGTATGTTTGCGGTACGCCCTACTGGGCCGCATCCCGCAACATCGCTGCAAGCCGCGCAAGTTGAGCCGCGCAGCGGCAATGGAAGGACAAGATGTCTCGCACACTCTCCGTCGCGGAATACCGGACGCTGTTGCACGACGCACTGTCCGCAGCCCATGCCACGGACGCCCTCACGCTCCCCATCCCGATGATGTACACCCCGGACGCCCACCGGGCCGCCCTGTACGCGAACAGCACCGTGGTCCGCGGAGCGGTGGGGGAGGGCAAGACCTTCTGGGCCCGGGCCCTGACCGACCCCAAGCTGCGCGCGGTTGCCGCCCGGGAGTACCGCCTGCCCCGTCTGGAACGGACCGAAGCGGCCACCGGTTTCGGTGCCCGGCCGGATACCTTCCAGCCGTCATCCGGGGAACTGCGGGCTCTGACCGCGTGGGGCGTCCAGCCGACCACCCTGTGGACCACGGTCGCCCTGACGGCCCTCGGCGTGCCTGACCTCGCCACCCTGGCCACGTGGACCGAACGCGTCGACTGGCTGGTTCGCAACCCCGGGGCCACCGACCGCTCTCTGGCCGAGATCGAGGCGTCCGCGCGCACCGCCGACACCGTCCGCATCGTCCTGTTCGATTCTCTCGACCAGTTCCACCCCGACCGCACCGTAGCCGAACACCTCGCCTCCGGTGTGCTCAACCTCGCCGCCACCCTGTCCCGGCGCACCACCCGGCTGCGGGCGAAGGTCTTCATCCGCCCGGACATGCTGGACGGCGCTTTGAATGGTGTCCCGCGCGCCGACCGCGCATTTCTCACCGCGCGGGCCGCTGAACTGTCATGGAGCAGGACTCATTACCTCCACCGATTCGACAGGGCCGACCTGTTCGGACTGCTCTTCCACGTTCTGGGCAACCACCCCAGTGCCGAGGCGGCCGCCTTCCGGGCGGCCTGGCCCACCTGGCAGCAGGACGCCGACGGCCGGTTCCTCGCTCCCGACGAACTCAGCCGGGACCGAAAGGCGCAGGAAGAGGTCTTCACCACCCTCGTCGGCAGATACATGGGCGTGAACGCCCGCAACGGCTTCACCTACAACTACCTGTCCTGCTACCTCCAGGACGCCCTGGGCACCATCACCCCGCGCCCCTTCCTCGCCGCCCTGGCTGCCGCGCTGGAGAACACCAGCCGCAGCCACTCCGGGCACGACCGTCCGCTGCACTACGACGATCTCCGTCACGGCGTGAGCTGTGGTGCGCGGGCCGAGGAACTCCACCAGTCGCTGCCGTGGGCCCGGCTGGCCCTGGAACCGCTGGCCGGGCAGCAGCTCCCGATGCGGGAGGAGGACGTCTTCGAGCTGTGGGCGAACATCGGTCTGGCTGACCGGCTCCAGGAGATGACACGACGGGCCGTGGCGGATGCCAGCCGCTCCCGGACCGGACCGCGTCACCCGACCAGCTACCCGTTTCTGCTGGAGGAACTGGTCGACGCAGGCGTGCTGGACCGCCGTACCACTGGGGAACTCGACATGCCCGACGTCTACCGGACCGCACATGGACTGGGCCGCCGTGGCGGCGTCCGGCGCGCCCCGACAGCGGCGTAACCCGCCCGGACAAACGCTTTCGCGCCCCGGCGTGACCGGCTCCCCGGCCGTGTCGCGCCGGGGCTTTGCGCAATCCGCTTCCCGGGCTGGCTACGCAGCGAGACGCCAGGCACATTCAGGTATGCGACGGAGAGCGCGGCGAGCCGATTCCACGCTGGTGCGTGGCCGGCTGGCGAGTACGGGGCGCAGGTGCCGCAGTCCAGCGTCACCCAGGCGGGGCGGCCGTCGCGAGCGGCCCGGTGAGGTCCGGCTTCATGCCGGTGTGGCCACCGCGGCCGTGGGGCCGGTGCTTGCCTCGTCGGCAACCACCGGGTCGGGCCCGATGAGAACCGCCTCGACCCCCAGCGCCGCGGAAAGGCGAGGACGTACTGCCGTCGTTCCTGCGACCCCACCGTGGAGGACAAGTCCGTCAAGGCGTGCCGAAGCTCGCAGCTCCACTTCCTGACGCATCCGCCCACGGTCGGCGGTGGCCGGGCATCGAAGTGCGGGTCATCTGCGGGATCCTCCGAGTTGTCCCGGCCGGCGGATGAAGCGGTAGGCGGTGGACCGGAACCACATGGGCTCGTCAACGGCCGGCTCCTGGCCGTCGCCAGGCGTCCGGTCCGCCTCCGCCAGCAGTCCGTTGTACAGGTACGTCCGCATCGACGAAACGGTGGTGGCTTTGCCGCGCCCGCGCGCCTTCCCGTCGAGCTCGCCGATCTGCTGCAAGGTCAGCAGGTCGTTGTCCGCCCCTTTCGGGAGCTTCAAGTCCTCGCGCAGCGGCTCGGAGGCGTCGACGATCTCGCGTGAAGCACGTGCCGCTGCTCCCAGGCGTCCCGGCCGGCGGATGAAGCGGTAGGCGGTGGATCGGAACCACATGGGCTCATCGACGGCTGGCTCCTGGCCGTCGCCAGGCGTCCGGTCCGCTTTCGCCAGCAGCTCCTGCGACTGGTAGTTCTTCAACGTACCGACGGTGGTGGCCTTGCCGCGCCCGCGCGCCTTCCCGTCGAGCTCGCCGATCTCCTGCAGGGTCAGCAGGTCGGTGTCCGCGCCGTCCGGCAGGTCCAGGTCGAGCAAGGCGCCGGCCGCCCGCTGCTTCGGCGCCGACTTCCTCCCGCTCGGCTGCTTCGCCTCAACAGGCGTCGTACGGCGCGTGCGGCGAGGTCGGCAGATGTAGGTGTAGGCGGTCTCGCGGAACCACATTGGCTCCGAGACCGTCGGCTGCAGGCCGTCGCCCGGCGTTCTGTCGGCCGGCGGGAGGACTCTCTTGGACGGGGACAGGTAGGTACGCAGGGTGGTGATCGACGTGGGAGGCCGGTTCAGGGCCTGTCCCTCAAGCTCGCCGATCTGGCGCAGAGAGAGGAGGTCACGGGGCCCGCCCTTGGGCAGATCCAGCGGGTTGTCCTTGCCTTGCCGAGACCGGAACCACGAGCCGAAGTGGTGATCGCGAACCCAGGCGTCGACATCTTCCGCGTCGTAGACATGGAGGCCGCCCTGGCCCTCGGTGAAGAGGAGGTCGGGAAACCCCTCCTCGCGGGACCACTTGGCGGACGTTGTACGGTCCACGCCGTACCGCTCCGCCATCTTGTCGAAGTTCGTATACGTGCGATCGGTGCCTGCGGGCATCATGTCGCTCCGTCCGTGGCCAGCCGGGCCGGCGAGTCATGCCGGTCCGCCCATGTGGGGCGCCGGGTTCTGCAGTGGTCGCGCGTCGCGGCTCCGTAAGCCGGATCCAGAGGCGCTGGCCGGCAAGTGCAGGGGGCGGCCTCGCAAGCGAGATTAGCCAAACTCATAGAATTCCGCAATGTGATCGGGGTTGTCCTCATCGCTACCGGGCCAGCACTTGAATCGCGGGCTCGGGTGTAGCACGACGGTCCTGCTCGCGCCGGCACCATCCAGCCCCTTCTCATCACTGTCCGAGGACGCCTTCGAAGGTGACCCGGGAGCCGGCCGCGTCGACGGCCTCCACCGTCACCGGGCCGCCGACGGCCGCGTCGGGGACGGTGAAGGAGACGGTCTGCGTGGCGGTGCGGAACGGCGCGATCGCCGCGTCACGGTACCCGTACACGGGACGGGCGGTGGCGGCCAGACGCAGGTCCTCGCCGGTCAGGATGCGCAGCGTGGTGCCCAGGCCGGGCATCGGGTCGCCGGAGCGGTTGACCACGCTGAGCTCCAGGCTCGCAGCGCGCGAGGCCCCTTCGCCGCTCACCGTCACCTTGCCCACGCGCACGTTGCCGTTCCACTGCCCAAGCGGTGTGACCGACTGCCTGGCCGGCGCACCCTGCGGCGGCGTCTGCGGGGCCGGGGAGGTGGCGGCGCTGCCCGGCAGGGCGCCCTCGAAGAACAGCAGCTCCGGCTCGGCCAGCCCCTCCTCGGTCGCTTCCACGGTCACCGTGACCGGCAGGCCCTGGGCCTGGTCGGGAAGCACGAGCTTCAGGTCCCTGTCGACGGACCCGTTGGGGCGCACCTGCTGCGGCTCGTCCGTGGAAGAGGAAGCGCCACTGTCGGTGGCCTCCACAGCCGTGCGCCCGAGAGCTCCGTAACGGGCGGTGACGGCGGTCCGCGGCGCGGTGGCGACCTGCGCCCGCTGGTTGGCCACGGTCACCCGCGCCCTGTACGCGCTCGAGCCGGCCGGCACGCCGAGCTCGGTGTCGGCGGGCAGGCGCTCGAAGCCCCGCAGTGTCACCGTCCATGCCCCATCGCCGACCGGAAGGGCGGTCCCCGGCTTGGCGATGCCGTCCGGCAGCACCGTGGAAGGCGACGGCCTGGGCCCCGGGGCGCTGTTCGTCGGCTTGCCGTCGGCCTTGGGCCCGCTGTCGGAGCCGGCGCAGCCGGAGATCACGACCGTGCCGGCAAGGAGCACGGCCGGAAGGGCGTGGCGCAGGCGCACAGACATGGTTCCCCCTCGTCAGGTACCGGATCTCGGTTGAGAGGGATCATGCCAAAACGCGCCCGGCCGGGGCCGGGCGCGTTTGTGGGGGGTGTCCGATTCAGCCAGTCACGTGCCTGCGAGCCCCGACGAACTTCCTGACCCGGGTCGCTGTCATCGGACGGCAGGGGTGTTCCTGGGTGTTCCCATGCTGAGCGGGTCGCCTCACGGCGGCCGCGATGGCTAGCGGGTGCAGATGATGGCGACGGCATCTCCTGAGGCCAGGACAGCGGCTGGTGAGCGGCTGTCCGAAGTGTCATCGCGGCGGGTCGTCATGCTGAGGCAAGAAACCGCATGCCAGGAGGGCATCGTGAACGCGCGCCGGGATGGCATCGGCACCCAGGCGCTCATGGGGCGCCACGCCGATCTTGATGATGATCTCTCCGTTGGAGGCCCACGTCTCAACCTCCGGCACCACGGGCAGCCCCGGGTGGTCCTCAGCCTGGCGCAGGCCTGCGTTCCGCAGAGCGTTTCGTACGTCGAGCGACGGGGCGGCGCTGGTGGCGATCATCGGCAACTCCAATCCTGAACGCCGACCGTATCGGCCTTCGGCGGTGTTCGGAGTCGTTCCCTCGGCGCCAGCGGGGCTGGGCGGCGTCTCACAGCGTGATGGGGATGGGGACGAGGAAGTACTCGGTGTCGCCGACGCGGACCCGCAGAGGGTGTCCGGGCGGGAGGCTGAACAGCTGATGGTGCACGGTCGCCGGGGAGTTGCGCACGGACAGCGCGGGCTCCAGCGCGGTACGGACGGCGGCGCGGGAGGTGTCGGACAGGGGGTTGCGCTCGGCGATCACCGCGCACTGGTCGAGCTGGGCGTCGGTCAGGTCGGGCCCAAGGCCCTGGCGGAGGGCCTCAACGGCGACAGCCGGGGCCAGGACTGCCCGGTTGTGGTCGCGGCACACGTGGCCAGGCGTGCCGTGGGGCTGGAAGTGACGGGCGGTGCCGATGGAGGTCATGCGGGACTCCCAGGGGTGGAGGGCGGCGTCAGTCGAGGCGGATCTTGGCGGTCTCGGTGATGGTCAGGACGTGCGCGGGCAGCGTCGGGTGTCCTTCGGTCATCGCTCGGTACATGCGGTGCACTCCGTCGATCAGCAGGCGAGCCGGGCCGCTGTCGAACTCCAGGGTGGCGATGATCACCGGCTGGTCGAGGTCGGTGCCCATGGCGTGTTCGACGTCGAAGTGAGACTGGTCCGGGCCGAAGATCGGGCACCAGGACGGGCCGTTGTAGTCCGGCCTGAGCAGGCTCAAGTGGTAGGCCGCCGACCAGTCGGCCACGGAGGTCTGCTCGACGGCGCGGGGGTGCTCCTCCAGGAGGCGCATGGCCCGGTCGATGTCGAACACCCAGCCTCCGTACTTGAACATCTGGCGGGAAGGGGTGGTCACGGTTCCTCGCTGTCGGGTCGGGGATCGGGGATGGGAGAGGGCGGCTGGCGTCCACGGCAGGCCGGTCGGACGCCGCCCCGGAGTCGAGCGGGGGCGGCGAGATCCGGGTCAGCGCGAGCTGAGGGGGATGACCAGGACGCCGACCTGGGGCAGGTTCATCTCGGCCAGCAGTCGGGCGGCCTTGCCGCTGGGGCTGCTCGGGTCGCTCGGGTCCAGGCGTATGGCGCCCCTGTGGGGCCCGCGTGCGGGGTAGAGGTGCACCGTGTTCTCCGGTGAGTTGTGCTCGAAGACGCTGACGGTGGCGTAGTCGAACCCTCCGAGGTTCGGGTACCGCTCGGCGACGGCCAGAGACAGTGCGGTGACGAGTTCGGGGCTCGGCGAGGCGACCGAGAGGGGGACCTGCGGGCTGCGCGGCCGGATGCGCAGTGCAAGGGCGCGGAGCAGGACGCCGAGCGCGAAGCCGATAGCGAGAGAGGCTGGCTGGATCAAGGTGTTCCCCCTGGGGTTGCGGCCGGGCTGGTGGTGAAGCGGGAGGCCTAGGCGTCGGCCGTGGTCACGGCGGCGTGGACGAGGCGGGCGAGGCCCCGGCGACGCTGGCGCTTGGACAGCCCCTGGAGGCTTCCGGCGTTCTCGTGTCCGGCGGCGCCGGTCAGGCTGGACACGAGGGCGTGGACCAGTTCCTTGCCCTCGGCGTTGGGCGTGGCCGCCGTCAGGGCCCTGACGATGGGCCTGGTGGCCGCGAAGTACGCCTTGACGAAGCGGGGGTCCCGCTCGGCCGCGACGGCGGTCAGTACACGCATGAGGGGGAGGTAATCGCTCCAGCCGTCGAGTACGGCGTCGACGAGCCGGGTGGCGCCGGACAGCCCGTCCGAGGACCAGGAGCCGTCCTCGAAGCTGTCCAGTGCCGCGTTCGTCTCCTTGACCAGGAGCCGGGACGCTTCGAGGACGACGCCCTCAATGTCGGGGAAGTACTGGTAGAACGTCGCGGGCGACGTGCCTACCGCCTGGGCGATGTCCAGCACCTTGATGTCGCGGTAGGACTTCGTGGCAAGAAGTTCGATCGTCGCGTCCATCAGCTTCTGGCGGGTCTGGAGGCCGCGCTGGCTGGGCACGCGGCGGTCGGGGGTGCGGGTCACGACACGGGTGGGCACAGTCGTCTCCTGGGCTGGAGGAGGGGAAGGGACGTGGTCCGGGTCTGGGGCTTACCTCCGGACCCGACGTTCAATCACATTACACATTGAAACATGAATAGGCAACGAGCGGCGTGGGGCATCTCAGCAGTCACCGCCTTCGACTTGCGCTCGCGCGGCCCTGCCGCGTCCCTCCGACTCAGCGTGGAAGGTGTCGATCCGCCGGCCCACCCGAGTGGCGACGGCGTCCGCCAGCGCGCCGGCGTGGTCGTCTCTCAGCCCGAGGACCATGAAGATCTCTTACGCGCCGGGCGGCTCGACCTTCGCAGGGGGCGGGCCGGCTCCGCGGCCTCCGGCGGCGCCCGGGACCGGCATCGCGCAGGGAGCACCATACGCGGAACAGGGGTGCCGCGGCCGAGCCGTTCGGGGTGAAGCAACACCGCGGTCACTCCGCGGGCTTGAGGGAAGGGGCGTGCCGGGCGATCGGACGGCACAGTGCGACAGAAGGGACTTGTCACGCCCCGGACTCCTCTGTCTCCCGGGCGTGGGCGGACATGCAGTGAGCGAGCGCGTGGGCGCCGGCGAACACCGCCCCTGCGCCGAGGACCAGATAGTCCGCTGCCCGTCCGCGCAGGACGAGAGCGTCACTGTGGCCGAGCAGCAGCACGGCGCAGAGGGCGAAGGCGCCTACCACGAGAGCGGCGTCCAGACCGGCCGCAGCAGCGCCCCACACCCAGCTGGGTGCTGGTGCGGTCTTGCGTTCCTCCCGCCTGCGGAGGGCGGTACAGGCCCGGTTCCAGGCGAGCCGGCGGGTTCCGACGACAAGGACAGCGAGCGGGACGACGAACAGCCACATGACGGGCTGCTCCAGCAGGACGCCGCAGCCGGCCAGCAGTGCCACCAACCCGTAGACGGTGTGCAGCGGCTGGCAGCGGCGGTGCTGGACGGTGCGGGGACGCAGTTCTTCGGACATGGCTCTCCGTAAGTTGTTGGGTGGCCCGGGAGGGCCGGGTGTGGCTTATGGCTTCTTGCCTTCAGTGGCTTCCGAGGAGTGGCCGCCCGGTTCTCCGGGGCGCCCTGGCTGCTGATTGAGATGTGCGCGCTTCGTGCGGTCGCTGATTACGGAGATGACAGCGGGGTGTTCCTCGGGCCGATGGCAAGCCGTGCGGAACGAGGAGGGGCGAGTGAGCGAGCGACAGGCCCGGGTATGGGCCGGTGTCGATGCCGGTAAAGGCCACCACTGGGCTGCGGTGGTCGATGAGACCGGCGCGACCTTGTGGTCGAAGAAGATCGAGAACGATGAGACGGCGATCCTGACCGCCATGGGCGAGATCCTGGACCTGGCCGACGAGGTGTCCTGGGCGGTGGACATCTCCGGCACGGCCTCCGCGCTGCTGCTGGCCCTGCTCGCAGCCCACGGCCAGCGGGCCGTCTACGTGCCCGGCCGCACGGTCAACCGGATGTCCGGCGCCTACCGGGGCGAGGCCAAGACAGACGCCCGCGACGCTTACGTGATCGCCGAGACCGCCCGCCACCGTCGGGACTTCGCCGCCATCGACGTGCCTGCCCAGCTGGCCGCCGACCTGGCCCTGCTGACCGCCCACCGCTCCGATCTGGTGGCTGACCGGGTGAGGATGATCAACCGGCTCCGCGACGTGCTCACCGGGGTCTTCCCCGCACTGGAGCGGGCTTTCGACTACTCGGCGCACAAGGGTGCGCTGGTGTTGCTGACGGGCTACCAGACCCCGGCGGCGATCCGGCGCCGCGGACGAGCGAGGCTGACGGCCTGGCTCGCCAACCGCAGTGTCCGGGGCGCTGATTCGGTTGCCGCGACCGCGCTGGAGGCTGCCCGGGCCCAGCAGACCGCGCTGCCTGGCGAGGATGTCGCCGCGCAGATCGTCGCAGACCTGGCGGTCCAGATCCTGGCCCTGGACGACCGACTGAAGCGGATCGACCAACAGATCCGCGACACGTTCCGCGCCCACCCACAGGCCGAGATCATCGAGTCCCTGCCCGGCATGGGTCCGATACTCGGGGCGGAGTTCGTAGTTGCCGCCGGCGACCTGTCGGCCTACGCGGACGCCGGCCACCTCGCCTCTGCGGCCGGGCTCGTGCCGGTCCCGCGCGACTCCGGCCGCCGCACCGGCAACCTGCACAGGCCCAAGCGCTACAGCCGCCGCCTGCGACGGGTGCTCTACATGTCCGCGCAGACCAGCATGATGCGCGAGGGTCCGAACCGGGACTTCTACCTCAAAAAGCGCGGTGAGGGCTGCAAGCACGTCCAAGCCGTCATCGCCCTGGCCCGGCGACGGGCGAGCGTGCTGTGGGCCCTGCTGCGTGACGGACGGGTCTTCACCTCCGCCCCGCCGGTCACGCAAGCGGCTTGACTTCATCATTGAGACTCCTCGGCTGAGGGCGATGGGGATGTCGGCCTGATGCAGCAGACCGCGTGGCCTGTGGCCGGGCGGGAAGGGGCCGCCCGGCCACAGGGGCTGTCAGGTGTCTGAGGTGCGCCGGGGCGCCGAGGGGCGATGCCGGGCGTGGCGCAGCCGGTCGGACCACGGAGCGTCGGCGGGTCCGACGGGGTGCTCGGGGATGGTGATCTCGTAGTGCGGGCAGCTGCCGGGCTTCACCGCCTCAAGGGCGGCGTGCTGGTGAGAGTTCGGGCACTGCTGGCGCTCATGCTCATCCCGCCAGTAGCGGACGGCCAGCGTGCGGCCGGTTCCGCCCTCGCGCGGCTGGCGCGGCTGCTGCTCCTGGTAGCGCTCGCCCGCGTCCGGGTCCACCCACCAGTTCTCGACCTGGCCGGAGTCGGAGATGCCCCGTCGCCGTTCGGCATCGCGCTTGCTGGGCTTGAGCTGGTGGACCTGGTGGGCGAGAACCCGCACTGTGGACCGCTTGTGCTGGGTCAGCAGCTCCCACAGGGCCCGCACGTGGCGGAGCATCAGTTCCTGGCAGCCCTGGCGGCCCGAGCCGCTCAGGTAGCGCTCAGGGTTGGCCGGGTCGCGATGCCGGGTCTCGGGGTCCAGAACGTCGCCGGGGCGCGCGAGAAGGGTCTCGTACGGCGAGAACGGCAGCTTCAGCAGCGACTGGTCGCACGTCAGCGCAGTGACCCATGTCCAGGGGGCGTCGTCGTGCGGAGGGTCCACCGGCTCCAGGAACTGGTCCGGCCGCACGATGCACCAGCCTTCTTCGGCCCTGGGCGACCACGGGCCCCACACATAGCCGACGATGCGGCGGCCGGTGGGCAGTGCGAGGGGAGTGTCGAGGAACAGCATGCCGCGCGAGGTCGGAAGGTGGGCGGGATCGAACGGGGTCGTCGTCTTCTCCGCCCGCCGCATCACGCGGCGCCAGGCCATCCGGCCGAGGGAATCGTCGATCTGGAAGAGACGGGCGGAGGCGGCCCGGTCGGCTTCCTGTCGGAGCTGCAACACGACGGCCGCCTCCAGGCCGTCCGGGTGCCCGTAGGGAGCAAGCCGCTCGCGCTCCCAGCGGTACTCCTCCGCCTTCGCCCGGGCCCAGTCGAGACTCTGCCTGTGGGCCTCCACGTACCGGCGCCGCCAGGTTCGGATGCGGTGCTGGTCGGGGACCTCCCAGGTCGCTTCGTCCGAGCGTGCCAGACTCCGGCCCGGGTGGGCGTCACCGGGAATCAGGCCGAGTTCGCGAAATCGGCGGATCTCGGCGTCGGCGTCGTTCACGACGAAGTCCGGCGGGGTCATTCGCTGGTGCCTGTCGTCCGGATCAAGCGTCCACTCCATGCCCGCGAGCTGGGCCAGCACCGCGCGGATCGTCTGCTTGTCCGCAGTTCTCAGGAAGTCGACGACGAGCATCTGGACCGTGTTCGCGTACGCGTCGGCCACCGCGAACCGCAGCATGCGCTTGAGGAACGAGCCGCCCGGACCGTGCTGGCCGCTGGACAGCGCCAGCATCCGGTCGGCCACCTGGCGGTCTCCTGCCGCGAGGGCCAGGTGGTCGTACATCTGCCGGAAGACGGCCATCTCCTCTTCCTCGGTGAGGATGCCGTCGATGGCGCTTCGCACCCGCGCCGAGGATGACGGTGAGATCTCGGCCGGGACGGGCGGCCGTACCAACTGACCTACTGATGCGTGCAGTTCTCGGTAGAGCTCCAACTGGAGCTGGGTGAGGATCAGGAGATCGTTGGGCTTCTTCGGGGCCCGCTTGGCGGCCCGGGCCGCGATCGCCAGAAGTTCGGAGTCCGACAGCTCGGGCGTGTTCGAGTGCATGCCATCCCTACCTGGACACGGGGGAGTTGGGGAGAAGGTCGCGGGTGCCGAGCACCAGGCGATGAGATGACAGTACACATTGAAACGGGAATACGCAACATCGCGCGGAGTGGGAGCCTCGCCCGGCCGGTACCCGGTCAGCGGGCACGTGTCCTGGCTCGGCCGTTCGGTGCGCTGGGCCGCGCAGGCGGCGAGGCGGGGCCGCCCCTACTGTGCGACGCCCGCCCCGGTCCCTTGCGTCAGGCCAGGAAGTCGGCAACCAGCTCGGCGAAGGCCTCGGGGGTGAGGACCGTGACGCCGAGTTCGGCCGCCTTGACTGCCTTCGAACTCGGCTTGCCTCCAGTTGACGGGGCAGCGACGAGGATGGATGTCTTCGTGCTTACGCTGCTGCCCGGACGGCCGCCGGCCTTCTCGATCAGGGTGTTCATCTCGGACCGTCCGTAAGCCTCCAGCGGTCCGCTCATCTTGCCGGTGACCACCACGACCTTGCCCGCCAGCGGACCTGCACCCTCCGCCGCCGACGCCTCCTGGGGCTCGGTCATGTTGACGCCCGCGGCGATCAGCTTGTCGATGACGGGTGCCAGGGCGGCGACCTGCTCGACGATGACCGGGGCCTTCTCAGGGCCGATGCCCTCGACGCCCTGCAGAGCGGTCGCGTCGGCCTGCCGGATGGCCTCCATGGTTCCGAAGTGCCGGGCGATGCGGCGGGACATGCTGCGCCCGGTGCCGAGCACGCCCAGTGTGCAGAAGACCCGGCTGAGCGGAAGGGCCTTGGCGGCCTCGATCTGCTCGGCGAGTTTGGCGGCCCGCTTGGCGCTCTTGGCCGCCTTGGTGAGCTGCTCGACGGTCAGGGTGAACAGATCGGCGACGTCGCTGACGTCGCCGGACGCGACCAGGGCCGCCACGTAGGTCTTCCCGAGGCCGTCGATGTCGAGCATCTCGCGCTGCGCGGCGTACTCGATGAGTGCCGGGAGCGCGCACGCGGTGCCCTTCGCGCACCGCCACCGCTCCTGCGCTTTGTTGATCTCACCGCCACAGTTCGGGCAAACCTCCGGCAGCGGCACCTCCAAGGCCCCCTCCGGACGCAGCTGGACCACGGCCCCCTGCACCCGCGGGATGATGTCGCCGGCCTTGTAGACCGTCACGGTGTCACCGATGTGGAGGTCGCGCCGGCGAATGTCGGCGGGGTTGTGCAGCGTGGCCCGGGTGACGGTGGAGCCGTCGATCTCTACCGGAGCGAGAATCGCGGTCGGCGCGAGGGTCCCGGTGCGCCCGGTCTCCCACACGACGTCCTCCAGCACGGTGTGCCGTTCGACCGCCGGAAGCTTGAACGCGATGGCCCAGTGAGGAAAACGGGTGCCGACCCCGACCACGGCCTGCTCCGCCGTATCGTTCATCTTGATCACCACACCGTCGATCCCGACGGGCAGGCCCGCACGCATGGCGGCGATCGCGTCAACCCGCTCCTGGGCGGCGGCCAGGTCGGCGACGACGTGGAGTCCGGCCGGGGAGTCCGCGGTCGTCTGGATACCGGCTGCGGCCACAGCGGCCAGCGTCTCGGCGTGCGTGGCTCCGGCGGGCAGGAACGATACGCCGTCCAGTTCGACTGCGCCGTAGGCCCAGAACGTCATCTGAAGCCGGTACGGACGGTCCTTAGCCCGCAGCGTCCCCGACGTGCCGTTGCGGGGGTTGGCGAAGACCTGCGCGTTGTGAGCGGCACGGACCTCGTTCGCCTTCTCGAACTGCTCCTGCGTGAAGGCGACCTCACCGCGGACCTCGACGGTGGCAGGCACGGCCAGCTGCTCGGGAAGACCGTCGATCTGGCCGATGACGTGGCTGACGTCCTCGCCGTGGCTGCCGTTCCCGCGAGTGATGAGCTGTACCAGACGGCCGTCACGATACCGAGCGGCCACGGCGGCGCCGTCGATCTTCGGCTCCACGGCGTACCCGCCCTGCGGCGCGCGCCCCAGACGGCTCTGGAGCGACGCCCCCCACTTCATCAGGTCGTCGGCGTCGAAGGCGTTGTTCAGGCTCAGGAGAGGCGTGGTGTGTGCGACGTCGCCGCCCGGTACCGCGCCGTCGGCGACCAGCTCGATAGGGGAGTCGGGGGACACTTCACCGGGATTCGCCTGCTCCCAGGCCTGCACGGAGCGCCGGAGCTGGTCGTACGAGGCGTCGTCCAGGACGCTGACGCCCTTTTCATACGCCTGAGAGGCTTCACGCAGACGCTCGATCGCAGCCTCGTACTGGGTGCGGCTGGACACGGCAAACTGCGCCTGAACGGCGGGAAGAGTCGTCATGAGGGTGATTCTCTCTTAGTGGGCGGTTCGTAAGGCGATGTCCGTTTCTGGCTGAGGTTGGAGCAAGGCCGCTGGTGGAGGTTCGTCGGTTATTGCTTCCTGGTGAAGTGGCCGGTGTCGGCCTCGGTGAGGATCCCGAGTTTGACCAGGCGTTTCAGCTTGGCGCGGGTGCCTTCGACGTTCTTCGGCAGCAGTTCGTGGCCGAGGGCTTCGCAGACGTCCTTGGCCCGTAATGGTCCGGTCGCGTGGTTGAAGGCGTCGAGGATGCGGGGGTAGTCCGGGTGCTCGGGCAGGTCCGGCGGGCCGGCGGGGAGCCGGTCGGCGAGGCCGGTGACAGTTGTGCGGGTGATCGCGAGGTGTTCGAGGTGGGTCTCGGCCTCCCGCAGCCGGGTCTGCAGGTCGTCGATCTGTGCGCGGAGGTCGTCGGCCAGGGCGCGGGCGGCGTCTTCCTGGAGGTCCAGGGCGTCGAGCAGGGGCTGGATGTTCATGCTGCCGCCGTCTGCGTCTCGCGCCAGGTGGGGGCGTTCGCGCCGGTGAGGCGTCGGGTCATGACGTGGGTCATCGCCCAGTAGACGCGGGAGGCGGAGGAGGAGGGGTGGTGCTCGTAGTCGCGGACCAGGCGCCGGTGCAGTATCAGGATGCCGTAGGTCTGCTCGACCCTCCACCGCTTCGGCTGCGGCACGAACCCCTTGACCTGCGGGTTGCGTACGACGATCTCGACGTCGATGCCCAGGCTGGCGCCGTGGTCGACGACCTGGTTCTTGAAGCCCTGGTCGGCCAGGGCTTTGCGGACGGTGCCGCCGGCGTGCTCGGCGACCTGGTCCAGCAGGACGATGCCCGCGGTGTTGTCGTGGGTGTTCGCGGCGAGGACGACGACCGCGATGACCAGGCCGAGGACGTCCACGGCCAGGCCGCGTTTGCGGCCGGGCACGCGCTTGGCCGGGTCGTGGCCGCTCGTGGTGGCGGGGACCCCGGCGGCGACGTGGACACTCTGGGTGTCCAGGACCACCAGGGTCGGGTCCTCTAATCGGCGGGCGCGTTCGCGGACCTGGCAGCGCAGGAGTTCGTGGATGACCTGATCGGTTTCGTCATCCCGCCATGCGGCGAAGTAGTAGTAGGTCGCGCTCTTGGGCGGCAGGTCGTGTGGGAGGTAGGCCCACTGGCAGCCGGTCCGCCCCTGGTAGAGGATCGCGTTCACGATCTCCCGCATGTCGTAGGCGCCCTGGTGGCCGCTGACCGAGCGGTGCCGGTCCTTCCACGCGGTGATCACCGGCTCGATCAACGACCACTGCTCGTCCGATAAGTCACTCGGGTACGGCTTGCGTTCACTCACCCGGTCACATCACCAGATCAGCACCCGTGGACCGGCGGATTCCGCCCTGCCGCCACACCATCAGGCGACAGCAGAACCACTCAAAGACTCACGAACCGCCCACTTAGGGGTCTGACAATGGCCGCCGGCCCGGATGCGACGGCGGGCAGGGCAACACGGGCCACCGGAGATGGGCGGCTGACTTCGCTCCGGGGCGGCCGTTTACGCGGGACGCCCCAAGCGCGTTGAAGAGGGAAGGGAGGCAGCAGCGGAAGATAGTGGTGGATCGGGAGACCGCACGCCTAGCCGGTAGGTCGCGAAGCCTCCTCGCTCACCAGAGCGCGCCGCGTTGACGACTCAGCTTCCCTGAGCCGAGCCACCGTGCCGGCGAGCGAGGAACGCGGCACCGTGCGCAGCAGCACGGAGGCAACGCCCTTTCGGAAGGCGTAGCTGCCGGGGGAACCGGGGACTGCGCGGAGCATGCCGCTCAGAATCACCTCGGCCAGGTGGCTCGGGCACGGAGTCGTCTCGACAGAGCTGTGCACGATGTGCATCGCGGGCAACTGGGGGACGCCTGCCGCCAAGTGCCCCGCGAGACGGAATGCCTCGGGGGAAGCAGTGGCGCGGAAGCGGAGGACCAGTTCCTCGGCGGTGAGTGTCGTCGGGGAGGTGGCCCCTTCGGCCGGGAGTGCGGGCGGAACGAACGCGACTGCCGCCGGGACCTCGGCACGGCCATCGATCAGCGCGAGCCAGTTGTCCAGCCAGGGAGAAGCGGGCTCCAGGACAGGAACAGGAATGCTGTCCGCTCCCATGTCCGGCGCGTTGTCGTACGCCGTGAAGCTCAGTTCGGAGTTGGCTGCTGTGGCGGCCGGGGCATGGATGAGACCGGGCATCACGGGCAGTGCAGTGCGCTGCCACATGCGCTCCGGCAGCGGCTGTACCACCGCCACCGGCCGCACACGCGCCCAGGCGCCCAAAGTCCCGTACCAGCGTTCACCAGCCGGGCCGGGGTACCACTGCGGACCGGAGCAGTCGCTGAGCACGAGGGTAACCAGTCGGTCGCCGGCACCCTCTCGCCCGCGCACTGTGCCGTCGGCCATGAGGACGGACACCGTCACGCTCTGAAAGTGGCCGCTCTGCGCCAGGGACTGGCGCAGTTTGCGCAGCAGCGGCCGCCACATCGGCATCGTGGGACCGGCATCGAAGACAAGCCGCAGTCGGTACCCCGAAGCGCTGTTCAGGGCTGCGTCTGTGTCCGTCCCTATGGTCACGTCGTCTCCTTGGGGCCTGTGGAGGGGGCGAGGCCCGGACCACGGAGGGAAGTCGGTCCGGGCCTCGCGGCCCCGGCCGCCGAGGGGAGTGCCACGGCCAGGGCGAGCCGCGTGAGCGGCTCCTTCGGATTGGCTTGAACGAGGGCACTTCCCGCCCTCACGACAACTACTATACATATTGAAGCAGTAATACGCAACAGACTGTGCGTCGCTCCCCTGACCTGAGTCCGTCACGAGCGCCTGATCGCCGGGGTGGACCGTGGCTCCTGCGCTCTCCCGGACTCGGCCGTCGGAGAATCCCAGAAGCCACGGACGCCGCCTTCCGAACGCCGGCCCCTGCGTCCGCTTACGCCACGCCGTCCTGGGGCGTGCTCTCGGCGCGACGCAGCACGTGGGGGGCGACCAAGTCGGCTCCCACGTCGTCCCAGCGCACGGCCTGGTAGGCGTACGGGGCGGCACCTTCCGCCACACCGAAGGTGCGCCCAGAGCGCTCCGTCCCCCGTGCCCGCATCACCACGTGCGTTCCGTCCGCGTAGTACGTGAGCGCGGGATCGAACATGGTCGCGGGGCGGGTCACGTCCGATGCCAGGGGGCGGGCACGGATCACGATGTCGGCGACCTTGTCGTCGTCTACCCCGGGGATGTTCATGCGCCGGTCGGGCTCGACCTTCCAGGACAGGCCGGGGAACAGGCGGTTCACCTGCGCGCAGACCCACTGCCACGCCTCGGCCGAGGCCTCCTCGGTGGGCTCGTTCGCAGAGGAGTGCCAGCCCTCGGCGCAGTGCGCGCCCTGTTCGCCGAGGAGGGTCATCACCTCGGAGCGGGTGATCTCGTCCGGGAGCGGGGAGCCTGCCTGCAGGCGGTGGACGTACCGGTGGAAGAGCTGGAAGGCCAGGGACTCGCCGTCCAGGTGATGGGCGTAGACGATCCTCAGAACCGTGCCGTGCCCCTCGGAGTCGGGAACCAAGGTGGCGATGGCGGGCGAGGGTGTGGTGTTGATGACCATGAGGAGGCTCCGTATCGAGCAGGGGTGAGGGTGGCCGGCGGCGGGATGCGGCACGGCCGCCGGGTCGGATCAGGAGGGCGGAACGAAGTTCCACGGCCAGAACGGCGGGCGAGTCGTGGTGGGGTACAGCACCGGCCGGGCCTTCTGCTTGGACGTCGCCCGCTCGGCGCGCTCTCGTACGGCCTGCTCCAGGAGCCGAGGATGGTTCAGGGCGTCGCCGCAGGAGACGGTCACCTGCCTGCCGAGTCTCCACAGCTGGGCGTTCACGGCGCAGCAGGCGGCGTTGAGCGGGTCGAGGTCGTTGAGCCACCAGTGGTAGAGGGCGGGGTCGGTGCCGAAGAACCGCATCGTGGCGGCAGCTGACCGGGCCATCGCCCCTGTGCCCGCGGCGGGTTCGAGGAACAGGTCACCGGGCTTGCGGTCGGCGGAGAACAGCGTGTCGCCCATGAAGTTGGTGACGACGGCCGGGGTGAAGAACTCACCGGTGCTCTGCCGTTCGCTGTAGCTGCGCATGCGGGTGATGAGCAGGCCGAGGACATCGTCGGCCTCGGCGCGGGCGGTGTCGGAGCAGTACTCCAGCAGTCCTGCGCGCAGGAGGATCCTGGCGTATTCGGCCAGGCCGCGGATGGCGTTGTCGGTGGGGTGGGAGAGCCAGTCGTGGAGCGGGCGGGCGGCCTCGGTCAGGTCCGGGTCGTAGGTCCAGAACGAGTTCCAGCCGGCTCGCAACGTGTCGACGAGCTGTTCGTCGTCGAGGGGGAGCAGGAGCGGGCCGTAGTCGGGTCCGTCCGGTCGTGAGGGCGCGCAGAGGGCGAGGGCGGCCAGGGTGCCGACCGCGATGGCGCGGTCGCTGGAGCCTCCGCGGTTGGAGGTCCACCAGGCGTGCGCGGCCTCGGCGATTGCGTGGGCGTGGTCCCGCCCGCTTTCGGGCGCCACGGCGCGGCGCATACCGGCGGGCGGGATGCCGTATAGGGTCACGCCGCGCTCCCAGGCCCCTGCGCGATGAGACGGTCGAGCTCGGCGACGAACGGCGGCAGGAGGGTCCGCTTGCCGCTTCCCGGGCGCCGCGAGCCGAAGGGCCGCAGCATCCCGGGATGGCCGCTGGGCAGGAAGTCGCTGTCGATGATCCAGGTCGGGTCTCCGGGCATCCGGGACAGGCGGTAAGCGGCCTTGTTGAGCCGCGTGCTGTGCTCGAAGAGGAGAAGCTCGGCGTACCAGCCGGTGACGGCTCCGGCCTGGCGCTCTTCAAGGACCGGCACGACACCGGTGTGTTCTAGGGCGTTGTCCTCGTCGGTGACGGTGGCGGTGAACATCTGGGCGGTGTGCAGCGGGGCCAGGACCAGTTCTGCGGCCCGGTGAGCTTCGGGGTAGCCGATCGGGGCGGCGATCAGGCACCGTCCGGCGAGGGAGAGCGGATCGTGAGTAGCGGCGGAGGCGGGGAGCCCCAACGAGGCGAGCTCCCGCACCAGCGCCTTGTGACCGAGGGTGGCGAGGTACCAGTGCTGCTGAGCATGGGTGTCCGGGTGAATGGTGTCCATGGGGCCCTTCCTGGGGGCGGCGGGATGCTGGCGAATGGTCCGTGCCGAGCGCGTCAGTTCGTGGGTGCGGCGTGGCAGCGAGGCCGGGCGCGGTGAAGGCCGGTGCCGGTGCCGTAGGTGAGGCCCAAGACTTCGGCCATGCACCTGCGAGTTTCGGCGCCCTGCCAATCACGTCCGGGCACGTAGAAGGCGTCCCGGGTGAGGCGGCTGGTGATCTCGGTAGTGGCCTCGTCGCGGTGACTCGAGTGCGGAGACGCGTCAGTGCTGCTCGAAGGTAGGGATGGCCAGCTTCATCAGGTGTGTCCTGTGGGCGGCCAAGCCGGGGAGCGAACGCAGCAGCCGGGGCCCGCCCTCGCTCCCCGGCGGGACTCAGGCGCGCGCCGCCTCGGTCTCCACTTCTCCCTCCTCCTCGGCCTTGAGGGTTTCGAAGTAGGCGCGGGCGCTGTCGACCAACCCGGGAACGTCACACCCGAAGGACTGGGCCGCGTCCAGGAGCGCCGCGAGCATGGCAGCTTCCCGTTCAGCCCCCGCGGCAGCGACGGCGCACAGGACGTCGAGCTTCACGGGATATGCCTCGCTGCGCAGTCCCTCAGCAGCCTGGTGGAGCTCATGGGCAGTGACCCGCCCGTCCGTCAGGCAGAAGACCTGAGCGACCAGATCTCCGATCACGCGATCGGCGCTTTCCTGGTCGTTCACGACCCGCTCGTCGGGGCGGTGGAAGGCGATCTGGGCCATCGTCTCGGCCGCGAGGACGCCGAGCCGTACCCGCTCGGCGAGCTTGGGGACGGGCAACAGAGCATTGGGGGCCTGCCTGTTGTAGGCCTCCAGCGCCGCACTGGCCCATGCGGCACGGTCCGCGAGGGTGCACTCCCGCGCGGAATCCATGTTGACGCCGGCCTCCAGCGCCGCGGCGTAGCGAGCAGCCTTGCGTTCGGGGATGGAAGTGTCCACGGTTGTTCCTCGGGGTGACGGTCAGAGATGACGGTGAGAGCAGCGCGGGCGCCGCTCGATCACAACCATCACATTACACATTGGAACACAAATAAGCAACAAGCTAGGCAGGGAGACGGGCGTCTGCCCACTTCGGGTACGGGAGTGCGGGCATGCCGAAGACTGCTCTCGACCGTTCTGCCCGATTACGCCCCACAGGCAGGGCGTAGCGGTGAGTCCCAGGGTGCCGCGAGCGCCGTGCTCCGATCTGCTCCAGCGCGTTGTGCAGCCAGGCCCGTCGGCCAGCACCCGCAGGTCGCTCCGAGGCGCCCAGGGCCACGATGCGCCGCTCGAACCCGTCGGCACCGCGGTCACCGGCGACAAACTTCGCGATCGACCGCGCTGGGAGCACCTGGCCGTCCGGCAGCACGATGACCGTCCGCGCCGTGCTGCGGCCGGTGTAGGTAGCGGAGAGGGCCTGGTAGATGATCCCGAGGTGCCCTCGGGGCGAGCCGGCCGTGCGTCCGTCCGACAGGGTCCGCAGCCGTGGGACGGGGTCCGCGTAGGTGACCACTCCCCGTACGCCGTGCCCCGCGGCCAGGCGCAATGCCGCCGCGACCGCGAAGCTCTCCCCGTTGCTCGCCACCGAGGGGGACAAGCACACCCGAGACATCTCAAGGGCCTCGGTATAGGGCTCCTTCTGCGCACCGGGCGTAGTCGTCGTCGCAGGTCAAATTGCGTGCCATCTATGAGTCAATGCATTGATGGATTGGGAACGCCTTCGGCCGAGCTCCGATCTCGGGCTTCCAGTCGTGGGTTTTACTCCTTCGGGTGGTTCAGGTCGCGGTTGTCGCCGTCGTCGTCCGCACCGTTCTGTGAGCTGGTGACGTCGGATCGCTCGAACTCGCTGCGGTCGTGCGCGGTCACCAACTCTTCGCTGCGAGCAGAGGCGCTGGACTGGCCCCAGCTACCTGCGTGGACGCCCTGCCTGCCGTTTACGGTCTCTTTTAAGTCGTTATCACCCAGTCTGATGTGAGGAGCGTGCGCCCTCGTTCGCCGGTGCCGCTACGCCTGCGGCCGGAGTGAAGCGACTGCCATGTGGGCTTCGCGGCCTGTGGGAGGGGTGTCGACGCTATCGGCGAATCACGTTCTGGGGCCGATGCGGCGGATCGTCAAATACGTACGCCGGCGGCGTACCGGACGGGTACGCTGTCGGCGTACCTTATGGAGATCTCTGCGGCATACATCTTGGAGTCGGCGATGCGGGACACCGCGAGCCCGTTCGCGTTCGACGGGCCAGTCCCTCTTGACTGCATGATCAACCGGCGGGCGGAGGCCGACACGATCAGGGCATGGACTCACGAGAGCCAGCTGATGACCCTGGTGGCTCCGCGGCGCTACGGCAAGACGAGCCTGATCCGCAAGATCGCGTCCGAGGGTGAGAAGGTCGGGCTGATGGTGGTCACCGCCGACCTCTTCGAGGTTGCCAGTCTCTCCGACCTGGTGCTTCGTCTGGAGCGTGCGTGGGCCCAGCACACACCTGAGGAGCTCCGACCAGCGGCAGGCAAGATCCTCAGCAGCGCTCAGGCCGGTGTGTCGATCTCTGGGGCTGGCTTCGCGCTGACTATGGCCGACAAGCCCACCACTAACCCGGAGCCGGCGCTGCACGCGCTGCTGGAACTGCCCGCCCAGCTAGCTCAGCACAGGCCTGGACGGATCTTGATCGTGCTGGACGAGTTCCAGTCCGTCGCCGGGGTCCCGGAGGCGCAGGCCCTGATCTGGCAGCACGCGTGGCAGCAGCGGCAGACAGTCTCCTACCTCTTCGCCGGCGGCGGACCAGGCATGCTGTCGACTGCGCCGGACGACAAGGAGCGCCCCATAGGGCAGACGCGGACGCTTCAGTTGGACCGGCTGCCGGCCGCGGAGCTTAGCAAAGTGATCAAGGACCGGTTCGCTGCGAGGAACCGGGACGTGTCCGATGTTGTGGACGGACTCGTGGCGGCGGGCGAGCGGCATCCCCAGAGGACCATGCTGCTGGCCCACCTGCTGTGGCAAGAAGTCCCTGCGGGGGAGCGGGCCACCACCGATGATCTCGAAGCAGCGATCGCTGTCGCCCTGCGACAGGTCGACGCGGAGGCCCGCGCCACGATGAGCGGGCTCACTGTGGGACAGCGCAAGGTATTGCGGGCGGTGGCCGAGTACGGCACGCCCATGGCGGCCCGGGCCTTGCGGGCCCTGGGGCTCCCCAAGACCACGGCCCAGAAGGCAGCCCCGCACTTGGTCGCCACCGGGCTCATCGAAGACACAGACCAGGGGTGGCGCGTGATTGATCCGCTGTTGGCCCGCTGGATCCGGACGAACTACGGGACACGCGCATGAGCATGCAGCCTGACCACGAGGTGGTGTTCGAACGCGGACAGCGAGTGCGAGTCCGGGCCGCCGGAGTGCCCGAGTTCGCTACCATCCGCTTTGCCCTTCCGGGCGACGAGCCGGGTTCGTGGGATCTCATCCTTGTCGACGACCAGGACCGTCGGCACGAGGTGAACCTGGCGGCCGGAGACACCCAGACCGTGCGCCCGCTGGTCAGTGATGGCCGAGCCGACTCTGCCCGGGTGCTGGCCGCCATGTGGACCCAGTGGATGTACGCGGCGGCCACGAACGCAGAGTCGAGTGCCATGGCGGCCACGCCGCTGAAGCCGTATGCCCACCAGACCACGGCCGTGTACGGCGCGATGCTGCCGCAACCGCTGCTGCGCTTCCTGCTCGCCGACGAGCCGGGCACCGGCAAGACGATCATGGCCGGTCTCTATATCCGGGAGATGCAGCGGCTGGGCCTGGTCAAGCGCGCCATCATCGTGTGCCCTGCGAACCTGGCCACGAAGTGGGTGGACGACTTCGAGCGGTTGCTGGGCGGCGGGCTGCGGCAGCTCACCTCGGCGACCGTCCGTGAGAACGCGCTGAACTCCAACGACCTGTGGGTGACCTCCCTGGAGCTGGCCGCGGTCAACCCTGCTGTGCAGGACGCTATTCGGCCGGACAAGGCCGGCTGGGACCTGGTGGTCTTCGACGAGGCACACCGGCTGACCCCGACTGCGGCCGGGTTCCATCAGGTTGGCCGCCTGCTGGCCAAGAACACCCCGCGGGCCCTGCTGATGACCGCGACCCCGCATCGGGGCAAGGAGTGGCTCTTCCGGCATCTTCTGCATCTGGTCGACCCGGAGATCTACCCGGACCCGGGTAGCGATCCCAACGTCGAGCTCAGCGCGCTCCGGCCGGGCCCGATCCACTTCCTGCGACGGATGAAGGAAGACCTGGTCGATTACGACGGCAAGACGCGCCTTTTCAAGGGCCGTACCGCCCACAACCACAGCGTTGCCCTGTCGCAGACCGAGTACGGCTTCTACCAGGCTGCGCTGGACATGGTCGACCGGTACTTCGCGCCTTCGGCCCAGCCGCTCGCCCGCATGGTCTACGGCAAGCGGGCGGCGTCCAGTCTGTATGCGCTCGCCGAGACGCTCCGGCGGCGCCACGACCACATGGGCGCCATGAGCGAGGCCGAAGCGGCCCTCATCGCCGACCGCGAGGGCCAAGGTGACGAGGCGGAGATCGACGAGGCCAAGGTCATCCACACGAGCTCGACGTCCACGCGAGCCGAGCGGGCGGCGATCAAGAACCTCGCGGACCAGATCAACGCCACGATCGGTAACCCGGCGTGGACGCCGTCGAAGTGGAAGCGGCTGACCGAGGACTGTCTGGCCAAGCACGGCATTCTCCCCGGCAACGGCGAGCAGGCCGTGGTGTTCACGGAGTACGCGGACTCGGCCGAGTGGATCGCCCGGCGCCTCGAAGCCGAGGGGTTCACCGCCCGTCTCTACTCCGGACGGCAAAGCAAGCCCGAGCGCGACGAGGTGCGCCGGGCCTTCATGCGAGGCGAGTTCCAGGTCATCGTCACCACCGACGCCGGCAACGAAGGCATCGACCTGCAGGCCGCCCACGTACTGGTCAACTACGACATCCCCTGGTCACTGGTTCGCCTCGAGCAGCGCATGGGGCGCATCCACCGCGTCGGCCAGCTCCGAGACGTTCACCTGTACAACCTGGTTGCCACCGACACACGCGAGGGCGAGACGCTCCTGCGGTTGCTGGACCACTTCGTCACCGCGGCGAACGAACTGCGCGGGCAGATGTTCGACAGCCTGTCGGCCGTCGCCGAGATCACGGGCATCGACTACGACAAGTGGCTGTCCGACCTGTACGGCAACGACGAGATCAAGAAGCAGCAGGCGATCGATGCCGCCCGCGCCGTCAAGGCGCAAGAACTCACCCGGGCGGCCCGGCAGGTGCGCGACAACGAGCGTCGCCTGGCCAGCCAGGTCGACGCAGTGGCTGCACTGACTCTGCTCCAGCGCGACCTGTTCGCCCGGATCAACCCCGCCATCGTCGAGGCGTATCTTGACCGGCTCGCCGCCGCCGGCGTGCTGCGATCCGCCCCTACCGCCGCCGGCACCGGATTCCGGAGACTGTCGCTGACCGGCGGGGCACGGTTCCCGGCCACGCTCGGCAGCATGAGCGAGGTCCACATCGCCACCAGCGGCGACGCGGTACGCGAGGCTGCGGAAAGCATCGACGTCGGCGACACCATCACCCTCGGGCCCGGCGAACCGGGCTTCGCCGACCTGATCGGCATGGCCGAGCACGCCCTGGCCGAGGACCTGCACCAGTCTGGCGCCGCCGCCGACCCCACCAGCCTCACCCCGTACGACCTGTATGCGTACACGGCGACCATGACCGAGAGCGACGGCAAGCGCGCCAGCATCTGGGCGAGCCTGGTCAAGGTCGACGACAGCGGCAACGCCCGTCCGGTGCGGTGGGAGACCCTGGCCAACCTGGTGCCCACCGAGCACCACGGGACCGCGCCTCATCCCGCACGTGAAGGGCATGCGCTCACGACGGCCCGCGAGGTGGCCGCCGCCACGGTCACCGAGCACCGGCGGGTACGGGCCGACTGGTTCGCCCAGGCGCGCCGGGACCTGACCAACCTGCCACTGAGCCTTACCGAGGACATCGACGACCGGACCAGGCGGGTTGAGCTGCGGCGCCGTCTTCAGGCCCAGACCGCCCAGCGGCTTGACGAACTCGAACGGCTCGCGGACGTGCAGCTGACCGACCCCAAGCTGATCGGCCGGATCCGCGTCCTGGCCGCGGCCGACGTCACCGTCCAGGCGGAGATCGATGCCGAACTGGTCTCCATGCGGCACGTCCAGAACCTCCTTGAAGACGACGGGTGGACCGTGGAAGACGTCCACACAGAGAGCCGCGGCTACGACCTTGAGGCCCGCCGCAACAGCCAGATCCGGCACGTCGAGGTCAAGGGCGTGCTGGGCAGCGCGGCCAGTGACGGCATCCGGATGACCGGCAACGAGGTCCTGATCGCCACTCAGCACCGCAAGGACTACTGGCTCTACGTCATCGACCAGTGTGCCGACGGCCGGGGCCGCTTCTTCGGCGCCTACCAGGACCCCGCCACCCTATTCGCCAACGACATGACCGGGAACGCGGTCTTCCGCGTCCCGGGCAGCAGCCTCAAGAACGCACCGGGGAGCAACACATGACCAGGATGATCGAACGATGGTTTCCCAGCGCGGAGGTGTCGGCCAACAGCGACAAGGGCTGGGGCTCCGGCAACAGCGAAATCTCCCTGTTCATGTGGTTCGCCAAGCGACCCACCGCCCAGGCCAAGGCCGCCACCATCTGCTCGCTGCTGCCGTGGCCCGATGACGCCGAGGAGCAGACGCGGCTGCAGAATCTGGTCCGGGAGGCGATGACAGGCCGCTACGCCGCTTGGAACGAGCTGCAGGCCGAGATCGCCAAGACGAATCCCGAAGGTGCGACCACGCTCGACCCGTTCTCGGGGCGGGGCATGATCCCCTTGGAGTCCGCGCGCTTGGGCGTCCAGGCGTCGGCCGTCGACTACAGCCCGATCGCGGTACTCGCCAGCCACCTGCTCACCTCCGCACCGTTCGAAGACTGGAGCGAGGAGCCCGAGCTTCCCTTCGGGGAAGAACGGGACCACCTCCTGATGTCCCGTACCGACCGGCTGCTCGGCGACCTCGAATCGCTGTTCGCGGAGATCCAGACCCGGCATGCGACCGCCATGAGTGACGTCTACCCCCGCCACAACGGTGCCCTGCCGTGGGGCTATCTGTGGTCCGTCACGATCCCCTGCCAGGAATGCCACCACCGGTTCCCGCTCATCGGGTCCTACGAGCTGATGCCGGCCCGCGGCGACAGGGAGGCCGTGTCGTTCTACATCGACGCAGACCGGGCCACCGGCACGTGGGAAGCGGTCGTGACCCCCGGAAAGCCCACCCGGACGCCCACACTGACCAACGCCGTGGTGAACGGCAAGAAGGTAGCGGGCAAGAGCGCGATCTGCGTGTTCTGCAACCACGTCCACCCGCTCGCCGTGCACCGCCGCCTGCTGCACGAGGGACAGGGCCAGGACGCTTTGGTCCTCGCTGCGGACATCGACGCCAAGAGCCAGAAAACCTTCCGCCAGCCCACAGACGCAGAACGCGAGGCGGTCGCAACGGCCGACCGTGCACTGGCTGCGGAGCCGGCGTTCAGCCCGTTCCTGCCCGCTGTCCCGGACGAAGGCATCGCACCGGGCAACAACAACATCATCGGCCCGAGCATCTACGGGGCGAAGACCTACGGCGACTTCATGGTCACCCGCCAGACCCTGTCGTACGTACGGCTCGCACGCATCATCAACGAGCTCGGCGACGAACTGACCGCCGCCGGAATGTCACGGGACTACGTGCGGGCCCTGACCGGTTATGCGACCGCGGTCGTGGTGAAGAAGCTGCGCCGCTCCACACGCGGCGCCCGGTTCCAGAGCAAGGGCGGTGCACAGGTCGGGGATCTGTTCGTCAACGAAGGGTCGATCACCTTCTCCCACGACTTTTTCGAGGCCGGCATCGGGGACGGTCCCGGAACGTGGAAGTCCATTGCGGACAACGTTCTAACCGCATGCCGCAACCTGTTCGCCGACCTGCGCGGCGCACCGACCTCCGTACAGCGGGGAACCGCCACCGCCCTGCCCTTCCCACCCCGCGCCTTCACTGCGGTCGTCACCGACCCGCCATACGACCAGATGATCGCGTACGCGGATGCCTCCGACCTTTTCTACACGTGGGCGAAGCGGTGCCTGCACAACACCTGGCCGGAACTCGCGATCACGGCCGATCCACACGGCTGCCAGGACAAGAGCCAGGAGATCATCGTCAAGCGAGTACGGGGTGAAGCCCCCGACGAGCACCGCACCCGCGAGCACTACGACACCCTCATCGCCGATGCCTTCGCCCAGATGCGGCAGGTCGTCCGGGACGACGGTGTGGTCACGATCGTCTTCGGCCACGGGGAGCCCGAGGTGTGGCAGCGACTGCTGCACTCGATCGAGAGAGCCGGACTGGTGATGACCGGCTCCTGGCCGGCCAACACCGAGTCCGGTGGCCAGCAGGGCAAGGCCAACATTGAGACGACCCTGACCATGGCCTGCCGCCCGGCTCCGGCAGGTCGTCCTGCCGGCCGTAAGGGCGCCGTCGAGGCGGAGATCAAGACGGAGATCAAGCAGCGCTACCCCGACTGGGAGCGATGGGGCCTGGCGCCTGCGGACATGCTGATGGCCGCCGCTGGCCCTGCCATGGAAGTTGTGGGGCGCTACAGCGAAGTCCTCGACGCCAAGGGTGAGCCCGTCGACATTTATACGTTCCTGCCGCTGGCGCGCGCCGCGGTCCAGGAGGCCATGGCGGTTGAGGTCAACCGTCAGCCGCTGGCAGCCTTCGACGCCCGCACCCGGTTCGCCTTGTGGTGGATCAGGCTCTACGGCCGTCAGGTCCAGGCGAAGTCCGAGCTGCGGTGGCAGGCACTTGCGTCCTCCCTCGACCTGGCCTCGGTGCGCAATCTTGTCGCAGACGCCGACAAGGGCGTCCGCTTCATCACCTCCCGCGAATACAGCGGCAAGGTCGACGGGGATTCCGCTTCCATCGACGTCGCCTTGGCGCTCGCCGCAGCATCCGGCGAAGGACTGCAAGCGATGGGTCACGTGCTGGCGGCTTCGGAGCGAGGAGTCGACGACACCTACCTGTGGTCGACCGTGCAGTTCCTTGCCGATCGGCTCCCCGACAACGACCCGGACTCCATCGCCTTCACCCGCGTCCTGCGCACCCGTCCCGGAATCGGCAGCGCCGCCGAAGCAGCCGCTGCCAGCGTCCTCGAGAGCGCCCGCCGTCAGCAGGAGCAGGACGCCCAGCTGAGGCTGCACTGATGACGAACACCGTACGAGCATCCATGACCACCAGCCCAGGAGACCAGCAGTGACGACGAGCGTGACACCGTGGTGGAAGGCACTGAAGATCCGCCAGGAGATCCTCAATGCCTCCGGCCAGATCGATGACGTGCAGATGTCACTGTTCCGGGCCGTCCATGCAACCGGTGCGGATCGGCCGCCGTACGCGGACGCCGGCTACTACGGGGACATCACCCACCCCACCGAACGCCTCATCGACCTGCTCACCGAGATCGCGGTCCGTGTCGGCGGCGGCGAGGACTACCTCAAGGCTCGGGCCGTCACCCGTCTCGACCAGGGCATGGGCGGCGGTAAGTCACACGCCTGCATCGGTGCCTTCCATCTGGCCTCCTCCCCTGAGGTCCTGCTGGCCACAGAGCTCGGCGAGAGGGTCGCCGAGCGGGCACGCGCAAAGATGGGGCGTCCGCTCGCTCGCGACCTTGGCCAGCCGCATGTCGTCGTTCTTCCCTGCGACAACATGACCGCAGGTGCTGGAGTGAAGGAACTCGACGGGCCGGCAGTCAGCCTTCACGAAAGGTTCTTGTGGCGGCTGTTCTCCAAGGACTACGCCCTTTACGAGCGCTATCAGCCCTTCTGGAGCGACAAGCACAAGATCGCCGAGGCAATCCGGGCTGTGAACCGGCCTGTGCTGATCATCGTCGACGAGATCCTCGACTACATCGGCAACGGCCTCGACGGCAGCAACAAGCCCGACCTCGCGGCCCAGGACATGGCCTTCCTCCGAGCCCTGCTCGACACAGTCAACGACGTGCCCCACGTAGCTATGCTCGTGGTGATGATCGCCTCCGACACCGACAAGACCGCCCTGTCGGCTGCCGCCAAGGAACGCCGCGACGACCTCAACAGCCAGCTTGAACGCAACGGCCTGCCGGCCACGGTCACCGAGGTGGGAGACTTCGCTGACATCTTGCGCCGGCGACTGTTCGACACCGAGCCCGCCCGCGAGGTCCTCGCCGCGACAGCCGCACTCTACGAACCGGTGCTCACCGACCGGGCCTGGGCCAAGCACGTCTGGGAGCAGATCGGTGCTGACTGGCGACGCAACTGGTCCGACGAGGTCGCTGCCTGCTATCCCTTCCACCCCATGCTGATGGCCTTGGCGAAGGACGAGTGGAGCAGGGTCACCGGGTTCCAGCGGGTCCGCTCCACGATCCGCATCTTCGCCGCCACGGTGTATGCCCTGCAGCAGCGCGGCAAAGCCGGTGAGTGGGCGCCAGCGCTCATTGGCCCAGGCGACCTCCCGCTCTCGGACAGCACTGTTCGCGAAGCGCTCCTGGGCAGCGGCCTTGTCGAGGACGACCGCACGATCGCAAATTACCGCAGCCTTGCGGAGATCGAGATCGTCAACCACGACGGATCCACGGGAACCGCACGCCGACAGGATCTCGAGCGGTCTGAAGCCCCCTGGATCGAAGCCAATCCGCACGCGGCCGAGCGCGCGGCCACCTTCATCTTCCTGGCGAGCATCGTCGGAACCCTGCGCCCTGGACGCGGACGCGGCGCCAGCGCACCCGAGGTCAAAGCCGTCACCAGCGTGCCGGACATGCGCTACACGATCACGGATGCCGACAGCGTGGTCGACGAACTCGTCGACCAGGGCCGAGGCATAAGCGCCCTCGACATCGTCCGCGGACAGGGCAACAACAAGCCGGCCCGGTACTTCCTGTCCACCCGGCTCACCCACCGGATGCTCGTCACCAATATCCGGCGCACCATCACCGAAGACGAGCGTGACCAGGTCATCTCTGAGTTCGCCCAGAAACTGGCCAGCAACGGCCCGTTCCGCGAGCTCAAGTTCCTGCCCGCCGACCTGCAGCGCACCGCGACCGAGGTCATGGCCACGAGCGGCCTGGACACCGCCTACACGACCCGCCTCATCGTGCTCGACCCTGCGCAGTTCAGCCTGCGCAACGGCATGGAAAAGTCGACCCTCGAGGCGCTCACCGTCGCGATGGGACTCGGACAGGGCGCACAGCGACTCCCCGTCCAGTGGGCCAGCAGCGCGGTCTACGCGGTAGCGAATACTCAGCGCCGCAGCCTCGTACGCAGCCTGGCCGTCGAGTACCTGGCCCGGCAGAGGGCCCTGGCTGCACCCGAAGTACAGAACGACAGCGAACTCAAGACGACCGGAACCAAGGAGCTCGCCGCCGCGAAGGACCAGCTGGAGAAGGCCCTCAAGCGGGCCTACCAGCACATCGTCTTCCTCGCCCAGCCCGACCCGGACGGAGAACGCTACCTCGACGAGCTCACGCACGACGACGACAACTTCACCGCCCTCAACGGCACCGCCGTCTGGAAGGCACTCGCCGCCCGGGACAAGGTCTTCGACGTAGGGGAGTTCACCCCCAGGGCCCTGCAGCACAACCTCCGCGACCAGGACTACGGCAAGACTCTCTCGGACATCCGGGCCGCGTTCTACAGCGCCCCGCGGCTGCCCTTGCTCTACGGCGGCGACCGTGACCTTCAACAAGCGATCTACGACGCCGTCAACGAGAACCTCGTCAGCATCGTCGACGGCACGGGCACGGAAGTTGCTGTCACCGCACCCGGGCAGGTCAACCTCGCGAGCACGAGCCTGCGGCTGGCGAAACCGCAGCCTCGGGCATGCCCGGCGTGCAGCGAACCAGCCCACGAGGGCCCGTGTGTGACGAACAGTGCCCCGGAAGCCCCGGGTGAGGCGACCCCGAGCGGCGCAGCTAGCCCCGGTCCGTCGAACGGTCCGACTAACGACGACAGCCGAACAACTAGCGGCGGCCGTTCAGACGCCGACACCCCTTCACCCGCCAAGGACAAGCAGGCGGCGTTCTCGTTCACCAGTAACCTGCTGGCCAGCGCCGACAGCGCCGACGGGTTTGCCGCACTGTTCCGGGCGTTCTACATGGCCCTGGACGAACGACAGATCAGCTATCTGCAGGGAACGATCCAGGTCGTCCTCAACGCCGATGCCGCCGAGCAGATTCAACAGCGCCTTCAGGAACTGGGCATCGCGGCCAACTTCAAGGAGATCTAGGCATGCGACCCGGGCCGCGCCACTCCGTAACAAGGGCTGGCCATTCCAGCTGCCGTCGGCGGTCGAACGAGGTCGACCGCCGACGGCACTGGTCCTGGAAATTGCCGAGGTCCCTCCGGAGGAGGGGCCTCACCTGCTATGCGGGCACATCTGTGCCGGACTCCGTCCGCCGGGTTCGAGACGGCCGTGGTGTCGGTCAGAAACCCCCTCAAGGGCCGGGGGGCTTGGAGGTTGCTGAGGCTGTCTGGGCTGGCCCCGGAGCAGCTGCGGCAATCAGTCGGCTGTTCTCGACCATCAGTCGCTGGTTGACATTGCGCAGTGCCTGCATGGCGGTCTCAGCTTGGCGGCTGGCCGCGAGTGCCGCGTCTCGTTGCTCGCGCAGTTCCTCCATCTCCGTATCGCGCATAGAGCGGGCGTTCAGGCCGTCACGGAGGCGGGCGCCCAGTTCGCGGGCGCGTAGCGTACGCAGCTCGTTTTGGACTTCGTGAAGGGTCCGTTGCAGGGCGGCGTTCTGCTCCAGGAGCATGCGGTTCTCGATTTCGAGGGCTGCCTCCTTGCGTGCGGTCGCCGCTGCCGCCGCCCGCGGCCCATCTTGGGCAAGGTGGGCGCGGACGGTCTCTGCTTCCGCTTTGAGGTCGCGGTGGCGTTGAAGGTACTGCGGGTTGACGGCGGCCCGCCGGGTGATCTCCGCGTCGGAGAGGACCTGGCGGCTCTTGCGCATCGCGGCCAGGACGTCAAGGACCCGCTGTCGGCACTGTTCGCTGTCGGCACGGCGCCGCCTGACGGCGGCCGCCCTGCCGGCATCGAGAACCTCGACCCGAGCGGCGGGGATCGTCGCCTGTCCAGGCTTCTTGCGTGGGGCGGCCGGGCGCGTCATCCGGTCGTCCTTTCGATGACGATCGGGTCGACTGTCGGCTCGTCCAGACGCTGCCGTCCGGCCAGAACGGCCGCTACAGGGATGACGGTGAGGAACCGGTCCCTGGTGTGGAGCCAGGACTCCACCGTGGTCCGTTCCTCGGGGGTGAGGGAGCCGATGTCGGCTTCGCATTTACCCACGAGCTCGTCGATCTGCTGGATCTCCCTGCACAGCAGCTCCAGGTTTGCCGCGCTCAAGGGCCCCGCGGTGAGTACGGTGCCGTAGGCGCTCTCCAGCGCAGCGAGCTGTTCCGCCTTCCCGGCGCGTAATTGGCGCAGCTCGGGCAGGTGGGTGACGTCGGTGGTGTAGAAGGTGCAGGAGAAGCAGCGGTTGTACACCGGGCAGCCGTGCCCGTCGGCGCGGACGTTGTTCATCTCGTGGCAGCGTCCCGCGGGGACGGGTACCGAGCCGACGCCCGCGCGGATCCGGTCGGCCATATCGTCGTCGGGGGTGCGGGCGCGGATCCGGCCGCCGGTGAGGTCGAACTGGTACTTGGCGGCGATGGCGCGCACCGCTTCCACTCGCCGGGGGTGTGAGGGCCGGTAGTAGACCTGGGTGGTGGAGGGGTCCTGGTGGGCCATGAGGACTTGCAGGATGTCGAGTGGGACGCCAGCGTCGGCGCGTAGCTGGGCGTAGGTG
This sequence comes from Streptomyces sp. NRRL F-6676, assembly GCF_000725625.1. Taxonomy (GTDB): domain Bacteria; phylum Actinomycetota; class Actinomycetes; order Streptomycetales; family Streptomycetaceae; genus Streptomyces. The sequence goes on from NZ_JOHS01000035.1 coordinate 61,147, forward strand.
TGCCGGAAGGCGTAGGGGAACACCCGTGCCGGGTCGAAGGGCTTGCCGTGTTCGTCGGTCACGGCGAACTGGTCGAGCCAGGTCTGAAGCCAGTAGCCGATCGTGCTGCTGTCGTAGGGCCGCTCGCCGAGCGCGTTGGCGCGGGAGCGGCGCGGGGTGGGGAACAGCACCATGCGGGTGGAGCGGGGCCGTCCGTCTTCGTGGAACAGGTGGGGGGATTGGCGCCGCAGGTGGTCCTGCTGGCGGGTGATGACCTGGGCGTCGCTGGGATGGAGCGGGAGTTTGTGCCGTCGGCGGACCTTTTGCATCCAGTACGCGAGGAAGGGGTAGGACCGGCGGGGCGCCGTCCCGTCCGGGTCCTCCACGTCGATGTCGTGCCACTGAAGGCAGTCGAACTCCAGGTGGCGGAGTTCCCAGGGCCGCCGACCCACGCGCATGGCCAGTTCCACGCAGTTGCGGCGGGTCCCGGCCGGCAGCAGGGCGAGGTGGCGCTCGTCCATGAGCTGGAGGAAGACCTGCTCGGGCAAGGCGTCTTGAGAGCGGCCCTCCAGCTCGCTGGCCGTGTCGTCCTTCTCCGGGTACGGCGGCACGTCCATCTCCAGCAGATGGACGTCCGCAGCATTATTGTCCGCGAGCCACGCCCGGCCGTGTTCGAGGACCTCACGCAGCGTCTTCACCAGCTCGTAGTGGCGCACCGGGGTGACCAGCAACGGTCCGGCGCTGCGGCGGGAGGGCAGGAGGCGTTCGGCAATGATCTGCCGGACCGGGTCGTCGTCGTTGAGGAGCTGGTAGTCGCTGGTGTCGCGGGCTCGGTGCGTCATCCAGCGCAGGTAGGCGAGCATGCCGTCCCGGCCGACGTCGCCCGGCCGTCGGCCCTCGCCGGGCAGGGTGCGAAGGAACATCGCGAACCACCGGGCCGCGAAGCCAACGAGCATCAACCGTGCCGAGGAGGCGCCGCCGGCGGCGAGGCGCAGGAGGTACTGCTGGGCAAGGTGCGTGACCCAGGGAGCGTGGACGTCCCCCAGATCGACGCTCCCGCCCTCGTAGCGGGGGTTGAGGATGTGCAGCCTGATCAGGGTCCTGGTGTGCTCGGTGGCCGGGTCGGCCTCCAGGAGCGGCAGGGCCCGCTGCCACAGCCGCAGGTACGTCGTCTTCGCGCCCTTGGCCGGCAGTTCTGCGGCAGCCAGGTCATCGACCGCGTTGTCGCACAACCAGCGCACCGCCGACTTGACCTGAGCGGGGTTGATCCGGCCGCCCTGACGCAGCTGGGCCTCGTACCCGCGCAGCACCTGCACCATGACCACCGGCGCAAGATCGACGAGCGGGACCACGTCGACGGACGTATAGACCGCTGCTGCCGTCAGCGCCCACGCCTCGCGGTCGGGCGTCCCCGCGTTGGACCACTGCTTCTGGTGGGGCAGGCACAGCCGGCTCCGCCGTACAACGGCCATGCGCGGGCACACGCGGACCAGGCACTTCCCGAAGCCCGGACGAGGGGCGCGGCCCCGGGCGAGGTACTCCTCGACGGTCAGCCGGAGCATCCGGCGCTCGGAGGCGCAGCTCTTGCAGAGGCCGTGGACCTCGGCGGCACGGTCGCAGCCCACCTGGCACCGGTGCTCGGCGTAGGTGCGGCGGGCGAGTGGCACGGGCGCGTTGGCACACCAGCTGTCGATGTCGCCGGGGGCGCCGGCCTCCCGCCAGTCGGACGCGCAGCGGTGGCACAGCCACGGCCAGCTCGTAGCAGGCCGGTCGCACCCGGTGTGCCGGCAGCGGCGCAGCGAGTGCCAGTCGGCGCCCAGAGGGAAGCGCAGCTGGAGCGGGGAGCGGTCGAGGCCGTGCCTGGCCAGGTAGTCCCAGTCCGGTTCCGACCCGGCCACGGGGGCTGTGGCGGGCAGAGATGCGGAAGTCGTCATGCTGATCCGAAGATCTTGTCGTTCACAGCCTGGGCGGCGTGGGCGACCCGGGCGTCGGAGGAATTGCGGTAGACGTTCTGGCTGGCCACATCGCGGTGGCCGAGCAGGCGCTGGAGGACGTCGCGCGCGACGTCGAGGTCGGCTGCGGTCTCGCCGAAGGTATGCCGCAGCATGTGCGGATGGATGTGCCGAATGCCCGCGTCCCGGGCGAGACCCGACACAAGAGACTGCACCCGCCGTGTGCCGAGGACCTGCCCGCCCGGCTCTCCCGTGGGACCTGGGAACGACACGAAGGCCCAAGAGGCCTTGCCCGCCGATGGCGTCCCGCTGTGTGGTGTAGGGGATCTCCGCGGTTGAGTGCGCGGGTTCTGCTCCCTCGGGTGCACCGTCTGCTGGTGTCTGCTCCCTGCTCAACTGGCAGGCCACCGTGCAACTGTCCGGAGTGAACGGGCAGTTCGTCGACCCCAGGGGGTGCACGGTGGCCTTGTCCCAGCATGACCTACTTCGCCTGCTTGAGTCACTACGTTCGGCAGATGGTCTTGAACTCGTCCGCGAGGTCGCCGAACGGCTGCTGCAGGAACTGATCGAGGCCGAGGCCACCACAAAGATCGGCGCCGAGTGGGGAGAACACACCGACACCCGCACCACCTGGCGCAACGGCCACCGGGAGAAGACGGTGACCACACAGGCCGGCGACCTGGAACTCGCCATCCCGAAACTGCGGGCCGGGAGCTTCTTCCCGAGCCTCCTGGAGCGCCGGCGGCGCATCGACCAGGCCCTCTATGCAGTGATCATGGAGGCATACGTCCACGGCGTGTCCACCCGCTCGGTCGATGACCTGGTCAAAGCCCTCGGCTCCGACACCGGGATATCGAAGAGTGAGGTCTCCCGGATCTGCGCCGAGCTGGACGAACAGCTCAACGCCTTCCGGACCCGGCCACTGGACCACATCCGGTTTCCCTACCTGTTCCTCGACGCCACCTACGTCAAGGCCCGTGTCGACCACCGCATCGTCTCGCAGGCGGTCGTCATCGCCAGAGCAATGCTCATGACTTGTGGATCGGTCTTCGGGACGGCACGCGAAGGGCGTACCTTCCCGAATGATCCTGTATCGGTCACCAAGTCAGGCCCGCGT
>NZ_JOHS01000036.1 GCF_000725625.1 Streptomyces sp. NRRL F-6676
GCCGCTACGAACGCAAGGCAGAACACTTCCTCGCCTTCGCCGCGATCGCGTGCACCTTGATCTGCTACCGCCGACTCGCCAAATGAGACGACCTCTTAGTACTGCAACGGTGCTTGCCGTGACTGCTGGCCAGGTCGGTCGTTGGTGGGGACCTTGCTGACGCCAGGCTGTGGGTGCGTGAACTCAAGGCGGTGCATGGGCGGTTCATGCACCGTTTCAGCAGGTCGGAGCCGCGGGAGTCCGCGCGGGCTTATATGCGGGGCCCGATCGCATCCAGCGGCTGTAAACCGCATCGAGTGGGATGCCGACGAGGTCCTGGACGACGTACGCGACTACGTCGTCGAACATCCCGGAGACCCAGGTGCCGTGCTGATCGTCGACGAAACCGGGTTCCTGAAGAAGGGCATCCGCTCGGCCGGCGTGCAAAGGCAGTACTCCGGCACTGCCGGACGCACGGACAACCGCCAGATCGGCGTCTTCCTCGCCTACGCCACAAGCCGCGGACGCACCCTGATCGACCGGCGGCTCTACCTGCCCACCCCCTGGACGGACGACCGGGAACGCTACCGCCGGACGGTATCGAGGAAAGTCTGGCCTTTCGATACCAAGGTGGCCATGGCCAAGGCGATAGTCCGCCGGGCCATCGCTGAGGAGATCCCGTTCGGCTGGGTGACGACGGACACCGCCTACGGCTTCACCAAGGGCTGGCGCTACGAACTCGAGCAGGCCGACGTCTTCCACGTGATGGCCACCAACGGCCACGACACCGTGGTCACCCGCTGGGCACTCGATGACCCCGTCCACGGCCTGTTTCCCGGCCTGCGGGATCTACGACTGGGTACGCGTCGAGGTGCGGCCCTGGCACCGTGAGGACCGCTGGCACTGGGTGCTGGCCGGCCCCAGCGTCAGCCTTCCATAGGAGCTCTCCTACTACGTCGCGATCTCCTACTGCGTCGCCCACTGCCCGCTGGCAGCACCCGGTTCAGCTGATCCGCATCGCGGGCAGCCGGTGGGCCATCGAGGAATGCTTCCAGAGCGCGAAACAGGAAAGCGGCCCGGACAACGCCCAGGTCCGCTTTCCCACACGTACGCCCGACCTCAACCCGGGCGCGGGCGTGTGGGCCCCACCTCAAGATGAGCCCGGGCACACCCAGGACGCCATCGAAGACCTGGCCGGGCTCGTCCGCGCCCGCCGCACACGGATGCAGTACCAGCCCAACGGCGTCCCGAGACTGGACTGATCACGACGTAGGTATGACAGCACCGAACCGAAGCCCTCAGTGGCCGGATCCTTGAGTGACGTCGAGGACGCGGAAGCAATGACAGGCCAATATTCCGCAACTCTGGTCAACTGTGCTACCAGGCCCGGCCTTAACGTTCCCTGATAAAAGCTGAAGCAAGAGGTCAGGCGGGACGACGGCGTCGTGCACGCGTTCGTGGGGCCGCCATACCCGGCCCTCGTGCTCAGCAAGCGATTCCCGCTGGTCCGAGATCACAGAGCGTAGCGAACTCCACGGTCACGGACGTTCACCCCTACTTCGTACCCGACGCCGACCAACCCGGCGAGACGTCAACAAGCGGACGTCGTTCGACTACGTCCAAGCCCTGGTGTTCCAGCAGTTTGTCGGCGAATGTAAACGATCGAAATACCGGAGCAAGAAATCGCAGTTGACAGCACGGCCATCACATTTCTAGCCTGAGCACAGCAAATTGACGGTGGGTAAGGTGACTGCCCGCTTGCCGCGTACAGGTGAATTGGTCACGCTGAACGACTTGCACCCTCTGAGAACAGGAGTGAAAAATGCTCTCCAAGAAACTTCGGCTCGCGCTTCCAATAGCCGCGGCGGCCGTCATGACCGCCGTGATACCAGCCGGAACGGCACACGCCATCGACAGGGTGAACTGTGGCCCGTCTGACTACCTGAAGGTTGACGTCCACTTCGAAGGTGTGAGTGGGTGGGTCGACACCACCTACTGCTTCGCAAACAGGGGCGTCTACGACTTCACATGGGATAATAGGAGCGTGTGGGTCGACAAGATCGACACCGGAAACAACAGAGTCAAGTACTACGACCACAATGGCGCGGTCGTCACCTACTCTAAGAACTTCATCATCACGTTCCCCAATAATCCGCCGCTCGTCGACCGGATCGAAATCCTGTAAGAGGACTTTCGTCGGCGCGCTCACCGCACGGCGGACGACCTGTCGATCTTCGCTTGCGGTGCGCAGTGAGCCTCTTTCAACCTGAATCGTCACCAGCAGTACGTGGATGGTTTGAACGCTGCGGCTGATGTGGCGGACGGAGGCAGGGACCTTGCGTGTTTGCGGATTGGGTGGGATCGCCCGGTGATGGCCGGTCATGGCAGGCAGGTCCGGATGCAGGTGCAGACACGGTCTCGTTGATCATGTGAGTGTCGAGTTCACGTGACCACAACCGAAGACCGTGCCTGCTGTCTCAGCATCTCCCATGCCGTCGGGCCTGGAGGAACTGGCCCGTATCCCCGTCGCCGCAGCCGTTGCCCGATGCGGTGTGCCTTGTCCGGTTTCTCGCCGGGCTGCCCGACCCGCGTGACCGTCGTGGTCGGCGTTTCCCGCTGACGGCGCTCGTTGCGGCCGCGGCCGCTGGTGTTCTGGCCGGCGCCCGGTCCCTGACCGCGATCGCCGAGTGGACCGCTGACGCGCCCCCGTGGGCCCTGCGTGCCCTCGGGTTCACTGTCGGCCCGTTCACCAGATCGGTCGCTGTCCCGCACGCCACCACGCTGATGCGGCTCCTCGGCCGTCTCGACGGCGACGCCCTCGATAACGTGATCTGCACGTTCCTGCAGGCCAGAGCCCATAGCCGGCAGAGCGGGGAATCCCGCCGGTGGCGGGCGGTGGCCGTCGACGGGAAGCAGCTGCGCGGATCGCGAGCGGGCGGCGGGAAAGCGGTGTGGCTGCCGGCCGCGAGGGACCACGCCGAAACCGTGATCGCCCAGCGCCAGATCAACGCGAAGAGCAACGAGACACCCGCGTTCATCCCGCTCCTGGACGGCCTACCGCTGAAGAACACCGTGGTCACCGCGGACGCCGCCCACACCCAGCACGCCAACGGCCAGTGGCTGCGCAACCACGGCGCCCACTACATCGCCGTCGTCAAAGGCAACCACCCCGGCCTGCTGCGGCAGTTGAGGCAACTGCCGTGGCACGACATCGGCCTGGACCACAAGGACCGCACTCGTGGCCGGGGCCGGCTCGAGGTCCGGCACCTGAAGACCGTCGCCTTCCGGCACCTCGACTACCCGGGCGCCCGCCAGGCCCTGCGCGTGATGCGCTGGCGCATGGACCTGACCAGCAAGAAGATCACGGTCGAACGGCTCTACTTCGTCACCAGCCTCCCGCCCGGAGCCGCCACCGGCGAACAGATCGCCGGCTGGATCCGAGGGCACTGGAAGATCGAGAACCAGCTCCACCACGTCCGCGACACGACCTTCACCGAGGACGCCTCCACCACCCACACCGGCAGCCTGCCCCGATGATGGCAAGCCTCCGCAACCTCGCGATCAGCGTGTTCCGCCAGGACGACCACACCAACATCGCCGCCGCCTGCCGCCACACCGCACGCGACCCACAACGACCCCTGACAGCCCTCGGGATCAGGTGATCAACCAGACAGATCGACTACACGCAATGACCCTGCAGTGCCAGCACCACGTAAATACCCCGACGAGCTCCGCGAGCGGGCCGTCCGTGAGGTCCGCACCACCGGTCGGCCGATCGCGCATGTCGCCAAGGACCTGGGCATCCACAAGGAGGCCCTGCGGGGCTGGGTCCGCCAGGCCGAGGCGGACGTCGGCGAACGCGACGACCGGATGACCACCGCCGAGCATGAGGAACTGAAGAAACTCCGCCAAGAGAACGCAGAGTTGAGGCGGGCGAACGAGATCCTCAAAGCGGCGAGTGCGCTTTTTGCCCAGGAGCTCGACCGTCCCCGGACGAGACCGACCAGGTGATCGACAGCCTGAAAGACAACGGCTTCGGGGTCGGGCCCGTATGCCGGGTGCTCGGCTGGTCCGAGTCGGCTTACTACGCTCGCAAGAGGCGGCCGAAGTCGGTCCGTCGGCTGCGGGACGAGCAGCTCATGCCGCTGATCCAGCAGGTTCACGCCGAGTCGGGCGACAGGGCGTATGTGGCGTTCGTCCTGGACGTGTACTCGCGGATGATCGTCAGCTGGCAGGTCGCGAACCACGTGCGGACCGAACTCCCGCTGGACGCGCTGGAGATGGCGTTGTGGAGACGGCGGATCAAGAAGGCTCCAGCCTCATTCATCACAGCGACCGCGGGGCGCAAGGCGGATTCAACCGGTCGTCGCAACACCTTGATTTCGGAGATGTTCAAGATCGCTACGGAGGACTGGAGCCGGAAGACCGGCGATGTGCCCCGAGGAGCTTCGGCGGCAGTGGCGTGCTGATCGGGCGCTGAGGCCGGCGATGCGCTCGCCTGGCCGGCCTGATCCGTCGCGGGTGGTGCAGCGGCAGTTCTGGCGGCTGATCGCCACGGGCATCACGACGGCTGAGGCATCGCTGGCGGTCGGGGTTTCGGTGCCGGTCGGCTCTCGGTGGTTCCGTCACGCTGGCGGCATGCCGCCGATCTCTCTGGCCGAGCGCACCGGCCGCTACCTGTCCTTCGAGGAGCGCGAGGAGATCGCGATTCTGCGTGCCCAGGACAAGGGCGTGCGAGAGATCGCCCGCGCGATCGGACGTGATCCGGGGACGAACTCGCGCGAGTTGCGCCGCAACTCCGCCACCCGCAGCGGGAAGCAGGAGTATCGGGCCACGGTCGCTCAGTGGAAGGCGCAGCAGGCCGCGAAGCGCCCGAAGGCGGCCAAGCTCGCGGGCAACGACAGGTTGCGTGAATACGTGCAGGAACGGCTCACCGGGAGTGTCCGTCGTCCCGACGGCTCGATCGTCACCGGTCCGAAGACGCCCGCGTGGAAGGGGCTGAACAAGCCGCGCCGGCAGGACAGAAGACGGGCGATGGCATGGTGCCCGGAACAGATCTCCCGGCGGCTTCGCGTCGATTTCCCCGATGATGAGTCCATGCGCATCAGCCACGAAGCGATCTACCAGGCGCTGTTCATCGAGGGCCGCGGTGCGCTCAAACGGGAGCTGGTCGCATGCGCGGCGCGGATGTTGCCTCTGCCTCGTCTCGCGTGAAGGCCCGTCGTGCGGACCGTTTCCACGAGCAGGACCGAGCCTGTGAGACGACGTGGCGGCCGTCGCCCCGGACACGTACATGCGGATACGACGCGATACGCTTCTTCACCTGAGGAGTGCAGCTTCCCTTGTGACGCACAGGACCCTAGACAAGTCCCATCGTCCCAGGTCAGCGGTACTCCTCGCTTATTTGATCAGCCCTCGGACGGCCCACCTCACGAAAGCGCGAGGTTAGAGCGAGGCGGGCGGGAGAAGGGCAGGGGGTGCTTCGATCAGCTGGAATCGGTTGTCCCGCTGCTGGACGCGTCCGCTGGTGGGATGCGTGAAGTGGGTGCCCAGCAGCAGGTCATCGGTACCGGCCAGCTCGGTGAGCAGGTGGTGGCGGGTGGCTCGTGCCTCGGCGGGATCGACGTCGCCGACGCTGCCCATGTCGGGGTACGCCAGTTGCACGGGATGATGCAGGCTGTCGCCGCTGATCAGCGCATTGCGGCCGGTGCCTGTCAGCTTGACCGACAGGTGGCCGGGCGTGTGGCCGCGTGTCGGTACCAAGCGGACGCCATCGGCCACCTCAAGGCCTGAGGCGGGGATGTCGAGCAGGTCGTACAGGCCGTTGTCGCGGATGGGCCGCAGGGAGTCGCGGTGCACCTGGGCGACTTCCTCGTCGCTTTCGGCGGCGGCGGCCCAGTAGTCCCATTCTCTGCGGTCGGCGAGGTAGCGCGCGTTCGAGAAGGTCGGTGCCCAGCGGCTGTCGACCAGGTGAGTGTTCCAGCCGACGTGGTCGACGTGCATGTGCGTGGTGATCACCAGGTCGACGGTGTCCGGGGCGAAACCCGCGGCGGTCAGCCAGCGCAGCAGCGGGGTCTGCAGGTTGTCGGCGTCGGGTATCTGCCGAGGCTTGTCGTTGCCGATGCCGGTGTCGACCAGAATGCGCTTGCCGTTCACCTCGATCGCGAAGATGTGAACGTGCATCGCAAAGGCTGTGCCGTCGGTGAAGTCGGGTTGCAGCGGCTGTCCCGCAATCCCTGGCTGGCGCGCGACGACAGCTACGGCGCGTCGCCGCGTTGTCGGAATGCCCGGAGACATCCAGTATCCGGGCACCCCTCCGCCTTGCGATGCACCGCATCTGACGCCGCACGCTGATCCACCAGGGATTACGGGACAGCCCTTAGGAACATGGGGTGTTGAAGTTTATTTGTGGCAGCGCCTGGAGCGGACCCATGACCCGGTCCGCACTCTTCATCGAGCATCGGCGGAGCTGACGTCGGCAAGAGTTGCCGACGAACAGCGCGCAGTGCGTCGTCGGTGCGGACGGCCGACCACGCTACGACCATGCCCTCTGACGCTCGTGGGTCCAGCGGCAGAGGGGCCGAAGTGCGCCATCGGCATGGCCTGTCCACTTCTGAGGCGCGTCCTACGGGGGAAGTGTCGCCACGAACGCCTCGGCGGCGGCGTCGACCCTTCGGTGGTCGCCGGTGGCGAGCAGGTCGAGCAGCAGGCCGCGGATGGTCGCGATGACGAGGGTGGCCGTGCGCGTGGCCGTCGCCGGGTCGGTGTCCGGTCCTTGCGCGTCGCGCAGACTGTTCATCCAGTCGTTCACCACATGGTCGAGGAAGTCGGAGAACTGTTCCGGTGCCTGCAGGGCGTATCCGTAGACGGCGAAGAACAGCCGGAACTCCCCTCCCCGCCGCGGGTCGGACACCCTTTCCCACACCGCTCCCACATCGGCCCGCAGACCCTCCGTCGGCCCGATGACGGCGAAGATGCGCTCACGAAGTCGCCCGAGGATCTCCTGCAGCATCTGCTCCTTGGAGCCGAAGCGGTGGACCAGCGATGTGGGTGACACGCCCAGGGCGGCGGCGACGGGCCGCCAGGACAGCTCGTTGAAGCCGTTCTCCACCGAGTAATCCACGACCGCATCGAGCATTTCGGCGCGCCGCGCATGGTTCACGGGCCGTCCGGCCATGCCTTGCCTTCCACCGGTTCAGGGGCTCCGCGGCCCGATCGAAGCTCTCCTGCTCAGCGGGCGCCTCAGCTCACCGGGCCGGCCCCGTGGTGACGACGATCTTACCCAGGCCCTGCTGCCCCTTCTCCAGGTAGCGGTGGGCGTCGACGACGTCGTCCAGGGTGAACACGCGGTCGACGGTGGGGCTGAGCGCGCCGCTGCGCAGGCCGGCGACGAGGAACGCCGCGATACGCCGCACCGCCGCCGGATCGAGGGCGTGCTCGAAGCTCATGTAGCGGTGTGTGCTGATGGGCACGGAGGGATAGGGGGCCGGGCGGGGGTCGAGCCAGCCCACGGTGACCAGTGTGCCAGTGAACCGCTTGGCCGCCTGGGCGAGTTGAGCGAGGCCGGGGCCCATGACGGAGTCGAGGATGATGTCGGCGCCCGCTCCGCCGGTGTGCAGACGTGTGGCTTCGACGACGTCTTCGGTGTCCGTGGCGACGACCGCGGCGGCTCCGGCGGCCAGCAGTTCGTCCCTCTTCGCCGCCTGACGGGTCACGGCGATGGGGATGGCGCCGACCTGGTTGGCGATCTGGATGGCGGCGAGGCCGACCGCGCCGGACGCAGCGGTGATCAGGACATGGTCGCCGGGCTTCATGCCGGCCTTTTCGACGAGGGCTCCGTAGGCGGTGGAGTAGGCCACCCACAGCGCCGCCGAGGCAATCGGGCTGAGTCCCTCGGGCCGCTTGATGATCCGGGTGGCCGGCAGCACGGTGTGGTCCCCGTAGGTGCCGTTGACGGTCATGTCGGGAACGGCGGTGAACACCACCGCGTCGCCGACCGCGAATCCCTCGACCCCCTCCCCCAGAGCCTCGATGACGCCGGTTCCCTCGCATCCCAGCCGGGCGTGCGGCAGCCGGATCGGCATCGGGGAGGAACCGGAACGTGTCAGTTCGTCCAGCCGGTTGACGGCGAACGCCTCGACCTCGACGCGGACCTCGCCGGGACCGGGGGCGCCGGCCGGCTCATCGACGATGCGCAGAACTTCCGGGCCGCCGACCTCGTCGAACACCACAACACGTGACATGGGCATACCTAATCCTTCCGTCCAGTGCGCCCACTCGGACGCACCTTGACTGACATCCCTAATTATTTGCACGATCGTTCACATAAAACAAACTGCCGACTGCGCCGGCGAGCGGCGATGGCCGCCTAATAGGGGCCCGGGGAACTGCCATGGGCACCAGGTCGAGCTGCAAGGTCCCGTACGGGTTGACGTTCAACCAGAACAGCGCGGTCAGGCCGCACCGGTCCTGGTCCGCACCGGCGCCGTGGAGGCTGTCTTGTGGCAGGGCCGGTAGCTGTACCAGGTCACCCCGTCCCTCCCGGACATTTCGTCGGTACCCGCCCCCGCCGTACACCAGCGCCCCTACCGTCCAGCCCGAAGGCTGATCACGGGGGCGTGCGGAAGGGGCTGAGCGGTGGGGCGGGATCTGGGGCTGTGGACGGGGTGGTGGACCACTTCACCCTGTCCGGCGACGAGGCGGGCTGGTTACGGAACAAGAGCGGCGCTACGAGGCTGGGCTTCGCCGTTCAGCTCAAGTTCTTGACCTGGCGCGGCCGGTTTCCCCGGATGCGCCTGGAGCTGCCGTCCGACGCGGTCGAGCACGTCACCAAGCAGGTCGGCGTCGCGGCGTCCGAGCTGGTCTTCTACGGCTTCACCTCCCGCGCGGCCAAGCGGCACCGCAGCGAGCTGCGGGATCTGACCGGCTGGCACGAGTGCACCAAGACCGACCTGGTCAAGCTCGTCTCGCACCTGGTGGACGTGATCTGGCACGACGAACGCCGCGAGGAACAGGTACGGGCCGAGCTGCTGCGGCAGATGAGCGCGGAGATGATCGAGCCGCCGACCGCAGCCCAGATCGACACGATCATCCGCTCCGTGCTGCACCAGGCCGACGAGCGTGCCGTCGCCGAGGTCGCCGCCCGCCTGGCGCGGGCCGAGGACTGCACCCGCCGCCTGGACGCGCTGGTCCTCACCGACCTGACCGGCGACGGCCGGGCCCCCAGTGATGCGACCACGGAGATCGACGACGAAGACGACGTGGAGGCCGGTGCTCTCGGACATCAAGGCCCATCCGGGCAACGTCAGCCTCAACTCGCTGCTGGAGGAGATATTTCCGGTGCGCGGACGCCCGTGATCTCTCTGACGAGGCGGTTCGCAAGGCCGTCTACTTCCCGCAGCGCCTCGCGGCGTCCACGACAGTCGTTCACCTTTGACGCGCGGCCGTCGTGAATCCCGCGCACGGGGCCGGACCCTGCCGCACCGCATCGTCAGTCGATCTCCGTAGACGCTCCTGGAGCCAGCCACACGTACGGACCGAGTCGTCGAGGCTGCGGAGCAGAGCTTGAGGAGACACTCGAACAGCCGGGGCGTCTCTTCAGACGGCGCGGGAGGTTGACGGCGAAGGTGATGCGGTTGGCGGGTGGGGCCGTAGCCGTCAGGACGTGGGGCCGGGGCGAGGTGGCGGAGCATCATCCGGATCGCCCGCTTGACCATGCCTTCGTGGACCGTGGGCAAGGGGCCGTTCCATGATCCAGCAGCCCTTTTCCGGGTGAGTCCCCCGTGCTCCGTCCAGTCCGAGGCGCGATGTCGATGTCCGGGCCCAACTGCGCGTGGGTCCAGGCGAACAGCGAATCGGTCTGTGCACCGCTCGCCCACTGCCGCGTTCCGGCCCTGTACACAGACGCTCGGTCTGGTGACCGCCAGGAGCCGGCCGAGGGTGTCAACCACGGAGTGCCGTCTTCGGTCCGTGATCTTCTTCCCGCCGTCGGATCCCCACGTATTCCGGCGGCGATGTGCAAGGACGTCTTCACACAGTGCGCGTCTACGGGCACCGCCGCGTGCCGCAACGGCGACCGCTGGCGCGCGCTGGTCACCGCGGCGCAGCCAAGAGACGTCAGCCGTGAGGAGTGAGCCGGGCGTCTGAGTGTCACACAGGACCCCGTCGGTGCGGCCGTGCCGGGCGAGAGGCGCGGCGGCGAACAGTGCTCACGTGGTCGCCTTCGCCAGGTCGAAGAGTGACTCCGCATTACCAGAGGCGATCTTGGTACGGTCCGTGGGGTCGGGTATGGCCTCGAAGAAGTGCCCGACTTCTGTCGCGTCGGGGCGATGGAAGGGATAGTCGGTGGAGAACAGCACCTGGTCGACGGCGGTGAAGTCGAGGGTGTGGCGCAGCAGGCGCCCCTGCAGCATGCCGCTGCTAGTTATGTGGATGTTGGTCTTGATGTAGTCGGCCACTCGACGTTCGAGGTGCGTGGCGACGCCTGAGAGACTGTCGACGCGGTCCATCCAGAAGAGCAGCATTTCACCCCAGTGCCCGAGGACCAGCCGGAGATCGGGGTGGCGGTCGAAGGCGCCGCTCAGAATGAGGCGCAGCGCCGACAGGCCGGTGTCCATGTGCCAGCCCCAGCCGAAGGTCGCCAGACCCAGCTCAACCTGCGGGTCCAGGCCGCGGTAGGCGGCGTCGCGTAGCTCGTTCGAGACGATCTGCGGGTGGATGAAGATGGGCTGGTGCAAACGGGCCGCGGTGGCGAGCAGGTCGTCGTAGGCGGGGTCGTCCAGTGTGCGGCCGCCGGCCCGGCCGTGGACCATGGCGCCGACGTGGCCCAGCTTGGTGGCGCACCGTTCGAGTTCCGCTGCGGCGGCCTGCGGGGCGCTGGTGGGCAGGGTCGCGAAGGCGCGGAAGCGGTCGGGGCGCGCGCGGACAGCGTCGGTGGCCTCGTCGTTGGCTTCCCGCGCGAGCGCGATGGCCTCCGGTGCGGGCAGTGGCTGAGTAGCGGGAGTGACGACCGACAGGATCGAGAGGTCGATTCCTGCGGCATCCATGGCCTCGATGCGGCCCCGCCCAATGTCCTCAAGGCGCTCTTGAGTGTCCCCCCTGGCGTTGAAGGCAACGCTCTCATCGCGTGCCCCGTGCGGCAGGCGGTCGAGCGCGTTACGGATGTTGACGCTGTTCCAATGCTCTTCGACGGCGATGGTCTTCATGGGGCTCTCCTGGGCGTCAGCAGCGAGCAGGCCGGAGGCAGGCACCGTGCTTGTCACCAGTTGACGCGGTGGTTCTGGCGGTCAAGGTAGTGCAATCCGCCCCTTCCTGTCTGCGCCTCGATCGTGTCGGCCACTCCGGGGATCGAGTCCTCGAGGGTCAGGCGCGCGCCGGGGCCGCCCAGATCAGTCTTCACCCAGCCTGGAGCCATCAGCAGCAGGGTGCGCGGGTCATCGACGTGGCGTGCGGCGAAACTGCGCATGAGCTGGTTCAGTGCGGACTTGCTCGCCCGGTAGACCTCGAAGCCACCGCTGGTGTTGTCGGTGACACTGCCCTGCCCCGATGACATCACCCCGATGGTCCCGCTCGCAGGGACCAGGTCCTCAAGGGTCTCGATGACGCGCATCGGGCTCAGGGCGTTGGTCACCATGACACGGATGAAGTCGTCGGTGGACACATCGGTGAAAGCCGCCGAGGGATCGGTGGTGTAGTTCGTTCCGGCATTGACGAACAGCAGGTCGAAATGCGAACCGGCCAGACGCCCACGCAGCGCCGTGACCTGTTCGGGAACCGTGATGTCGACGGTCTCCACGGTCAGCCGACCCCCAGCCGACACAGCCAGTTCGCGCAACGCGGAGGGTTTGCGCTCCGTCGCGGTGACCTGCCAGCCACGGTCAAGGAACTCGGCGGTCAGCGCGTAGCCGAGCCCGCGCGACGCACCGATGATCAATGCTCTCTTCTCGTTACCTGCACTCATGCCTGCTCCTCATCCTCGATGCGGGTCGATACTCCCGAGGCAGGTTGATTCAGACTCCCCGCCTGGGCCCAGATTTACGCATTTCACTCAAATCGGCACCCCCTCCATTGCACTTCCCGTGCGGATCAGCCTGCCGCGCGATGCGCGGTGCGATCACTGCACACACGAGGCTTCGGCCTGCGGCGCGGCCATCGGCGCCGCACAGTCTCGCTGCCGCAGCTCTGCACACTCTCCAGAAGCAGCAGGGACAGCCATCAGCGGACAGTTAAGTTACGCATGCCCACACGATACCTGTCAAACGATAGCTATCGTGTGACACAAAAGATACGCTGGCTGGGTGGAAGAGAAGCAGAGTGCGCAGCTTTTCGAGCTCGCCGACCTGATCCTGGCGGTGGGCCGCCACATCAACGCAGCCAAAGAGGTCGACGCCGAGTCGGGGACACCGCTGGAAGGGGCCGTGATGCGGTACGTCGACCGCCACCCAGGCACAACGGTGGGTGCGGCAGCCGCGGCGACCCAGATGATCTCCAGCAACGTCAGCAGAGCGATTCGTGGCCTGGAGAAGAAGGGACTTCTGCGGCGCGCCGCCGATCAGCACGACACTCGGCGAGTACGCCTTTACCCCACCCCAAAGGCAGCCGACAATCTGCAGCGGCTACGTCACGCTTGGAGCCGCCTGCTCGACGGAACGGTCACCGATACCGACGAGGTCGACACCTTGATCGCGGCTCTGCGGAACATCGAGACCCGGCTCGTCGCTCAATCTCGCAACGCCGCCAGACAGCAGTGACGGTCTCCTACGGCCTCTCTACCTGCCCTGAAGCGGGGATCGCGGTTTGGTGGCTGGCAGATGGTGTCGTCGCAGGCAACGCGAGACGGGCGTCGGCAGCCCGGCGTATGACGAGGCAGCGCAGACCCTGACATGGTGCTTCCCTTGGGGGCTTCTCGTCGTGGCAGGCCCCGATACGCGGTCCGCCGCGTGCGGCGGACGCAGGGGAAGAAGGACCGTTCGAGCTGCTTTCCCCCCGGGACCTGTTGACCGCGGATCGAGAGCCCGAACTCCGGATTGCCGGGCCGCGGCCCCGATTGCGGAGCCGCGAAAGAGATAGACGGGGCGCGGGGGCGCGCCCTGTCCATCCCGGCGCCGGCCGCTGCGACCGGAGGGGAAATGCTGAGCTCGCCCAGCGACAGGGTCGTCGGCGCACCGAAGTCCACCGTGCTCGTACGATGGTTCCATGCGTCAGCCTGAGCCGAAGCGCTGCCCTCCGAAGGGATTGACGAGGCCGGCAGAGCCGGACGGCGAGCGGGGGCCGACCGCGCACGTGTCCGCGCTGCGTCTGCTGGCCGCTGGTCTGGAGGGGGCAGGCGGTGACGGTGTCACTCTCGTCCGCCGCGCCGGTTCTGCTGGGCAGGCGACAACCGACGACGCCCGTGTTCCCACGGACCACCTCAGCAGACTGTGGCGACGGGGGCTGGGCGCGACCGACGATCCATGTCTCGGTGTGAAGGCGGCCGGTCACTGGCGTTTCGGCCGGCTCCGATTGATGGACTACCTGGTCGCAAACGCCCCGACGCTGGCGGACGTGTTCACGGTCACGGAGGAGTACTCGGCCCTCGTGAACATGCCTCCCGCACCGAGCGCGGCAGACGCACCTCCCGGAACTCCCCCACCTTGCGGTGCTTGAGCTTGGCCGTCCGGTGCGTGCTGGAGTGGATCTGCTCATGGACCCGGTACACGTCGTCGGCCACCACGTTGTTGACGTTCACCGCCCGGGCCTCACCATTGCGCAACCCGCACCCCGCCATCATCACGATCTCCATCGCGAGATCGTCACCCGCAACCGCCAGCGCCCGCTTCACATACTCCAGGGACGGAATGATCACCCTCTCCCGGACGTACTCCGGCTCCTGCACCCCCTTCACCGGATCGTCCGTCATCGCCCCCTTGTCAAAGGCGTCCCGCAGGATCGTCTTCAGGATACGAAATATGTTGACCTGGTTCCCTCGGCCGACACGTCCGCCTCCAATGCATCCAGGAAACGCTCCACTACGAGTGGCGTGACGGTATTCAGCTTCCGCGAACCCAGGCGCGGGAAAACGTGCACGTTGAGAGAGCTACCAACGTGCTCGCCCGTGGAGTACTCGGTCATCTTCCGCTGCCGGGATCGCCACTCCCTCGCGTACTCCGCCACCGTCTTCTGCCCCGGTTCGCGACGCGCTTCTGCCACAGACGGCGCCGTGCGCTTCTTCTCCGTATAGATCTGCGTCAGGCGCTCGATCGCATCGTCCTGCGTACTGAAGCCGCCCTCCTCGGACTGCTTTCCCAGCCCGTTCCGGAAACGGATCGTGTACGGATGCGGACACCTGGACGGCCGGGCACAGTCGCAGTCCTTGAAGAACGACCCCATTCCCCGGGCGAGCTGCCGAGCCAAGAGACGCAACCTCCAAACGAGAGCCGGACATCCACGCCCAGGCCCCGCCACGGCGGCCGTCAGGTCAGCGAGTCAGGACGCTCCCGCGCCCGATGCTGACCATTTGCTGACCTGAGCGGCTCCATCACGCCTTTGACCTGCGCAGATATCCAGATAGCAGATCTTGGACTTGAACAGAGTACGCAGCACTTTGGACTCCTGGAAGACGGCTCCCTGCCCGCTTTGTACAGGTCAAGGGCGGTCTTCACCGTACACGGGCACGCCTCCCGGTCGAAGACCTCGCAGCACAGCGCCGAGCCATCGGGACGTCGCGTCCGGACGGTCCTCGGCCGACGGTCCCTCACTCCCGCCTGGGACAATGGTGATCAGTCACAGCGGGGCGGCGCGATCGGCTGCGCACCGTTCTCGCCACGGCTGGGGAGGACCGTGCTCGGCGACGGTGCGGCTGAGGGTGGCGATGCCGTCGGAAGACGGGCTGAGGATACGGAGTGCTGCTGTTCATGCGGTTTCGGAAGAGCGCTGTCATCGCGGTTGTGTGTGCCCTGGCCGCCGGTGTCTCGGGGGACCGTGCCGGCACCTCGGCGCCCGCGGGGGGACCTGTGGAGGACCTCCTGAACGGCAGGGACTGGGCTCACTTCGCCGGCGGGAAGCCCACGCACGCGGGGGTACGGGTCACACCCCTCGACCGACGCATCACACACCAGGACGGTACCGGCGGACAGCCGAACCCACCGGTGAACCTGCGCGGTCCCCACATGGTGTTCCGAGGGGACGTCCGGATCGAAGCCGGCCTGCGGCGCACGGACGGCACGGACGCCTACCTGCATCTGTACGGTGAGACGCCGGTCATCTACGACGAATGGCGCTACGAACGGCGCGGCGTGCGCATCGGCGTGGTCGGCGGGAGGCTGCGGATCGACCGCTGGGACGGGGACTCCGACAGACCCGCGATGACCCGGACCTTCGGGAGCGGGCTGGGGCTCGAAGTCCGCCTCGCCGTCGAAGTCCACGCGAACAGGCTTGTGCTGGAGGCCGACGACAGGGTCGTGGGGACCGTTCCCGCGCGGGACGTCTTCCGCAGCGGCCGCATCTGGTTCGGCGCGGACGCGGGAGCCCGCGGGAAGGGCTGGACCCTCAGCGATCTCCACGCGCGGTCACTGGGACGGGGCCGGATGTCCGTCGTGGACGCGCCCGGCCTGCGAGTGCCCCGGTCCAGCGATGCGATGCGTGATCTGGCGACGGCTCTCCCCCGCCCGATCCGTATGGGAACCGCTCTGGCCGCGGGCCCCTTGCTGACTGACAGCGCCTACCGCCGGACGGCGGGTGAGGAGTTCTCCATGCTGACGCCGGAGAACGACTTCAAGCCCCAGTTCGTCCAGCCTCGACGCGGCGTGTTCGCGTTCGCGGAAGGCGATACGTTGGTGGACTTCGCCGAGGCCAACAGGATGAAGGTGCACGGCCACACCCTCGTCTGGTTCGAGGCCCTGCCCGCATGGATGCGCGCCGAGATGACGCACGAGCAGCGCAGGCGCGTCATGGTGGAGCACATACGCGCGGTGGCGGGCCACTTCCGGGGGAAGGTGGCGGAATGGGACGTGGTGAACGAGCCCATGTCCGACGAGGACGAGGACTACTCCAACGGCAACCGGGGTGTGCGGCCACAGTTGTGGTTCGAAGCGATGGGTGAGCAGTACATCGACATCGCCTTCCGTGCCGCCCGCGAGGCCGACCCGCACGCGGTGCTGTACCTCAACGAGTACGGGGTGGAGGAGGACGGTCCGCGCTGGGACGCCCTCTACGCGCTGCTGGTCCGGTTGAAGGAGCGGGGCGTTCCGATCGACGGCGTCGGTTTCCAGGACCACGAGTACGCCGTCGGCGACCGTACCGACCCCGAGGTCTTCCGGCGCAAGGTCCGCGCTCTGGCCGGGCTCGGCCTGAAGGCCCGGGTCTCGGAGGCGGACGTCCTCGTCGACGACGACGAAGAGGACATCCAGGCCCGCCAGTTGGCGGGGAAACTCGCGGTCTGCCGCGAAGAACCCAACTGCACCTCGTTCTCGACCTGGGGTTTCACCGACAGGTACGGCTCCACGGCCGACCTGCGGCACTATCCCCCGAGTCCGGGTAACGCCCTCCCCTGGGACGCGGCGTACGAGGCGAAACCCGCCTACTGGGCACTGCGTGACGTCCTGGACGACGCTCGCCGCTCAGGTACTGGGTAGACACGGCGAACACCGCGAACGACCAGTGGGACCGTTTCGTCCTGATACGGCCGGAAGCCGTCGGGGCGGTCTCCTCCCGTGCGACCGACTCCCCATGCATTCACATATCTCAACGATATTGATACGTTGACATCGTCAACGCGCACTCGTGGAGCGGAGGAGGGGAGAAGCGTGGTACGACGCAACCAGAGCGGCAACCCCCGTTCGGTCGTCGTCCTGACCTCGGGCAGGGACTGGGGCACCCGTGCCGCCGGGCAGCGGCGGAGCAGCGGGGCCGAGTCGCCGATACCCAGGCGGCAGCCCGCGAAGGTCAAGGCGTTGCAGCAGACCATCGGGGTGGCACGCACGGCGCTGAACAACAGGCGCTGGCACGCGGCACGTTACGCACTCAGCCGGGCCCGCGCCCTCGCCGACGCCCTTCCCGCCGACGTGGCGCTGCGAGAACGCGAGCAGCTCTCGGAGCTCCGCGAGAAGTACGCGGCCCGCGACACGCCGGCCGCGAAGAACGCCAGGCAGGCGAGGGCGGCGGCACCGGCCAGGCGCACGAGCGGCAAGAAGCCCGCCCCGAAGAAGTCCACGGCGAAGGCAGTCGTCCAGCAGCCGAAGCCCGCGCCGGTACGCGACCTCGGTGACCGCTTCATCAACCGCGCGGCCCTCGGCTACGGCTCCACGGACGAGTTCGTGTGAACGCCCGCCCCGGAGCCGGTCGTTCACTGGATCAGGTCGGTGTGCGGGTGCTCGGGGGAGGCCGGGCAGACGTAGAGCTGCATGTTGTCGGCGCTGCCCACCTCGACCCTCGTGGGCTGTGCGGGGGACAGACCGGCCGGGTGGCCGGCGGCGTGGGCGGCGGCCCGGTCCTCCTGCGGCGCCCAGCCGCGCGTGCTGCCGTCCCATTCGAAGGAGGCGATGGTCAGGAGCGGGACCATCTGGGCGTCGCAGACAGCGCAGTACCTGCGGTACGGGTCGGTGCGGCCCCAGGGCGGCCAGCCCCCGACCTTCCAGCCGGGTGCGTCGGCCAGATCGCTGTCGTAGAACTCCGCCGGATACTCCTCGTACGAGCTGTCCAGGTCCGCGCCGGCGGCCTGCCACCGGCTCCAGTCCCCGACCACCTCTCTCAACTCCGGGCTCAGATCGAGGCTGTCGGGATACTCGGTGATGGCCTCCGGCGCCAGCAGGCACGGCTCCGGGACGTAGCCGGGGTAGTTGGCCTCATACGGTTCCGGCGGGGTGGCGAGGACGTCGACGACCGAGGCGGCGGACCGCCAGAACACCGCGGTCGCGGGCTTCCAGTCCGGCTCGTGGTCGTACGGGCACCAGAGGACCTGGAGCAGATCGGCCTCTCCGGGCGGCCGCAGCAGGGGCACGTCACGCAGATACAGCTGGGCCACCGGCAACAGGGGGACCGGGTGGTCCGCGGGCCAGGGAGGGCCGGCGTCGAGCCGCTCCGCGAGCCGCGCGGCCTTCTGTTCCATGGCCGCCACTTCCCCGGGCGTGAACGAGGGGCCGTAGGGGTCGTCGTGCCTCCGGGCCAGGCGGTGCCTGTCGAGCCGTACCTCCGCCGGCGACCGGCGGAACCCGCTGTCACCGTGCAGGTGCGTGTCCTCGCAGTGCGGCCAGGGTTCCCCGGCCGGCCACAGCAACGGGCCCCCGACCGAGCTGTCCCCGACCGAAGGCGATCCCGGGCGGGGGTGCAGCCGGAGGGCGGGGCGGGCCAGTGGAGCCAGCTCGGGAAAGACCGCGGTCACCTCGACAGGCCGCGGCGGAGTAGTCCGTTCGAACACCATGCCGGTGATCCTGCCACCCGCCACTGACAGTCCGGTGTCCGGCTGCCGGGGGCGCATCGGGAGCCGGTCGGCGGGCGGCGTCAGACCGTGGACCGGAAGGTGACCAGGCGCCAGGCCAGCTCACCCTTGGCCAATCCCTCGTTCAGGGCCTTCACCTCGTCGCCCTTGGCGGCGCGCGACTCTTTGGACGGGGCCATGAGCGTGGCGAGCTCCGCCTCACCCCACCGTCGCCGGGCGCTGCACCGGTGCGCTCGCTCAGCGCTCGGACGGTGCCGGGGCGTACTCGTACCAGTCGAAGGCGACCGTGCCCTGCGTGGCGTACATGCCGATCACCCGGCCGGTGAAGCCGCCGGCGATCTCGGTGGACAGGTAGCGTCCGTCGAGTTCGGCGAGCGGGTGGGTGTCCGGGGTGGTGGGGTCACCGAGGAAGAAGGCGAGGGTGTCGGGGCCCGTGGTGCCACCGTCGGTGAGTGCGGGTGAGGCGGGGACGAGGTCGGACGTGCGGATCGTCACCGTGAGGAGCAGTGGGCCGGGCGGGGCGGCCTCGCGGGCCACGGTCTGGCGCAAGGGGCCGATCCGGGCGACGACGGCGACCTCGCCGTTCCCGGCCTCCACCTCGTAGTGGTGGGCCTCGTCCAGGCGCACGCAGAGGCCGCCGCGTCCGGTGCCCGGGTCGATCAGGGCGGTGACGCGGCAGTCGTGGTGCTGCTGGCGGCGGCCGACGAAGGTGTACCCGGGGCTGTCCAGGGTCGGGCCGGTGGCGTGCAGGACCAGCCGGCCCGGGCGTTCGGTGAGCGACCAGGAGCCCTCCGGGCGGGCGAACGGGGAGATCCAGTGCGGGGCGAGGACGGGGGCGTCGAAGTCGTCGCGGGCGGGCGGGGCCGGGACGGGGTGCCGGGCGCCGCCCGGGGCCGGGTGGCTCTCGGGGACGGGCGCGACGACGGGCCAGCCGTCCTCGCCCCACTCCACGGGGGTCAGGAACGTCTCGCGGCCCAGGACGTGCACGTCGGGCGTGAAGCCGCGGGGGCGGACGCCGAGCAGCACCATCCACCAGGTGCCGTCGGGGGCCTGCACCAGGTCGGCGTGGCCGGTGTTCTGGATGGGGCGGGCGGTGCCGCTGTGGGACAGCAGGGGGGTGGCGGGCGCCCCCTCCCAGGGGCCGCGCGGCGAGCGGCCGCGGGCCAGGGAGACGCTGTGGCCGCGTTCGGTGCCGCCCTCCGCGATCAGCAGGTACCACCAGTCGCCGATGCGGTGGAGGTGCGGCGCCTCGGGGTACTTGAGGCCGGTGCCCGACCAGGTGGGGAAGGGGCCTTCCAGCACCTCGCCCTTCACCGGGTCGATCCTCGCCAGGTTGATGCCCCCTTCGGGGCCGGAGAAGGCGCACCAGCAGGTGCCGTCCTCCTCCCACGCGAGGTCGGGGTCGATGCCGGTGAGGTCGAGCCACACGGGGTCGCTCCACGGCCCCTCGGGACGCTCGGCCGAGACGACGAAGTTGCCGCCTCCGTCGATGTTGGTGTTGACGACCCAGAAACGGCCGTCGTGGTGGCGGATCGTGGGGGCGTAGAGGCCTCCGGACGCCTTGGCCCCGGGGAGGGGCAGCGGCAGTTGGCCGGGCCGGTCCAGCACGTTGCCGATCTGCTCCCAGTGCACGAGGTCCCTGCTGTGGAAGAGGGGCAGCCCGGGGAAGTACTCGAAGCTGGAGCACACCAGGTAGTAGTCGTCCCCGACCCGGCACACGCTCGGATCGGGGTGGAACCCGGGAATCACCGGGTTGTCGTAGGTGTGCACGTGCACGTGTTCCTTTCGCTTCGTGGGCGGCGCGCGGTGGTTCGGACGGCTCGCCCTGCGGCGCCGTCTTCGCGCCGGGGGGACGGCTCGCCCTGCCGGCGCGGTGTGCACGCCGGGAGGGCCGCCGCCACGATGGCGGCGGCCCCATGGCCCCTCAGTGCCGGCAGGCCATGTCGGAACGTGTCAGGACGTCAGTGTCCAGCGCTGGTTGCTGCCGCCGGTGCAGGAGTAGAGCTGGAGCTGGGTGCCGTTGGCGGTGCCGTTCCCTACGGCGTCGAGGCACAGTCCGGACTGGACGCCGACTATGGACCCGTCGGAGTTCAGGCGCCACTTCTGGTTGTCGCCACCCCAGCAGCCGTAGATCTGGATCCTGGCGCCGTTGCCGCTGCCGGCGGCGTCCAGGCACTTGTTGCCGTAGACCCGCAGCTCACCGGCGGAGGTGTTCTCCCACTTCTGGTTGTCGGCGCTGTGGCAGTCGTACAGCTGGACCGCGGTGCCGTCGGAGGTGGCGGCATTGGGCACGTCCACGCAGCGGCCCGAGCCGACGCCCTTGAGCTGTCCGCTCTGGCCGCCGCCGTCGCCACCGTCGTCACCGCCGCCACCGTCGTCACCACCGCCGGTCGAGCCGTTGTTGAGGGCGTTCAGGACCGCGGTGTAGGCCGACTTCTTGTTGCCGTTGTTGTCGAACAGCAGAGGCGACTGGCTCGAGCGCCAGGAGTCGCTGTCCCGCACGCCCCAGACGGTGATGCCGAGGCAGCGCGAGACGGCCAGGCAGTCGTTGACCACGTTGGCGTAGGTCGTGGCCGAGGCGCCCTCGATGTCGAGCTCGGTGATGGCCACGTCCACGCCGAGGGCGGCGAAGTTCTGCAACGTGGTGCGGAAGTTGCTGTCGTAGGGGCTGCCGCTGTTGAAGTGGGACTGGAAGCCGACGCAGTCGATCGGCACGCCGCGCGACTTGAAGTCGCGGACCATGTTGTACACGCCCTGGGTCTTGGCCCAGTTCCAGTTCTCGATGTTGTAGTCGTTGTAGCAGAGCTTGGCGGACGGGTCGGCGGCCCGCGCGGTGCGGAAGGCGACCTCGATCCAGTCGTTGCCGGTGCGCTGGAGGTTGGAGTCGCGGCGGCCGCCCGAATTGCCGTCGGCGAAGGCCTCGTTCACGACGTCCCACTGCGCGATCTTGCCCTTGTAGTGGGCCATCACGCCGTTGATGTGGTCGATCATCGCCTGGCGCAGCGAGCTGCCGCTCAGGCTCTGCATCCAGCCGGGCTGCTGGGAGTACCAGGCCAGCGTGTGCCCGCGCACCTTCTTGCCGTTCTGCACCGCCCAGTTGTAGATGCGGTCGGCGCTGCTGAAGTTGAACTGGCCCCGCTGCGGCTCGGTGGCGTCGATCTTCATCTCGTTCTCGGCCGTCACCATGTTGAACTCACGGTTGGCGATCGAGGTGTACGTCGAGTCGCCGAGTTTGCCCGAGGCGATGGCGGTGCCGAAGTAGCGGCCGCTCTGCGCCGCGGCGGCGCCGAGCGTGTTCTCGGCGGAGTGCGCGGGCGGCGCCGAGAGCAGTGCGGTGACCAGGGCGAGGACGCCGGTGACCAGGGCCACCAGCAGGACGCGGCGCTGTGGTCTCGCGACGGTTCTGGAAAGGGCCTGAGAGCCCATGACTGTGCCTCCAAGGTAGGGCGGCTGTGCGCGGCTCTTCCCGGGCAGCGCGGGTCTGCCCGGGGCGTGCGGTTCGACATCTCGGATCACGGTCGGTCGGCCGACGTTCACTGAGAGATGATGACGAGATTGACGAGAGCCCGTCAACGGTAATGACGGAAGTATTTTCCGATTGCTCGTCGAAAGTTTCGAGCCCGCCCGAGATGGCATTGCGCCGGATCACCGGGCAGCCGCTGCCGGGGCGGGTGGAGGCGCCTCCGAGAGCGGTGAGTCGCCCTCTCCCGACTTATGACGCCCCGGGGACCGGCATATTCTCGAAACTATCGGAACACGACTTGACCCCTGGCGTCCGAACGCCGATCGTCGTGCGCATCCACTGCGAGGGGGCGAGGTGTCGGGGAGGGACGCGCGGCTGCTCGTCGGCGCCGTGATCGTGGCGTGCATGCTGCTCGCCGGGCCCGTCGCGCCGGGCGGGGCGCCCTTCGCCGGGTCGCTGCCCGTCGGTACCGCGCGGGAGGTCGTGGACGGCCGGGTCATGACGTGGAACCTGTGCAACCCCTGCGGGGCGGGCGACGTCGACCGGGCGGCGGAGATCGCCACGTACCGGCCGCAGGTCGTCGGCGTGCAGGAGGCGTGCGCACGTGACGTCGAGCGGATCCGGGACTATCTGGAGAGCCTCTACGGGCTGGTGTACCACGTCGCGTACGGTTCGGTGCTCCACGACTGGGGGCGCTGCGGGGGCGCGCCCTGGAGCCCGGGGGGCTACGGGCAGGCGCTCCTCTCGGCGGCACCGATGACGGACCGGGTCGTCGTGGAGTACCCCGACGGCGGCTCCGAGGACCGCGGTTATCTCGCGGTCACCACCGAGGTGGCCGGCCGGCCGGTCCGGGTCTTCGACACCCACTTCGCCGAGCGGCGTCAGGAGCCGGTCCGGGCGGGGCAGGCCCGGGTGCTCGCCGCGGCGGTCGCCAAGCACGACCGTGCGCTCGTCCTCGGAGACTTCAACGCCGTACCGGACGCTCCCGAACTCGACCCCGTGTGGCACCTGGCCGTGGACGCCGACCCCCGGTGCCGTCCCCCGGCCGCCGCTGCCTGCGAGCCGACCACCGACTGGCGCAGCAGGTTCGACTACGTCTTCCTGCGCGGCCTCACCGCCCGCGCGCACGGCGTGCATCCCACCCCGTACTCGGACCACCACCTGCTGCACGCCGATCTGGACCCCGCCTGAACGGCGGACGGACGACCGGCGGCCACCGGCCGGCGGGCCCCGCCAATTGAACTCGGTGCACGGCCGGGCCCGGCCCGGCGGGGACCCGTGGACACCGGTGTATCCCCCATCGGGCAGTTCTCGTCGCGGACCCCGCGGGCGTGCCGGACGGCCGGTTCCGCCGCCGCGTGTGCGTGCGGGTGCCGCGGCCTCCTCTTCCGTCCGTCCGCGCCCAGGACTTCGGCCTCCGCGCCTGCCCCGGCGGACCGCTGCCGTGCCCCGTCGGCCGGCCGTGGGCAGAGGGTGCCCACGGCGGGGTGAACCTCCGTGCGGTCCCTGCCGTCTCGTCGGGCGACTGCGGCCGACCGTGCCGCGCGTCGCGCCCGGCCCGTCCGGCGCCCCCTGCTCCGGCCCCCGACGACGGTCCAGCCGGTGGGGACGCCGGCGCCGGCGCCGTGTCCTTACGTACCGCCGGGGCGGTCCGGTTCGCACCTGCCGGCCCCGGCTCCCACTCCGGGGCAGGAGACCATGCATCCTTCAGTCGACGACCGACCCGCCCGCGGGACCTCAGCCGCCGGGCTCCCGGCGACCGGTGGCGGTGCCACGGCATGAGGCACCGCTTCGATCCGCTGACCGCGGCGGCGATGGCGGTCGCCGTGCTCTCCATCTCGGCGACGGCGCCCCTCACCGCCGCCGCCTCCGCCTCACCGCTGGCCATGGCGTTCTGGCGCAACGCCCTCGGCTTCGCCACCCTCGGCCCGTTCCTGTTACTGCTGCGCCGCCGCGAGGTGGCACGCGTGGCCCGCGGCGAACGTACCCTTCTGCGCCGGGCGCAGTGGGCGCCCCTGGGCCTCGGCGCCCTGGCCGCCACGGCGCTCGCGCTGCACTTCGCGGCCTTCATGACCAGCACGCGGCTGACCAGCGTCGCCATGTCGACCGCGCTCGTCGCCACACAGCCCGTCTGGCAGGCCCTCATCGCGGCGAGCCGGGGCGTCCGGGCGAGCAGGAGGACCTGGGCGGGCCTCGGCCTCGCCGTGGCCGGCGCGGCCGGTGCCGCCGGTCTCGACATCACCTCCGGCGGCACCGCGCTGGCCGGGGACCTGCTCGCCCTCGGCGGTGCCGTCGCGCAGGCCGCCTACACCGCGCTGAGCCAGAGCGCGCGCAGCGACATGAGTACGCCGATGTACTCGACGGTCTGCTCCCTGGTGTGCGGGCTGGAGCTCTTCCTGCTCTGCCGACTGACCGGCGTGCCGCTCACCGGCTTCGACACCTCGACCCATCTGTCGCTGCTCGGTCTGCTGCTCCTGCCCCAGCTCCTGGGTCTCGGCTCCCTGAACTTCGCGCTCGGCAGGGCATCGGCGACGACCATGAGCGTGCTGCTCCTGCTGGAGACCCCGGTGGCCGCGGTCACCGCCTGGCTGCTGATGGGACAGCGCGTCCAGCCGGCGTCCGTCCCGGGGCTGCTGCTCCTCATCGTCGGCGTGATGGTCGTGGTGAGGACCGGCGGTGAGGAACAGGCCCCCGCGCCACAGGAGCACGGGACGCCGTACGCACCGCCCCCTCCGGCCCACGCCTCGGAAGCCTTCCCACCGCCTCCGTCCCCACTGCCGCAACCCGTCCCATGGCCCGCCACGCCCGACCCGGCCCCGTCCCGGACCTGGCCCGCCGCACCGACCCCCGCCCCGTCCCCGCCCCGTCCCCCGGTACGCGACCCCCGAGTGGCCTGGGCCGCGCTGGAGGCCGACAGCCCCACCCTGACCCTCAGCTACCACGGCGCGGGGGTGTTCGACGGACTGCCCACCGTCCGGCAGGGCGCGGTGGGACAGCCCTGACGGGGTCTCCCCGACGGGGGCGCCGCCGCACGCCCCCGTCAGTCCGTCCGCGGCCTGGCCAGGCCGCGGTCGTAGGCGAAGATGACCGCCTGGATACGGTCCCTGGCGCCGATCTTGGCGAGGACCCGGCCCACGTGGGTCTTGACCGTGGACTCCGACAGGACGAACTCGGCGGCGATCTCGCCGTTGGTGAGGCCCTTGCCGATGGCGACGAGGATCTCGCGTTCGCGGTCGGTGAGGGAGGAGAGTCCCGGGTCCTCGGCGGTGTCGGAGCGGTGGGCGGGGACGTACCGGGCGAACTCGTCCAGGAGGCGGCGGGTGAGGGCGGGGGCGATGACCGCGTCGCCGGCGGCAACGGCGCGAATGCCGGCGAGGAGTTCCTCGGGGCGGGCGTCCTTGAGGAGGAAGCCGCTGGCGCCGGCGCGGAGGGCGGCGTGGACGTACTCGTCGAGGTCGAAGGTGGTGAGGACCAGGACGCGGGAGCGGCCGCCGGAGGCGACGATGCGGCGGGTGGCCTCGATGCCGTCCATGCCGGGCATGCGGACGTCCATCAGGACGACGTCCGGGCGCAGTTCGGCGGCCTTGCGGACCGCCTCCGCGCCGTGCGCCGCCTCGCCGACGACGTCGGTCCCGGGCACGGAGTCGAGGAGCAGATGGAAGCCGTAGCGCTGAAGCGGCTGGTCGTCGACGATGAGGACGGTGGTCATCGCCCACCGTCCTGCGGGGTGAGGTCGAGGACGGCCTCGACGCGCCATCCGCCGCCGCCCGTCGGCCCGGCGGTGACGGTGCCCCCGTACAGTGCCGCGCGTTCCCGCATGCCCACCAGGCCGTGCCCTTCGTCGTTCGGCGGTCCGGACCGCAGCGCCGGGCCGGTGTCCACGGCCCGTACGGTGAGCCGGCCGTCCGCCACGAGGACGGCCAGCCGGGTCCGGGTACCGCTCTCGGCGTGCTTCAGGGTGTTGGTGAGCGCCTCCTGGACGATGCGGTACACCGTCAGTTGTACCCCGCTGTCCAGGGCCTCCACGTCGCCGGAGGTCCGGTAGACGACCTCGAGTCCGGCGGCGCGCACCGTGGCGCACAACGCGCCGATGTCCATGATGCCGGGCTGCGGGCTGAGTTCGGGGCCGCTGCCGGGGCCGTCGACGGCCTTGCGCAGGACGCCGAGCACGCGCCGCAGTTCGCCGAGGGCCAGCCTGCCGGTGTCGCCGATGAGCCGGAGGGCCTCCTTGCCCCGTTCGGGGGCGGTGTCGGTGGCGTAGGCACCGGCGTCGGCCAGCGTGATGATGACGGACAGGTTGTGGCCGACGATGTCGTGCATCTCGCGGGCGACGCGGGTCCGTTCGGTGGCCGCGGCCAGTCTGATGCGCTGGTCGCGCTCGGTCTCCAGCCGGGCGGCGCGGTCGCGGAGCCCTTCGAGCTGGGCGCGGCGGATGCGGACCGTCAGGCCGAGCGCGAGGGCCGCGGTCGCCGTGCTGAGCAGGAAGAACAGCGCGTCCCAGACGGAGACGACCGACGCGGCGCGGACCGCGACCAGCGCCATGGCGCCCGCCATCACCGCGCAGGCCCACGGCAGTTGGCGCAGCCGCCCGTGCAGGGTCAGGCTGTAGAGGGCGACGAACAGGGCGACGTCCGCGCGCAGTGCCGCGTCCAGGGACCATTGCAGGACGAACACCGCGGCGATGGAGCCGAAAGCCACGAGCGGGCGGCGCCGGCGCCACAGCAGGGGCAGCACCAGCCCGGCCTGAAGCGCCAGCATGGCCGCGACGGGCAGTTGGGTGAAGGCGAGCCGGATCCGCCGCGGGCCGTCGCCGTCGTCGCCGTCGTGCAGCAGGTCGGGCAGGCAGAACATCAGGAAGAGCAGGACCACGACCGCGGTGTCGAGGACCCAGGGGTGTGCGCGGTCGGCGTGCCGCAGCCGCCGGCCGCCCCGGGACAGGCGGGCGACCAGCGGCCCCAGCACGCCGAGCTCGTCGGTGGTCATGGTCATGGACGTCACGGTGCCATGGTCCGCCCCGCCGGCCGTCACTGCCACGGTCCGTCTCCTCGGGCGTCGCTGTCACGGTCCGTACGGTCACACATCACTGTCCCGGTCCGTACGTCACACGTCACTGTCACGGCCTGTACGTCACACGTCACTGTCCGGCCCGCCCGGTCAGACGTCGGTGCGGGCCAGCCGGTACGCCGCGCCCGCGAGCGCCAGCGCGGTCCAGCCGGCGAAGACGAGCAGCCCGGTGCCCGGCGACAGCGTCGAGGAGTCGTGGGTGAGGGCGAACATCGCCTGCCCCGCCTCGGACGGCAGGTAGGGGCCGATGTTGTCCTGCCAGGAACTCGGCAGCAGGGAGATGAGCCCCGGGATCAGCATCAGGGCGGCGACCAGTACCGAGATGCCGCCGGCCACCGACCGCAGGAGCGCGCCCAGGGCGGTGCCGATCACGCCGACCATGCCGAGGTAGAGCCCGGCGCCCAGCAGGCTGCGCACGACGCCCGCGTCCGAGAGCCCCAGGGCCGCGGGCGTGTCCGCGACCATGCCGTTCCCGCACAGGAAGGCGACGAAGCCGCCGGCCGTCGCCACGACCAGGGCGACGAGACCGAACACGGCCGCCTTGGACCACAGCACGGGCAGCCGGCGCGGCACCGCCGCGAGCGTGGAGCGGATCATGCCGGTGGAGTACTCCCCCGCCGTGACCAGCACACCGAGGACGCCCAGGGCCAGTTGGGCGAAGTTGGTGCCGAAGAGGGACAGGCTGACGGCCGTCGAGTCGGCGAGGTCGGGGTCCAGGTTGCCGGCGTCGTAGCCCGACGTGTAGCGGCTCGCGGCGATCAGGCCGAAGGCCACCAGGAACAGCAGGGCGACGCCCAGGGTGATCCAGGTCGAACGCAGGGACCACAGCTTGGCCCACTCGGAGGCGAGCACCCGCCGTCCGGTCACCCGGTAGACGGGGCGGGCGGGCGCGGTCCGCGGTTCCTCGGTGGTTGCGGTGAGCGTGCTCATGCGGTCCTCCCCAGGTCGTTGTCGCCGGTCGTCCTCGCGCCGGCGTCGGCGCCGGTCGTCGTGCCGTGGTACTCCACGGCGTCCCTCGTCAGCTCCATGAACGCCTCCTCCAGTGACACGGTGCGCGCGGTCAGCTCGAACAGGGCGATCCCGTGCTCCGCCGCCCGCAGTCCGATCTCCCGGGCGGTCAGCCCGGTCACCTGGAGCTCCTCGGAGCCGATCCGGCCGGTGACGTCGACGCCCGGCCCGGCCAGGACCTCCCGCAGCCGCGCGGGGTCCGCCGTCGCCACCTTCACCGTGTCGCCGCCCGCCTCGCGGATCAGGTCCGCCACGGTGGTGTCGGCGAGCAGCCGGCCGCGTCCCACGACGATCAGATGGTCGGCCACGAGGGCCATCTCGCTCATCAGGTGCGAGGAGACGAAGACCGTACGGCCCTGTTCGGCGAGCCCCTTGAGGAGGTTGCGGATCCAGAGCACGCCCTCGGGGTCGAGCCCGTTGACCGGCTCGTCCAGCATCACCGTCTGCGGATCGCCCAGCAGCGCCGCCGCGATGCCGAGCCGCTGCCCCATGCCGAGGGAGAAGGCGCCGGCCCGCTTCCCCGCCACCCCGCTCAGCCCGGCGAGCTCGATGACCTCGCCGACCCGGCGGTCCGGGATGCCGTGGGTCAGCGCCAGCGCCCTGAGATGGTGGTACGCCGAGCGGCCCGGGTGGATCGACTTGGCCTCCAGGAGGGCGCCGACCTCCTGGAGCGGCGCCCGGTGGCGGGCGTAGTGGCGGCCGTTCACGGTGACGGAGCCGCTCGTCGGGGCGTCCAGGCCGACGATCATCCGCATGGTCGTGGACTTGCCCGCGCCGTTGGGGCCGAGGAAGCCGGTCACGGTGCCCGGCTTCACGGTGAACTCCAGCCCGTCGACGGCCGTCTTCTCGCCGTACCTCTTCGTCAAACGCCGTGCGTCGATCATGCCCGCGCCTCCCTGTCGGCCCCCGGCGCCCGCGGTCCGCGGCGCCATAGGGGCAACGCTAGGGGCGGGAGTGGGGCGATCCGGTGGTACCGGGGGGCCGAACCGCGCGGGTCGCGTGGTACCCGGGTACTACGCGGCCGCCTGCTCGGACGCCGCCGGGACCGGCCAGTCCACGATGCCGACCGCCGCTCCGGCGGCCTCCGTGCCGCGGCACTGGGCGTGGTGCCCGCGGCTGAGGGCGTCGAGGTCGAGGTGGCGGGCGAAGGCGGGGTGGGCGGCGAGGCGGCGGGCGTAGGCCCAGAGGTGCGGGTGCGCGGTGACGCGGTGGACGGCGGTGGCGTCCAGGTGGTGGCGGTGCGCGGTGTCGAACTGGACCAGCGTGGCCCACAACTGCACGTCGGCGAGGGTGAGTTCGGTGCCCAGGGCGTACGGCTGGGAGGCGAGCCGGGAGTTCAGGGCGTCCAGGGTACGCAGCAGCTCGGTCAGGGCGGTCTCGCGTGCGGCCGGGTCGGCGTCGGTGCGGCCGGCGTGCTGGGCGGCCTCGGTGATGCCCTGCTCGCAGAGCCGGCCGACGGCCGCGACGGCCTCCTCGGCGCCCCGGGGGTGCAGGTCGGGGCCGTGGGCGCCGAAGCGCCGGGCCAGGTCGCGCAGGATGCCGGGGGTGTGGGTGCTGACGATCGTTCCGGTCCAGTTGTCGCTCAGGACCGGTGCGACGGCCGGACCGGGGTGCTGATGCGAACTGGCCTCGTACAGCGGGCGCAGCGCCTGGTGTCCGCCGTCGGGGGCGTCGGGGAGGGCGGGCAGCACGGTCACCGGGAGGACGTCGTCGAGGCCGAGGAGGCTGTGCGTGACGGCGATCTGAAGACAGTCCGGACAGGACGGCGACAGATGGAGCCGGTAGCGCCGGGGCGCGGCGTAGTAGCCGCTGCGCGCGTCACAGCCGATCCTGCCGCGGAAGGACGGCACGACGGTCGGGGATATGGCGGACATGCGTCTCCCTGGGGTGCTCGGTCACGGGCGTACGAGCGTTCTTTCCCTACTGAATTACTAGGATTACCGTACGGGAGTCTCGGCCCCCGGTCCGACCGCGTCAAGTGGGCCCGTGCCGCCCGCGCCGGAACGTCTCACCAGGTGAGAAGCGCGGACGGCCCTCACGGCGGGGGCGGCCCCGCACCTCACGGCGGCGGGCGGCCCCCGCCTCACGGCCGCCGCCACACCCCCCGCGCCCGAAGCTTCGGCAGCACGCCCTCGCCGAACCAGTACGCCTCCTCCAGGTGCGGATGGCCGGAGAGCACGAACTCCTCGATGCCCAGGGCCGCGTACTCGCCGATCCGGTCGGCCACCTCGTCGTGGCTGCCGACCAGCGCCGTGCCCGCGCCGCCGCGCACCAGGCCGATGCCCGCCCACAGGTTGGGATGGATCTCCAGCCGCTCGCGGCTGCCGCCGTGCAGCGCGCGCATCCGCCGCTGCCCCTCGGACTCGCTGCGGGCCAGCCCCGCCTGGACGGCCTCGACGGTCTCCGCGTCGAAGCCGTCCAGGAGCCGGTCCGCCTCGGCCCAGGCCTGGGCGGCGGTGTCCCGGGTGATGACGTGCAGCCGGATACCGAAGCGGATCCGGCGCCCCTCCCGTTCGGCCAGTCCGCGCACCCGGGCGATCTTCTCCGCGACGGCGGCGGGCGGCTCGCCCCAGGTGAGGTACACATCGGCGTGCCGGGCGGCGATCTCACCCGCGATCGGCGAGGAGCCGCCGAAGTACACCTCGGGGAGCGGATCGGGCACGCGGGCCAGCCGCGCGTCCTCGACATGGAGATGCCGGCCGCGCGCGTCGACGGTCCGGCCCTCCCACAACTCCCGCACGATGCCCAGGAATTCACCGGTGCGGTGGTAGCGGGCGTCCTTGTCGAGGAAGTCGCCGTACGCCCGCTGCTCGTGGCTCTCGCCGCCGGTGACGACGTTGAGCAGCAGCCGTCCGCCGGACTGCCGCTGGAAGGTGGACGCCATCTGCGCGGCGAGGGTCGGCGAGAGGAGACCCGGGCGGAAGGCGACGAGGAACTTCAGCCGCTCGGTGTGCCTGCTGACCATCGCGGTGGTCAGCCAGGCGTCCTCGCACCAGGCCCCGGTCGGGGTGAGCGCGCCGACGAAGCCCAGGTCCTCGGCGGCGCGGGCGATCTGGCTGAGGTAGGCGACGGTCGGCGGCCGGTCGCCCGCGGAGCGCGTGGCGGGGGTGCCGTGGCTGCCGCCGACGACGTGCCGGCTGTCGCCGTTGGTCGGCAGGAACCAGTGGAAGACGAGGGACACGAGGGGACTCCGATCAGGGCGTACGGGCGGGCGGTGGCTGCCGTGGATCAGCCCGTCGCCGCCAGCACCGTCGTGCGGCCGCCGAGCGCCGCCGAGAACTGGTCGGTGACCCGGGCCAGCCCCTCGGCCGGGCCCGGCGCGAGCGTCGCGGTGCCGTCCTCGCCGACGGTGATGTCCTTGTCGAGCGTGAACCAGCCCGGCGTGATGTGCGCGGGGCCCATGGAGGCGAGGACCGGGCGCAGGGCGTAGTCGATGGCCAGGACGTGGGCGGTGGTGCCCCCGGTGGCCAGCGGCAGGACGGTCTTGCCCGCCAGGGCGTACTGCGGCAGCAGGTCGAGCAGCGACTTCAGCAGCCCGGAGTAGGCGGCCTTGTAGACGGGCGTGCCGATCACCACCCCGTCCGCCTGCTCGAACAGCGCGGTGGCCCGGACGATCGCCGGGTGCCCGAAGTCGGCCAGGAGCAGCGCCTCGGCGGGCAGGGAGCGGACGTCGAGCGCGGTCACCCGGTGGCCCTGGGCGGCGAGCCGCCGGTCCAGGTGGCGCAGCAGGCGGGCGGTGCGTGAGGTGGCGGAGGGGCTTCCGGAGACGGACAGGACGGTGGCCATGCGGGGACCTTTCGATGCGTCGGGTCGGTCGGTGGAGGTCGACGGGGCCGAAGGCGGCGTCAGTTGGGTCCGAGCGTGTGCCCGCGCCGCCGCCACTCCTCGGCGAGGAGGGCGTAGGACCGCACCCGGTCGGCGTGGTCGTGGGTGATCGTGGTGACGAGGACCTCGTCCGCGTCCGTGGCCTCCCGCAGCCGCTCCAGCTCGTCGGCCACCCGGCCGGGCGTGCCGACGAACCGGGTGTCGAGGCGGTCCTGGACGAGCGCCCGGTCCGCGTCGGTCCACGGGTACGCGCGCGCCTCCTCGGGCGTCGGGAACGGGATGGCGCCCTCGGCGGTACGGATGCTGCGCACCCAGGGTCCGTACCCGGCGGCGAGGGCGCGCGCGGTGGCGTCGTCCTCGGCGACGACGACGTCCGCCGAGACGCTGACGTACGGCTTGTCGAGGAACTCGGACGGCTGGAAGAAGGACCGGTAGCCCTCCACCGCCTCCAGGACGGTGGCCGGGCTGACGTGGTAGTTGGCCGCGAACCGCAGCCCCCGGCGGCCCGCGACCGCCGCGCTCTGCCCGCCGCTGCTGCCCAGGATCCACACCTGGAGGTCGGCGCCCTCGCCGGGCACGGCGTGGGCCTCGACGCCCTCCGGGGAGCGGTAGGTGCCGGCCAGCAGGGCGAGGAGGTCGTCGATCTGCTCGGCGTAGTCCTGCGGTGCGGCGCCCGGCAGCGAGAGCAGCCGGCGTTGCAGGGCGACACGCGGCGAGCCGAGGAGCTGCGCGACGTCGAACCGGGGCGGGATGAGCAGGCCGTTGGGGGCCCGCCCGTCGACGACCGGGGTCGCCGTCGGCAGCACCTGGGCCCGCTCCCCCGGCGGACGCCCGCCCGAGCGGCCGAGGCCCAGGTCGAAACGGCCGGGGTGGACCGTGTCGAGCAGCCCGAACTCCTCCACGGTGGACAGCGCCGTACGGTGTCCGAGCTGCACGGCGCCGGAGCCGAGCCGGATGGTGGAGGTGGCGGCGGCGGTCAGCGCCAGGACGACGGCGGGCGAGGTGCCGGCGACGCCGGGGTTGAGATGGTGTTCGGCGAACCAGTAGCGGTTGTAGCCGAGGCGTTCGGCCTGCCGGGCGAGGTCGGCCGAGTTGCGCAGTGCGTCGGCGGCCGTCGAGCCGGACGGGATCGGGACCAGGTCGAGGACGCCGAGGGTGAGGTCGGACACGGGCGGACTCCTCCGGGACGGGGCGGCCGGGAGCACGGGGCCCCGGGCGAGTGGTGGGCCGGGGATCTCCCGGCGCGGCACGGTGGCGACGGCGGACGGGAACGGTTCGGGGGAGGCGCGGTGCCGGTCGGGCGGCGGCCCGCCGGCGTCGGCGTGCACAGGGAGGACGGTGTGTCCGGACCGCTCGCGGTGGCGGCGGACCTGCGGCCGCCCCTCCGCGCAGGTGGGCGGCGGGCGGAAGCGGGTGGCGTGGAACAGCCCGCGCGTGCCTCTCCCCCACGCCGAAGGCACGGGTGGGGGTGAGGGCACCGGTGAGCGGATCGGGGGGTGGACGACGAGGGTGGGGGCGGGGAACGTCACGACGCCACCCGCTGCTCGGCGCCCGCGCGCTCCGGCTGCGTCCGCCGCCCGTCGTGCGCGTGGTCCGGGTGGTCGATCCCGAGGTGGTCGCGCAGGGTGGTGCCCTCGTACTCGGTGCGGAAGACGCCCCGTTCCTGGAGCAGCGGGACGACCGTGTCGGCGAACTCGTCGAGGCCGCCGGGGGTGAGGTGCGGGACGAGGATGAACCCGTCGCTCGCGTCGGCCTGCACGAACGCGTCGATGGTCCGGGCGACGGTGGCGGGCGAGCCCACGAAGCTCTGCCGGTTGCCGGTGTGGATGACCAGGTCCCGGATGGACCAGTCGTGCGCGGCGGCGAGTTCACGCCACTCACGGGCGACGGCCAGCCGGTCGTGGTATTCGCGCACTTGGGCGCGCCCGCGCACGAGGTGCTCGTCGCCGGTGTCCGGGTCGATGTCGGGCAGCGGGCCCTCGGGGTCGTACGAGGACAGGTCCCGGTTCCAGACGAATTCCAGGTGCCGCAGGGCGGTGGCCCCGCTGACCTGGAGGCGGCGCACCTCGCGGGCGCGCTCCTCCGCCTCGGCGTCGGTGTCGCCGAGCACGAAGGTGGCGGCGGGCAGGATGAGCAACTGGTCGTGGCGGCGGCCGTACCTGGCGAGGCGGGACTTGACGTCGGTGTAGAAGGCCTTGCCCGCGTCGAGTTGCGCGTGCCTGCTGAAGATCGCGTCGGCGCTCGACGCGGCGAACTCGCGGCCCTCCTCGGAGTCGCCGGCCTGGAAGATCACCGGGCGGCCCTGCGGGGAGCGCTCCACGTTGAACTGCCCGTGGATGTCGAAGTGCCGGCCGGTGTGGACGAAGGAGCCGGCCTTCGCGTCCCGCAGGAAGGTGCCGGTGGCCGGGTCGGCGACGATCTCGTCGCCGTGCCAGGAGTCGAAGAGTTCGTGCGCGGCGGTGAGGAACTCCTTGGCGCGGGAGTACCGCTCCTCCTGCGGCAGGAAGCCGCCGCGCCGGAAGTTCTCGCCGGTGAAGGCGTCCCAGGAGGTGACGACGTTCCAGGCGGCGCGCCCGTCGGAGAGGTGGTCGAGGCTGGCGAACTGGCGGGCCACCTCGTAGGGCTCGTTGAAGGTGGAGTTGATGGTGCCGGCCAGCCCGAGCCGGTCGGTGACGGCGGCGAGCGCGGCCAGGACGGTGAAGGTGTCCGGGCGGCCCACGACGTCCAGGTCGTAGATCTTGCCGCCCTGTTCGCGCAGTCTCAGGCCCTCGGCGAGGAAGAGGAAGTCGAACTTGGCGCGTTCGGCGGTGCGCGCGAAGTGGACGAAGGAGGCGAACTCGATGTGGCTGCCGGCCTCCGGGTCGCTCCACACGGTGGTGTTGTTGACGCCGGGGAAGTGGGCGGCCAGATGGATCTGCTTCAGCGGCCTGCCGGTGTCGGTCGGGTGCGGGGGCTTGGTCATGGTGGGTACGTCCCTCCGGCTCAGACGGCCGCGTAGCGGTTGGCGGGGCGGGCGAGGCCGAGGAGGCCGCGCAGGGTGTCCGCCTCGTAGGCGCGGCGGAAGAGGCCGCGGCGCTGGAGTTCGGGCACCAGGAGCCGGCCGACGGCCGGCAGGTCCTGCCCGGTGACGGCGGGCCGCAACCGGAAGCCGGACAGCCCGGCCTCCCGCAACTCCTGGAGCTGGTCCGCCAGTTCGGCGGGCGTCCCGGCGAAGACACGGGCGTCGGAGGTGTACGGGGCTCCGGCGAGGTCGTCCAGCCGGGCGAGCCGGTCCTCGGCGGCGGCCCGGGTCTCGTCCAGGAACACCACCAGGTCGCCGAAGACGTGCAGGGGCTCGCCCGCGCGCCCGGCGGCCTCCTGTTCGGCGCGGATCTCGGCGACGATCGCGCGTGCCTGGCCGGTGTCGTGCGGGGTGACGTAGCCGACGTCGGCCTGCCGGGCCACCAGCCGGTAGGGGACGGTCTGGTGGGCGAGGGCGGTGACGAGCGGCTGGCCCTGGGGCGGTCGCGGGGTGATCGAGGGGCCCTTGACGCGGAAGAAGCGGCCCTCGAAGTCGATGTAGTGCAGCTTGTCCCGGTCGACGAAGCGGCCGGTGGCCACGTCCCGGATCTCGGCGTCGTCCTCCCAGCTGTCCCAGAGCCGCCGTACCACCTCGACGTAGTCGGCGGCCTCGTCGAACAGGTCGGTGACCGGGGGCTGGGCGGACAGGTCCTCGGCGAGGTCGACGCGCGGAACGCGACGGCGGCCGAAGTGGTCGGCCTCGTGGGGCCGGGCGCTGATCCGCACCCTCAGTCCGGCCCGGCCGCCGCTGACGTGGTCGAGGGTGGCGATCGCCTTGGAGAGGTGGAACGGCTCGGTGTGCGTGGCCACCACGGTCGGGACGAGGCCGATGTGCCGGGTCAGCGGGGCGATCCGGGAGGCGATCAGTACGGCGTCGAGCCGGCCGCGTACCTGGTCGGTGCGGTCGTCGGGGTCGAGGAGGAGGGAGGACTGGAGGCCGAGGCCGTCCTCGATCGTGACGAAGTCGAGCAGCCCCCGCTCGGCCTCGGCGATCTGGTCGGCCCAGTACCCGGCGGTGAACAGCTCCCGGGGGCGGGAGACCGGCTCGCGCCAGGAGGCGGGGTGCCAGCCGGTGCCGTCGAGGGCGACGGCGAGATGGAGGGGGGAGGGGGCGGTGGACGTGTCGGACACGGGGAAGGCCTTCCTGGAGGTCCGTGGCGGGGAGGACGGGTCAGAGGTGAGGCCGCGCACCGGACGTGCGCGGGGCCGTCGCCGGCGTCCGCACCTGGAGGATCGTCGTCCGGCGCCGGAGCGTGAAGCCGAGCGACTCGTACAGCCCGATCGCCCGCGCGTTGCTCGCGGCGGCGTGCAGGAACGGGGTCTCCCCGCGCTCGCGGATGCCCGCCGCGACCGCGCGGACCAGCCGGGTGGCCAGGCCCCGGCCGCGGTGGGCGGGGTCGGTGCAGACCGCGCTGATCTCCGTCCAGCCGGGCACCCGCAGCCGCTCACCGGCCATGGCGATCAGCCGTCCCCGGTGCCGGATGCCGAGGTAGGTGCCGAGTTCGACGGTCCGGGCGAGGAACGGGCCGGGTTCGGTGCGGGCGATGAGGTCCAGGATCTCGGGGACGTCGTCGGGGCCGAGCCGTACGGCCTCGGGGTCGGGCTCGGCGCGCAGGGCGGTGGCGACGAGCTGGACGCCCTGTCCGCCGCCGACGGTCTCCCAGCCGGCGGGGACGCTGCCGACTCCCTTGATCTGTACGAGAGCCGACGGCCCGGCGAGGGTGTGCAGGTCGGCCCAGGCGGCCGGGTCCACGGGTTCTGCGACGGCGGCGAACGCGTAGACGTCGGCCGGATAGCGGGCGGCCCGGCCGACGCGCTCGGCGAACCGGGCGGCGTGCGGCCCGGTGAGCGCGGCCCACACGGGGTTGTCCAGGAGGTGCGGTGCGGGCGGGGCGGCGGGGGCCTCGTCCGCGGAGAGGTCGATCGTGTGCGCCATGGTGGCGGGGTCCTTACGGGTCGGAGAGGGGCCGGGCCGGGGCTACTTGTTGCTGCGGGGCAGTCCTGGCGGGTTCACCTCGGACGTGGTCACGGCCTCGTCCGACAGTCCCCAGCGGCTCAGCACCTTCGCGTAGGTGCCGTTCCCGATGACGTGGTTGAGCGCGTCGGCGAGCGGTTTCGCCAGCCCGCTGTCCTTCTTGGTGGTGGCCGCGATGAGTCCCTGGAGGGTGGCCCCGGCACCGGAGCAGGTGCCGGCGATCTCCGACTCACCGGCGGTGGCGACGTGGTAGGCGGCGGTCGGGTTGGGGCCGAGCGCGAGGTCGATCCGGCCGGAGCGGAGGGCGAGGTAGGTGTCGGTGGGGTTCTGGTAGTACTTGATGTCGACCGGCTTACGGCCGGCCTTCACATTGGTCCTGCTCCACTCGACGAGCAGCTTCTCCTGGTTGGTGCCGCTGCTCACGGCGACGGTCCGGCCCGCCACGCCCTTCGGGCCGGTGACCTTCAGCCCGCTGCCCTTCTTCGCCTCGAAGGCGAGGTTGTCCTCGCGGTAGGAGGCGAAGTCGTACTTCTCCTTGCGCTCCTCGGTGACGGTGATGTTGCTGAAGCCGACGTCGTACTTGGCGCTGTCGAGGCCGACGAAGATGTTCTCCCAGGAGACCGGGTTGAGGTGCGCCTTGAGCCCGAGCACGTCGGCGACGAGGTGCGCGAGGTCGGGTTCCACCCCGATGACGGTCTTGTCGTCGGTGGCGTAGAAGGTGAGCGGTGCCGCGGAGCCGGAGGAGTCGGCGATCTCCAGGGTGCCTCTCCTGCGGATGCGGGCCGGGACCTCGGCGGCGAGGGAGGCGACCTTGCCCGTGGTGACGCGGGCCCGGTCGGGGCTGGTGTCGATCGTCGTCCTCGCGGTGGCGCCCGGGGTGGCCGCGACCTCGGCCGTGGCGCCGTCGTCGGGGTTGCCGCAGGCGGTGAGGGCGAGGGCGGCGGCGAGTCCGAGCGCGGTCGCGGCGGTGCGGCGGGTGAGCGGGGCGGTCATGAGCGTGCTCCTGGTGGTCGGCGAAGTGGCGGGGCGGGCGGCCGGTCAGAGGACCTTGGAGAGGAACGCCCGGGTGCGCGCGTGACGCGGGTCGTCCAGGACGGCCGCGGGCGGGCCCTGTTCCACCACGACCCCGCCGTCCATGAACACCACGGTGTCGGCGACCTCGCGGGCGAAGCCGATCTCGTGGGTGACGACGATCATCGTGGTTCCGGTGCGGGCCAGGTCCTTGATGACGTCGAGGACCTCGCCGACCAGTTCCGGGTCGAGCGCGGAGGTGGGCTCGTCGAAGAGCAGCACCTTGGGTTCGAGGGCGAGCGCGCGGGCGATGGCGACGCGCTGCTGCTGGCCGCCGGACAGCTGGCGCGGATAGGCGTCCGCCTTGTCCGCGAGCCCGACCCGGTCCAGCAGCCGGCGGGCGGTCTCGCGCGCCTCCTTGCGGGGGCGGCGCAGCGCGGAGACGGGGGCCTCGATCAGGTTCTCCAGCACGGTCAGATGCGGGAAGAGGTTGAAGTTCTGGAAGACGAACCCGATGTGGGTGCGCTGCCGCAGGACGTCCTTCTCCTTGAGTTCGTGCAGCTTGTCCCCGGCGCGGCGGTAGCCGATGAGTTCGCCGTCGATGCTGATCCAGCCGCTGTTGACCTTCTCCAGGTGGTTGATGGTGCGCAGCAGCGTGGACTTGCCCGACCCGGACGGGCCGAGGATCACGGTGACCTCGCCGGCGCGGACGGTGAGGTTCACGCCGCGCAGGACCTCCAGCGGGCCGAAGCTCTTGTGGACGCCGTGGACGTCCACCATGACCTCGCTCATCGGCTCTCTCCCAGGGGTCCGAGGGTCCTCGGCGGTACGACGGGGCGGTCCCGGCGGGCGGCCGCCGCGCGCACGGCGCGCAGCGAGCGCCGGGCGCGCTGGAGGGGGGTGGGCGGCGGGGTGCGGTCGGCGCCGCGGGCGTAGCGGCGTTCGACGTAGTACTGCGCGACCGACAGCAGCGAGGTGAGCAGCACGTACCAGGCGGTGGCGACCAGCAGCAGCGGGATCACCCGCCCGTTGCGGCCGTAGACGACCTGGACCTGGTAGAACAGCTCGCCGATCGACATGACGTAGACCACCGAGGTGCCCTTGAGCAGGCCGATGATCTCGTTGCCGGCGGTGGGCAGGATGGCGCGCATCGCCTGCGGCAGCACGATCCGGCGGATCTGGCGCAGCCGCGGCACGCCGAGGGCGGCGGCGGCCTCCGACTGCCCCTGGTCGACGGCGAGTACGCCGCCGCGGACGATCTCGGCGCAGTAGGCGGCCTGGTGCAGCGTCAGTCCGATGACGGCGGCGCCCATGGTGCCGATGACGGTGTTGCTGTCGACGGACCAGAACACGGGGCCGAAGGGGATGCCGAGGCCGAGCCGGTCGTAGAGCGCGCTCAGGTTGAACCAGAACACCAGCTGGACGATCATCGGGATCGACCGGAAGATCCAGATGTAGGTCCAGGCGACGGTCTGGAGGACCGGGCTGCGCGAGAGCCGCATGAAGGCGAGCACGGTGCCGAGCAGGAAGCCCAGCACGGTGGCGTAGGCGGTGAGTTGGAGGGTCACCCAGACGGCCCGGACGATCGTCTCGGACAGGACGTAGGCGCTGAAGACGTGCCATTCCCAGACGGGGTTGGTGGCCAGTCCGTGCGCGAACTGGGCGACCAGGACGAGGACGGCGAGGGCCGCCGCCCACCGGGCGTAGTGGCGGGCGGGTACGACGGTGAAGGTGGCCGGGTCGTCGGGGGCGGGCGGGGTCCGCCCGGCGGCCGGCCCGGTGTCCGGT
Source organism: Streptomyces sp. NRRL F-6676 (assembly GCF_000725625.1). Lineage (GTDB taxonomy): Bacteria > Actinomycetota > Actinomycetes > Streptomycetales > Streptomycetaceae > Streptomyces. Next base: position 39,586 of record NZ_JOHS01000036.1, read on the forward strand.
GCGGCCGCCTCGCCGGGCGGCGCGGCGGCGGAGTCGGTGGTGGGTCCCATGGTGGCGTTCTCGCTCACTGGTCACTCGTGCTCGGGCGGGTTGATCCGGGAGGTGTCGATCGCGGAGCCGGTGGTGCCCCATTTGTCGAGGATCCGGGTGTACGCGCCGTCCTTGAGCAGTTCGTTGACGGCGGCCTGGAACGCCTTGGTGAGCGGGGAGCCCTTCTTGAAGGCGAAGCCGACGTCGAGCCGGTGGTACTCCCCGAGGAAGGTGGTGCCGGAGGCGGGCTGGGACGCCTGGTAGCGCAGGCCGTTGATGGTCGACATGACGACGTCGATGCGGCCCTGCTGGAGCGCGGTGAGGGTGGCGGCGTTCTCGGAGAACACCTTCACGTCGTACGGCTTCTTGCCCGCCTTCTTGCACACGTCCTTCTGCGCGGCGAGGGTGGTCTCGAAGGTGGTGCCGGCGCCGGTGCCGATGGTGAGGCCGCAGAGCTGGGTGAGGTCGGTGATCTTCTTCTTGAGGGTCGTGCTGCCCTTCTTGACCGCGAAGCCCTGGCCGTCGTCGATGTAGGTGACGAAGTCGATGGTCTTCAGCCGGGCGGCGGTGACGCCGAAGTTGCCGGTGCCGACGTCGTACTTGCCGCTGCCGAGGGCGGGCAGGATCGTCTCGAACGAGGCGTCCTGGCGCTGGAGTCTCACCCCGAGCACCTTGGCGACGGCGTCGGCGAGGTCGATGTCCTGGCCCGCGGGCGCCTTGTCCGAGCCGTTCGGGTAGTACGCGCCGGGCGGGAACCCGATGGCGCTCCCGACCCGGAGCGTGCCCGACGTCCGTACGGCGGCGGGGAGCAGGGCGGCGACGGAGTCCACCTTGTGCACGGCGGCGACGGGATCGTCGGTGGGTGCGGGCGAGGCGTTGGCCGCCGCCGTGCCGTCGAGGTCGCCGGAGCCGCAGGCGGTGAGCGTCAGGAGGGGCAGCAGGGCGAGGGCGGCGGCGCCGAGCGGCCGGGTGCGGGGCGCGCTCATCCGCCCACCACCGCGAGGTTCTGGGTGCCCCGGGGCGTCCTCGCGGCGTCGCGCTTGGCGACCTCCTCGCGGACGAGCGGGATGACGTACCGGCCGAAGTCGACGGCGTCCTGGAGCAGGTCGTAGCCGCGGGCGGAGAGGATGTCGACGCCGAGGTCGTAGTAGTCGAGGAGGGCCTGGGCCACCGTCTCGGGGGTGCCGACCAGGGCGTTGGAGTTGCCCGCGCCGCCGGTGGCGGCGGCGGTCGGGGTCCACAGGGCGCGGTCGTAGCGCTCGCCCGCCTCGGCGATGGCGATGAGCCGCTGGGAGCCGGCGTTCTCCGGCTCGGCCTGCCCGTGGTGGCGCCGGCCGACCGGTTCGCCCTTCGCCCGGCGCTCCTTGATCGCGCCGACCGTGCGGTGGGCCTTCTCCCAGGCCTCCCGTTCCGTCGGGGCGATGATCGGGCGGAACGCCACCTGGATGCGCGGCACGTCGGTGCGGCCCGCCTCCCATGCAGCGGCCTTGACCGCGTCGATCTGCTGGGCGGTCCTGGCCAGCGGCTCGCCCCACAGGCAGTAGATGTCGGCCTCGGCGCCCCCGGCGGCGTACGCGGCGGGCGAGGAACCGCCGAACGAGACGTCGGGGCGCGGCTGCTGGACGGGGAAGACATCGCTGACGAAATCGTGGAAGCGGTAGTGCTCGCCCTCGTGGTCGAAGGGCCTGCGGGTCGTCCAGATCTTCTTGACGATCTCGATGTACTCGCGGGTGCGGGCGTAGCGCTCGTCCTTGGTGAGGGTGTCGCCCTCGCGGCCCTGCTCGTGGTTGTTGCCGCCGGTGATGAAGTGGACGGTCAGCCGGCCCTCGCTGATCTGGTCGAGGGTGGCGAAGGTCTTGGCGGCGAAGGTGGGATAGGACACGTTCGGCCGGTGGGCCAGCAGGATCTCCAGGCGCTCCAGCCGGCTCGCGATGTACGCGGCGGCGGGTGCGGGGTCCGGGGAGCCGGAGCCGTAGGCGAACAGCACCCGGTCCCAGCCGTGCTCCTCGTGGGCGGCGGCGAGGCGGAGCGTGTACTCCTTGTCGAAGGCGGCGCCGGAGCGCGGGGTGGTTTCGGAGCCGTCGTTGGTGGCGGCGATCCCGAGGAACTGCACGGGCATGACGGTGGCCTTTCACGGGTGACCGCGTGCGGGGCGTGGCGAACCGGCCCTGCGGACAGGTCGGGTGACGGTGCGTCAGAACGCTGAAGGTGGTGCGGGCCGTGCGCTGCCGGCGGTGCGGTGCGGGCAGCTCGGTGCGGGTGTGACGACGACGGGCGTCGGGGAAGGGGGGTGCGGCGGCAGCGCGCGAAGGCGGAGGGAGCGGTCCGCGTCGGGGGTCACCGGCGCGGGCCGGGACTCACCGAGGGAGGGACGGGCCGGTCAGCGGGCCCGCTGCCGAGTCAGGCGCAACACGCGGCGGACCACACTCGACCGAAGTCGATGTGACCGCGCGAGACCAAGCGCTGCTGGGCGTCCATGCGATTAATTGAGCAGTGGGTCGCGCCGTTCGTCAAGCGGCGTTCGGATGGCGGACCGGTCCGGAGCCGCCGCCCGCCATGCCCTGTTGACACCTGTGCGCGGTGGGCACATACGATCGAGGGCGGGTCGGCTCCGCCGTGTGCGGCAGCCTCTCCGGCCGCGTTGAGGGACGCGGCGACCGTGACGACGTCGGACCCCGGACGCACCGGACCGGCGCGGCTGCTGCCGCGCTGCTCCGACAGGCTTTGGTGCCCCGGGCGGTCATCCACGCCAGCGACTCCCTCCCCCGGAGAGGCCTTCCGATGTCCACGCCTTCCGATGTCACCGCCGTCGACCCCGGCCCCGCCGGCCGGGCCACCACGGAACAGCCGTCCGCGCCGGGCGGTTCAAGCCCTGCCGACGCCCCGCGGATCGTGCCGCGCCGGCACCTCGGGCGTCAGGCGGCCGCCGTCCTGGCGCTGCTCGCGCTCGCCATGGTGGTCAACTCCGTCGTCCGCAACGACGCCTTCCAATGGGCAGTGGTGGGGCGGTACTTCACCACCACCGCCGTGCTCGACGGGCTGCTGCTCACGCTGTGGCTGACCGGCGCGGTGATGGTGCTCGGGTTCCTCCTCGGCACCGTCCTGGCCGTGATGCGGCTCTCCGCCAACCCGGTGCTGCGCACGCTGAGTTGGGGCTATGTGTGGATCTTCCGGTCCACTCCGCTGCTGGTGCAGCTGCTGTTCTGGTTCAACATCGGCGCGCTGTACCCGACGCTCGGCCTGGGCGTCCCGTTCGGCCCGCAGTTCGTGACCGTCAAGACGGTGAACCTCCTCGGGCCCACCCTCACCGCCGTGATCGGGCTCACCCTGCACGAGACCGCGTACGCCGCCGAGGTGGTGCGCGGCGGGATCCTCTCCGTCGACTCCGGCCAGACGGAGGCCGCGCAGGCACTCGGGCTGGGCCGGCGCCGCACCCTGCGCCGGATCGTCCTTCCGCAGGCCATGCGCTCGATCGTGCCGACCGCCGGGAACATGCTGATCGGCACGCTCAAGGGCACGAGCATCGTCAGCGTGCTGGCCGTGCACGACCTGCTGTACTCGGTGCAGCTGGTCTACAACCAGACCTACCAGGTCATTCCGCTGCTGATGGTCGCCACCCTCTGGTACATCGCGGTCACGACGGTGCTCGGCGCCGGGCAGTTCTACGTCGAGCGGTACTACGCACGCGGCAACGCCCGCGCCCTGCCGCCCACCCCGCTGCGACGGCTGCGGGCACGGCGGGGGCCCGGCACCGGGGTGCCGGGCCCGAAGCGGTGGGTCAGGACTCGCCGTTGAGCATCGCGGCGGTCAGGACGGTGCCGCCGATCCCCCAGCCGCCGTCGGTGACCTCCTCGACCACGACGAGGGTGTTGGGGCGGGCGCGCTCGCCGTAGATCTCCGCGTAGAGGTCGGTAGTGCGCTCGACGATCTTCTTCTTGTCGGCGTCGCTGAGGGTGCCGGCCGGGACCTTGAAGTTGGCGAAAGGCATGGTTGTCGCTCCTTGGAAATGGTGTGTTACGGGGTGTGTCAGCTGGTCAGAGGCTCGCGCCGGGCGTGAGCAGTTCGTCGATGCCGATGCGGTGGTAGAACTCCGCGCGGATGCGGTCGTAGACGGCGGAGACCACCTCGCTGCCGTCGCGGCTGGGGTCGACGTGGGTGCGCAGGGGGCGGGTGCCGTGCGGCAGGCCGACGACGCGGACGATCTCGTCGGCCACCTCGTCCGCCGCGTGCCCCGGCGGGAAGATGCCGGCGAGCGCGCCGGTCATGCTGTCCCTGAGCGTGCCGTACGCCGCGTCGTACGCCGCCGCCCGCGCGGTGTCCGCGGGGGTGCCCGCGTGGGCGAAGTGGTGGGTGCCGCTCGGGTACGCGCCGGGGATGACGAGGGTGGTCTCGATCCCGTACTTGACCACCTCGGCGGCGTAGCTCTCGGCGAGCGCGTCCATCGCGGCCTTGGCGGCGAAGTAGGGGGCCAGGAAGGGCGGATGGCCGCCGCGGGTGGAGGAGGACCCCACCCAGAGGAGGAGGCCGCGGCCCTGGCGGCGCATGAGCGGGAGCACCGTGCGGTTGACCCGCTGGGTGGACAGGACGTTGATGTCGTAGACGTCGGCGAGCTGCTCGGGCGTGAACGCCTCGGCCGGTCCGAGGACCATGTGGCCGGCGTTGTGCACCACGATGTCCAGGCGTCCCTGTTCGGCCTCGATACGGGCGACGGCGGTGTCGATCGACTCCTGGTCCTGGACGTCCATCTCGACGGCCGCCAGGCGCAGCCCGCGCTCCGTGCCGAGCGCGTCGAGCGCGGCGACGGCGGGGGCGTTGCGGCCGGTGGTGGCGCGCATGCCCGCGTAGACGGTGTGCCCGGCCCCGGCCAGGGCGCGCGCGGTGAGGTTGCCGAAGCCGCTGGAGGCGCCGGTGACGACCACGACCTGGGGACGGGGGCTCATACCATTCCTCCGTTCGCGCGCAGGATCTGCCCGTTGACCCAGCGCCCCTGCGGGCCGGCCAGGAAGGCGACCACGCGGGCGATGTCCTCGGGGGTGCCGAGCCGCTCCATCGGCGGGGTCTTGGCGAGCCGCTCGATCTGCTCCTCCGTCTTGCCCTCCAGGAAGAGGTCCGTGGCGGTGGGTCCGGGCGCGACCGTGTTCACGGTGACGTCCCGGCCGCGCAGTTCGCGGGCGAGGATCAGGGTCAGCGCCTCGACGGCGCCCTTGCTGGCCGCGTAGGCGCCGTAGGAGGGGAACTGCGTGCCCACCACGGAGGTGGAGAAGCCGACGAACGCGCCGCCCGCCCGCAGCCGGCGCGCGGCCTGCTGGGCGACGACGAAGGTGCCGCGGATGTTGGTGCGGTGCACGGCGTCCAGGACGGCGAGGTCGAGCTCGGCGACGGGGGCCAGGGTCATCCGGGCGGCGCAGTTGACGACGACGTCCACCCCGCCGTACTCCCGCTCCGCCCGGTCGAAGAGGGCGGCGACCGCCTGCTCGTCCGCGACGTCGCCCCGGACGGCGATCGCCCGGCCGCCGTCGGCGGTGATCTCCGCCACCGTCTCCTCGGCGGCCGCCTCGTCACTGGCGTAGTCGACGACGACGGCCAGTCCGTCCTTGGCGAGCGCCCGGGAGACCGCCCGGCCGATGCCGCGCGAGCCGCCGGTGACGACGGCGACCCGGGTGGCCGCCGGCTGCTGAGCTGAGGTGTTCGTGTTCATGCCTCCAGCGTGGACGGCCTCCGCCGGCGGAACCAGGGGATCCCGTCCCCTGTGTCCCGGCCCCGCCCGGGCACACAATGGACACCATGGCTTCTGCGAAGTACACCGAGCTGGGAGCGTTTCTGCGGTCCCGGCGGGCGCGCATCAGACCCGGCGACGTGGGGCTCCCGACGGGGCCCCGGCGCCGGGTGCCCGGGCTGCGGCGGGACGAGGTCGCCCAGCTCGCCGGGGCGTCCGTGGACTACTACAACGAGCTGGAGCGGGGCGCCGGGTCGCAGCCGTCCGAGCAGATGATCGCGGCGCTGGCCAGGGCGCTGCGGCTGACGGCCGACGAGCGCGACCATCTGTACCACCTGGCCGACCGGCCGGTGCCGGCGAACGCGGGGGCCGTCTCGCACGTGCATCCCGGGATGCTGGACCTGTTGCAGCGGATGCCGTCGACGCCGGCGCAGGTCATCACCGATCTGCACGTCACCCTCGTCCAGAACCCGCTCGCGGTGGCCCTGCTCGGGGACCAGACCGGGTTCCGGGGCGCGCGGGCCAGCTTCGTGCACCGGTGGTTCACCGAGCCGGAGGCGCGGCGGCTGCATCCGGAGGCGGACCACGGGGTGCAGTCCCGGGCCTTCGTCGCCGATCTGCGCGCGGCCGCGGCGCGGAGGGCGGCGCGGGACGGCGAGGCCCGGGAGATGGTCGAGACGCTGCTCGACCGCTCGGCGGAGTTCGCGTCGCTGTGGCACGACCACGACGTGGCGTTCCGGCGCAACGACCGCAAGCGCCTGATCCATCCGGCGCTGGGGCTGGTCGAGGTCAACTGCCTCAACCTGTTCAGCGAGGACGGACGGCAACGGCTGCTGTGGTTCACACCGGCGGTGGGCACCGAGAGCGCTGGTCTGCTGGACCTGCTGGGGGTGGTGGGGACGCAGGAACTGCCCGAGGGCGTGGTGGGGACGCAGGAACTGCCCGAGGGCGTGGTGGGGACGCAGGAACTGCCCGAGGGCGTGGTGGGGCGGGAGTGAGGCGGGTGCGGGCCGCGCACCCGCACGCGGGCCGGTGCCTCTGCTCCCCCGGCCCGCCCCGGCCTGCCCAGGGGTGCGGGGAACCGCGCGACCAGCGACGGCCCGCCCGCACTCGCCGTCCACGGAGCGGAGCCCCTCATGTCTTGCGGGGGTGCTCGGCCTCCGGCCGGCCCGAGCGCTGCTGCGGAAGGGCGACGAGACCCGGCTCCGGCTGCCCCTGTAGCGCCACCGTCCGGGTCGGCGCGGGGATGCGGATGCCCTCGACCCCGTACCGCGCGTGAAGCCGCTTGATGAATTCATGCTTGATCCGGTACTGGTCGCTGAACTCCCCCACCCCCAGGATCACCGTGAACCCGATCCGCGAGTCCCCGAACGTGTGGAACCGCACCGCCGGCTCGTGCTCCGGCAGCGCCCCCGTGATCTCGGTCATCACCTCCGCGACCACCTCCAGGGTGACCCGCTCCACATGCTCCAGGTCGCTCTCGTAGCCGACCCCCACCTGCACCAGCACGGTCAGGTTCTGCTCCGGCTTGGTGTAGTTGGTCATGTTCGCCTTGGCGAGCTGCCCGTTGGGTATCACGACCAGATTGTTGGAGAGCTGGCGGACGGTCGTCTGCCGCCAGTTGATGTCGACGACGTACCCCTCCTCACCGCTGCTCAGCCGGATGTAGTCACCGGGCTGGACGGTCTTGGACGCGAGGATGTGGATGCCCGCGAAGAGGTTGGCGAGGGTGTCCTGAAGCGCGAGCGCGACGGCCAGACCGCCGACGCCCAGCGCGGTCAGCAGGGGCGCTATCGAGACGCCGAGCGTCTGGAGCATCACCAGGAAGCCGATCGCCAGCACCACCACCCGGGTGATGTTGACGAAGATCGTGGCCGAACCCGCGACACCGGACCGGGACTGCGTGACCGTCTGCACGAGGCCGCTGATCACCCGGGCCGCCGTCGCCGTGCTGACGGCGATGAGGAGCACGGTCAGCGCCTGGTCGACGTGGTGCCCCACGCTGCTGGTGAGCGGCAGCGCCGCCGCGGCGGCCGCCGCCCCGGCGGTGACCGCGGCCCACGGCACGACGGTGCGCAGGGTGTCGACGACCACGTCGTCGCCGCGCCAGCGGGTGCGCCCGGCGTGCTTGCCGAGCCAGCGGAGCAGCAGCCGCAGCAGGAACCCGGCGAGCAGTCCCGCGACGAGGGCGACCCCGGCGACGACCAGATCGTCCAGGGTGAGCGCCCGGGTCACCGGACGCCTCCGGCGGTGGGGGGTGCGCCGACGGAACCCGCCGCCGGCCGGATGTGCGGTCTCGTCACGTGCCACCTGCTCGTTCTCGGATATGCGGTACGCCCAGCGGCACGCCCGGCGGTTCACCTGGGGGCGCGACCGGGGGCGCGACCGCACATCCTGCCGCATCCGCCTGCCGGTGCGTCAGCCGACTGGGGTGGGCGGTGCGTTGGTCGCCCACGGAGGCGAAAGAAATGCCGGGGGCGCCTCTCGTCGTCATCCGCAGGCCGGTGGGGACCGATCGCCGCGCGACGAGCCCCCACGCACACGCGCCCGCACCCGCACCCGCACCCGCCAACGAACCGGCCCCCGCCCCCACGCATCCCCGGGCTGAGGGACTCCGCCCCGAAGCCCCCCGTGCCGTCCCGCCCCGACACGAGATATCTTGATGTCAAGCAATGTCACAGACGACGCAGACGAAGACGACGTGGACGTGGAGCGGAGCACCCGGTGACTGACTCGACCATCATCTACACGCATACTGACGAGGCCCCGGCCCTGGCAACGCATTCGTTCCTGCCGGTGATCAAGGCGTATGCCTCGCAGGCCGGTGTCGCCGTGGAAACCCGCGACATCTCGCTGGCCGGGCGCATCATCGCCGTCTTCCCGGAGTACCTGAACGAGGACCAGCGCATCCCCGACGCGCTGGCCGAGCTGGGCGAGCTGGCCAAGACCCCGGCCGCCAACATCATCAAGCTGCCGAACATCTCGGCCTCCATCCCGCAGCTCAAGGCCGCGATCGCCGAGCTCCAGGGCCAGGGCTACGCCCTGCCGGACTACCCGGACGACCCGAAGTCCGACGAGGAGCGGGAGATCCGCTCCCGGTACGACAAGGTCAAGGGCTCCGCCGTGAACCCGGTGCTGCGCGAGGGCAACTCCGACCGCCGCGCCCCCGCCTCGGTGAAGAACTACGCCAAGACCCACCCGCACCGCATGGGCGCCTGGTCCGCCGACTCCAAGACCAACGTGGCCACGATGGGCGCCGACGACTTCCGCTCGACCGAGAAGTCCACCGTCATCGCCCAGGACGGCACCCTGCGCATCGAGCTCAAGGGCGACGACGGCTCCACCACGGTGCTGCGCGAGTCCGTGCCGGTCCAGGCGGACGAGGTCGTCGACGCCTCCGTGCTGCGCGTCGCCGCGCTGCGCGAGTTCCTCACCACGCAGATCGCCCGCGCCAAGGCCGAGGGCGTCCTGTTCTCCGTGCACCTCAAGGCCACGATGATGAAGGTCTCCGACCCGATCATCTTCGGTCACGTGGTGCGCGCCTTCTTCCCGAAGACGTTCGCGAAGTACGGCGAGACCCTCGCCGGCGCCGGCCTCACCCCGAACGACGGCCTCGGCGGCATCCTCAAGGGCATCGAGAACCTGCCCGAGGGCGCCGAGATCAAGGCCTCCTTCGACGCCGAGCTCGCCGAGGGCCCGGCGCTGGCCATGGTCGACTCCGACAAGGGCATCACCAACCTGCACGTGCCCTCCGACGTGATCATCGACGCCTCCATGCCGGCCATGATCCGCACCTCCGGCCACATGTGGGGCCCGGACGGCCAGGAGGCCGACACCCTCGCCGTCATCCCCGACTCCTCCTACGCGGGCGTCTACCAGGCCGCCCTCGACGACTGCCGGGCCAACGGCGCCTACGACCCGTCGACGATGGGCTCGGTCCCGAACGTCGGCCTGATGGCGCAGAAGGCCGAGGAGTACGGCTCGCACGACAAGACCTTCGAGATCCCGGCGACCGGCACGGTCCGCCTGGTCGACCAGTCCGGCGAGGCCGTCCTCGAGCTGGCCGTCTCGGCCGGTGACATCTTCCGCGCCTGCCAGACCAAGGACGCCCCGATCCGCGACTGGGTCAAGCTCGCCGTCACCCGCGCCCGCGCCACCGGCGACCCGGCGGTGTTCTGGCTGGACGAGGACCGCGCCCACGACGCGCAGCTCATCGCGAAGGTGAAGCAGTACCTGCCGGAGCACGACACCGAGGGTCTGGACATCCGCATCCTGCCCCCCGTCGAGGCGACCAAGCTGTCGGTGGAGCGCATCCGCCGCGGCGAGAACACCATCTCCGTCACCGGCAACGTGCTGCGCGACTACCTGACCGACCTCTTCCCCATCCTGGAGCTGGGCACCAGCGCCAAGATGCTGTCGGTCGTGCCGCTGATGGCGGGCGGCGGCCTGTTCGAGACGGGCGCGGGCGGCTCGGCCCCCAAGCACGTGCAGCAGCTCGTCAAGGAGAACTACCTGCGCTGGGACAGCCTGGGCGAGTTCTTCGCGCTGGTGCCGTCGCTGGAGCAGTACGCCGAGACCACGGGCAACACGCGGGCCAAGGTCCTCGCCGACGCGCTCGACCGCGCCACGGCGACGTTCCTCGACGAGGACAAGTCCCCGAGCCGCCGCGTCGGCGGCATCGACAACCGCGGCAGCCACTTCTACCTGTCCCTGTACTGGGCGCAGGAGCTGGCCGGGCAGACCGAGGACGCGGATCTGGCGAAGGCCTTCGCCCCGCTCGCCGAGACGCTCGCCGCCAACGAGCAGAAGATCGTGGACGAGCTGGCCGCGGTCCAGGGCAAGCCGGCGGACATCGGCGGCTACTACCAGCCCGACGTGCACAAGGCGACGGCGGTCATGCGCCCGTCCACCACGTGGAACGAGGCGCTGGCGTCGCTGGCGTAACGCCACCGCCGTGAAGGGGGCGTGGAGCCGCGTGCGCGACCGCGGCTCCACGCCCCCCGGGGTTCGTGGACCCCTCTCCCCCGGCAGAGCCCCCGGTTATGATCGGCCAATGTCCGACACGACCGAAACCACGCCCGGCTGGCTGTCCTCCGACGACCTCGAGCAGGCGCGCGCCCAGATGCCGATCCTCTACGTCGAGGCGGTACCGGTCCGCGTCGACGACAGCGGTGAGGTCACGAGCATCGGACTGCTGCTGCGCATCGGCCCCGACGGCACGGTCAGCCGCACCCTCGTCTCCGGCCGCGTCCTGCACCACGAGCGTGTCCGCGACGCCCTGCTGCGGCACCTGGAGAAGGACCTCGGCCCGGTGGCCCTGCCCCGGGTCCCCGCCTCACTCCAGCCCTTCACCGTCGCCGAGTACTTCCCGACGCAGGGCATCACCCCGTTCCACGACCCGCGCCAGCACGCCGTGTCCCTCGCCTACATCGTCCCGGTGACCGGCGACTGCCGCCCCCGGCAGGACGCGCTGGACCTGGTCTGGTTCAGCCCCCAGGAGGCCGCCTCCGCGATGGTGCAGAACGAGATGCCGGGCGGTCAGGGCGTCCTGCTCAAGCAGGCACTGGCCCACGTGGGCTGCGCGTTCTGAGCACACGGGCACAGAGGTTCTGAGCACACCCGTGGAGAACGGGCACACGGGCACGCCGACATGCGAAGAGGGAGAGGCCGGAAAGCTCCGGCTTCTCCCTCTTCGATCTCCGACCGTCGGGACGACAGGATTTGAACCTGCGACCCCTTGACCCCCAGTCAAGTGCGCTACCAAGCTGCGCCACGTCCCGGTCGCGTCCGACGCGGGTCACCCCGCGTGATCACGCAGGTCAACCCTACCGTACGGGGGCACCGCGCCCCAATTCCCGGCCCTGGCCGGCCACCGCGGTCCCCGCCTCCGGCGGCATGTTGTACGGCGTCACCACCTGGATCGCCGACGGCCGCACGGGCCCGGCCGGCGGCAGCGCCCCGTGGGCGCGCAGCAGGATCCGGCAGGCCTGGCGCATGTCCTGGCGCAGGTCGTGGTGGAGGACGGCGGAGAGCCGGTGCGCGGCCAGCAGCCGGGTGTTGTCCTGGTCGAGGTCGTGCGCGACGAACACCGCGCACTCGCGGCCCACCGCCTCGAACGCCTTCAGCGTCGCCACATTGCCGCCACCGATCGAGTAGACGGCGCGGATCCCGGGATCGCGGGCGAGCGCGTCGAGGACGAGATGGTACTGGGCGGCGTCGAGCCCCTGCCCCTCGTCGATCTCCACGAGCGCGCGGCGGGGCCGCAGGCTGCGCAGGGTGCTGCGGAAGCCCATCTCGCGCTCCTCCTCGTTGCGCATGAAGCCGCTGCTCAGGCTGATCAGCACGCTGCCGGGGCGGTCGCCGAGCCACTGGGCGGTGAGATACGCGGCCGTGGCGCCGGCCGCCCGGTTGTCGATGCCGACGTAGGCGAGACGGCCGCCGGCGGGCAGGTCGGTGGCGAGGGTGACCACCGGGACACCGGCCGCGGTGAGCCGGCCGACGGCGGCGGTGACCTCCGGCACATCGGGTGCCTTGAGCAGCACGCCCTGCGAGCCGCGCCGGGCGATCCGGTCCAGGGTGGCGACGAGGCCGTCCACCGGGCCGGTCTCGCGCAGATGGAAGCGGCAGCGCAGCACGGTCGGCTGGAGCAGCGGCAGTTCGGCCTCCAGGGCGCCGCGCACGGCGGAGGAGAACCGTTCCGGCGCCTGCATCACGATGTCGATCATGAAGGTGCGGCCGACGAGGCCGACCTGCGTCTGCTGCCGGTCGAGTTCGGCGATGGCCCGGTGCACCTCACGCGCGGTGCCGGGGCGCACTCCTCCGCGTTCGTTGAGGACGCGGTCGACGGTGGCCTCGCTGAGCCCGGCCTGGCGGGCTATCTCGCGCAGCGGGTACGGGTGGGCCATGTCAGGGGTCTCCCGGGGGTTCTTCTCGGGGTCGGCTGAGGGGTTTTTGAGGGTTCTCTGCTGGTTGTCCGAGGGGTCCGCGCTCCTCAGAATGGCAGTGATCGGGCGTTCCGTCGCCCCTCGGCCAGGAAAGGACGCCGATGTCCCACGCCACCCCCGTGCGCAGCTCATGGCTGTCCGAGCAGGACTGCGACCTCGACGCCTTCCGTGCCCTGGTGGAGCGCACCACCGACCCGGCCGACCATCCGCACGCCGCCGAGGTGGCGCACAACGTCCTCTTCTACGACGGCGGCCGGCTGCGCGCGGCCGGCGAAGCCGAGCGGCGGTCGGTGGCGGAGGAGGTGGTGCGCGCGCTGACCGACGGTCCCGGGGTGGCCGTCTTCCGCGGCGCCTTCCCCGACCCCGGCGTCGTGGACCGGGCCACCGCGGCCTTCGAGACGCTGATAGCCGCACAGCGCGCGGCCGGCACACCTGCGGGCGACCACTTCGCCGCGCCGGGCACCAACGACCGGGTGTGGAACGCGCTGGAGAAGCTGGCGCGGCAGGACCCGGAGGTGTTCGCGGACTACTACGCCAACGAGGTCGTGGCGCTGGTCTGCGAGGCGTGGCTGGGCCCCGGCTACCAGATCACCTCGCAGATCAACCAGGTCAACCCCGGCGGCGCCGCCCAGTCCCCGCACCGGGACTACCACCTGGGCTTCCTGTCGGCGCGGGCGGCGGCCGCGTACCCGGCGCACGTCCACCGGCTCTCCCCGGTGCTGACGCTCCAGGGCGCGGTGGCGCACTGCGACATGCCGGTCGAGTCGGGGCCGACGCTCTATCTGCCGTACTCGCACGGCTACGAGCCGGGCTATCTGGCCTGGCGGCTGCCGGAGTTCCGCGCCTATTTCGACGCGCACCACGTGCAGCTGCCGCTGGCCAAGGGGGACGCGGTCTTCTTCAACCCGGCGCTGTTCCACGCGGCGGGCGCCAACCGCTCGGCGGACGTCCGGCGGATGGCCAACCTGTTGCAGATCTCGTCGGCGTTCGGCCGGGCGATGGAGAGAGTGGACCGCGAGGCCGTGGTGAACGCCGTCTATCCGGTGCTGCTGAGGCGGAAGGCCGGGGGCGCGGGCGAGGAGTGGCTGGACCGGGTGGTCGCCGCCTGTGCCGAGGGCTACCCCTTTCCCACCGACCTGGACCTCGACCCGCCGGTGGACGGCCTGGCCCCGCCCTCGCAGGCGGATCTCGTACGGCGCGCGGTGCGCGAGGAGTGGCCGGCGGAGGCGCTGCGCGAGGCGCTGACGGCGGCCGCCGGGCGCCGCAGGAGCTGACCGGGCCGCGCGACCGGCCGCCGCCCGGAGCCGGGCAAGGACGCGGCGAGGCAGACGAGGACCTGGCGGCCGGGCCCGCCTCGCGGGGCGCGCTGCCCGACACCACCACCCGAACCGTGCGCCGTCATCGGCGGACAGGACTGACGTACGGTCCGGCCGGGGCCCGAAACGGGACACGGCCGGCCCCGAGCACGACCGAGAACGAAACGAAAGGCAGCACATGCGCATCGGCATCATGGGGCTCGGACGGATCGGCGCGTTCCACGCCGAGACCCTCTCCGCCCTCCCGGTGGTCGACTCCCTCGTGGTCACCGACCCGTTCACGGAGGCCGCCAAGCGGGCCGCGGAACGGTTCGGCGCGGAGGTGGCGGATTCGCCGGAGGCCGTCCTGGCGGCCGGCGTGGACGGCGTGGTGATCGCCGCGGCCACCGACGCCCACCCGGAACTGCTCCTGGCCGCGGTGCGGGCCGGGGTGCCCGTCTTCTGCGAGAAGCCGGTGGCCCGCACCATGCGGGAGGGCACGGAGGTCCTCGCGGCGGTCCGGGACAGCGGTGTGGAGATCCAGATCGGCTACAACCGCCGCTTCGACGCCGGTTTCACCGCCGCCCGGGAGGCGGTGCGCGCCGGCGAGCTGGGCCCGCTACACACGGTACGGTCCACGACGCTGGACCCGGCGCCGCCGCCGGCCGCGTACATCGCCGCGTCCGGCGGCATCTTCCGCGACTGCGCGGTGCACGACTTCGACATCATCCGCTGGGTGACCGGCCGCGAGGTCACCGAGGTGTACGCCACCGGCGGCAACCGGGGCGCCGAGTTCATCAAGGAGGCGGGCGACGCGGACACCACGGGCGCGCTGCTCACCCTGGACGACGGCACGATCGCCGTGGTGTCCAACAGCCGCCACAACGCCCGGGGTTACGACGTCCGCATGGAGCTGCACGGCTTCAACGACAGCATCGCGGTCGGCCTGGAGGACCGGCTGCCGCTGCGCTCGGTGGAGCCGGGGGTGACGTTCCCGTCGGGGCTGCCGTACGACTTCTTCATGGACCGCTTCACCGCCGCCTACCGGAGCGAACTGGCCGCGTTCACCGAGGTGGTGGCCGGCCGGCGGTCCTCACCGTGCACGGTGGCGGACGCGCTGGAGGCCGGCTGGATCGCGGAGGCGTGCACGCTGTCGCTGGCCGAGCACCGGCCGGTCACGATCGCGGAGGTGCGCCGGGAGTCGGGACAGCAGGAGTCTTAGCCGCAGGAGACGCAGCGGCGGGTGCGGCGGCGGCCTCCTCGGGAGCCGCCTGGGCGGGGACCCCGGGAGCCGCCTGGGGCTGGGGAATGGCCGCGGGGGCGGGCTGTGCAGTCGCCCCGTGGGTGGCCGCCGCCGCGCCGCGCAGGGCGGTGATGCAGCTGCCGATGGCCTGCTGGAGCTCCTCCAGACGGGTCAGCATGTCGTCCTCGTAGAGCGTGCTCAGCTCCTCCGCGTCGTCGAAGGTGAGTTCCTCGAAGACCTTCGTGGCCTTCTGGAGGCTGCTGTAGAACTTGGTGCGGCGCTCGGTGAGGTGCAGCTCGGGGTCGGCCTCGACGGTCTGGACGACGAGTTCGCGGACGGTGTCGTAGGCCTCGGAGGCCCACTGCCCGGCGTCCTCGTCGTCGTCCAGCTCGTCGAGCAGGGACAGGTGACGCTCGGCCTCCACGCGCAGCTGGGCCGGGGCCTCGATGGTCTGCCCGGCGGGCGTCCTGACCTGGCCCTCCTCGGCGATCCGGCGGACGTAGCCGATGCGGCCCGCGACCTGGTTCTCGGTGGCGACGGCCTTCTTCAGCTCGTCGGTGCGGGCGATGTCGCGGGCCAGTTCGGTCTGGAGCGCGGGGTCCTCGCGCAGCCGGTCGAGGAGGGCGGCGCGTGCGGTGTGCGCGGTGGCCGGGTCGGCGAGGATCGCGGCCCGCAGCGCGGTGGGGTTCTCGGCGACCTCCAGGGCCTTGGTGGGCCGGATGCCCTCCGCCTCGGCGGCGGCGGTGATCGCGGTGCCGCGCACGGAGCCGGCGCTGTTGCGGGAGCTGTAGTAGGCGGCCCAGGCGTCGGCGTCGGGCAGGTCGATCTCCTGGCCGGGGGTGAGCGCCTCGAACTGCGGGACGAGTCCGTCGTCGGCGGCCATGTCCCACGCCTTGTAGTGGCGCATGACCCGCTCCGGCGAGCATCCGGCCAGCTCGGCGAACCGCTTCGCGGACACCTTCGGGGTCTCCCCGGCCGGCTGCCCGCCGGGCCGGACACTGCGGGCGACCTTCAGCGCGAAGGCCCAGCCGCCGGTACGGGCGTACTCCCCGAAGTCGCGGGCGTCCCGCAGCACGGACTCGGGCACGTCGACGGGGCCGCCGGCCTCCGCGTCGTCGACCGGCTCCGCGTCGTCGACCGGCTCCGCGTCGTCGACCGCCTCCGGATCGTCGGCCGGCTCGGCGTCACCGGCCGCTTCCGCGGCGCCGGCCACCCCGGTCCCGTCGGCCGCCTCCGCGGCGGGTTCCACCCAGACGCCCCCGCCGAGGAGGGCGTCCTCGGCCGCTTCGACCCCGGCGGTCTCGGACGTCACCGATGTCATGATCGACTCTCCAGGCACTGACGCCACCCCAGGCACTCTCGTCTCGAACATCTCGAACATCTCGAACGTCTCGAAGGTTCCGAAGTCAGCAGCCTAGTACCCCGGCCGGGACGGCCCGGCCCGCGGCAAAGCGGTCCGCTATTCGGCGTCACTATCTCTCCCGCCATACACAGATATTCCTGAAAGCGCACGCAATTACCGGTCCACACATTCCCGGCGCTTTATCTTGAGCGGGATTTGAGCATGTCCGACGACCGATCCGGAAACACTGAGAAATTGGGTCGCCCAAAGGATCAGCCCGAAAGCCGTTGACATATCTCCGCGCTGGAGGCTTCATGTCGGAAAAGAATGGCTGGAATCGAATACAACCGGTCACCGAACCGGGCGCGATCATCCATCAATTGGCGCTGAACGAAACGCACCACCCCCCGCTCCCCGCCGTTCTCGACGCCGTACGGGAGACCGCCGCGCAGGCCCACCGCACGCTGGACGCCCTGGGTACGGGCCTTTCCCGGGCGCTGGGCGAGCACCTCGGCGTACCGGCCGGGGACGTCATGGTCGGGCCCGGATCCGGGGCCCTGCTGCAACTGCTGTTCAGCACCTTCACGGGGCCCGGAACCCACACGGTGCACGCCTGGCCGTCGTGGGAGGCGTATCCGATGATGGCCGAAAACGCGGGCTCCTCCGTGGTCCGCGTCCCCCTCGTCGACGAGCGGCACGATCTCGACGCGCTCGCCGCCGCCGTGACCGACGAGACCCGTATGGTCGTCGTCTGCAATCCGAACAACCCCACCGGCACGGTCGTCCCCCCGGGCACGCTGAAGGCGTTCCTCGATCTGCTGCCCGCGCATGTCGTCGTGGTCCTCGACGAGGCGTATCTCGACTTCGCCGATCCCGGCAGCACGGACGACGGTGTCGAGCTGTACCGGACCGACGAACGCGTGTGCGTCGTGCGGACGTTCTCCAAGTCGTACGGACTGCTCAGTCTCCGCGTGGGCTATCTCGTGGCCCACCCCCGTGTCCTGGATCCGATGCGCGGCCAGCAGCTGTTCCTGCGTGTCAGCGCGCCCGCGCAGGCCGCGGCCGTCGCCGCGCTCGGCGCGCACGCCGAGATCGGACGCCGCTGCCGGGCGACCGCCGCCGAACGCGACCGGCTGCACGAAGTACTGACCGGCCAGGGCTGGACCTCCGCCGACAGCCAGGCCAACTTCGTCTGGCTGCCGCTGACCGAGGGCGTCGAGGAACTGACCCAGTTCTGCGCCGACCACGGCGTCATGGTCTGCGGCAAACCCGGCGAGGGCGTCCGCGTCACCCTCGCCGAACCGGCGGCCAACGACGCGTTCGCCGCCCTGGCCGCGGAGTTCCGCGCGGGCACCAGGAGCCCGGCGTGAACGCCGGCGGGGCGACACCGTCCCTCGCCCTGCCGCCCCGGGACGCGACCGCGCTGATCGAGCCCACCGTGCGGCTGCTCCGCGCCGAGCTGGAGCGCCGGTGTCCCGACGGTCTCGGCGGAGTGGACGCGATGGGCCGCTCGGCCCTGCTGCCGCCGGGCAAGCTGCTGCGGCCGCTGCTGTTCACGGAGTCCGCCGCCGCGGCCGGGATGCGCCGGGAGGACACCCTCGGCGTCGCGCTCGGCATGGAGTTCCTGCATGTCGGCTCGCTCGTCCACGACGACATCATCGACGGGGACGAGTTACGGCGCGGGCGCCCCTCGGTCGTCGCCCGCCACGGTCTGCCCCACGCGGTCGTCACCGGTGACGCCCTGTTCATCGGCGCGTTCCGCGCGGTCGCCGAGCGCGCGGGGGCGGGAGTCCCCGGCGACCGGCAGCTGGCCGTGGTGCGCACGCTCGCCGACGCGGGCATCGACCTGTGCCGCGGGCAGGTGATGGAGGACGAGGTGCGCGCGGATCCCGGCAGCGGGCTGCGGCACTACCTGACGATGATCGCCCTCAAGACCGGCGCACTGTTCCGGGCCGCCTGCCTCGGCGGCGCGCAGCTCGCGGGCGCCTCGCCCGCCACGCAGTCGGCGCTCGCCGCCTTCGCCGAGCACCTGGGCCGGGCCTTCCAGATGGCCGACGACCTGCTGCCGCACACCAGCGACACGGCGACGAGCGGCAAGTCCGTCCTCAGCGACCTCGCCAACGGCCGCCCCACCTTCCCCCTGCTGCTGTGCTGGGAGGAGGCCGACGACCGGGGCCGCCGGCTGCTGGCCACCGCGCTCGACGGAACCGTGCCCGCCGACGAGGCTCTGGTCACCGTACGGTCCCTGCTGGCGAGCACCGGTGCGCTGGACCGGGCGCGCGCGGCGACGCTGGCCGAGGGCGAGCGGGCCAAGGAGGCGCTGCTCGGCCTGCCCGCGAGCCGGGCCCGCGACACGCTCGCGGCGGTGGCCGACCTCTCCGTGTCCCGGGACCGGTGAGCCGTGGGATCCGCCGGCGCACCGCCCGCGTCCCCGAGGCGCACGGCGGTGCGCGCACACCTGGAGACGTGGCGCCCGTACACCCTCTCCTACCCGGGCCTGGTGGGCCTGGCCGGTGCGGCGTCCGGCACCGGCGACCCCACCGCCGCCGGGGTCCTGGCCGCGTGGCTCTGCCCCACGCTCGCCTGGCTGGGCGGCCACTATCTCGGCGACTACTTCGACCGCGACCTCGACGCGATCGGCAAGCCGCAACGGCCCCTCCCCTCCGGCCGGCTGTCCGCGGCGACGGCGCGCAACTGCGGGCTGGGGTGCGTCCTGGCCGCCGCGGCCGTCACCGCCGCCGTCGACTGGCCCGCCGTCGTGGCGGTGCTGCTCGCGCTCGCGGGGGTCGTGGCCTACAGCCGGCTGCTGAAGGGGCGCGGGCTGCTGGGCAACGCGGTCCGGGGCCTGCTGACCGCGATGGCCGTCGGCTACGGCGCGGCGGTGAGCGTCCCGCTCGGGGAGCCGCCGTCCTGGCACGTCCTCCCCGTGGCCCTGGCGTTCCTGCTCCACGACACCGCGTCCAACATCGTCGGCACGCTGCGGGACGCGGAGGCCGACCGGGCGGGCGGCTACCGGACACTGCCGGTGGCGCACGGCCCGGTGGTGGCCATCCGGACGTCCGCGCTGCTGTACGCCGCCGCGCTGACGGTCACCGCCCTGCACCTGGGCACCGCCGCCCACACCGCCGCCGGTGCCGTCCTCGCCGGGTGCGCGGCGGCGGCCGGTGCGGCGGCGTTCGTCCCCCTGCTGCGCAGTCCCGCCCCCTCCGCACGCCTGTCCCTGCGCTCCCACGAGGTCCTGGTCGGCGAACGCCTGACCCTGGCCGCCGCGATCCTCGCATCCGGCTGGGGCCCGGCACCCGCACTGGCCCTCCTGCCGCCCCTCCTCGCGGCCAGCCTGCTGGCCCAGGCCCGGATGCGCGCGGGGCACGAGTTCCCGGACGGCGACGGTCGGGGCGGGGGTTCGGGCCGCGCAGCGGCGTCCGGTGCGGACCGCGGGGTTCCCCCGCCCCGTACGTCCCCCTCCCCGCCTCCACGAACGAAGGGCTGACCCTCCGATGTCCGACGCCACCAGCCGACCCAGGGGCGCGGGGAACCGCGCGACCGGCCACACCCCACCCGCAGCACCCGACGCCCCATCGCACCCCACGAGCTCTCCCGCGCACGACCAGCCCCACCCCCCGCACCCCCACAC